>JAGYJZ010000001.1 GCA_018401875.1 Salibacteraceae bacterium
CGATTGCGATGACATTTACATTGCATGGAATAGGGGAATGATGTCGCGCCCCTTAGATTTACCTCAGAGACTTTGGACACACCCTACCCTCAACGATATGAATCCTTTTCAATTGCACATGGGTGCATATTCTCGCATTGAAAAGTGGGAAGACCTAGGCACGAGCGCAACGATGCTTTGGCAACATGATTTTAACGCTCCTCCAAATCCTACTTACAATTTAAGCACGGGGCCGATTGGTTCGGGTGCGGCAGTAAAGGCTCGTTTTATTTCGGATATTGAAGTGAGAAGTCAAGTCAGTATTGGCGCACCGGGCGATGAGGATGTGTTGTTTACAGGAAGGTTTGGAGATGATGTGACGGTCAATAATGCCATTCTTTCTGGACCAGCACTTTGGACAACCCCTTGGAACTCATACGATGGCAATAATGGTGGAGCTTTTATGCACAATGAAGTTGGTATGTTCTGCGGAGCCTTAGATGAGCATCCAAATTTTACAATAGATACGTTTGAGGTTTGCTTGTTGAATGACTCCTTTCTTTTGCCATGGGATTTTATTCCAGGACCTCCATTCTCCTATCCCTTTACGGTAGGCAATGAAATTACCTTCAGTGGACCCGGAGTTAATCCAGTAACAGGTGTTTTCAATCCATTGGCAGCAGGAGTGGGAACACACGTAGTTTGGTTGCACCTCGATTACCATGGGTGTAACTCCTCTCATCCCATTGCGTTGATCGATGTAGTTGCAGACGAATTGTATCCAAAACAACCCCTATCTACAGGAGTAAACTGGGCTGAAGGACTCTGTGCAGAAGGATTAACCTATGATGAGGTGTTAGAGTTGGGTGGTTTAAATATTCCACCTGACGTTGGTCCTTACGAGATGTATTTTTTAGGTGGACGTTATTTCAATCAAATAGAATTTGAAAAATTTGATGGAGGAACCATTACGTTAAACTCCCAAGGAGGAGGAGAAGCGGGATACATTGTTGCCTACGGGCCTTGCGGTGCTTTTTGGGCGCTCAATATCGATGGTAGTGGAGCTGATTATATCGAAGCACTGCAAGTGCAAGGAAATGATTATTCTGGATTAAAGTTATACGCAACCGGAGGTATTGCAGGCGCAGGTGTCTTTGAGTTAAACAACTCTGAAGGAGAGCCAGTGCCAATAGCTACAACTAATGGGTTTCCAATAAATAATGCAGCAACAGGATTTGTTGAAAAAGGCATAGTGATGCAAATCGAGCCGATTACAGGGGAAGTAAACTGGGTGTTTGCTGCTGGAAATGGCGCAGCGGAGCAAAACCGATTTCATGATTTGGCGGTGCACACGGAGCATCTTGGTGTGGTTGGTGAGCGTTCAACCCTTTTTAACGGTGTTGGAGGGTTGCTTGGTGGAGATGACCCCATTGTTGTAGTATTGGATTTAAATACTGGATTTGAAATAACTAGCTCCGTTGTAAATCTTTTTGGTCCTTTCGGAACACCTAATGACGATCGCGGAGATGCCATCGATGTGTTGCAAAAAAGCAATGAATTGCATTTTTATGTTGCAGGAACTTTTAGTGGACAGTCGATAGCACCTCAGTTAACGCAGGGGTTTTTAAGCTTTGTCGCCCCAGGATCTACAACACTGCTAGGAAATACCGATATTTTTGTTTCGGATCATTCTTTTGATTTGACAACTTTAGTCTTAACTGATGCTGCCATCCGCGTTTATAATTCAACAGGAGAAGAGTATGCTCATGATATTGAACTGGCCGTAGATGACTTAGGTGAAATGCTGCCACCTGCGGCCTTTGGATTGAATCAAGTCTTTGTTTGTGGTAGTTTTGAAGATGACTTTACCCATACTTGGAGTTCGATGACAACTGGCGGAATTGGAGACTTTGACATTTTCATTGGATCACTTGACTTTACCTTGGCCGACCAATGGTTTCGTCACGAAGGATCAAGTTTTGGTCTTGATGAAGCAGCAAGGTCTTTGGAAATTATAGGTGCAGAAGTGTTTGTGTATGGTGAGCACGAAGATGTAGCTAATATTCCAAATTCTTATTACAACATTACCAATCCTTTAGGAACAACACCTTCATTCTTAAGCGGAGGAACTCCCTTTCGACACGACATTTTTACCATTCAATTTGATCCTTCGGGCAATTTTATCGATGATAATTATGCATTGTCATTTGATATTGGAATAAATAATGGTAATGATATAACAGCGTTAGAAGATAAATTGATCAATGCCGGTTCGATGAGATTACCTAATTTGATTGGAACTTATTTAGAGTTTTATAATTCTTCATCTTTACCTCATAATCAGTTGTTTTCAAATACTTTCATCACCGCACCAAATAACCCTGAAGCCTTCCTAGGACGTTTGGAGTTCGGGAGTTTAGGATACTACAAAAAAGGCAAGGAAGACCTCTCAGAAAGCGATCAGTCTGAAGATGGAATAAAGATCTATCCTAATCCGAATGACAGTGAATTCACAATATTATTTGATATTGCTTATACGGGGCAAGTCAAAATATATAATTCCATGGGCAGTTTGGTTTATTTCAAAAACTTAAACAAGACACTCTCTTCATCCATCATTCTTGACCGAAACTCGGGGATATATCTTCTTCAGTTGCATGATAATTCGAACGAAGAAAGCATCAAGCAGTTTAGAGTTGTAGTTAATTAATCATTGATGCGGAGAGCTAGTCTGGTATTCACATTTGCGGTGGTTTTTGCTACACCATTGTTTGCTCAATTGGAAAGTGCCTGGTGGTATTTTGGCTTTCAGGCTGGGATGAACTTTTTAAGTGGGTTTCCTGTGGCCGATACAAATTCAACTTATGCTGGCAATAGTGAAGCAGTGGTTTCTGATTCACTTGGGAATTTACTTTTCTATTTTATAGTACAAGAGGTTATAAACAAGAACCATGAGGTAATGCCAAATTCAACCGGTCTTTTTCCTGTGGCAGCAGAAGGAGGACAAATCGCGATTCCTAATCCTGGAGATTCAAATCAGTACTATGCCTTTTCATCTGATGTGGCGGATATATTTTCAAGTAATAATGAGAATGGACTCTTTTACCATGTTGTGGACATGACGCTTGACGGAGGCTTGGGTGACATTGTGCCTGGAATGAAGAACATAGTTTTGATCGACAGCACTTCTGAGAAAATTGCAGCTACACAACACGCCAACGGGGTTGACTATTGGGTCATGGTGCAGCAATGCGGCAGCAATAAGTACCATGCTTTTTTGGTTTCGGAATCGGGAGTAAGTACAACACCTGTAACCACAGCCTTAGGGCCTTCGATGATGACGTATGGACATTGTGAAGGCACCTTGCGCTTCAATCACCGCGGGAATATGTTTGTAAACATTCACAATGGTGACATGGAGTTGTTTGATTTTGACAATGCCACAGGTCAATTGAGTAACCTTCGATCCATGCCATCGGCTTCACCAAGGCCTGGAATAGAGTTTTCTGCAGACGATACAAAATTGTATACGGGCGGTCCAATTCAGTTTGATGTTACCCTGCCAACCGCAGCGGCCATTCAAGCATCAGCCGTGCCTTTGTATTCTAGTGTTACTAGATTGACGACAGGAATGCAGTATGGCTTGGATGGTAAGATATACACCATCAGTAAATTTGGTAGTAACTCAAACGGCTACATGGCTGTTATTAACAACCCAAATGCAGCTGGCGCAGCATGCAATTTTCAAGACAGCGTGTTGTACCTGGGCGATGGTAGAACTGGTATTGAAACGTTACCCAACTTCCCCTCCAATTTTTTTAAAACTTCTTTTATTGCAGAAACCCCCTGCGTTGGAGACACCACTTTTTTCAACATCAATTATCATTTCATCACCAATGTGTCGTGGAATTTTGGAGATCCTGCATCGGGCGCAGCCAACACCAGCACCTTGGTCAATGCCTTTCATGTGTATGATAATCCTGGGGCTTACACCGTTACACTCATAGCCCAAAACGGTGCGGTAACCGACACGGTGGTCAAAACCATCTATGTAAAAGAAACACCCAGCATAGACTTGGGTCCAGATGTAGATTTTTGTGCTGCAACTTCAGACAGCGTAAAACTCAGTGCAGGCAATAAAAAGGGCCAATACCTTTGGAGCACAGGCAGCACTGATAGTACATTAACGCTTGATTCTGCTAACTTCCCCCTCTTGGGAGGGGGTCAGGGGGTGGGTTTATTCTATCTTACCTTCACCAACGAATGTGGCAGCGATAGCGACACCATCCAAGTAGAAGCAGCGCTGCCACTTTCGGTGCAACTGCCACCCGACACCGCGCTGTGTGCCGACAGTTTTTTAGTTATCCCAGAAATCCAACACCAAAACAGCTATACCACTTTATTGTGGAGTACGGGCGACAGCATCGACTCGATAATCGTTAATCGAAGCAACTTCCCCCTCTCGGGAGGGGGGCAGGGGGTGGGCAATGTTTGGCTCACAGCCACCAACGCCTGCGGCAGCGACAGCGCCAGCATTGCGGTTACGTTTTTAGCTCAACCCGATGGTGTGCTGCCAAACGATAGTGTGTATTGCTTAGACGATGCCTTCTATTTGCTCAACAGTCAAAGCGCGGGCATTCAATACGAGTGGAATGACGGCACCACAGGTCCGCAATACCGCGTCAGCGAAAGTGGCACGTATTGGCTCAAAAGCGCGAGCATATGCGACACGCTCATCGATACGTTTAAGATTGAGTTTAACGGAGAACCAAAAGTCCTTCTACCCAACGATACGCTGCTGTGTCCGGGAGAAGAAGTGCTGCTGCGCAATCTGGTCCAAAATGCACCTGCTGGTCAGTTGTATGCATGGAGCACGGGCAGCACAGATTCGTCCATCACGGTTTTTTCATCTGAAACGGGAAGATACATTGTCACCGTTACGCTGAAATCATGCAGCGTGCTCGACAGCACCACCATTGGCGAAAAGGGATTTTGTCCAGAGCGCTGCACACCGCGCATCGCCAATGTGTTTTCACCCAATGCCGATGGGGTAAACGATGTATTTTCTGTTGACATCGACTGCCGCATGACGGAAGTGTCGTTTTTCATCTACAACCGTTGGGGGCAATTGGTGCATCAAAGTGGCAGCTTGGCCATGGTGTGGGACGGTTACATCAACGGCATTGCCGCAGCTGAAGGCACGTATTATTACGTTCTTCAATTCACAGACGAAGCAGGCGAGCAGCGGTCGTTTCGCGGGAGTTTTAGTTTGGTTGAGTAGGGAAGAGGCGCCAGGCGCGAGGGACAAGGAGTGGCAATGGCAGCGTTTAGCGCTCAGCGCTCCGTTGAACCACCAAAACATATGATTTGTGCAAGTTGAGTCTTCGACAAAGGATTGCAGCCTTCTAGCAGTGGAAGATTAAATGGCTACGGAACGGCACCGTTAAAGGCGCTTGATTACTTCCCCAATTTCGCGCGACAACTTTCTGCTGTCTGAAGACCTCAAATGGCTACCATCATAGCTGCTGTAATCTTCGTCTTTCACATCCATCCAATATCCGCCATTGGACTCAAATTGCTGTCTGACTTTTTCTTCATCGAAGCCGCTCAACGAATCTTCCAATGCGCGCATCTGTGGTGTTGTTGGAGGTCGAAATCCAATCACTTGAATTCCCGCGTTTGACACGCTGTCAATCCATACCATAAACTCCTTTACGGCTTCTTCATTCACGGTATTGTCGATAAATACTTTTGAATAATTTTTTAGCGCTGCCAATGAATCTCCTTTCAGGTTGTCAGATTCAGCCCAACCGTTATTGTGAAATTTCTCAAGTGAATTTGAGGGTTGATTAAAATTCAGCTTGAAGATCGCCTTTATTTTTCGGGGTTCGAAAAACTTCAAAATAGGCTCGAGGTAAAGTATGGTAAGCAGGTCAGTGTTGGTGGTTGCGCGTATTTTGTGAAAATGACCATTTTCTAGCGCGTCAGGTGTGAAACAATGCGGTGTAAGTCCAACAACAACGGTTTTAACCTTGCCCTTTTTGTCCAATTTTGAAAGAATAAAAGAACGGTATTTTTTGTCAAAACCAGCGCTTGAATATCCCAAGTTAATGGCATCTACACCGTTGCCCAGTGGCTTCAGAAGATCATCGGGTGAAACGCCTCGATAAATTCTGGAATCTCCTGCAACTACTACGTCATACGACTCTGATGTGAATGTTTTTTTCAACCAGAACACTTCCTTGTTGAAGGTTAAATCAGGTGAAATTGGCAGCAACCATCCAAACAATCCGAGTAGAATTGAGCTGGAAAAGAGCGTTACTGATATTTTCTTTGATGGGTTCACCTAAAACTGGAAATAAATAAACTGCGCACCTTCGCCTCGAAAGAAAATGGATGCGATAATGCTCATACAAACCAATACAATGTCGAGGTGTTTTGTTTTAAACCAAATTGAAATTAATGTGAATTCTTTTCGAATTAAAATCACTGTCTCTATTAAGAATGCTAAGCCAAGAACAAGTAAAGCGTTTTCGAAGGAGTGAATGAAGCCAAAATCGCTCGGCTGAAAGGAAAAGAGCGTGCTCACAATTTCGTTGGCTTGCGCAAGGTCTGCGGCCCTAAAATAAACCCAAGCAACCAAGGCTTGCACGAAAATGATCGGAATAAGCATCCACTTAAAGCGGGATCGGCTCCATGCTTTATTCCACTTGGTGATTCTTTCAATACTTGAGAATGCCGCGTGCAGTGCCGCCCACACAATAAAGGTGTAATTCGCTCCATGCCACAATCCTGAAAGGAGCATCGTAGTCCACAAGGCAAATAAACCGACCAATAATCCGTTTCGGCTTCCGCCCAGCGGAATGTAAACGTAGTCTCTAAACCACGTAGAAAGCGAAATGTGCCACCGCGTCCAAAACTCACGCATACTTGTAGCGAGGTAAGGATGGTTAAAATTCATCTTGAAATGATACCCCATGTATTTCGCAAGTCCACGCGCAATAAGGCTGTAGCCACTAAAGTCGCAATAGATCTGAAACGAAAATGCCATCATCACCAACCACCAATAAGCCGTGCCGTCAAAACCGCTTTTTCCTTCAAAAGCCGAGTCGATGAAAAACGACATATTATCTGCGAGCACCACTTTTTGAAACAATCCGTACGCCATCAGTTTAATGGCATTCCAGCGCTGCAGAGCGTTCGTAGTTCTGTGTTGTGCGAGTTGATTTAAAAGGTCTTTGGCGCGCACAATTGGACCAGCAACCAGCTGAGGAAACATGGCCAAATAGCTGAAAAAATGGAGGATATTTTTTGTGGGTTGGAGCCTGCCGCGGTACACATCAATGGTGTAACTCATCGATTGAAACGTGTAGAAACTGATTCCAACGGGTAAGATCAGTGCAAATTCAGGCACATGATCAATAAAAGAAGATGCTATGCCCATGGAGTTAAAAAAATCGTCAAGCACCGTGGCGAAAAACACACTGTACTTAAACACGCTCAGCGATCCCAAGTTGCCAATCAGCGAGACGATTAAAAAGAGTTTTTTGTGCGATGATCGTTGCACCAAGAGCAATCCAGCAAAGTAATCGATCAGTCCACTCCCGATAATCAAAAACAGAAATCGCCAATCCCACCAGCCGTAAAACACAAACGACATAACGGTGATGAAACTCCACCGCGCATTGTTCTTCTTCCTGAATACAGGCCACAGCGCGAAGAATGCCACTGCAAAAACGAGGAATTCGATGGAGTTAAAGACCATAATTTCGGTGAAGCGAAAGTAAATGTATACTCCAAGTGCGAAAGTGGAATCCATTCAATAGCGGCAGAAAGCAATTAACACTGGATGTTGAAACAATAAACCAAGACGACTTATTTGAGCCTTTGAATGATTCAATTTTGAAACATGGCTCTCAATTACATCTGGGTTGCGTTTTTCTTGGTGGCCTTTGCCGTTGCATTGATCAAATTCTTTGTGGCTGGAGATACGCAAGTCTTTGGCGATATGGTTCAAAGCACGTTTGACATGGCCAAAGTGAGCGTTGATATTTCCATCTATTTGATTGGCGTGATATCGCTATGGCAAGGAATTATGAAAATTGGGGAAGAAGGCGGAGCAGTCAATTATTTGACGCGCATTGTGTCTCCATTTTTTACAAAGTTGTTTCCTGAGCTTCCAAAAAATCATCCTGCCATCGGTTCGATGATGATGAATTTTTCGGCCAATATGCTCGGACTCGACAATGCAGCCACACCGCTTGGATTGAAAGCAATGCAAGACTTACAGTCAACCAACGCCAATCAAGAAGCCGCGTCCAATGCGATGATCATGTTTATTGTGCTCAATACGTCAGGACTAACCATTGTGCCGGTGAGTGTGATGGCCATTCGAGCAGCGCAAGGTGCGGCCAATCCTGCGGATGTTTTTCTCCCTATTTTATTGGCCACTTACTTCGCTTCGTTGGGCGGCTTAATCGCTGTGGCCGTAAAGCAACGCATCAATTTGTTGCAACCCACCATTTTGCTTTGGCTCGGTGGAATCACTGCCGTGATCGCCTCCGTGCTGTTTGCCTTTTCATCCATGAGTGATGCCATGGTTTCTACCGTGAGCAGTGCCGCGGGAAATGCCATTATTTTGGGAATCATAATGGTCTTTTTGCTTTTGGCACTGCGAAAGAAAATCAACGTGTACGAAACATTCATCGAAGGCGCAAAAGATGGCTTCAGCATTTCCATCAAAATCATCCCTTATTTAGTAGCCATTTTGGTAGCGATAGGTGTGTTCAGAGCGAGTGGAGCCATGACCTATCTCGTAGACGGTATGGGTTGGTTTTTTGCTCTGTTTTTACAAGACACACGCTTTGTAGACGCCTTGCCAACCGCCTTGATGAAGCCGTTGAGCGGAAGTGGCGCTCGTGGAATGATGATTGAACAGATGACGGTGCACGGAGCCGATAGCTTCGTTGGGCGTATGGCGAGCGTATTTCAAGGCTCAACCGAAACAACGTTTTACACCCTTGCTGTTTATTTCGGCTCGGTGTCAATCCGAAAAACACGCTACGCCCTTGGTGCAGGACTATTCGCTGATTTTTGCGGGATCGTAGCCGCCATCGTGATTACCTACATTTTCTTCGGATAAACTTACTCGCTCACGAGCTTCATTTCGTCTACCAAATGCTTTGCACCCGCGTATTTGTCCATAATAAATAGCACGTAGCGAATATCCACCGAAATGTTTCTGCAGATGCTTGGGTTAAACATGATGTCGCTCATCGTGCTTTCCCATGTTCTGTCGAAATTCAATCCGATAAGGTTTCCGTTGGCGTCAATAACTGGACTTCCGCTATTCCCTCCTGAAGTGTGGTTGCTGGCCACAAAAGCTACCCTCATTTCGCCCGTGCTGTGCGCGTATCTGCCATAGTCTTTTGCTGCGTACAATTCTTTCAATCGCTCTGGAACGTTGTATTCAGGGTTGGTCGGGTCTTCTTTTTCCATCACTCCTTCAAGCGTTGTGTAGTATGCATACTCCGCTCCGTCAAACGGTTCATAACCTTCCACTTTTCCGAAGGTGATTCTGAGCGTTCCGTTGGCGTCAGGCGAGTAGGTGCGCTCGGGCAATACAAGCATTTGAGCGTCCATCCAAATGCGCATCAGGCTGTCGCTGTTGGTGACGTATTTTAGAAGTTCTGGTCGGGTTACATCGCTGTAAAACATGGCCAACCGCAGCGAAAGTTCGTACGCGGGATCATCTTCAATCTTTTTGTAGTGCTTTCGTTTAAAAGTGCTGAAAAAGTCAGTCAGATCGGCCTCATTGTCAAACAGTGTTTCTTCATACAATCGATCGACAAACGCGGTGAGAGATTCTTTATCAGACTTCAAATTGTTTAGGAAATCAAGGGGTTTTTGATCTTCCACAAAGAATCCGATTTGTGCCTTCATGATATCTTCATCCACCGTATTATCATAGTTTTTAAAGTATCCTGAATTGTCTATGTGCTCATTTATCCAAGCTTCAATGGCTTCATCGGTGATGTTTTCATCCTTACACATGGCTACTAATTCTCGGTATTTTTCAGTAAAACGCAAGATTTCAGGACCCATGTAGTAAAATTCAATGAAGTAGTTGCGGTTTACATTGAGGGGCAATTTTGCGGCTTCAATCGCTTTTATCTCTGAAATAAGCGTGGCATAAGCGGTGTTCCAATCTTGATTATCAGCGATGCGCTGCGCAAACAAGGCTTCCACAGAATCTTTTTTGTCGAGCACTTTATGGCGAATCAATCCTTTCGATTGACCGATCCATTTTTTATACGCATTGCTGATGCGGCTCTGCTTGGCAGCGTATTGAATCTTGGTGAGTTCGCTTCCTTTCATCGCTTCATCGATCACGCCCAACGAGGCTTCGCGCATTTTTAGACGCAAGGGATTGATGACCTCCAATACATGTTTTGTTTCGGCTTCGGTGATGTAGTTTTCTGTTGTTCCGGGAAAGCCATACACCAATGTAAAATCATCTTTTTCCACACCTTGAATGTTTACAGGCAAGAAATGATTGGGGCGATAGGGCTTGTTATCTTCATTGAAATCCGCGGGTTTGTTGTCAGCGTTGGCATAGATTCTAAACACAGAAAAATCTCCCGTATGTCTCGGCCAAACCCAGTTGTCAGTATCGAAACCAAATTTACCAATGGATGATGGCGGAGCGCCAACCAAGCGCACATCGGTAAAAACTTCGTTCACAAAAAGCAGGTATTGATTGCCGTGGTAAAACGCTTTTACGTATGCTTCAAAACCTGTTTCTTCCTTCACTTTTTTGATGAGTTCAGCGCTCTTTTTCGTGAGGTGTTCTATGCGCTCGGCTTCAGTGGCTTCCACAGAAAGCTCTGCGAGCATGTCATTGGTTACATCACGAATCTCTTTGATAACGGTGGCGTCCATACCCGGGTTTGACAGTTCTTCACTCAAACTCATGGCCCAAAACCCGTCTTTTAAATAGTTGTTTTCCAGTGAGCTATGTGCTTGAATCCTGCTGTATCCGCAATGGTGATTGGTGAGGAGTAAACCTTGATCGCTAACCAAAACTGAAGTGCAGCCGCCATTGAAATGCACCACGGCATCTTTGATGGACGAGTTGTTGATGGCGTAAATATCGTCTAAGCTGATTTTCATACCCATCGATTCCATGTTGTCAGCAACCATTTTGCTAATCATGCCTGGAACCCACATTCCTTCTGCAGAGAATGCATGTGAGGAAACAATTATGGATAAGATAAAGAGGATCTTTTTTGTCATGCGTATGTTCTTTTTTGGCTTTTGAGAGTAAAATCAGTGCAAAAAAAGGCATATTTGTCTGACAACCTAATTGAAACATTTTAAGAGAGAATTATGAGACACATCGTTACTGTGGCTTTTAGTGCGTTTATATTTTTATCTGTATCGGCCCAGCATAAAATGCCCCAATATACTGGTGAAATTGAGGGAACAGCTCAACGTTCAGACGTTCGCCAAGCAAAGTTTTTAGGAGTAATCGATCGCAGCGATGATGCCGGAAAAGTAAAGTGGATGAAGTCAATCAGCAGAGTGGCTGCATATACCCATGGCACTCCAACTCCACTTGACGATGAAAAGGAAAGACAGAAAATGCTCCGTCAAAATGCAGTGATTGAAGAAAATTCAACACACGGCAGTGCTCGTTCTGTAGATCCTGAAGTGGGTACAAACTTTCTCGGCAATACCTTGGTCACCGGAACACCGCCTGACAATACGATAGCGATAAGCAACGGAGGTAAAATAATCAGCATCGACAACAGCTCGATGGCGTTTTACAACGACAATGGCAGCGCTGTGATGACCAACGAGTTGCACGAAGATTGGCTGGATGACGTATCAGCTGCCATCAACGTCACTGCCGGGTTGTTCGATCCACGGGTGATTTATGACCCCGTTGCCGATAAGTTTATCTTCATCATCTTGCACGGCAGCAGCTCATCTTCTTCAAAAATCATTGTTTGCTTCTCGCAAACCAATAATCCTGCGGGCAATTGGAATGTGTATGAATTGGATGGCGATCCATTTAACGATGGCAGTTGGTTAGATTATCCGCACATTGGGATTTCAGAGAATGACGTTTTCATCACCGGAAACTTATTTCAATCGGGTTCTAACTCGTTTAATGAAGCCATCGTTTACCAACTCGACAAGAATGATGGGTACGCAGGCGCCAATGTCAACTTTGTTATATACGATGGAATTCCAGGAAGTCAGCTCGGAGCGTTTTCGCTTGTTCCTGCTTCCTTCGGCCAAGGTGGTGAGTATGGCCCTGGCATTTATCTGCTTTCGAGTGGTACGTTTTCGTCTAACCGGTTAAATCTATACGAAGTAACAGGTAGTGTTTCTTCCAATCCTTCGTTAAATCTTTTATCGTCCTTCATCGTGCCGAGTTACTCTGCACCAGGAAATGCCTTGCAATTGGGTACGAATGCTCAGCTGAACACAAACGACTCTCGAATGCAGCACGCTTTTTATTTGGATGGTGTTGTGCATGCCGTGCATCAAGTGAGTTATCAAAATTCTGGTTATTCAGGCATTGCGTATTACCGCATTCCTCTTATCAATCCAAGTGCGTATGAAACGTCAAGGTTTGGCACCGTGGGTATCGATTATGTCTTCCCTTCTCTTGCTTCATACGGCCTGGAAGAAGAGGATAAAAGTGTGATGATTGGCTATCTGAGTGTTTCTAGTTCTACCTATCCAGAAATTGGAGTGGTAAATTGCGATTACCTTATGAATTGGTCTGATCCCACTTTAGTAAAGTCGGGCAATAGCTACGTTGATCACACGTGGTTGAGCGGCTTAGAGCGATGGGGCGACTACAGTGACATGCAACGAAGGCACAACGCTGCGAATCCAACCGTATGGATGGCAGGATGCTTTGGTTCAAACAATCACAATTGGAACACTTGGATCGCTGAAGTTGGGGGTGATTATGAACCTATACCATATCCTCAAGCCCTTTTTGGCGCTGATACTTTGGAGGTGTATGAAGGCGAATCTGTTTTCTTTACAGATAGCTCTACCAACCAACCCACGAGTTGGATTTGGACATTCGAAGGTGGTGATCCTTTGAATTCGTTTTCACAAAATGTTTTGGTTGATTACAACGATACGGGCTGGTTTGATGTAACCCTTCGCGTGAGTAATCAATTGGGTGGCGATACGCTGGTGAAGGAATCATATATCCATGTATTGAGTTCAGACACCGCACCGCTTATTCCTGAGGGAGTTGCTGAGCTAGAAGAAGATTTCAGTATGAAGGTTTACCCCAACCCTTCCAGCGAATTTGAGTTGGTCACGCTGTATTTTGAAAATGAAGAATGGGCAGCGGTTGACATTAACATCATCGACATTCATGGCCGATTGGTGAAAGCCATGTATTCAGATCAAATGAAACCTGGAATTCATCGGCTTACATTTAATAAGTTGGCACTGCCTTCAGGGCAATACATTGTGCAAATGAGGCGAAACGGACAAATCACCAAGAATGAAAAGATTATTGTGCTCTAGCTTCGTTTTGCTGGCGTTGATTAGTGTTTCCTGCTCTGGAAATGGAAAAGCAAGCAAGTCGAATGAAATTAAATCTGAGTCAAGCGCTGTGAAATCTGAAGCGCAGTCTGCACCGCCCGTTTCTTCCTCAGATTCCAATGGAAATCAGGAACCAACACGAAACGCACAACCTAACGCAATTCATCCGCATGGCGTTCCCGATCAACAAGGCTTAGATAGCGTGAAAAACAGCTATCCAAAGAAGAAGTAAATCACAATTGCACAATGCCTTGATGCAAGGTTTCAATCACCCCACCGGCTTTTATCAGCTTTATTGGTTCAGAAGAGATTAAGCTCCATTCGTCACCTTCTACTTTGAGTGCCGTGCCTTCGGGTAGGCATAGCACTGATGTTGTATTGATGGCGCTGTATTCAAGCAAACGCTGAAGCCTGCTTTCGCCACCGTGGCCAGCAATGGTTTGCTCAGTGTAATGTGGATTAATTTGTAAATCGATCAGCTGAAGGGCATCAAATGTTGGCGGTTCCACAATAGGCATATCGTTGGTAGTCTTAATGGTTTTGCACGCCACATTCGATCCTGCGCTCCAGCCGATGTACGGTGTGTTTTCATCCACCTTTTTTCGAATGGCTGCTACGATGTTGTTTTTATAGAGTTGTTCCAACAGTTTGAATGAATTGCCTCCGCCTACCAAAATGGCCTCCGCGCTGAGTACTGCCGCTTCAGGGTTGTCGAAATGATGAATAGAAGTGACTTCAATCCCTACTTCAGAAAGGGCCTTTTTCACCATCGCTTCGTATTCGTCATAGCCAAAAGATACTGCGGCATACGGAATAAATAATGCTTTTTTATGTTCGCCTAGAAAACGGCTGATGATGCGTTTTGGCCAATCGAGGTAAGGCTGCCCGGGAATAGTTGAGTTGCTCAGTAAAAGTAGATTCATAGATAATTTCGTTTAATCAACTTCAAATGTGAAACATTTTACACTTTTGACCTAAAACCAATCACAATGAAAAATATCGCAAGCATTATTCTGGTCGCATCTGCATTTCTATTCAATTCATGCGCTGAGCATATTAAGGGCAACGGCAACGTGCAATCTCGCGAACAAGACTTGGAATCTTTTGAAGCCATTGTGCTTTCTGGAATGTTTGATGTTGAATTGACGGAAGGAAAAGAAAAGATTGAAGTTGTGACGGATGAGAATATTCACGAGCACATTTCGGTGCGCGTTTCCGATAACACATTGGTTGTTAGCTCTCAAGACAAGTATTTAAACGCTGAGCAATTGTTGCTTCGTATTTCCTACAAAAGCTTGAAGAAGGTGAATATATCCGGTGCTGCTGAGATTAAGTCAAAAGATCCCATAAACTCAAAGCAGTTTAAGTTGGACGTTTCCGGTGCGTGTGAAGGAGACCTTGAGTTTGACGTGAAGGAATTAGACATTGATATTTCGGGAGGTGGAGAGTTGAACCTCAGAGGAAAGGCCGATTACGTGGATATTCACATTTCTGGTGCGGGCGAGATAAATGGATTAGACCTTCAAGCGCAAGAAGCGAAGTTTGATATCACTGGAGCGGGCGAAATAGAAATGGCTGTGGAGAAAGCCTTGGGTGTTGCTATCACCGGAGCGGGCGAAGTGCGTTACTTTGGCAATCCTGCGGTGAATAAGAACATAACCGGAGCGGGCGAAATCAAACAACTCAAGTAGATGCAAAAAAGAATTATTTCTAAGGTTTTTCAGGTAGTATTCGTGTTATCGGTTGTTTGCAGTTCGGCATGGGGTCAAGAGTTTAATGGAAATGACATTCGCAACCTTTCCGATGGTTTTCATTCGGTGTTTTGGGAGAATGGCTCGAAGTATTACGGTGAAATATTCAATGGTGAATTCAGTGGAAATGGCCGTATGATTTGGTCAGACAGCAGCGTGTATGAAGGCAGTTGGCAAAATGGAATGCGCCATGGAAGAGGTCAAATGACGTGGAAAAACGGACGCGAGTACAGGGGCCGATGGAAGAAGGATGAAATGTCGGGCTCCGGAAAGATGAAGTATCCCAATGGTGAAATTTATTCTGGAAAATGGGAAGAGGGTGCGCTAAACGGGAAAGGTAAAATCATTTATCCGAACGGAGAAAAATGGAAGGGTAAATTCATCAATACCAAACCCCAGAAATAGATTTACGACTTAGAAATACGGTGAATGTCGTTATTCTGTTCCTCGATTTCATCTTTCACCTGCTGCATTTTTTTAGCCAACATCGCGTACACTTTCAAGTCGTTGCGCTTCATTTCTTCGAATGTATTCTCATCGCCATCACCGATGAGCGCCATTTTATAAAGGGTTGAATAGCCGTGCGTTTGGAGCCAAGTCAATGCGTTCTGACTGCCTTCAATACCATTGATCAATGCCATTAAATGCGGAAATTTATGATCCATGAGCCATTGCCTGCTGCGGTCTTCGTTGCGCAGCGCAAAATGAAATAGACCTAACTCTGAAAAACCATTCTTCATCAGCCACTCAGTGATCTTCTTGTTTCCTGAGATGCTCTCGCCCCAGGCCAACAAGATCTTTACATCGTATGCCAGTCCTTTGTTAATCATTTCTTAACGAACGTAATAATTCTTTTCAAGTGAATGTAGAAAAACCTTTGCAACAAAAATTTGCGTCTGTGTAATTATCGTTTACATTTGCGCCATTGCTAACCAATAAACAATTTAAAAATGAAAAAGTTATTATTTGTTGCTGCTCTTGCAGTTTTCGCTCTTTCTTCTTGCAAAAAAGACTACACATGTACTTGTACAGTTGAGTTCTTAGGTCAGTCTTCTTCAACTACTGTTGATTACGAAGGTCTTTCTAAGTCTGAGGCTGACGATGCTGAAGCTGCTTGTACTGCATCTAGCATTTGTACTTGGGCTGAAGCTTAATTCTTTACCCAGTATTGAAATTGAAAAGGGATTATCCATCGGATAATCTCTTTTTTTTTGTCCATTATGAAAATTATACTTCCCTTACTTCGAATTCTTTTTGGCCTAATCTTCATTGCTTCGGGCCTCCTGAAACTTTTTCCGATCGATTATTTTGAGTTGATCTTGGTTGACCAAGTTGGCCTTTCATGGAATGCAGTTCCCTTTATTGCGCGTTTTGTAATATGGGTAGAAATCGTTATCGGGCTGTGCATCGCATTTTCGTTTCGGTTGAAATGGAGCTTGATGGCCAGTATGGCCATGTTGGTCTTTTTTACGTTTTACCTTGCTGTGCAGGTGATGATGGGAAATGGAGCCGAAGACTGTGGCTGCTTTGGCGAGTTGATTCCACTTGACGGGCCTTCCAGCATTATCAAGAACCTTATTTTACTTGCAGTGGCTGCTCTATTGCAGTGGCGACACCAAAAAGCTGATCGCTATAAATGGTGGCTCGGTGGCCCAATTTTATCGTTGGTTGCCATTCCGCTCATTATCGGATTCTTCCCACTTCCCGAGTATAACGCTGATGCAGATTTCGAATTGGACATTGAATTATTGGAACGGAATGAGTTTTCAGAATCCCTTCCTCCGTTCACCGAAGGTCGAAAAGTAGCCGTAGTAATGCTTGCTAATTGTGTTCATTGTGCCCAGTTGGCATCGTTAATAGCTCAATTGAATCCTGAAGATGTTCAAGATGAACTGAGAATCGTTATTATGGGAAAGGAAGAAGCGGTTGATTTTTTCATTGACGATACGCATATCGAAGCATTTCCCATCGCGCGGTCAACCGATCGTGAATTACTCGGAGCAATAGACGGCACCTTCCCAACAGTGATTTTTGCAGAAGATGGTCAAGTAACCAGCAAATGGAAAGGCCGAGATGTAAATATTAAATTGCTGAACGAACTCCTGCAACTCGACTAAGACTATATTCGTTTCTTTACCGTTTATTTCGAAATTTACTCATATGCGAAGCTTATTATTGATTTTGACGGCCCTATTTTTATTTACTGTGGGCAGCGGGTGCAAAAAGTGCTACCGATGCACAGTGCTCGATGAAGATGCCTCGGCTATTTACGAATATCCTGACATTTGTGGCTCAAAACAAGACGCTGACTCTTACGAACAACGCTGTGAAACCGAATACGGCTCTTTTGATTTCACGTGTTCCTGTTCTGAAATATGACAGTGAGTAACATCAGCAAAAAAGTTAATACCCCGATTTTGCGGGGTTTTTTGTTTGTCGTGATCTTTAGCGCCTGCAGTTCAAATGACGCAAGCGCTCCAACGATTCAAGTGCAAACGGTAGAAAGTAAACCACTGAAAGTTGATGTAGTCGAGCATTCTGAAGTGTATGATTATTTCAGGCAACTCGCTGAAAACGGGAAATTTAATGGTGCCGCTTTATTTGCCAACAACGGCCGCATAGAAAGACTCAATGAAGGGTGGAGGGCGAAAAGCGCAAACGACTCGCTGCAAATGAACGATCAGTTTCAATTGGCATCACTTTCAAAACCCATCACTGCATTGGGCTTGTTGAATTTGGTCGATCAACATAAAGTTGAATTGGATGATCCCGTTGTCAATTATTTGCTCGATTTCCCTTATCCAGAAATCACCATACGCAGTTTGTTGAATCATACAAGCGGCTTGGGAAATTATATTTATGTTACAGATAGCCTTTGGAACAACCCTGACTCGTTTATGACCAATCGAGATATGTATGAATTTTTGCGCTGCGAGCAAGTTCCAACGTACTATCCGCCTTTCAAACGTTTTGATTACTGCAACACGAATTATGCCTTGATTCCTGTGTTGATTGAAGAGGTTTCAGGAATGTCTTTTTCAGAGTATATGCGACTAAATATTTTCGAGCCGCTCGGCATGTTTTCAACGTATTATTACGACCCAAGTCACGTTGACGAATACGCAGTGAAAGGACATTATCCCGATGGTTCTTCCAAGAAACCATTTTATTTGGACGCGATTTTAGGCGACAAGAGCTTGTACAGCTCGGTGTTTGATTTGTATAAATTATTTGAAGAGATCAAGCATCCTACAATTATCTCTAAAGAATTATTGGATGAGGCGATGTCTGTAGAAGCACGCACGGGAAAAGACAGCTATTATGGATTGGGGTGGCGCATTAAACCACTCGATGATGGCGATACGCTCGTTTATCACAACGGATGGTGGAGAGGATTTCGCTCTTATTTTTGGATGTCGAAGAAAAACGAAAAGGTGGCAATCATACTTACCAACTCGATTCGAGGTGGCTATTTGAACCGTCAAGAAATTTGGAATTTATTTTAAACTTAAACTCTTTATTGGTTTTAAGCGTTTACATGATGTGAGTACAACAGAAAAACATATTCCTTTCTTTCCGCTTAACATATTTTTATTGCCAGGCGAGCAAGTGCCGTTGCACATTTTTGAGCCGCGTTTCCGACAACTTTTCGCTGAGGCCGAATCGGAAAGTATATCCTTTGGGTTGCCCTTTGAAGACGCTGATTTGGGCTGCGGTTACGTGAGTGTTTGTCGCTTGGTTGACGTGGTGAAACGCTACCACTCGGGAGAGTCTGATGTTGTTATCGAAGCGCATGCCATCGGAAAGTTAAAGTCTTTTCAATCCGTTTTCCCAAAGAAACAATACCCGGGCGGGATAATTGAAATAGAGCAGGAATCTTACCTCGATTCAAAACCTACGAACGAGGTGATGGCGGCATTTGAAAAGTACTTGTCGTTGCTTGAGGGAAGCGTAAAACTTGACGTGAGTGCTTATCGTTTGTTAGATGTTGCCGCAAGTCTTAAGCTGAGTAATGCCGATAAGGTGAAATTGATTTATACCAACAATACCGCAAAGCAAAACGCTTTTTTACTCAGAAATTTGAAATACATTAACTTGCTTCTCGAGCAAGAAAAAGGAATTGAGAACGGGTTTATTCTCAACTAATTACTCTACCCTGCAAACGGCACCGTCTTTTTCTCTTTCTTCCACTTCTTGTCCATCGGCCGTGCAGAATTCTTCTACATTTTCATTCGAGCTAATGGTATCTCCAGTATTGGCGTCAACCAATGGAATGTCGGTGCTGCACTCATAGCACGTAGAGCATGCACTGAGGTTCATTGCGAAAATGGCGAGGAAAACGAGCTTTTTCATACTACTATGTTTAATGCTTGATTGCTGATGATTCCAAAGGTAATAGAAGCTTGTTGTAAAGATCGATGTAATGCGGCAAGATTTGTGGCAAGCTAAATTTTTCAGCCTGCCGGTAGGCCTGCATTTTAAATTGAGCCATCAACGCTGGATTTTCGAGCAGCTTCAGTGCGTTTTCGGTCATTTCATCGGTATTCCCAACGTTGCTAATAAATCCAGAATAGCCGTGTTCATTTACCTCTGGAAGCCCACCCGAGTTACTCGAAATAACAGGCATTCCAGCTGCCATTGCCTCCAGTGCAGCAAGTCCAAAACTCTCCGTTTCAGAAGGGAGAAGAAAGAGGTCGCCATTCATTAATACCTGCTCCACATCTTTGGTCTTCCCCAAAAAATAAATGTCAGTGCAAATGCCCAACTGCCGGCACATTTGTTCAACGTTGTAGCGCTCTGGTCCATCGCCAACCAAAAGCAGCACTGCGTTCATTTTAGCCCGCACGCCAGCAAATATTTTAACCACATCTTCCACGCGCTTCACTTTTCTGAAATTCGAAACGTGCATTAAAACAGGTTGACCATCAGCAGCATAACGGCTTTTGATGCTGTTGGGTTTGAGGCCTTCGTAACGTGTCAGGTTGATGAAATTTGGAATTACATCGATGTGGCGCGATATATTGAAATGATTGTACGTATCATTTTTTAAACTTTCAGAAACTGCGGTTACCGCGTCACTTTTATTGATGGCAAAGGTGATCACCGGTTCAAAGGAGGCGTCTCGTCCGAGCAAGGTAATGTCTGTACCGTGCAGCGTGCAAACGATGGGTAAATCAATGCCTTCTTCTTTCAGTATTTTTTTTGCCATGTATGCCGCAGAAGCATGTGGAATGGCGTAATGCACATGAAGCAAGTCGAGTTTTTCATTTTTCACTACGCTCACTAGTTTAGAAGTGAGGACCAATTCGTAAGGTGAATAATCAAAAAGAGGATAATCCCTCACCACTACCTCGTGGTAGAAAACATTGTTGGCGAAAATGTCTAACCGCACAGGTTGCGAATAGCTGATGAAGTGCACCTGATGGCCCAACGCTGCCATTTCAAGCCCCAATTCAGTAGCTACAACGCCACTGCCACCAAAAGTGGGATAACAAACAATTCCAATTTTCATTGATGATTTCTACTCAACGCAAATGAACGACTAATGTTGAAACCTAAACATTGATTGGTGTTAAGATTTATCATTCAGATGCCAAGTCCTTGCCTTTTTCAATGGCTTTGTAAAACGCTCCTTGAATGTCGGTTCTGATGTTCAATTCTTGCAGTTTTTTGTTCCCTGCATCGGGATAAATGCGATTGGAAAGAAAGACATACACCACATTTTCGTTGGGATCAGCCCAGGTTACCGTACCGGTAAATCCTTGATGTCCAAAGGCCTCAAGGTCGGTGCAGCCGCATGTTGGTCCTGGTGATCGATCGGTGGTGGGCTTGTCAAAACCAGCACCTCTGCGGTTGTCATTTTCACAGAATTGGCATTTGGTGTAAGCCTCAATGGTTTCAGGTTTTAGGAATTGTTGTCCGCCATAAACGCCCTTGTTGAGGTACATCTGCATTAAAACACCAAGGTCGTTGGCATTGGAAAACAATCCGGCATGTCCGCCAACTCCACCGAGCATAGCCGCTCCTGGATCGTGCACATCACCGTGAATCAATTGATGCCTGAAAATACGATCGTATTCAGTGGGAGTGATCCGCTCTTTTTCAAAACGTTCTAAGGGTCGATAACCCATGGTGCTTAACCCGAGGGGTTTGTAATACGTTTGGTCCAGGTATTCATTCATGGGCATCTCCGTCAATTTCTCAATGATGCGCAACGCGAAATAATAGCCTACATCACTGTATTTGTATTTCTTCTCGGGTAAAAGTTGATAGTTAACGAGTTGACGAAACATCCGTTCTGGATAGTCACCTCTAATGTAAAACTCACGTGCAACGCGCAGCGGATACGTTTCTGACGGAGCTAAACTATACACATCATACCTAGGGACTCCTTTGGTGATGGTTTTACTGTAAAATGGAATGAATGGCGTTAATCCGGCTTGGTGTGCTAGAATTTCACGCATCGTAAGTTGCATGTAACTGGTAGTGTCAACCCATTCTGAAAGGTAATCGCAAAGTCGATAATCCAAATTGAAACTGCCTTGGTCGTCAAGTTTCATTAAACCAGCCACCGATCCGGCAATTTTGGTAATTGAAGCAAGGTCATACAGGTCAGTGCGCTTTACGGCTTGTTCGGTTTGATACGTATGATAGCCAAAAGCTTCATCCATCACCACGATGCCATCTTTTGCAAACCACACCTGACATCCCGGGTAAGCCATTTCTGAAATTCCTTTTTTGGCAATTGAATCGATTTTTTTCAGGTCAAACGAACTGATGCCCACTTCTTCTGGAAGCCCATAAGCCAATCTAATTTTCACGGTTTCGCTCACACCTTCAGCCGTAAAGATGCCATCGATCTTGCGTTTCAACTCGCCTTTTATGGCACGCCCTCCGAAAAGTGCTTGAATGCTTAAATCATCAGAATATACCCCAGGTGCGTGGCCGATAACTGCCGACTCTAAATGAATGTTCTGAGAAAGAAAACGAAAAGCCTTCGCATTTCCATTCCAAACCAGTGCGGTTGTTTTTTCTTGAGCGATGCGGTCGATCACCGATTCACAATGTTCGCTCATTTCGAATCGCTTTCGGCTTATTTCCTCATCATTAGGGTCAGCGATAATGAGGGCCATATTGAAGTTTTGCGACTGCTGCTGATAGGTTTGAAAATCTTCCTCAAGTGTGGCGTAATTCAATTCAAAAACGGTGGCAGGCGAGTAGCGGTTTACCAATGCTTGCAAATGCTCATTGTGGGTTGAACCTATTTTAATCAATGCGATGCGCTGAGTATCGAGGTGCTGAATCGGTACAATTCCTTTTGAATTTCTTACCATCACCAAGCCGTCTGAAAAAACTTGACGCAACTTCAACTCGAGTTGTTTTTCTATCCGAAGCGAATCCTGAGTGTTCTTTTTTCTGTTTTTGCGCTTCAGCCATAATTTTGATTGAAGTACTTTCTTACAACGCTCGTCAATTTCCTGTAAAGTGATGGCTTCTTGGTCGACCAACATTTTTATTCTCTCGATGTTTTTTTCGAGGTCTTGTTCGATGATCATGAGGTCGTTACCGGCCAAGAAGGCTTCGTTTGCGCGCTCTTCGATGTTCGTTTTTCCCGCGCAAGTGAGGTCGGTCCAAATCAGTCCATTAAATCCCATTTGCGCGCGAATCAGCTCGTTTATCACTGGCGAAACCGATGCAATGGTATGGAGAGAACTGTCGATGCCAGGAGCAAAAGCATTCGAAACCAGGATGGATTGAAGGCCAGCATTGATCGCTGCTTTGAAAGGAAGTAAATCACTTTTATTCAACTCATTGCGCTTGGCATAAATGATGGCAGGCGATTGTTCGTAAGCTCTGTTCGTACTTCCCAAGCCGGGAAAGCTTCCCGCAATTGCCACCATGCCTGCCATGCTGAATCCCTCGAGCATTGGGGCGGCATTTTCATAAACTGCCTCGGCCTGATTGCCTAACGACCAGTGGTTTGCGTAAGGCGACTCATCGTTTGTTTCGATGTCAAGCGCGGGGCCAACCACAAAGTCGATGCCCTTCATCTTCAATGACTCGCCTAATGAATAGGCGTATTCTTTGACGCGATGTTTGTCTTTTATTGAGGCCAATTGAAATGGAGAGGCGAGGTTTAATTCCCCAATAAGAGCATCGTTGTTCACTAAATCCACTCCAAACATCAACGGAATTTCGCTGTCTGAATATACTCGAATTACCGACTTGTTCAGCGTGTTAAGAAGGTAGCCTGCGGGTTGAATGTTGCTCTTTTGATCGGTGTTTTTGAGAATGAAAAATTGCGCAATTTTTTCTTCCAACTTCATTTTCGACATCAAGCTGTCGGCCTCGTCCAACGTAATTGGAAAAAAAGGCTGGTCTTTATCGGGGTGAATGGTTTTGTCATTTCCCGAGAAGAAAAGAAATGCACTGAGCGTGCACGATAAGAGGATTGATTTTCGATGGTGGGTCATATAAAGTACTTCCATGTGAAGGTAGGGAGGCTCGAGCGTTTTAGACAGAGCATTAACAAGACTTTTCATCAAAATGATGTTATAAAAGTTTTGCGGATTTTCATCTTACTTTTGAGCCATGATTCGATTTCTTTTTAAGCAACCACAGCCGCGCAGATTTGAATATAAACCACGGTTTTACAACGAGCGAAAAGAACAACTCAATGCGCGTGTTGAAGCCATCAAGAAAGAGACTGAATCTGAGGCAGGACAAAGCAGCGAAGAAGTGCTGCGAAGCCGCATAAGTCATGCTTGGAAATCAAACTCACACAGGCGGGCGCGCTCACGGTCCAACAAAAACGTGCTTATCATTGTGGTGCTTCTTTCGATCATCGCCTATCTTATTTTATTCAATTGATATCTTCTCTGTTTGCAGTCACAGCATTCGTTGTCTTGATTATTCAATTGATCATGCAGGTGTTGATGCGCAGTGGATTGCAAAAGATTGAGAATGCTCATGATATCGCGATCAAGACCGCACTGCCGTTAAGCGTAATTGTAGTGGCTAAAAACGAAGCCTTCAATCTGAAGAAAAACCTGCCCTCACTGTTGGCTTGTAACTATCCCAATTTTGAAGTGGTGCTGGTAGACGATTATTCAGAAGACACTACCTTTTCGGTGATGATGGATTTCGCTGCTGCCGACCCGCGGGTGAAAGTGATAAAAAACAAGCACCAAAAAAGCGGAAAGAAAAATGCTTTGAAAACAGCAATTGGCGTTGCTTCGAATGAGTATTTGGTGTTTACCGATGCCGATTGCACGGTTGGCCCTGATTGGTTGACCAGCTTCTCGAAAGCCTTTAATGCGCAGGCCAATTTTGTGATTGGTCATGGTGCCTATGAGCGCGGTGAGACATGGTTTTCTGAGTTTTATGCCTTTGAGGCGCACAAGTCGGCTATGCTTTATTTCGCAGCAGCATCGCATTCGTTTCCATACATGTGTGTGGGTCGATCTATGGCGTATACTAAAGCATTGTTTCACTCGACAAGTGGATTTGATCGCCATGCGCATATTCAAAGTGGTAGTGATGATTTGTTTCTTCAAAGTGTAAAAAGCAAGGCGCAATTCTCGTTGCATCCAGAGGCGGTGTCGTTTTCGATCAGTCCTTCCAGTATCAAAAGGTGGATGGTGCAGCGAAAACGCCATCTAAGCGCGGGCACACATTATCCAATTTCGGCCTTAGTGTTGATCTTTTGCTACGAAGTTTCAAACCTGTTAACACCTCTGGTGTATTTGTTTTTGTTGTTTTCTAAACATCCTCAATTGCCTCTCATTACATTGCTTCTTATCGCGAGAATCCTGTTGTTTAGATCAAATGCACAGAAATTCAGCGGCTTAGTAAAATCAACAGACGATGTGTCGCAACTTTGGTGGACAGAGTATCCGATGTCTTGGTTGAATGCATTAATTTCGATGAATATCGGATGGATGAAGAAGGAAGCATGGACGACAAGACGGTAAAGACATCGGCAGAAAGAGATTTGGAACTCGTGAAGCAAGCCATTGCTGGTGATCAATCTGCATACACCTATCTTTTAAAGGCTTACAAGGAGAGTATCTATTACATGATGATGAAGATGGTGCGCAATGCCGATGACGCTGACGATCTTACCATCGAGGCATTCGGCAAGGCTTTAAAACGTCTCGACTCGTTTAATCCGGAATACGCTTTTAGTACCTGGCTTTTTAGGATTGCGTCAAACAACGCCATCGACTTTATTCGAAAGAAGAAAAAAGCTTCGACTTACTCGATTGATGAAGATTACAATGACGATGACTCAAGAGGAGTGTTTGAAGTGAAATCGGCTGATTTGAATCCCGAGCAAGAACTTATGAAAGAGCAACGGATCAAAGAAATGCACCGCATCATTAACATTCTCAAACCCAAGTATCGGCAGCTGATTGAAATGCGGTATTTGAAAGAAATGAGCTATGATGAAATCGCTACAGAAATGGATTTACCGCTCGGCACCGTGAAAGCACAGCTGTTTCGCGCACGCGAATTGATGCATGAAATCATGAAACATTCAGCCAATAATTTCTGATCGGGTGAGTGAAGGAAGAAAGCTTGTAGCATCGTATTTTCCAGAATTTGATGCACGTCAACTCGACTTGTTGGAGGCCTATGTAGAGGCTTTGCTCGAAACCAACAAGGTGATTAATCTCATATCGCGAAAAAACGAGGATGAAGTGTGGGTCAACCACATCCTGCATTCGCTATCAATCGTTAAAGTGGTGAAGTTTTTACCCAAGCAAAACGTACTCGACTTCGGCACCGGAGGTGGATTGCCGGGAATTCCTTTGGCGATTGCTTTTCCTGAGACCAACTTTGTGCTGGTTGATTCCATCGGTAAAAAGGTTAATGCGGTGAAGCTGATGGCTGAAAAAATCGGCCTGAGCAATGTAAAAACCCAGCACATAAGGGTAGAAGAGTTAACCACAGCGTTTGATTTTGCGGTGAGCAGAGCCGTTACAGCCTTGCCGACCATTCAAGTCTGGCTGAAGGGGAAATTGAAGCGAGGAAACGCGTGTGAACTTCCGAATGGACTCATTTACATTAAAGGAGGCGATTTTGAAGACGAGCTCGAACACATTAAAAAACCCTACCGCATTTGGAACATGTCCGATTGGTTTGACGCAGATTTTTTCGAGACCAAAAAAGTAGTGTGGATCGATTTGATTTAGTTGAGAATAAAGTATGTCAACTCTTTTAAGAGATCGCCCGAACCAACAGAGGCCGAGTTAACTCCTTTATAGCGCGCGTCAATCTCTCGTAATTTTTCGATGATTAAGGCTGTTTTTCGCTGGTTGTAGCGCGTGGCTGCATTGGCTATTTTACTCTGCTGAAAAGGTGTTCCGAGCTTGTTTAACTGCTGCTTCGCGTCACTGGCCGCCATTGATTTAATATGATGATACATCATCAACTTACTGAAATGACTAAACATGTTATAAATGATGAGCACCAATGGAGTATTCCCCTCATTTTTACCCATGTGGTAAGCAATTCTGAAACTTTTTTCGGCATTTCGCTCAGATAACGCATCGATGTAATCAAACGGACTGAATTCCTTGCTGATCCCGATGTTCTTTTTTACATCATTTTCATCTATTTCTCGCGATAAGGGCACATTGATCGTCAGCTTTCGCAGTTCACCTTCGATTTTTTCGAGGTCGTTGCCCAAGTATTCAGCCATTAAAAATGACGCATGCGAAGTGATGCGGTATTTTAACTCTTTCGCAAATTGGTTGATTACGTTGGGGAGCTCGTTGTCATAATGACGACTTGAGTGAAAAACGACAGCCGATTTTTTCAAAGTTTTAACCCATTTCAGACGCTCATCTACCTTTTTGTATTTAAAGTCAATGACCAAAATGGTGGACGCGGTTGGAGATTCAAAATATCGCTCTAAATCGGCCCAATTGCCATTGTAATCTTGCGCTTCTCTGATTATTACTACTTGCCTTTCGGCCATCATAGGAAAGCGCTTCACCGATTCGAGTAATGCATTTTGATTCAGGTCTCGGCCGTAAAAAATGTTTAGGTTAAAATCCCTTTCGTGCTCTTCAATGGCATAGGTTTCAATGTATTTGCTAATGCGATCGATGTAAAACGCCTCTTCACCGTGCAGCAAGTAAATGGGCGAAAACTCCCTTCTTCGAAGTTTTTGCATTATGTCATTATACTCCTTTACATTCGCCATGTAGTGTAATCATCTGCTTTTGATCGATCCAAAAAAATTTCCTCCATTGAACTTACCGTTGTTCGATGCCAAAGTTAGAAGCATTGGCGAGCAGATTCAAATCTTTGATGCGTTTCGTAAAAAATTCGTTGCGCTAACACCTGAAGAATGGGTGCGGCAGCATTTTGCGCATTATTTGGTGCGTCAGCTCGGATACTCAGCCAGTCATGTGCATTTAGAATACCAACTCAGTTACGAGCGCATTAAAAAAAGACCGGATATTGGTGTGATCAATACAAATGCTGAACTCGAGCTACTCGTTGAATGCAAAGCGCCTTCCGTTGCACTCAACGAAGATGTATTTTTACAGTTGACAAGTTATTTCTCTGTTGTGTCATCCAAATACATCGCTTTAACCAATGGTATTCAGCACATTTTTGCTTCGTTTGAACCTTCAGCAGGGAAATTCGTCTACATAGAGCAGTTGCCTTCGAAAAAATGAATTGGAAAATTAGCATAGTCTTCGCGCTGTTGGCTTCAACGATGATGGCGCAACGGGTCACCCCAGCAAAGGTGCCGTTGAGTTATTCGTGGGCGCGCCAAGCTAATCCAAATGCAGAATTGGCGCATATTTTTGTAAAAGGCGACTTTGAAAAAATTGCTCAATTTGCTGAGGAGAATGGGGGTAAACTGAAGTATGTTTTTAAAGACTACGCTGCCATTTGCGTGGCCGCATCTTCGGTGGAAGGGATGAATTCACTCGATTTTGTTGAGCACGTGCACTTTGAGTACGCTCCCGGTCAACCGCTGCTCAGCCAATCGCGCATTCATACAAATGTTGATCAAGTGCACGCAGGTAGCCATGGATTGGCTGCATCGTACACCGGTGACGGAGTAATTATCGGAGTAATTGACGCGGGAATCGAGTTGTTGCATCCTGATTTTTTGTGCGCAGACAGCACCACCCGAATCATCGAGTTGTGGGATCAAACATTGCCTTACAGCTCAACACATACACCTGCCTATGGCTACGGACAAGTGTGGGATAGCGCGGAAATAAATGCTGGAATTTGTCCGCATCAAGATCAAGCGAGTTATTATGGCCATGGAACCAATTCTGCAGGAATTGCAGCCGGCAATGGATTATTCAATGCGGAATACACAGGAATCGCGCCTGAAGCCGATTTGATTATCGTTTCTTCCAATTTCAACGCTTTGGGGTGGACCAATACAGTAGCCGATGCGGTCAATTACATTTTCAATAAGGCCGAGCAATTAGGAAGGCCATGTGTGATCAACGCTTCACTGGGAACTTATTTGGGCTCGCACGATGCCACCGATTGGGCAGCTCAATTTATTGATCAAGATATCTCCGCTTTTTCAGGCAGAGCATTGGTGTGTGCAGCAGGTAATTCTGGTTCTCAAGAACCATATCATTTAGGCTATGACGCTTCATCCGACACAAATTTTACGTGGTTTAAAGTTCCTGTTGGATCGTCCATTGGCACTGCATCCATTGGTTTTGAAATGTACGGAGATGTGGATGACTTCGAGCGAGTGCAATTTGCCATCGGAGCCGATAAAGTGAGTCCGTATTATAAGTTCCGTGGAAGTACAGATTTTGATAGTGTCTTGAATAGACTCAATGTTTTATATACTGATTCTTTGGTCAGTTCAACAGGAAACTACTTGGCAGAAGTGACTACTTATGCCGATTCCAGTCATGGCGTTTATCGACTCCAGTTTATCGTTAATTACATCGATTCGATTGACTACCGATACAGCTTGAGAATCACCGGTTCAGGTCGTCTGGATTTATGGGCAGCCCAATGGCTAGGCTACCGTGATATGGTTTCGAGTAATCTGCCATCGTCCACTGTTTTCCCTGAGATTTTCTACTATAAAACACCTGACATCAATCAAAGCATTGTGAGTTCTTGGGCTTGTTCAGACAAGGTAATTACCGTGGGTAACTACATCAACCGCAATACCTACGTTGACGTTGATGGGCAGTCGGTGATCCTTGCCAATCAAATACCTGGTGCCATTGCAGCCAACAGCAGTTGGGGACCATCGCGAAAAGGATTGATGAAACCTGAAGTTTCAGCTCCAGGAGACAATACGTTAACGGCAGGAGCTTTTTTTCAATTGAATAACTTGCTCAACACACCATCGCAGCGAAATCGAGTGGGCACGGGCGGTTTACACCATCGCGCTGGCGGCACGTCCAGTGCGTCACCTGTGGTTGCAGGCATCGCTGCTTTATTTTATGAAAAATGCAGCAATGCCGATTGGCAAGATTTGAAAAACGCCCTCACATCAACCACCATGGCAGATCAATACACCGGAGTATTGCCCAACTATCAATGGGGGTACGGAAAAGTAGATGCGCTGGCCGCGTTGAAATCCACTACACCAAATCCTGCGGTGCTTTATGACGGAGACAACCAGTTTTGCGAAGGTGAATCGCTGACGTTGACACTGGAAGAATCGTTTCCAAGCATGCTTTGGCCCAATGGAGATAGCGGTATTTCTATCGTGGCAGAGTCAAGCAATCTATATTTCGCTGAAGTAACCGATGCTCGAAATTGCGCAGGTTACAGCGACTCAATTTCAGTGTTTGAACGACCACTCCCCATCAAGCCAAACATCATTTTAGAAGGAAACAACCCATCGTGTCCCGACCAAGAATTAATTCTATCGCTCGATAATGACTACGGAGCTTACCATTGGTCGTCAGGTGAGTTTTTAGATTGGATTGAGGTGACTCAATCAGGGACCTACTTCTGTGAAGTAAGAAACATTTACAACTGTGTGAATATGTCTGATTCCATTCAAATTGTCGTTTATCCTAAACTCGAGAACCCCACGATTACGCTTCATGCAGACGATCGATTGCACATATCGGCAGACAGCAATTTGGCCGTTTCATACGCATGGTATTACAATGGAAACGTGATTCAAAATCAATCTAATCCATACTTAATCTCCTTTGAGTTAGGCCTTTATCAGGGTTCATTCATCGATAGCAACGGCTGCGAACATTTATCAAATCAGATCAATGTTTATGCTTTGGGGAAAGATGAATTTTCCGAAAATAAAATAGCAGTTTTTCCAAATCCGATGCAAGATATTCTTGAACTGCAATTGAATGATTCAGACTATCAGCATTGGAAAATGATCGATGCTTTGGGTCGAACAATTTTGCAAGGAGATGTTTTTCAACCTCACGTTAAGATTCAAACTTCGTCTTTACATCCGGGAACATATTTCCTGAAATTGACAAGCGATGAAACCAATACAATTATTCCATTGATCAAATGAGGCTGCGTTTCCCGTTCATAGTAATCTTCATTTTTTTTGCTGTCGCTGCCAATTGCCAGTCGAGGAGCACCGATTACAGGGAAGGTTGGCTAAGCATAAAAGTTAATCCAGAGCTTCGCTCAAGTTGCGGTGATCGCGCTATTGATGTGCCTCAATTGACCGCGATTTTCAATAAACTTGAAGCAGACCAAGTAGAAAAGCGTTTTCCGCATGCCGAACCATTTATTCCATCACGGGCATTTTTACCCGATGCGAATGACAAACGTGTCGATTTAAGTTTGATTTATAAGATTCATTACACGTCTGATATTGATCCCATAAAAGCGAGTAAACTGCTGTTGAACACAGGTTTGGTAGTGTATGCTGAGCCTTGGTTTATCAATAAAACTACAGTTGTTCCCAATGATCCGATGCTCGGATCGATGTGGCATCTGGATGTGATCAAGGCATTTGAAGCATGGGATATTGATACAGGTTCTTCCAATATTACGATCGCCATCGTTGACACAGGGGTAGATTGGGACCACCCTGACATGGTGGAGGCGATAAAAATCAACGAAATTGAACTCAATGGAACTCCGGGTATTGACGATGATGATAATGGATATATAGACGACATCAGAGGGTGGAATTTTTTTAACGAAAACAACGACCCCAATGAAACGGGCTTTTCTCATGGAACGCACGTTGCAGGATTGGCGGGTGCGGTTCCAAACAACAATTTCGGGGTGGCAGGAACCAGCTGGGGCTGCAAAATTCTACCCGTAAAAGCAGGCGATAAACTCATCTTGCCATACGCATATGAAGGCGTGGTGTATGCTGCTGACAATGGCGCAGATGTGATTAACTGCTCGTGGGGTGGATTTAGCTACACAGAAACGGGGCATGATGTAATGAAGTATGCCACCTACAATCATGATGCAGTGGTGCTTGGCGGTGCAGGAAATGATAACCGTGAAACAAAGTTTTATCCCGCATCTTTCCGAGAAGTAATGAGTGTTGGAGCAACAGATAGCATCAATCAAAAGGCTGATTTCTCGAATTACAACTACGAGGTTGATATTATTGCACCTGGCGTTTTGATTTTTAGCTTGAAGAATGGTGAATTTGGTTATGATAGCGGAACGAGCATGTCCGCTCCCATTGTGGCTGGTGCAGCAGCGTTGGTGCGCAATAAATTCCCCACACTTTCAGCGTTACAAGTGATGGAGCAGTTGCGCGTTACCTCCAATAGGTCGGTGTATGACGTGAGCTTCAATGCTCCTTTCGAAGGTAAGTTAGGTGTGGGATTGCTCGACATGAAACGTGCGCTTGAAGGCATAAACTCTCCGGCCTTGCGCATGAACAATTATACAATCACTGATGGCGATGACGATATCTTTTCGCTCGATGAAGAACTATTTTTAGGAGTGGAATTCTTCAATTATTTGAATTCGATCACTGACCTCAATGTTCAAATCACTGCCGTAACTTCTAATGTGGAAGTAGTAGAGGGCTCGTGGAGCATACCTTCAGTGCCTACCAGCACAGGAATTGATAATTATGAAACGCCTTTTTTGCTCAAAGTCAATTCAGCCGAGTCATTTGACGAAGAGGTGATTGTGAAAGTGACCGCGACTAGCCTACCCAACGATTATGCGTTTGAGCGATACATCAGTTTTGATGTGAATCCATCGTATGTCAACGTTCAGGTGAACCGCATCAAGACAACGATCAGCAAAAATGGCCTGTTTGGATACACTGATTACTTTCAAACCAACGGTTTAGGGTTTCAATTGGATAGCCTCTCAAGTTTAATCTTTGAAGGTGGTTTGATGATTGGTCATAATACAGATGGCACCATCAAAGTGGTAGACCGTGTGCGGGGTGAAGATTTATATGACCGCGATTTTTGGGAGCAATCTGTGATTTCAAGACAAGTTCCTTCCGGTGATCAAGCGTATTTCGCGAGTGGTTCGTTCACCGATTCATCCGCTACATGGGATGAAATTGGGTTGATTATCGAACAAAACGTTTGGGCCTTTGATAAACCAGGTCACGAAAATTATGTCATTCTTGAATACACCATCGAAAATCAATCCGATCAAGATTTGACGAATCTTTCAGCAGGTTTGTTTGCCGATTGGGACATTGAAAATGCGCTAGAGAACAAAGGAAATACGGCTTTTGGAAAGCGGATGGGGTATGTGTATTCAACGGGCGAACAAGATGTTAGCGCTGGAATTCAAGCATTGAGTCTTTATCCATTTAATTGTCACATGATCGATAATGTAGGTGGAGGAAATGGAGGTATTGATTTATATGACGAAGAAGGGTTTACGAGCCGTGATAAATACACCGCATTAACCGAGGAACGTCTAGAAGCCGGAGCAGGAGAGCAGGGGAATGATGTCATTGAAGTAACTTCAATGAAGCAAATTTCACTTCCAAAAAATGAAAAGATTACCGTTGCTTTTGCAGTGCACGCAAGCCAAAGCAGAGAAGAATTACTGAGAAGCGCAGATTCGGCCTATGCGCAATACAACGGTTATTTACCCGGACAAAACCTCGCTCAACCTTTGGCAATCAGAAGTTCGTGGCCCAATCCAACTGCAGGGCCAGTCACTATTTCACTCGACCTTAAAGAACAAAGTGAACTTGATGTAGAGGTGATTAATGCGATGGGGCGATTCGTTGGTTCGTGGAAGACAAAAACATTGTATCCTGGTTACAACGAAATCTCAATCGATCTTTCAGGACAACAAACGGGCGTCTATTTTATACGTCTAAGCAAAGGTGAGTTTTCAGAAATTTTCCCTATAACAGTGCATCAGAAGTAAACAATATAGAATTGCGTTACATTTGGCGCACTATTTTTAACCAGATCTATGGCATTAGAACAAATTTTATCGGTATCAGGAAAGTCAGGCCTCTACAAATTGGTGGGGCAAATGAAGAACGGAATCATTGTAGAATCGATCGAAGACGGTAAGCGTTTTCCTGTGCACGGTTCGGCAAAGGTGAGTGCGCTTGAAGAAATCAGCATCTACACTGACACTGAAGAGGTTCCACTAAAGGATGTGTTCAAAAAGATTTACGATAAAGAAAAAGGCAAACAGGGCATAAGTCACAAGGAAGATTCGAAAAAAGTGCAAGCGTATTTTGCGTCAATTCTTCCAGACTACGACAAGGAGCGGGTTTACGCCAGCGATATGACAAAAGTGATTCGTTGGTACAACCTTTTGATCGAGTTTAATGCCTACGATCCGAATGAGGTTGATGAGGCTGCAGAAGCTGCGGAAAAGGAAAAGGCTGAAGAGGCGGAAACAAAAAAGGACGGAACAAAAACTCCAGCTAAGAAAGCCGCGGCCAAGAAAAAAGCTGATGCCCCAAAAGCAAAAGCAGCTCCTAAAAAAGCGCCAACCACCAAGGTGTCAACACCTCGAAAAGCGGGTGGAACTCAGCGAGGAAGCTAATTGAATAAATAGGAAATATAAGAAAGCGCATTTACGATGCGCTTTTTTTATGGCCGGGCAAATCGGACTTCAGGGTTGCTTTTAGTAGCCAATTCGGTATCGATTCCTTCGCTGGTTTTAAAATGAATGATGTTTTGTTGGTTGTCAAAAACTTCGGTAATTACTGAGTTTCTTACAAATAAAATTCGTTGTTCCGGAGAAACAGCCACTTGACCGTAAATCCAACACACATCGTCTTCAAGTTCGTGCCCGAGCCATTCAATTTGATCGAATTTTGCTGCATTTGCGAAAGCGAAGTTTTTAAAAAGGTAGTCTCTAATAAGCACAAAGTTTCTTCTGGGTTGCGATTGATCGTTCAGAAACATCTTTTCACTGGACATTCCTTTCAAAGCTTCTTCTAAATCATCGGTAAAAATGCGTAGCGATATTTGCAAGGTGTCTTGCTTGATCTCTAATTCGGTGATCGACACATGAAAGGGGTGTGCTATTTCGTTTTTTGAAAATCCAGTGAGCAAAACAGTGAGGGCAGCAATGAAGATCAGTTTCATAGATTCGAATATATTTTAATCAGTTGCTGCGATTCGATTTGCCAGTTGTTTTCATTCGCTGCGCGTTGGCAGTTTGATTTTAGCTCATCCACCAGCGATTGATTGTCTTGAAGTGCTTTGATTCCTTGTGCAATCGCTGCTGAATCCAGTCGGTCAATCAAATAAGCGATGTGATAGCGATCGTTGAAATGCTTGTATTCACTATAATTCATGGCGATTTGTGGAATACCTGCGTGCATGTAATCGAAAAACCGATTGGCCAATGAATGCTGGTGGTGCAAGCCAATTTCTGAGAACAAGGTCAATCCCACAAATGCATTGGCGGTAGCGCGCTTTAAATCATGAGGCAGTAATGCACCCATCAGTTCAACTTTGTGGCCGAGTTTTTCGCGTGCGATGAGCAGCTCCATCTCTTTATGGATTGGCCCATCACCGTAAATTTTTAGTTTTAACCCTTCGATGGTGTGCATCGCCCTCACCGAAGCTTCCAATCCTCTTCCAATGTTCAACGCGCCTTGATAGATGATGTATGGTTCTCTTTCGTCTGATGATTGTTCAATTTCTGATTGCCATGGCACATTGCGAATCACTCGAAAATCAGCATTGTAGCGTTCTTTGAAAAGCAATGCATATCCCTCGCTGATGGTGTAGTGCGCATCTGCCGATTTAATAGCAAATGCTTCCACTTTCTGCCAAGCAAAATGCACGAAGGGGCGTTTTACCACTTCTTCTAATTCGCTGAAATATTCATGCGCATCGTACACTATTTTTTTCGCGCGAAGTCGAGCGACCAAATACATGGGCAAGTAAGTATCGAGATCAATGGCGCAGTATACATCGTAACTTGAAAACAATGCTTTCCAAAACAACCTGAAATTGTATTCGAGGTAAAACAGTTTTCCTTTTTGAAACCACAATGCCATGCGCTTTGTGGCGTAATTTCTATTTACCAGCGGCCGTGATGAAGAGGTTTTTCGCCCGATCAAGGTGCAAGCAAAACCATGTTCAGAAAGCGCAGTGCAAATGCGGTCCATACGCTGATCGTATGAAAGATCATTGGTAACAGAAAACAGAATCGATGCTTTAGGACTCTTTGACACAGCGCGAAAGTAATTTATAGGTCTTTGAACTTGTCGAGGTTTCTTCTATGGCGCTTTGTTGGCCTGCCTACAATTCCTACAGTTCGATTTTCAGCATTGAGCAGTCGAATCATTTCCAACTCTTTTAGCGCTTCTTCTTCGGTAGTTTCTTTCATCAGTTCAGGAAGTAGTTTTGCTGCAACCCTGCTCTTCGGTATGCCGATTACCTTGTAATTTCTCCACACTGGCGGTGCTTTAACTTCAATACTGTCGCCTATCGATACATCTTTACTCGCCTTTACGAAATTACCGTTGAGTTTTACCTTTTCTTCATTGCATGCAGTTGTAGCCAACGATCGCGTTTTGAACAGACGGATGCACCACAAGTATTTATCGATTCGCATGGTGCGAAACTAGGGAGATGAGCGCAACTTAAATCACAATTTGCGACTTATAGTAGTATTTACAAATGTATTTTCGTAATCTTCTATGAAGCTTTACATCAAAATTTTTAGGCATTATCGGTATAAGGCAACTTCACTGCTTGCGTTGTTTATGTTATTCATTTCAGTAGGGTTTTCTCAATTTACAGTGGGTGGAACTGCTACTACTAGCGGTCCAGACTGCTTTCAACTCACCGCTAATCTGGCCAGTCAAGCGGGGTATGTTTATCAAAATGCAGCGATCAATCTCAACAACCCTTTTAACTATAAGTTTACCGTTAATCTAGGAACAAACAACGCTGGTGCTGATGGCATTATGTTCGTTTTACGTGGTACTTTGGGCGTGCCATACATCGGTGCCAATGGCGGAGCGATTGGGTTTGACGGTCCAGGTTTTAGTTCAAATTCTATCGGAATTGAAGTGGATACTTGGGATAATGGAGCAGGTGCCAATGGCGATATGGTTGCCGACCATATTGGGATGTTTCAAAATGGGTCAAATAACCATCTTACAGTTAACTCGCTGGCAGGTCCAATTCAAGCTTCCGCCACAAATGCAAACGTTGAAGATGGCAATGATCATACGCTCAATGTGCGCTGGGATCCGATAACACAAGAATTGGAGGTGTACTTCGATTGCGATTTTCGCCTGCAATACGTTGGTGACATCATCAATACCATTTTTAATGGCGACAGCTTGGTGCATTGGGGGTTTTTAGGTACAACAGGCGGTGCATCCAATGTGCAGAGTTTCTGCTTCACCGAAGTCATTGATAGTTTGGTTAACGATATGCCTGACGAAACGATCTGCTTAGGTGGGTCGGTGCAACTGAATGCCGGAACTACGGCTGTAGATTATTCGTGGTCACCTGCCTTAGGACTAAGTTCAACCACTGTTCATAATCCCATTGCATCACCGTCTGTTACCACAGCCTATGTGGTGGAGGCATCATACCAATGCGATACTTTGCTGGATACAGTGAATGTTACCGTAATTCAACCCACATTCACGACAAGCGGAGTGGTTACCGAAGCACTTTGCAATGGAGATTGCAATGGAGCCATAGATCTCAGCGTAAGCAACGCGAGTGGGATGTATGGATATGACTGGAGCAATGGCGATACCACCCAAGATGTAACCTCGTTGTGTCAAGGGACATATTATGTTACGGTACAAGATTTAGATACTACAAGTACCACGTATTTGTGCACGTTGGTTGATACGTTTACCGTGAATGAACCACCGCAGCTTGCAGCTGATATTGTCAATGCCACCAAAACATCTTGTCCGTTTAGCACGAGTTGCGATGCTTCAGCTGATGCATTGGCTGCAGGCGGTGTAACTCCTTACAGCTATACTTGGTCTTCGGGCGAGGCAGGGATTTCAGCATTTCAACTTTGTCCTGACACTAATTGGATCACCGTTACGGATGCCAATGGCTGCGAAAGAATCGATTTTGAATTTATCGAGATTCCAGACAGCATTCGCACCAATGCGTTTAACGACACGATGATCTGCATTTCAACGTCAGCAGCCTTGATTGGTTCCAGCGTGGGCGGAACGCCTCCTTTTACTTACATCTGGACAGAAGGAAGTTTAAACGGCCCCGTTGTTTCTACCAATCAATTCTATTCAGCGTCACCTGATGTTACAACCCAATATTTTGTAGCTTCTACTGATTCGAAAGGATGCGTTGGAGATACGGCTGAAGTTTGGGTTAATGTTCGTCCTGAATTGGGAATTGAAATACCTCAAATTGATACCATTTGTCCGTATGATACCATTTCAATACAAGTGACTGGAGTAGGAGGTGATTCCTTGTACACGTTCAGTTGGTCGAACGGATTATTTGGTTCTACCATAACCGTAAGTCCAGATGAACCCTCTTGGTATCACGTAACGGTAAGCGATTTTTGTGGTTCACCGTCCTATGTCGATAGCGTATTTGTGCAGGTAGGTGGCTATTCACCGATCAATGCCAACATCCGTCTGGACGATGATTCGCTTTGTGCAGGTGAGCAAACATTCATGATCGCCTCTGCCAGAGGCGGGTTTGGAGATCAGGCTGAATATCAGTATCGCTGGTCGGTACCGGATGAAAGCACTAACATCCTTTTTACACGGCCGAATGCGACCAAGAACTACTACGTTACCATTTCCGATTTGTGTTTGTCGGAACCGGGAATTGACACGGTTACCATTTACGTTGGGAAACCAGTTACACCGCTCTTTGAAGCGGCTCCAAAAGAAGTGTGTATCCAAACAGATGTTCTGATAAAGCTCACGAATTACAACGAATTATTCACCTACCGATGGTCATTTGGTGATGGCGATACGCTGTATGATTTCGAGCTGGATTCCATTTACTACACCTTCTATAAACTGGGTTGTTATGACGTTAATATTGCTTCGGTGACTGAATTTGGCTGTTTTTCGCAACGCACATTGAGTTGCGCAGTAAAGGTGTTGAATCAACCGGAGGCTCGATTTGAAACAAATCCGCCAGCACCAACGAACATCAACCCTATCATGGTATTCAATGATATCTCGGTGGGCGGTGTGAAAACGGTGTGGTATGTCGAGGACGATACACTGTATAATGTTGAGCGATTTCAGCGCGAATTTTCAGAGTTTGAGCAGCCGTTTGATGTGAAGTTGGTAGTGACATCTTCTGATGGTTGTGTGGATAGCATGCACACAGCACTCGACTTCAACTACGAAACCATTTTGTATTATCCCAAGGCATTCACGCCCAATCAAGATGGTGTGAACGATGTGTTTGAGATAGTCGGTGAGGCAATTGAGGCAGAGGGGTTTGAACTTATTATTTATGACCGCTGGGGGCACGAAGTGTTCACCTCAAGGGATGTTTCTTTGGGCTGGAATGGTTTTATGAAAGACGGCAGCCGAGCTCCGCAAGGTGTTTATCCTTTTGTGTTGACTTACTTCAATAACTTTGGTGAATTAAAGCGTATACGCGACCAGGTAATCATAAGTGCTGGTGGCAAGAGGCGTGAATTGCGTTAACTACACCACACCTTGTGTCGGTGGCAATTTCTGATTCAGATTCTTCATGAAAGCGTTCAATATAACGCCCGATATTACCAATACAATTCCAGCAATACTCAACCATGGAAGCGTTTCTCCGAAAAAGAAAAACCCGATTCCCAGGGCGTAGATTACCCCGAAATACTTGAAAGGCATAATGCGACTGCTGTGGTCAGCGTGCAGCGCTTTGGTCATGTATACTTGGGCAATTTGTGTAAAAACGCCCATGATCAAAAGCAGTAACCATTCAATTCCTTCTGGGGTTTTCCAACCGGCAAAAAGGCACGCGATGCCCATTATGGGTGTGGCGATTAATGGAAAATAGAGGACTACCGTCACGGGATGGTCAGTATACCTGCATTTCATAATGGCATTATACGCAATGCCTGAAATCAGCGCAGAAACAACGCCAATAACGAGGTAGAAAAATGAGATGCGTTCGTCAAAGCCTTTGATCATGAAAATGCCTATAAACGACACACCAAAAAGAATCCACTGGAGCGGACGCACCCGCTCGCTTTGCATTTGGGTGGCAAGCAGCACCGTGAAAATGGGCGAAATGTATTGAATGGTTGTCGCACTCGCCAGAGGCATGTGTTTTACCGTAAGGAAAAACAGGAACAATGCCGTCATACCCGCAAAGCCACGTATAAACAACCATTTTTTATTGCTGCCAAAGAAAGGGATATTGAGGTTTTTGATCCACACCACACAGATGGCAAGTGAAATCAACGACCTGAAAAATACAATTTCATGGGTGGGAATATCGTGCAAATACTTCACGCAAAAATTGACCACAGCATAAGCCAATGAAGAAAAAAGGATATATGCGATGCCCTTGAACTGCAAGTGCGCGAAACTACTTTAATCAAAGTACATCTGCGAGGTATGCAAACCACAATATTAAGATCAACATTGCTTGATTACCTTGAGAGTGTTGAAAGTCTTTACCTTGCACTGCGATGGCAAGATCAACGATTGAATACCCATTTCCACTGCAAGTAATCCGCGCGTTATTTCCTTTTGTTGAGGCAATTGCTCCAGCGCTTGCCGTAAAATGGGCCGTGCACTTGTTTTTAACGCCCTTTCAGTTTGGGTTTACACCATCTGAAAAAACGCAACTTTCAAAATTTAAAATCAGCGACCTGAAGCTCAGTCGGTTTACTGTGAAGATGTATGAAGTAGGGCAGGGGCCAACCATTATTTGTCTTCACGGCTGGGCAGGACGGGGAATGCAATTTCATCGGATGGCGCTCGAAATGTCGAAACTCGGTTACCGATTCATTCTCGTTGACGCTCCTGCACATGGGATGAGCCAAGGTAAAATGACCAATATTTTCGAGTTTGAAGAAGTGTTCAATGAAATAAAAGCACAACAAAACGATGTGGTGGCTGTAGTTGGGCATTCATTAGGAGCAGCAGCCATTTCATTGGCCATTTCTGAAGGAAGTCATGTGCCTGCATTTGTTTCACTGGGTGCGCCCGTGGTCGCTAAAGACATATTGGAAGATTTTGCCATCAAACTCAACATCACTGCCAAAACAGTAGAGGGAATAAGGCGCAAGGCAGTATCTGAGTTTTCAAGAACGTTTGAAAGTGTGGCCATGGAAAGCACGTTTAAAAAGATGAATTGTCCCGTATTGGCCTTGCATGGAACCGAGGATGTAGATGTGCCGGTGTATCACCTCGATGTGTTAAGGGGTTTATATCCTGAAACTGAAATCAGAAAGATTGAAGGAATTGGTCATCGTAGAATTTTGAAAGACGATCGTGTTTTCGAAGAAATAAAAACGTGGTTGTCAGGCTTAAAATAAGTCACGCACCGCTGCTGGTGGGCGGCCAATCACTGCGCGATTTCCTTTTATTACAATTGGTCGTTCGATCAATTTAGGATGCGCAATCATCTCTGCAATCCATTCATCTTCGGATAGTCGTTTGCCTTTGTAGTTCAGGTTGTAATCTGCTTCACCTTTTCGAATCAACTGTTCAGCGGACATGTTCAACTTCTTCAAAATTGACTTCAGCTCTGCGGCAGCAGGCGGATGTGTGAGGTACTCGACAATTTTAATTTCACTCGAATGATCTGATAAGAGCGCCAGCGTTTCTCGGCTTTTTCTGCAGCGCGGGTTGTGATAAATCGTAAAGCCCACGATTATTGCAGCAGGTTGATGACTCCAGTGCGTTCGATGGTGATGTTTTCACCATTTTCGATGGCGTTGTATTCGCACATCCAAACGTAAGCACCCGTTTGAACCTTCACTCCGATGTGCGTTCCGTCCCAAAATTCATTGATGTTTTCTGTCTCAAACAGCACTGCACCTTTTCGATTGTATACGGTGAGTTTGTACTTTGTTACTTCACAATCGCTCACGGGGCCAAAAGTTCGGTTTACGGCTGAAGGCATCGGACGAAAGGCCGTTGGAAATCGCATAAAACATTCGCAATTGTCAACGATAGCCGTGTCTGAAACAATGCCGCATTCATAGAAGACCTCGACACTGTATTCACCTGCAAATTGAATTAACTTAAGTGGATTGGTGGTTCCGTCAGACCATTGATAATAGAGTGCACCGTCCACTGTTGCGTCAAGGTATTCATTGCCGCCTGCACATATTTCTTCTGGTGCCGTGATGTTAACATCAGGCGCTTTCACTTCTTTAATGCGCACCGTTTGAATGCCTGTGCAATGCTCGTCAGTAACAGAAAGCGAGTAAGTGTCCGCAAATCTGGTGAACAAAACATTCGTTGAATCGCCATTCGACCAGCGGTAATCCCATGCTTCACTTCCTTTCGCAGAGATGGAAATGTTATCGCCTGTGCAGAGAATTGTATCGCGGATTAATTCTGCCCTTGGCGCGTCTACTAAGTTGATTGTCAATGAATCTACCACAGCGCAGATCGATATAGATGCCTTTACATAAATGGTTTGGGTTTCGTCAGCGTACATCACATGCACTGGGCTCGAAGAACCGTTATACCAACGGTAGCTCGCGCCAGACGATTGATGCGAAAGGTCAAAGGTTAACTCCGTGGGCTCACAAATAAACGTGTCTGCTCCGAGGTTGAGTTGCGGGTAATCAAAAAACGTAACTCGAATATTGTCCACATCTTCACACACACCGTTGGAGGCGGTTAAGGAATAAAGGCCCGATTGGGTAACTTGCAACGTTGACGCTGTAGAACCATTACTCCATGTGTAATCCAATGACGATGAGGTGTTTGGCGTTATCGTAACGATTTCTCCCCTGCATGCCGAAATATCGTTTCCGAGTTCTAAGCCAACACTCGGATACATTCCAACACTTACCGTATCGCCTTCGGTGCAACTTCCATCTGATACTTGTACCCAAAACATTCCGGCACTGCCATTTGATAGCGAAATAGTGGGCGTAGTGGCACCGGTATTCCATGCAAAAGTGAGTCCTGTGGGATCAAGTCCGGTACTCAATATCAATGTATCGCCTAAGCAGTAATTCATGCTTGCAGGAAAATCAAAGGCAGGGAAGGAACAGTTTTGAGCCATCGAAGTGGTTAGGGAACCAATAACGAAAGTGAAACTTAGAATGAGCTTTTTCAACACGCAGTTTAATTCAAAATAATTGGACGAAAGTACAGTTAGTAGACGTGCTTCAATTATGTGGTTGTCTTATCTCATCCACAATTATTTTAACACTTGTTTTTGTTCGTTCAACGTTCGAATCACAGCGATAAATGCGTTCTTTGACGCGTGAAATTGAAACAATTCTATACGTCAAAACTCGATTCTACAACTTCTGTACTCTCTGGGTTGAAACGACAAGACCGTGCATTCTCTATTTTTAGATTGATCACTGGTTCGTTGATGCTCCTCAGCATCTACTTCGCATTGCTAAAAGGCAGTCTTATTGTGGCTGCAGCGTTCATCGTGTCCGCATTTGTGTTCGTTACCTTGGTGGTGCTCCACACGCGGCTGAGAAAACGCATTTCGTTCAACGATCGCATCAAAGAGGTGTTGGATGAAGAGCTTTCTTATCTTAACGGAGATCTCACAGGGTTTGACGAAGGAAATATGTTCAAAGATCCGAGCCATCTCTATGCCGATGATTTAGACGTGTTTGGTCGTGGCTCCTTGTATCAACGCATTGCCCGAGTGTCGTCTGCTGAGGCAAAAAATCGTCTCGCAGAGCGACTAAAAAACAACAATGCAACCGTTGATGGCAACCATCAATCAGCCGTTAAAGAATTGGCTGCTATTCCCGATTTTAGAATCAAATACCGCGCGCTGTCAAAAGGGTTGACAACGGATGATTTACATGCAAGGATTGAGCAGTGGAACCATTTAGATGTTCTGAAATCGCTTTTATTGAACCCCGTTTTCTCGTGGGCGATGAGCACCGTTTTTCCGATCAGTGTTATCCTCATTTTGGTGTTTCAGCGCTATGATTTGATCGATTGGCTGCTCCTCCCATTTGGATTGAATTTATTTTTGTTTTCACGCCTCTTGAAATCATTGAGACGCGATCAAACGTATGTAGATCGCATTGTCAATGATTTGAATGCACATCGCGAATTGATAAAGATGATCATCGATCAAACATGGTCGTCACGCACGCTCAGCGCACTTCAATCTCAACTGCAAGATCAAGAGAGCGCAAAATCATTGACGGAATTGGCGCGCATCGTTGGTCAACTCGATTCCTTGAATAACATGTTTGGAGCGTCCCTGTTTAACGGCATGTTTTTGTTTCACGCACACGTGTACAGAGCATTGCTTAAATGGAAAAAGACGCATGGACAGAATCTGCTGAATTGGCTCGATGTGCAATCTGAGATGGAGGTGTGGGTTGGGCTTTCATCTTTTGCCTTCAATCATCCTGACTTTAGCTATCCTGAGTTGTCAACTTCACCTGATTTCACTGCTTCGGAAATTGGTCATCCGTTCATCGAGGAAGGGAAGCGCGTTACCAACGATTTGACATTTGACGGATTTAAATTGGTGATTTTAACCGGATCGAATATGGCGGGAAAAAGCACCTTTTTGCGCTCTATTGGCATCAATATTATTCTTGCCAAACTTGGGCTTCCCGTTTGTGCAAAATCGCTGAGGCTTTCGCAAATGCAGTTGCTCACGAGCATGAAACCACAAGATTCACTCAACGACAACCAATCCTATTTTCAGGCAGAAATCACTCGATTAAAAGTGTTGGTTGACAATCTCGACCAACATGAATTCTCGTTTATCTTATTGGATGAAATTCTGCGCGGCACAAATTCAGAAGATAAACGCAACGGCACGATCGGGTTTTTGGAAAAAATCAATTCAAAGAAGTTGATGGGGTTAATCGCCACCCATGATATTGAGATTGCCGAACTCACGGCTAAAAACCCTCAGGTTTATTCCAATAAGTTCTTCGAATCTTATCAAAAAGACGGTGACCTCGTATTTGATTATGTGCTGCGCGATGGCGTGTGCCACACTCCAAACGCAACGCAATTGATGAAGTTGAAAGGAATTATTTAGATTCGATTGTAGTTTCAAATCAAAAACTACTTTTAACTAACCTATAACAGTGAGCGCATGAACGCCATTTTAAGATTAGTTTTATCCATTGTGTTGTTCTCACTTGCATTTGCTGCGTGTAAGCACGAACCCAATATTCCTGTGGTGGTGAAGTTACCAACCGATCCCATTGATCAACCTACCGGTGGCAATAATCCGTGCGACCCTGACACGATTTATTTTGAAAGGGATGTTGTTCCAATTTTCACCACCTATTGCATGAGCGGCTGCCATGACGAAGTCACTGCAAGTGGCGGAGTAGTGCTTACCTCTTTTTCTCGTGTGATCAGCACAGCAGATGTTCGCCCTGGCGACCCCAACGCAAGCGATTTGTATGAGGTGTTGGTCGAAACCGATGTCAACAAACGAATGCCACAGTCGCCTCTGGATCCATTGAGTGCAGAAAACATTGAGATTATCAGGAAATGGATAGAGCAAGGCGCATTAAATTTAACGTGTAAGCCAGATACCAATCCTGTAGATACAATGCCTATTGATACGCTGCCAACAGACACCACCGATACGAATACTATAGGATGCAACCCAACCAACATTTCTTTTGCCAATGATGTTACTCCAGTTTTTTCGAATTATGGCTGCATTGGATGCCATTCTGGTGGAACAGTTATTCTAAATACCTACGTTGGTGCCAAAACAGTTGCCGACAATGGCAGACTCGTTGGAGCAATAACTCATGATCCTGCTTATCAAGAGATGCCCCAAGGAGGGGCAAAAATGGACTCCTGCGACATAAAGATTATTGAAACTTGGATCACTGAAGGAACACTCGACAATTGATGAAAAGAACCATTTCCATTGCCCTATTATTTGCAGCTCTAATAGCCGTGACGCTTTTTACAGAGGGTTGCTATTACGACAACGCCAAAGACCTCTATCCGATTGATACTGTTTACGTGGATAGCTTGCCAACTGATTCTGGCGCAGCGCTCAATTTTTCAAGCGTGCAATCGATCCTCTCTACAAATTGCGCAATTTCTGGTTGTCATGCAGCTGGCAATGGTTCGGGTAGACAACCCTTAACTACCTATGCTGAGACCAAAGCCGCCATTGAAAGTTTTTCTTTGAACATCAGGGTTGAGAACGGTTCAATGCCTCCAGGTGGTTCTCTTTCCAATACAGACAAGACAAAACTGATCGATTGGATCAATCAAGGTTACCCAGAAAATTAATTTAACTACCATGAATAAATTTCTTTGCGCTATTCTACTTGCTACACCGCTCATATTGGTTTCTTGCGGACATTCTGAAACCGCGGATGAAGAAGCGGCATTTGTTGTCTCACATGATGAAATTGTCCAGTCTTTTTTAGACAACGAGCAAGAATCTAGTGCGAAATACATCGATAAAATTGTGCAAGTTTCCGGTCCTATCATGGAAGTGTCAAAAGAGAATGGAAAAATAGTTTCGGTGATGATTTCGTCAGACGATTTCAACATCGTAAGCTGCACGTTTCAGCATCCCATTGACCCAGCAAGCATTCCAGCTGATCAAATTACTGTAAAGGGAGTTTGCTCTGGGTTTCTTGGCGATGCCGCATCCATGATTCCAGGCGGTACGGTAGAGCTTAAACGATCATGTTTAATATCAGAATAAAATATCAACCATGAAAAAATTCATTTTAGCATTTCTTGCTGTTTTCTCACTTGCTCAATTTTCGAATGCTCAAGAGCGCTATTTCACGCGTGAAGGAAATGTCAATTTCTTCTCGGCTACTCCAGTTGAAAACATCGATGCCGATAATAAAAAACTACAAAGTGTGGTGGATCTTGCCAGTGGAGCATTTGAATTCGCTGCATTGATCAAATCGTTTGAGTTTGAAAAGGCATTGATGGAAGAGCACTTCAATGAAAATTATATGGAGTCGAATACGCATCCAAAAGCAACATTCAGAGGTAAGATTGAGAATTTAGATGACCTCAAAGCCAAAGGCTATCCTTCTGATGCAATAGCCAAAGCGAAAGGCACGATGACGATACACGGGGTCGATAAAGAGGTGGAATTGCCAGCTCATTTGGTGAAAGATGGCGAAAACTACAAGGTTACGTGCAAGTTTACCGTGAATCCTGAAGACTATAAAATTGCCATTCCTAACGCTGTGCGCGATAAGATCGCCAAAGAGATTGAAGTGAGTGTTGATGCAGTGCTTAATCCTATGAAATAAACGCGTAATGCTTCGTAACCTACTATTATCCATGCTGTTGAGTAGCTGCGCCTTGTTCGTGGCCGCCCAAGAAAGCTTGCTCGATCTGTTGCCTGAAGATGAGCCAACAGAGAATTACGCCATCGCAGGATTTAAAACAACGCGCATCATCAATGGACATTCTTTTGAAATGAATTCGCAAGGGGTGCTCGACTTTAAAATTTCGCACCGTTTTGGCCGATTAAATGGTGGTGCTTATGAACTTTTTGGGTTAGATGCAGCATCGATCAGAATAGGACTCGATTATGGTGTAACGCCTTGGTTGAATGTGGGTGTGGGAAGAAGCAGTGTAGGCAAAATGTACGATGGCTTCGTGAAATTGAAATTTTTGAGGCAGCAAACAGGCAAGCGCAACATTCCAATTTCGATGTTGTGGGTTTCTGACATGGCAGTGAGTTCGCTTCGAAATACGAATTCCGAGATTGAACCTTACCTCAATTCCCACCGATTGTATTATACCCATCAATTGATTTTTGGAAGAAAGTTTACGGATGGTTTTTCACTCCAGTTTATGCCTTCTCTGGTGCATAGAAATTTCGTAATGACCAAGGCTGAATCAAATGATGTGCTCGTGTTGGGCGTGGGAGGTCGGTTGAAATTGTCGAAACGCGTTGCCTTGAATATCGAATATTATTACGCATTGCCCGATCAATTAAAGCCGGGCATAACGAATTCGCTTTCAGTAGGTTTTGATATTGAAACGGGTGGACACGTATTTCAATTGCATTTTACCAATTCCACCGGAATGGTAGAAAATGCCTTTATGACTGAAACAACAGGCGATTGGCTAAAGGGCGACATTCACTTCGGCTTCAACGTGAGCCGAGTATTCACCGTGTACCGTCCGAAGGGGTGATTTAATGCTTGAAATAAGGTGCCTTGGCGTCTTCTAATTTCTTGCTTATTCCTTCGATTTCAGCTTTAACTTTTTCAAACTGAAGGCGCACTTCTTCGTGTTCTTCCATGGCGATGTCAAAACTGCGTTGTTCGCTTTGAGTTGGCGCTTCGGTGTGCTCAAAAATATTTCCAGCAGCCACTTCAATTCGGAATAAAATTCCCGGATACGATTCTGTTTCTCTTTTCTGCTTCGTGCGATCGCCATAAAGCGCAACATTGATAAGATTGATCTCCTTATTGATCCTATCAAGGTCAGCGAGGATGTTGATGTCAGCTTCAGGAGCTTTCATCACCGTGTTTTGAATGTATGAAAAGGTGGTATTGAGTTCCTTGATTTCCTCCATCGTGATTCTTACTTGCCTTCTGCCTTCATTCACTGCTTCGATAAACGTTTTTAGAGCGGCATAGTCTGGTTTTGAAATTTGGTGCTGATGGAGTAGTTTGATCTCAAAACTGGCAGGCTCTGTAATCGGTGTGAGCGTGCCATTTAAGAACTGGTAAATCGTCACGCTGTATTGACCAGGCATTGCCAATGCGCCCCAATCTGGGGAAGAATAACGACCTACTTCACTTTCTTTTAGCTCTACAGGAGTAGTGCTTTCTAAGCGAAAATCCCAAGTGCTTTGATTGAGGCCTTTGTTAACCTTTTCTTCTTTATAGCGGCTAATCACCATTCCATTGTTGTCTTTGATTTCGAAAATCAAGTAGGGCGCTAATTCTAGATCCTCGTTTAGGAGTTCATCGAAAGAGGGATAGTTCACGTCTCCATTTTCTTTCCTCGCTTTCTTTTCAGCTTTTCTTCGCTGTTCAGCGAGAGTAAGCGGTTTTTCCTTTAAAAAATAGGTGAACGTAGCTCCGATGGGTGGGTTCGGGGCTGTAAAAAACGACTCGCCTTGCGATGCCTTTCCTCGTGTGCCCAGAGGATTGGTCTCGTTAAAAACCAATGCATCTTTGATCGGAAATATATGGGCCGATTTTCCAACGGTGTCAGTAATGGATCTGAGTGGTGCGTAGTTGTCAAGCACATAAAATCCCCTGCCAAATGTGGCCAACACGAGGTCGTTTTCGCGCTTTTGAATTTCCAGGTCGCGCACAGCAATGGTTGGTAATCCACCGCCAATTTTCACCCATTTCTTTCCTCCGTTAATCGTGAAGAAAACACCAAATTCAGTTCCCACAAATAGTAAATCTTTGTTTTCATGGTCTTGTGAAATGCAGTATACCGAGCCGCGTTCTGGTAAATCACCAACGATGGATGTCCAGCTGTTTCCTCGATCAGTACTTTTTAAAATGTAGGGTCTGAAATCGCCATTTTTATGGTTGTTGAATATGGCATACACCGTGTTTTCTTCAAATCCATCGCACAGAATATCGTTGACGTAAGTTCCAGAAGGCACTCCCGGAAAGGATGACAATTTCGTCCATGTTTTGAGATCTTCAGAACGGTGAATGACTCCGTCATCGGTGCCCGCGTAAAGCAGTTCTGCTTTTACAGGCGATTCTTCAAGTGCCACTAGATTGCCATAAATAGATGTGCTTTGATGAATGGCCACCGCGTCTGGTCCCCAGGTTGTGCCCATGACTTTGAGTTTATTGCGGTCAATCTTTTGAGAGAGGTCATCAGAGATTACGCTCCACGAATCACCGCGATCATCGCTCATAAACACTTTATTGGCTGCAAAATAGAGTCGCTTGCTGTTGTGTGGACTGATCAGAAGCGGTGCGTCCCAATTCCAGCGATACGCATCTTCGCCCTTTCGTTCGATGGGTTTGATATTGACCTTTTCACCCGTTTTACGGTTGTAACGCACGAGCCAACCGTATTGCGATTGGCTGTAAACGATGTCGGCATTGGTTGGGTCAACAGCAGGCTCAAAGCCATCTCCACCTCGCGTGATGTACCAGTCGAAATTACTGATGCCATGTGCATTGGTCGTTCTTGATGGGCCGCCAATGGTGTTGTTGTCTTGTGTGCCACCATAAATGTTGTAAAATGGCACGTCATAATCTACGGCCACGCGATAAAACTGAGTGATATTGAGGTTTTGATAGAATTTCCAATTGCTCGCTGCGTCCCAAGTTTCGTATAGTCCTCCATCGCAGCCCACCAGCCAATGGTCGGTGTTGCTCGGATCGATCCACATGGCGTGATTGTCAACGTGTTTGCTTTTCTCACCTGTTTTTTTGAAGGTCTTTCCTCCGTCTTCTGTGTGTTGCAGCCACGTGTCCATGGAGAACACTTTGTTTTCGTCAAGCGGATCGGGAATCAGTTCCACGTAATAGTTTCCACTGGTGAAATAATCGCTTTGTTTGTTCCAGCTTTCACCCAAATTGTCAGATCGGTAGAAACCGCCATGCTTTTCGTCAAATCCTTCAACCATGGCATAAACAACATCAGGATTGGCAGGCGAAATGGCCAAGGCGATTCTTCCCAAGTCAGTTTTCGGAAGTCCGCTCATAATTTTTCTCCAGTTCTTTCCACCGTCTGTGGTCTTATAAATAGCTGATTCTGGACCGCCACTGATGTATGTCCAAACATGCCTTCTGCGCTGATGTGCGGCCGCATACATTACGTCTGGGTCGCGCGGATCCATCCACAAATCAGAGAATCCAGTGTGATCACTCACGTGTAAAATTCGTTCCCACGATTCACCTCCGTCAGTCGATTGATAAATGCCTCGTTCGCCTCCTTCGCTCCAAAGCGGACCGTAAGCGGCAACAAAAACAACGTTTGAATTACCGGGCTTAACAATCACTTTGGCAATGTGCTCTGACTTTTTTAGTCCCATGTTTTTCCACGTCTTACCGTCATCGAGTGATTTGTACACACCATCACCATAGGCCACGCTTCTTTGGTTGTTGTTCTCTCCAGTTCCAACCCAAATCGTGTGTTCGTTATTCGGATCGTACGAAACACAACCGATGGAATAAGAGCCTTGTCCGTCAAAAACTGGTGTAAAAGTGTTGCCGTGGTTATCGGTTTTCCATACACCACCTGATGCCACTGCTACAAAAAACCGATCATGATTCGTGGGGTTTAAGGCGAGATCAATCACCCGACCCGACACGAGCGCTGGACCGATTTCTCTAAATGACATTCCGCTGAGTGCGGCTTGTTTGGGGGTTTCGGTTTCGCCTTTTTTTTGTGAGAATCCATTGAATGATAGTATCAATGCGCTGGAAATCAGAATGAAGTATTTCATAGTTGGGCAGGTTTTTTCTTTTAAGAGAGACAAATATAAAATTCGAAGCAAGCCAACAATTGTCCGATGTGCTGAATGTCTAAATGCGTGACCAAAAACTGAATATTTGTTGGTGAGATTTTATCTAAAAAATGGCTTTCAAAAGATAATTAAAAGCTGGAGTTTTGAACGAAATTAAATTTCGAACAAGCAGAGCGCTTTCTTGTTGAACCAACACTTAAACACAATAAATTAATTCATAACACATGGCTTCCATTACATTTAAAGGATCAACGATAAAAACGGTAGGCGATTTACCAAAGGTTGGAGAAAAAGCTCCAGATTTTGTACTAACCAATGACAGTTTGCAAGACATTTCACTGAAAGATTTCTCAGGTAAAAAATTGGTATTGAACATATTTCCGAGCATTGATACAGGTATCTGTGCAATGAGCGCACGACATTTTAATTCGGAAGCCTCAAGTTTGGAAAACACCGTGGTCATGAATGTTTCAAAAGATCTTCCATTTGCACAGAAGCGTTTTTGCGGTGCCGAAGGTCTAGAGAGCGTTCAAAATGCATCGGAATTTAAGAATCTTGGTTTTTCTTCGAATTACCATGTTATTATGGAAGAAGGCCCATTAGCAGGGCTTTTCAGCAGAGCAGTAGTAGTTATTGATGAAGGCGGTAAGGTGATTTATACCGAGCAAGTTCCAGAGATTGTCCAGGAGCCGGACTACGATAGCGCATTGGCCTCGTTGAAATAGACGAATTTTACCATAGTACTTTTTGACCGATTATCACGACATATGCTACTCGGTCATTTTTTTTTGGGGATTATTCTGTGTGAGTTTCATATTTGACAAACAAAAATTTTATCGAATGAATACCCATGAACTTGATTATCGCATTATTGGGGAAGAAATGCAATGTGTGGAAATAGAACTCGATCCTTTAGAAACAGTGATTGCCGAAGCGGGAAGTTTAATGATGATGGATGGCAGCATTCAGATGAAGACTGTTTTTGGCGATGGCTCCAAAGGCGATCAGAGTTTCCTCGGCAAAATGTTTTCAGCCGGTAAACGAGTGCTTACGGGTGAGAGTCTATTCATGACTGCATACACGAACAATGGAGTTGCAAAAGATCGTGTGACATTTGCTGCTCCTTATCCAGGAAAGGTAATTGCAATGGATGTTGCCGAACTTGGTGGCAAGGTGATTTGCCAAAAAGATGCCTTTCTGTGCGCAGCGCAAGGCACCACCATCGGGATAGAGTTTCAAAAGCGAATTGGGGTAGGGTTATTCGGTGGAGAAGGCTTCATCATGCAGAAAATTGAAGGGGATGGACTAGCGTTTGTGCATGCCGGTGGAACCGTAATAGAACGCGAATTAAAACCGGGTGAATTGCTCAAAGTAGATACGGGATGCATCGTTGCATTCACCAAAGACATCGATTACGACATCGAATTTGTTGGCGGAATTAAGAACACCTTTTTCGGAGGTGAAGGCTTGTTTTTTGGAGCTTTACGTGGACCTGGGAAAGTCTGGATTCAGTCGCTGCCATTTTCTAGATTGGCCGACCGAATAATTAGTTCAGCCCCGAAAATGGGTGGCAAAAGAAAAGGTGAAGGAAGTATTTTGGGCGGGATAGGCGGATTACTTGATGGTGACAATCACTGATTTAAACGTTCGCCTGACGCGATGAGGTTTCCTTTCTGATCAAACTGCTTGTAAGCTGTGGCGATTCCTTCTTGATAATAAACCCTATAGGTGTTTTGGCTCCACTCATCATAGTGGTTCCACGAGCCGATTTTAACGTTATTGTGATAAAAGGCAGTAGCTATGACCAAACCTTGTTCATTATATCTCACCCACTTCCCTTGAAACATGCCGTTTTTAGAATAACCTTGTTCTTTTAATTGTCCAGTATTAAAATATTCGCTGATCTGAATGATGCCCTTTTTTAATTTGACCAATTCTATTTTCTTTTGGCCGTTGGCGTAATACTCTACATGTATAACCTTTGCGTGCAACACAAGAGATAGTGTCAACAGAAAAACTGTCAAGATGATAGATGCTTTTTGAAACATACAGCTAATGTAAGTAATATATAGGACATATAAGGTTAACATTAAATTAATATTAACAATTATGAAATTGATAACCAATATTGTGTTACTTATTTTCTTTCTAATTAATGCAGAAAGTGCACGTTCTCAGAGCCTTATTGAAGCTTATAGAATTTACGATCGCACGGGTAAAGAGGCTTCATTAGAGGAAATGTCGAGTAAACTTTCCGAAAATGACGTTATTCTGTTCGGAGAAATGCATAATAACCCAATCGACCATTGGTTGCAGCTGGAGCTTATAAAGCACTTGCACAAGACGGAGAAATTGACACTTGGAGCTGAGATGTTTGAGCGCGATAATCAGCTAGTGCTGAACGAATACTTGCTCGGTACAATAGCGCTTGATCATTTTAAAAAGGAAGCAAAGCTTTGGCCGAATTATACCACCGATTATGCTCCGTTGGTCGAGTTTGCAAAGGAAAACGGCCTCGCATTCATTGCCACCAATGTGCCCCGTAGGTATGCGTCATTGGTTGCCCGGCAGGGTCTGCAAGCATTGGATTCACTTACCGATGATGCAAAACGGTTTTTGCCTGCACTTCCATTTTTGGTCGACACGAACGACCTTGGTTATAAGGATATGATTGCGATGATGGGCGGGCACGGAATGAATATCGACTACCTGGTTGCTGCTCAAGCTTTAAAAGACTACACAATGGCAAGCGCGATCAGCGAGAACTTTATTGAAAAGGGCTTGTTTGTTCATTTTAATGGTTCGTTTCATTCACAGAAATTTTCCGGAATTAACACCTACCTTGGGCGATTAAACGCGAATTTGAACATTGGAGTAATAGCATCAGCAGAAAGCGAAAACTTGGACTTCCAAGACGAATGGAAGGAATTGGGCGATTTTATAATTGTTACCAACGCGTCAATGACAAAAACACATTAGTATGCAACTGATATCACAGCGATTGTGCATGGAAAAAGACCTCGGAATCCACGGAAATCTTTTCGGAGGAATTATGCTTTCGTGGCTCGATGAAGCAGCTGCAACTATGGCCTACGAAGTATGTCACTCGCCCAATATGGTGACCTTGAAAATTGATGAGGTAATTTTTACAAAACCCGTGAAGATTGGCTTTCACTTGAAAATTTACGGGGAAGTGCTGCGACTCGGTAAATCATCCATCACATTGTTGGTAGAAGCCCGAAAGCACAATGTGTACAGCGGAGAAGAAACTCTAGTGTGCAGCACAAATTTTACGTTTGTAAGAATTGATGACCACGGTGATGCGATTCCAATTTCAGAGCGCGTGCGCGAACGTTACGCTCACCTTGACGCCTCAAAAAAAGAAAGTAAGTGATCCGTGAACATCACATAGAAATTAGTAAAACAGAGCGTTATTATACGATAGAGCCAAATGGTGAGCCTACTGGAGTGCTGTTTGTGATTCATGGATATCAGCAGTTGGCAAAATACTTTATCAAGCATTTTTAGCACCTCGCACATGCAGGGTTGATGATTGTGGCTCCCGAAGGATTGCATCGGTTTTACATCGAAGGATATGACGGAGGGGTGGGAGCTTCTTGGATGACCAAAGAAGACCGTGAAGTTGATATTAACGACTAAATCAATTACCTCAATAAACTTCGCAAAGCCCTCGCTTTTCCATAGGGCTTACCTTTTGATGTTCTTGGTTTTAGTCAAGGCGGACCAACCGCGCGCAGGTGATTGGCGGGCTGCGATTTTCAAGTTAAAAAACTGATCCTTCATTCCACTGTTTTTCCCAACGATTTCGACTTTAAAGGAAACATGAATCGACTCTCAAAAGCTGATGTATATTCGGTTTTCGGAGATCACGATTCAATGCGTGGTCGCTTAAAAGTTAGCGAAGGCTCAGTTCACCTTGGCGGAATAAGCGAATACGAGCAAAAGTTGATCAACGCAAACCGCATTATCATTGTTGCTTGTGGCACATCATGGCATGCAGGCTTGGTGGGTGAGTATTTGATTGAAGATTTGGCTAGAATTCCGGTAGAAGTAGAATATGCTTCTGAATTCCGATATCGCAACCCAATCATTAGCGAAAAGGATGTGCTTATTGCCATTTCTCAATCTGGCGAAACAGCCGATACGCTTGCGGCACTTGAGTTAGCAAAATCAAAAGGAGCTACCATTTTAGGTATATGTAACGTAGTTGGTTCTACCATCTCACGCGTTACACATGGCGGTTCATACACGCACGCTGGGCCAGAAATTGGTGTAGCAAGTACCAAGGCATTTACTTCGCAAGTAACCGTTTTGAGCTTGTTGGCATTGATGCTTGGTCAGCGCAAAGGCACTATTGAGCGCAGCCGCTACCAACGTTTATTGCACGGTTTAAATGAGATTCCACAAAAGGTGGAGCGCGCATTGCAAACCAACACACTTACCGAAGTGATTGCAAGTAAGTTTAGAGACTCAAGAAACTTCTTGTATTTAGGTAGAGGCTATTGTTTCCCTGTTGCTTTAGAAGGCGCTTTAAAGCTAAAAGAGATTTCTTACATCCATGCAGAAGGCTATCCAGCGGCAGAAATGAAGCATGGCCCAATTGCGTTGATCGATGAAGAAATGCCAGTAGTTGTGATTGCGACAAAAGGCCCTTCTTATGAAAAAGTGGTAAGCAACATACAAGAAGTAAAAGCCAGAAAAGGAGTGATTATTGCCATTGTAACCGAAGGCGATGTTACCGTAAAAGAGATGGCAGATTACACCATCGAAATTCCAGAAATTGATGAGATTTTTACGCCAATAGTGGCGTCTATTCCGCTGCAGTTGTTGAGTTATCACATCGCAGTAATGCGCGGGTGCAACGTAGATCAGCCAAGAAACTTGGCGAAAAGCGTAACGGTGGAGTAATACTAGAAGTATAGACTTAAAATACAGAAAAGCCCTCGAATCATTCGAGGGCTTTTTTTATTTAATACTAATTCGATAACTGACCAATCTAGAATCTTCGCTGCTCTTAACACGTTCTATGGCATTGGGATACTCGGCATTGATTGCTCTGATTTTAGCATTCATCTTTACCCGCATGCTATCTGGATTACCATAGTTCAGATTAAGAATGGATTGAAGTTTTTGAGCATCAATTAACTGATTATTGAAGTTTTTGAGCTCAACTAGCATTTCTGTTAAGTTTGCTTCGGGCAATGATTCATCAGTAGTTGGAGTAGTTTTTTTTCTATAGATAACAACGCCAAAAACAACCGATACGGTTGCTATGGCAAGCAAAGCCCACCAATAGGTATAATTGCGTTTTGAATTAAAATGATATTCAGGGAAATTTGTCTTGTAACCAGCGAAAGAGAATTTCTTTAGAATGCGATTATTAGACCCGTCTAATGATTCTGCAAAAATTTCTTGGTCTATAATTCCCGAAGTGCCGTAGTCTCTTGAAGGAACCAGAAACGCAAAGTTAGGTTTATAAAAACGCAAGTCTGCTTTGTCAAAAATCAAACTTTTTGACAATCGCGTTTCGAGATAATCTATGCGTTCACCACGCAGGGTGAAGTCCTCGGTAAAAAAACCTGCACCATCAAATTCGCTCACTTTTTGGTAAGTGTTGGTATTGAGATTTACCACGCCAAGTTCTATGGAGGAGGCATCAATATTTGGTTTGGTGAAAACAATCAAAGAGTCGCCATATTGAGTAGCATAAGATTTTACACGGTTATTTGGCAATCCTTCAATTTTTTGATCAAACCATTCGCGGTTGTTTTTGTCAAAATAGATCAGCGCAGTTTGAAAGATGAACATGCCCTGCCCGCCAAACATGAATAGCTTATCATCATGGCAAAACAAAAAGCGGCCATAGGTAGTGCCATGGTGAATGGATTTGTCAACTCTGATTGCGGCACTATCACCCACTACCTCAAATAAGTGCAGTGTGCCTTCTGGATTAAACCAAGTTTTGCCTTCACAATCTACGAATGAGTTATGTTGTTGACTTTTCTCTTGAAGCAATTGTGGCGCTTCTACTTGCGCTCCAGCACTTGCCTCAAAGCTTGGGTTTGAACGAAACACGCTCGTAAGCGCAGCAATAATTATGAATAGGTGCATTGGGGCTAAAAATTAAGAAATGCAAAAAAGGCCATTCTTGCTCTAATATAAAATATGTAATATGTAATATGTAACGGTACACGAATTACATATTTTTTGAGGTGGGTGTCTGAGCTTTATTACATTTTTGACTCTCAGAATTTGAAGGGGCAGTGCTTTAACCAGCAATAAAGGTTCAAGGCAAACTAGCGCGCCTTTCAAAGAATACACTAATTAAAATTAAGTCAAAATGAAAACGATCACTCTCTTCTTTCCTATTATGCTGCTATCGATGGGCATTGAGGCCCAAAATGTTCCTAGCTATGTTCCGAATATTGATTTGGTGGCATGGTATGCCCTTGATGGAAATGCCGATGACGCGACTAATAGTCACGATGGGGTCATGTTCAATTCTCCAAACCCAACAACAAATAGATTTGATGTTCAGGGCATGGCGCTTAGTTTCAATGGAATCAATCAATACATTAGAATTTCTACATTAGATACATTGAGCTATAAACCAATTTCATACTCAGCTTGGATAATAGTTAATTCGTATTTTCCTAGTTCGTTTGGGCATAAATTCAGAACCATAATTGGCCGGGTGACCAGTTATCAAACCAATTGTGCTGCGCTGGGGTTCTTTGCAGATAATAACTTTTACGGAGGTCAATATGATAATAGATTTTTATTTTGGCGGGGAGGAGGAGTCACAGGTGATGTACCTGCGTCAACCTCAATACCGCAATTAAACCTTTGGACACACCTAGTTTATACCCAAGCTGCCAATGGGGATTTTAAAATTTATATCAATGGCGAGTTAGATAACTCGGGTAGCTTCAGTGATGTTTTGAACTATTTTAATGAATTCAGAATAGGGAATTGTAACAATTCAAGTGGGTTTCCTTGGAATGATAAAATTGATGATGTTGGTGTTTGGAGAAAGGTTTTAACTGAATGCGAAGTCAAGACCCTCTTCCATAGCGGAAATCCTCAAGACACAGTTCAAATTCAAACTTGTCAGTCATTCACGACAACTAATGGAAATAATTACACTGTGTCAGGTATATATTTTGACACGCTCGTTTCGGTTTCAGGTTGCGATAGTTTAATCCAAATAGACCTCACTATTCTGGAGCCTTCTTTTGATACTTTAAGTATTTCAGGATGCGCTTATGTAATAAACCCATCAAGTGGAGACACTATTTTTAGCTCAGGTCAATATATGGATACACTGATCAATATTTCGGGCTGTGATTCAATAGTGACTTTGAATGCAATTGTATTTAATTCAACCACATATACTGATATTATAACAAGCTGTGATAGTTTAACTTGGATTGATGGATTGACTTATTACAGCAATAATAATAGCGCTGTTTTTACGACTGTAAATTCTGTAGGCTGCGATTCCATAATTACTTTAAACCTAACCATTAACCAAAGCACGTCATATACAGATATTCAAGATGCTTGCATCGAATACACATGGATCGATGGTAATACTTATTATGAAAGCATTGATTCGGCAACATTTGTTTTAACCAATCAAAACGGTTGTGATTCATTAATAATACTCAACTTAACAGTTAATAAAGTTGATACAACGGTTATTTCCTCACCACCAAGCCTCGAAGCGATAGCCAGCGATGCTACTTATCAATGGCTTAATTGTCAAACTCTTGAGCTCATAGAAAGCGCGTACGAAAAGGTGTTCATCGCAGAAGAAAATGGCGATTATGCTGTAATTATTACGCAAAATTTTTGCGCTGATACTTCAAGTTGTTTTAATATCTCAAATGTCGGTGTAATGAACTTGTATAGACATCAAGTTTCAATCTATCCTAATCCTGGTTCTGAACAATTGCATATAGAGAGCACAGGAAATTTTGAGTACACGATTTTCAATTCTGTAGGTTCGATTGTTCTTAAAGGTGCAGGTTTCGGAAGTGAAAAAATTGACCTTGCTAATATCGCGAATGGATACTATTCTATTGAAGTGATAGGTGCAAATTATAATGAATCCAGAAGCATCATTGTGAGCAAGTAGTCCCAACTAAAACTTTGAGAAAAATGTCAACCAAAATATACGGAGCCTACCAATGGGAGTTAAATCAAAAAGAGGGTACTTCTGAAAAGAATAAAACCTCAGCCAAAGCAATGCTAACTATTGTAGGGAGATTAAAGGCTCGCGTTAAACTCCACGATAAGTCTGATGAATTGAAGATCCAATACGCACGTTTAAGAGCTACTTCTGGAGGCTTTACTTTGGATACTATTCACAACAGAATGGAAAACGCTTATGCGCTGATATTTGATATTACCCAATTCAACCCGAACGTAATGCTGGAATTAGGCATGGCCCTACAAATGCAGCGCTGCTTGAAGAAATCTGCAAAAGTGTTTCTAATTGCACATGCGGAGAAATACTCAGATCTAAAAATGCCAGGCGATCTGAGTGGATTCTTTGTAAGTACATATAAAGTAAACAATGACGGTTCAATCGTTTTTGGCGATCAAAACTCATTGGTTATGCGGATGACTTCCGATATCGTGAGCGATCTTGACGGTGACTACATAGAAATGGATATTGACGAGAAATGAAGAATATTATTCTTTCTCTTTTTGCTTCATGGATTGGGGTAGCCTTTTTTCCCAATCCTTCAACGAAGACAAGGTCGCTTGTTCCAACTACATCCAACGGATGTACAAATTCAAGCCATTTGAAGGAGTGAAAATCGTAGAGGACTATGACGATGCCTATTTGATTTCTGTGTTGTCTCTGCCAGTAGATAAATACCCAAACCAATCTATGATGATGCGTGTGGCAGATGTGAAAGCCCAAAGCCAAGCAAGCACTTTTCTCAATTGCTCAAACATTAATGTAAGCTCCCCATTTTTAGGACAGCGCTAAATTAAAGAACTTGTTTTATTCTTTGCTGAAAGTTCCTTTCGGGGGCTAGCCCCCGAAAGGAACTTTTTCGCGTACACTACTGGTGGCAACCCATTAAGGCTGTCATGAGGTCGATAGTGATTATAATCTTCTACCCATTCATTAGTTCTTTCCCAAAGTTGATCTATATTCTCGAACACATACGCGTCTAGTACTCCCTTTCGATATGATCCATTGAACCGCTCGATATAAGCGTTCTGAGTGGGTTTTCCAGGTTGAATGTACAGGAAGTCTATCTCTTGGGCTTTACTCCATTCTTGGGTGATGTGTGCGATAAATTCTGGGCCATTATCCATTCTTATTTTCTTAGGCTTAGCTCTGCGTTTTACTAGGTGAGTTAACACCCAAATAACTCTTTTACTTTTCAGCGAGTAGTCGATGTCAACATGCAGGACTTCTCTGTTGGCATCATCAATCACATTAAAGCAGCGCACTTTGCGCCCAGTTTCCAATCGATCTTCCATGAAGTCGATTGACCATGTGTCGTTCAACTCAGTGGGAACAATTAACGGTTGTTTTACCCGAGAAGGGAGCCGCTTCTTTGCCTTTCTTCTAATAGACAACCCCAACTTTTTGTAAACCCGATGCATCCTTTTGTGGTTCCAATGATGTCCTTCAAGGCGAAGTCTACCGTATGCCTTCCAAAAACCTTCCCGAGGGTGTGCTTCTGCTTTGGATAATAAGGCGGCCTCCAGTTCAGCATCGTCTTTTATACTCTGGTAATAAATCACACTTCGGTTGACGCACATTATACGGCATGCCCTGCTAATACCGTACTGTGGCAACTGCTTTGCTGTCTCACGCTTCTCGCAGGGCGCTAAAGTTTTTTTGCGATGATCTCTTTAGCCATCTCATGATCTAGAGCTAACTCCGCGTACATCTGCTTCAGCTTAGCGTTCTCTTCTTCCAAAGCTTTTAAACGCTTTAGATCGGATGCTTCCATCCCACCATAGCGCTTCTTCCAGTTGTACAATGTTGCTTGACTAATACCGTGATCCCGACATACTTCAACAGCAGTCTTACCTGAATCATACTCCCGTAAAATCTTCACGATCTGATTGGGACTGAACTTACTTTTCTTCATAGTTTAATAGTTTGAATTTACTCTATTTTTAAACTGTCCTATTTTTGGGGGAGCTTGCAAGCGACCTTCGATTATTGAGTAAAGGAGAACTCGACAAGATTTAAGATTATTTGAAGAGCAATCCCAAATATGTATTGCAGTTAGATGGTCACACTGACTGGATAGGAACGGTAGAGTATAATTTGGCCTTTTCAGAACGCAGGGCGAAGCAAGCTTACGAATACTTGATTGAGAAGGGTGTTTCTGACCAACGTATCGTGTACCAATTTTATGGAGAAGCCCTTCCTGTAGCTCCAAACGCCAATGCTGATGAGTCGGATAATCCCGAAGGTCGTCAATTAAACAGACGATGTGAATTTGACCTTAAACAGGAAGGAACCGCAGACATCATCGTTAAATTCTAAGTCAATAAACTTATTTCACATTAAGTTTTAGTAAAGCGTGCTCTCCGATGTACGCTTCCAGTCGGTCGTTAATCGCCACAGGACCTACACCGGATGGCGTGCCGGTGAAAATTAAATCTCCAATTTTTAAGGTCACAAATTGCGAAACGTAGCTGATTATTTGGTTAACCGAAAAGATCATTTGAGACGTATTCACCTGTTGCACGACCTCACCATTTTTGGTGAGTTTTATATCTATGTTTTGAATATTTTGCGTTTTTGATAGGGTGATAAAATCGCCCACGGGCGCGCTGCCATCAAAAGCTTTGGCTTTTTCCCATGGCAAGCCCTTGGCCTTGCATTCAGCTTGTAAATCGCGGGCAGTAAAATCTATACCAACGCTGACCTCGTTGTAATAGCGGTGTGCAAATTGTTCTTCTATGCTTTTTCCTGCGCGGTTAATTCTCACAACCAATTCCAACTCATGGTGCACATCCTTCGAAAATGAGGGGATAAAAAACGGATTGCGCTTCGGTAAAAGTGCCGTATCGGGTTTGAAGAAGAAAACGGGTTCAGTGGGAACCGCACTGTTCATCTCTTTGGCGTGGGCAGCGTAATTTCTTCCTATGCAGATGATCTTCATTGCTTCGCGCTCTGATTATGGGCTTTTACACGATCCATAATGTCTTTAAACACCTTTTTCGTGGATAGAGGAAAATCGCCATTCATCAACCAACCGTAATAGCCTGGTTCCTTTCTGAAAACGTCTTCAACCGGGGTTCCTTTGAATTTCCCGAAGTTGATGCATTCGCGTTGTTGATCGTCAAACACAATGCGACCCATGATATCGGCTGTCTTATTGTATTGAGAAAATTCCTCGAGGAAATTAATATCTGCCTGTAATACCTCGTTGTAGCGCTCTAATTGGGCTTCAAGTATTTCATGCGTAGCTTCAATATCTGCCAATGCGCTGTGTGCGTTGGTTAAGTCTTTGTCTAAATAAAATTTATAAGCAGCAACCAATGTGCGTTGTTCCATTTTGTGAAAAATGTTTTGAACGTCAACCATTTTTCGATCTTGAAAATCGAATTCAATTCCAGCACGATAGAACTCTTCAACGAGCATCGGAACGTCAAATTTGTTGCTGTTGTAACCTGCAAGATCACAATTAAACAAAAATTTAAAGAGGCTAGGAGCGAGGTCCGTAAACGTGGGTTCATTGGCCACATCTTCATTGCTGATTCCATGAATACTCTTTGATTCAGCACTGATTTCCATTTCTGGGTTTACTCGGTGCGTTTTCGTTGTTTTGCTTCCGTCAGGATTGAGTTTCACTATGGCAATCTCTACAATCCGATCTGAACCTACTGAAACACCCGTGGTTTCAAGGTCAATAAAAGCTAAAGGTCTGTTTAATTTTAACCGCGTCATGCGGCCAAAGGTACACGTGAGAAGGTGAATTTAGAATTTCAATACTACATTCTGTGCAGTTCCCGCGTTGTCAATCTTAAACTCGCATCTTCTGTTGAGCTGCCTTCCGTCTGGATTGTCGCTTCCGTCTTCATTCGCATTGGGTGCAATGGGCACTGCTTCGCCAAAATACTGGTATGAAACTCGGCTGTTTGATATCCCTTTGTCGATCAAAAATTGATAGGCAGTTTTGGCTCTTTTTTCAGAAAGTGTTAGGTTGTATTCTGCTGTTCCAATCCAATCGGCATGGCCATCAATACGCAACTCGGTATTGCTTCTACTCAACATATATGAGTTGATTTTATTCAACTCGGCCACACTCGCTTCTCGTAAGAAAGACTTGTCAAAATCAAATAATATGTTTCTAAATACAATGGTTTCTTCTTTCTTGGCTTCAGGCGTTTTAACAACAGCGTCCGTAACAACATCATTTTCAATGACATTTTTTTCAGTGACTTCAGTGATTGCTGCTGGTTCAATTTTAGTTCCTTTTTGAGCAATCATTTCCTGTTTTTCCTCTAAGGGTTGAGCAACCTCAGGCTCAACAGCCATAACTTGCTCAATTGACTTTGCAACTGTGGCTTCAGGTTCTTGGATTTCATCTTCTAAGACTATTGCTGCTTTTTCCGGCATTTCAGTGTCGATGGCTTCTTCAACTTCTAAAACCAACTTTTCCGCTGGTTCGACAGCTTCTTCTGCAGCGACTTCTTCTGTGGGTTTAAGTGGTTTGGTCACATCTTCAATAGCAACTTCTTCTTGTGCTTTTTCCTGCGGTATGATTGGTCCACTAGGCATAATCATGGAGCTATTATCGATCATTGAAGGATCTTCAATCATCACCATTTCAGATTCATCTACCTCTGGCAAGGTGGCTAGAAGTGCTTCAAAAGGGGCGTCTTTTAGCTTCTCTTCTATCACGCGCATTTGCTGTTTCGGATAGGCTTGATTTTCGTCAATTACATTGGCCACGATATACCCTGCTCTTGCCTCAGGTAGCAAATCACTATAGAAATATTGATCAGCCGATACCACGTTTTTATTATATTTCGATTTTACCTCGTCTCTTGCCTGAACGAAAGCAACATCTTTTTCACCGATAATTTCACTGCTCAAGCGCACGCCATTCGGATCAAGAATATCAATCATCTTCACATAGTTGGTGAGTTCAATGGGGTTGTAGTTGGCCGCTATTAAGGAGCGAAGCGAATCCTTTTGCGTATCATTGATTTTACCCATGTCTTGCTCGGCAAAGTCTTCTTCTATTTTCTTGTCAATGTTAAAAAAGGCATTATTGATAAAGGCACGCTGCGCATAAACTCTACCCGAGCTGTCTTGCATGTTCTCAATTTTAATTTCTTGAAAAAGGGAATAGTAATCGCATTGCTGCGGTACCTTGAAATCTCCAGAATGCGCCATGTAGCCGTCAGCTTCAATCCTGAATTTATAGTTGGTTTCGGTTTTTAGACGCATTTCATAAGTTCCATCTGTTGAATCTGCTGCGTAGTTATTTATCAATCTACCGGTTTTTCCATCGTAAACGGTGATGGTGGCACCCACTGCCTTTTTAAGGTCTTCACTGAATACAACTCCTCGAATAATTGTTGCTGATACGGCTTTGCAGTAAAGGATAATTCTATAGATATCTGTTTCTCCGTAGCCTCCATCTCTGTCTGAAGCATAATATCCTACCGCACCTTCGTCAGTGGTCACAAAATATCGGTCGTGTCCAGGTGTGTTGATCGGAGGACCGAGATTTTCGGGTTGCGACCAATTACCGTTTTCGTCTAATATAGACTTGAATATATCATAGTCACCCATTGAATTATGTCCATTTGAGGCAAAGTACAGGGTGTTTCCATCAGGCGTTAAAAAAGGCGCGTCTTCATCAAAACGGCTGTTAATTACATTCCCAAGAGTTTTTAGAGGCATCCAATTTCCGTCCTCGTCTTTTTGCGTTTTGTAGATATCTCTTCCTCCATAACCACTGCCCAATTCGCTAACCACAAACATTTGCTGTTGGTCCTGCGTTATGAAAACGGATGGTTCGTAGCCTCTTGTAGAGTTAATCCCACTTTGGTCGCGAACCGGTATTGTCCAAATGCCTTCTTCCAATGTGCTCACCCATACATCTTCCTCTCTGTAAATGTATAGCTGTGTTTCATCCGCGGCATAAGTGATGGCAGCATCGTGATCGTTTGAGTTAATCTCTGCGTTCATGAATCGACTCGTAGAGTCTAAGTTTGATGCCATGGTCCATGAGCCGTCTATATTTAACGAGTAGTAAATGTCTTCGTAGTATTTATCGTCTGTATCCTTATCATCACCAGTGCTGCCCTTTCTTCGGGAAGTAAAGAGAATTATGCTTTCATCGCTCGAAACTACGGGCGAATAATCGGCATATTCACTGTTGATGTACTTCCCTAAATTTTCAATTCTGATGTGTTCTTTGTTGTTCTCAAACTGAACTTTACCATTCTGACACATTTCGATGTAACGTGGAATGTCTTCGTCAAGCATTCAGGAGTTAGGTCTTCAAACTTCCTCATTAGTCCCATATAAGTTTGGAAATGACTTATCGCGTCATCAAAAGCGCCAGCCTACTGCGCAGCTTTCTCAGCGAAAAGGAACATGTCAGAAAGTGTATCCTTTTTGGTGTATTTCAGAGCTTTCTCGAAGTATGGTGAAGCTTTGCCACGATGGATCCCCTGCTCATAAATGGCAATACCCATTTCATAGTTATAATCGGGATTGTCGGGAGCAAGTTGAAGAAGGTCATGGTAAAGGTATTCGGCATCGGCTAAATTTCCAGTATTCAGTGATTTGATGGCTTTGATGTGAAGTTTCCGTTCTTCGCGTGACTGCCCAAAGGCAGTTATAGCCAACAACAGCGAGAAGAAAACAAGCAAGAAGAATACCTTCCCGGGAGCTGTAGAATGAGTGATTCTTTCTGAATACCGCATAGAATAAGGATTAGGATGACCTATTCACAAATCTACCTCCTTTCAATGCGGACAATGTTTGATGACTCCGTTCTTATAAACAGAAAAATGTTAATTCAGAATTAATTTAATCAACTGTTATTGAGTTATATAAGCATCTTGGATTGAAGTTGATTTTATCCAACCCTGTGAATTACGGTCAATGATTCAACCCAATGTTGAAATCTTGTTAGTATTTCTCTGGTTCAATAATACACTGTTGCTCACCAAGTTCTACGAGCGCATCATGAGAAGAATTCAGAAGATGATAGGAAGGATTTGGTTTACAGAAAGCTATATACCTCTGTTTACATCCCAATTTTCTAAATAGTCAGCCACACGTCTCACAAACATTCCACCTAATGCACCGTCTACCACGCGGTGGTCATACGAATGCGACAAGAACATAAAGTGACGAATGCCTATTGTATCGCCAGCATCGGTTTCGATTACTGCAGGTTTCTTTTTGATGGCGCCCACTGCCATTACCGCTACTTGCGGCTGATTAATGATGGGGGTGCCAAATACATTGCCGAAGGTTCCAACGTTAGAAACAGTATATGTTCCACCTTGAATTTCGTCAGGCATCAATTTGTTTTCCCGAGCGCGTTTGGCCAAATCATTCACTGACTTTGTAATGCCGAGTAAGTTGAGTTGATCTGCATTCTTGATTACCGGAACGATAAGATTTCCGCTCGGCAGTGCCGCAGCCATGCCAATATTGATGTTTTTCTTGCGAATAATTTTTTCTCCTTCTACGGAAACATTGATCATCGGAAAATCTTTGATGGCCTTGACAATAGCTTCGATGAAAATTGGGGTGAAGGTCAGTTTTTCACCTTCTTGCTGCTCGAAGTGCTTTTTCATCTTATTGCGCCAATTCACGATATTAGTTACGTCTGCCTCAACAAAACTCGTCACATGCGCTGAGGTTTGCTTTGACTTCACCATGTTCACCGCTATTAACTTGCGCATGCGGTCCATCTCGATAATTTCAACATCACCCGAAACAGACGTAGTTGGCGCAGATTGCACAACAGATCCTTGTTTTGTAGAAGCAGCTGTTTGCTGATCTGGGGCTGTGCCACTAGTGTTAGACGCTCCGTTTTTGCGTCCATCTACAAATGCAAGTATGTCTTTTTTGGTAACTCTACCCTCATTGCCACTGCCGTGTATTTTATCCAATTCGTCCACTGCGATTCCCTCTTCTTTAGCGATGCTTTTTACCAATGGGCTGTAAAAGCGCTCTGATCCAGAATAGTTAAGCGCTGCTGCAGGTGCCGCGCTTTGGGCAGCTTGATGCACTGTGTTTTCGATTTCTGAAATCACCTCCGGAGCGGGAGCTTCGGTGGCTTGACTACTTGACGGTGCGCTGCTCGGTGCTGCGTCACCTTCAGCTCCGATAATGGCTATGGCTTGACCAACGGCCGCCACTTCACCTTCCTGAACGAGTATTTTTAAGATTTTCCCTGAAGCCGGAGATGGCACTTCACTATCAACTTTGTCTGTGGCAATTTCTACGATCGCTTCCTCTGACTCAACACTGTCGCCTTCACTTTTCAACCACGTTGTTATCGTTGCCTCAGCAACACTTTCGCCCATTTTGGGGAGTATAACTTCAATTTGCGCCATGCGATTTTGATTTGTTTTTAAGGGCTGCAAACTTACGTTAAACTCAGTAAGTTAAAAACCCGTTTTTGATGAACAAACATCAAAGCTTTGTGTTGATCTTCGTTACTATGCAAAAAATCACCATCACGTTCTTCTGCTTTGCGTTCTTTTCTTTTTCTGTCGTGGCTCAAAATGCGATTATTAAGGGAAAAGTTTTTAATCCGATCAATAATGAGCCTGTGCCTTTTGCCAATGTGGTGATTCAAGGTACAACCACAGGAACCAGCACTGACATTGATGGAAAATACGAAATTTCAGGTTTAGATCCGAAGTTATACAACATCGAAGCTACATCATTAGGCTTCAGAAAGGCGGTAGTATACGAAATTCAAACTTTCAATAATCGCCCAGTGAATATTGACATCGAAATGACGGAAGATGCGCAATTGCTCGAAGGTGTTGAGATTACGGCCTCACCATTCAGTAAAAAGGAAGAAGCCCCCGTTTCGATGAGAACGATTGGCGTATCAGAAATTGAGCGCAATCCGGGCGGCAACCGCGATATTAGTCGTGTTATTCAGTCGCTCCCCGGAGTGGCGTCTTCACCCTCCTTTCGAAACGATATTATTATTCGTGGTGGCGGACCAAATGAAAACCGTTTCTACCTCGATGGCATCGAAGTGCCAAACATTAATCATTTCGCCACCCAAGGTGCTTCAGGAGGACCGGTTGGATTAATCAACGTTAACTTTATCAATGAGGTCGAGTTTTATTCGTCCGCCTTCCCGAGCAACCGCGGAAATGCACTGAGTTCAGTATTCGACTTTACGCAGAAAGATGGAAATCCTGATGGAATAAAAGCAAACGTTACCGTGGGAAGTAGCGATTATGGTTTGACGCTTGATGGTCCGCTTGGAAAAAGAACTACCTGCATTTTTTCCGTGAGAAGGTCATACTTGCAGTTTTTGTTTAGGGCCTTGCAGCTCCCATTTTTGCCTATATACAATGATTCGCAGTTTAAAGTGAAAACTAAGCTCAACGATAAAAATGAGATTTCATTTATTGGGTTGGGAGCGCTCGATCAATTTGAGCTTAATGAAAGCGCCAATGATGGCGTTACAGATGCAGAGACGCTCGAAAGAAACCGATATATTTTGGGTAACATTCCGTCAAACGATCAGTGGAACTATACAGTGGGAGCGAATTACAAGCATTTTTCTGGTAATAGCTTTCAGCAGGTGGTGGTGAGCAGAAACCACCTGAATAATAAGGCGGTGAAGTATCAAGGCAATGACGACAGTGATGAAGCCAATAAAATCCTTGATTATTTAAGTGAAGAGATTGAAAACAAGTTGAGGTTAGAACACACTTGGAGAAAAAACGGATGGAAGTGGAATATGGGAGTAGGTTACGAGAATGCGTTGTACACAAACAGCACCTTCAATCGCATTGTAACTACCACTGGCCAAGAGCTTTTGATCGATTTCGACTCGGAAGTTTTTCTGAATAAGTACTCTGTTTTTTCTCAGCTTTCAAAGTCGTTTGTGAAAGATCGCTTGAAGCTTTCCGCTGGAATACGAAGCGATTTTAGTGACTACAACACAGAAATGTCGAATCCGCTCGATCAGCTATCACCTCGATTCGCAGCTTCATTTCTATTTGCTCCAAAATGGAGTGTTAATGGGAGTGTTGGCCGTTTTCATCAGTTGCCTCCATTCACTGTGCTAGGTTATCGCGATGCAGGCAACAATTTGGTAAATAAGCAAAGTGGTGTTTCCTACATCAGTGCTGATCATTATGTATTCGGAGTAGAGTTTTTACCCGCTACAAATACGAAGATCACCGTTGAAGGATTTTGCAAGTCTTACCGCAATTATCCTTTTCTCTTGAGAGATAACATAACGTTGGCTAACCTCGGTAGTGATTTCGGTGTAATTGGCAACGAGCCGGTTACATCAAGCTCAGAAGGACGTGCTTATGGCGCTGAGTTTTTGGCGCAGCAAAAGCTCTTCAAAGGGTTTTATGGTATTGTAGCTTACACGCTCGTAATAAGCGAGTTTGAAGATAAAAATGGAGATTTCATTCCTTCTGCGTGGGATAATGGAAACATCCTTACGCTGACTGGTGGAAAGAAGTTCAAGGGCAATTGGGAAGTTGGAGTGCGCTTCAGGTATTTGGGTGGCGCTCCTTACACGCCTTTTGATCAATCGTTATCATCATTGAAAAATAGCTGGGATTTGCGCGGGGTAGGATTACTCGATTACAATCAGCTTAATTCTCAAAGAAATGGAGCGGTGCATCAACTTGACTTGCGTATTGACAAGCGATTTTTCTTCGATAAGTGGTCGCTCAATATTTATTTCGATGTGCAGAACGCGTATAATTATCAAGCACCGTTATCTCCGTTTATTACGGTTGAAAGAGATGAAAATGGCTTACCTCTCGAAGATCCAAATGACCCAAGTAGGTATTCTACCAAATTGGTTGAGAATTTCTCAGGAAACGTGCTTCCATCGATCGGACTGATTATCGAATTGTAGCAAGAAAAGGCTTTAAGGTGCAGAATGTAATGTAGAGAAGTCGTTCTTAGAAGCGAATGCCCACAATGAGGATGTCGTCAATTTGTTCTTCTTCATCGCCCATCCATTCTTCGATGCGCGTGTTTAGAATCTCCTTTTGTTTGTTCATGGTTTCAGGTTGCACTTGAACCAACAGTTTTTTGAATTGACTGTATTTGAATTTCTTCCCTGAAGGACCTCCAAACTGATCAGCGTAACCGTCAGAGAAAATGTATACGGAGTCACCGGCTTCAATGTCAATTTCATGATTGGTATATGGCGTTTCGAGGTTGTCGCCATAAATTCCTACCGGCTGTCTGTCGCCCCGTGTCTCGATTATTTCACCGTCACGAATTAACCAGAAAGGATTGTTCGCACCTGCGTATTCTATCTTTTTACCCTTTTTAGGAATGGTGCAAATGGCGATGTCCATGCCGTCTTTGGTTTGGTCAGACGATGGATGCTTATTCAAGGCTTTAATAACACCGTGCTTGAGCGCAAGTAATATTTCACTAGGCTGGGTGATGCCTTTTTCGTTTACAATTTCATTCAATAGCGATGAGCCAATCATCGACATGAGCGCTCCAGGCACTCCGTGACCAGTGCAATCGGCTGCGGCAATAATCGCCTTATCGTTCTTTTCGGAGAACCAATAAAAATCACCACTCACGATGTCTTTTGGTCTAAAGAGCACCATGCTATTTTTCAGTGACTGATCGATTTCTTCTTTTGATGGAAGGATGGCTTCTTGAATTCGTTTAGCGTATAGAATACTGTCCTTCACTTGCTCATACAGTTCGGCAATCTGCTCGCTTTGTTTTTCGATTTCTTCTTTTTGGCGCACTACTTCAGCTGTTCTTTCGCGCACTTTTTCTTCCATGTCTTCGCTGTACTCTTTCAAGTTTTTGCGCATGACAAGCAGTGATTGGCCTAATTCGTCTTGATCACTCAATGGTGTATATTCGGTATTATATCCACCCGAACCAACGGCTATGGCAAAATCTTTCGTACTGCGCAGTCCAGAAACTACCGTTTCGAGGGCATTCGCCATTTCACCAATTTCGTCTCCGCGAGAATTAATCCAACTCTTTGGAAAAATACCTTTTGACAGATCGAGTAAGATCAGCCGCAGTTTGCGCACGGGAGAAACGATGGTCCTCGTGGTCAAGAAGGCGATGATAATGCCTGCTACTGTCAGCGCAATTCCTAGATTTTTGATCAATAACCGCACTTTCTGAAACGATTCAATCATCGTTGCAGTAATGATCTTGGTCGCTTTCTTTTTATTGTCGATGAGCACTTGAAGCATTTCAAGCGTTATATCAGTGTAGTTATCGATGTCTCCACCTTCCTCAACCATCGAATTCGCCATAAACAAATTCATGGGCTCGTTATACGCATCCAAACTGCCCAATGCTTGCTTCACAAATTCGTGGTTAGACCACAGCATTTCAATATTGTCAAAAACGGGTTCTAAAGATGAGCGTGTGCTATCATCCCACCTCTGAGAAAGCGCTTCAAGTTCGCGCTTTAGGTTTGGGTAGTCGGCAACAGTAAGTCTGTTTAATAAGGCCTTGTCTTCGTTTTCAGAAGGACTCGGAAGGTAAACCCAGTTGCTGATAAGCATTTTTGATCGAACGATCATGAGCTTTAGCTCTTCAAGCTTTGCAATAGATGGGGTGTGATTGTTAGTGATCTCCTCGTTAATCTCCTGGCTTTCAACGAAGGTCTTGTTGGTGATGTAGAAGGCGATTATGGTAGAGAGAATGACTACCGCAAACCCCAAGCTAATTTTCCTACCGATACTGAAATGTGAAAACATATTCGTTGTGGATCTCTTATTCTTGGTTCTCTAATTTCTTCAGCTCAGCTTGATATTTTTCAGACTCTTCGATGTTGTTCAATCCGAAATAGATTCCCGAAAGGCCAACAAGTGTCTCTTTTCTCAATGGATTGAGTTCGTATGCTTTGAGCATGTATGGCAACGCGGCTCCAAAGAGCTCCATTACTTGAGCCTGAATAGCGAATAAGGTTTCAAAGTCTTGTTCGTAATCCATGTTCTCAATGATGTTTACACCTTGATTGTAATAGTGGATGGCAAGGTTGTAATTGGCACTGATGTTTTCTTGGTCGAGTGTCAATACTTCTTTGTAAAGCGTAACAACGTTGTTTCCGATTTCGTCTCTGTTGTCTTCGGGTCTTGGATTATCAAACAGATAAGAATACTTAGACGCTTTATAAAGATTAAACTCAATTGTTCGTTGATTCAAATCCATACTTGGATTGATCACTTTGATCACCTTGCTGTAGTTGTCGAACAAGGTTTGGGCGGTTTCGAAGTTGTTCGAGTCTAACGCAAAAGCTGCGTCATTGTATAGAGTAGAGGATAAGTATTTTAATGAATTAAGGCAATCTTCAACCAACTCACCTTTGGGCTCAAGTTCGATGGCTTTGCTATAAGACTCAATAGCAGTAGCGCGTAAATCGAACGCTTCTTTTTGAGACTTAGCATCTTTTGCTTCTTTGAAAAGATCTTTATAGATGTAACCTCGGAAATACCAAGTTTTAGTAATTCCATTAAAATTGTCATCGCCTACGGCAATTTCAATGAACTCCTTGGCCTTGGGCAGATCCTTGTTCTGATAAGCACGAAGTGCTAGCGACACCGGATCGAGCTGAGCCCTAAGCCCAATCGGTATCATCGAGAACAAGACCACCGCTATTATTACGAGTCTTTTCATTTATTTAATTAATCACTTTAGTAGCTAGATTTTCTAACGTATTACTTACAATCAAGTCCTGCTGATTAAACAAGCTTTTATTCATTTCATATTTCATTGCCGCTCCAACCACAACGAAGTTTATGGCAGAGGTTCTCTCTATCAGTCCTTTACCCTCGGTTATGGTAAGGCAGTTGAATTCTTTTGCTTTATTGATATACGGTTCTACCGCACCCACACTAGCGCCTGATACATAAATCATGTGGCACTTGGTAACCTCAGAAGGAGATTTTAATCTTTTGACAACCAAATTTTGACTGTTGATCTTCTTCGTCTTTGCAGCCGTTTCTAGATTTAACGCTAAATCATCATCGTTGACAACGCCAATGATAAAGTCACCTTGCTTATAAGCGGCAGGCCATTCAGTATATTTCGCGAAGTTGAGGATGTAAGTCGCCTTAAATTTAGCCCGCGTATTCATGGTGTTCATAGACGCTTGCCCCATAGAGCTAAGCGCTAATCCCAAGATTATTGATATGACTAAAAGAATTTTCTTCACTGCAATTCCGTGCAAATGTAGCCTATACTTTAATAAAGTCTACATATTGCAAGGCAGCCAATTTATGAATAATTTGAGATGCGCTCTAAAATTCTTTTAAATGACCTTGAATTTACTCAAGGCGCACCTCTATGCGTCTGTTTTGACTTCGGTAGTCAATCGGGCATGGATAGTACAAAATACACTCTCCCTTTGGCCTCACTTCACCGTGAAAATCGATGTTGATTTGTTCGGCAGAGACGCCTTTCATAATCAATAAATTTTTGATGTTTATGGCTCTAAGTTCGGAGATTCGGGTGTTGCTTTCAAATGCCCCCCACGTATCAGTGAAGCCATCAATCTGAATTGAAGCTTCAGGTCTTTTCTTTACTTCTTTAAGTAACTGGTAGGCAATTCCTTCGGCTTCGTCATTGAGTAGCCATTGATTGAAATCATAGGTCATTACGTAATTCGGGGCGCTTGGTGCCGCTGATGGGTCTAGAATCGACACTTCTGCGATTCTATTTTTCGCTTATTCAATTTCAGTGCAATTTTTTGTTTGGCAATCTTCAATGGGCTTAGAAGTTTCCCAATTCTTGACCATCATATTTTCAATGGGCACTCCTTCTTTAAATAAATATTGAGCGATAGCCGCAGTGCGCTTTCCTGAGAAAGATGTTTGGCCCTGTTTTTCGTCTGCCCCTGCATACGATTCTATTCCAATGATTTGGTTCTGATTCTTTTTGAATGCCTCTGCAATCGCGCTAAGTCTTGCGAAGTCACTTTCCGTTAATTGATCATCCCTAAATTCGAATTGAAAGAGTTCGCGGCCTTCAATGCTAATTTGTTTTAATGGTGCAGGCTTTTTGGTGCTTTCCTCTGCTTGAATCGGTTCCTCTGCGGCAATCATTTGTGATTCGTCTATTGCCAATTGTTTGGTGTTATAACGATCGGTGTTGAGCTTACCATACGTCCACGCTCCGTCCACTACTTTGTTTTTCTCGATAATATTTCCATTGGCATCGAGCATTGCTATGTTAAAGTCGCTCACTGACTCATCCAAGCGAAACAAATACTGTTTGTGGGGCACTAGTCTACTGAACGCAAAATTGCCATTATCGTCCATCTTGGCAGCGTCAATTACATTTCCTTGCTCATCGAACGCGTAAATGGTCATGCCGCTTTTGTAATCTCCAGGGAGTTGCTTAAAGATTTGGCCATAAACAATACCTTGACTCTCATCTTCCAAGTATTGAGTTTCAAGATCAGCAGCGGCTTCGAGGATGATTTTTGAATATTTGAATGAGTTCTCTTGGTCTAAAAACAAAAGTCCTTTGAATGCCCCATCATAGTTAAACAAAGCTACTTTAAGCTCCATGTCTTTTTCTTCCATTACCTTGATAGAGAAGTCTTCCATAAAACCAACACGATTGAATATGAACCCGCCCTTACCATCTGTCAAGGTTGAATCTAGAATATTGCCATTGTCATCGAAGGCATATATTTTAATTCCTTTCGTAATCACCAGGGAGTTTGTGATAAATCTGACCGGAAATTATTCGATCGAGGCCAGGCATAGCAAAATCTTTTTCCTCTATAGCTTCCAATCGAATTATTTTCTCCGTTTCGAGCTTTTCGTAGACATAGGTTTGAAGATCGGCTAACCTAAGTGTGTCTGCAGTGCCTGCATCATCATTACTTACAATTATTTTAAAGTTTTCATCATCTTTCATTTCTGGCACAATGGAATAGCTCTTGTCTGGGCGCAGCTTGACAAATCTAAAGTCTCCATTTACGTCTGTTCGAGCTATCTCTACCACATTACCGTCTGAATCAAAAGCATAGATGTTTAACCCATCAGCAAAATCACCAGGTAGTTTTTGATAAACCTTTCCGCTGATGGCCAGCGGCTGCTGCAAGTAGGCCAATTCTTTTGCTTTTAACTGCTCTTCTATTGGTGGAAGTGTGGTGAAGTCATAAGACCTTAGGTCTAAATAGTTCGCGTAAATGAGCTTGTTAGTAGCCTTGTCAATCAGATATATTTGGCATGTGTCTTCTTTCTTGTTGAAGCTGTCAGGGAGAATTAACCTATAGTTGGATTTAACCTCGGTGCTAAACAGCTGAAAGCTTCCTTGTGCTGATGTCACTGCTACTTCTGTTATTTTTAAGACGGAATCAAATACAATAATTGGAATGCCTGCCAATGGTCTTTCTTGGTAAACTAAGAAACCAGTGTAGGTTGCTTTTCTGTCTTTGTCAATCGTGTCTTGTGGTTCCGCCTTTAATTCCACCTCAAAGAATTCGTTCTTGAAATTATCGAGTCGTTCGGTGCCAAACTCATCCGCATAAAAAACACTTGACCTGTAAATGGTTGAGTCATTTGAGGATTGTTTGATGGTAACAAACGTGTTTTTTGGTAAGTTAAGGAATTGATAATAACCGCTGCTGTCAGTAAATGCACTTGCTAGAATTTGACCTTCAGGCCCATAAGCGATAAGCTCAATATCGGCTAGATCTGCACCGAGTTTTTGGAATAGTTGGCCATAGATGTCATAGGTTTCTATGGATGTATCCTCCTCATAGAGAATGGTCAGAGATTCGATCTGGTCTTTTGGTAGGCTGGTGAAAACGAATGAAGCATCATTATCGCGTTCTAAAATCTGCACTTTTTCACCGGCCTCGTTAACGATGAAAATGTTAGCATTCAGCAGCATGTCGTCATTTTCTTCATCGAGCCTGATCGAATAATTATTACCTACAGGCAGGGCGCTAAAGGCGAAATTGCCGTTTGAATCGGTTTGCACTGTTCCAAGAAGGTTGTCAAACTCATCCAACAGCGAAAGTGTCACTCCTTCAGAGGGAAGGTTGCTGTATTCAAAAACTCCACTGATTTCGACCCGCTGCGTATCATTCAAGTCCGCCATTTTGATGAATCCATAGATGTCATCTTTACCCATTCCGCCATCTCTAGATGATGAAAAGTAGCCTTTGTTTGCGTTAATAAAGCTGATTCCAAAATCATCTTTTGCGCTATTGATGGGGGCTTTAAGATTCTCGGGTTTCATCCATTCTCCACCAATTTTTTCAGTAATGAAGATGTCTAAGCCTCCGTATCCTGTGTGTCCATTTGACGCGAAATAGATGGTGGAAGCATCATAGAAATAGGGGAAAAGTTCGTTTAATGGTGTGTTTACTTCGCTGCTTAAATTGATCGGTGGGGTCCAACCTGAATCTGTTTTGTTGATCACATAAAGGTCCATTTGGCCTTGGCCGCCTTCCATGTCACTTGAAAAAACGATCGCATTTCCTTCAGGAGAAAAACTTGCATGGGCGACCGAATATTCTGTTTTTCCGAGAAGTGATCGCTCATTTTTGATTTTTTTTCCGTTCACTAAATCAGCAATGCGCACTTCCAAAATGCTTTTCTTGTTTTTGCCCAATTTTGATTGGGCGATGGTAAATGCAATTTTGTTGTGAACAGTGTCAAAGCTAACAGGTCCAACGTGGTAATCTCTCTTCAGGTCGCTCAAGAATGGTTTAGGACGATCAAACGAAAATCCTTCGGGCGACTTATCATCCATCGAAGCAAAATACAGGGCCAAATAAGGTGCATTGTTATAGCTGCTGCTGCTTTCATTGATATGGTCAATGTGGCGTTCGGTTGCAAATACAAGTCCATCTCGGAATGGTACTGGCGAGAAATCCGAAAAGCTCGAGTTAAGTTCCATCGTGGGCTTTAGCTCAAAAGCTGATGGAACACTCTTCCATTTTTTTACCTCTGAAATGGATCGGAGCATCAATTGGGCGATAAAATTATCGGGCTCAGCAGCAATGTATCGCTCAAACAAACGAATGGCTTCAGAATTCTTTTGGTTTTTGATGAGCACTTGGCCGTAATGAATAAGACCTGGCTTGCTCAAACCACCCACCAAATCTGCTTTTGCAAAATGAACCTCTGCACGCGTAAATTCGTGAAGCTTCATAAAGGAAAACCCCAATTGTTCGTTCATTTCTGGGCTTTCTGGTGATTTTTTTACCTTTTTCTGGAGCACTTTGGCTGCATCAGCAAATCGATTTTGTTCGATCAATTTGTCGGCCTTGGATGCGTCTTGTGAAAGCCCATCAAAAGCCATCAAAGCAATGAAGAAGAATAATAGTATATGTAGTGGCCCGAGTCTCAATGCTAAAAATACCTCGGTGAGACTGATTTCGATGAAGGAAGGCCAAACTCTAATCCCAGGAATAATTCATGACTCGAGCCTTGTGAAAGTCTTAGCGAATTGAACGGATAGTCGAAAGAGTAGCCAACGCGAATAGATTTGCTCAGCAGGTACTCGATGATTGCAACTCCGCCATAACCGTGGCGGTAAGTTGCTCCAAGCCATAATTTATTATCTATGAGCACACTCATGTTTGCATCGAGCATACCCGCAAACAAACCGGCTTGCTTATATAATATGCTTGGCCTAAGCGTAAGGTTGTCCGTAAGCACAAACGCTCTACCCATTGTGAATGAAAGATGTCTAAATTGCTGGTACTGAACAGAATTAGCCGATGCGTTAATGATTCTTCCCGAAGCTCGGTTAGAATCAGACACGGCAATACTTGACGAAAGCATGTGTGCGATTTCCATTCCGATATAAAACTTGTTGGTGTTGTAATAAAGTCCGAAATCAGCATCAGGAACGACAATTGTCTCAAGGCCATACGTTGGGATGGGGTCGTTTGGGTCGCGGTATTCAATTTATTCCAATCAAACGATAAATACTGTACGCCCATTCCCAATCCGAAACCCAATTGTCCTCCGAAAAGTTTTATGCGATAGGCGTATGCCACTTGCGCATTGACATTGTTGCGAGGACCGATATTATCGTTCGTGATTTGAAAACCCAATCCCATTTTTTTCTGGGCCAGCGGGCTGTGAATCGAAAAAGTTTGAGTGACAGGTGCTCCTTGAAATCCAACCCATTGATTTCTGAATAAACCTACCACGCTCAGCGCTTCGCGGCTACCAGCATAGGCTGGGTTAATGCCAAGCGGATTAAACATGTATTGGTTAAACTGAGCATCTTGCTGAGAGAAAGCCAACAGTGACATCAGCACTGCACCTAGGAAAAGAACGATATGTGAAATAATCTTTCTCATCGCGATACCTCTATCCATCCTTTATAATTGCTGTTGTCAAACTTAGCAATGTAGAAATACGTTCCATCCGGCAGTGGTTCCCCATTTTGGTGAACACCATCAAACCGATCATTCAAATTGTCATAATTATTTGTCTCCCACACTAGTCCACCGTAGCGATTGAAGATTTCCACTGTTTTATCTGTGAAAAATTCTGCATTATCGATGTGCCAATAGTCGTTGAAGTTATCGGCATTGGGGGTAATGCCCGTGTAGAATGCCGGCAAACAATCTACACTATCTGCAGCACCAACAGTAATCCCGTTCACCACGGCATTTCCTTCACTATCAGTCACCGTTACATCATATCTGCCAACTTCAAGCTGCGTCAAGTCTTTTGATACCGACCCGTTACTCCAAGAGTAGGTGAGTGGTTCTATTAAATTAGATGACGCGAAAACAATACTTACCGAACCATCATTTGCGCTTGCTGCAGGTTGATGTTAACCGTGTTTAACTGCGCGGCATTTGAAATGGAGTCGGCTCTGTTGTTCAGCGTCTCGATGCTGTCCTAATTGATATCGATCTGCGCTTGCTGCAGGTTGATGTTGACTGTGTTTAACTGCGCAGCATTTGAAATGGAGTCGGCTCTGTTGTTCAAAATCTCGATGCTGTCCTGATTGATGTCGATTTGGATATTTTGAGCAAGGATATCGGCTTCATTCAGGTCAATGCGTGCATTCAAAATTGCAGCGCTATCCGCAAGATCTGCAAGCGTTGCAAGTGAAGCGATACTTACAAAGAAAGTATCCGTTTTTTCGATAATTCTCAAACTGTCGCCTACCAATTCAAAGGATGAAATGGTGTCGTTGCCGATCGAAGTAAAAGAAGAAAAGTCTGTTTCGAGGGAGTCTTGTCCGAAATAAAGAATGAAGTTATTGCCTACCACCTTTGAGCTATCAATCGTAAATGTGTTTCCAGCGCGTTCTGCATATAAAGCGTAAGGGACAGATGTCAACTGTGTTGTGCCCATGTTCAACGAACCAATTTCAACGTTCAAGAACTTTGAGCTGGATGACCAATCCACATCTCCAAGTGATGCTTGCGTGGGAGTTCCTTCACCGATAACGATGGTGAACAGACCAAATCTATTCGTTGTCACTGAATGTACCTCTGAAAAAACGATGTTCGCCAAGTTGACATCTTCTGCTATGGAGATGGAAACATTCAGTGTGGTATCGGCAAATGGAGTGCCGTCATTCGCGCGTGCTACAGCTTGGTAGTTGATTCCTTGAGGAGCTTGAGCGTATACGTGTGAGATGCAGAAGCATAACGAAAGGAGAATAGACGCCTTCAATAAAAGGTGCTTCAATCGAAACATAGGTTGCATATTGGTCAGTTTTGCTTTGTTAGAACATGTTCAAGAAGAGCTAGTTAACTTAGCGCAGGATTCAGTTAAAAAGAAATCAATAGCAAGTTGTTAAAAAATCTTAACACAATTTAGTTCTGTGTCCAAAAATATACTTTCATCCGAAACGAAAGTTGATTTATTTCGATGTAGAGACATCTAAATGTTACATAAAAAAAAGCGAGGACACGCCTCGCTTTTCTTATTGTTTTTTACCTTCAAGTTTAATTTGGCATTTGAGCACCACCCACTAAATTTTGGTAATAGGTTTCTGCCTCTTGAAGCACAGGGTCAATGTATTCAGGCATTTGATCTACTTGATACTTCTTGCCTACGTTTTTCAACTGTTGAATCACCGCGTAGGCTTGGTTAATGTCACGATTAACCGCTGAGCTGTATTTTCTGTCAAGCGAGTTGTAATACCTTAAAAATTCCAGGTAATTGTCTCCTAATAGCTTTGTCATTTCCATGCCGCCTTCTGCATTTCCTACTTCAAAAAATGACTCGGTAAGCTGAATGAGTGTTACGTCATTGGGTGTGTTTGAATTTACTGTGATTTCAACACACTTTTTGAGCACAGCCTCAGCTCTTTCATTTTCGCCTTTCTTGATTAACGCGTCAGCCAAGCGCGAAAAATTAAGACGAAGATTGGTTACAAAGCGCAGGTTATTTTCATCTAAAAATAAACTTGGGTCTTGCATATTTCCGAAGGCAAATTTCTCCATCATGTTAGTGTACATGATGTCTGTTTCCACTTCTCCAAAATAGCCAAATTGATTTCTGTCTGAAACTACCTTGTAAGGCACAAGGCGGTAGGTAAATCCTTCGTGTTGCATATAATTTTCCAACCCGAAATAACTATCACGAGGCATTGTGTTGGCAAAGTACAATGGGCGCTCCCAGTTGTTATTGGCTAAAATATCGAGGATAACCAATTCACTCTTCAAGATGTATTGGCCAGTTACGGTCCATTCAATGGCGTCCAACACACGGTCTTCGTATCCTTTAGAAACTGTTCCGTTAGTAACGACTGTCGCTGAATCAACTGGAACCCTGAAATTGCGCGTTGGAAAGTAGTTCATGCGCTGACCAGCGCCAAACATTTCCTGCTTACTTTCATCTAACACAAAGGCCACGAGTTCGTCAACATTAATGTGAGCATCCGACTTCTTGCGCTCAACAATAGGCAGGTAGTCACGCGTTCCTTGTCGGTAATCATCTTTTTCCATGCTTAACTTAATGGGCTTACCATCATATGCCTGACGTTTCACCATGTCTATAAACCAATCGGTGCTTGCCAAAGTTAGGTTTACGATGCGCACATCTGTTCTGTATCCTTCCACTTCTTGCATGTACCATAAAGGGAATGTATCATTGTCTCCATTGGTAAATAGAATAGCGTCTTCTGCACATGAGTCGAGGTAGTTTTTAGCAATGTCTCTTGCGGTAAACCTTCCTGACCGATCGTGATCGTCCCAGCCATCTTTGGCCATCAAAATGGGAGCTGATAGGCATAAAACCGTTGCCAAACCTGCTTGAATTTTTTGATCTTTGATCACCTGACCGATACCGTACATCAGTGCTAACAGGCCAGCAGAAACGAGCGCGATGTAAACCATTAACATAGCGAAAGATTCGTTGCCTCCAAACAAAGAGCCTACCAGTGTTAATGCGATGGCACCTCCAACAGTCATTCCGACTGTCTGACCTAAATCTTTGACGGTGAGGTTTCGCGCTGCGTCATACAATGCCAACACTCCGAAGCCGATCCAAATCGCAAAAGCATAAAAGGATCCCGCATAGGCATAATCTCGCTCACGCGGTTGAAATGGATATTGATTGAGGTAAATAACAATCGCCAGTCCTGTGAAGAAGAATAGCAGCAAGACAACCCAAGCGTTTTTCATGTCAACTTTGAAATGAAATATCATCCCCAGTAATCCGAATATGAGTGGAAGCACAAAGAAGAAATTTCGCGCTTTCTGATTTTTTAAGTAAGAGGGAAGTTCATCTTGATTACCCACGTGAGCTTCATCGATAAAAGGCACTCCTGTCATCCAGTTTCCGTCTTGAAAGCTTCCGTGACCTTGGGTGTCATTTTGCCTTCCCGAGAAATTCCACATGAAGTACCTGAAATACATCCAGCCCACTTGATACTTGAAAAAGAAACTGATGTTTTCAGAGAATTTAGGCTTTCTAATGGTCGTTATCTGACCTCTGCTGTCTCTGTATTTAATTGGTTTCCCTTCAAAATCACTCCACTCTTTATACGCCCTTATGTGGTTCTTTTTTGGACTCCACATGCGTGGGAAAAATGCTTTAAACTCGTCTTCATAATTGGGCTTTGAGTTCTTACGGTCATCAGCCAAAACATACGTTCCAGTGCGCTCGTCCGGATAATAAACAGGATCGCCATCTAAGTACGGTGTCGTTTTGTCGAGCGGTGAGTTAAAATATTGACCGTAAAGCAACGGAAAGTCACCATACTGCTCTCGATTTAAATAAGAAAGAAGGTTTACCAGGTTTTCAGGGTTGTTTTCGTCAATTGGCGTGTTAGCATTTGAACGAATCATAATCAATACGAACGAAGAATACCCGATAATCAGCACTAAAAAGGAAAGCAGTGCGGTATGCCAAACAGGTTTATTTTTCTTCATGGTGTATTGAATTCCAAAAACTACTGCTCCGAGCATCAATACAATGAAGATCACTGACCCTATATGGAAAGGTAAACCGAATGAATTGACCATTACAATTTCAAAACTTGCAGCCCAACTTACCACTTTCGGGATGATGAAACTTTGAATGCCGCCAAGGGTCACCACGCCCGCTGCACCAGCCAATATGAGCCCCTTTAGGTTTGGCTTGAATTTCTTGAAGTAAATCACATAGGCTACAGCAGGAATGGCAAGAAGGTTCAATAAGTGAATACCGATCGATAAACCAACCAAATAGGCAATTAAAATAATCCATCGGTCAGCTTTTGGCTCGTGCGCGATGGATTCCCATTTTAAGATAGCCCAAAATGTAATAGCTGTCATCATCGATGATAATGCGTAAACTTCACCCTCAGTAGCAGAAAACCAAAATGTATCCGACCAAGTGTAGGCTAAAGAACCAATTATTGCGCTTCCGAAAACAGCGATTGTATCGCCTTGAGAAAGTTCTTCATTTGAACCTTTGGCAGTGAAAAGCTTTCGCGCCAAGGCAGTAATTGTCCAAAACAAAAACAAGATGGTGAACGCACTCGAAAGCGCTGACACTAAGTTCACCATGTAGGCAACATTTTCAGGCGCAGCAAACATCGAGAACAATCGTCCTACCAGCAAAAACGTTGGTGCTCCGGGCGGATGCCCAACTTCCAATCGGTATGACGTGGCGATGTATTCACCACAATCCCAAAAACTGGTGGTAGGTTCAACAGTGCTGACGTAGGTGTAGGTGGCAATTGCGAAAACTAGCCATCCAATTATATTGTTCCACTTTTGGTAATTCATAATACGAACGTTCTCTTTTGTTTGGGTTGGAAAGCCGCGAATTTAGAACTATCACTAATAGGGATTGGTGAAGAATGGTTATGAATTGCTATTATTTATTAAAAAAGAGTGATAATTTCCTTTCAGAGGGTTTTAGACTTTAAGAAAAAATACTTTTGGCATGCGACTTGGTTAACTCCGTCCAAATCTAAATCGAATCAAAATGATCACCTCAGTCAACACTAAAATTTTAGCCCTCGGATTAATTTCAATCATGGCTTTTGGATGCCAAAACAGAAAAGTTCAACGCGTAGATCCAAACGAAACTATTGACCTCAGCGGAAGGTGGAATGACACCGATTCAAAAATGACCGCCAATGCGATGATCGAGCAAATTCTCACTGGACCTTGGTTGGGAAATCACCTCCGCGACAACTCCAGCGAAAAGCCTGTAGTGATTGTTGGAATGGTCAAGAATAAATCACACGAGCACATCACCACAGAAACATTTTGCAAAGATTTAGAGCGTTCGTTTATCACTTCTCAAAAAGTACGACTGGTGCAAGGTGGAGAGATGCGCGATGAGCTTAGAAATGAAAGGGCCGACCAGCAAGAGTTTAGCAGCACTAGCACCATGAAAAAATGGGGATTAGAAGTTGGAGCCGATTACATGCTTCAAGGGGTTTTAAACTCCACCGTTGACGAATACGGTAAAGAAAAAGTAGTAGAGTATCAAATTGATCTTCAACTCACCAATATGGAAACCAACGAAGTGGTTTGGATTGGCGACAAAAAAATCAAGAAATACATAAAGGATTAATTCACCAATGAAAAAGGCCGCGTTGTTTCCCCTTGCAGCGCGGCATTTTTTTATGAATAAGTTTCTTTCCATACCGATCCTTCTCGTCATTCTCACGAGTTGTGCCAGCTATTACCAGCGAAACATTGAGTTTCAAACCCAATTTTCCAATGGCGAAATGGACAAAGCCGAGAAGACTCTCGAAGGCAGTAAGAAAATGCAAAAAGATCGAAACCGGTTTTTGTATTTGGTGAACATGGGCGTGGTGAATCACATGCAGCAAGAATTCGAACGAAGCAATCAGTTTCTAAACGAAGCCGATTTAATGGTTGAAGACTACAAAACAAATTATGCCAGCGAGGCTCTCTCGCTGATTTCGAACCCGCAAGTGAGGCCATACCGCGCTGAAGATTTTGAACCCGTCATGATTCATTACTACAAAGCATTAAACTACCTCAACCTGGGCAAGTATGACGCTGCTATCGTTGAGGCTAAAAGGATGAATTTGATCTTGAATCAACTCAACGATAAACACAAAGACAAAAAGAACCGTTACCAAGCGGATGCCTTTGCGCACATTATCATTGGTTTGGCTTATGAAGCTTCAGGTCAATTAAACGATGCGTTTATTGCATACCGAAATGCCTACAGTATTTTTATTGGCGAACACGGTTATTTCGACATTGCTGTTCCCGAACAATTGAAGCAGGATTTACTTCGAACGACTTATCTGTTAGGATTTCGAAGTGAATTTGAATGGTATCAAAGAGAATTTGACGCCCAAGATTACTCCTTTCAGCCCTTAAGTTTTGGGGAAGCCGTGATTTTTTGGCAAAATGGCCTCGGGCCTATTAAGGACGAATGGAGTATCAATTTTTTTACTGTGCCCGGCCAAGCTGGCTATGTGAACTTCACCAATGAAGAACTCGGTTTGACATTCCCTTTCTATATTGGAGACGATAATCAAAAGAAAAATGATCTCATAGCGCTCCGAGTCGTGCGCGTTGCCTTTCCTAAATACATCGAACGGCCAACGCTTTATACCAATGGTTGGATTGAGCTAGCAGGCGAGAGGTATACATTAGAGAAGGTCGTGGATATCAATGCGATTGCTTTTAAAACCCTACAAGATCGTTTTCTTAGAGAAATGAGCAGTGCACTGCTGCGATTGGCACTTAAGAAAGCATCAGAAATACAGTTGCAGCAGCAAAATGAAGCGCTGGGCGCCTTGGCAACCATTACCAATGCTGTAACGGAAAAAGCAGACACACGAAATTGGCAAACATTGCCCCATACCATTTACTATGCGCGTGTTCCGCTTAATGAGGGTGACAACGAAGTGTTGCTGAAGATGAAATCAAAAAACGATCAGACACACCGCACTAGCTTTAATATTCAAGGCAAGAAAGGTGCGTTCCACTTCATGCCCTATCAAAGTTTAGAACACCTGCCTGCAGCCAGTTGGGATAGCAATGGAGGTCAATATCCGATTACTAAAAATGCGGTGAAAGACTAGTTTGCCCTGAAGAAATCGATAACCGATAAATTGACCAAGTGCACATTTTTATAGTAGTAGTGCAAAATATCAGCGTAGCTGTAACCTCGTTTGGCCATATTCATAGCTCCTTCTTGGCAAAGTCCAACTCCATGACCGTATCCGCGCCCCTCTAAAATGATGGAGTCTTGCACATGATCAATCGAGAAAAATGCTGAAAGAAGTCCGAGATCGTACCTGATTTGCTTGAACGGAACCCGCGCACCATCTTCATTCAGGAAATGATCGCGGTCGTCAGGGCAATAGTTAAGCGCTTCGCTTGCGGCTTCATTTTCATAAACAGGATAGCCGTGCTTTACGCTCAAATAATCAAACCATTTATTCTTTGTGGTGGCATAGCGCCAATACGAGTGATTTTCTTCGAGGCAGTTTTCATCTACTCGTTCTCGCAAATACTCTAATTTACTGCTCCATACATCTTCACTGTTGCAGGTGTAGCCACCGCAATTGCTATGAAACGCAGCATTTACTAAATTGATATCACTGTCAACGATCACAATTCCAATGGTTTCTTGTGTGCCTTTCACGATATCAGGGTTTGACATGCTGCGCCTGTGATATACCTGACAATGAACCTTATCGCAGAGCTGAAAACCCTCGGCTTCGTGCCTCCTGCGATTGTTTAGGGCATAGGTCCTGCATATTACAGACTGCACCTTATAGTATTCTCTCGGCTCTTTGCTTCCTGCCTCTGACTCTACCACACCGGCCACATAATGCTCGATGTAAACCTCGTTAATGATTCGTAAAGCACCGCGATAGGGCTTGATGATGAAGTTGTCATAATACTCATGCGAACCCTTTCTTCCAGTGGGTTGAATTTTCAAACTGCTTCCCCACACATTTCGATTGATCTCAACACTGTAGTACGTCCCAAGATCTTCAGACAAGGTTCTAATTTGAAGCAATCCGTTTGTGTTCTTCACGCGCAGAATGGTCCCCCCTTTCAACTGCATCAGCTCTTTGCCATTTCCGAGCACGGTGTAATTTCCTTCACCGGCTTGGACCGTTATTTCTGTTGGTTCTTCTCCCCAAAACAGTCCGATTTGCAATACTTTATTGGACGCGCCAGAACTGAGAAAAAGTGATGCAAATAGTACGGTAATCAATAAGCGCATAGAACACAAAAATACCTGCCACTAAAATCGAGGAGATTCTAATATTGAATGATTTTCAACAATCGAGTTGCAACAAACTTTGAAGCGCCTTTTTCACCTAGACGTTTCGTCAGCTCGTCATACTTCTCCAGCACGTAGGCCCGTTTTGATCCTCCTTGAAGTATGCTGCTCAATTCTGTTTTCAGTTTATTCGAGGTTACCTCGCCTTGAATAAGCTCAGTTACCACCTCTTCGTCTAAGATCAAGTTCACCAAACTGATGTACTTGATTCTAACCAAGAATCGAGCAATGAAAACACTCAATGGGTTGGCCTTGTACACTACCACTTGAGGTGTGCCGATCAAGCCCGTTTCTAGCGTTGCGGTGCCTGACGTTACTATAGCTGCTTCCGCACTCTGGAGTAATTCATAAGTGCGGCCTTCTAACACACACACCGAATCAGGCAATGCATTGTAAAGATCAGCCGACTGCCAAGCTACTTTCGATACCACAAATTGATACGATGGGAAATCGCTGACAATCAGGGCGATGGGCTCAAGCAGTAATTTGATTTCTTGCGTTCGGCTTCCTGGCAGTAAGGCAATGATGGGTTTGTTATTTTTAATCCCAAGTTCAACCCTAAACGCATCTTCACTCACGTGAATGTGCCGAATTTCATCCAACAGCGGATGACCTACATATTCGGCCTCTACGCCATGTTTTGCATAAAACGCCTTTTCGAAAGGCAGTATTACAAATACATGATCAACAAAGCGTTTTATCTTTTCAACCCGCGATTCGTTCCACGCCCAAATTTGTGGCGCGATGTAATATGCCACCGGAATCCCAAGCTCTTTAATGTGCTTAGCAATGCGAAGATTAAATCCTGGATAATCGATCAATACCACCAAGTCGGGCTGAAAGTCTTTGATTTGCTGACGGCAGAGTTTAAAGTTTTTAAGGATGGTGCTCAAATTTACCAGCACCTCCACAAATCCCATAAAAGCGAGGTCGTCAATGTGCTTCATCACACGAGCACCTGCGTCCTGCATTTTATTGCCGCCCCAACATTGAATGTCGATGGAAGAGTCTTGTCCTTTCAATTCCTTCACCAAGTTGGCTCCGTGAAGGTCACCACTCGGCTCGCCCGTAATGATGAAGATCTTATGCGACATATTTAAAGTAGACTACAAACGGGGCATAAAGAAACGTAGCCATAATTACTCCTTGAGCAGCGCGGTAAAAATCTTTTCGCAAGGCGATGTAGAAAAACACCAGGTTAAAAATGAGGCACACGGAAATAATACCGCTGTGCGCAGATGAATTGTTGACGATCATCTTTACAAATCCAGAAAATGTAAGGTGCGATGCCGCTATGGCATAAAAGGCGATAAAGCCAAACAGAGGTCCCACCAGTCCCGCGATCAGACCAACCCACAGTTTATTGAATTTGTAGTTTATAATTTCCATTCTTTAATCGCCTCTAATGTACTGTAATTGGTGAAGTCATAGGAAACAGGCACAATGCTCACGTAGCCGCTTTGCAGCGCGAACAAGTCGGTGTCTTCTTTGTGGTCTTCGAACGGCATAAAATGCCCAGTGAGCCAGTAGTAATCGTTTCCTGAAGGATCTTTTCTCTTGTCAAACTCTTCTTGCCATTTGGCATGAGCCTGACGGCAAATTTTGATACCACGAATCATTTCAACCGGCAATTTTGGAATGTTGACATTCAAGCAAAAGTTCATTTTTGGTTTTTCCAATACCATCGCAATGATTTTTCGCGCATAGAATTTGGCTCCTTCAAAATCTGCGTCAACGCTGTGATCGAGCAATGAAAAACCAATGGAAGGAATACCTTCAATGTAGCCTTCTAACGCGGCACTCATTGTTCCTGAGTAGATCACATTGATGCTTGCATTTGAACCGTGATTAACACCCGATATTATCAGGTCAGGCGTTTCATCTAATATAACATCTAAGGCTAATTTCACGCAATCAACGGGTGTGCCCGAACATTCATAGCCTTCGTAATCACCATCAACAGGCATCTTATCCATGCGCAGTGTTGAATTAATGGTGATGGCGTGCCCCATTCCACTTTGTGGTTTGTTTGGTGCGATTTTTAGAACACGGCCGAATTCGAGGGCAACCTCCGTCAATGCTTTTATTCCGGGCGCGTGGTACCCATCGTCATTGGTTACTAAAATCAAAGGTTTTTTTGCCATGAAAAGAATTTAATATGCGATTGCGAAACTAAAAAATGAGGATTGATTGAAAGCCGATCATTGCGTATTTAATGCAAGCGGACGAGCTGCTTTATTTTTTGTTCTTTATGCTCCATTACTGAAAAGACCAGGGCGTTTTTCCTTGAAATTAGACGTTCATTGTGTTCATATTCAGTTGGTTTCCTTGCATTATCCAATTTAATGGAGCCAAAAATGAAGGAGCGAGGGTTTGCAGAAACGTTGAACAGAGCCTGAAAGCTGCTGTTTGAGCCTTAAAAATTGACAGTGAATAAATTAAACGTCAAAATTGTCTATCCAACTGAATGTTTTTCTAATATTGGTAGGAACTTAATTACGCGAATATGAAAACAACATCTACACTTTTAATTTCATTCTTTTTTGCTTCAGGATTGGTAGCACAATCTGAATGGAATGTGCCGAAAGAGAAAACGGGTTTGATTACGAAAATTACAGCTACTTGGTGCGGGCCTTGCGGTCTTTGGGGATGGGAAGCCATGGAAGAGTTAATGGCATCTCACGGTGATGAAAACATTGTCACCTCTTTATACGCGCCATCTTCTAGTAAACTTTATAACACCGGAGCAGAAGCTATTGCTGACGAAATCGGTTATGGTGGTACTCCTAACTTTTCAGGCAATGGGTTAGATCAAGGAACCTCAACAGGCATGGTAACACCTATCGTAGATACATTTATGAGTGACGCACCAGTGATCGCAAATGCTGCCTTCGAAATTCAAAATGTAGATAACGATACGCTTATCATTCTTATTAAAACAAAGTTCTTTGAGAATGTAGATGGAAAGTTTATTCTAAAGCCGTTCTTGGTTGAAAATCATGTGATGGAAGAGCAGAATGGTCAGACTGGCGATGCCAGTCATCACAATGTTCATCGTGGTAATTTCCTTCCATTGACTGATCCCACCGATGTTATTTTAGATGGCTCTGCATCAGTGGGAGAAGTTATCACAAAGCGTTACATCATGGAGTATGATCCATCGTGGGATTTGGATGAAATGTTCATCGCAACGACATTATGGATGGAGAATCCATTGGATCCAGCAGATCATCTTTATGTGAATGGTTCCAAAGTTTCTCAAGAAGGTGAACTCGCTTTGAGTATGGGAACAATGGATGAAGAGCAGCCCGCGTCAGTTGATCCAGGGCTTTGGCCTGTTGGAGTAGAAGAAGTAAGCGAAATGAGTTTTTCAGTGTTTCCTAACCCAGTGAATGATCTTTTGACCATCAAGCTTTCGTCACATTCAGACTTTTCACTGACCATAACCGACATTTTAGGAAAGCAAGTATTAACTGAGAATTATTCCTCAACCTCTTCAACGACAATCAACGTTGGCGATTTTCCTGAAGGAATTTACATGCTTCAATTGAATACTGGAGAAAATGTTTTTTACGAGCGAGTGATCGTAAAATAATTTCTATCCATAACACTTCTTTAAAAGTCTCCGATTTAACGGAGACTTTTTTTATGCCGTTATTTCATATTTGTCAGGTTTCGGCATACACATTGCTATATTGCTTCAAAAATTTAAAACTATGTATTGGATTATCTTAATTGGATTTGGTCTTCTCAGTTGGTGGGTGAGTAGCACTTTAAAGAAGCGTTTCAGACAATATGCTGAAATTCCAACTTCAAGCGGTCTGTCAGGTGCCGAAGTGGCAGAGCGCATGCTTCGCGATAACAATGTTCATGACGTTCGAGTAATCAGTGTTGAAGGTGAATTAACCGACCACTATAACCCAAAAGACAAAACGATCAATCTGAGCAGAGCCGTATTTCACGGTCGCAATGTATCCGCAGCCGCTGTTGCTGCCCACGAAACGGGTCATGCTGTTCAACATGCCACCGCCTATGCCATGCTAAACCTGCGATCTGCCATGGTGCCAATGGTTAATTTAAGCTCTAAGATGATGAACGTTATTTTCATTATGGCAATTCTCGGTGGAGCAGTTTTCGGAATGATGCCTAAAATGTTCATCCTAGTGATCGTTGCACAAGGTGTAATCACCGCATTTAGTCTCATTACATTGCCTGTAGAATTTGATGCTTCTGCACGCGCCCTTCAATGGCTCAATATGAGTAAAATAACGGTCGGACAAGAGCATGAAAAGGCTAAAAACGCCTTGCAATGGGCTGCCAGTACGTACGTTGTTGCTACTTTGGCTGCGATAACCCAATTGCTCTATTTTATCTTAGCATTTGGAGGTAACAGAGACTAAAAATCAGTTCATGAAAATTCAACTTTTTACAGCAGTTCTTCTCGTAACAGTATCTGCCCATGCACAATCACCGGTGAGTTTGACCTCACAAGTGAAAGCGGTAACCGTGTATCCGAGAGGCGCGCAAGTAGAACACCAAACTTCGAAGTTTTTGACATCGGGTCGACAAGTAATCGCGTTCACAGGCCTCGCCTCAGAACTAGATCCTTCAAGCATCAGTGTTTCTTCCAATGGCGATGTGCGGGTGTTGAGTGTGTCATCACAGGTGAATCACTTGAATGAAAGCAAGAAATCGAAGCGCATTGTACTGCTCGAAGACAGCCTCGAGACATTTGAGTTTGACCTTAAATTCAATCAAAATATGCTTTCAGTGTATGGTGAAGAGCGCAAAATGATCATCGCCAATCAAAAAGTGGGCTGGGAGAAATCCGCTTTCGCAATTGAAGACTTGGAAGACTTGTCTGACTTTTACAGAGATCGACTGGCAGATATTATGCTGAAGGAAATGGAACTTCAGAACAAGACCAAAACGCTCAATGAAAACATCGCAAAGCTTCGCGCTCAATTAGCAGAGCACAATTCTAAGTTGAGCCGCTCAACAGGAGAAATTCTCGTTGAGGTGCAAGTTCCATCAAACGGAAATGCCGAGTTTTCCTTTAAATACATGATTCAAAATGCAGGCTGGACGCCTTCTTACAATGTCAATGTGGCCGAAGTAGACCAACCCCTTCAAGTGAGCTACAATGCCAAAGTCTTTCAAAATACCGGACTCGATTGGGAAGGTGTGCAACTTACGCTTACCAATGCCAATCCAAATCTGAACGGAAGCAAACCCGACATTCATCCGTGGCGCTTGTATTTTATCGAGCAAGCAGAACTTTACCGTGGCGCAAGAGCAGACTACAGCAATAAGAGAATGGAGATGGCACCGCAAAGCGCCATGATGATGGATGCTGAAGATGAAATGTTTACCACACAAGTTGAGTATCCTGTAAACGATGCAGTGACGCAATTTAAAATCAGAACAAAGCACAATGTGCCCTCAAACGGAAAACCTCAGGTGATCAATATTGATGTGTTTACGATGCCTGCGAAGTATCAGTATTATACCGCTCCGAAATTTGATCCAACAGCTTTTCTTATCGCTAAAGTTTCTGGTTTTGAAGCGTATGACTTGCTTCCAGGCGAAGCGAACTTGTTTTTGACTAATACTTTTGTAGGACAAACCTTTATCAATCCCAATATTACTGCCGATACATTAGAGCTTTCTCTCGGTCGCGATCAAAGTATCATCGTGAAGCGCGAAAAAATCAAAGACTTTTCCACCACCAAGAAAATTGGCAGTTCAACCAAAGAATCGTTGGGCATTGCATTGAGCATCCGAAACACGAAGGGAACCAAGATTGAGTTGATCGTTGAAGATCAAATTCCCGTTTCATCCGATAAAGACATCGAAGTCAGTTTAAACGACAACGGTGGTGCTAAATTAGAACAAAGCACAGGCAAGTTAACGTGGACAAAGGTGATTTTAGGAACCTCCACCGAGACAATTCAATTTAAGTATGATGTGAAATATCCGTCAGATCGAAAAATTAATTTGTAATTTATTTCATTGTTATTCAGTTTCTTACGAAGTTTCTCATGACGTAAGGTTGAATTCTTTGAAACCTTTGATGGGAAGCGTTAGTATACAGCCCTGTTAGTGGTTCAAACTATTCGAAAGAAAGTTTAAGGGGAAAAAGCGGCTTAGGCCGCTTTTTATTTTTCCATCTTCGTCCAAAGATTTCTGTCATGCACCACGATTTAAACACCTTAATCAGGGCTCCCTATTTTGATACGTACTTAAAAACGCTCGAATCATCAGATGTGGAAGCATGCCTCAACTATTCGAAACAAAAATTTATACAACTCGTCACTTCCCTTTCGGAGGAACAGCTCAAGTACCGATACCTTCCTGAAAAATGGTCGATAAAAGAATTGATCATGCATTTGATCGATACAGAAATGATATTTAATTACCGCGCTTTGCGCATTGGCAGGGAAGTGGAGGTTCAAACATTGATTGGGTTTGACGAGAACAGCTATGCCCAACAAGCCAATGTTGCCACTATAACAAAGGATGAACTTGTGCAATTCTTTTCTTCGGTGCGCGAAAGCACGCTATTGCTCTGCAAAACCTTTACGGATGAACAATTAGCCCGCGTAGGAAATGCAAGCGGACACAACATGCAGGCGAAGGCCTTGTTTTTTATCAATGCCGGCCATACATTGCATCATTTGAACATTATTAATGAACGATATTTGAAGCCATGACAGGTTTTCAATCACGCTTAGCTAAGTCGATTTACTTTGCTTTTACTGCGCTCATCATTATTGCACCTGCTTTGTATAACCGCTATCCGTTGATGTATTTTGACAGTGGTGCATACATGGAAATGGCAGTAAACTTTGAGCCTAGTTTTCACAGGGCATTAGGCTATCCCTTGCTCATTCGCTTAACGGGTTTGTTGGTGAGCAATTGGCCAATCATTTTGGTGCAAGGAATTGTTTTGTCTGTCTTGCTCTACAAAATTTTATCGCCATTGGTAGAGCGGTCCAAGTTGATGTGGTTGCATTTCGCAACGGTGGTGTTGCTCAGTTTTTCATCGGCCATGTCGTGGTATGCCGCTCAGCTTATGCCAGATATTTGGACGTTGATTATGGTTCTCGCTATCGGTGGATTAATAGTTAATCGATCGCTGTCTGTGCCTTGGCTTATCGCATATGGACTGATTTTGTTTTTCGCATTACTGACCCACTTGAGTCATATTCCCCTCGTATTTTTGCTTCTTGTCAGTGTGGCCACTATTCATTTCGTATCCAAAAAGCACTTATTTCAGTTCTCAAGAAAGGCTTGGATAACGTTGGTGATACCTTTTTTACTCGCTGCCATCACATTTCCTTCGTTCAACGCTTTATACGGTTACGGATTCCGCTTTAGTTTGGCGTCTAATGCTTTCATCACGGCTAATCTGGGTGAGATGGGAATATTAAAAATGTATTTGGATGAAAATTGCGATCAACCTCAAACGCGGTTGTGTGCCATAAAAGATAGCTTACCATTGGAAACTTCAGGTTATTTGTGGGATCCGAATGGTCCTGTGCAGTCTCATCTTGAAGGTTGGGCCGGAGCAAACGAAGAATATGCGCCTATCGTTAAAGACTTTACCACCAAGCCCAGGTACATGAAATGGTTTGTTTTGTCAGCCGTAAAGGCCACCTTCAGACAAATGTTTCAAATAGAGATTGGCAGTGGATTGCAATATGCCTATGGAAAAGGCTCGTCACCGTATTGGCCCATGCAGGCCCATTTTAAGCAAGAGCTAAACGAGTATTTAACGAGTGTGCAGAACAAAGGTGATAAGCTTCCACTGGATTTTTTCAGGATAATCAATTACTCGAGTTTAGCACTTTCATTGTTGCTCATTGGTTGGGCGGTATTACAGCGAAAGCTTACAAGTGACATGGCGGCTTTGTTGGTGCTTTTCATTTTTGCTTATATGTTTAATGCGGCTATCACAGGAGTTTTAGCCAATGTTTACGAGCGACTACAAGTAAGACTTTTGCCACTGATTCAATTTTTTGCTATTTTGGTCTACATCAATTTGATTAGATCAAGGGTTGGCGCTACGGAAAGTTAAATATTTTTGGAATCAGGTTCCTCTTTTTAGGCTCATTTGGCCATTTGTGGGGGGCGTAATCCTCGCTATATTTTATCCAAACTTTCCCTATTTATATGCTGGGATCATTGTGGCAGCTGCAGTGGCGTTGTGCTATGCATTGATTCGATCCGCCAGAAAGTACAGCGGAGTGCTATTGATGGCAGCCATGCTTTGCCTAGGGTATGTGCACACCACGTTATTGACCGATCGACTTTTTGAGCATCACTATTCGAAACAGGATTTCACAACCGCCATAAAAACGTTCGTTGGCGAAGTGGTTTCAGATCCCATAAAGCGCGAGAAAAGCGTAAAGCTCGAAGTTGAACTCCATTTGATGGTCGACAGCGGTGAGGCAGTTGCTACCAATGGAAAGATGTTGATTTACCTTCAAAACGATTCGCTTTCTGAAGCGCTGAAGCACGGTGATTTGGTGCTGTTCAATGCACGACTGAATCCAATTTCAGCACCGATGAATCCCTCAGAATTTAATTATCAGCGCTACATGCATTTTCATCAGATTTCGCATCAGGCATATGTGCGCAGCGATGCTTGGAAATTGGTAAACCGTGGTGCTGGCATCATCAGAATTGCCCATGATGCTCAAAAAGCAATCATCGATGTGCTCGAACATTACGGTGTGACAGATAGAGAATTGGCCATAGTTTCCGCATTATTGGTAGGTTATAAACATCACCTATCGTCTGATCAAGTTTCGGCATTTGCAAGCGCGGGTGCCATGCATGTATTGGCAGTAAGTGGATTGCACGTAGGAATTATTTTCCTGATTTTGAATATGCTGCTTAAACCGTTGCTAAAAGTTCGTTTCGGCAAAATTATGAAAGCCATCTTGTTGCTCTTATTGCTTTGGAGTTACGCAGCCATTACTGGACTTTCGCCTTCGGTCAGCAGAGCGTGCACCATGTTCAGTTTCGTGATTGTAGGCCAGGTTATTTACAGGCACACCAGCATCTTCAATACCATTGCCACGAGCGCTGTCTTTTTGCTGATCATCAATCCGTTTTACATCGTTGAAGTTGGCTTTCAATTGTCGTACTTGGCAGTATTAGGCATTGTTTTACTTCAACCTCGGATTTATGAATTATGGAAACCTAAATATTGGTTGGTCGAAAAAATATGGGCCATCACTGCGGTTTCTATCGCAGCTCAACTGGCTACGTTCCCACTTGGACTGCTTTATTTTCACCAGTTTCCGAATTATTTCCTACTCAGCAATTTGGTGGTTATTCCTGCTGCAACCGTGATTCTAAGCGTGGGCATTGCATTGGTGTTTTTGCAATGGGTGCCGCTTTTATCCTCGTTTCTTGGTTATGTGTTGTATTGGCTGGTGCACGGTTTAGACCTTTTTATTGCATGGGTTGAAGGACTTCCATTGGCGTTGATTCAAGGCATTGATATTGGCATTGGCGATACCTACCTGATTTATCTTTTGATTGTGGCTTTGACACTGTTCATTATTTCAAAGCGACATACTTGGCTGGCAGTTTCGCTGGCGTTGTTTTGTGCAATTGAGGGGGTCAATATTTTAGAAACAATCACCCAACGCAAGCAATCGAAAATGATCATCTACAGTGTGCGAGGTGCTGAAGCCGTTGACTTTATCGTTGGTGTTGATCATGTTTTTTTAGCCGATAGCAGCTTGCTCAACGATTTTGACAAGATGCGGTTTCATATTCACCACCACTGGTGGGAACTGGATTTGGAGGAGCCAAAGAAAGTGCTTCCTGAATTGATCAGAAGCGAATCGATGGCCATATTTAATGATCAGAAAGTGATTTTCTTGGCAGATTCAGCGCATGTAACCCGAGCCATTGAAAGCGATCATCTGGTTATACAAACCAGAACACTGCAACACCCGAAAACGATTCTCGACAGTGTGAAAACGGGATCGGTCGTGCTTTCACAAAACCTTGATTGGAGCACCCGAAGCTATTGGCAAGACGCGCTGGAAGAACGCGGCATTTCTTATTGGGACATGAAAGATAAAGGTGCGTTTGTGATCGAATAGTTATTTATTTTCAAGCTTATTTGAGTGATATAAAGCATATTTGTCCACTGAAAAACCAAACCTACTTATGAAAAAAGCTATCGTTTTCGCGTCATTCTTTGCATTGGCAAATTTGGTCATGTTGACTTCGTGCAATAAAGATTATGAGTGCAATTGCTCTGTTGATCTTCCAGACGCTGAATCTGTTGGAGTTTCCTTGGATTTTGACACCACGTTCACGTTCGAAAAAACCACCGAAGAACTGGCCACTACCAAGTGTAAAGTTTACGAAGAAGGCACTTCTGTATTGATTCCAAGTGGAGTGAGCGCTGCTGACGTTGATATCAACTGCGCGATTCAATAAACTAAAGAGATTTCAGGGAAAAGGTTTCGTCTAATCGGACGCCTTTTTCTGTGTGCTTCACCGTGCAGCATTCATTTTCGGCATCGTGCTCAAGAAAAAGCACGTAGTTATGAGTGGCTGCTTCGCTGAGAAACAATTCTTTTTCGCCCATTGTAAGTAGTGGCCGGGTGTCATAACCCATTACATAAGGCAATGGAATGTGCCCTGTGCTCGGCAAAAGGTCAGCCATAAAAGCGATCTTTTTTCCGTTGTATTCAATGATCGGTATCATTTGTTTATCGGTGTGGCCATCGGCAAAAAAAACGTCAATTCCGTTGAACACATTCTCGGTTTTGTTGCCGTTGATGTTCACCCACTTGAGCTGACCACTTTCTTGGATGGGCAGGATATTTTCTTTCAGAAATGAAGCTTTTTCCCGAGGATTCGGCTGGGTTGCCCATCGCCAATGTTCCTCATTGCTCCAGAAAGTTGCGCTCTTAAACGCGGGACGAAACGCATTTTTCGCGGCATCGAATTCGATGGCCCCTCCACAATGGTCGAAATGCAAGTGGGTCAAAAACACATCTGTAATATCGTCTCTATGAAAACCTAGGTTTTTCAAATTTCCATCCAGACTGTCATCTCCGTGAAGGTAATAGTGACTGAAGAATTTCTCACTTTGCTTGTTTCCAATGCCAGTATCAATGAGTATGAGTCGATCTCCATCTTCAATCAAGAGCGATCGCATTGCCCAAGTGCAAAGGTTGTTTTCATCGGGCTGATTTGTTCTCGACCATAGACTTTTTGGCACCACACCAAACATTGCACCTCCGTCAAGTTTAAAGAATCCGGTATTGATTGAATGAAGCTTCACGAGGTAGTTTATGATTTATTGAGCCACTCTTCATTGGCATCGATGCAATTGAGGTCGTTGCACGCGCTCAATAGGCGTTTTACCGTAGCTTTTTCACCCTCGCGGAGCCATTTTCTCGGGTCGTAATATTTCTTATTTGGCTTGTCAGCTCCTTCAGGATTGCCGAGTTGACCTTGCAAGTAATCGTGATTTTTTGCAACGAATGCGCGCACACCATCCCAAAACGCCCATTGGGTATCCGTGTCGATGTTCATTTTTATTACGCCATATTCGAGCGACTCACGTATTTCTTCGTGCGATGAACCCGAGCCTCCGTGAAAAACAAAGTTGACGGGGTTTGATCGCTCGATATTGAATTTCTCGCGGATAAATTCTTGGCTATTTTTTAAGATTTTGGGTGTCAGCTGCACATTACCCGGTTTGTACACGCCATGCACATTGCCAAAAGCAGCAGCAATGGTGAAATTTGGACTGATGGAATTCAATAATTCATACGCATAAGCCACTTCATCGGGTTGCGTATATAATTTAGAACTGTCGATACCAGTATTGTCTACGCCATCTTCTTCACCTCCAGTAACTCCCAATTCAATCTCCAAAATCATATCGATGGCGCTCATGCGCTTGTGATACTCTAAGCAGGTGTTTAGGTTTTCTTTGATGGGTTCTTCGCTCAAATCGATCATGTGACTGGTAAAGAGCGGGCGGCCAGTTTCTTTGTAATGCTGTTCGCCAGCGTCTAATAGGGCATCGATCCAAGGAAGTAACTTACGTGCAGAATGGTCGGTGTGCAAGATGACGTCAACTCCATACAGTTCGGCCATCATGTGCACGTGTTTTGCGCCTGAAATGGCTCCTGCGATGGCCGCTTTTTCATTTTCGTTGCTTACGCTTTTACCAGCGTAGTAGGCAGCTCCACCATTACTAAACTGCACAATGATGGGCGAATTTGCCTCATGCGCGGTTTCTAAAACTGCGTTTACTGACTGAGTGCTGACAACATTTACTGCCGGAAATGCGAACTTATTTTTCTTCGCAATTTCAAATAATCTGAGCGCTTCTTGCGCGTTCAATACGCCTGCCATGTGGTTTATAGTTTGTGAATTGCAAATGTATCAATCCAACTTTTCTGAATGGAATAGAAGCATCCTTGTTTTTCACTGAGTTTGCACAAAGATCTTCCTGATCAGACAGGACTAGTTTCGATTTCTATACAGCGATTTATCTGACGAAGCGGCCATTTTCCCTCGATCTAGGTCTTGCTTTAAGAAATCTGCAACCTGCTCAGACGTCTTTTTGGGGTTGTTCACAGCCTCCGTGAAGTCTATTTCCATCACTTCGAAGTTTGGCTGGTTTTTCATCCAATTGATAGCACCGTTGTATTGCTTTTTTAAGGTTTCTTCCATGCGAATGGGGTAACTATCAGCGTCAGATTTTCTAGCTCGAACGAGCATTTTGTGCTGTGAATTGACAATCTCGATGATGTCGCGCTTCATCACAATGACCTTGTATGAATAAGCCGGAGAGAGAAAACGGACGAGCGGACTTACTACTTTCAGTGCTTTTCCCTTGGCTTCTCTTTGCCACTGATTGCCTTTCATCAACGCTTTGATGTTGTCGTGTTCGAAAAAACCTTTCGGGTTATTTTCATCGGGTTTTCTTTGGTTGTCTTGATAGATTTCCATTCCACCTGCGGCCAGCATTTGCATCATCAATGAAGTGCCTGAGCGCGGCAGCCCCGACACAACCACCATCTGACCCAACTTACGTCCTTTAAAGGATTTAGCGTCAGATGATTTGTCGAGTGATTTACTAGGTTTGGATTGTACTTGCTTCGCATCACCTTTTTCAACGTGCACATTATCAAAAAGCTTGTCGCGGTTGATTTCGTTGTTCTGGTATAGGTTTTCCAAGGCAATACTTGCAGCACTGTATGCCGGTCGCATTTTTAAAACTACCTCAAACGAACGGGCTGCCATTTCAAATTCGCCTAATCCCGCAAGTGCTTGACCCAATATATAGTGTGCAGAAGGAAATTGGTAAAACAGCTCTGTGGCGGTGAGGGCAGCTTCGATGGCTTTTTCAAATTCTTTTAAATTTAAGTAGGCCGAGGCAATTGCCTTGTATGCCGAGGCATCGTGCGCGTCAATTGTAAGGCAAATGGAATAGACTTTCACGGCATCCTTCCACCTTTCTAAGCTCAAGTAGCAGTCACCCAGACTTTTTAGAATCGATGGAACATTCCCAATTTCATTTTGCATGTTGATCAATACCTTGAGTGCTTCGTTGTAATCGCCTTTGGCTTTGAACACATCAGCTCGTGCTAATGAAATGGATCTTGTCTTTTTGTTCTCAGAGTCTTGACGTTCAATGGTTGCCAACATTTCTAAACTTTCATCGAATCGGTTTAAGCGCTTTAAGCAATCGACAATTCTGATTTGGAATCGAAATTCTTCCTTGAGCTTATTTACTTCTTCGAGTAATTCCAGTGCTTGTTGCGACCTGCTTGTCGATAGGTAAACCTTCGATAGGTTGTATTTAAGTTCGATGTCAGTGTTAAGCATTGCCTTCGCCATGTCTTCTCCGAGATCATCTACATAGCCGAGTTCAACGAGTTGTTTCACCGCTTGTTGAGCTTCTTCTTTTGACACTTTGAAATCTTTTGAATGTTCTCCGAAATGCCCATCTACATGTTCCCAACTCGAAATTGTTTTTACCGTAGGTGGGGTTTTAAATGCTTGAAGCAATGGGGTTCCGTCCATGTCTTCACCTATTGGAAGTCCGAATAGAGTGAGCAGGGTAGGCGTGATATCAAGAATAGACGAACCGTAAATTGTTTGTCCTTCGTTGAAGTCAGGACCAAAGCAGCAAATAATACCGTGTTTCCGATGTTCGGCTGCTGGGCCAGCAGGTTCTTTGGGCAATGATAATGGGCGCATGTGGTCAGATTGAAATCCGTGATCGCTGATGAGAATCACGTTGGTGTCTGGGCCAACGAGTTTTAACGTTCGTTCGAGCATCATGTCGTGAAAACGATACATTCCGTCAACCGCGTCTTTATATATCTCAAAAAGGTCTTCAGGCACTCCTGGCAGTTTAGGTGCTCGTAGTTTCATAAATGCATGACAAGCATGATCAATGGCATCGTGGTAAATGGCGGTCAAATCCCATTCGGTATGTTCCAATGCCCAAGTTGATGCTGAATGCACTGTGGCAGCATCTGCGATAATTTTTGACAAAGCACCCAGTCTTTTGTCTTTCTCTTGGTCAATTTTAGCTGCTTCGGGCAGAAACGGAAGGATGTGTTCTTCCGTGAGCTCGTCAGGGTGAATTCTGACGCTTTTAAAATGATCTGTAAGCTCGCTCGGGTGAACCGTTCCTACATTCATGGGCCATCCCTTTTTTAAAGGCTTGTTGGCTCGTTGGTAAAGGTTCGAAACCATGATACCATCAATTGGCTCAGCGGGATTGCTTGGCCACCACGAGAATACATTGGTCTTTTTACCTTGGTTTGTTAGGATATTCCAAAATGCGCGCGATTTTCGTGATGTTGACGATATAGGTCTAACGATTCCCGCCTCGTGATCGGGTTCGGTGAAGCCATGAATTCCATGCTTGTCAGCATATTTTCCTGTTGCAATGGATGTCCACAACATGGGTGATAATACAGGTTCGAGTGTACTCAAATTTCCGCGCACACCTTTCTTCATCATGCCTTCAAGGGTTGGCATGTGTCCTCTTTCAATCAACTGATCAATTACTTTCCAATCTGCCGCATCCCATCCAATCAATACTACTCTCTTAGCCTTCATCGCTCTTCCCTTTGTTTTTATCTTTTTTAAACTCGAACTGTTTCTTGGCGCGCCAGGCTTGAAGCCCAACGTAACCTAAAGCTAGCAAGCCCAATGATCCTTTCAAAGGGATGTTCTTTAGTTGTTTTTCTTCTTCCGTCATAGTGGTTATTCAATACGTAAAATAAAAAAGGCATCGCTAAGAAAGCGATGCCTGTAAAAATAATATCAGATCTAATTACTGGATGAACACCTTGTGCGAATGTGGTGCATCATTCACATTCATGGTTACAATGTACAGACCAGAAGCTAGGTTGAGTTGAACTGAAGAACTAGCACCTGAAATAGTTTCTGTAGCTACCAATTGGCCATTTGTGTTATAAACACTGAGCATTTTATTGGCGTTGTCGGTACTGTAGTTGGTGATGTTCAACACTGAACCGTTTGCGAAAATGCTTAGGCCAGGGATGTTGCTTTCATTTAAGCCTGCTGGCCATTCAAGTGAAACCTCTTCTGATGGAGCAGACAATGTGTTTAACTGAGAGTCATCGCAGTTAGCGCCACTCCAAACAAAGATTCTATAGGTTCTATTGCTGGTAATTGCTTCACCGTCAACATCATTCGCAGCAGCGTCTAATGTTAAGTTGATAGCAGCACCCGTAGGAGCAACGGCTGTGTAATTTCCTGCGGCTACCGCTTCGGCTGCTGCTTGATCAAATGCAGATGCGTTTTCAGCTTTCACAACAAAAATGCGGTATTCGCTCACGTTGGCGTCACCTCCAGCATTGATGGTGATGTCGATTTCAAGGTCGGTTCCATTGCTAGCATCACCTACATCAGTTCCCACAACAGCGCTCACTGAAGCTGCAGATGTTGCGGTAAGGCTTGTTTGGCTTCCCGCTTCAATTCCAAGGCATGCAAGCGATTCCAAGGCGTAATCTTTTAGTGTGGCCACGCCAGCTGAAACGTCAAATCTAGCCCATCCGTAATGTGTTTGTCCATCAAGATCAAGGCGAAGGCCCAAATAACCGTCTGTTACATTAATCCAGTTGCCGTATTCGCCCGAGAACGTTGAGGCAAATGTTTGCCACGCCATGGTTTGATCGTAACCGATGTTTTGCCAAGATTGATTCGCGTCAATAGCATTTCCAGCGGGCAGCACGTAAGGGTATGCGTATGATCCTGAAAGTGATGCTTGAACAGCATTATCACCCAAAGGAGAAACAAATACGCGTTGAACAGAACCCGAAGCGAAGGTAAATGAGTTGGCAAAAAACAAGAAATCATCCGTTCCATCATTATTCAGGTCAAGGTAAATAGAATCTCCCGCAGCGGTTGCCTGCTGATCCGGATCAACATCAGTATAGATAACTTCTTGCGCATCAGAAACTGTAGCAGCGCCCGCTATGGCTCCTGCTGTGAGTGCGTAAGATTTTAATCTCTTAAGCAACGTTTGATTTAGAGTAGAATTTTTCTTCATAGTGTTTAAAGTTTGAATTGATCGAAGTTAACAATAAATTTTAATTATAGTAACGATTAGGACTCGTTCTGATGATTTGTTATAAAGAATTCGATGTTTATTATGCCATATTAATTTGGCATTCAATTAACTGCTAGTTGCTACTTTGGCTTCAAACTAAATAAAGATGCGTATTCACCTCATCGCCATTGGTGGCGCGGCCATGCACAACTTGGCCATCGCGTTGAAAGAGAACGGTCATGTGGTTTCCGGTTCAGACGATCAGATATTTGAACCGTCACGTTCGCGGTTGGCAAAGTACGGCTTACTGCCTGAAGCGATGGGATGGAACGATGCGCGCATCACCGAGGATATTGACTCGGTCATTCTCGGAATGCATGCCAGAGAAGACAATCCTGAGCTTTTGAAAGCGCAACAATTGGACTTGTTGGTCTATTCCTATCCTGAGTTTATCTATCAGCAATCGCTTCATAAAGAGCGAGTGGTGATCGCTGGAAGCCATGGGAAAACCACGATTACCTCGATGATTCTGCACGTGCTTAAGAAGTTAAACATGGAGTTTGATTATTTGGTTGGCGCGCAGATTGAAGGCTTTGAAACCATGGTAAAATTGTCAGACGCTCCAGTAATTGTTCTTGAGGGAGACGAGTACTTGAGTTCACCGGTCGATCGAAGACCTAAATTTCACCTTTACGATCCGCACATTGCACTTATTTCAGGCATCGCGTGGGATCATATCAATGTGTTTCCAACGTTTGAAAACTACCTCGAACAGTTTGAGGTGTTTGTCGATCAAATGATGGATGATGGAATTCTTATTTATTGTCAAGCTGATGAAACCTTGGATGAAACAGTCAATGAATATGGACAGCACCTGGATTTGCGCCCGTATGAAACACCCGAATACATCATTGAAAATGGAAAGTCATTGATCATGAGAGGGCCTGAACGAGCAGAGGTGTCGGTTTTTGGAGAACACAACCTTCAAAACCTAAACGGAGCACTAATGGTGTGCGAGTCATTGGGAATTGACGAAGACGATTTCTACGATGCCATCAAAGATTTTAAAGGCGCTGCCCGAAGGCTCGAAGAAATTGCGCGAAACAATGAAACGGTTGTCTATAAGGATTTTGCCCATTCGCCCTCCAAGTTAGAAGCTACGGTGAAGGCTGTGAAAATGCAATGGCCTGAAAGACGATTGATCGCGTGCATGGAGCTACACACTTTCAGCAGTTTAACAAAGGAGTTTTTATTGGAATACGAAGGAACAATGGCTGAAGCAGACATCTCCATTGTGTTTTTTAAAGAGGAAACGTTGGCACAAAAGCAATTGGAAGCCATTTCAACTGACGAGGTAAAGCGTGCGTTTGGCCGATCTGATATAGAAGTATTTACGAATTCTGACAAGCTTAAAGCACGCCTCCAACAACTTGATTTTCACCATGCGAATTTGCTGATGATGAGTTCAGGTAACTTTGGCGGAATTGACGTGGATGCTTTTGGGAAAACGTTAGTGGATTAAAGTCCGAATGCCTTTGGTTGGTATCTGAACAACAAGGCGATTACCAGCGTGTAGAAAAAACCGATCACCATTAATCCGAATAAGGTAAGTGTGGAATGTGTGAAAGCGTTAAACACAAATGAGGCGGTGTTTTTTACTTGCTCTATTTCGGCTTCACTTGAACCAGCATTAGCCACTGCATCCATAGCTTGTTGAATTTTTTCAGCAAAATAGGCTGGGTTGATGAATTTATAGAATAGAAAGGTAAATGACGATATGATAAGCGCGTAAATCGATACGATCTTCATTCCGTTTTTAACGTCATCCGTAAAAGGTGCTTGTCTATTATTCAATTTCCAAATCCGCAATCCAACAAAAAGTGCCACTAAGAAACACAGCAGGTAAAAGAACCGCGTAAACATGTCGTAGGTCTCGTCAGGCGCGAGAAAGATGAAGTAGAGCATCTTCCCAATGATGGAGGTCATTGCCGCGGTGATGGAGATATTTACGATTGGGTTTTTCATGATAAAAAAATGGCTTGTCAAAGCAAACAAATGTTTGGTTTAAGACAAGCCATTATTAAGTTCAATTAAGATTATCCGTTCATCGAGATGAGGAACTCTTCATTTGATTTGGTATGAGCCATTTGTTGCTTCAAGAATTCCATTGCCTCCACCGTATTCATATCGGTCAAGTGCTTTCTCAAAATCCAAATTCGCTGCAGTGTTTCTTTATCTACCAATAGATCGTCTCTTCTGGTGCTTGATGCAACCAAGTCAATCGCTGGGAATACCCTTCGGTTGCTCAATTTTCTATCCAGCTGAAGCTCCATGTTACCTGTTCCTTTGAATTCTTCAAAGATTACTTCGTCCATTTTAGAACCGGTTTCAGTAAGTGCAGTAGCGATAATGGTTAAAGAGCCACCATTTTCGATGTTTCGAGCAGCTCCAAAGAAGCGTTTCGGCTTGTGCAATGCATTCGCATCAACACCACCTGTCAATACTTTGCCTGAAGCCGGGGAAACAGTGTTGTAAGCTCTTGCCAATCGCGTGATCGAGTCAAGAAGGATAACCACGTCATGGCCGCATTCTACCAAACGTTTTGCTTTTTCAAGCACGATGTTCGAAACACGCACATGTCGGTCAGCAGGCTCATCGAATGTCGATGCTACGACTTCGGCATTTACACTGCGCTCCATGTCGGTTACTTCTTCAGGACGTTCATCGATCAAAAGAATCATCAAATACACCTCGGGGTGATTCAACGCGATGGCGTTAGCCACTTCTTTTAAGATTTCTGTTTTACCTGTTTTTGGCTGTGCCACGATCAATCCGCGCTGACCTTTCCCAATAGGAGTGAAGAGGTCGATGATGCGCGATGACATCGTTTGTTTTCTGTGTCCTGTTAAGGTGAATCGCTCTTCTGGAAAGAGAGGCTTCAAGTAATCAAAAGGAACGCGATCTCTTACTTGAGCAGGGTCAAGTCCGTTAATTTTCTCGATTCGAATAAGTGGATAATACTTTTCGCCTTCTTTTGGAGGACGAATGGTGCCTTTAATCGTATCGCCTGTGCGCAGGCCAAAGAGTTTGATTTGCGATTGAGAAACATACACATCATCGGGTGATGAAAGGTAACTGTAGTCTGCTGAACGCAGAAAGCCGTAGCCTTCTTTCATGATGTCAAGGCAGCCTTCAGCACTTACAATTTCATCGAAGTTGTAGACATACTCAAACTTCTCTTTTTTTGTTCTGTTTGGTTGACGGTCTGAATTTTCGTTTTGATCTCCATCCTCGTTTCTTGGTCGGTCATCGTTTCTTGGTCGATCCTCGTTTTTCGGTCGATCCTCGTTTTGGTTGCGTCTATCGTCTTGACGTGGACCGCGATCTTCGCCATTTGATGGTCTATTATCTTTTTGAGCACGCGGCTCTCCTTGCTCACGAGGTTCGCGTTGTTCTCTCGGCTCCTTTTGCTCTCTGTGCTCGGGCTTTTTGCGTTCTGGTCGTTCTTCTCTGACCCGCTCAGGCTGTGGCGATTTGCTCTCCATTGCTTGTGGTGTTTTATCCTCTTTCACGGCTTCTTTTGGCTCACTAGGGCCGTTTTGTGCTGGTTTTGGCATTCTTCTTCGCTCTCGCTTTGGTGCGTTATCTTCAGAAGACTTATTATCGGCTGGCTTTGTGGTAACGGGCTTTGGAGCTTCTTTGGTGGGCATTAAAGCTTGAGTGTCGAGGATTTGATAAATCAAATCTTGTTTCTTAAGCTTTTCGTATTTGCCGATGTTAAGATCTTTCGCGATCTCTTTTAATTCTGAAACGAGTTTTTCGTTCAGTTCAATGATGTCGTACATAAATGTAAATGTTGATAACTGATATCAATCAAAAAGTAAAAATTTGAGAACCCACTCCGAAGTCATGTTATTGGTTAAGAAATCGGGAAGTGAGCGTAAATGATCAATTGCGTAGAACCGCACTGCAATAATAGAATAGTTTTTAATACACGTAGCGATTGATTTGTAATTTTTGCACTCAATTTACAATTAAATGATCCAACGAATTCAATCGCTCTACATTCTTTTAGCACTGCTTCTCGGCATGATTTCACTATTTCTACCGTGGGTAAGCTACGACATCGAAAATACAATTGTCGTATTTCAAGCATTCTCTTTTGAAGAAGAATCCTTGCACACGATGTTTGCCACTGCCTTAATTGTCTTTTTTCTTGGCATCACTTTGGTTTCGCTACTCACTTTTAAAAAGAGAAAGCAGCAAATGAATCTGATCAAGTTGTCGATGATGCTATCGATATTGGTAATTCTTGGTTTTGCATTTGATCATTACAATAATATTCAATCACTTTCTGCTGTTGGCGACTTGACTATGAGTTATGAACTGCCGGTAGTTTTTCCTGTGGTTAACTTGATTTTATTGTGGTTAGCCCTGCGTGGAGTAAAGAAAGATGAAGATTTAATTAAGTCAGTAGACCGCTTGCGATGATCGCGAACCGAGTTCAATGGCTTCCATATTTTGCACTTGACCTTCAATTATATCAAAACGACAAAGGGTTCTGATGTGGTGAAAACCGCTCCGTCCTGCCGCACCGGGATTGAGAAAGAGCAGGTTGTTTTCTGAGTCAAATTTTATTTTCAAAATGTGAGAATGCCCGCAGATCATAAGTCCTGGCTTGTGAATGCGGATCAACTCTCTAGTGCTAGGATTGTATTTTCCGAATGCACCAGCGATGTGCGTCATCGCAATGGTGAGCCCTTGCCGGTCAAGAATAATGGTTTCGGTAGTTCTGTTTCGCACTTCCGTGCCGTCTATGTTTCCATACACTGCGTGCAGAGGTGCAATTTTTTGAAGGTCGTCTAAAACCGATGCTTTTCCCACATCTCCCGCGTGCCATATTTCATCGCAATACTCTAAATGGTGCGCAATGCGTTCGTCCATGTGTCCGTGCGTGTCGCTGATCAGTCCTATCTTCATCGTTTACTTTTTCACATTGCACCTGTCGGCAACTATTATTATCGTCTATTATTTCTCTACTAGCACCGCTTATTTTTGACAATACTATTATGGAAGCTATCGTATCAATTACCAACTGCAATATTTACATCGATAAACACTTGGTCTTATCGGATGTGAATTTCGATATCAACAAAGGCGAGTTCATTTACCTCATCGGTAAAACAGGAACGGGAAAGAGCAGCCTTTTAAAAACTTTGTACGGTGAGTTGCCTATGACAGAAGGTGAAGGTAAGATAGGTGAATTTGACCTTCGTAAGCTCAAAAGCAAGCAAATCCCATTTTTGAGAAGGAAGCTAGGCATTGTTTTTCAAGATTTTCAGCTTCTCACAGATAGATCTGTTGCTGAGAATTTAATTTTTGTGATGAAGGCCACCGGTTGGAAAGACAAAAAAATGATGAAGGAACGCATCGAAGAAGTGCTTGAAAAGGTAGAATTGGGAACCAAAGGATTTAAAATGCCTTATGAATTGAGCGGTGGTGAGCAACAGAGAGTAGCCATAGCGCGCGCTCTGATCAACGATCCAGATTTGATCTTGGCAGACGAGCCCACAGGAAATTTAGACCCAGAAACGTCTGATAACATTTTGAAGTTGCTCTACGACATTAGTCAGTCGGGAAGGGCGATTTTAATGGCAACGCACGATTACGCTCTAATGAGTAAATATGGAAACCGCACATTGCGATGCGATGCCGGAAGGATCACCGATTCGTTGATTGAAAATACAGCCAATAAGCCACCGCTGCAAGACCAAGACTAAGCATGCTGAGCATTCTTATTCCTATCCACAATTTTGATGTGAGGGCATTTGTCAAAGACTTATCAGCCTTGACAGTCACCTTGACTCAACCTGCTGAGATTATTTGTTTAGACGACAAAAGTTCGGTTCACTTTCGCGCCTTAAACGCGAGTGTTTCGAGTTTAGAAAACGTGGTTTATGAGGAATCTGAAGTCAATTTGGGCAGAAGTGCGGTAAGAAATGTAATGGCTAACATGGCTCAGTACGAGAACCTGATTTTTTTAGATTGTGATGGAAAGGTTGTTCGAGATGATTACCTGTCAAAATACGCAGCTATTAGACAGTATGATGTGGTTTATGGAGGTCGTGTGTATCAAGAAGATCGACCCGTTGAGGCAGACTTGCATTTTCATTGGTACTGCGGAATGGCAAGGGAAGAAATACCTGTTGACATACGAGTCAATGCCCCATACAAGTCATTTATGACTAATAATTTCATGGTTAAGAAATCGGTGTTTGAAGCCATAAGAATGGATGAAGAGGTGAAAGGCTATGGGCACGAAGACACCTTGTTTGCCATGAATTTGAAGCGAAAGGGATATTCAATTTCGCATATCGACAATCCCATCGAGCACATTGGAATTGAGGCGGTTGATGTTTTTTTAGAGAAATCGTTAAATGCAGTCACTAATCTTGCACAATTGATGGCTAGCGATCAAGTGGATGAGAGTATTAAGTTAGTAAAGTTTTACCGAAAACTTGAACGATTAAGATTAGCACCAGCGGCAGCTACCGCGATCATGCTTTTTGAAAAACCGATTATGCGCAGTTTGAAAAGTGCAGCGCCTAATTTGCTTTGGTTCGACCTGTGGAAATTGTCAAAACTGCATCGCGCGGTGAACGCAACGCGGTGAAATTACCAACCACCGCTGGCGCCCCCGCCACCAAAGCCCCCGCCACCGAAACCACCAAATCCTCCTGAACCACCACCGAAGCCACCTGAGCCGCCTCCAAATCCACCGATAAATGGTGTGCCGTAGTAGCGTCTGCCACTGTTTCCGTAACCGGTATATTTTCGTTTTCTTCCGAAAAGACTGAAGAGGATGAAGATGGCTAAGAATATAAAAATCCCGTATGGAAGTCCACGTTTCTCTTTAACTGGCTCGGCAGTGTATTCGCCAGCCAATGCTTGCGTCATGGCGTTTATGCCCGATGCGATTCCACCGTAATAGTCACCTGTTTTGAAGGCCGGTTTGATTTCATTTTCTATGATTCGCTTTGAAATGGCATCGGGTAGTGCGCCTTCAGCACCATAACCGGTATGTATTCTGATCTTTCGATCGTCATAAGAAATCAGCAACAGCACTCCGTTATCGTTTTTTCCTCCACCAATACCCCACGCTTCAGCGAGGCGCTGAGAATAGTCAAACAAATCATCGCCTTCCAGCGACTTAATCGTTACTAAGGCTATTTGAGTGGAAGTTTCTTTGTCGTATTGAACCAGTTTTTGCTCGAGGTTTTGGACTTGCGACTTGGATAGGATATTCGCGTAATCATTGACCAACCTGTTCGGTTTTTGGGGCACATCAAGAGAAAATCCTGCGATTGAGATCAACAAAACAATGAACGTAGCCGCGATGTATTTAATTAGATTTTCCATAGCTAATATCATCGCTTAATTCGTTTTCATCGGAGTGGTGGAAAGGGAAATAGGTTTGAAGTTGCATGCCAGCATCCAGGATACCTTCTACAATTCCATCGGCAATTCTTCCGTCTTTAAAGTGGCCGATCATTAGGTCTTTGGTTTCTTGCCAAAAGTGCTTTGGCACTTTTTCATTGATTCCTATGTCGCCAATGATTGCAAACTTCTTGTCTTTTAGTGCTACAAAAATCAAAACACCATTGCGTTGCTCAGTAGCAGTCAACTTCAGTTTTTCAAAAATTTAAACTGCTTTTTCATACGCATCGCCAGTGCAATGGGGCTCGATGTGAACCTTTATCTCTCCTGAGGTTTCTTTTCAGCAGATTTTATTGCAGCAATGATTTTCGCTTCTTCCTTTTCAGAAAATGGAGGTTTTTCAAACATTAAAACTCAACTTTTGGAGCGTTTTCTGTTCCGGCATCGGCCTCGAAATAGCCTTTCTTCTCAAAATCGAACCAGCCCGCGTAAATCACCCTTGGGAAACTTCGGATGAAGCTGTTGTAGTCTTGCACTGACTCGTTGAATTTTTGGCGCGAAACAGCAATTCTGTTTTCTGTTCCTTCGAGCTGGGCTTGAAGTTCCAGGAAGTTTTGATTTGCTTTAAGATCAGGATAGCGCTCAACAGTTACTAATAATCGTGATAATGCACCACTTAATTCAGATTGTGCGGATTGAAATTTAGCGATGTTTTCTGGCGTGATTTCGTCAGCATTGATATTCATGCTCGTTGCTTTTGACCGTGCTTCAATCACATCAGTCAAGGTTTGTTGCTCAAAGTCGGCATAGCCTTTAACGGTACTTACCAAGTTTGGAATAAGGTCAGACCTGCGTTGGTATTGTGCCTGCACGTCAGCCTAAGTTTTACTTACAGTTTCGTCTCTGTCAACCATGCCATTGTAACCACACGAGGATAAAAGAACAGCGATGATGCCGAGGTAAAAGGGAATTCTAAGTGTTTTCATTGTTGTTTGATCGTTTGTAACGGATGCTACAAAATCATTCCAATTTCAGATTTCAGACATTCTGACACCTCAAGTTTGTATGAAGTATTCTTTTGGCGGTGGAGCCGTTACTTTTTTGTTGCTTTTTGCATTGGGTTTAGGTCATCTTTGCTGTAGTATCGACCTCTATTTTTATACAACTCAAACCTGCTTTGTTCGATGCGATCTGGCCAATAATTATCGCTTCTGTCGATATCCGCTGTTTGCAAGTTTGGATCGAGAATCACCTCTTTGAGCTTTTTCTTTGAGTAAAAGACTTTGCTCACTTGTTCATCATCCATCTTCCAAATTTCAGCTGGAATGTAGTGCCGTTCTTTTGAATTGTCTTCATAGATGAATTCTAGAATAATCGGCATTGGAAGTCCGCCTTGATTTGAAAACTTGATTTGATAATAATTCCAATCGTATCCTAGAATTTGCTGTTCTTCATCCGTTAAACCTTTGATGAGGTTTTGGTATTGTTCGCGGTCATAGGCAGTCGCTTCATAGCGGTCCCATTTGTTGTAAAAATCTTGAAGCTCAGGTTTTTGGTCTATTACCGGTGATGTAATGGTTTTTGCATTGATGAGCTCACCTAAGAACTCAGGTTCAGTTTCTTTGAGGGCTTTTTCATACGCCAATTCTTTGTGTGGATCTCTGGTGTTTATGGTGAACAATTTTACCTCATCTATTGAGATGTCTACCGGATCGGTTCCATAAAACCACCCGCGCCAGAACCAATCGAGGTCAACGCCTGAAGCATCTTCCATGGTTCTGAAAAAGTCAGCTGGCGTGGGATGTTTGTAGGCCCATCGTTCAGCGTAGGTTTTGAAAGCGAAGTCGAAAAGTTCACGACCTAAAATGGTTTCTCTTAGGATGTTCAATGCGGTGGCAGGTTTTCCGTAAGCGTTGTTGCCAAATTGAAAAATGCTTTCACTATTAGTCATAATGGGCGAGATAGTTGATTGGTCACCCTTCATATAATCTACAATTTTTGCAGGGTTGCCTCGTCTCGATGGATAATTCGGGTCCCATTCTACTTCGGTGAGGTACTGCACAAAGGTGTTTAATCCTTCGTCCATCCACGTCCACTGACGCTCGTCTGAATTGATAATCATCGGGAAGAAGTTGTGGCCGACTTCATGAATGATCACGCCAATCATGCCGTATTTCGTACCCTCAGAGTATGTTCCATCTGCTTCAGGACGACCGCCATTGAAGCAAATCATTGGGTATTCCATTCCGATTCTGTCTGTATGGACTGAAATGGCCACCGGATAGGCATACGGGATGGTGTATTTGCTATACGTGCGAATGGTATGTGCAACTACTTCGGTGCTGTATTTTTCCCAAAGCGGATTACCCTCTTTCGGATAGTAACTCATGCACATGACTTCTTTTCCATCTACATCGATTCCCATGGCATCCCAGATGAATTTTCGTGATGAAGCAAATGCAAAGTCTCTTACGTTTTCTGCCTTAAATGTCCATGTTTTATTTCCATTTGGCTTTCCTTTTTCCGCCTTTTCTGCTTCTTTCTGGTTGACAATCATCACCGGTTTCGAAGCTGACTTGGCTTGTTCTAGTCGCTCTATTTGAGCCGAGGAAAGTACTTGGTCAGGATTTTGAAGTGTTCCTGTGGCTCCAACAATGTGATCATCTGGAGCAGTGATGTTTACGGTGTAATCACCAAAGGGCAGTGTAAACTCGCCCCGACCCAAAAATTGTTTGTTTTGCCAACCTTCAACCTCATTATATACACACATTCTTGGAAAGAACTGCGCGATGGTGTAGAGGTAGTTGTCTTCTTCTTCGAAGTACTCCAATCCTGAACGACCGCCAATTTCTTTTCGATCGTTGATATTATACCAATATTCGATTTTCAAGGATGTGGCTTCACCGGATTTCAAAGGCTTAGGCAGGTCTACACGCATCATGGTTTTCACCACTGTGTATTTCATTTGGTTGCCATCAACATCGGTTACCTTCATTAATTTGAAGCCACCGTCAAAGTCGTTGTGTAGTCCCTTGATGTCGCTGTAGCTGGCACCTTCATCCAGCGACATGGTGCGAATTTTTTTGGTGTCTGAGTCTCTGGCGCGCATGTTTTGATCGAGCTGCAGCCATAAATAAGAGAGTTGATCGGGCGAATTGTTGGTGTAGGTAATGGTTTCTTTGCCATCGATGCGTTGCTTGTTATCATCAAGAATTACATCAATGCTGTAATCGGCTTTTTGTTGGTAATACTCGTGACCAGGGGCGCCAGACGCTGTGCGGTAAGCATTTGGAGTTGGCAGTTCCGTGCCAAGTTGTGAAAAATCTTGTTGCGCTTGAACAGCGCTTGCTGCAAGTAGGAAACCAATAAAAATGTAATAATGCTTCATAAAAAGGGCCAATTTGAAAGGGCTAAAAATAGGGATATCGCAATGCCAGCGGCAGAAATAATGTTTTGTATTGTTCGAATGCTGTTTTTTGACACAAACTGCCAAATCGACAAAAGTCCGATAAAAGCTGAAGCAAATACAATTTGTCCGGCCTCAACTCCCAAATTGAAGTAGAGCAGTGGTTTCCACAGCGATTCAGTTTGGGGTAAAAGTGCTGAAAGGTACGAGGCAAAGCCCATTCCGTGGATCAGCCCAAAGATCAGAGTGAGCGAAAGTTTAATAATAATTGATGTCGATTTAAACACTAAGTTGTTTATGCCTGTCAAAAGAATAGTGATTGGAATAAAAAACTCCACTACATTTGAGCTTAGTAGGGGTGAATTCAATGTAACGATTGCCAAGGTGATCGAATGACCAATAGTGAATGCTGTAATTAGACCGAGTAGATTTTTCCATTGCTTTATTCTGATGCCAGCAATAAGAATCATCAAAAAAAGCATGTGATCGTATCCTTCGAAATCGAGAATATGCGTTAGACCTAATGAGAAGTAAGCAGAAATCAAAACCTTCAGTCAAAATTTACGTTTAACAAACTTATATGGTATTCGACTTTAAAAAGTTTAAAAATGCATTAGGCGTAAGTTTAATTACATTGCTGTCGTCAATTGGTTATTCTCAACAATGTGAGTCATTGGTTACTGGTGATTGGGGCAACGTAAACACTTGGAGCTGTGACGGTGTAAATAGAATCCCTACATGCGGAGATACAATTTTAGTTCGCTCAGGCAACACTGTTTCTGTGACAAATCAATACAACCTGCAAGCTTGCGGATTGCCAATTATTTTGGATGTAACAGGAATTTTACAATTCTCTAATGGAAATAAGCTTGAGCTTCCTTGTAACTCCATATTGAGTATTCAAACAGGTGGAATTGTTCGGAAAAGTACAGCTGGTGGAGGTTCTTCGACACTCATTAGTATTTGCAATTCAAATGTTTGGACAGCTGGAGATGGCCCTCTAAATGGTCCGATTTCATACGGGGGTGAGATTTTACCTGTAGAATTGATTCGTTTTGAAGGTGAGATTAATGGAAGTGATGCAGAGTTGAAGTGGTCAACGGCAACCGAACACAACAATGATTATTTCTCTATTTATCGGTCAGAAGATGGTGTAAATTGGCAGTTGGCTCAGGTAGTATTAGCGAGTGGAAATTCAAATGTCAGAAACGATTATTCAGTAATTGTTTCGAATGTTGAGACGAACACGTTGTTTAAATTGGAGCAAACTGACTATGACGGAAGTGAAGAAGCTTTAGGAATTATAGAACTCAGTTACACGCAAGTTGAAGAAGACAAACAGTTCAGCGTTTATCCCAACCCAACATCAAACAAGATTTATTTCAAAGGCTTACCAAAGAACTTCAATGGGTCTTTTAGTCTTTTAGGATTAGGGGGAAACGTAGTTTACCAATCATCACTTGATGCCAATAATCAAGGAATAGATCTCGATCAACTCGGTCTAGAATCAGGCGTTTATTCTGGCGTAATAGCCTCGGCACTTCGCAGCGAGACTGTGAAAATTAGTTTGATCTTTTAGTATACTAGCTTTCGTTCATTTTGAACTCAGAAACATTCTTCGAGTTTTCTAATTGTCTGTAATGCAGACGGGTACTTATCCAGTATTTTTCGTTGTAGTCAAACACTCCTTGTGCACTATTAAATTCTGCAATCGCTGATGGGTAATCGGTAATGTAGTCGGCATTCTTATGCTTGGCATATTTACTTCGATACTCGAGCTCTACAAAAATGACAAAGCGGTTATCAAGTATGTCCTCAACTTGATCGTCAACAGTGTTTAAAAAGGCAATGCGTTTACTCACATACTTATTCAAAGATATTTCGATGGTATAGTAGCTGGTTGATTCAAGCTTCCACACCACTTTTGCAGGAGCATTTTATTTCATTCCAATGAGCCGGTTGTTGTCGTAAACTCTTATGGTTGATCCTTTCAACGCTTCCCCATTCTCATCGAGTATTTTGAACTTAACCTTTACGGGTATTGCCATAGATTGAACAGAGAAGAGGAGCATAACGAAGGTGGTGATGAGGTTTTTAAAACCTTCTTGTTTTATTAAACCAAAGTTTTGATTTACAGTGAGTTAATTGGTTTTTGTTAAGGTGATATGGGTCATGCGTTAGGATGATTTTGCAATTGACTTTGAATGCTGATGAATAGCACTATTTTTAGCGAAAATTAAGGGAAATGAAATTGATTTCTTGGAATGTGAATGGTATTCGAGCGGCCGCAGGGAAAGGCTTTTTAGAAAAGGTGCAAGAATTAGATCCAGATATTATGTGCCTGCAAGAAACAAAGGCGCAAGACGATCAGGTGCGAGAAACACTTTTTGGAATCGACTACCACCTTTACAGCAATAGCGCTGTAAAAAAAGGCTATTCGGGAACAGCCATACTATCAAAGACAGAACCCAAACAAGTAATCTACGACATGGGAATTGATGAGCACGACCATGAAGGGCGTGTGATTGCCGCTGAATTTGATGATTTTTGGGTGGTTACAGTGTACACTCCAAATTCGCAAAATGAATTGGCACGACTCGATTATCGCGTGCAATGGGACCGTGATTTTTTAAATTTTGTGTCTGAGCTGCAAAAGGAAAAGCCTGCGATTGTATGTGGTGATTTAAACGTTGCGCACAAACCGCTCGATATTAAAAACGACAAGAGCAATTACGATAAATCACCCGGTTACACCCAAAAAGAAATTGACGGGATGGACGCGCTAATCAAGGCAGGGTTTGTAGATTCTTTTCGCCAATTTTATCCTGACCAAGAGAAGTTTTCGTGGTGGAGTTTTAGGGCAAATGCACGTGCGAGAAACATCGGATGGCGCATCGACTATTTCCTAGTCAGTCAGGCGCTTGCTCCAAAACTTGCAGATGCATTTATTCTAGACGATGTGGAAGGAAGTGACCATTGTCCTGTAGGTATCGTATTCTAAACAACACTCACCGTCAAATCTCCTTGATGGAGGAAGGTGCCAATTGGCTTGTAAAGGCATTGGTGATCTTTTAAAATGCGTTCAATCCGCTCTTTATCATTCGGAGAAACAGCAATCAATAAGCCTCCGCTGGTTTGCGGGTCACAAAGGAGTTGTAGTTGACGCGCGCTCAATTTTGATGTTTTGCTGGCGAAGGCTTTAAAATTTCGCATCGTATTGTCTGGCATGACAAATTTGCTGAGGTAAGTTTCGAGCATTGCATCATCGATCAGTGGAACGCTCTCAAATACTAATTCTGCGCTGATTTCACCCCCTTCGCACATCTCAATCAAGTGCCCCATCAAACCAAAACCGGTAACATCTGTGAGGGCGTGCACGCTTTTTTCTTTGCCAAGTACCTCACCAACACGGTTTAACTTTACCATCAATGATGTTGCGAGTGCAATTTCTGATTCACTGGCAAGTCCTCTCTTCAGCGCAGTCGCGATGATGCCCACACCGATTGGTTTTGTCAAGTAAATCAAATCATCCGGTTGAGCACCTGCGTTGGTTTTAATGTGTTCATGCGCAATAATTCCAGTGACACACAGTCCGAAGAACGGCTCCTTACTTTCGATGCTGTGTCCACCTGATAGACTGATTTGCGCTTCCTGGCAGATGCTTTTAGCGCCTTTCAATACGCGCATCGCACTCTCTGTGCCGAGTGTTTCGATGGGCCATCCCAAAATTGCAATTGCCGTGAGTGGCTTTCCGCCCATGGCATATACATCACTTATGGCGTTGGCTGCCGCGATTTTTCCGAAATCTTCAGCATCGTCCACTATGGGCATAAAAAAGTCGGTTGTGGAAATCAGTGCGCGTCCATCGTTGATGTCAATCACAGCTGCATCATCAGACGTGTGGTTACCGATGAGTAAGTTCACCTCATCGGCCGAAGTTCGGGCGTTTTGTAGTATCCTATTCAGGTCTTCAGGCGCTAATTTACAGCCACAACCTGAACCATGGCTGTACTGTGTTAACCGAAGAGTTTCGTTTCGTTTTCCTTCATCCATTGTATTAAAATTTCAGCTCCTTCCTCGTTTGACTTTCCTTTTAAGCTTATCGTTAATGCAGGGTCTCGCTTTACTTTTCCCATGCTGTTCAAATATGATTTGTCGTAGTAGTGCACCGCGATTTTAGCAGCAGCCTCTAGGTTTCCTTCATCGATGTAGTTGTAAGCAGCAATGAGGTATTGCCCGCCAATTCTGCGTTCAATTTTTTTGAAAGCGTGCTTTAAGTCGCCCATGTCACTTTCGCCATAAAGCGCGCACAATGAGGCAATACGTTCTTCTGCCGGGCGGATAATTAAAATGAGAGGCGCTTGTTTGATGCTTTTATGAAAATTCATATTCACATAGACGTGTCCAATGAGTTTGCTTTCATCTTCGATCCATATGGATTTTGTTCTGTCCATTTGAAGCAGCTGATGCGCCAGTTGATTTTCAAACTCCTCAGAACTCGGCTGTTTATTGCTTGAAGGACTGAAGGCTGAACCTCTGTGATTGGCAAGGGCTTCAAGGTCAATTGTTTGTTCGCCTTTTTTCTTGAGCGCAGTCAGTAGTTCAGTTTTTCCTACTCCAGTAAATCCGCCCAAGGTTAAGAGGCGATATTCAGCAGTGAGCAATTCCATTACTTCCTTGCGCCAAGCTTTGTATCCACCTGCGATGGTGTTTACTTGAAACCCCGCGGTTTTCAAAAGCCACGCAAGTGATCCGCTGCGCAATCCACCGCGCCAGCAATAGATATTTAATTCTCCCTGAGGGGCAATTTCTTTCGCTTGATCGATGAATGAACTCATCTTTGGACCAACCAAGTCGAGACCAACTTTTATGGATTCTTGTTGGCCTTTGGTTTTATACATTAACCCAACTTCGTGCCTTTCTTCATTGCTAAACATTGGCATCGACACAGCCCCAAATACATGACCTTTTTCATATTCAGCGGGTGAACGAACATCGATCGTTGGCAATCCATTGAACAGGGTTTCAGAAGGTTTTTGAGACATGCATCAAAGGTAGCTGCATTCGCCAACATGGAATGAAAACCTGTTTAAAACTACTTTCAAGTCGCCATTTACTATTCCCGTTAGCAAATGCTAGATTTACATCACATTTCAAAACTATGACAGATTTAGATATTGCGCACAGCGTTGAGCTGAAAGCCATCGTTGAAATAGCCCAAAAATTGGGGATTGATGAAACATTGATTGAGCCATATGGCCGTTACAAAGCCAAGTTGCCTCTGACTTACATCGATCAACAGAAACTCAAATCGTCTAATTTGATTCTTGTTTCTGCCATTTCGCCAACACCAGCAGGAGAAGGTAAAACGACTGTTTCGATCGGGCTTTCGGAAGGCATGAACCGCATCGGCAAACAAACTACGGTTGTACTGCGCGAGCCATCGTTGGGGCCAGTTTTCGGAATAAAAGGCGGTGCCACAGGCGGTGGATACAGTCAAGTGCTTCCGATGGAAGACATCAACCTTCATTTTACAGGCGATTTTTCGGCCATTGAAAAGGCGCATAATTTATTGTCAGCACTGATCGATAATACGATTCAAAATAAAAAGAGTACCATAAAGCTAGACCCACGCACGATTGCTTGGAAACGTGTGATGGATATGAATGATCGCGCACTTCGAAAAATTATTGTAGGACTTGGTGGAACAACGATGGGTGTGCCTCGCGAAACAGGATTTGACATTACGGCAGCGTCTGAAATCATGGCGATTCTTTGTTTATCAGAGAATTTAGAAGATTTAAAAACGCGGATGGGCAATATTTTTATTGGTTACACTTTCGACAAGCAACCGGTGTATGCACGTGATTTGAAAGCACACGGTGCAATGGCGGCATTGATGAAAGATGCCATCAAACCAAATTTGGTGCAGACCATTGAAGGAAATCCAGCCATTATTCACGGTGGGCCATTTGCCAATATTGCGCAAGGAACCAATTCTGTGATCGCCACGAAGATGGGCATGTCGTTGAGTGATTATGTTGTCACCGAGGCAGGATTTGGCTTTGATTTAGGGGCCGAGAAATTTTTGGATATCAAATGCCGTGCGGCAGGAATAAGTCCGAAAGCGCTCGTTATTGTAGCAACACTCAGGGCGTTGAAATATCATGGAGGGAAGCCGCTCAAAGAATTAAATGAGCCCGATCCAGAAGCAGTTAAGCGAGGCTTGCCGAATTTAGAGAAGCACCTTGAGAATGCCGCAAACTTTGGATTGCCAGTGGTCGTGGCGATCAATCAATTTACGTTCGATACTGAGGAAGAAATTGCGGTAGTAGAAGAGGCGTGCAAAAAGTTGGGTGTGAAAGCCGTGTTGGCCAACGTGTGGGGCGAAGGGGGTAAAGGAGCAGAGAAGCTTGCTGAGGCTGTTGTGACGGCAGCTGAATCGTGCGAGCGAGATTTCATTCCGACCTACAATCTGACTGATAGTGTAGAATCAAAAATGGAGCAGATAGCCACAAAAATTTATGGTGCTGATGGCATCGAAATTTTAGCGACTGCGCAAAAGGACCTCAAGAAAATTAAAGATTTGGGCCTTGAAAAGCTGCCTATTTGCATGGCGAAAACTCAAAAATCGCTATCAGACGATCCAAATTTGTTGGGCAGGCCAACGGGATTTACTCTAACGATTCGAGAAATCGAAATTGCGGCTGGAGCTGGATTTTTAGTCCCGATTACAGGTGAAATGATGCGCATGCCTGGGCTGCCTTCTAATCCTGCTGCTGAGCGGATCGACATCGACAAGGATGGGAATATTAGCGGATTGTTTTAAGGTTTGATAGCCTTTATTGCATAAACCATGGGAATTTTGTCGCCAAAATTTCGCAGTCTAAACTTACCTTTTTCAACTTCAATTAAATCGTTGAAACAATCATAAGGCGAATAATCGAATTCTCGAAAGGCTTGAATATTAAGGTTCTTTGAAAGGAGAGAGCCTAGCACTTCGGCCAGACCATGATTCCAGGTAATTTCCTTGAGGTTTACATCGGCAATGTCATCAGCATAGGTGCCTTCATTGCATTCGATGATGGGTTTGTCTTTGAAATAGCGGTGCTTAACTCTACTGAAGTCTGAGTCAAACATCCAGATAAAGGGATGAAACTCCGCCATAATAAATTCGCTTTTGGGCTTTAAAAACCGATCAATCACAGCTGCCCATTTGTCAAGATCAGGCAGCCAACCAATGGTGCCGTAGCTTGTGAAAACAATGTCGAATTGCGTGTCGAGGTGCTTAGGAAGGTCGTAAATGTTGCAGCAAATAAACGATGCATCAGCTTTGGTTTGCGATGCGAGTTTCTTCGCTTGATCAATGGATACATCTGATAGGTCAACCCCTGTAACGCTTGCGCCCATTCTAGCCATGGAGATAGAGTCTTGGCCAAAATGACATTGCAGGTGGAGAATGCTTTTGCCTTTTACATCACCGAGTAACTCGAGTTCAATGGAGTTGAGAGATGATCGGCCTGCGATAAAACTTTGATTGTCGTAAAAATCAGATTGGACGTGAAACGCAGTTTTTTTGTTCCAAAGTTCCTTGTTTACAGCTGCGAAATCTTTTTCGGGATTCATCGCTTGGATGCGCGAATTACGATGTGCGTTTAACGCGCACTGCGTTCATTCCTTTTGGCCCTCGTTCAAGTTCAAACTCAACGCTATCGCCTTCTTGGATGGCATCGATGAGTTCACTCACGTGAACGAAATATTTTTCTTGAGTATCGGTTTCTTTGATAAATCCGAATCCTTTTGAGTCGTTGAAGAATTCAACTTTTCCTTTTCTCTCGGCAGGCATTTCTTCTTCAGCTTCCTTTTTCGGAACGCTCACTTCGATGCTGTCGATGTCAATTTCTATTTTCTTTTTAGTCGGATCTGGTTGCTCGTCAACGATTTGACCATTCTCGTCAACCCAGGCGATCATATTATCAAGACCTCCTCCTGAAGAATTGCTTTTACGTTCTTCTTTTTTTAGGAGCTTATCTTGTTTCTTTTTAAGACGTTTTTTCTCTTTTTCTTTCTTATTAAAAGTTTCTTGCGATCTCGCCATTACGTGTTTTTGATTTAAAATTTACTCTAGGTTCTCAGAAGATAACCTAAAGCGATCATTTTCTTGGCGGCAAAGGTACCTGATTTTTATGGAATTACGTTGACCTGTTGACTGTGCAGCATCAAAAGATGTTGAATTGGGCTTAAAACAACTTAAAAACCTTTGAGATCGAGGTCGTCAGTGTACGTCAATTTAATCCATTTGCCCATTTTTTTCTGGATCACTTTAAAATGGTGAAGTTCATCCTTCATAACAAACGTGATGGCCTGGCCTTTCTTTTCTGCGCGACCGGTTCGTCCGATGCGGTGAATAAAGTCTTTGGGCGAGCGAGGCAGTTCGTAGTTGATGACTACGGGTAAATGTTCAATGTCTATTCCACGTGACAGTAGATCTGTGGCTACTAATACATTCAATTTGCCTTCTTTGAAATCGGCAAGCGCCACATTCCGTGCGCGTTGGCTTTTTTTACTGTGCGTGGCCTCTGCTGAAAATCCATTTTTGGTGAGTTTCTCGGCTACTTGATCGGCTTTGTACACTGTAGAAGTAAAGATCAACACCTGCTTTAGGTCTTGCGTTTTTATGAGGAATCGCAACAATGGGCCTTTTTGTTCTTCTAAGATGAGGTAGGCCGCTTGATCGATGAGTTCGATGCTGTCTTCTTGTTCTTCAATTTTTATTTCCACCGGATTGCGAAGAAGTACACGGTGAATGCCTTCGATTTCTTTGCTCAATGTGGCTGAAAAAAGAAGGTTTTGCCTGCTTTGGGGCAGGTACGACAAGATTTTGTCCATCTCATCTCGAAATCCCAAATTGAGCATTTTATCGGCTTCGTCCAACACAAATAGTTCGACTTCGCTCAAGTTCATGGCGTTGGATTCCTTGAGTTCAATCAATCGGCCAGGCGTAGAAATTAACACTCTAACGCCTTGCATTTGAATCATCTGCGGATTGATTGACGCTCCACCAAATACAGCCAAACACTTAATAGGGTTGGAAAGTGCAGCCGAAAAGAGTTTGAATGTTTCAAATACCTGCGAAGCCAACTCCCGGGTTGGCACCAATACCAAAGCTTGGATATGACGGTTTTTTGGTGCGGGTTTGTGTTGAAGCAACGTAAGAATCGGCAACACATAGCTCGCGGTCTTTCCCGAACCCGTTTTTGCGATTCCCAGCAGGTCTTTCTTTGCTAGTATTGGCGGAATAGCTTGCGCTTGAATAGGGTAGGGCTTTGCAAAACCTTCTTTTCCGAGCGCTTTAATGAGTGAGTTTGGAAGGCCTAAAGAATCAAAAGACATGGGCAATAGGGCGTTAATAGAGAGAAATTAGTTTCTCTTTTTGAAGAATTTCTTTCCTTTTCCCTTTCCTCCTTGCGATGGGCCTTTCTTTCCGCTTGCATTCGGGCTCCACGTTGGACTTTCACCTATTTGCTCTGGAATTGGAACTTTCAAGATTTCACGTTCGATTAAGCGTTCGATGCGCAAGAACTTGTACATATCATCAGGATTGACCAACGTGACGGCAATTCCTGTTGTTTCAGCCCGAGCGGTTCTGCCTACCCGGTGCACATAATCCTCTGCATCGCTCGGAACATTGTAATTGATCACCAAGTTAATGTCCTTGATATCGATGCCTCTACTCATCACGTCTGTAGCTACCAAAACACGTGTTTCTTTTGAGCGAAAACGGTTTAAAACGGCTTCGCGCTCACTTTGCACCAAGTCCGATGAAATGCCTTCAACCTTATATTCTTTATTGCGAAGGGTGCGCACGGTATCGCTTACTTCTTTTTTTGTAGAACTGAAAATAATGATGCTCTTGCACGAGGGCTTATCATTGATCAACCACTTGATGAATTCTGCTTTTTTCGTGTCGTAGCATAGGTAAACGACTTGCAAAACGCCTTCTGCTGGTTTTGAAATAGCGATGGTTATTTCTTCTGGCGATTTTAAAATTTTCGAGGCCAAGTCGCGGATTTTTGATGGCATTGTTGCACTAAACATGAGCGTTTGCCTTTGTTTGGGCATGTAACTGAAAATGCGCAAAATATCGTCATGAAACCCGATGTCTAGCATGCGGTCAGCTTCGTCAAGGATTACGTGTCCAACTTGCGTCAAGTCCATGTACCCCATGTTTAGGTGGGCGATAAACTTTCCAGGCGTTGCCACGATGATGTCAACACCATTCATGATGGCTTTCTTTTGTTCCTCCCAATTATCGCCATCACCACCACCATAAATGGCTATTGAAGCGATGTCGGTAAAGTAGCTAAATCCTTGTATTTGCTGGTCGATCTGAATGGCCAATTCACGCGTAGGCACAATCACCACCGTACTTATGATGTGGTTGCGCTCGCCTTCGAGCAGTTGATGAATAACGGGCAATATGAAGGCCGCGGTTTTTCCTGTTCCCGTTTGGGCGCAGGCAATGAGGTCTTTGCCGTTAAGTATTTGAGGAATCGCCCTTTCTTGTATGGGCGTTGCTTGATCAAATCCCATATATGAGATTGATTCAATGAGTTGTTCGTTAAGTCCGAGTTCTTTAAAATTCACGCGGTAAAGTTGGCTATAAATTCGTTGGCAATCTGCTCGTGCCAAAATTGTTTTCTCATCAATGTGTCGTTGGCAAATCCTACATGACCGCCAAATTGTGGAGTGAGTAGATGCAGATTTGCATTTTGTTTGCATTCTTCTATCGGAAAGCAAGAAGGTGATAGAAAGCTATCGTTCAATGCGTTGATAATTAATGTGGGGATTTTAATGGCGGCTAAAAATTGCTTCGAGCTCGAACGTTTATAGTAATCGTTGGCATCAGCAAATCCGTGGGCAGGTGCCGTGTAGATGTTATCAAAATCGTGGAAATTATTGACGTTTTGTAAATCTTTCACGTTCAACTTGTATTCAGTGAAACGATTGGCTTTGTCCAGTGCTTTGCTTTTTAATTGTCGTAAGAATCGATTGAGATACAAGATGTTTTGCCGCTCACTTAAAACTGCAGAAGATCCAGCGAGGTCAACTGGAGCGCTTATGGCGATGCAGCTTTTTACGCGTTCGTGTGTCGGTGTTTCACCTGCGAATTTCAAGGCTACATTTCCACCTAAGCTGAAACCAATTATGTGAATGGATTTGTATTGAGGATTTGCATCGATGAGCACATTCAGATCGTCTGTTTTTCCGCTGTGATAGGATTGAAACGTGGCGTTGGTTCTTCCGCTGCAGCCCCGAAAGTTCATGCATAAAATGTCAGAATCTAAAGACATCAGGGCTTTTGCCATTCCACGTATGTATCTCGACTGGCTGCTGCCTTCCAATCCGTGCAAAAGAATTACCGCTGTTTCAGAACCATTGATTACACAATCGACATCAAAAAAGTCATTGTCGGGAGTTGAAAGGGTTTTTCGCTCTGTTGGCAGGTCTGCTATTGACCTGAATCTATTGGGTAGAACAGTGGCGAGGTGCGCATTTCGATGCAGGAATGGTGGCTGATAATCAACCATTGTTGGCCACTTTTTTTAATCCGTATATCACTTCTTCCAAGCCATTGCTCTTGAGTGTCAGCACCAACGAAAGTTGCTCTCCGAGCGATCCTTTGGGGAATCCTTTTCGTTGAAACCATTCCAAATACGACACGGGCAAGTCTGCGAGAATGCGCCCTTCATACTTTCCAAAAGGCATTTTTGTTGTCACAATTTTCAAAAGCTGCTCTTGATCTTTGGTCATTGGATGAGAATCTTTTGGATGAAATTTCCTCGCTCTGATTTGAACAACACAAGATAAAATCCAGCATCTGCATCAAACTGAACATCGATTAATCGCTGTTGTATATATTTTTTCGAAAACACCAACTTACCCGTTGCGGTATACACTTCGAGCAGCCCAGAGGAACTTTTATCTAAAATCAGACTGAAATTTCCATTATTCGGATTAGGTTGTATATGTGCGTTGATCAGTTGGGCTTGTTCGTTTATTCCAATGCAAATTTCCATGGATACAAAGATGGAGTCCGTGTTTTCACACCCATTGCTGTCTGCGATTTGAACCCAATACAGTCCTTCTTCGCTTGTGGTGATGCTTTGTGCAGTCGCACCTGTTGACCACAAATAATCTACCGTTGCGTTGCTTACTGTTAAAGTGATCGAGTCATTTTCGCAAATCGTGGTGTCGGCTCCGATAAATAATGGCGGTGCTGGAAAAACAAATGAAATGCTATCCTGAACTATGCTTATGCAGCTGTTGGCATCGGTGGTGGTGACGCTAATAATGCCTTCTGATAAGTTTGTCGTTAATATTCCACTGTCACCATTGCTCCAGATGAATGAATAGGGCGGTGTGCCTCCCGAACTTGAAATTTCTGCAGCGCCCGTTGCGCTTCCTTCGCATAGTACATTTTCCACCGAAAGCATTGGGGCAATCGAATCTGGCTGATCCAATAGCATTGAGTCGGTGCGAAAACAATTGTTGGAATCTGTAATGCTAACCAAGTATAAGTTGGCCATCAGGCCTGATATGAATTCAGTTGTAGCTCCTGTGTTCCAAGCATAAGTATATGGCGGAGTGCCTTGGTTTGCCGATGCATGTATTTCACCATCGCTGAATCCGTAGCACGAAATATTCTGTGTGATGGTCAATGTAGAAAGCAACTCAGCAGGACTTTCAACGAGCACGCTGTCAAGTATTTGACACCCGCCTGAATCGGTGATGCTCACATAATATGTTTGAGCATGAAGTTGCTGCGCTGTGGAACTGTCTGAGCCATTGCTCCAACCAAAAGAGTAGGAAGGCCATCCGCCACTGGCGCTTACTGTGGCCGTGGCATTAGAGTCGCCAAAACAATCGAGTTGATTCGTGATTAAAATACTTGACGATAAGATTGATGGTTCAGTAATCGTTATACTTGACGAGTCTATGCAGCCATGTGCATCAATCACCTGAACATCATATGTTCCTGCGCCTAATCCACTGTTTACTAATCCTGTAAAAGAGTTGCTCCAAGTGGTTGTGTAAGGAGTCGTGCCACCAGTGATAACAACTTGTGCCACTGCGTCATGTGCTCCGTTGCATGATATTAAACTGTCAATTACAAGTGTTGCGAGTAAGGTGTCGGGGTTGATTATTTCCACAGAACTCATGTCGGTACATCCCAATGAATCGAACACAGTGACAGAGTATGTGGCTGCACTGAGTGAAGAAAGAGAGCTATTTGTTGAGCCATTTGACCATAAAAAAGAGTAAGGTGGAGTGCCGCCTGTTGCTGAGATAGCGGCCGCTCCGTTTGTTTGTCTGTTGCAGCTTATTTGTTGGGTTACATTGGCACTAGCATCTACACTGAAAGGCTCGGTGATCGTAAACGCTGTGTTTATGCTGCAACCTATTGAATCAAATGCAGCTGCGATGTAACTTCCTCCTGACAAGTTGCTTACACTTTGAGTAGTGTCTCCTGAACTCCACGCATAAGTATAACTTCCGTTGCCTCCTGACGCGATAATGGTGGCACCACCGTTGGCGTATCCGGCACACGTAACATTGCTGTCAATGATTACCGAAATGGTCATCGAAGCGGGTTGACTTACTGCAAAGCTCGATGAGGCTGTGTCGCCAAGACTGTCGGTTACTGTAACGCTATAACTTCCTGCGTTTATCCCCGATATTGACTGCGTTGATTGACCATTTGACCAAGAATAACTGTAGATCCCAACTCCGCCCGCTGCATTTGCTGAAAGTGCGGCCGAGTAGGCATTAAAACATTGGATGAATGAAGTTTGGCTAATGCTTACACTGAGCGCTTGCGCGTTGCACAATAAAGGCATGCACAGTATGGAAAGGAAGACTTGGAAATGAAAGATAATATGCCTGCAGAGTTGATTCACGAGCCTCAATGTATGCTTACGAAGTTAAGATTCACATTGTTAGGACAGAATATTTTTCAGGAGAGCGCGCTGATTTGAGGAAGACTAGCGAGTTTTTCGCACGCTTCTAAGGTTAACGGTTTTTCGAAGAAATGAATGACGGATTCATAGTTCTTCGCTTTCGATTTGTCTTCGTAATCGATGGATGATGTGGCCATGATTGCTAGGGATTGACACTTAAAGTTTTTTTCCTTGATCAATTCGAGCATTTTCCAGCCGTTTACTTGAGGCATGTTGATGTCGAGAAAGAGGATGAAGCGCTGTTCGGGCGTGTTTTTTCCTTCCATGTAGTAGAGGCAATCCATGGCGTTGTTAAACGATTTATGAGGAAAGTTGATTGTGCATTTACTCAGTATTTTTTCGTGAATAAATAGGGTTGTTGAGTCATCGTCAATCAACAGGAGTTCTACGTTTTTTATCATGTGTGCGCGTGCTTTTCAAGGTAAAAGCGTACTGTAAAAGGTTTGCGAATATAAGTCTAGTTCGGTCAGGTTGATTTGCTCTGGTTTAATGCGGTGAATTATTAGCTTGAGTGTCTAGAGATTCACAATTTCGGGCAGACGAATGAGTTTTTCGCACGTAGCGAGTGAGATCTGCATTAAGAATTATAACTTGGAAGTTTTCATTTTTAAGCATGTTTATCAACTCATACTCAGAGGCTAAAGTGCTAACATCCTAATTATTCGAGTCATTCAAGTAATCGGAAATGCTCAATCGGCTGGCATCGCTGTCTTTGAGGTATAGGGTCTTTATTGGCATTGGTCCATTTAATGAACTCCAATATTAAATCAGCAAAGCGAAGCGTTAAATGACATGGGTCACTTTCAAAACTGAGTTTTGGGGTGATATGCAAGTGTTTAGTTTAAATCGACTAGCAAAGTCCTTTATCGGTTCGAATCTTGATCATAGCAGCAAATATTTCAAGCATTGCTTGCATTGGCAAATCATCATCAGGGTTGAGGTGCAGGATTTTCATGCGTTTTCGGTCTCCACGCTCGAGTGCCGGGTGGTCAATCAGCGCACCATCTGCAATTCCGATATACGGAGTCTTCTTTTTGGCATCGACCCAGAAATAGCAAAACATCTTTTTTCGGAAGTAGAAAAATGGAGCACCGTACTTCCAATGCTCGGTGATTTCCACTGACTGATCCAAGATAATCTTTCTGGCGGCTAGCAAGCACGCTTGATTCATCTCAGATTGAGAGAGGTAGAAATTCTCGATGTTATTCAGTTCATGATTCATATGATATTCTTATCGTATACATTAAATATATAAATAAAAGTATATGCTATTTTGGCACAGATTTGCACCACAAAACAAACAAATTACACATGCAAAAAATCACAGTAGCAAAAGGGGATGGCATCGGACCAGAAATTATGGATGCCACGCTGAGCATTATGAAAGCGGCTGGAGCCCGCGTTGAGTATGATATGATTGAAGTAGGCGAGAAGGTTTACTTGGCTGGAAACACCAGTGGTATTGAAAAGGCGGCATGGGATTCAATCCGCACAAACAAAGTGTTTTTGAAAGCTCCGATTACCACACCACAAGGAGGTGGTTACAAGAGTTTGAATGTTACCATGCGCAAAAGCCTTGGATTGTATGCCAATGTAAGGCCGTGCAAAAGTTTTCACCCGTTTGTAAGTACCAAACATCCAACTATGGATGTGGTGATCATTCGGGAGAATGAAGAGGATTTGTATGCCGGAATCGAGCATCAGCAAACCGATGAAGTGGTGCAATGCCTCAAACTCATCACCCGCCCGGGCTGTGAAAAGATCGTGCGCTACGCGTTTGAATACGCCAAACTTTACAAAAGAAAAAAGGTGAGCTGTTTCACCAAAGACAATATCATGAAGCATACTGACGGTTTGTTTCATCAAGTGTTTAATGAAATTGCTGCAGAGTACCCTGACATTAAATCCGACAATTGGATCGTAGACATTGGTGCTGCTCGAATGGCGGATACTCCTGAAATTTTTGACGTGGTGGTAATGCCAAACTTGTATGGCGATATCATTTCTGACATTACCGCTCAAATCTCGGGTTCTGTGGGATTGGCCGGTACGGCAAACATCGGAGAGTCGTGCGCCATGTTTGAAGCCATTCACGGTTCTGCACCCGATATTTCTGGTCAAAACATTGCTAACCCAACAGGATTAATCAAGGCTTCCATTTTGCTGTTGAATCATATCGGCCAACCCGATGTGGCTGAGAACATTAAAAATGCGTGGTCGTGTGTGATCGAAAAGGGAATTCACACCAAAGACATTTACAAGGAAGGAACAAGCAGAGAATTGGTCGGTACGCGCGAATTCGCAGCCGCTGTTGTGGCACATCTCGGGCAAAAACCTTCCAAGCTTCAGTCAACTGAATTTGCAAAAGGAGTGAGTTTCACCATGCCAAAGTACGTGCGCAAACCGCGTTCAAAGAAAGTATTGAAAGGAGTTGACGTGTTTGTTGATTGGCCCGGGGCGGATGCAAATGAGCTGGCAGGAAAGCTCAAAAATTTAGACAGCGATATTCGATTGAGTATGATTACCAATCGCGGGGTAAAAGTGTGGCCCGAAGGATTCTCAGAAACGTTTTGTACCGATCATTGGAGGTGCCGATTCGAAGTTGCGAAAGATCAATCTACATCTCCATCATCCATCGTAAACATTCTCTCTCAAGCCATCACTGCTGATGTGGAAGTAATCAAAACAGAAAATCTTTACGAATTTGATGGGGTTCGGGGGTATTCACTCGGACAAGGACAGTAGAACAAATTGAAAATTTAGAACACATGCAAAGTCACAACATTCGGTTAATTGACAATACCTACGACCTCGACATTGCTCGGCAATTGTTAGATGGACTTTTCACACAGAAAATCGCTTTCGTTGAAGATCTGATTCACGCATCCGAGCCTATGGAATTAAACGCTTTAGAAACTCGCTTGGAAGAATTAAAAGCAGAAAAACGATCACTCGACATTTTACTCGAAGAGTTTGATGGCGAACATGCAGAAATGGAGATTGGATGTACCGTAGTGATGAACGTGCGGAAATTGGATTTGGTTTAGGTTAAAAAGCGGTGGCGTTGTAAGCGTCATCGCTTTACTTTCCGATGCAAAACTTCCCAAAAATATTCCCGAGCAGGTCATCGGTAGATATTTCCCCTGTAATGGAACCGAGGTGGTGCAGTGCTTGTCGGATATCAGCGGCTACAAGGTCACCTGAAATGCCAGATTCAATACCTGCAAGCGACTGCTGCAATGCCGCTTGCGTAGCTTTTAATGCTTGCACATGGCGCGCGTTGGTCACCACCACAGCGCCTGAGCCAATTTTACCTACATCCATCGCTTCTCCTAGGCTGGCAGTGAGTTGCTCGAGTCCATCGCCTGTTTTGGCAGAAATGTATATTTCTTTTACTCCTTCAATCAATGGCACTTTGGGTAGAGAAGGAGCAAGGTCGCGTTTGTTGCCAACCGCAATCACTTCCACTTGGAGTTGATCCAGTTGCGCGATAAGCTCTTCCAACGTTTTTTTATGACTTGGTCGATCTTCATTGGCATCGAAGAGATACAAAACGATCGAAGCAGCTTTCATGCGTTCCAAGCTTTTTCTCACTCCGATGGCTTCTATGGTGTCTTCGGTTTCGCGTATCCCGGCCGTATCGATAAATCGGTAACGAATACCTTCAATCACTGCGATGTCTTCAATGGCATCGCGCGTGGTTCCTGCAATGTCCGACACAATAGCGCGGTCATCATTGAGTAGCAAATTGAGCAAAGTTGACTTCCCCACGTTGGGTTTTCCGATAATCGCTACTGGCACGCCATTTTTCATCGCGTTGCCAAATCGAAAAGAGTCAACCAAGCGGCTGATGTAAGCGAGTATTTTCTCAATCAATGCGATCAACTGTTCGCGATTGGCAAACTCCACATCTTCTTCAGAAAAATCGAGTTCCAATTCGATCAAGCTGGCAAAGTGAATTAATTCTTCGCGCAGAAGAGCGATCTCTTTTGAAAAACCACCCCGCATTTGGTGCATGGCCAATCGGTGCTCGGCTTCAGATTCGGAAGCGATCAGGTCTGCCACCGCTTCGGCCTGACTGAGATCGAGTTTTCCGTTTAAAAACGCGCGCTGCGTAAACTCACCGGGAGAAGCAAGCTTTGCTCCGGACTCAATTAGAGCATCAAGTGCTTGATTCAGAATGTAGGATGAACCGTGAAATGAGAGTTCAACCACGTTCTCGCCCGTGTATGATTTAGGCGATCGGAAAACAGTGGCAACTACTTCGTCAAGAACAGCATCGTTTATTCTAAACCGATGAAAATGAACCGAATTGGCTTCGGCTGAATTAAATTGGCTACCGAGGTGTTTAGCGACAGTTTGAATTGCATTTTGTCCTGAAAGGCGAATTACACCGATGGCACCAATTCCACTAGGTGTGCTGAGTGCTACTATTGTATCTTCCATGATTGTCGAACAAATGTAAAGCGAAGGAATTGATTCATTTTTTTTGACTTAAGTTTATTTATCTGAGTTTTCTTACGTTTTATCATAGATTTATTTTTTTTGGTCTAATAATTTGTGTTTGTATTTGATTAGATTTGTATTACTAATCACAGTAATTAATTTAATAAATTATTAATATGAGACAACTACTATTCACTTTTGTCGGGGTCATGGCGATCAATATGTATGGCTTTGCTCAGTATTGTGCATCTAATGCTATTTCAACTTTTGATTCTAAAATTAATCAGGTTACTTTGGTTGGTAATTCTACAACTATTCAAAGTCCACTCTCAGCCAACGGAACGGGATGTTCAGCTTACACTGATTATACAGCTTTACCCGCAGCAGAATTGTCATTAGGTTTGTCTTACAACTTAGACATTCTAACAGGAACTTGTGGAAGTACACAATTTGCTAAATATACCGAAGCATATATAGATTGGAATAATGACAATGACTTTGATGATCCTGGAGAAGAGTTACCAGGATTTCTATCTACAGCTTTTGGTGTAATTCCAGCGTTAGGTACAATAGCTTTCACAGTGCCTGTAACTGCCACGCCAGGTGTTACCACGAGAATGAGGGTTGTTTGTAGGGAATCAGGTTCAGCTGCAACAACAACACCTTGTGGCACATACACTTGGGGAGAGACTGAAGACTTTTCAGTATTGATTTTGCCTCCTGGTCTGACAGCATTGACTCCCGATACTCTTTACTTAGATTGCTATGGTGATGCTAATCTTAGTATTACAGCAAGCGGTGTTGGAGGAACCCCACCTTATACATATGCTTGGTCTAATGGAAGTACTTCAAGCACAATTTCAGGACTTGGAGTTGGTTCATATGAATTGACAATAACTGATGCTGTTGGAGATATGGATACGGCTTACACAGAAATAATTGAGCCTAGCCCGATAGTTCATAGTACGACTTTGACTCAAGACCTTATTTGCGATTACGATCAAGGTGTAGGTTTCGTTTCTGCTTCTGGTGGCACGCCTATTGCAGAGTCCTACTTGTGGGATACTACCTCAGCAAATTTCTCACCGGATACTTCAATGGTTGGAACACTGCTTACACTCGGTGATGATCAAACCTCTGGTTTACAAAATATCGGCTTCGACTTTGTTTTCTTCGGTGATACACATTCAACATTTAGTATTTCATCTAATGGTTTTATTGCGTTTGATGGACCATCTACTCCAAATGGATGTTGCTCAGGTCAAGTCTTTCCAAACGCATCCACTCCTAACAATGTAATAGCGTTGGTTTGGGATGACCTTTGGGGGACGAATGGCGGAGGAATTATTAGCTACTACACAATTGGCACAGCGCCTTTTAGGACTTTAATCGTTAACTTTATTGATGTTTCTTATTGCTGCACTGCTACTCAGTCTGTGACTGCCCAAGCTAAATTATTTGAAACAACTAATTGTATCGAGATTCATACCATTGATGTGATCAATGCCAGTCCTGCAACCCAAGGTATAGAGAATCAAAATGGCACCGAAGCATTTACCTACCCAGGTAGAAATTCAAGTGCATGGTCGTCTCAAGGAAGCTTCATCAGTTTCTGTGCTCCAGTAGGTGGTTTGAGCTATGAGTGGAACAACGGTATCACAGATACATTAAATCCATCGCTCACGATTGGTAACAATATCGTTACAATTACTGATGCCAATGGCTGTCAAGCATTTGATACTATTGTAATAAACCCTCCAATTTCAACGTTAAACCTCGATCCTGACGTGTTTGATATTTCTTGTTTCGGTTTCAATGATGGAGAGATATTCACGAATGAAACAGGTGGAGTGTCTCCTGTTGCTTACGCTTGGGCAAGTGGCGAAACCACCGCTGATTTAACTAACCTCGTGCAAGGTACATACAGCGTTACAGCTACCGATGCAGTGGGTTGTCTTGACAGTGTTGTGGGCATGCAAATTATTGAGCCAGACATCATCTTGTCAAATGTTAGTGGAGTTACATCTCCAGCGTGTGCGAATGAGGCCACAGGTACGGCTTTTATAGTAGTGCAAGGTGGAACTGCGCCATACAACATCGTTTGGAGTAATGGTCAAGTAGGAGCATCTGCAACGAATTTGACTGAAGGTAACTACCAAGCGATCATCACTGATTCTTCGGGTTGTCAATCGGTTCAGTCGGTATCAATAGTAGCTGAAAACCCATCTCCAATCGTTGACTTGGGTCCAAAGATCTTGAGCGCTACCGGTGCTTCAGTTAATTTGAACGCTGGAAACCACAATTCGTATTTATGGAGTACTGGTGCTACCACCCAATCGATCAACGTTACAGCCACAGGTTCTTACTGGGTGCAAGTAACCAATTCTTTTGGATGTACTGCTTCTGATACCATTTATGTTGAGATTTGGCCCACTGGAATCAATGATATTGAGAGCGATGCGAAGTTTGCTCTTTATCCAAATCCAGCGACTACAAACTTGATGCTGTTGGTAGATGCAAATACTAATTTAACCAATGTCAATGTGAACATTACAAATGTTCAAGGTCAAACAGTGATGACGCAATCGTTCAACTCAATCTCTTCTTCTGAGCAAGTAGAGTTAGATGTGAAGAGTCTCGCTCCCGGCATTTATAATCTATCAGTACAATCTGATGCTTATAAAGCTGTTCGAAGCTTTGTGAAGCAATAAGCTCAGTTCATTAGACTTTTTTTAAAGCCGACCTCAATGCTGAGGTCGGCTTTTTTTGTGATGAAAGTGTTCTTCTCAAACCTCTCTCGTAGATTTGGTGAATGAAATTTCAGCACCAAATTATCATATTGCTGTTGCTCATTAGTTTAATCAATGGATGCTCAAAACCAGCGTTTGAAATGAGCTATGAATTGATCGACTTACCTGTAGCTGCAAAAGTGCGCTGCCTCGAAGTGCGCGGTGATTCGCTAATCATTGGTGGTGGAGATGTAAACGAAGAAGGATTTGTCATTCAAAGTAATCGTGCCATTGCACAATTTCATTTGATTACTGATACCTTAACGAAAGAAGTCTATGATTTAACTCATTTTCAAGGACGTTGGTTTTTCGGGTTAGATTCTGTCGAGATGCTCATAAGTGAAGATTTAAGCTCTTTCCAAACCTATTATTGGCGCCAAGAAGACTGGGTGAGTGATTTAAGCAAGCATCCAATACGAAGGTTTGCGCAAACAAATGATGGTTTATATGCCGTGGCGGGAGGGAAATTAACCTTTGGTGTGATCTATCAAACCAGCGATGCTAAAGTGTGGAACCCGCTGGAATTTGACAATGAGCTGCGCAGCATTTGCTCGTATGAGAACACAGTGTGGGCAGCAGGAAATGGCAGGTTGATGCGATTGCGCAAAGGAGAGGATTGGGAACGGATCGAATTGAACGACCGTTTTATTGCGGACATGGTGTTTACGTCTAAACTTCGAGGAATTGGAATCACTTATGACGGACGTGCAATCATCACAACCGATGGAGGCGATTCGTGGTCTAACGTAAAACAAAAAAGCAAAGGATTTCTGAATCGGGTCGTGGCCGAAAACGATATTTCCATCGCTGTGGGCAACGCTGGATTAATCGGTATATCACAAAATATTGGCGAAAGTTGGAAGTGGTATGTGTTAAAAGAACGTCTCGATTTGAATGATGTGCTTATTGTTGATGATCATTGTGTTATCGCAGCAGACGAAGGAGTGTTGATCCGTTTTAGCCTTGCTTCTTTGAAATAAGGCATCCGAAACCAATCTCCATAAAATCGGCTTGTCCAAGATTCGATTTTACACCCAACTGAACGAAGGCTGAACCCGAGTGATTTTCCGATTTGTTAATGTAATACCTCACCGCAAATTTGCCCGGTACATAGCGTTTTGAAATGCTCGAAAAATTGCGCTGCTCTGCTTCGTTGATGATTCGGTTGAGGGTTGGATTGTAGAGATTTATACCTCCGTTTATGATCCATCCGAAATGACCAAATATAAATTCATGGCCCAACAGCAGCATCAGCGCTGAAGATTGAAGCTTATTGTTGGGATCAGTCCATTCCATGGCATTATTCCAGAGCTCATACGCTTTGTCATGGTATCCTTCAAGGCTCAAACTGACGCGATGAATCATTTTGAATCTATAGCTAACCCCGATGCCTGCAAGCTGCTTGGTGTAAGAATTGCCGTTGGTTGGCCGCACAGTGCCGCCCGCTTCATTCACCCCGAGGGCACCATACAGAATCAGTCCAATCCGAGGATCGATGCGCAACGGCTCTTTTTCATTTGACAGCGAAACATCATCCGTGAAAAAATTCCGCTCAAACGACAGCATCAACATGGGGACATTCATGCCAACATTTGGCAATACCGTGTGTGCATTAGAACTGTGCCAATACGATGCCTGCAGCGCCAGGGCGTTTTGTTTAAATATGTAGCGCATTCCAGCTGAAACAGACAACAAGGCCGACACGTTTGATCCAAATACATTATTTGAGGGGTTTGTCAAGTAGTGGTATGGCTGGGTGACGAAGATCCCTCCAACATTAATCCGCTGAAAACTTTGAAACCGACCGCTTATGGATTGATTAAAGGCGGCTTGGTATTGAAGTCCGAGGCCATAACCTAACACTGTTTGATTTCCAAGGTCGTGCACTGAAGCTTGAATTCCAGATTCAACGTTTTTATACAATTCGCGGTATTCACTTTGTCCATTCCACCGAAGCGAGAAAAATGCACCGCGCTGAAGCCTTTGCGAAGGCATATTTGGATAAATGTCGAGCATGTTTCCAGCCATACTGCCCATTTCAAGACTTTTGACTTGAGCCTGCAGGTCAGCTGCGAGCAGCAGAAATAGCAGTGTAATAATTCCTGTAAAACAGTGAAACATCGGACGAAAATACGGGATGAATATGGCCTGTTATTATTTCGTTGAAAATAGACTTGCTTGGGCATGTGAGATGTCTATTTTTGGCCCACGATAAAAAATTTCAAAGATGAGTGTACTAGTCAATAAAAATTCGAAAGTGATCGTTCAAGGTTTCACCGGAAGTGAAGGAACTTTTCACGCTGGTCAAATGATCGAATATGGAACCAATGTGGTTGGTGGAGTCACTCCGAATAAAGGCGGACAGAGTCACCTCGATCGTCCCGTGTTTAACACCGTAGCCGATGCAGTGAAAAATACAGGTGCTGATGTATCCATCATATTTGTGCCACCAGCGTTTGCTGCTGATGCCATTATGGAAGCCGCTGAAGCTGGAATTAAAGTGATCGTTGCGATTACGGAAGGAATTCCAGTGAACGATATGGTGAAGGTGAAGTCGTACATCTCTGATAAAAATTGCACATTAATCGGTCCTAACTGCCCAGGAGTAATTACGCCCGGAGAAGCCAAAGTGGGCATTATGCCTGGTTTTGTGTTCAAAAAAGGAAACATAGGTATTGTATCAAAGTCTGGAACCTTGACTTACGAAGCTGCTGATCAAGTGGTGAAGGCAGGAATGGGTATTTCGTCAGCCATTGGAATTGGTGGCGACCCGATCATCGGAACGACCACAAAACAAGCCGTTGAGCTTTTCATGAATGATCCTGAAACTGCGGGTATTGTAATGATTGGTGAGATCGGAGGAAACCTCGAAGCAGAAGCGGCACATTGGATCAAGGCAGGCGGTAATAAAAAGCCGGTAGTAGGATTCATCGCTGGACAAACTGCACCGAAAGGTCGCACCATGGGTCACGCAGGAGCAATTGTTGGTGGAGAAGAAGATACTGCAGCAGCCAAGATGCGCATCCTTGCAGAGTGCGGAATCCACGTAGTGGAAACACCAGCAACCATCGGTAAAGTGATGGCAAAAGTGATGGGCGTAACTGCTTAAGAAACTTATAATAAGATGAAAAGCCTCGCAGTAGCGGGGCTTTTTTTTGCTGGAAAGTTGGATTTTTCAATTCTCCATATTTTGTTGAACTGAAATTCAACAGAATTGGATACAATTCTTTCTTACGTGCGTATCATTCACATTGCTGCTGGTGCCACTTTAGTATTATCTGGAATTATTACGATTTCCATTGCGTTTAACCCCCAACGTCATCGAAAAGTTGGCTAAAGCAGACCTAACTTTTTGTAATAGACTTTCTTCGCTTTGTTATTGAATAATGTAGCACGAATACCTAATTCGTGCGCATGCAATCCAAAATAACTCAATGAATTTGTATTGAAGTAGAATGCATAACTCACCAGCAATGAATTCTTGATGTTGTATCCAAATTGAGCCGCAATTCCATCATTCCACAGGTATTTGAATCCTGCTTGAAAACTCTTAAATGAAGTATTCACTCCGAACCCTTCATCTTCAAAGTCAAAAGGTTCTTGATTTAAAGTCAACTCGGCAAACGGAGAAATTGAAAAATCAGGATTAATATCAAACCGATTAGATAAATAAAAGGAGAAGCTTCTTCTTAGTTTCGGATTGAATTCATTGTAAAAATATTTTTGAGCACTGCTGTTCGTGATATACCTTCCTTCAACAAGAAATAGGAATTGATGTACGATTATTCCTGCTCCAATGCTTCCATTGATCCAGCTTGCAGTATTGCGAACCTTGATAAAAGGATTATCAGAAAAGAATCCACTGTTTGGGGTGATTCTATTGTTAGCTTGATTCATATTTAATGCAATTCCAGTCAATAAAACAAAGTTTTCTCTGATATTGAACTTAGGAGCAAAATGAACAGCCAATTCAGTTTCTTTAAAATTTCCTGATCCAAACTCATTGCGACTCAAGTTAAATCCAATGCCGGTTCTTATTTTATGAACATATGCATCTGCTCCTGCATTTGCCCTCACTCCTTTGCTTCCATCTAAAGGGAAAGAACTTTGGGTTATCGCATTAACTTGTAAACCGCCATGATAGCCCGAAAGCGCAATAAACTTGTTTGAATGGTTAAGAAGCTGTTGCGTCATCTTAATTTCTTGAGACCAGCAAATGCCTGACAAAAAGTATATAGATATAAATAATATTGTCCTCATGGTTAGCCGCTTATAACGCTAAAATAGGTTTTATTGTATTTAGAAGAACGATTAATCTAAAGATTGAACTGTGAGAACGATGTTCGCAATTCTCGCCATCTTTCACTCCTTTCCATGGAAGTATTTGCTTTATTTGAACTCCAATTAAGAAAAGCATGAAACTACTCGAGAATAAAGTGTCCATCATCACAGGCGCAACCAGAGGAATAGGAAAAGGTGTGGCCGAACTGTTCGCTGATCAAGGATCGCACATCGTGTTTACCTACGTGTCATCTGACGAGAAGGCACGTGCTCTTGAATCTGAATTGCAGGCCAAAGGAGTAAAAGCAAAGGGCTATAAATTCAACGTGGCTGATTATGCCGCCTGTGAAGAAATGGCCAACGATGTAGTAAAAGAGTTTGGAAGCATTGATGTTGTGGTAAACAATGCCGGTATTACCCGAGATAATTTGTTGATGCGTATGACGGAGGAGCAATGGGACGAGGTAATCAACACCAATTTGAAGTCCGTTTTTAACATGACCAAGGCCGTGCAACGCACCATGCTCAAGCAGCGCAAAGGTTCGATCGTGAATATGAGCTCTGTAGTTGGCGTAAAAGGAAATGCCGGTCAGGCAAACTATGCCGCGTCAAAAGCGGGTTTGTTGGGCTTTACAAAGTCGGTAGCCTTAGAGTTGGGCTCGAGAAATATCCGATGCAACGCCATAGCGCCAGGATTTATCGAAACAGAGATGACGGGTGCATTGGATGAAGCAACCGTGCAAAGTTGGCGTGATGCTATTCCATTGAAAAGAGGCGGAACGGCAGAAGACGTGGCAAACCTTGCCCTATTCTTAGCCAGCGATATGTCAGCCTATATCACAGGACAGACAATAAACGTTGACGGTGGCATGCTTACCTAATATCTTCGCAAAAGATTCTAGGTAAACTTGGATATATCATTTGAATTTTCTTGGGTTTGGCTATTGCTCTCGGTTCCAGTAGCCGTGGCTTTAGTTTGGTGGCTTTATTTCCATAAAAGTCGCCAGGAAGAATGGTCGCTTCGCCTGAAATCGTCATTGTCAGCTCTGCGGTTGCTGGCTTTGATCGTTATCGCCATTCTATTACTGAGGCCGTTTATTACACAGATCATCGAAGAAGAAGAAAAACCGCGATTGTTGATCTACGCAGATCAGTCAGCATCCATCACTCAGGAAGACAAAGATCAAACTGCGTCATTTATTCAAACTGTAAAAACGGAGTTGGGTGAAAAGTATAAAGTCGAATCGTTTGACTTCGCTTCGGATGTAAATACAGATCAAGACTCACTGCTTTTCGACTCGCTTTACACCGATTTGGGCGAAGTAATGCATTCGGCCAATAATGATTTTTACGGTGAGAATATCGGTGCGATCGTGATTGCGTCTGATGGTATTCAAAACAAAGGAATGGACCCACGCTACGTGTCGTTAAATGGCGATGCACGGGTTTATGCGTTGGCTTTGGGCGACACAAGCATTCGTTCTGACCTGGAACTTTCGCAAGTGTTGAGCAATCGACTGGCGTTTCTCAATAATGACATTGAAATTAAATGCCGCATTCTTGCTTCAAAATTACAGGGAAAAGCTACTGAAGTGCACTTGGTTCACGATGGCAAGAAGCTGGAATCTAAGAAGTTGACTATTTCAAATGACGATTTTAGTGTTGAAATGAACTTCATCACCACAGCGGAAACCATTGGCTTGAACAAGTATTCCATTGTAATCGACCAAATAGAAGAAGAGGTAAATACACTTAACAATGCGCGCGATGTTTATGTGGATGTATTGGACAATCGTACGCGCATCAAGATTTTAGCCCACGCACCTCACCCAGATGTCGCGGCTATCAAAAGGTCGATCGAGCAAAGTGATCAGTATGAAGTTGAGGTGGTGTTGTTGTCCGACTGGGACCAAAAAATAAAAGCTGCCGATCTCTATATCTTTCATGGTCTTCCTGCTGATGGCAATGACTTAAATAAGATCAAGCCAATTCTGAAAGAAGGAATTCAAACGCTTTCTATCGTCACCACAGGGGTTAGTCTTCGCCATTTTAACCAACTCGAACTCGGTTTTACCATTGAGGCTTCTAGAAATAAATCGGATGAGGTAACGGGTGGCGTAAATGATCAGTTTAACTTGTTTAACCTTGAGAAGAACAATAACCTAAAGCGCTTCCCACCGCTGTTGGCACCATTTGGAAACTATATCATTAACTCAAATCACCAAGTGGCGCTTTTTCAAAAAGTTGGTAACATTGAAACAGAGAATCCGCTGCTGCTTTTTACCGAACAATCAGGACTTAAAAATGGCGCCTTGTTGGCGGAGGGATGGTGGCGTTGGCGCATGTTTGAATCGAGTATTTCAAATGATGAATGGGTTGATCTTTTAATTCAAAAAGCAGTTCAGTATTTGGCTATAAAACAAAAGCGAACGCGCATAAATGTTTCTGTTCCAAGACAACTTCAAGAGCGTCAAGAAGTTGTGTTCAACGCTGAATACTACAACGAATCATTCGAATTAAGCAACGAACCGGAGATGCAGCTCAGCGTTACCGATTCTTTGGGAAACACCATCGATTACCGCTTTAAGAATAACACCAATGCGTATCGCACAAGTTTGGGCGCATTGCCACCTGGGTCATATTCGTGGCGGGTTTCAGTCAATGCAAACGGAGAAAACTTTGCAGAAGTGGGCACGTTCACGGTGAAAGAGAACCGGTCAGAATTCGTAAACTTAGTGGCTAATCATGCATTTCTCGCTGATCTTGCGCAGAAAAAGGGAGGTGCTTTTTATCAAATCAACGAAAACCGTTCCTTGGTTCAAACCCTTTCAAGCCTCGAAAGTGCCAAGCCTATCATAAGGTCTTCGAAATCATGGACAAGCATGATTGAATGGAAAACGATCTTATTCATCATCGTTTTATTGTTGTCTATAGAATGGTTTTTTAGAAAATTTACCGGTTATGTTTAAATACATGGTGCTCTTCTTAGTCTCTGCATTGCTGCTTTCGTGCAATAGCACTCGCGTTGTGAAAACCTTAGATAAAGGCGAACAGGTGATTACCGGTTCGATCGGTGGGCCGGCAATCGTTTTCGCAGGCGTTCCGATGCCCATGCCGCTTTCGTCAGTCGGTTATGCAGTGGGCATCGATACAGGCTTGACCTTTGCAGGTGGATTGCATACCACCTCACTTTTATTTGGCAATGCTCAAGTGGACCTGTCGCTAGGCATAAACGCATTTAGCACCGAGAATGACAAATTTGGAATTACCGTTTCACCAGGAGTGCAACTGTTTTATGGGTTTTATGGCGGTGAATTCAGTGTTTATCCTCAGCTCGAGGCGATTGCTTGGAAGGAATATGGAAAAAGAAACAATTTGTTTTTCGGAGGCTTAGGAACTTGGATTGAATTAGACAGGGAAAAGGCATTTGGCGAAGTGCAGACGCACGAATTGATGCCATACATTACTTTGGGTCACCAGTTTACAGGAGAGAAATGGAATTTCCAGTTGGAAGCGCGATACATCGGGTTTACCTATCCTAATGACAACATCGTAGTCGATTATTTAGGGCCGTTTAGCACCGGCACTTCAGGGATTTATTTGGGTGTAACTCGAAAATTTGGAAAGAAATGAAGCAATTGATTTTTGTACTATTCATTGGGTTTCTTTCATCGGGCTGTTTGAGAATGGACAGCTTTCTGTACAATCCTGATTATTCAATAGAAGAATATTTATTGGACGAATTTGAAGGAGAAACGGAGATTGTTTTAGATGACTCATATGCACTTCCTGATTCACTAAAACATGTATTTACTTTGTCCAGCGATGCCGAGGGAGATATTGCCTCTATTTATGCCGTGTATGTTGGCGATATTTCCAGCATTGCCACCGATACGGTGATTCTTTATTTGCACGGAAATGCTGGACATCTCGATTACTATTGGCCGAGGATTAAACTTCTGGCAAATGTGGGCGCGAAGAATAGGTATGGCGTGTTAGCGATTGACTACCGCGGCTACGGATTGTCAGAAGGCACACCCACTGAAGAAGGCCTTTATTCTGATGCTGATGCAGCTTTAAAATGGTTAAAAGAGCGCGGATTAACCAACGATCGGCTGGTTATTTATGGATTCAGTATGGGGTCGGCACCGGCCACAGAACTTACTGCCAATGCGCGAAGTATGCAACCTTCAAAACTGATGCTTGAGGCACCGTTTGCCTCAGATGATGTAATGGTGCAAGACGCAAGTGGGTTATCGTTGCCCGGAAATTATTTCTCAAACCTCGAAATCAATAACGCGGAAGAAATCGCAAAAATTGATGAGCCGTTTTTTTGGATTCACGGCAGTGCAGATAGCTTTTTGAGTATTGAAACCCATGGCGAAGTAGTTTATAAGAATTACCGTGGAAGCTTTTCAGTCGCGCATAGAGTAGATGGAGGTGAGCACAGTGATGTGCCGTCAGTTATGGGCTATGACGCCTATTCGGATGCCGTGTTAGAATTCTTGCAGTATTCACCATGATACAGCTTATTTATATCGCCATCATCGCAATTACAGTCGTTGACTTTGTAATTGATAAGGTGTTAGACTTCCTCAATGATCGGGCAAAATCGCCTACAATGCCTCCCGAAGCAGACGGAATATACGATTCAGAACGCTACGCAAAGTGGTTGGCGTATGATAAGGCAAACAGCAGAGTAGGGGTAATCAGTTCTTCCATCAGCATACTGCTTTCATTGGCCATGTTGATTTTCGGTGGCTTTGGTTGGCTTGATATTAAGTTGAGGCAATTTACCGAACAACCCGTGTTATTGGCGCTGCTCTATTTTGCAGTTATTGGAATTGCTTCAAGCATTATTTCCTTGCCTTTCAGTGTTTACAACACATTTGTGATCGAAGAGAAATTCGGGTTTAATAAAACAACCGTCAAAACCTTCGTCATTGATATCGTCAAAGGAGCAGCTTTGTCTATTGTGATTGGTGCGCCCCTTGGAGGATTAATTGTGTGGTTGTTTTATGAGCTTGGTGATGCTTTTTGGATTGTTTCGTGGATTATCATGAGCGTGTTTAGCGTTTTCATGACCATGTTTGCTGCTACCTGGATCATGCCTCTATTCAACAAGTTCACCCCATTAAAAGAAGGTGAGTTGAGAACAGCAATTGAGGTCTATTGTGAAAAGGTAGGGTTTAAATTGAACCGACTTTTTGTGATGGATGGGTCAAAACGAAGCGCCAAATCCAACGCCTTTTTTAGCGGATTAGGTCCGAAAAAAACGATAGCACTTTACGATACACTCATTGAGCAACAAACAACAGAAGAAATTGTAGCTGTGCTTGCGCACGAGATCGGACATTATAAAAAGCAACACACGCGTCAATCTCTCGTGCTGGGTGTTTTGCAAACAGGTGCAATGCTCTTTTTATTGGGGATATTTTTAAGAATGCCTGAGTTTTCATTGGCACTGGGTGCCGAACAGATGAGTTTTCATGTTGGTGTAATAGCCTTCGGTATAATTTTTTCACCCATCAGCACTTTTATTGGCATCGGCATGAACATCCTCAGTCGAAAAAATGAATTTGAGGCCGATGCGTTTGCGAAAGAGACATATGCTGGCGCTCCATTGGCGTCAGCGTTGAAAAAGCTTACAGCCGAGAATTTGGGTAACTTAAAGCCGCATCCTGCTTATGTGTTTGTGCATTATTCGCACCCTCCAGTGTTAGAACGGCTCAAGCATTTGAGCGATCGGTAAATGGTTGAAACCATTTCGAAACAAACCATTATGCAACATAGCCTGCGGTTTAAACCGCAGGCTATGGGTTTTTCGCGTAGGCTGCAAAACCGTTTCAACGGTTTTATAATCAGGGTCATTCCCATCATTTGGTGTTAGGTCGGATAAATCGGTTGATTGATTACTGAGGGATTGATAAATGGTTCAAACCATTCCGAAACCCGTTATCGTGCGCCATAGCCAGCGGTTTAAACCGCTGGCTATGGGTTTGTCACGTATGCCTAAAAACCGTTTCAACGGTTTTAATTGTATATTGTATTCAAAATCAGAGCCATGCCACATTCATTTAATAAAATTTGGATCCATGCAATCTGGGCAACTAAAGAAAGGCGACCATTAATTCATTTGCCAGTTGAGGATAAAATTCATGGATTTATTTCAACACAACTTCGCGAGCAAGGCTGCCCCGTGAGAATTATCAATGGAATGCCCGATCATATTCATTGTCTATTTTTATTGAATCCTCAAAAATCAATTTCTGAGGTCGTCAAACAAATCAAAGGAAGCAGCTCACATTTTATTAATCAAAATAGCCTAATTTCTGAGAAGTTTTCTTGGCAAACAGGTTATGCTGCCTACTCTGTTTCTGAATCGATTGTTGACAGAGTATTTCAATACATAAAGAATCAGAAACAACACCATCACAAAAAGTCGTTTAATCAAGAGTATGGGGAGTTTTTAAAACTTTATGGGATTGATTTTAACCCAAATGCTCTTGATTAAAATCCGAGTAAGGGCTTTGTTATAAGATTGTTAAATGGTTGAAACCATTCCGAAACCCGTTATTGTGCACCATAGCCAGCGGTTTAAACCGCTGGCTATGGGTTTGTCACGTATGCCTGAAAACCGTTTCAACGGTTTTATAATCAGGGCCATTCCCATCATTCGGTGTTAGGTCGGATAAATCGGTTGAATGATTATTGAGGGATTGATAAATGGTTGAAACCATTGCGAAACCCGTTATCGTGCATCATAGCTAACGGTTTAAATCGCTGGCTATGCGTGTTTTGTGTTGGTTAGAGAAGCTAAACAGACCAATTTTATATCATCTTTCAAAACTTCTTTAAAAATATCTGACCCTCAGACTTTTAATTCAACAAAAGAACTACTACATTTGCGGCCCTTTAAAAATCAGGGTTGCCAATAACCCTGCTAAACAAAATTCTCTTGTCCGTATTGGTTTGGATGAGATACAAATGAAAGCCACATGGCCGAAAAAAAAGAAACCCCAGCTCCAAAAGCTGAGAAAAAGCCCGCTGCTAAAGCTACTCCAGCAAAGAAAGCAGCCCCTAAAAAAGCTACAGCAAAAGAGGAAACAACGGAAGAAGCTCCTGAAGTTATTGCTGAAGCAACTGCAGAAGAAACCGTTAAGAAGCCTGCAAGGACAAGAAAAGCAGTAGCAAAACCTGAAGTTGAAGAAGAAGCAAGCGCTGATGAGGTAGTGGAAGAAGCTGCACTAGTAGAAGAAGCTGCTCCAGTTCAAACGAGAGAAGAGCGTTTAGCTGATCTTGAAAGTGCACGTCAGTCATTTGATTGGACCAAGCTTAACAAGAAAAGCGAGGTGTATTCAGCAGATGAGCGCAACGTGATGGAGGAAGAGTACAATGCTACCCTTACTTCAATTAACGAGCACGAAGTGCTAGACGGTACAGTTGTATCGATGACAAAGCGCGAAGTAGTCGTGAACATCGGTTACAAGAGTGAAGGCGTTATCCCTACCACAGAATTCAGACACAAGCCAGACCTTAAAGAAGGCGATGTGGTTGAAGTGTACGTTGAAATGACGGAAGACGCTGAAGGACAATTGGTTCTTTCTCACAAAAAAGCCCGTATGACGCGCGCTTGGGAGAATGTAAACCTTGCAAAAGAAAATGACACCATCGTTACAGGTCATGTTAAATGTCGCACAAAAGGTGGACTTATCGTTGATGTGTTTGGTCTTGAGGCATTCTTGCCAGGATCACAGATCGATGTGAAGCCAATCCGCGATTACGATGTGTACGTTGGAAAGAATATGGAATTCAAAGTGGTGAAAATCAACCACGAATTCAAAAACGTAGTAGTTTCTCACAAAGCACTTATCGAAGCTGAAATCGAGCAGCAGAAAGTGGAGATAATGCAGAAATTAGAGAAAGGACAAGTATTGGAAGGTACTGTTAAGAACATCACATCATACGGTGTATTCATCGACCTTGGTGGAGTTGATGGTCTTATCCACATTACTGACCTTAGCTGGGGTCGAATTAACCATCCTGAGGAAGTGGTTGAGCTTGATCAAACCATCAACGTGGTTATCCTTGACTTTGATGACGAGAAGAAGAGAATCGCTCTTGGTGTGAAGCAATTAGAGGCACACCCATGGGATTCATTGAGCACAGAGCTTAAAGAAGGCGATACCATTAAGGGTAAAGTAGTTGTTTTGGCTGATTACGGTGCTTTTGTTGAAGTAGCTGCAGGTGTAGAAGGATTGATTCACGTTTCAGAAATGAGCTGGTCACAACACTTACGCACTGCTGATCAATTCTTCAAAGTAGGCGATGAGGTAGAAGCAAAAGTGATTGCTATAGACCGTGAAGAGCGCAAGCTTTCATTGAGTACCCGTCAACTTACTCCAGATCCATGGGAGAATATCGAAAGCCGTTTCCCAGTTCAAAGCAGCCACAAAGGCCGCGTTACAAACTTATCGAGCTTCGGTGTGTTTGTTGAGTTGGTTGAAGGAATCGATGGTCTTATCCATATTTCTGACCTTTCTTGGAGCAAGAAAATCAACCATCCATCTGAATTTACTAAGGTAGGTGAAGATATGGAGGTTATGGTTCTTGAAATCGATAAAGAGAACAGAAGATTAAGCCTTGGCCATAAGCAATTGGAAGAGAATCCATGGGATGTATTTGAAACCGTCTTCACGATAGGTTCAATTCACCAAGGAACCATCACTTCGCGAAATGACAAGGGTGGTGTAGTAAATCTTCCTTACGGTGTTGAAGGATTCGCTCCAAGCCGTCATTTGATGAAAGAAGACGGATCTAAAGCAGCCAGCGAAGAGATGTTAGACTTCGAGATCATTGAATTCAACAAAGATTCAAAGAAGATCATCGTATCGCATACCAAAACATTTGAAACCGATATGGATGCAAGTGTAGGCGGTGGTGATAAGAAGAAGAAGGCACCTTCTGCGAAAGGAAAAACCGACAACAAAGCGATCAAGAAGATCAACGAGTCACAAGAGAAAACAACACTTGGTGATTTAGGCGTTCTTTCTGATTTAAAAGAAGAAATGGAGCAGGCTGAGAAAAAGTCTAAGAAATAATTCCATTTCACTGCATAATGAAATCCCCTTGTGAAAGCGAGGGGATTTTTTTTGCTTCGGACGCATTGCATCTCAAAGAAATTTTTGATCCATTCTTTTTAAAAATACTCAACATATCACGCAAAGTTCAATCCAACTTCACACCTATATTTGCATTATCGATGGAAGGAAAAACACTGCTCACCAACACCGCCTTAAATTACACGCTTGACCGTCTTGCATTCGAGGTTTATGAGCAGCACATTGATTTTAGCAACTTGGCATTTATTTCTATTCAGCCTAGAGGTTTGCCTTTAGGAAAGCGGATCGTTGAGAAGCTCTCAATCCTCGTTCCTGATCAGAAAATTCTTCACGGAGCCCTTGATGTGACTTTTTACAGGGATGACTTCCGAAGACGGGAAGAGGTGCTCGTGCCTTCGGCAACAGAGCTGGATTTCTCGGTGGAAGGCAAAGAAATCATACTCATTGATGATGTCCTTTTTACAGGACGCACTGTGCGCAGCGCCATGGACGCCTTATTGGATTTTGGTCGCCCAAAACACGTAGAACTGTTGGTCCTAATAGACCGCAGATTTAGTCGTGAACTGCCTGTGCAACCCGATTATACAGGCAGCATGGTGGATGTAGTAAAAGCTGAACGCGTGAAGGTGGAATGGACCGATGACAATACCAACAACCGTGTAATTTTATTTAGTTCAGATCAATGACAAAGCTGAGTACAAAGCATCTCCTTGGAATTAAAAACATAACGTCTGAAGACATTCATTTGATCTTTCAAACGGCTGATAATTTTAAGGAAGTCATTAATCGACCAATTAAGAAAGTTCCTTCCCTCAGAGACATTACCATCGCTAATATTTTCTTCGAAAATTCAACCCGCACAAAACTGTCATTCGAATTGGCTGAAAAGCGTTTGTCAGCAGATGTGATAAATTTTTCAGCGTCATCATCGAGTGTGAAAAAAGGTGAGACGCTGGTCGATACGGTCAACAACATTTTGGCGATGAAGGTTGATATGGTTGTGATGCGCCACCCCAATCCTGGAGCATGCATGCACTTGGCGCGACATGTCAATTGCAGCATTGTAAATGCAGGTGATGGTGCACACGAACATCCAACACAAGCGCTGCTTGACGCCTATTCTTTGCGCGAAAAATTGGGTGATCTCACAGGGAAAAAAGTACTCATCGTGGGTGATATATTGCATTCGAGGGTAGCGCTCTCCAATATTTTTTGTCTGCAAAAATTAGGTGCAGAAGTCCGTGTGTGTGGTCCAGCTACATTGTTACCCAAGCACATCGAATCACTCGGTGTAAAAGTGATGTTAAACCTGAAAGAAGCCCTTCGCTGGTGTGATGTGGCAAACATGCTGCGCATTCAATTGGAGCGGCAGGACATTCAATACTTTCCTTCTCTGCGAGAGTACACCATGCAATATGGACTATCGAGCAAATTGCTGAAAGAAATAGGGAGAGACGATATTATCATTATGCACCCAGGTCCGATCAATCGAGGCGTGGAGATAACAACTGATATTGCTGACGGCAAACAAAGTATAATTTTAGAACAAGTAGAAAATGGCGTTGCAGTGAGAATGGCTGTGCTTTATCTTCTTGCAGGACAAACGAAATCTGCCTTGTGAAATTGATATATTTGTGTAAGACACTAAACCGAAGAATATGAATTTTTCTATTGAGACGTTTGACAAGTACACCTTAGTAAAGGTGGAAGCTGAAAAAGTTGGAGGAATCATTTCTCCCGAACTAAAGGCAAAATTTGTTGAGTTAAACGCTCAAAATGTTAGAAACATTGTTTTTAACATGAAAAATGCACGGTATTGCGATTCTTCTGGCCTTAGTGCGATTTTAGTTGGCAATCGGCTTTGTAAAAATTCGAACGGTACGTTTGTCATCTGTCACCTCAATGAAATGGTCAGTAAATTGATTCAAATTTCTCAGCTTGAATCCATTCTAAATATTACTCCAACGCAGCAAGAAGCCGTTGACTTTGTGATGATGGAGGAAGTAGGCAGAGAATTAGACGATGAATAGCGTATGATAAAAAAACTTACTCTTACTTGTAGCTTCTTCCTTTTTTTATTGGTCAGTTCATATGCTCAATGTGTTCCTGACGAAACCATTAGTGGGTTATACGCGCCCGATGTGTCTGAAGGGCTTCCATCAGGACAGATCGGTGTGAATTACGAAACCGTGATTACCATGAACGTTCCCACAGACACTAGCTATGGCACATTCTCAGCAACGGTTGATAGCATGGTGTTGAACAGTGTCTCAGGCTTACCTCCCGGGTTTAGTTATGATTGTTCAAACCTGCAGTGCAGTTTTCCCGGTGGTCAATTTGGTTGCATTCGAGTCTTTGGTCTTTCCAATAACAATGCAGATGCTAAATCTTGGCCGATAGATGCTGAGTTCACACTTTTCACCAGTAATCCCTCGCTGAGTTTACCGTATTCGCTCTCAGAATATTCGATCGTATTAGACAGCGGACAAGCCTTGACGGTGGAAGAAACACCAGTGAAGAATTTGCGCTTTAACATCGAACCAAATCCAATCAATGCCAATTCAAAACTCATCTTTGATTTGCCAGAATCAGGAAGGTATGTAATCGATGTCTATTCGCTAATTGGTTCGAATGTGGCTCATTTTGAGGTGTTTGGAAATCGGGGGTTAACAACCCAAGAATTAGGGGAGTTCTCAAATCAACCCGGAGTTTATTTTATTTCACTCAAACAAGGAACATATTCAAAGTCTATGCGGTTTATTGTTCAGTAAATGGCAACGCATAAGTCTAAATTCTCGGTCACGATTCTCGGTTCTAATTCTGCGCTCCCTGCCAACGGAAGAAACCCAACCTCACAATTGCTCAATGTGAATAATCATTATTATTTGATCGATTGTGGCGAGGGCACTCAGCTACAATTGCGCAAATATGGAATTAAAATGCAGCGCATTAAAGCCATCTTTATTTCGCACATGCATGGAGATCATTATTTTGGTTTGGTAGGATTGCTCAACAGTTTGCATTTGCTGGGCCGAACGATGCCGTTATCAATTTACGCTCCTGAAGCGCTGCAAGAAATTGTGCGTCTTCAACTTGATGCCTCTGGCGGTAGACTCCAATACCCCATCGAATTTCATGTTTTGAATGCGCCTGAGAAGGGTGCAGTTGAAGTTTATGCAGACGCTGAGTTGCAAGTGCGTGCGTTTCGATTAAAACATCGAATCACCTGTTTTGGCTTTTTGTTTTCCGAACAAACTAAAGATCGTGTGTATTTGCCCGAAAAAGGTGAAAAGGCAGGAGTGAAAGTGGAAGAAATCCCGAGTCTTAAAAAAGGCCTTGACGTGAAAAGAGATGATGGCACCGTGCTTCGGTTTGTCGATTTCACAGCTGATCCAAATCAGCCAAGAACCTACGCGTATTGCACTGATACATTGCCTCTTGCAAGCACTGCTGAGATTGTAAAGGGCGTTGAATGTTTGTATCACGAGGCCACTTTTCTTGAGTCAGAAGCCAAGCGTTCAAAACAAACCTACCATTCCACCGCAAAACAAGCGGCAGAAGTTGCGCTCGCTGCCAAGGTGGGTAAATTGCTTGTCGGACACTATTCTGCTCGCTATACCTCGCTCGATCAGCACCTTGAAGAGTGTTACCCGATATTTAAAAATACGGAGTTAACGATCGAAGGAAAAGAATTTGAAATTAATTAATGCACACACGTATTATCTAGAATGATTCTTAATAACTTCGACACCCGTGAATAAGGTCATTCATACATATGTAGCTGATGCAAATTTCTTGATCGCTGAAGGATTGAAGAATGTGCTTTCTTCTTGTGCTGAAATAAATGTTGTTGGCACGGCATCAAATGCCGAGAAGATGGCTGATGATCTGTTCAAGCTTCGCCCGGATGTTTTGTTGATCGACTATTCTTCTTCGAAGCTTTCATTTGCAGACTTGACTGATGTTATGCGCAAGCTTCCATCATTGCGTGTGATTGGTATTGTGCACGAGTGTGACGTAAACCAACTCAAGCGCCTGATTAAGCTTGGCATCAATGGGCATTTGATGAATGATTGCGATAAGGATGAAATTATCGATTCAGTGAAATCGTGTGCGAAAGGTGAAAAGTTTTTCTGTGGTCAGGTGTTAGATCGACTCAATTGGAGCGAGGGGCAGGAGTCATCTCACGGTTGCGATCCCATCAACATTAGCGAGCGCGAGTTGGAGGTTCTACAACTCATTGCTGAAGGATTTACTACGAAACAAATTGCCGATAAATTGCACTTGAGCTTTCACACGGTAATGACGCATAGAAAGAACATGATGTCAAAATTGGGATTAAATAATACTGCGGGATTGATTGTTTATGCAGTGAAGGAAAACTTAATAAGCCCGAATAAATTCCTGTTTAGCAGCGGCACCAATTAGGGCCAGCTTATATCTTCATCAGCGCCAAGAATCATCAATGCTTCGCTGAGTTCACCTTCCGTTTTTAAGTCTGAAATCTTCTTCGAAACTTCTAAACCTTGTCGGTAGACTTTGATGGCTTCTTTTTCTTTGCCTTCAGATTCCAGCAGTTTGCCGAGCTTGTAATACGCACCCAAATAATTTGGATCGTGCGCAATTAAGTCTTTGATGGTTTCAATGGCTTTTTTCGTCTTGCCGTCTGTTTCATATTCCAGCGCAGCCGCGTATTTCAAGAACGAATCATCAGGATTCGTTTCGAGCATTTCTTTGATGAGTTTCAGACGATCATTGGTCATTGTAGGTCAATTAATCGCGAAAAATAATAAGCTCGATTGAATTGGAGAAGGTTTGTGAATAACAAAGGAAAAACTCTTTCTCTACAGTTGAGCATCCTTTAATTTATACGTGACAGGATAGCTTACTACTCCTGCCGCCAGCATCTTCATTTTAAAAGATGTGTTCTTTTCTGTTTTCTCGATGTATTCAGGGTCGTTCACCTTAAAAATCATGTGAACATGGTTTGGTTCTTCAATCCCACGAAACAACCTTACCACTTCAAAATCGCGATTCGGATCTTTTCTATAGTCGTCTAAAAAGGCTTTTTCCCACCGATTGTAATTGATCGTTTTAAAGGTCATATACATCACCAATGTATCATTCGTCTCTTTGGTGTATTCGAGCTGCTGATCAAGATAGAGCAACTGTCTTCCGCCCGATGTTGATACGTCTTTCATCACTGCATTCATTCGGTCAGATCCCATAAAGTCTTCTGCCGTTTCTAGACTCTTAATGTCGTTAATACTCACGGTGAGATTGGTGTCTTCAGACCCTTGGTAAAGTTCAACAACATTGATTCCGTATTCATCTCTTACCTCGGTTGTTCGTGCGAATGCTTCTTTCCAATCGCAAAAATCTGTCGTATTATTTATGATCAGCAAGCAAGTGTCAATCCGCCCCTCGCGTGTGAATGGCACATTGGTCATGTCTTCAAGGGCGGCTGGAGAATCATCTGTGCTGCACGATGAAAAAAATAAAGGGAATATGAGCACTAGAGCTGATAGGGTAGGTAAGAATCTCATGCGACTAATTTATCTTTATTTTAATAGTGAGCTGTGATTTCACGATTAAAAATTAATCGAAGTTGAGTGCCTAATAATCAGAAGTTTCAGTGTGGTTAACGGCTAGCGATTTCGGGGGATTCGGATGAAAAGACGGGGAGCATTCTGAAAATTCTGCGAATGCTCTACAAAGTCAATGCGCCATGAAGCCGTGCAATGATGCAAAAGCAAATCTATTTTTGGGTTGCTGCTGCTTCTACCTGCACTTGATCGTACACCTCTTGATTGAGAATTACGCTCGATACCATTGCGCCATTTGCTATGGTTTGTTCGATGTACTTCACTCCAGAATGGTAATGAGCATGGGCAGCATCGCCAGCATTGCCTGAATAAGCGATTTCTTGCATTGGGGTTCCGTCAAGATCTCTGAAAATCCACGTCCCGATCTTATTGCCATTGTCATAAAACGCTTCTAGGTAAATACTGCCATCTTGATGGTATGAAGTAGAAGTGCCGTGTAGTTTGCCACCCTCCCAATTTTCTTGTTGAATAATAGTGCCATCGGTATTGTAAGTAGTGGATTGTCCGTGTTTTTTTCTCAGTGCGTTTTCAGTATGCAGCGATGAAACTTGGCCGTTATCATAGTGATTGGTAATTGTCCAGCAATCGCAAGCAGCCGAAAAGCTTTCTTGAAGTCCTTGAGACATTCCTGCGGAAAAAATAAAGGCCAACAAAAGGGAAAGGGCAAATTTCATTTCTATCATTTTTTGATGTACACAAAGTTAGACGTTCAATCGTTCTTCAAGATGCCTTATCACAGGATCAAATTCATTTGTTTCAAAAACGCGGTATTCCCTTTGCTTTTTAAACCATGTGATTTGGCGCTTTGCATAGTTTCTCGAGTGCTGCTTTATTTTGTCAATCGCATCGTCTAAGCTGCACTTTCCGTCCATAAAATCGAATAGTTCTTGATAGCCAACGGTCTTTAAGGCATTCTGATTTTTCAGATGGTAGAGCGATTTGACTTCGTCCATTAACCCTTTTTTGAGCATGTCGTCTACGCGATCGTTGATGCGCTTGTAGAGCATTTCGCGCGGTGGTTGAATCAAAATTTTCTCTATTCTAAACGCTCTTTTTTGGGAAGAATTGGTTCGGAGTTGGGAAAATGGAATCCCGGTCATTTCAATGGCTTCTAACGCTCTCTGCACGCGCTGTACGTTGTTTAGGTCAACTTGCTTAAAATAGGCAGGATCTGCTTTTTCGAGCAGGTTTTGCATATGAGCCAAGCCTTTTTCTCTATAGAGGTCGCTGAGCATGGCGCGCACGGCTGGCGTTGATTTAGGCAAGTCATCAAATCCTTCGGTGATGGCGTTGATGTACATACCTGAGCCACCTACCAATAAACAAACCTCTTTCGATTTGAAGTAAGTGGATAAGAAATCAATCCCATCGCGCTCAAACTGACCTGCACTGTATTCTTCGCTCGGGTCTAAAATATCGATGAAGTGATGAGGAACTTCGGAAAGCTGTTTGGCTGTTGGTTTTGCCGTTCCAACATCCATGCTGCGGTAAAACTGTCTGGCATCGGCACTTAGAATTTCAGCATTCAGGGCTTTTGCAAGCGTTAGGGAAAGATCGGTTTTACCCGATGCTGTGGGGCCAGCGATTACAATGAGGGTGGGCATGATTATAAATCGCGCTCATCAGGAAAGTCATCATTGAAGCTCAGAATGTCGAACATTTCGTCAAATTCATCCCTGTCATCATCGTCATCTTCGCGCAAATCATCTTCTATTTCGAAGCTTATTTCAGGTGATTTTGAATACTGATCGGGCGCTTCACCAAATGACTGAGCAATTCTTGGAAGTATGACCGTGTCTTCCAAGTTTTTTATTTCGACCACATCGATATAAAAACACCACATCAAAAAGAAGTCGAAGACATAGATTAATTTTTGGCCGGATTCGAAAATCACGTCTTTCAGCAGGTTGTCGTGCATCAAGAGAATGGGCTCATCTTTTTCATTCTTTTCGCCCATGTCCATCAGCGTAAATTCTTGGCCTTTTTCCCATTCTTCATTGCTTACATAAAAAGAGGCCATTTGGGCGTTGTCAAAGGCAAATGCTTCTTGAATAAGATCATGAAGCTCACTGAAATTTGCGCTGCACGGCATTTCCAAATCTCTGAAGATCACTTCATCATGATCTACCATCACACGCATACGAATTACTCTATTCATACTCAAGGGTTGTTGTGGATACGGAGCCCGAGTTCATGTGCTTTTTGCATCATCAAACCTTTCGCAGCTTCGTACTCATTTTTTATTTCGCCTTCGAGAATTGCTTCTCGAATGGCTGTTTTTATTATACCAACCTCTCTACCAGGCTTTAATCCGAAGGTATTCATTATCTCTTCACCACCGATAGGAGGTTGCCAATTCTTTATTTTATCGCTCTCTTCAACTTCTTTGCACTTGGCTCTAACCCGTTGAAAATTCTCTAAGAATTGCTTGACTTTAGCCTCGTTTTTTGAGGTGATATCAGATTCACACAAGATCATTAAACTGTCTAGGTCTTCGCCTGCATCAAAGAGTAGACGCCTGATGCCTGAATCTGAGACATCTCTTTTGCTCAATGAAATCGGACGCAAATGGAGGCGCACCATCTTCTGCACAAACTTCATTTTGTGGTCCATAGGCAGCTTTAAACCCCTGAAAATACCCGGGGTCATTTTTGCACCTAAATCTTCATGTCCATGGAATGTCCAGCCATTGTTTTGATCAAATTGCTTGGTGTCAGGCTTGGCGATGTCGTGCAAAATGGCGGCCCATCGCAACCATAAATCGTCACTTCTGTCAGCCACATTATCAAGCACCTTAAGCGTGTGAAAGAAATTGTCTTTATGCCCAACACCTTTTCGAATTTCCACCCCTTTCAGTTGAGTGAATTTTGGAAAAATTAGTTCAAGAAGTCCTGTGGTGTTGAGTAATTTAAATCCTACACTCGGTTTTTTTGACAGGATGATTTTGTTGAGCTCATCAGTGATGCGTTCTTGAGAAACAATTTCAATGCGATCTTTCTGACTTTTAATGGCTTCGAACGATCGCTCTTCGATTTTAAACCCAAGTTGACTTGCGAATCGAATGGCGCGCATCATGCGCAGTGGGTCGTCAGAATAGGTGACTTCAGGTTCGAGTGGAGTAACTAAAACGTGTTCTTCTAAGTGCTGAATGCCGCCAAATGGATCGATGATTTCTCCAAACGAATCTTCATTTAAACTGATCGAGAGTGCATTGATGGTGAAATCTCTGCGTTGTCGATCTTCTTCAAATGTTCCGTCTTCAACGATGGGGTTTCTCGAATTTCGTTGGTACGACTCTTTTCTCGCGCCCACCAATTCAATCTCGATGTCTTCATGGCGAAACATGGCCGTGCCGAAGTTTTTAAAGTAACTGACTTTCGTTCCTTGCAGTCGTTCAGAGAGAAAGTGAGCAAAATCAATTCCGCTTCCTTCCACCACGATGTCGAGGTCTTTGCTTTCTCGGCCGAGCAGCAAGTCACGCACATAACCGCCCACTATGCACGCAGGAATGCCAAAATCCGATGCCGCTTTAGAAATCGTTCGGAAAAGTGGCGTGTCAATGTGTTGTCTTATCGCTTCGGGCTTCATCTAGGTCTTAATGAGCTTGAAAGTGCCATCAGCAAAGAATACCATTCTAGGCAATTGTCCTGCGAAAAGGGCAGAGCATGGGCTTTCAAATTCGGGCGGCAAAGGTACGACCTTATTCTCTTCAATAATGATGCGTGTGCCTTCAAAAGTTGTATTGCGGCTAATCCATATCGGAGCGCGCAATCGCATGCTCAATTGGCCCAATGCGCCATCAAAATCAAAGGTGATGGTTTTGAATTGATCTTTTCCAATTTCAAACGCAAACAAACCTTTTCCATCCATCACATCGATCATTTGCTGTGCGCTGGGGGGAATGCTTGCGAGCAAGTTATCGGTCATGTAGTCTGCCCCGCACACCCAAATGCCATCGTTGGATAATTCCTTTGACGCGATTGTGCAATGCGAAGCGTTGAGCGTTCCACCCGATCTGAGGTGATCTATCATTTCTTTTGAAATTGACATTTAAAATTCGAATTGGGAGAGGTGAATCGAATGGGCACATCGAAAATGTCCTTTCGGGCATGCACGATGTCCGTGCAGTCCGCAAGGCCGACATTCGAGTTTTTCTTGGATTTCAATGACGCGCGCGTTTGCCGACAACGGACCAAATCCAAAAGCCGGAATGGTACTGCAATACACCACGGTTGTTGGCGCATCAACAGCTGAGCAAAGGTGCATCGGTGCTGAATCGTTTACATAGTTCATCACGGCATCTTTCATCAGTGCAGCTGATTGCAAAAGAGATAAACTTCCCGCAAGGGTTTTGATGCCGGGGTGCGAACTTCTCTTGGCGATTGATTCGCATTGTGCGCGGTCTGCTGGCGCGCCCAATAGGTAGATTGTTTCTGAGGTCGGCAACGCATCGATGAGTTCAATCCATTTTTCGGCAGGCCATTGTTTCGTAAACCACACCGATGTTGGCGCGAGGCAACGGTAAGGGGTTTGTTTTAAGGGATGAACTTGGTCAAAGTCGTGCTGCTGAGGATACAGCCTTGGCAATGATGGCTTCTTTTGATCAACTACAGCCTCAATCAAGCCATGATTTCGCTCGATTTCATGTCGGCCATCAAAAGCGTGCTGATACGAATGTGAAAACCAAAAATGAAACGGATTTTTCTTAAATCCCACAGTTGTTGTTGCCCCTGAAAATGCGCAAATCAAACCTGAACTTCCAAAGCGGTGCGGATTCACAATAAGTTCGTAATGCTGCGACCTTACTTCTTTGATCGTCTGAAAAAGGGCAGCGTATTTCCCTTTTTTCTTGTTCCAAACGATCACCTTACCAACGAAAGGGTGCCCTTCAAAGATCGATTCAGAACCTTTTCTTACCAGTACATCAATCTTCGCTTCGGCATGATTTGCACGAAGCGTTTCGAGCAAGCTTGTCGCTAAAATGACATCTCCGATGAAGGAGGTTTGAATGACCAGTATTTTTTTCAATCTCGTCAAACTGCCACTTGAAAATCGCGCAAAACATCGTTGAGCGAAGTTTTTTTGTCGGTACTTTCTTTGCGCTGACCGATAATCAATGCACATGGAACATTGAATTCGCCAGCTGGAAATTTCTTGGCATAGCTGCCCGGAATCACCACCGAACGCGCTGGAATAATTCCTTTTGTTTCAATGGGCTGATCGCCAGTGACGTCAATGATTTTGGTGGACATGGTAAGCACCACATTGGCTCCCAGCACGGCTTCTTTTTCAACGCGAACGCCTTCCACTACGATGCATCGCGAACCGATGAAGCAATTGTCTTCGATGATTACTGGTGCCGCTTGCACAGGTTCGAGCACACCGCCAATACCAACGCCTCCACTGAGGTGCACGTTCTTTCCGATTTGGGCGCAGCTGCCCACTGTGGCCCACGTATCTACCATTGTTCCTTCGTCAACATAGGCACCGATGTTTACATACGAAGGCATCATGACAACGCCTCGTGAAATGTATGCACCATAGCGCGCGATGGCGTGAGGCACCACTCGAATACCCTTGGCTTCGTAGCCTGATTTGAGGGCCATTTTATCGTAAAACTCAAACGGTCCTACTTCCAAGACTTCCATTTTTCGGGTTGGAAAGTAAAGGATTACTGCTTTTTTTACCCAGTCGTTGACTTGCCAGCCTTGCGCTGAAGGCTCAGCGGTGCGCAGCCTGCCATTGTCTATTTCTTCGATAACTGCGTTGATGGTGTCAACGACATTTTTTTCATTGAGCAGCGCGCGGTTTTCCCATGCTGCATTGATCGTTTCTTCCGCTTGTATTCGATTGAAAGCCATAAAATCGTTTAAATGTTCCGCGGCAAAAGTAAGCGTTGAAGGTGAGCATAAAATGCAATCTCAAAGCGTACTTTCGCGTGATGGGTAGGATCTTAGCGTTGGATTATGGACAGAAACGGTGCGGAATTGCGATTTCTGATCCGTTGAAAATGATCGCCAATGGCTTGGATACTGCCGAGACGCATTTATTGATTGAGAAACTCAAGGGAATTCAGCGCGAGTACACCTTTGAAAAAATGGTTGTCGGACTTCCGATGAGGCTTTCAGGAGAAATGTCGGCCATCGAACAGAAGATTCTCCCGATGATAGAAAAGATTAAAAAGGAGTTTCCCGAGGTGGAAATCGAGCGTTTTGATGAGCGCTTTACCAGCAAGATGGCACTCGATAGCATGATCGCGGCAGGAGCGAAGAAAAAGCAGCGCGCAGAAAAAGGAAACATCGATAAAGTGAGCGCAACCTTACTTTTGCAAGAATATTTGAATTTGTAGTAGACATGATTTTACCAATTGTAGCCTATGGCGATCCGGTGCTGAAAAAGGAAGGTGAGGAGATTGATGAGGATTATCCAAACTTAAAAACCTTGATCAGCGATATGTTTGAGACCATGGAAAACGCGCAAGGCGTTGGATTGGCAGCTCCGCAGGTGGGCTTGGGAATTCGCTTGTTCATCGTTGATACTTCGCCATTTGTTGACGAAGGCGAAACGGATAAAGAGATGCTGAAATTGAAGGGTTTTAGAAAGGTTTTTATCAATCCTATAATTATCGAGGAAGACGGGGAGAAGTGGAACTTTAATGAAGGTTGCTTGAGTATTCCCGGTATTCGAGAAGACGTTGCGCGGCAGCCCGAGATTATCATAGAATACTTAGACGAAAACTTTGAGTTGAAGGAGGAAAAATACGATGGGTTGATCGCCCGCGTCATCCAGCATGAATACGACCATGTGGATGGTGTGTTGTTTACCGACAGGCTCAATCCGATAAGAAAGCAATTTCTCAAAAAACGCTTGGATAATATTTCCAAAGGCGTGGTTGATATTGATTATAAAATGAAATTTCCAAAAGCGAGAAGATGAAAAAAATTGCAGTATTCAGCCTGGTGTTGATGAGTTTGGTGGCGTGCACATCGCAAGAAAATGGCGATGCAAACAATGATGGTTCAAAGTCGGCTGAGGTTCAATCCAGCGAACAACGGCAAGTGGAAATTCAGGAGATGGAAAAAGAAATTTCCATTGCTGTGAAAACAGAACGCACCGCGGCTTTAGACGAGAAGGCCAATCGTTTATTGAAACGTTATCGCGATTACGTCAGCCTTAATCCACGAGATTCCATTTCTGCAGAATACCTTTTTCGCGCGGCTGATTTGAGCGTTGGAGTAGGGCAATATGAGGCGGCCATCGCAAACATTGACCGCTTACACGCTGATTTCCCGAAATTTAGAAAGTCGGTGGAAATGTGGCTTTTCAAAGGGTTTATTTATGAGACTTACATCAACAATCACGCGAAAGCTGTTTCGGCTTATACCCAGTTGATTGAACGTAACCCTAACCACCGGTTGGCATCGGATGCGCGTGCCTCGATCGAAAATTTGACACTGTCAGAGGAAGAACTGATCGAGAAATTCAAAAAAATGAATGCCGACAAAGAACTCTGATTAGCTCGCCAGCAGCTCGTGCAGGCGATCTCTGAATAATGTTTTGTCGCTGAATGTGCTGTATTTTCCCGCGGTTACAATGCCCACATCGCCTGTTTCTTCGCTTACCGTTACGGCAATCACATCGAGTTCTTCGGTTACGCCAATGGCTGCTTTGTGGCGCATTCCGTAGGATGATGGCAGGTTGTTTTTCTGGGTCAGTGGCAGCATGCAACTTGCTGCGATGATTTTATTTCGCCTAATGATCACGGCACCATCGTGCAAAGGACTGTTTTTGTAGAAAATGCTTTCGAGAAGCGCAGCGTTAAGGTCGGCATTGATTTTTCTTCCGCTCTCTACAATCGTTTGCAAATTGGCCTGACGTTCGATCACGATTAAAGCACCAGTTTTCGATGCCGAAAGGTGAAAAATAGCTTCAGAAAGTGCGTGAAGGTTGGTGGAAATTTTAATGTCTGCTTTACCGAGGTAGCCCCACAATCCTCCGCGCGCGCCCATGTTTCTAAAAAAGCCAGAGTTGCCAATGGCCAGCAGAAAGCGTCTGATTTCTTGCTGGAAAACGATGATCAGTGCAATGACACCCACGTTGATGAACTGCCTAAAAATTTGTCCCATCAACTCCATTTCCAAGGCTGTTACCGTGAGCCAAAGAATGTAAATGCTCAACACTCCGAAGAAAATACGGATGGCAATGGTGCCTTTCACAAGCTGGTAGAGCTTAAACAAGATAAACGACACCAGCAGAATGTCGATCATGTCTAAAAATCCAAAAGGCAAAAATCCAAAAAGGTCGATGCTTCCCATTGTTGCAATATTAAGCCCAATTGATGATTTTTTGGGCCCAGAACTTTTATCGTTTGTTCTGTGTTACGATTAATTAATAAATGAGCGGCAGAATGTCTTGGTCATCGAAAGGCATAGTGCTAATTTCGCGATTGAAAATTTAAATGATAAAAAGAACAATAAAATGTCAGTATTAGTAGGAAAACAAGCCCCTGGTTTTACAGCAGCGGCAGTAGTAAATGGAGGAGAAATTGTGGAGGATTTTACGCTCGAGCAGTTCAAAGGAAAATATGTTATTCTGTTCTTCTATCCAAAAGATTTCACCTTCGTTTGCCCCACTGAGTTGCATGCTTTTCAGGCAAGGTTGAATGATTTCAAGGAGAGAGGAGTAGAATTGGTAGCGGTGTCAACCGATACTGAGCAAAGCCACTGGGGTTGGCTGCAAATGAGCAAAGACCAAGGTGGAATTAAAGGAATCACCTACCCAATCGTGGCAGATACCAACAAGACCATTTCACATAACTACGATGTGTTGGCAGGCGATTTCTTTTACGATGAAGAAGGAATGTTGCAAGCAGAAGGCGAATTGGTGGCTTACAGAGGTTTATTTCTGATTGATAAAGAAGGAACAGTGCGTCATCAGTTGATCAACGACCTTCCACTCGGAAGAAATGTGGATGAAGCGATTCGCATCGTTGATGCGTTGCAATTCAACGAAGAAAACGGTGAAGTATGTCCAGCCAACTGGGTGAAAGGATCAGAAGGAATGAGCGCTTCTCATGATGGAGTAGCTTCTTACCTTTCAAAGAACTAGTCGATTAGAACAGGAAATGACGAGCCCTTCTGCGCAAAGCAGGAGGGCTTTTTTTATTGTAAAACGATCTTTTGGACCGTGTGCACACCATCGTTATTGACCGATTCGATGATGTAAATCCCCGCATTTAGAAAGTCGAGATTCATGCGTTCTGAGGCGTTGTTGTAAGCGAAAACCATGCGGCCTTCCAAGTCGAAAACATGGGCAGTGGCAACTTCACGCGAATAAAGGGCTCCGTGCGTTGGATTGGGCCACCATCCAATCGATTCTTGATTTTGCTCAAGGTTTTGAGTTGCGCTAATTCTGTCGCAAATGATGTATTCTAGAAACAAACTCGAGCTATCGATGGCCAGGTTATAGTTCGCAGTGTTTGGTCCACCGATAAAATAGCTTACGTGTCCACTGCTGCCTCCGATTGTGATCAGCTGACTGCGCACTCCTTTGTTTACAGCTTCTTGGTGCATGGCGCGGCTGCCAGAAATTTGAATCGGGGTGCCAAATTCTGTGGTGATCGCGGTGCCGTATGGTACTATACCGTCAAACTGATCGTGCATGCTGAACAAGGGCGGCTCATCGCTTGAAATCCACGCCACGTTTTTGAGTGCACCTGAAAAATTCAACACTCCTGCTACTTTTTCCGAGAATTGAAAATTGGAAGAGCTGTTTCCGCGAATTCCTCCATTTGCGTTGATAATGGAGTCGAGGGTTATGCCACCGTCATCATCGGCATCGAGGTACGCACAGTGGTCTGCTGCAATGGCACCTGCAGAAACACCTCCAATAAATACGATGTTTGTATCGATTCCATAGTCATTAGCTCCGGCTGCATTTTCTTTAAACCAACGGATGGCTGCTTTCATATCCATGGTGGCTTTGATGGCTGCATCAAAGGCCAAGTTGGAGTCTATTTCCAGTGCAAATGCATCAAATAAGCGGTAGTCGATGGTGGCAGCCACATAGCCTCGACCGGCATATTCAAGGCACAGTTGACGCACTTGTTTTCGGTTGCCTGACAGGAAACTTCCTCCATGCGCTAAGATGATGAGAGGTCGAGCAAAGAAAAATTCAGCTGGGGGCGTATAAATATCCATAAACAATTCTCTTTGGCTTCCTGCTATGGTGAAGTTCTCGCCAAATTTTATGTTCAGTGTTGAGTCGATAGAGCTGAAGATCGGATTGACATAGCGCGTCCCATCGCAATGCTGTTGGCTGAAGGTGAGTGTTGAACACGTGAGCAATAGCAGCAGAATAAAGCTGCTTTTAAGCACAAAACCAGAGTGCAGGTTGCCGTTCAGCATACCTCGGGAATAGACATTGATAAGGTTCATAAGGATAGAATTGCTCTTGTTGGTTTATGCGAATGTTGAATCAGCCATGTATCCATTGCCATGGATGAGGCAGCTGTTGTTTCGTTCATAGACGCAGTTGTCATGTAACGAAAATAGGAAATGAGGAGGGGAGTTGGGTATGCATCGCTTGAATTTCAATCGAACCAAGGCGATTGAATGAGAGTCGAGCATGCAAAAAGTAAAAAAAGTCGGGATGACAGGACTTGAACCTGCGGCCTCGCGCCCCCCAGACGCGCACTCTACCAACTGAGCTACATCCCGAAAAAATGGAGTGCGAATTTAGTATTACAATTGGTTTGGTGGTAGATTGATTTTAACCTTTTGATGGCGGAGAAAACTTTATGAGCTAAGGTGTTTCCCGCACTATTTTTCTAGATCCAACAAATAACGTTTAGCTCCCCTTTTCTTGATCTTTTGTTCGAGCAGCATGGCCGTTGACCTGCTGTCTACCTCTATAGAATAAACCACACTCCAAGGAGCTCCAGAACTTGTTGACTTGACTTTTCCATTATTATGGGCTTCAATTCTTTGCTCCATGTCAGCCGTTTGGCCTATATAATATCGCTCTCTCACTGAGCTGTACAATATGTAAACAAAAAAACTCATTTGTTGATTGTCGGGATGATCCCGCCTTAAGCGGGACGGCCTCGCGCCCCCTCCCGCTCAATGTCATTAAGTTAAGAGATCTTCAAAATGTATCTCTTTGATTTTTAGGTGTTTTTGGTTTGATATTCCTTCTGTATTTCTCAGTGTTTCTTTCAACTTGTCTATTGGGTCTGATTGGAATAAGGTGATTTTTAAATGCGTTTTTTAGGTCATCTACGATTGTCTCTGATTTACATCAGTTCAGAAATATCGAAATGATTTTGTTTTTAAGTATTCCATAAGAAATGGCAATTATTTACTTTGTGTTAATTATTGTTTTTCAGTACATTTATTGACATTGATTTAAGTTCCTTTGTTTGGCTCTCCGACAATCAGCGACTGAACATTGCCGATAATGATGGCTTCAAATCCTGCTCTATTTGCCTTGAGTACCCAGAAAAAACACTCTATTTTTAGTTTGTTTTTGAGCTCATCATAAAATGTTTCTACCTTCCATCTTTTTTGATACAAGTCTTTGAAAATTGGACTGACTATAGGTTGCTTCATCATCGCTAAGAGAAGTCATTAAATTTCAATGTTTTATTCCTAAATCAACTCTGATTAATTAAACATTTTAATGCTTGATTTCTTGCTAAAGGAAGTCCATTAAAGCTTTTCTTTTACCTTAGGCTTATCTCAGCAATTTTTGATTTTCACAAATTATAAACAAATGATTTAACTATACTGCTAAAACTCTCTTTTACCTGATCACAAAGTGGATATTAGCTCTGTTGAGTTCGTATATCAACAGGAAATATAAAATTTACCCTCTGTCAAGAAAATGACCAAGTCATTTGATTTACAGCTTTTAAATGTTCAGCTAATTTGCCTTCTCCAATTTTCAGTGGACTTAAAACTCCATCAAGAACATAATTATTGAGCACATCATATAGAACAGAAACCCGCGCTTGAACAACGCCTGATATAATACTCCCCAATCGTAAGACAGTAATTGCTCAAATATAAGTTTGTTTTTATGCTGATTTTTTAAGTTGGTAAGCTGATTTGGAGGAAGATCCTGTGCTTTTGTGACGTCTTTTTCATTGTAAAACTCCACGTACTCTTTCACGAGTTGGTATAAATACAAACCTCCATTGGGTGGATTTAAATGAATTTTCTCTCTTTATTGATGCCAAGTCGTTCTATGTAAACATTATCCAAAGCTCTGCCTTTTCCATCCATTGAGATTTGGATTTCGTGTTTTTAGTGCTTTGATGTAAAGTTCACTGGTGTAATGATGACTCCCCTGATCCTGAGTTATGGATTTCGGGCTTTCAAAGAACGAGCGATTGTATCTTCCAATAGTTCAAGGACCCAAGATGTATCCATGCTATTGGAAATACTCCAGTTCAATACCTTTCTACTGTAAACATCTATTATCGCAGCCATGTACATGAAGCCATGTGCCATTGGGATGTACGTTATATCGGTTTGCCAAACTTGGTTAGGCCATGTTACCTTTAAGTTTCCTAAGCAGGTATGGGTCATACGTAATGTGTTTGTCCCTCTTTGTTGTTTTAGGATGTGGGTAGATCGTCCTCAAGTTCATAAGCTTGGCAAGTGCTCACTCGCTTTGCATTGACGTGATAACTGATTAACCCGGTTCAAGTATGTATTCATCCGTTCTCCATAGTATGGATGTTCAAGAAACTTCTTATCTATTCCTTCATCAATTTGTAAAAATTCAAATAACTCTCCTCTGGGCCTGTAATAAAGGCTTGTGCGATGAATTTCTAGGATATTACACTGTTTGAGGAGACTTAGTCTTGGATGAGATTTTACTACTTGTTGTCTCTTTTCGGTAGCGCTCATTTTCCCAGACATGTTTTAAAAAATCAATCTCCATTTTGCTCACCAATTACCTTATACAATCGGTCTTTTTCTGAATTAGCATCCGCTTTAGAAGGTTTTTATCCTCAAAACAGACGATGCGTTTCTAAAAACTCTGTCTTCAAGTAGATATTTGGTTGGCATGAACCTCATATTTTGAGGCTAATTCTTGCAGTGTCATTTGACTTTTTAGAGCTTCTAACACAACTTTTGTCTTGAAGCTGGCCGTAAATTTTCTTCGTGTTCTTTTCATGTTTTCAGTGGTTAAATTTAAACTTAACTCACTGTCTTAATCTCGGGGAGTATTATAGTGGGAATTTGATATTGGATACTTTTTCTATTTCATCAGCGGATCCGATTGACATTTTTATTATGAAATATCTGAGCTGCGACTACTTAGATCTTTCAATAATAAGTTTAGATTCATTTATTTGTAACGCATCTCCAGTTAATATACAAGCGAGCTCTTCAAGCGAGAATATTAACTATCAATGGCTTTATGGAGGCGTTGAGATCACAGGAGCAACAGACTCAACTTATTCCGCTTTAATTCCGGGTACGTATACTGTTAGAATAAAAGATTCCGTTTGTTCTAAAACATCTGCACCCATTTTAGTTCAAAACGGCAGCCTTGAAACAGTTGGTCTTACCCTTCCCCAAACATCTTTTTGTGCCAATGATTCAGCCATTACCTTGAATGGGGGTGTACCATCAGGAGGTGTTTATTCTGGTCCTGGTGTCGTTGGAAACACATTTGATCCTTCATTGGCCAACTTGGGTATGAATGTGATCAACTACATTTATACGCAATCAACGGGTTGTGTAGATACGGTTTCGGCAAACGTTCAAGTAAGTTTAACACCAAGTGTAGTTTTGTTTCAGGCATTCTCGAATGCTTGTGTGGGTGATTCCATCAACTTAAACACGGGCTTTCCTGCTGGCGGTGTTTATTCTGGAGACGGTGTTTCGGGCAGTCAGTTTGCTCCGCAACCCAATGATACTGGATTGGTATCGATCTACTACACGCTTGACAATGGTTTTGGCTGTTCGGCATCGGATTCCATAACAGTTAACGTGCTTCCAGTTCCATCTGTTGCTTTCAACCTTGCACTTGACAGTACCTGTGAAATCTCATCTCCCATTTCTCTAACAGGTGCCACTCCTGCTGGAGGAACGTTTTCAGGAACCGGAGTGAGCGGCAATTTCTTTATTCCAGCCATTGTATCACCCGGTTATTATCCCATAACCTACACGGTTACCCAAGGCGGCTGCTCAGATTCTGAGACACAATACATCCAAGTAGACTCCTTTCCTTCTGTCGTTCTTCCAACGTTGGATTCCATTTGTGTGAGTGCAACTTCTTATCCATTGGATCACGGTTATCCAGGTGGAGGAACATTCATCGGTGCAGGAATTTCGAATAATATTTTTGACGCATCAGCCGTGGGAGTCGGTGTACACAATATGATGTATGTGTATGAAAATGCCTGTGCTGCTGATACAGCTTACAGTACGATTACGGTAATTGCGAGTCCAACCATTTCTGCTTCAATAATCGATGTGAGCTGCAACGGATTGAGTGACGGACAAGCAGTGGCGGTAGCAACTGGCGGTAACGGGCCGTATGACTTTACTTGGTCAAATGGAGATTCTACGAATGTCACCTCAGGGTTGATTTCAGGAAATTACTCGGTCACCGTAAATGGCGAAAGTGGATGCGTTGCTTCCAACACATTTAGCGTAAGTCAACCGAATGTTTTGGCGCTTGCGCTCGACAGCTTAGACGATGTGGTGTGCAATGGCTTCAGCGATGGAAAAGCATTTGTATCGACTTCTGGAGGCACAACGCCTTACAACTATGTTTGGAGCAATGGTGCTTTAACAGAGGACGTCACGAACCTATCTTTTGGAACGCATCAATTGCTTGTGACAGACGCCAATGGATGTCAAGACAGCCTTTCAGTCACGATCAACGAGGTAAATCCAATAGCCATTGCAGGCAGTTCAGTAGACGTGAGCTGCACTGGCTTTGCAGATGGAAGCGCTTCCATCACTGCTTCGAGTGGTGGTGGACTTTTCAGTTATGCATGGAGCAGCGGACAAACCACAGCGAGCATCAACAGCCTTGACACAGGAAGCTACGTCATTACGGTATCTGATCAAAACGGCTGTCAAACTTCAGACACTTTTCACATCGATCAGCCCGACAGCCTTTTGGTGAGTCTTTCGGCTACTGACCTCACATGTTCTGAATCAAACGATGGGTCGATATCATCCACTGTTTCAGGTGGAACTGGAACATACACTTACGCTTGGAGTAACGGTTCGACAAGCAATTCGATTTCAAGTTTAGCTACTGGAAGTTATACGCTTACAGTAACGGATGATAACAGCTGCCAAACCATTGAGAGCGCTTTGGTGAACCAACCCGATTCATTGGACCTAACAATCACCGAATCGAGTTCGATTTTGTGTAATAGTAACAGCGATGGTCAGTTGACAGCATCGACCGTTGGTGGAACAGCACCTTTCAACTATACATGGTCAAACGGAGCAGCGAGTAGTGTGAATACGAATCTAACTGCCAACCTTTATGCAGTCACCGTAACCGATGCAAACGGATGTTTTAAAACTGCCAGCGCGACCCTCACAGAGCCGAGTGTGTTATCGATTCAAATTGATTCTGTGTTGGATGCTTCTTGTTTTGGACTGAACGATGGATATGCCGAAGTTTCTACCTCGGGCGGAACAGGTGCGATCACGTATCTGTGGAGCAATGGAACTGCAACTCCCAACGCTTCAGTTTTGGTTTCAGGAAGCTATTCAGTAACTGCAACGGATGCCAATGGCTGTGCAGTGAATACTTCACTTTCTATTGCCGAACCAACAGAAATTTCATTGACAGTTTCCAGTTCGGATGTTACTTGTTTTGGCGGCAATGACGGACAGGCTATCGCCACAGCCAGCAACGGACAAGGAGCATTCACTTATGCGTGGTCTAATGGATCTGCTTCAGCGACCAATGCTTCACTTTCTGCTCAAACGTATACCGTAACTGTGACGGATGCTGCTGGGTGTTTCAAGGTGGATACTGCGGTAGTTGATGAACCAACACAATTGATGAGCATGTATACAGCATCAAACAATGCCTGTTTTGGAGATAGCACTGGACAAATTACCGCTGCAGTTTCTGGAGGAACACTTCCGTATTCGTATGCATGGTCAAATGGAGAAACAACTTCTTCCGTTGATTCACTTATGGCTGGAAGTTATGCGGTTACGATCACAGACGATAATGGTTGTCAAATAGATTCATCGTTCACGCTCAGTCAACCAACAGCGCTCGTTCTAAGCATTGATTCCGCTTCAGACCTATTGTGTTTCAACGATGCTTCAGGTTCCATTGGAGCTTCGGCAAGTGGAGGAACATCGGTTTACAGCTTTCTTTGGAACGACAACGCCACTTCAGCCATTAGATCGGGCATCGCAACTGGAACGTATTCGGTAACCTTGACCGATGCCAATGGCTGCGTAGAAGAGACTTCGCTTACGATCACTGAGCCGCCATTGCTCAGCATTCAAGTAAATGCAATCCAAGATTTATTGTGCTTTGGAGATACGAATGGTTCCATAGATGCAATTGCAAATGGTGGAACAGCCCCGATCACTTACGCTTGGAGCAACGGAGAAAACACTGCACAGCTTACGAATATAATTGCGGGCAATTACTCCTTGACCGTAACAGATGATAATGGCTGTATGGCTGATTCAGTAATTGCTTTAAGCCAACCTGATTCTATTGCCATCAATGCATCCATCATTTTGGCGCTGTGCGACAACACCAATGATGGCAGCATTGCCACCAGCGTAATCGGAGGAGTAGCACCGTACAGTTATGCTTGGTCGAACGCTGAGACTGCCGATTCCATTTCTGGACTGGAAGCTGGAAACTACACCTTGACAGTTACGGATGACAATGCCTGCAGTTCAACCCAGTTGATCACGCTGGGCTTTGAGTTTGCCGCTCCTCAGCCGCAGCTCGGAAATGATACGGGTTATTGCACAAACGATTCCTTGGAACTTCATGCAGGTGTTTTAGGTGCAACTTACAGTTGGTCAACAGGCGATTCTACTGAAAGCATCACCATTCAAGATGCAGGAATCTATTCAGTTTTTGTCACCGAAACAACGGGTTGTTCTGGTTTAGACACCATTGAAGTAGTGGAATTTGAATTGCCCGCATTTGACCTCGGCAACGACACCATCCTTTGCATCGCAGACTTGGAATTGGGATTAGAATTGAATGGCCCAACTGGACAAGCTGTTTACGCATGGTCCATTGGCAGTACTCAGCAATCAGAGACGGTTAACGCATTTGGAACGTACTTCCTCACGGTTGAAAGCGCTGAAGGGTGCACCTTCACCGATAGCATTTCCATCGCCAATGATACTTGTGTGGGTATTTCAGATGCAGCTCGAGAACATTCAATCTTGATTTATCCCAATCCGAATTTTGGGCAATTTACGGTGAGTGGTGCTGCGATGACAGAAAAGAACGCGCAATTGAAAATCTACAATGCCGATGGCAGGTTGGTGCTCCAACGAAGCACCCAATCGGCCACCGAAGCGATCGATTTATCCTTACACGGAGCAGGAGTGTATTATGTGCATTTCCTAAAAGATAGTGCTCCAGTGAATGTAAAGAAAGTGGTGGTGTATTAGGGGGGATTTCCTAGTCGTTCTCGCATCGCCTTCGGCAAGCCTTTGGCGGCCGAGGGATACAATCGGTGGGCATTTCGTTGCAAAGGTTATTTCAGCTGCGATCACTCGAAGCGCCTCTGCAGAGCAGCTTTAGCGCTCGCAGACTGACATGGTCATGTTCATTGTCTGTCTCGTGATATCTATCGGGTTCGAGTGTCCCGCCACAAGCGGGATGTATCGAGAAGCAGACAGACATCCAACAATCTCTTGGATCTTTTCGAAAGGAATTTGTTGTTGGGATTTAGCCCTCCAACTGTGCGATGAGGTGCTTCACTTCATTCACGCGGGTGTCATTTCCCAGTTTGGTGTAGCTGTTTTCCAAGTTGCTCAGCGCTCTGCGAATGATGGAGATATTGGTGGCCGGCCTGAAGAACGCGTCTTGCGGTTCGAGCTTGAGCTGCTCTAAAAAGTAGTCGATTTCTTTTTTGCTGAATACCGTTCCTTTACTGAACGGATTGACATAGAAAAGCACGTCTGTTTTGAAAATATCATTCGTTTTATACAGACTAAACCGATCGAGGTAGGCCAGAATAAAATGGTGCGGCAGGTTGACTCCGTAAATAGGCAAGTCAAGGTTCTGCGAAATGATCGAGTAGATCAGGCTAAGGCTCAAAGGATTGCCTTTTTTTGTTTCTAGCACTTCACTCAAGAATGAATTTTTTGGAGAGTGGTAATCCATTGTATTTCCGCTGAATCCATAAATCTGAAACAGGATGTGGTTGATCACCTTCACTTGCTCAAAAGCAGTGAGGTTGGTATTAAGTTCTAACCAAATATCCTGCTGAATCTGCTCTAATGTTTTTAATAACTTTTCTTGATCAAAGTCGGGGTATTGATACCGATTGATGATCATCACTCCGTCTAACAAACTCGCACCTTCTTCCTTTGCCCATTGGTGCAGACTTTTCGCAACCGCTTCAAACTGAATATCGTGTATCAATTCTTCGATGCGATTTTGAAACAAGACACCAAATAAATTCGACTCCCACGCTTCTTCGAGATTCGGAATCACATCTTCGCCAATCGAGAGAATTTGTGTCTTCACGTGGCTGTAGACCAATTCGTCAGGATCGTCAAGCAGTTTGATTAAGGAAATGATGTCCGTCTGTTGTTTCATGCTTTGCCAAAATTACGGGGGTTACATGCCGGTAAGATTTGGCTTTTGGTGAGCTTTTAACATTGACGCTGTTAATAGCGAGATTGCTACTTCGCTAATCCGTCCAACACATCCCTGATCAATTGTTTCATGGCAGGATGATAATCCTTGCTAAACTGCATCGCTTTTCTGTTGGCTACCACCACACACATGCACAAGCATCGATGCCCGAGTGCTTTTCCGAGCGCATACAAAGCCGAACTTTCCATTTCGTAGTTAAGCACAAAGCGGTCGCTGACTTCAAACCGTTCGATGTCGTCATTAAAGGTTGGCAGGCTCAGCGGCAGGCGCAGACTTCGGCCTTGCGGACCAAAAAAACCATTCGCAGTAAGCGTGAAACCCGGTTTTCCAAGGTGTTGAAATTGACTGAACAAATCATCGTTTGCTTTACTCACGTAGGGTTTATTAATGCAGGGGTCAAATTCAGAAAATCCTTCAAAAGCAATGCGCACGTGCCGTTCAGCGTCCGATTCAGGGATGTCGTAAAAGTGTTTTACTCCGTCTAGTCCAATGGCGTATTCGGTAACAACGGTGCTGTTTGGCGCAAGGTCTTTTTGCAATGCTCCGCAGGTTCCCAATCGAATGAGGTTGAGTTGCTTCAAGTTCGGTTTTACGCTGCGCGTTTTGAGGTCGAAATTTACCGCGGCATCTAATTCATTTACTACAATATCGATGTTGTCGGTGCCAATTCCCGTTGCCAAAGCAGTTACTCTAACGCCTTTATATGTGCCCGTGTGGGTTACAAATTCACGGTTGCTGATTTTGTGTTCGATGCGATCAAACATCGCGCTGATCACTTCAACTCTTCCTGGATCGCCTACCAGTATTACGTTTTCAGCAATGTGCTCGGGTTTTAATTTCAGGTGATATACGCTTCCGTCATCATTCAAAACCAGCTCACTTTCTTGTGGATTCATCGTTGATAAAATTGATTTTCCAAACCTATGACATTTAGATAGTTTTATGCCCGATGAAAGCGCGCATAATTACCATTGGAGATGAGATCTTAATAGGTCAAATTGTTGACACGAATTCGGCTTGGATAGCGAAGCAGTTAAGCGAAATCGGAATTGCGTTAGAAAGCATTGTGAGCATTGCTGATACACGCGAAGCCATTCATTTTGCCTTGGATCAAGCAATATCCATCGCTGATTTGGTGATCATGACCGGAGGACTTGGCCCCACCAAAGATGACATCACTAAATACGCCTTGGCCGAATGGTTTGAAAGTGGCTGGAATGTCGATCAAGCATTATTGGATCGTGTGGAGCAACACTTCACGTTGCGCGGAGTTGTAATGCCTGAAGTGAATCGCGGACAAGCCATGCTGCCTGATAATTGCATCGCCCTCACCAATGAATTTGGTACGGCTCCAGGAATGTGGTTTGAGCGCAGCGATACCGTGTTTATCTCGATGCCGGGCGTTCCGTTTGAAATGAAAGCCATATTTACCGACCATGCCTTGCCAAGAATCCGCGAGCGTTTCGCAGGACATCATATCGTGCACAGCACCATCATGACACAAGGAATAGGAGAGAGCAGTTTGATGGAAATCATTACCGATTGGGAGAATAACTTGGGTGATCTGAAATTGGCATACTTGCCATCGGTGGGCGTGGTGCGCTTGCGCCTGACCGGTGTGTCGAAATTTGGGGAAGGCTTGCAAGAACGCGTTGATGCGCGCATAAAAGCAGTGCTTCCGCTCATCGAAGATTATGCCTATGGATTTAACGAGGCGCAATTGGAAGAAGTGGTTGGCTCATTGCTGAGTGCAAATAACTTGACCGTTTCTGCGGCTGAAAGCTGCACAGGCGGCTACATTTCACAGATGATCACCTCCGTTCCCGGAAGCAGCGCTTATTTCTATGGTTCGGCAGTGGCGTATTCCAATCAGGTGAAAGAAGATGTGTTGGGCGTTGACCCGCAACTTATTGAACAATTTGGTGCCGTGAGCGAGCAAGTGGCGATTCAAATGGCTGATGGCGTGCGGAGAAAGTTTCGCACCGACTATGCTGTTTCCACCACAGGCATCGCGGGACCTGATGGTGGAAGTGCAGAGAAACCTGTCGGCACAGTGTGGATTGGAGTGTCGAGTGAGAAGCGCTCTTACGCCCTGAAATACACCATGGGAACGCACCGAGAACGCAACATTCGGAAGTCTGCATTGCAGGCGCTGCAACTTCTCCGCAAGGAAGTATTGAAAAATCTTGGCATTTCATTGAAAGAAGCGCTTTCTTAAATGAATAATAGATTTATATTTGCAGCCCAATTTCAAAGAAATTATGAAAATCTGCCAAATCACAGGAAAAACTGCTCAATCAGGTCACTACGTTTCTCACTCTAATCATAAAACGAATAGGAAGTTTGACGTGAACCTTCACACAAAGAAGTTTTTTGATGCTGAAACCAACGAATGGGTTACGCTTAAAGTGAGCTCAGCAGGTATTCGAAATATCAGCAAGAAAGGTTTAGCTGCGTGCATGAAAGAAGCGAAGGCGAAAGGCTTCCTTTAATCGATCACGAATAAAATACGCAAAGCCCGGATGAAAAGATCTGGGCTTTTTTTGTGCTTATAAGTCAACGGTTGTTCAAAAATGAACGAGATGCTTTCATCTTTAAGGAGCTTTGATCGTTGCTTTGCGCCATGAGAATATTCCTGTTGTTTGTGGTGGCGTTGAACACCTATTTTTCACTTTCGCTGCTCGGTCAAGATGTGCCCACACCGAGCACCACCAATGTACCCCACTTTAAGATTGCTCCTGCACCGGCCATTCCCGAAGAACTTTCAGCAACATTCTTTTTTGAGAATCGCGAACGCCTGCGAGAAATTCTCCCCGATAGTTCGATGGTGGTGCTCTTTTCAGCACCCATTCGAAAGCGCACCAACGATATCGACTATCCGTTTCATCAAGATCCGGACTTTTATTATTTCACAGGTGTCAAAGAAGACAATGCCATGCTCGTTCTTTTCAAAACGCCTATGCGCATCAATGAAAAATGGTACCGCGAAATCCTGTTCATCGAAAATGACAACATGATCAAGCAAGTGTGGAACGGCCCTGTGTTGGGCTCTGAACAAGCCAAAGAGGTGAGTGGTGTGGCTACAGTGCTGTCAAACACCGAATTCAAGAATATGAATTTTGATTGGACGACCATCGCTAACGTGTATTCCAATGAAAACCTTTTCATTGAGCTGAATGACGTGAAACACCCTGGTGATTTGGCAAGTATGGTCAATCATTTCAAATTAAAAACGGAACGGGCAGGAAAGAAAATATTAGTGAATGAAGGAGAAGACCTTTATGCCAAACTCAGGCAAAAGAAGTCTGCCAAAGAATTGGAAATGATGCAGCGCGCGATTGATATTACAGGCGATGCACATGTTAATGTGATGAAGATGATCAAGCCGGGCATGACGGAGTATCAATTGCAAGCCATTCTTGAATATACCTTCCATTACAATGGTGCCAAGGTGGCATTTCCATCCATAGTCGCTTCTGGCGACAATGGAGCTGTGATGCACTACACCCAAAACGATGCACTACTCATTCCAGGCGACATGGTGATTCTCGATATTGGAGCTGAATACGAAGGCTATGCCGCTGATATCACACGCACAATACCTGTTTCTGGTGTTTTTACAGAAGAACAAAAACAGATTTATCAATTGGTGTTGGATGCACAAACGGTAGCCATCCGTTACGCCACCAAAGGCTATAAGTTTTGGACTCCGCACGAAGAAGCATACAGAACTATTGGGAAAGGACTCATATCGCTCGGCATCATCACCGAGTGGGGCGATATTGGTAAATACTTTATGCACGGCACTTCACATTACCTCGGACTGGATGTGCACGATGCAGGACTTTACTCGTCTTTGCAGCCCGGTGAGGTAATTACAGTTGAGCCAGGAATATACATCACAAAAGGTTCAGCGTGTGATGAAAAATGGTGGGGAATTTTTGTGCGTATAGAAGATGACATCTTGATCACCGATGGTGCTGCAAAAATTCTTTCAGAGCGCTCGCCCCGAAAAATCAGTGAAATTGAAGCTTTGATGGGAAATTCTAGTGCGTCTGCCGACTAGTTTGGCGGAACGCATTTTTGATTGAACAACAGCACACTCGATTTTGCTTTTCTGCTGCCAGAGAAATAGATTGGAATGCCAACGCCTAAACACACTACTCCTGCCGCGAGATAGCCAGTCGGGAATTCGCTGCCCTTATTGAAGTGATAGTTTCCGAGCGTGGCGGCCGAAGTGACGATTCCGATGGCTGCCAGGAGCATTCCAAACGATTCTGTTTTTTTCCCATCTTCATAGCGCTGAAGTGCCAAAGGGCAATCTTTCATCAGCACTTTCATTCGGTTATGCCCAACAGGCACAGGGCCTTGATAAAAACTGTAAGACAAGGTGCCCTCGTGCAACTGAAGCGAATCGGGAATGGTTTGCGCCTCAACGCGCGTCAACACCAAGTAGAAAAAGAGCAACAGGCAGTAAGCTGGTTTCATGCAGCTAATTAAAGCAAATTCGAAATTCGATCACAGCCTGTCTTAGAATATGGCGTATCAATTAATGCAAGACGAAAAGAATCCTCTCTTCGAGAGAAGGAATGAATCATTCAGAGGCGTATGCTCGATACTCGTCTAAATACCTGAATTCGCTGCATTGCTTCGTCAAATTCTCGTGAAATAACTATACTTTCGCGCTTTCAAAAAATGATTAAATTCATCGAATTAAATGTTTGATTTAAAGGAGATTAGTACGGCAGGTATGGTTTTGTTTGCGGTGATTGATATTATCGGCTCTATTCCGATCATTATTCAATTGCGCCAGCGCACTGGTCATATCCAATCAGAGAAGGCGAGCATCGTCTCGATGATCATCATGGTTGCCTTTCTTTATTTGGGTGATGAAATCTTACAATTGATTGGAATAGACATCAATTCATTCGCCATCGCGGGCTCTTTTATCCTCTTCTTTTTGTCGCTCGAGTTGATTCTCGGCATCAAGCTTTACAAAGATGATGAGCACCAGGAAGCCAACGTGAGCAGTACGTCAATCGTGCCCCTGGCCTTTCCTCTTATTGCCGGTGCGGGAAGTATGACTACGCTTATTTCGTTGCGCGCTGAATACGCCATTCAAAACATCATCGTAGCCATCATCTTGAATATCTTGGTGGTGTACCTAGTGTTGAAAAACACCAAGCACATCGAGCGGGTTTTAGGTCCTGGAGGAATTGCCGTAGTGCGAAAAGTATTCGGTATTATCCTTTTAGCCATCGCTGTAAAGCTATTCAGAACCAACCTTGGCTTGATGTAAGTTTCAAGCCTTACTTTCGTGCCATATGGGGCTCAAATCAATCGTTGCTAAATGGCTCGCAAGGCGAGAAAAATCAAGTGTTTTAAGATGGTCGGGTAAACCGATCGAAGCTCAAAACGAGACCTTTTCATTTTTGAAATCTGCACTTGCAGTAACCGATTTTGGCCGAGACCATTCAATTTCAAACTCAACGACCTACGAGCAGTGGAAGACACAAATCCCATTGCGCGATTACGAAGCACTGTTTCCCTACATCGACCGAATTCTGGAGGGTGAAGTGAATGTGCTGTGGAAAGGAAAACCCACCTATTTCTGCAAAACTTCAGGCACGACATCGGGCGCTAAGTACATTCCGATGAGCGACCACGGGATTAAAGCCCAAATCAAAGCTGCGCGCTCGGCATTGTTGCTATACATCGCAGAAACGGGCAACAGCTCCTTTATCGATGGGAAAATGATTTTTCTTCAAGGCAGCCCGAAGCTGGAGAAGAAGCAAGGGATAAACATTGGAAGATTGTCGGGTATTGTGGCGCATCACGTGCCCGGTTACTTGCAGAAAAATCGCATGCCTTCTTGGGAAACTAATTCCATCGAAGATTGGGAGAAAAAGGTTGACGCCATTGTTTTAGAAACGATGAATGAAGACATGCGCTTGATCAGCGGCATTCCGCCTTGGGTTCAGATGTATTTCGAACGACTTATCGCCAAAACGGGTAAAAAATCCATCCGCGAAATCTTTCCATATTTTTCGGTTTTTGCACACGGTGGCGTAAACTACGAACCCTACAAATCGACCATGGAAAAACTGGTTGGTGATAACGTTGATTCCATTGAAACGTATCCTGCTTCTGAGGGATTTATCGCGTTTCAAGACCTGCAAAAAGAGCCGGGTTTGCTCTTAAATCTGGACGCTGGAATTTTCTATGAGTTCGTGCCTGTAGATGCATTTCATTCAGAAAATCCACCGCGATTTAAGCTCGATGAGGTGGTTGAAGGAGTGAATTACGCCATCATATTGAATACGTCTAGCGGACTGTGGGGATACGTGATTGGTGATACCGTAAACTTTGTTTCCACCGCTCCATACCGAATCACGGTAACGGGTCGGCTAAAGCATTTCATTTCCGCCTTTGGCGAACACGTGATTGCCGAAGAAGTAGAAACAGCCATGAGCGAAGTAGCCGCACGGATGCATTTCAATTTCACCGAATTTCATGTGGCGCCACAGGTAAATCCAAGTGAAGGCTTGCCATACCACGAGTGGTTTGTAGAGTCTTCTGCCGCGATTCCCGAAGGTTTTATCGATGCGCTCGATCAGAAAATGCAGTCGCTCAATCCGTATTACAAAGACTTGATTCAAGGAAAAGTGCTGAGTCCATTGAAGTTGAATCAGCTCCGCGAGGGCAGTTTTAACGCCTACATGAGCAGTCAAGGAAAACTGGGCGGACAGAATAAATTGCCCCGCTTGAGCAATGATCGAAACATTGCTGATAAACTTTCTTAATTTTCCATGATAATGGCGCCTTTTAGTGGCCTTAGTTTCATTCTCAAAGCGCATCTTTGCAGCCCTTTATGAGTGAAGAAAAAAAACGCGGAATTGCCATTTTAGGTTCTACAGGAAGCATTGGAACACAAGCACTTGACGTGATTGAGGCTCAATCTCAACATTTTTCAGTGGAAGTACTGACAGCAGGCAGCAATGCTGATTTGCTGATCGAGCAAGCCCAAAAGTTTAAACCCAACACGGTGGTGATTGGTGACGAATCAAAATACAAGGCCGTAAGCGATGCCCTTTGGGACTATGGCATAAAGGTGTTTGCGGGAGCAGAGGCGCTCGAACAGGTAGTTGAAATGGAGTCGGTGGATATTGCGTTGACAGCCTTGGTTGGCTTCGCAGGACTTAAACCAACCATGAAAGCGATCGCTGCGGGCAAACACATTGCTTTAGCGAACAAAGAAACACTTGTTGTTGCTGGTGAGTTGGTGACCAAAGCCGCTCAGAATGCAGGCGTGAATATTTATCCTGTCGACTCAGAGCACAGCGCGATTTTTCAATGTTTGGCAGGTGAGTTTCACAATCCAATCGAAAAGATTTATTTGACGGCTTCAGGCGGACCGTTTCGCGGGAAGAAAAGGGACGAGTTGGTCGGAGTAACAAAAGCACAAGCCTTGAAGCATCCCAACTGGGAAATGGGCGCTAAAATAACGATCGACTCAGCAACGCTGATGAATAAGGGCTTAGAGGTGATCGAAGCCAAGTGGTTGTTTGCATTGAAACCCGATCAAATTGATGTGATTGTGCATCCACAAAGCATCATTCACAGCATCGTGCAGTTTACTGATGGCAGCATGAAGGCGCAGATGGGATTGCCAGACATGAAACTACCGATTCAATACGCTTTGGGTTATCCCAACCGCTTGTCATCCGATTTTCCGAGGTTTAACTTCATGGATTATCCATCCCTCACTTTTGAGCAAGCCGATACCGAAACCTTTGGTAACCTTGCATTAGCATTCAAAGCCATGCAAAAAGGCGGCAACATGCCGTGCATATTGAATGCCGCCAACGAAATTGCTGTTGCAGCGTTCTTAAACGATGAAATAAAATTCCTTCAAATTCACGAAGTGATCCAGCAAACCATGGAAAGTGCAACGTTTATAGAGCACCCAACCTTGGAGCAATACATTGAGACAGATAACGAGGCCAGGGCCTTCACAAAAGAACTGATAACGTAACATGGAAGTATTTTTAATCAAGGCCGCACAGCTCATTTTGAGCCTTTCTATTTTGGTGATCTTGCACGAATTGGGGCATTTCATTCCTGCCAAACTGTTCGGCACAAGGGTCGAAAAGTTTTACCTCTTTTTTGATCCATGGTTTTCGCTGTTTAAGTTTAAAAAAGGCGACACGGAATACGGCATTGGCTGGCTTCCATTAGGCGGCTACGTGAAAATATCAGGAATGATAGACGAGTCGATGGACAAAGATCAATTGGCACAAGAACCGCAACCACACGAGTTTAGAAGTAAGCCAGCGTGGCAGCGATTGATCATTATGCTGGGTGGAGTAACGGTAAACTTGGTGCTCGGATTTTTGATCTATAGCATGATTCTGTTCACTTGGGGGAAAGAGCGCTTACCGCTTGAGAACCTTGAATACGGAGTTTATGTTGACAGCACGATGCTCGATTTTGGCTTGCAGGATGGCGATAAGATTATGGCCGTTCAAGATGGAAATGTTGACTATTACGAAGAGTTGGGAAAAGAAATCTTGATCAACGGAGCTCGCGTGTTGAGCATCGAGCGCAACGGTGAAGCCATGACCGTGCAGCTTCCTGCCGATGTAGAGCAAGTGATTTTGGCCAATGAAGTGAGGGTGTTGTTTTCGCCCCGCTATCCGTTTGCGGTTGACAGTGTGGTGCCAGGAAGCGCGGCCGAAGCAGCGGGTTTGTTGAGGCATGACCGAATTGTGGCCGTTGCAGGAGAACCTACCGAAGGCATTGTGGAAGGTTTGAAAGCGGTGCGCTCACACAAATCTGAAACGGTGACGATCGAGATTGAGCGCGATGGCAATGTGATTTCAAAAGAGGTGGCGATTAGCGAAGAGGGAAGGATCGGAATCGGTTTAAAAAGTATCACCGACTACGTAGAAACAGAAACGTACAAATATGGATTTTGGCAAGCAATTCCTGCCGGGGTGCAAGAAACTAAAGACATTTTGGGCAACTACATCACGAGCATGAAGTTGGTCTTCACCAAAGAAGGAGCCTCTCAAATCGGTGGCTTTGGCGCCATTGGTGGGTTGTTTCCCGCCACGTGGAATTGGCAAACATTCTGGAGCATGACGGCATTCTTGTCGCTGATTTTAGCATTCATGAACATTCTTCCGATTCCTGCGCTTGACGGTGGACACGTCATGTTCTTACTCTACGAAATGATCACAGGACGCAAGCCGGGAGATAAGTTTTTAGAATACGCCCAAATGACAGGAATGATCTTGTTACTCGGATTGTTGGTCTTCGCCAACGGAAACGATATTCTGCGCGCGTTTCGATAATTCAAGAGGCTTCATTGCTCAAAGAACTCTGCAATTGAGCATTGCTTTTCCAGTTCCTCACATTTTTTCGGTTAATCGCGTTTAAACACGTGCAATACTCACTTTTTATCGATGCAAAGCCTTAAATCTCGAGCAACCACGAAATGGCTGCTCGATCGCTGTTGAAGGTTTTGAATTTGGTGTTGGCCTCAACATTCAGTTTTTCATACATCCTAGAAAGCGTCAATGCGATCGTGTTTGTGGTGTAAACGGCTGCTCTTACAGAATTGAATTTTCCCGTACCGCGCTTCATTTCTTTTGAAAAACGCATCAAGTCTTTCATTTTCATGGTGCTGTATAACTCACCGGCACGGTGGTAAATTTTTAAATCATCCGGCAAGTTCGTTGAATTGTCGAGGTATTGGATGAGTCGTTCGATATCCGCCTTTTCAATAGTAATTGAATAGTTCATCTGGAGGATGTTCGTCTCTTCGTCAAATTCTATACTCACCATGCTTCCTGCGTTTAATCCTCTTCCTCGCACAGCAGATAACGTCATTCACCTAAAGTATTGAATTTTTTATTTGCAGACCTTATTAAATGTTCTGTGTTGATTGATGAAGTTTTTTTTCGTTTTGATTGTAAGCCTTGAATTTTTTTTGATTTTTTTATGTCTTAATGTCAGCAAATTCATTTGGCTCGGCTTTCGCTAAGCATTCTTAATGAGCAAACAAAAAGTAAGTTACGGGTGGGCGTTTAAAGAATTTATCTGGCCGCGCAGGGCAATTATTTCGGTGGGATTGGTGTTGATCATCGTGCGAAGTTTGGCAGGTTTAGTCTTGCCGTATGCCAGCAAGAGCTTGATCGATGATGTGATTCCCTCGCGCGACATGGATACGCTTTGGCTGCTGCTTATCGTGGTGTCATCGGCTATTTTAGTGCAGGCCGTGAGTTCGTTTTCACTGACGCGTTTGCTCAGCGTTGAGGCGCAGCACCTGATTTCTGTGTTGCGCGCTGCGGTTCAACGAAAGCTGCTTTCACTCCCAATCAGTTTTTTTGACAACAACAAGTCGGGTGCCTTGGTTTCGCGCGTCATGACAGACGTGGAAGGTGTTAGAAATTTGGTGGGAACAGGATTGGTGCAATTGATCGGAGGAACGCTCACCGCCATCATTTCACTCGTGATTTTGATCCGTCTCAACGCCACTATGACGGTTTTTGTATTGGTTCCAGTAGCCATTTTTGCCGTCATCGCCTTGAAAGCATTCGGATACATTCGACCCATTTTTAGGGATCGCGGGAAGATCAATGCCGAAGTGACTGGGCGTTTGACTGAAACCCTCAATGGCGTGCGCGTAATTAAAGGATTCAACGCTGAAGAACAAGAGAACAGAACATTCGAAGAAGGAGTGGAGCGCCTCTACCTCAACGTGAAAAAAAGCCTCACTGCCACTGCGCTGATTACGAGTTCATCTACTTTCCTTCTCGGATTGGCCTCTGCTGGAATTATGGGCATCGGAGGTTACTTTATCATGAATGATGAGATGACCTATGGTGAGTTCGTCTCCTTTACGCTGTTTCTCGGATTTATGATCGCACCGATCGTTCAAATGAGCAACATTGGCAGTCAGCTCACTGAAGCCATGGCAGGACTCGATCGCACCCAAGAATTGATGAACATGACCGAAGAAGACGATGCTGAACAACGCAGCGTATTGCTTGAGCGTGTGAAAGGCGACATCGTATTCAACAATGTTTCGTTCAGTTATGAAGACAACAAGGAAGTGCTGCACTCGATTTCATTCGAAGCTCCAGCTGGAAGTGTCACCGCTTTGGTGGGTTCATCAGGTTCGGGCAAGACAACCATTGCCGGCCTAGCAGCTTCATTTCTCAATCCGCAAGGTGGCAAAGTGACCATCGATGGCACTGACCTTTCAACGGTGAATTTGAGCAGCTATCGCGCGCATTTGGGCGTGGTGCTTCAAGACGATTTCTTGTATGAAGGCACAATAAGAGAAAATATTTTGTTTCCGCGTCCTGACGCTACTGAAGAACAACTTCAAGCCGCAGTGAAAGGCGCTTACGTCAATGAATTCACCGATCGGTTTGAAGAAGGATTAGAAACAGTGATCGGTGAGCGGGGCGTGAAACTTTCAGGTGGCCAGCGCCAGCGTATTTCCATTGCCCGCGCATTGCTCGCTGACCCAAAAATCATCATCCTTGACGAAGCCACATCCAACCTCGATACCGAGAGCGAATCTTACATTCAAAAGAGTTTAAACCAGCTGATGAAAGACCGCACCACCTTTGTGATTGCCCACCGATTGAGCACCATTCAGCAAGCCGATCAAATTTTGGTGATCGAAGATGGAAACATCGTGGAGCGTGGAAAGCATCACGATTTGATCGAGAAAAAAGGCCGATATTACCAACTCTACACCTACCAAAGTCGCATTTAAATCTGAGGTTTTGTAAGGGCTTGAGGGCCGTCATTTCAGCTTAAAACTCCATTCGAACCACACTTTGGTGACTACTTCACCTTCGGCATTTTTGCCTTCGCTAATCATGGTGATTTTTTGGCCTTCGTTGCTTTCGATGGCTTTCGTTACCGTGTCATACACTTCATTTCCTTGCGTGCATTCAAACACGATCGTGTCGGAGGCTTTTTTGTAAAACTCACACCGAAGCTCGGTCACCAACATCGAAACTTTCGCGCGTCCTTCGATGGCAAGTATCGCCAACAAACCCGTTGAAAACTCGGCCGCACCAGCTTGCGCTGCAAAGTAGATCGATCGAAATGGGTTTTGTGTTTTCTTGATGAAGGGAATGGAAACAACGGCACGCTCGGCATTCAAATGCTGCAATTTTACACGCCAAAATAACAAGCTCGGCAGCTTCCTCCAAAAGAAGAACTTCAGCTTCCAAGACGAACTCAGGTCTTTTATCATCGCGGCTGCTTTCGGATGGATTTCTCTGGTGTTCATGGTTGTAGTTTTTGAAATGGTTGAAGTCTGTTTTCAGCAAGCAGAAAAGTACACTTAATGTTGACTTGCCAAAGTAGAGATTTTCTCCTCTTTTCTCGGGCAAGATTACTATCTTTCAAGGTAAATAGATTATAATTCAAACCAATGATTGTATTTGAATTATCGATGTGATTTATATGTGATGGTTTAAACTTTAAAAATACTTTCGAACTTCAAAATGACAAAAACAGAAAACAATGAATAGAGTAAAACATTTCGGCTGGTTATTCCTCGTGGGATTGCTTGCAGCATCGTGCGCGCAAGATTCCAAGCAAGAGGCATCGGTTGATTATAGCACAGGTGCAACAATGAAAAGTAAATCAAACATGCAGGCTACCGGCAACAGCGATTGGTGGCCGAATCAATTAAACATCAATATCCTGCGCCAGCACTCGGAAAAATCCAGTCCGATGGCCGAGGATTTCAACTATGTGGAAGAATTCAATAGCTTGGATTACGAAGCGTTAAAAGCTGACATCCGAAAAGTGCTTACCGAGTCGCAAGAGTGGTGGCCGGCAGATTTTGGTCATTACGGTGGATTATTTATCCGCATGGCCTGGCACAGTGCGGGAACATATAGAACGGGCGATGGTCGTGGCGGCTCGCGTTCAGGTCAGCAGCGATTTGCACCGCTCAACAGTTGGCCCGATAATGCCAATCTGGATAAGGCACGCAGGCTTATTTGGCCGATCAAGCAGAAGTTCGGCAATAAAATATCATGGGCTGATTTGATGGTGCTTACTGGGAATGTAGCCTTGGAAGACATGGGATTCAAAACCTTCGGATTTTCTGGAGGACGAGAAGATGTGTGGGAGCCAGAAATGGACGTGTATTGGGGAGCAGAAGGAAAATGGCTTTCAGATGAGAAACGTTACTCTGATGATCGCAAACTCGAAAACCCATTGGCCGCAGTGCAAATGGGATTGATCTATGTAAATCCAGAAGGCCCAAAGGGTAATCCTGATCCTCTGCTTGCCGCAAAGGACATCCGAGAAACATTTGGAAGAATGGGAATGAACGATGAGGAAACCGTAGCGTTAATTGCCGGTGGACACACATTGGGAAAAACACATGGAGCTGGACCTGCATCGCACGTTGGTCCTGAACCAGAAGCGGCAGATATTGAAGAACAAGGCCTCGGTTGGAAGAGCGATTACAAGTCAGGAAAAGGTGCCGATGCGATAACATCTGGATTGGAAGTGACGTGGACAGCCACACCCGTGCAATGGAGCCATGGATTCTTCAAGAGCCTTTTTGAGAACGAATGGGAATTGACGAAAAGTCCTGCTGGCGCGCATCAGTGGGTAGCGAAAGACCCCAAAGTGATGGTGCCGGATGCGTTTGACCCTGAGAAATCGCATAAGCCAACCATGCTCACCACCGACTTGTCATTGCGTTTTGATCCAGAGTATGAAAAGATTTCTCGACAGTTTTTGGAAAACCCAGAATCATTTAACGATGCATTTGCACGCGCTTGGTTTAAGTTGACGCACAGAGATATGGGGCCAAACACTACATACATCGGTCCGGAAGCGCCAACAGAAGATATGATTTGGCAAGATCCAATTCCAGAGGTGAACCACCCGTTGGTGAATGCACAAGACATCAAAGCATTGAAAGCATCGCTGCTCAATTCGGGATTGACAATCAGCGAAATGGTGACAACAGCTTGGGCTTCAGCATCTACTTACCGTGGTTCTGACAGAAGAGGTGGTGCCAATGGTGCACGAATTATGCTCGCTCCACAAAAAGATTGGGAAGTGAACAATCCAGCCCAATTGGCGAAAGTGCTGGAAGTGTACAAGCAGATTCAAAGTGATTTCAATGCGAAATCGGGCGCTAATAAAGTTTCCATGGCTGATGTCATTGTTTTGGCAGGAAATGCAGCCATTGAAAAATCAGCTTCAAATGCTGGATTTTCAGTTCAAGTGCCATTTACGCCAGGCCGAATGGATGCCACACAAGAGCAAACCGACATCGAGTCGATTAATTTGTTGGAGCCGATGGCCGATGGATTTCGAAATTATTTGAAAACACAATACACCATTTCAACCGAGGAATTGCTCCTTGATAAAGCACAGCTTTTAACATTAACAGCGCCAGAAATGACGGTATTGGTAGGAGGGATGCGATCGCTAGGAACAAACTACGATGGTTCAAACCACGGAATTTTCTCTGACAGCAAAGATCAATTGAACAATGACTTCTATGTGAATTTACTCGACATGAGCACCGAGTGGAAAGCCATTGACGATACGAAGGAGAAGTTTGAAGGAAAAGATCGCGAAACGGGAGAAGTGAAGTACACTGCCACCCGAGCCGATTTGATTTTTGGGTCAAACTCAGAGCTCAGAGCCCTGGCTGAAGTTTACGCTTCAGAAGGGTCAACCGAGAAGTTTGTGAATGATTTTGTAGCAGCATGGAACAAGGTGATGAACCTCGATCGTTTTGACCTCATGTATCCATAATTCGGTAAGCACTAAAAATCCTCAAGAAAAGAAAAGCCAGTCTGAACGGACTGGCTTTTTTGTTTTTCAGTGAAGTAATCTGTTTTATATTCATCCAAATTTTTTTCATGCTTCCATCCATCGTTTCTTCTTCCTGGCTCGCTGAGCAATTGGCTCGACCAGAAGTAATTGTGTTAGACGCCAGCACCAAGTCGAATGTTTCGGGTAAAAAGCCTGAGTTTGAGCATTGCGTGATCAAGGGCGCGCGCTACATCGACTTGAATGGTAAGTTTAGCGATCAGAATGCGCAATTTCCGAATACCCTTTTACCCGCATCGCAGTTTGAAGCCGAAGCACAGCTGCTCGGCATCAACCAAGAATCAATGGTAGTGGTGTATGACAATCTTGGCATCTATAACAGTGCGCGCCTTTGGTGGATGTTTAAGGTGATGGGGCACCTGAATGTTGCTGTGCTCAATGGCGGACTTTCAGCGTGGGTGCATGAGGGATATGAAACAGTAGAAACGCACGAATCGTCCTTCGATGTAGGAAATTTCAGCGCTTCCTTCAATCCAGCCGCAATCATCCACATCGATCAAGTACTTGAAAATTTGGAACAACGCGCCTTCACCGTCATTGATGCACGTTCTAAAGGCCGCTTTGACGGAACAGCTCCCGAACCACGCGAGGGAACGAGCAGCGGACATATTCCAAATTCGTTGAACCTGCCATTCGATCACGTGCTTGAAAACGGCTTTTTGAAATCAGATGAAGCATTGAGGGCCATTTTCGCAGACTTACACATCGAAGATCAACCGCTGGTTTTTTCATGTGGATCAGGACTTACGGCCTGCATAACGCTGTTGGCTGCTGAGCGGGTATTGCCGAATCAATTATCGGTGTATGATGGCTCGTGGACAGAGTGGGCGAGCAGCGAAGGAACACCGATTGATAGAAAATAAAAAAGGCGAACACATGCTCGCCTTTCTCTGTACTTTCTTAATCCTTAAAAGTGGAAGTTGAATGAGATGAGGCCTAAGGGACTCAGGTTAGCATTAATGTTGTTTGTTTTGGAAGTGGACTTATCTTCTGTAGTCGTAATTACTCCCTGATCATCGTATATGCGCGACCTAGATGACTTTCTTGTTCTTAAATTGTATCTAATTAAAGCTGAAAATTCGGTATTTAATGAAATCCGCTCGTTGATCCAAAATTTCATCCCCAAGAAAGTTTCTGTTCCGAAACCAATGTTCTCCTGATCGACTACATTTTTGTTGGTTTCAATATCATCCGTATTCCAAACCCTCTGATCCTCAAATATATCCTTGGAAGTGGTATAGAAACCACGTGCATCTAATCCATAGTATAACATCCATCTATTCATAGGAAGGTGCCATTCGTATCCTATACCAATATTGCCCGAACCTTGTTCGAATTTATTCTAGAATATTTGATAATTCTGAAGGGGTTGCTCTGAGTTTGTCTCATCATCTAATCTATAATTGCCTCCGATACTCACTCGAAATGCACCTCCTTTTATGTAGTTCTTATAGGTGATGGTTGGGCTTGGAGCTGAATTAAGACTAAACGCATTGAACATTCCTACGCTCAGTTCATTTTTCTTCACCCTGAATTCCTCGGGATCTTTTTCTTGATTCGTTTGGGCGTGGCCAATGGAGATCATTGAAACGGCCAGTAAAGTCAAAAGCGTTCTTTTCATAATAAATTGTTTATTGGTTTGACAATCAAAAGTTTATTGAGGCATTTTCGTGCCTTCAGTTTGTTAAAATGTGGTAACCCTTCGTAGCTGTTACCGTAGCAGCAGAAAAATCGTCCGTTTGAAAATAGAGAAAAAAGCACCTGTATTGAGCGGAGGAGTACGATTTAACATTTTCTGCCTGACACTGAAAGAAAATTATTCCATTCTGCTCAGCCATCCAATCGCATTTGAGTATGTTAGTCGGCTCTAAAACGACAAAGAAAATTCAGGATGTCAAACATCGATAAAGCAGCCGTGCAGCTGCGAAATTCCAGCCGAACCAAAACCACTTGCCGCCCTGTTCGCGCCTTGATTGGCGAGACCGATCTCGATGCTGCGTATCGCGTGCAAGAGATCAATATTTCTGAACGTATCCGCGAAGGAGCGAAAGTGATCGGAAGTAAAATTGGCCTTACCTCGCCAGCAGTGCAAAAACAATTGGGTGTAGATCAACCTGACTTTGGCGTGCTGCTCGACAACATGGTGGTGTGGCATGGCGCCACGGTTGATTTCAATCTGCTTATGCAGCCAAAGGTTGAAGCTGAAGTGGCTTTTGTGTTGAAGTCTGATCTGCAATCAACTAAAGTGACAGAAGCAATGTTGATCGATGCGATCGATTATGCCGTTGCTTCCATCGAAATTGTAGGCAGTAGGGTAGAGAATTGGGATATCCGCATTACGGATACCATTGCCGATAATGCTTCGGCAAGTCATTTTGTGTTGGGAACACAGCGCTTTATTCTGCAAGGCTTAGACTTGGTCAATGGCAAGATGAAGCTGTGGGTCAACAACGAATTGGTTTCGGAGGGAAGTGGTGCAGCGTGCATGGGTTCACCCATCAATGCAGCACTGTGGCTTGCCAATACCATGGGCAGATTGGGCAAACCGCTCAAAGCAGGAGAAGTCATTCTAACGGGTGCATTGGGCCCAATGGTTCCTGTGAATCCAGGCGATAAAGTGCGCGCGTCCATCGAAGGATTAGGAGAAGTGTCGGTTAATTTTAGCACGATTTAAGTTAGTGATTATGGAGAAAGTAAAGTGTGCGATCATCGGATCAGGAAACATCGGGACAGACCTGATGATAAAAATTCTGCGCTATTCTGATGTGTTGGAAATGAGCGTGATGGTGGGCATCGATCCAACGTCAGACGGACTGGCACGGGCGAAGCGCATGAACGTGGCCACCACCCACGAGGGTGTTGACGGACTCATCGCGATGGAGGAATTTAAATCCATTTCCATCATTTTTGACGCCACTTCAGCCAAAGCGCATTTGTATAATTACGATAAGATTAAAGCTTTTTCCAACAAGCAGATGATCGACCTAACGCCCGCTGCTATTGGTCCGTATTTGATTCCGCCTGTAAATTTTTCAGCCATCGCAGATGTTGACAATGTAAATATGGTCACGTGTGGCGGACAAGCCACTATTCCGATGGTTGCCGCAGTGTCTCGCGTGGCAAAAGTGCATTATGGAGAAATTGTGGCATCGATTGCGAGTAAGTCGGCTGGTCCAGGCACGCGAGCCAATATTGATGAGTTTACCGAAACCACCTCACATGCCATTGAGAAAGTGGGCGGAGCTGAGCGTGGCAAGGCCATCATCATTCTCAATCCAGCGGAGCCGCCACTCATTATGCGCGATACGGTATTGACCTTGAGCGAGCAGGCCGACAAAGACGCTATTCGTAAGAGCATTGCTGAAATGGCAGCTGAGGTGCAGAAATACGTTCCGGGTTACCGTTTGCATCAAGAAGTGCAGTTTGACGATATTCCTGAAGATCAGCCGGTGTTTATTGAAGGATTGGGCTACCGTCACGGGTTGAAAACCATGGTTTTGTTGGAAGTGGAAGGCGCAGGACACTACTTGCCCGCATACGCAGGAAACCTCGATATCATGACTTCTGCTGCAATGGCCACGGCTGAAAAAATTGCAATGATGAAATACCAAACCGCCTAAGCGATGGAAAAGAAATTATACATACAAGATGTTACTTTGAGGGACGGCATGCACGCTATTCGCCATCAATACAGCAAAGAAAAGGTGAAAGAGCTGGCGATTCTCTTGGACGAAGCAAAGGTTGATGCCATTGAGATTGCTCACGGTGATGGGTTGGCCGGTTCAAGTTTTAATTATGGATTTGGAGCACACACCGATTGGGAATGGCTGGAAGGCATTGCTGAAAACCTGAAACACGCAAAACTGACCACATTGCTCCTTCCTGGCATTGGTACCATCGAAGATTTAAAGCGCGCCAGGGATTTGGGTGTAGAAAGTGTGCGCATTGCCACGCATTGCACAGAAGCCGATATTTCAGCCCAACACATCGAAGCAGCTAAGAAAATGGGGATGGACGTAGGCGGTTTTTTGATGATGGCCCACATGTCTGAACCGAAAAAGCTGGCTGAACAAGCCAAGTTGATGGAGTCGTACGGGGCAGATTGCGTATACGTGACCGATTCGGCCGGAGCCCTACTTATGAATGATGTGGCCGATCGGATAAAGGCGTTCAAAGACAGCCTGAAACCTGAAACAGAAATTGGCATTCACTGCCATCACAATTTAGGATTGGGAGTGGCAAACACCATTGTGGCGATGCAGCACGGGGCAACGCGCCTTGATGCATCGTTGGCAGGAATGGGCGCTGGTGCGGGTAACTGTCCGCTCGAAGTATTGATCGCGGTATTGAATAAAATGGATGTAAAGCACAACAGCGATTTGTACAAGTTGATGGATGCAGCAGACGATGTTGTTCGGCCGCTGCAAACGCGACCTGTGCGGGTTGATCGTGAAACGCTTTCATTGGGATATGCCGGAGTGTATTCCAGCTTTTTGTTGCATTCAGAGCGCGCCTCAGAAAAGTACGGCATCGATACCCGATCGATCCTCGAAGAACTCGGAAAACGGAAGATGGTGGGCGGTCAAGAAGATATGATCGTGGATGTGGCTTTAGACATGCTCCAAAAGAAATAGGGCAGAAGCTGTTCGCGAGTTAGTCGAGCCAAAACATATCTTCTTGCGGCATGTTTTTGTTGCGTTCTATGCCAAACGGATTGAAGCCTTTGCGCGCAAAAACATACCACGCTCCCGATGAAATGCAAATGTTGAGGTCGGCTCCAGCCCAAAGCTGAGTGCCGCCATAGCTTGTTCCTTGGTTTACAGAATAACTGAATCCGCCTGTGTTTTCGTAAACGGAACTTTCAATGAATGCCTTTTCCATTTCTTGAAGGTAGAATTCAGATTCATCGACCTTGCCATCGAGCAGAAAAGCCAGAGTCATTTGCCCGGTTCCTTCTTGCCATACCACATCTTGGTCTTCGTCAAAGCAGTAGCCGGTAATGGGCACATTGTGAAGGGTTGAGATTTGGGTGTTCAAAAACCGATCAGCTGTAGTAAGGGCAGAAGAAGGATAGCGATCAAAGCAGCAATAGCTCCACGAATGCACGTCAAGGGCATAGAAATAGGCCGGGTTGTCGGGCCAAGCGATGAGGTTTTTATCGGATTCATCCCACAGTTGTTCTTCAAAAAAGTGCAGAAGATCTTTGTGAAACTGAGAGTATCCGAGCACTGCGTTGAATGCATCAATATTTCCTTCAGTGACCTTGTATTCGAGTAGTTTTCCGCTGGCGTCATAACCGGCAAATAAGCCGCCATCGCTGTCTTGGAGCGACATTATCCAGGATGTCAACGCGGAGGCGAGCTGATCGTATTTTGTTGATCCTGTAAAGTCTTTATAGTTGTTCAGCGCCATCAGCAGCCAACCATTATCGCCCATCCATCGGTGGTTGCTTGGTGTTCCGTTGGCGTCTCTAAACTGAGAAAAACCACCCACGCCATTTTTCAATTCGCTGTCCATGCGGGCGTTGAAAAAGTCAAACACTTTTGCCGCTCGATCAAATTCGCCATTGACCATAAACACCTTCGAGGCCAAGGCATTGTCATAAAGCGAGACGAAGTTGCCGTTTTCAGCACTTTCTACCAAGCGGAGAAATTTTGCCGGAGAAGGAGCCAACATATCATGAGTTTTATAAGGTATGTCCCTTCGTGAATAAAAACAATACTGCCAATAAAGTGTGTTCCCCTGTTATCGGTCTCTACCGAAATGATATCGTTCAAGAGTTCTTTACATTCGGTATTCGTCCAATCATAATTTCGTTGGTAAACAGGATTTACAAACTGCACATTTGGAGCTTGCAAAAAATTATTTATTTGTAGTTCATTGGCTTTCATTATTTGTTTTTTCTCCTTTTGCTAGAGGGACTGCTATCAGGTAATGCTTTCAAAGCATCTTTAGCATTTAGCGATGTTACAACCTTTTTACCGTTTTCGCCTCCAGTTTCAGCCTTGCTACCTTGGCAACATTACCACCTTGTTTGGCTGCTTTTTACTCTCTTCAAAATCTTTGGGGGTTGGTTGCCGGCTGATATATCCTTGGTAGATCACTTCTGCAAGCATATTCAAAATCAACTCAGTATTGGTCATAATATTATCGAAGATTTTCTTTTTCAAGCCTTTAGGCACTTTATATTCTTTGGTGGTTTTCGCTCCGCTTTGGTGATGATATCTGTAAGGCTTGCAAATTGTTGCCCCTCTTTCAATCCTCTCTTCTTCCATTCATCAGTAAGCTCTTGCGTATTTCAATACTCTCTTCAGCCGTTGGTTAGTCAATTTTCCTGAATACCCCTGGTTTCAGGTATTGCTCCAATGCCCGATCAAATACTCAATTCCGGATCTTGCATTTTCGTCTAATCTTTCTGCAGCTACTTGTACCCAGCCATAGTTTAAAGGGTTCCTGCTGATGGGGCCAGGAACTGAACAAGTCGGAACAACTGTTCTGTATCGGCAACATCGGTAAGACGCATTTTGCCATCTGCTGCAGCATTTTCAAACCGTGACAATTCGTCACGGTTTCGTTCCTTCCGCTTTTAGCCGTTGTTTCAGCTTTCGCCAATGGCATTGGGATCAACACTTTCCGGTAAGAATACTAACCACGTCAATAATGGAAATATACCATTTCTCTTGCTCGGCATCCAAATGCTACCACGCACTTGCTTTTCTTCAAATAGTTTGATGGCGGTTTCTTTAGTCATAACGTTTCAATTGTCTGAACTATGATTTGTTTGATTTTTTGAGATTGAATGATTTCAGGTTTGAATTTTTATTTGTTAGTCGTTTAAGAATTCAAGCTCCTTTCCTCAAAGTTGATTAGTAAATGAAGTTTCTAGATTATAAGCTTCTAAATAATTGATGGCTTACTTTGAAGTACATCTTCCAATAGGGTAATGGCTTTCAGTTCAACTGAGATAATTCCCTCTACCAAAATCAACTCTTCTGGTTCCCTATTTGTTCTGCTCTGTAAAATATAGGCATTTCAAATTCTCTACTGAATTCAATACCCGCAAATTCATTTCAATAGCCAAAGCTCTTTGATAAATTACCTCTTGGAACCCATTGCCAAGTAGTATATGAACAGTCATTGCACAGCCAATAATTTTGGAAGTCAACTCCGAATACTTGTTGTTCGTTTATCATAGTAATCATTTAATAATTGTCTAAACTGTGATTCATTTTGATTTGTATGATCAAGCTGATTTAAACTTCTTCCTTTAATCAAAGCAATCATTGAATCACAAAAATCATAGTTCAGACATTTTCACCGTTCAGACACCCTCCACAATTTTTATCTCTTCTGTCTAAACTATGATTCATTTGATTTGTATGATCAAGCTGATTTAAACTTCTTCCTTTAATCAAAGCAATCATTTAATCATAAAAAATCACCGTTCAGACACCCTCCACAATTCTTATTTCTTCCTCAGTCAACTCGTAAAGTTGGTAAACCAATTGGTCGATTTGAGATTCTAATTCCGTTGTGTCTGTTTTCTCATTTAGTTTCTTATGCTCCATTACTTTTATTACCAAATCTGAAATTTCATTTTCAATATCTTGGTTAACAGAAGCTGGTAACGGGAATGGATTTAAGTAATTCGTTTTAAATGTTCTTGCATCACCTTGTAGCGTGTCGCCTGTAGTTTTCAAAAACCACCACAGAAGTTTTGAATTGGCAATTGCCAATAGATACTCGTAACTTTCTTTTGTATCTTCTTTTTTTACCCAACTGTATGCTTTAGTCGTATGATAAAGTTTCTCGTGATTTAAGGTAACATTGGGGTGATTAGCACAAATTTCCATAGAGGAAAGTTTTGGTTGCTCAAACTTATTCAGGTTTTTGGGATAGATATAAGTGTGCCAATGTTGCATTTTACTTGCTTTGCCACTTTCACGGGCTTTAAATATTTCTTGGTGTTCGTTAACGTAACAATATGTTTTGGGGAAACGTGTTTTTAAATCTTCAATTGAAACTACTTCTGCATTACCATTTATAATCTCATAAGGAAAGAAAACATATCTATTTGTTGTTAAATAGCTGTATCGCTGAACATCCTTCCCCATTAAAAAAGGTTTGAATAAATCTTTTTCAACGTGATACTCTTTGCCACTTATCGGAACTTTTAATTTAAAGTCACTCTCATCAATACATTCTAAAACAAACAAATTATCTCTACTCGTCTGTAAGCCAACAAATATCCCTTCAAATGCATCAGAGAAGAGTTTAGAATTTGAATAAATCTTTTCGAAAACATCAAAGCCAATTTTATCATCAAACAAAACCCATTGATTGCTTCCGTAAAGCTTAGAGGCCTTATCAATCATTTCATAGGTGATAAATGTGTATTTACTGTTATCAAGCATCAAATTTTTGAAATCTGATTTAAAAGGGAAGCGTTGAAAATAAAAACCTTGACTTGATTTTTTGCTGAACTGGGCTACACAAGTATATGTATCAGCATCTTCAAAAATCATATTTGCTCCAAAATGTGCGATTTCGTCAATGTATTGTCCTTGCTTTAAATAATTTCTGAATACTTCTGAACTGGCAGCATTAAAGAATTTATGAGGAAAGATATAAGCGTTATTACTCTTAACACTTGAAATGTTTACCGCTAATTCAAAAAAAATATTTGCCAAATCATAAGCTGCTTTAGCATTTTGATATTGACTTTCATAATGAAGTTTTTGAATAGGTTGTGATGCTTGTATTTCTTGAACTCGCATATATGGCGGATTTCCAATCACCACATCAAAGCCCACAAAATCGCCATCATCATTTAGCACTTCGGGAAATTCAAAACGCCATTCAAAAGCATTTTCAAATATTTTGTTCGCTTTTATTTCTTCTATTTCGGTTTCTATCTTTTTGCTTTCTTCTGTGAGTTGCGATACTTTTTTGTTCCAAGCCGCTTTTTCCTTTTTGCCCATTTCAAAAAGTTGTGTCTGCTTGGTCATTGCAAACAAGTCGCCTGAGATTTTGCGCAGTTTCTTTACTTTGGGGTCGTTCAAAGAAATTTCGCTTCTGAAATCCGATTTAATATCGGCAATCAGTTTTTCCATTTCTCTTTTTTGTTCCTTGCTTTCAGCGTTTCGGTAGGTGTCAACTGCTATTCGATAGCTGTCAATTGACCACTTACTTTTTTTGAGTGCTTGGCTCAAATCAGCATCAATGGCAAAACGACTAACTAATGAGTTTCCGCATTTTATATTGATGTCAATATTTGGAAGTGTTTCTAAAGCCCCCTCCCGGCCTCCCCCAAAAGGGGAGGAGTCGCCATCCCACTTGTAATAAGCGTTTTTCAATAGCTCAATCCACAAACGCAAACGGCAAATCTTTACCGAGTTTGGGTTGATGTCCACACCAAAAAGGCAATTTTCAATAATCGTTTGCTTTTCGTGAAATAGGGTTTCTTGTATTCGCTGACTTTCTTTGTTGGTAGGGTTGTAGTCGAATAGTTCGCCTTCTTCGTCTGTTACAATGAGTTCATCATTTACCACTTCCACTTCGTATCGATGTAATGATTTACCTTCTCTATCTTCCAGAATCTTTAAATCATTTTTTACCGCAATCATTTCATTGAGTGCCGAAACTAAAAAATGCCCTGATCCCACAGCAGGGTCACATATTTTTATAGAATTGATAATTTCATTCGCTTTTTTTCTTGATATTTTTTGAGGAATCAACTCATAAATATCATCAATCACATTAATCTTAAAATCATTAAAATCATGGTTCAGACAATGTTCGTTAAATTTCTGAACTACCGATTTGCGAATAGTTTCACGGCACATATACATGGTGATGAAACCTGGCGTAAAAAATGAACCGTCTTTGTAGCCGTTTATTTTCTCGAAGATTAAGCCGAGAACCGAAGCATTAATAAGTGATTTATTATCTTCTTGAATTTCTTCTGAACCTTCGCTGGTAAAGTCGTAAGCGTTTAAGAAATCAAATAAATATTCAAGAGTGCTTAAATTTCCTGTGCGTTTTTTGCCTTGGTCGTTTTTGAGAACGGTTGATGAAATAACTGGAATAGTTTTGTCATCTTTTAAATTGCTAATGAATAAAGTAACCTGCTCCATTTCCGTTGGCTCAAATAGCGAACTATTTAAGTAAGGCACTTTTTCAAATGCTTTTTTTACATCTTGGTTTCTATCGTCATATTTACGAGCCAACACCTGAAAAAACAAGCTGTTTAGGTCGTCATAGTTTTTGATTTTATCTAAACTTAAAAACGAATACGATTTGTCGCCCTTGTGATACGTGATCAATTGAGCTTCCAACAATTTGAGAAACAAAATTCTGTTTATCCAAGTAATGCTCAATTCAAGACCTACATTGAATAAGCGTTCTTGTTGCGTGTTTCCAAATTGGCTTGGTCGGTCTAATCGGTTAAGTTTGTCTAGGCTGTCAAGCTGAATGATTGCATCTTCAAGAATACTTCCCGAATTTCTTTCCCCTTCTTTGCTTCGTTGAATGAGTTTTTTGCTTCCTTCTTTGGTTTCTGTCAAACCAATGATGTGTAATAACTCACTGTAAAATCGTTTATCAAGGCTGTTGCTATCGTTGGTGAACGGTAGTTTTAAAAGATGCTCTGGTGATAAAAGTTTGAACAAAGAAATTAGGGAATTGTCGTCCGCCTTGTCAGTATTGCGAAGTGGCTTTTGATAATCTTGAATATTAAAATAAGTAAATTCAATTTCTCCAGTGATATCTGCGATAAATGGCTCTGCGATTTGTTTGTAGAAAAAATCGGTTTTCGTATCCGCTAAACGGCCACCTTCAAACTCTGTGAATTGCTTCACAAGGTTTTTGTTTTGGGCAAAAAGTCTATCGAAAAGGGTAGCGTCAAATAGGAACCATTCGTTAATGTTGGTCGCTACTAAGTATTTTACTTCAAGGTTTTTGTGCGTTATTCTCTCTCTTAGGTAATATAAAACCAATTCCTGAAACGCTTTTACGTTCAGTTTTTTGGCAGTAATCATTTCCGATTTGTTCGTAGGCTTTTTCGCTTCGATAATTACGCCAACTGACGAGTTTGCATTTTGTCCGTTGTGAATCACGAGGTCATTTCGACCTTTGGTATTGATGAAATGATGTTGTTTATAGTAAGTATCTTTTAAAAAGTCGGAAACCAAATTTTTATGAAACTCCTCGCTTTCAGTCTCATTTGTCCTGTCGAGTAGCTGAATAAGATTAGTCTTAAAACCTTCAATTTCAGTCCTGTTCGGCTTTACTTTTAAAAAGGCTTTGTTGAGTGCCTTTCTTGGTTTCATTCTGTTTATCTCCATTTACTCTATGTCTTTCTTTTTTGTCGGTTAATTTACCTTTTTCTGTTCGTTATTCCGTCCGATCGTTGGCAAAAACCAAATGTGCTGTTTGTGCGGTTGGCTTTTTCAGCGCAGCATACAACTCGTTTTCACACGAATAAACTTAATATTTACCGGAAACATATTCCCAAAAAAGGTTTTTCTCCAATTCCTCACCACACAATATTAGGCTAATCTCTTCGGCTATACTAGGTTAATGGTGTTTTAAAGTGCTAGGGTGGCAATCAATTCCCATTCAGTCTTAAAACCCCTCGTGTAATGGAGTACTGCGCCACCAAATAGGTGATCATGATGAGTGAACTCGCACAGGCGTATGGCGCATAGAACTTGTTGAACGCCAAAAGACTGTCAGAAGCTACAAAAGCAATCGCGCCTAGCAAGATGAGCAGATTAGCATTGCTCTTCCAAACCAAAGTACCACGAATGGCTGTAACCAGCATGATGGAAATCACTGTACCGTAAACAATTACTGGAATTTTATGCTCACCCAAATATGGAATGATCACACTCAGGAAACTGCCCAAGTAAAGTGCAACGAGTAATGCTCCAATGGCAAACACGCCCTTTTTCATCGGCTTGGATGCATCTTGCTTGAAGAATAACACAATGTAAAACACATGTGAGATCAGAAATGAAACCAATCCTAAAATGAAGAAGAGTTCTGCAAGCTCAGTGAAAATCAACAGCACATCTCCTATCCATGAAAAGGACAAGGCGCTGAGTAAGCCTTTTTTGGTGTTGAACGTGGGCGCTGAAAACACGGCCATCATCAAGCAGGGCAGGAGCAAGGGCTTGCTGAAAACGGCAAGGTGATCGTAGCCAAATAATAGCAGGAAAATGTGAATGCTACTGATTGCCAGAAACAGTTTGAGGTAGTTTTTCATGCTTGAATTCAAACTGGGTAAAGTAAAACGACATCAACCAAGAGAGCGTGAGGTAAATAATCACCATCTGAGTTCCAAAGAGAATTAACTCATCCATTTGAAACCAACCCTGCATGATATAAATCAAAATCATTCCAAATACGAATCGAATGGTTTCAAATACCCAAGCGTATTGATTCTTATCCATCAGGTCGGTGTAGCTGAAAATACTGACGAAAATGAATAGACCGTAGAGGTAGATGTTGGGTGCGCCAATACTGGCTAGGTTTCCAAAGAAATAAGACATCAACAGCAATGTGGCGAGCATCTGCACTGTTGACCAAGCTACCAAACTGTTTGTGTTTTGGGTGTTGTATTTCTCAAAGTTGTAGACATCTTCAATTTTAGAAACAGGATATTTCTCATCCAATCCTTCGGGTCGCCAGCCGGTGGGCATGAACCAAATTTTCAACTTGTCGCTCCATTGTTCTGCGCGCCAAGCGTCTTTTAACAACAGCCAAAAGTGTTGGAAATTGATCTTGAACGGATTCCACGTTCTTGCTGGTCGAGAAATGCCATAAACGGGCGGCACATCTGGCAATTCTTCTTGAAAAGTGCCAAAGAGCTTATCCCAAACGATGAAAATCTGAGACAGGTTTTTGTCCATGTACTCCTTATTTACAGCATGGTGCACGCGATGATGTGAGGGAGTTACAAGAATGTGTTCAAGAAAACTGAGCTTGCCAATGTAGCGCGTGTGGTACCAGAACTGCAGAAACAAGTGGATCGGAAGTATAATCGCAATCACCTTTGCAGGAACACCCAAAACGGCAGCTGGAAGCAACAAAAAGGTAAATACTGCAAAAACCTCAGAAATGGATTGGCGCAGAGCGCAGGCCAGGTTAAACTCTTCGCTGCTATGGTGAATGACATGCCTGTTCCAAAACAGATTGATGTGATGCGACCACCGATGCGCCCAATAACCGTAAAAATCGATGACGATAAATCCAATGATATAGGCCATTACTCCAACATCCAAAGTAATAAGAGCGAATTGGCGTTCCATCCAATCGTAGGAAATGATCAGAATACTCAATCCTAATACACTTTTGGTTACGTTGGTCATTCCAGAACTGATGCTCGAAACACTGTCGATGATCGGAACGTAATCTTGCTTTTTAATGATACCATACAATTTCTCAATGATGATCAGCACCAAGAAGATGGGCATGGCAATGAGCAATATTTGGCCGTAGGTTTCCATGGTGAATCATTCAATCATTTTTCATGAGATTAAACCTACAGATAAAAAATAATAGAAAAGTGACGGTTGCGGAGACTTTTGGAAAAGTTTATTCGTTATAACGCGAAATGCAGCGAACAATGTCGTGCTTAAGTTCATTTGTCCGATTATGCTTGAAGCGGTGAATATGAGATAAAAAGATTATGTGTTTTGTGCTTTGGGATGCTCTACTGTGAATGGTTTGACATGGAATGCACTATTTCCAGTCCATCGCGCTTCTCTCCATTGCGCTTGTTGCTGCTCTGAAAGAAATGTCCACGCTACGATGCGTGTAGACTTATTTCCTGTGCCCATCGGTGTGGTTTTTACTTGAGTAGCATTGAAATTGTCGAGCAAGGTATAAATGGCTTTCAAATTCGATTGCTTCGATACGAGGGTGGAGAACCAGTAGAAATTCTTAGAGAATTTCACGCTTTCTCTGATCATGTTTTTGATGAACAACGGTTCTCCGCCTTCACAAATCAATTCACTGCTGATGCCTGCAAAATTCAGGTCTGGGTTTTCAATGCGCTTGCCGGTGAGGTTTTTCACTTTTCTGCGGCTTCCGCTCAAGGCCTCTTCTTCAGAAGCGTGGAAAGGTGGATTGCATATAGCCACATCGATTTTATCTTCTTTGCCGATCACTCCGAAAAACACATCGCGTTTTGAACCTTGAAGCTTGACTTCAACTTTATCTTTCAACGAAGGATTCGCTTTCACGATTTTTATAGCCGATTCAATGGATTTTTCGTCAATGTCTGAGGCAATAAAATTCCATCCGTATTCTGTAACTCCAATGATGGGGTATATGCAGCTGGCGCCCATCCCAATGTCGAAACAGGTAATCATTTCGCCCTTAGGAATGTCTCCATATTCGCCCAATAAATCAGCGATGTAGTGAATATAATCTGCTCTACCAGGAATAGCTGGACATAAGTTCTCTTCCGGAAAATCCCAATGCTTGATTCCGTAATAATGCTCGAGTAGAGCAGTATTCAAAATGCGCACGGCATCAGGATTAGAAAAATCAACGGAGTCATCGCCATACTTGTTGGGCTTGACATGTTCGGCCAGCTCTGGCTTTGCTTCAATGAGCGCCTTGAGGTCGTAGCGTTCTCGGTTCTTATTGCGTTCGTGCAGTCTTGTTTTTACTTCTTTCTTCTTTTGAGCCATGATGGAGAGCTAATTCGGAGCGGAAAATTTTGGAGCCGCAAGCTAAGCATCTTTATCGCATGTGTCATGCATAATGCTTGTGTGACCCATCGCAGTTGGGCATTCTCTTCGAGTGTCCGCAAATGCAGTCGTGCAAGCCCTTGTTATTTAGTATGCGTGGAATGCATTTTTCGATGCGCGAAACTTTGGTGCTCGACTGTTTAGGTTGTGAAAAGTGCAACAAGTAACCGCGCTGCCTGCCCGGAGTTAAGGCATCATAGGCTTTTTTAAGACGCGGATTTTCCTTCAAAATGAGCGTTAGCTCCTCAGGAACCTCGAATTGATCAGTGGTTTTCTGTGGCACTTTCAGTCCGCTGCGTTCTACCTCAACGGCCTCGAAAATGTAGGCTTTGATCAGCGCTTCTTGGTCGTGGATTTCATTTACGTTGGTAAAACGAATTTGCCTGCCCGACTGCACGTTTTCGGTTTGTTGCACCAAAACCCCTTCACTGTCTTTGAGCAGTGCACCTTTAAAAAATGAAATTGCAACGTAGCCTTTAAAGCCATGAATCATTAATACGTTGCCATTTTGAAAGGTGTAGCACGGAATGCGCCACCTGTAATCTTCGGTCAATCCACAATCGAGAATGATTTTTCGCAAAGCGATCAGCTCTTCATGCCAGTCTGTGCTTTCCGCGAAGAATTTTTCAATGGCTGGATTCATTGATTCAATGATAAAAATTGTTTCTACGGAAAAATTACTTTTTCACAAAAACGACAAGCCTTTCGTCAGAATATTCTAATTCTAGATCGTATGTTTTGGCAATGTAGAGCATCGTTTTTTCGGTGTAAATGAATACATGCGTTGGATCGTTTCGATAGTACCAATGCGCGAAATCGATATTTTGTCTATATAAATGGGTCATGATCAACAGTCGTCCTCCAGGCTTCAAAATATCTAAAAGCTTTTTTAATTCACCTTTTGGATCATGGAAGTGTTCAAACACTTCGCAGCTAAAAATGTAGTTGCAGCGTTGGTTGAGGTAATCGTGAGAAGGGTAGAAGAAGGGATCGAAAAGCTGAATGGAATAGCCATGTTTCTGAAGCATGGTCGATATCACAGGTCCTTTGCCGCAGCCGTAATCCAGTCCAACATGCTGATGTGTGTACTTTTCTAGAATGTATTGGGTGATGGGCGATGTAAATTGTTGGTAGCCCGAATCGTGAACATCGTTGTTGTGTTCTTCATAACGCGCGCGCTCTTGCGCTTCGTTGAGGTAGAATTTTTTGTCTTTTACAAGGGCTTTGCAGCTGTCGCAAATGAAGTAAAATTCATCTTTTCGATGTGTTAATGGTGTATCGCAAAGGGCGCAAAGCATTTGTTATTTTAGTTGGCCTTTTCGTTTGATTCAATACTCAATTTTAAAGGTTTAGAAGCCTCATAATTTTTGATTTCAATAATGTTTGCAGGCAATCCAAATCCATTTTCAACAAGTGCTGCCACCACATCATTCATCACTTGCGATCGAATACTGTGGTGCACAGAGCGCTTGGTGGTCTTAAACGTATCGACCCAAAAAAAGATCTTTAAGCTGAGCGTGTTCACCGCGAGCTCATCAATCATAATTGCAGCAGCACGATCGCCCTTGAGCACCTCGGCAACGTTGTTTACGGTATCAAGAATCAATTTGATGGCTTCTGTGGGATTGTTTTCGTAGGCAATGCCAAAGATAAAATCGTAGCGCAAAAATCCATCGATGGTGTAATTCGATAAAGGGTTTTTAAGAATGATGGAATTGGGTAAAAACACATCCTTACCGTCAGGTGTTTTGATGAGTGTTTCGCGAATGTTGATGTCTTTTACAAAGCCCTCAATACCGTTCACTTCGATCAAATCGTCTATTTTAAACGGACTCTTGAATGCGAGAATAATTCCTGCCAGAAAGTTCTCTCCGATATCTTTCAAAGCAAACCCAATGACGAAGGTCAACAGACCGGCACCGGCCAGTATAGAAAGAATAATGTCAGTCAATGCGCCTCATGAGTTTCAACGTCAGTGGTAATTTTTATGCGTTAGCTGTTCGTTGCCTTAATCCTATGATAGCATTAAATAAATCAGTTGAGAAGTTGGTGGTTAAGAGTTGACAAGGTTCAATTTCTCAAGGAAATTATTGCCTGCGTCAATATGGGCGTTTCGCTTTTCTTCACCCATGCGGTTGAGCGAGTGTGCAAGCATCGATGTGCGCGGATTGCCACGAAAAAAATCCTCATGTTTATGCACAAATCGCCAGAAAAGTCCGTCCCATGCCTTTTCCCAATCGCCCGTACCGTAGTTGCTCATTTTTTTGATGTAGTTTGCCCCACCGATGTAAGGCTTGGTGGCAAAGGTGCCTCCATCGGCAAACAAACACATGCCATACACATTGGGCACCATCACCCAATCATAGGCATCGATAAACAGTTCCATAAACCAGCGAAACACTTGGTTAGGATGAAATTCGCACAGCAACATGAAATTTCCCAATACCATCAACCGCTCAATATGATGGCAATACCCGGTTTCCAATACTTTTTTAATGGTGTCGTCAATCGGATCAATCCCTGTGGTACCGTTGTAGAATGACGCAGGAATGTCGCGATCAGCCTCCCAAAAATTTCGGTTGCGAGCCATTTTGCCTTTGGCCATGTACATGCCTCGAATAAACTCGCGCCAACCGATGATTTGCCGAATAAATCCTTCGGTAGAATTGATCGGAATTTGTTCGTCTTCCGCAAATTGCAGACTGCGCTGCACCACTTCATTTGGGGTGATCAAACCAACGTTTATGAGCGGTGAGATAACGCTGTGGTGCAAAATACTATGCTCTTTCACAATGGCGTCTTCGTAGTGGCCAAAGTCATAGAAACGATGGGTTAAAAATTGCTCCAACCAAGCATTCGCCTCAGCGTGCGTAGTTGGGTAGAGCGGTTGCCGCGTGATCTTTCCCGGGTTTTGCGCAAAATGTTTTTCTGTGTACGTCACAGCCTCGTCCCAATGGGCATTCTTGTCCGGAAAAAGTAGGGCAGGAGGTGTTTTTCCTTTGGGGTATTTTTTTCGGTTGTCAGCATCAAAAGTCCACTGTCCACCTTGAGGTTGCTGATCATCATCGGTCAGGATGCCTCGCGATAAGCGTTGTTGCTTATAAAACGTGGTTTGAAAGAATGACTTTTTATCTGATCTGAAAAATGCGGCTAGATCGGATGTTGTGTTGAGAAACATCGGGTTTTCATGCACCACCAAGTTTACACTTCGGGCCATTGTGCGCAGGCGTTGTTCCAACCAATCGTCTGTTGGGTCGTTGATGTGAATTTCGGTTATCGATAATTGAGTGAGAACCTCGCCAAACAAGCGAATGTCAGACAATTCATCGGTTGATGATATGTAGCGCACTTTTTTTCCAAGTCCGGTCAAGTAATCCTGATAGTGCTTCATCGATGCGCGATGAAAAGCTATTTTTTGCTTGTGAAAGGCATATTGCTTGAAGAATAAGAATTCTTCGATGAGGTACACTTCATGGCTGTTTTCAACGAGCTTACTTTTCGCAAAAAGTTGGTGCGGAAAGACAATACTGATGGTGTTGTTCATAGCATTGGTGAATCGAATAATGATCATTACTTCAACGAATTGCGCGAGGCTTTGTTTCGTGTGTGTTTCATTACGATGCGTACACTTTCTTGTTTTACGCTTGCATGTTTGCGGTAGCCCCAAATTTTTGAGCGCGCATTTTTACCGCATTCTTCCAAGTTAATCACGGGGTCTAGATAGGTGGTTTCGATGCCATAGAGCTGTTTTTCAAGGGTTGATACTGCCCATGGTTCGTGGATAAATTGAGTGGGAAACTCGCGCAGCTCTTCCACCCATTGTTTGATAAATACACCTTCAGGATCGTGGTCTTTTGATTGCTTCACCGGATTATACATTCTGATGGTGTTTACGCCTGTAGTGCCCGCCTGCATTTGAAATTGAGTGTAATGGATACCGGGCTCATAGTCGAGAAAGAGTTGGGCCAAATGGTATGTGCCAAGTTTCCAATCGCAGTCAAAATGATGGCAAAAAACAGACACGAGCATGGCGCGCATCCTAAAGTTGACCCAACCGGTATGATTGAGGCAACGCATGCAAGCATCTACCATAGGAAATCCCGTTGTACCTGATTTCCATGCTTCAATCAGGTGATCATCGTTGGTGTAAGGCATCGACTCATAGCCACGATTCACGCAGCGGGTTTCATAGTCGCACTCCATTTCAAATTTCTGGATAAAATGGCAATGCCATTTGAGTCGTGTGAGCATCCCATTAAAGCTGCGCTTGTGGTTTTCGTAGTTGGGATGAAGCTTCACAAGCGCCACAGCCTGTCGGATACTTAGATTGCCCCAAGCCAAATAAGGCGAAATGCGCGCGCATGATGTTCGGCTTTCGAGTGGTTTTGAAATGTGCCGACTGTAATTTTTTCCGCGATCGCTGCAAAACGATTCAAGGTATTTCCAAGCAAATTTTTCACCAGCTTTTTGAAAAGTAGATGGATAGTTTTCGAGGCGAGTTTGCAATGTTTCTGGAAGAGGAAAGGGATGTGCATTTGGCTTTCTATTACTTGTAGTATAAGCGTTTTCGATGGCTTTCGAACCGGCATAACCGTACCATTTTGCATCCCAAAGTTTTCGATCGCTGATGCCGCGAATCACACCATTGTTTTGAAACTCATGCCATGTTGCTGAGTACTGATTCAAGAGTTGTAAAACGGCTTTGTCGCGCTCCCATGTGGCTCTGATGCCACTTTCTTGGTATGAAAAAACCTCATTAATGTGAAAGGCATCACATAAGTATGAGAACACCTCAACTGCTTCAGCATAGAAAACTTCAACGTTTCGGTGATAGGGTGTGAGTTGAGCGTTCATCGCCCCGATGGAGTGATACACAAACTGCTGGTGCCTCAGTGCGCTGTCAGGATGGCGCAATGCCGAAGGTTCGAAAATGTATATAGGCAGGTAGTCGATGGACGATTGTTCGGCACGCAAAAAGGGCTCGTGGTCTTGGAGACGCAAATCGCGTTTCAGCCATACGATGTTGATTGCTTCGCGAGAGGGTGGCGTTGGCTGCGTTTTGGCGTTATGCTTTGTCACAACGAATCAAACACGCACGCTAACAATATGTTTTTCTTCCCGGGTTCGCTTTTTATTGGTCGGCAATATTGTCGATCATTCCTTTGAAGATGAATCCGTGAAACGGAAGCACAGCGTACCAATACATTCTGCCCAATAATCCCAAGGGCCTGAAGGTGGCAGTTTGGGTAAGAATGTTGTTGTTGTCAATTTTGAATTCAAGCCACGCTTCACCTGGAAGTTTCATCTCTGCGTACAACAGCAAACGTTTTTCCTCTTTATTGGCGATGAGAACGCGCCAAAAATCGAGCGCATCGCCTGAGACCAGTTCGGTGTCGCTTTTTCTGCCTCTGCGCATGCCAACACCGCTAAACAGTTGGTCGAGAACGCCTCTTATTTCCCACAACCAATTGCCGTAATACCAGCCGGTTTTACCTCCAATCGACCAAATTTTTTCGAGGGAAGTTTCGCTATTTAACACTTTTCGAGTTCGTATGTCTTTGAAACAGCCGTTTACCGGAACTTCGATGAACCTTGAAAATCCATTCTTGAAAAGATCACTCGTTTGGGCGTCTTTCCAGCTCGAAAGCACTTGATTTTGCTCGATTTTATCAAAGGCAAGTTTGATCGATGTGTTGTAGTCAAGTAGTTCAATGCCAAGCGTTTCAGCGAGGTTATTTGATTTACAGATGACATCGATTTTCATGCTGTCTACCAAGTTCTTCGCAAGTGCAAACGAGGTAGCGGTGACGAAATAGAGCCAATAAGACGATATTTTTGGCGTCATCACGGGCACAATTACAATGCGTCTTTTTAATCCTCGTATGTTGGCAAAACGCAGCAGCATTTCTTTGTAAGTCAAAATATCTGGTCCACCAATATCAAAGCTCTTATTGAAGGTTTCCGTTCTTCCATTAACTCCCACTAAAAACTCTACCACATTGCGAATGGCAATAGGCTGACACCTTGTTTTAAGCCATTTTGGAGTGATCATAAACGGTAGCTTTTCTACCAAGTCGCGGATGATTTCAAACGATGCGCTTCCTGAGCCAACGATAATTCCTGCTTTCAATGTGGTAAGCGCAAATGTGGCATCAGCCAACACGGTTTCCACATTTTTTCGCGATGATAAATGCTTCGAAAGTTCATCTGTATTGGTGATGCCGCTTAAATAAATCACCTGTTTGGCCTGGGTCTGTTCAATGCTGTTTTTAAAATTGGTAGCGCAAATTTCTTCCATGCTTTCGAAATCACCGTGTTGGGTAGACATGGAATGGATGAGGTAATAAGCTGCCTCAATATCAGCTGGAATTTTTTTAAGACTTTCTTTATCCAGAAAATCCACTTCAATAACCGATAGGTTTGACGATGGAAATTTTTTTGAATTAAAACGGTCTTTGTCTCTTACACAGCAGATTACCTCATGTCCATTTTCGAGTAAAACAGGCAAGAGACGTTGGGCGATATAGCCGGTAACTCCGGTGAGTAAAATTTTCATGGCGCGATGTACAATTGTATGTTATGAAGAACAAGCAACGATTCTTGAAGCCTAACAATTTATGGCTCTAATGGTGCGCTCGGCTTTGCGCAAGGTAGCAGGATTAGACCGATTGGCAGCGCTAACTTTCAATTTGGCGTTGGTGAGGGTTGTTTTTTGTTGAATGCTGATAAAATTGTCGGGCTTTATTTTTTAGCAAGATTCTCGGAGACAGACGATGCCTGATCACCCAAAAAAAAGAAGGGCGGAAAAGCACCTCTGCTTTTCCGCCCTATAAACCTTCTATAAACCTGGATGCCTTACTCTTCGGACCTTGAAAGGCTGTAAATTACCAATCCAAATCCAATTTTGTTGATGGCATCGGCAATATTGTATACGATGTCCATGGCGTGTGTGGCAGCTTCAGGGTCAGCAACCAACTGAATTCCAAATAGGCCTCCTGGAGTTCCTAAGATGTAACCCAACGGATAAATTGCCCATCCAACCAAAACAAACCAAGCAAGTATCCGTGTAGCTTTTGCCACTTGCGGACCAGCCGTTTGAGCCAGTTTAGATACTTCGCCAAACCAAATGAGGTAAACGATGTAGAAATAAGCAGCTCCGGAAATCACACCCCACAACACACTGTTGCCGCGGTCTATGGTTTCTCCGAAATAGCCTGTTACGAGCATTACCAATGATGCTGCAATCAGCTTCCACAGTAATCCGATTTTAGCTCCCGCCTTTTTCGTGATTAAATAAAATTCAACACACATTAAGGGTACGGTGAGTATCCAGTCAACGTATCGAAAAAACGTTGGTGAATCCCCTGTCTCAAGATTGTAACCTCGCATGTAGTAGTAGTGAACTGCTGCAATAAAGGTTATAAGTCCTGATACAAGAACGGACGTTCTCCATTTTTGAGGTGTGTTGTTTAGCTCAAAAAAGAAGAATGCTGATGCGGCCATCATGGCCATAGTACCGATAAAAAACGTAAATGCTACGTAATTATCACTCGCAATTTTAAGGTGCTCCATTTGTTTAGTTTTAGTTTTCCTACTCTTTTGGATTTTCGGTTACTCCGCGTTTTTTATTGGTTCAGCCACCAAGTTTCAAAACAACACAAAAAATTTAAGAAAGTTTAAATTTGGTTGAACAATTTTTTTAGAGGACTTACTTCCTGTTTATTTTGAATAGTTCTGAAAAGTGTTTTTCGCAGAATGAACCACGTTTCTTCTCAGTCGTGATTCCTTTAGGGTATTAGTGGATACAGCTTTTTGCGAAAAAGCAAGCCGTAAAACTGGTTCATCACAAACACATGGGGAAGCGTTATGGAAGAGATCACAATAAGAAGGCAATATCCATATGATATATGCAGCAGGCCTAAATGTATTAGTAAGAAAAGCAGTCCGATGCCTATAAGCGAGAACAGGGTGAAGGGCGTAACAAGTTTGATGAATTGCCAAGCACTGGTTATATCCTTCTCTGAGGTGAGAAAATGATATTCTTCGCCCATTACTTTTATCGAGTGGAGTATTACGAAATACAGACTAAACCCTATGACCAACGGAGTTAAATAGAAGCAGATAAAAATAATCATGAGCACAAGTGATTCCATCATGAATGCTTCTATTGTTATCAAATTAATGGCGATCATGTAAACCATTAAGAGCAATACGCTGGCTGTTGTGGACAGGAAAATCAAACGAATGAGCTTAAAGTTGTGCACTGTGTCGAATTGCGCAAATTCATCGTATTCACGAGCGATGTGCTGAATTTCATTTTGATTGAAATACAACAAGGCCGAAATAAGACTGATTCCCCATAGCAAATAGAGGCTCTTGTGGAGAAATCGTTGTTCTTTAAAGTAATGGGTGAATTGGCCTTGACCAAAATGATAGGCTGATATTATGAGGAAAACCACGTAGGTAAAGCTTGGAAAAAACAGCCATAAGCCCACGTTGAGCCCGATGATAATTAAGTAAATGCCAACAAAAGCAAATTTCTTATCGTTCGACTTTCGCAAAAAAAGCACGTGGTCAATGGCTCCGTGGGGTATGCCAAATAGAAGTAAAAATGGGGTGCAAAGAATGAGCTGATCAGCGATGGCTATTTCTCCTGCGCTTAGTAATCCGGGAACCAGCAACATCATGCACGCAAGAAAAATGAATATGGCTTTTGTCATACGCTTTTCACAGGTAAGTGAAGAAGCTAACAACGAATACTCGATAATGTTAAAACGAACAGCGAGTTTGGTTCGCTTTAACTTTTCTTTTTTGCCGATAGAAGTATCAATTTCAATGATGGAACCATCATTCGCTTGACCGAATGCACAGCCTTACAACGCTGTCCTCGACTGTCTATTAAAACACCATCGTTTGGATGTTTGCCTTCGTTAAGTTGACAAATAAAGTGAAGAGATCACCGTAATCAATATCAACAAAACGGGCGCAGCTAGCATGATGATTACCGAAATTCTACCCGCCTTGGTTTTTTTGGCCGATACCACAGCAAAGCTGATCGAGAAAATCAGTGTTAAGCTGTATAAGCCCAGCAAAAAAATAACAAGAAGCGCCAACAAAACAACCAGTAAGAACTCCGTAAAAAGATTGACAAATGAGCCTAAAACGAGGAGGAAATATACCGTTAGCGCAGCAACAATCAACAATAGAATGGCTCCTATAATGCTCACTACCAAAGAGAAAGTGCCTGTTGTTTTTAAAAATGAAGGGGTAAAGATGGTTTTATTCTTCTTGATGGCTGAATGCTCAATGCCATACATGATCAGTAAAATAATGGATATGGGTAGCAACAATGTGCCAAGCGAAGAAAGCACGGAAACGAAAAGTAAAATACTCGCATTAACGATAAAGAGGGGCAGGAGGAAACTCAGAATAATGGCTACTAAAGATAGAACCCCAACAACCGACCAGCCGAGTATTTTCTTCTTATTCGCAGTATTGAGTTCTTCTTGTGATGGCGGATCGTCTTCCGAAATCTGAATCTTCTCGGTTTGATCTTTCACCCACGCACTGATTTTTGGTTTTATTTCTTTTAACCGCTCAAAAGGTGAATCGCGCTGAGCAGAGTCTTTTGGCTGTTCTATCAGCTGAGGCACTTCGTCACTATACTTTTGCTCAGCATAATTTTCAGGCGAGCTTTGTGCACCACCAATTTCAAATGTCTTTTCTTGCTTTTTGTATTTTGCAAGATCGATGTGAAAGCCTTTTCGGTATTTGCGTTTCTGCAACCAACCATCAGCTACAACGTCTAACGAATGCTTGCATGAGGCCATCAAGCTAGCAATGATAATGACCGCAGTATAAAATTTAGAGTTACGCAATCCGCTCTATTTTGAAACAGAGTTACGAAAAATTTGAAATGAACAGTGTAACAATGCATTTTAACCATAGTTTTTTGACCTTAGGGTTAACAGAATTCACAGATTCTAAAACAATAAAACCATACCTCGACTTCCCCTTACTCATTAAATTCATGATGCAGCTCTTTTTCAATATTCAATACTTCAGAGGTCTGACCGCAAGAGCGTTATAGACAAACAGAAAGGACTTGCATGATTCCCACACTTTTTAAAGTGTAAATTGTGTGTTTGAAAAGTAGATTTGGTTGAAGCGTAAGTACCCTAAATAAAAGGTAATGCTCTTTCAACAGGAAGGTGCGAATGGATTGATCGCGTTCGTTTGGCCTAGTGTTGCGTTTGGTCGATGCGCTTGCCCTTAAATAGCGAATACTTATTCAATCGGCATTCCAACGATCCGTTAAACAGCTTGATGCGCTTGTCAGGTTTGAGGCCCAGTCGTTTCATCGCAGCCAAGTTTGAGCTGATTACCCAGGCAGTGTGGTTTTCGTAGAAATGCTTGAACCTGAACCCAATCTGATGGTAGAATTCAATCATCTCGTCAGGATCGACAAGGCGCTCGCCATAGGGTGGATTCATCAAGATTAAGGCGCTGTCAGAAAAGGGAAGTGATTCGTTGAAATCGATGCACTCAAACGCAATATTGTCGATCACACCAGCGCGCATGGCGTTGCGCTTGGCAATGGAAATGGTGGAGGCATCAATGTCGCGCGCTAAAATTTTTGCATCGCTTTGGGTGATGGCGTTTCGCAGTTCGAGTTGCAGCCGGTCAAACAATGCTTTGTCATAATCCATCCAGTTTTGGAAGGCAAATGCGCGATGCAGCCCAGGAGCTGAGTTGGTGGCAATCAATGCCGCTTCTATGGCGATGGTTCCTGAACCCGTCATCGCATCCAACAACGGCACTTTTTGATCCCAGCCTGCAAAAAGCACAATGGCAGCCGCCAGCACTTCGCTGATCGGAGCTTCGTTGCTTTCGGTTCGGTAGCCTCGTTTTTCCAAACTTTCGCCTGAACTGTCAAGGGCAATATTCACGTCATTCTCAGAAATATGAAGGTTGATGCGCACATCAGGATTTGAAATGCTCACCGAAGGACGTTTACCGGTTTTAGCCTTAAACTGGTCAACAATGGCGTCCTTTACCTTTTGCGCAGCGTATTGCGAATGCGTAAATCGCTTGCTGTTGGCCGTGCTGTCAATCACAAAGGTTTGATCGAGTTTCAGGTATTTCTCCCAATTCACTTTTCCGGCCAGAGAGTATAAATGCCGATCGTTGTGTGCTTGAAAATTGGTTACGGGAACTAAAATACGCAAGGCTGTGCGCAAGGCCAGGTTGGCGTGGTAGATTAATTCTTGATTGCCTTCAAACTCCACGGCTCGGTTAAGAACAACGGTGTTTTTGGCGCCTAAATCTTTGAGTTCTTGGGCTAAAATTGGCTCGAGGCCAAAGAGGGTTTTTGCTACTAATTTCAAGGTCAATAATCTTAGTGCAAGTATAGGCTTAAAGCCTACACCATTCAAAGATTAGCAACCAAGAGAACCTTAGTTCAACGCGCATTGATTGATGTATTCATGATCAACCTCTTCGGTGTTGAAACCTACGATGAGCGTGTTTTTGGTGCTGTTCATATACATCGCTCCCAAGTCTTTGCTGCTTCTTCCAGTCATACCATTGTTTCGCAATCTAAACAAGCCCTGCGCAACAATCTCATTGTTCGAGTTTTTCACTTCGTAGGCGTTGCGTTTTAAATCCATAGTGTATGTGGTGGTCGACATCAGGGTTGAGTCAATGCAAATTAGCGGAATTACAGGACTTTCTTCCAAAACGCCAATTTCCCGATCGTTGATATAAAGGGTGTACTCTTCATTGCCAACATTCTGAACGAAGAAATAACCCTGAACGCTTTCGTCCAGTTTTTTACAGGATGAAAGGACGATTATTCCAAAGGCAAAAAGAAATGCGGTGGTCGTTTTCATGGTGGTTTTGAAATTTCCGACAAAACGCAGATAAGCCATTAATTAGTGTGTACGGAAATATTTACAAGTCATTATTTTCGCCCTTTAATTTTAAAACCATGGGAAGAGCGTTTGAGTATCGGAGAGCAGCAAAGGAGAAACGATGGGACAAGATGTCTCGCATATTTCCAAAATTGGCAAAGGCCATCACCATGGCGGCAAAGGAAGGTGGAGTTGATCCGGACATGAACGCATCATTGCGCACTGCCATCCAAAATGCCAAGGCGCAAAATATGCCAAAAGACAACATTGAGTCAGCCATCAAGCGCGCTGAAGGCAAAGATGCTGCCGACTACACTGAAATCAACTACGAAGGAAAAGGTCCACACGGGGTGTTAGTATTTGTAGAATGCGCTTCAGACAATACCACACGCACCGTGGCTAACGTAAAGCACTATTTCACCAAATCAGGTGGGAGCTTGGTTCCCAGCGGATCACTTGAATTTATGTTCAACCGAAAAGCGGTGTTTCAATTCGAAAAGTTGGAAGGATTAGACATTGAAGAACTTGAATTGGAGCTAATTGATGCAGGGTTGGAAGAAATCATCGAGAATGAAGGTGTAATTTATGCCTATGCCGATTACACCAATTTCGGTGCGTTGAGCAGTGCGTTTGAAGAAAAGGGAATAGAAATCGACAAAGCCAATTTGCAACGCATACCCACATCGCCCGTTGAGTTTAGCGATGAGCAACTCGAAGAGATCGAAAAGATGCTCGACAAGATGGAAGAAGACGATGACGTGCAAGCGGTGTATACCAATATTGCTTAATTCAACCTACGTGGCAAACAAGTGCGAAGGGTCTTTAAAGGCCTTGAATTCCAGTGCGTTGCCAGAAGGGTCGTAGAAAAACATGGTGGCTTGTTCGCCCACTTTTCCTTCAAATCGGATGTAGGGCTCTATAGCGAAATGCATGCCTTGGTTCTTGAGTCGCTCGGCCAAGGCAATCCAAACTTCCCAATGCAAAACCACACCAAAATGTGGCACAGGAACGTCATGCCCATCCACTGGATTCGAAGTGATTTTCGGTTTCACATCGTCTGAAAGATGCAGCACAAGCTGGTGCCCAAAAAAGTCAACATCTACCCAATAGTTGCTGCTTCGGCCTTCAGTGCAACCTAAAATTTCGCGGTAAAAACTGCGCGTTTCGTTCAAATCTGATACAGGAATGGCTAAATGAAATGGAGTGAGTTTGTTCATTGGATATCAGTATTGTATTATTCAGTGAAATAGCATTTTGGTTCTTTTCGTTTCTTTGTTTTTGGCTTGCGTTTCCGCGCATCGTAGTAGCGATCGCAGTATCCAAATCGGTTGGCAAATCGATCGGCCGGCAAGAGCAAATTATCGCGTGTTCGGATGTACCGCACATGGTCGATAACGATTGAATCTTTTGCCACCATCTCTTCCAAATTTTCGATATCGAGGTCTTTTGTATGTAAGCTGCCGCCCGTTCGCCACGCCACATTTACATATTGCGGATTGATGCCTTTTCTGGTTCCGCACAGCACCACATGCACCGGTTTGTCGATGCATTCAATCAAGTCGTAATCGCGGATACAACTTTGGTTATCTGCAATCAAAATCACGTTTTCTGCCGATGGATCAGCAGCGAGGGTGGCGGCAATGGTTTCGATGTCGTTTTCTGGACTGTCGCCACCGGTGCCTTTGTTTTTTACCTTGTTAAACAGCTTCACCGACTTGCTAATCGGGCGGGCATTTTCGATATAAATGCCACCGGTTCGTCCCAAATCTTTCTTTCGGTTTTTCTTTCGGTCACCATCGTTAAATAAGGCGATTTTCCTAATTGTACTTACCTCTTCGTTCAATGAAAGCCAGAGCACTGATTCGGCTCCATAGCCGTGCATGCTGCCCGTCCAATCGATCACCAACACCGCGTTGGCCCAATTGCGTTGCCGATCTAACACCTCATACACCGTTGAGTCGCTCGAAAACGACACCTGCTTCATGAATCGCGCAATTTTCTTCGATTGTGATGTGGGTTTTCGAGTGTTTGAAGATAAAATAGGCAATGAATCAATAGTGATTTCTGTAGTTTCAGGAGTTTTAATCCTATACTTCACCTCGCTGCCATGAAACAACTGCATGGCCTCAAATTCATTGTCGCAATCGGTTTGCAGAATGATATTATACACGATGGAAGTGTCGTTGAGCCGCGGGTCGAGGGCAAATAATTCTTCCAATCGTTTCGCCAAAAGCCAATGGTAATCGGTCAGCCAAAAACTCTTGTGCTTTGGGTACTGGGTAAAAATGACCGTAACTTCTGTAGGCACAACATCAAAGCCTTGTGGCGGCCAGTCGCCACTGTTTTGAAAGCGGTACTTCGCGTATCCATTTTCTAGAATCACATGCTGCCCTTCTCTTTTATGCTGAAAAATTTCCACTTCCTTGATCGGTAGTGATTCTTCAAAAAATGAGCTGTAATCATTTGGCCTTCCAAGCATGTCGGGCGTGAATTTTTGCTGCGCAACAGCCGTGTTCAGCATCACCAACATTGAACCAAAAAGAAAATAAGCCGTTGAAAATGGATTCATATGCTAAAAAGAAACGTCAAAGTAGAACGAAATTGTTTCTTTGAGGTGCGAAAATGAAGTTTTAATGAGAATGAAGAAAGGATTGATTTGCGTGATGCTCATGGCCATCGCGGTGAGCCTGAATGGGCAGGGCTACGAATTGAAGAGTACGGTGGATATTTACAAAGATGTGCAGGAGTTGCAACGCGGAGTGCGCGTGCTTTACCTCGCGGCACATCCTGACGATGAAAATACCCGACTGATTTCTTGGCTTGAAAACGACCAACACATCGAAACTGCTTATTTGTCGCTCACCCGCGGTCAAGGCGGTCAGAACTTAATCGGTGATGAAAAAGGCGATGGCCTGGGTGTTATCAGAACTTACGAGCTGCTCGAAGCCAGAAAAATTGACGGTGGCGAGCAGTTTTTTACGCGTGCCATTGACTTTGGGTATTCGAAAAGCGCAGAAGAAAGTTTTGAGCTTTGGGGCAAGGATGAAGTGCTTCACGATGTAGTGCATGTAATTCGAAAATTCAGACCGCATATAATCATTACGCGCTTTCCACCTACACGAAGTGCGGGGCATGGTCATCATGAAGCATCGGCACTCTTAGCGGAAGAGGCATTCGACCTGGCTGCTGATTCATCGGCTTTTCCTGAGCAATTGAAAAACCTGCAACTGTGGCAAGCAGAGTATTTGTATCACAACACGTCTTCATGGTGGGATAAATCGCTAGACGACCTCGATCCAGCTGGACTGAAAGAGCGAAACATGCTTCGCCTCGATGTGGGTGTGTACAACGATTTGCTGGGTTACAATATGAATGAAATTGCTTCGCTGGCCCGAAGCAAACACCGATGCCAAGCATTCGGCACGATGCGCGCGCGCGGCAGTCAAACTGAATACCTTTCCTTGGTCAAAGGAGAATGGTCTGACGATCCGTTTGCGGAAATTGAAGGCGTGTGGAAGCAATCGCCCGGCCACGCTGAAGCCTTAGCCAAGGTGGTGGGTGAGTTTAACTTTACCGATCGGAATGCCAATTTTGAAATCCTCAAGCGGAATTTTTATCCCATGCTGGCGCAGCGCAACATGTGGGCCGAAGCGCAAGATATAAATGAGGTAATGACGCGCGTCAATCAATTAAAGTTGGATTTAAGCGGTGTGCGCGTTGAAGTATTTGCTGGTGAAGAGGCCGTTGTGATTGGTGAGAAGTACGAGGTTATGGTGGAGGTATTCAACAGCTCAAGTCAAACACAAACGGTAGAGTTCAAACATGCAATCATCGATACATCGGTAACGGTGGCGCCTTTGCAATCCATCACGTGGAGTGAGACGCTGACGGCACCCCTTCAGCCGTCTAATCCATTTTGGCTGGTCAACGAGCACAATGGTTGGCTTTATAACATTAATAAATCGTGCGAAAGTGGAATGCCCACAATGCCTGATGAAGTCGTCCAATATTTGATTAAGGTTGATGGGCAATTTGTAAAAGGCGAGTCAGAGCTGCATCGCAAATGGAACGATCGATCAATAGGCGAAATCATGCAGCCGATGCTTTTCGTGAACCCCGTTTCCATCAATCCTCAGTCAAATTCATTAATCGTCACTCAGGGCGATAGTGCGCTGCTTCTAGTGGATGTGATTGCCCATACAAACACAGAAAATATTTCACTCAAAGCCACTCTGCCGGTAGGGTGGAAGGTCGCCAACGATCAAGCAGCATTTTCATTGAAAAAAGGCCAGCGCAAGTCGTTTGCATTTTCGCTTCAACCTTTGTCAAATGCCGCCATTGGAAATATTGCGTTCACCGTGCAGGTGGCAAGACAATTGGCCGATCAATCGTCTGCCGTAATCGCCTACGATCACATTCCTGAAACCACCATTCATACCAAAGCACAAAGCAAGCTGGTGCCATTAGACCTCACCATCAGCCGCGGAGCCAAAGTGCTCTACATCGAAGGTTCAGGTGACGAAGTAGACGATGCGTTGATGCAAATGGGGTACACGGTGGAATCCAAAAACTTGGGCGGAACTAGTCTCGAAGAATTGGCTCAATACAAAGCAATTGTGGTGGGCATTCGGGCGTTTAATGTCAACGATGACCTCGCAGCCAACGTTGAGCTATTGCACAAATACGCCAATCAAGGTGGAAATGTGATCGTGCAATACAACACCACTTACGGGTTAAAAGTAGAGCAGATTGCTCCTTTTCCAATTACGTTTGGTAGAGATAGAGTAACAGACGAAACGTCTGAAGTGAAGGTGTTGGATTCAAAACATCCCATATTCAATCAACCGCACCAAATTTCAGCAGCCGACTGGCAGGGCTGGGTGCAAGAACGCGGACTGTATTTCGCAAGCGAATGGGACAAAGCCTTCGAGCCGCTCATCGCTTGGAATGACAAAGACGAAGAAGCGGTGAAGGGTGGATTGTTGGTTGCTAACTATGGAAAAGGAAGTTTTATGTACACGGGTATTTCATTTTTCAGAGAATTGCCGGCAGGCGTTCCTGGTGCGTATCGTCTCATGGCAAACTTGATCGAATATCAGCCTTAAATGGAAGAGAAGAAGCAGAATTGGAAGTTGGTTTATGCCGTGGTGATTGGATTCTTAATCCTGCAAATTGTAATGTATTCACTCATAAGTAATTTCTATTTATGAATGGATTAGATTGGGCTGTATTGCTGCTTACGCTCGGGTTTATTGTGTTTTACGGCACGTGGAAAACCCGAAAGCAAAAGGATTTAAACTCATACTTGCGCGGTGGTCAAGAAGCGAATTGGGCCACAGTAGGCTTGTCGGTGATGGCTACGCAAGCGTCAGCGATAACGTTTTTATCGACTCCCGGTCAGGCGTTTGAAAGCGGTATGGGCTTTTTGCAATTCTATCTCGGATTGCCATTGGCATTGGTCATTCTTTCGGTTACGATCATTCCAATTTTCTATAAACTCAATGTTTTCACAGCTTACGAATATTTGGAAGAGCGCTTCGATTTGCGCATGCGACTGTTCACCGCATTTTTGTTTTTGGTGCAGCGCGGCTTGGCAGCAGGAATCACCATTTACGCTCCGGCTATTGTGCTTTCTACCGTTTTGGGTTGGAACTTGAACACGATGAATATTCTGATTGGCATATTGGTGATCATTTACACTGTTTCGGGCGGTACCAAAGCGGTGAGTTTGACCCAAAAGTGGCAGATGGCCGTTATCATGGGCGGCATGTTCTATACCTTTTATATGATCGTTGATTATTTAGCACCGCACGCCACGTTTATGGAAGCGATTGATTTGGCGGGAATGCATGGAAAGATGAACATCATCAATTGGGATTTTGATTTCAACGAGCGATACACCATTTGGAGCGGTTTAACAGGCGGCTTGTTTTTGGCGTTGAGCTATTTTGGCACCGATCAAAGTCAAGTGCAGCGCTATATTTCTGGGTCTAGCTTGCGCGAGAGTAGAATGGGACTGATGTTCAACGCTATTCTGAAAATTCCGATGCAATTTTTCATCCTCCTCACCGGAGTGATGGTGTTTGTGTTCTATCAGTATTTTGAGCGACCGATACACTTCAATCAGAATGTAGTTGAGCTGGTAAGTGAGTCAAACCGAGCCGGTGATGGCGATGATTTGGTGGCGAAGTTTAACGGCATTCAAGCGGAGAAACGCATCGTGATGGGGGAGGGAATAAATAATGAAAATCAGTCGGTGTTGATCGAACTCGAACAGATGCAAGTGGATGTTTCTGATGAATACGCTGCCTTGGCAGAAGAAATCGACCCAGCCGTTGAGACCAAAGATTCGGACTACGTGTTTATTCGTTGGATTTTAGACAACCTGCCCAATGGCGCCATCGGATTGCTCTTGGCGGTGATTTTGAGTGCAGCCATGTCGTCAACCGCGGGTGAATTGAATGCCTTGGGTTCAACCACGATGAACGATTTTGTAAGACGCCTGCGCAGTGATCAAACCGAACGCGATGGTGATGTTACAACAAGCAAATGGCTTACGGTGGGTTGGGGAATTATGGCCATCATTTTTGCCTTGGCAGCGCAATTGGTTGACAATTTGATCGAATTGGTGAATATTTTAGGTTCGCTGTTTTACGGAACTATTTTAGGAATCTTTATTTCCGCGTTCTACCTCAAATTCATTCGTGGTAAGCAAGTCTTTTTGGCGGCTTTGCTCGCTGAGTCGGTGGTGCTTATCATGTTCTTTACCACTGATATAGGCTTTCTGTGGTACAATGCCATCGGATGCGGAATCGTGGTTATCTTCGCTAGTGTTCTCACTTGGATGCGCTCTGCCCGAACGTCCATCTAAACGTCACAAAAATAAAGACCATAAAGTGAATATCTTCCACCGTAAAAATCTAAATATCATAGCGTTAATCGTGTTGCTCTGTTCTTTTTTCGCGGTCAGTGTGTTCGCTCAAAAGGAAGTTTCTCGCCCGCAAGGCAAGGTGTTCTCATCAGAATTGATGAAGGATTTTAGCGATGACTTCGAAGTATTCAACGCGGGTGCAGGCATCAATTCTGCATTTAATGAATACAACCCGGTGCTCAGTCATGACGGTAAATACATGCTCTATACTTCTCGCTCTGACTCCACCACAGGCGAGAAACTCGACCCTGAAGATGGTCAATACAGAGAAGATATCAACTTGGCCAAGTCCATCGGGGGAAGATTCGAACAGGCTGGAATTAGCGGTGATCCTTTAGAAGCGTTTACGAATGCGGTGAATACAAGCAAGCACGAAGCACCTGTTTACATTTCTGAAAACGAAGAAACCATCATTCTCTTTAAAGATAACGACCTGTGGTTTTCAACTAAGGTTGGGAATGAGTACAGCGCGCCAACAAAATACCCCAAAAGCATCAATTTTAAATACTACCATCGCCAAGCATCCCTCACTGCCGATGAAAAAACGATGTACTTTACCGCTGAGGTGTTGGATAAAAAGTTGAATAAATTCCACTTTGATATTTACAAAACCCAGCTCAACGATGATGGCCAATGGTCAAAACCCGAGCCTTTGCCTGCGGCAGTAAATACCTTGTTCAATGAAGACAGCCCCGAAGTTTCGGCCGATGGAAAAACGTTATTCTTCAGCAGCGATCGCACAGACGGCTATGGAGGATATGATATTTATTACTTCAAAGTGAATGGTGCCGATGATGTAATTTATCGGCTTGATCAACCCATAAATTCTCCTGCCAACGACATCTATTTTAAAATGTTGGCCGATAGTTCAGCCGCATTTCTTTCTTCAAACCGACTCAAAGGCTACGGTGGAATGGACATTTACAAGGTGGCGTTTTATGAGCGTTCGCGCAAAGGCTGCGCTTCTCCAAGTGACGAGTTGGTGATCAATGGCGCTGATTCTGTGTTGCTGAATTCAAGGTTGATATTGACTTCAGATGGTTCTTCACTGAATAACCAGCAACCGCGAAAAATTTACTGGACCATCAACAACGAAGTGCTGAGCACCGGCCGTAGATTAGAAAAATTGGTTGATGAAGTAGGAGAGCTGAATATAATCATGCACGTTTCTGCGTTGGACTCGGTAAACCAGTCTTTTAGTTCATCGTGCGCTCAAAAGAATATTCAAGTTTTGCCTGATTCACTTTTTAGTCGAGATGAAGCGTTGCAAGAAGGATTGTTTGCATTGCGCGATGGCGCTACCGAGAATGAAACGCTGCTGAAGCTGCCTGCTTCAGATTCTTCACTTGAATTGACGAATGACGTGGTGACCACCTACACCAACACGCCCGTATACATCAATGCACTCGACAACGATTCAGCGGTGAATAAGGGAAGTGTTGCATTGACAGCAATCTCAAGACCAGGACAAGGCTCTTCAGTGATTGAAAACAAAGCGTGAGGAGTGATTTTGTATTACCCAACCACAGACTTTATCGGCTCGGATGCGTTTTCATATACCGCGATGAATGAAACTGGAACATTGGGGAAGGCATGGATAGGAGTGCGGGTGTTAGACAAGCAACCATTTGTTTATGCAAAGATTGTGAGGGAAGACACAGCCTACACGCTTGTGGATAAGGCCGTGTCTATTCGGGTTTTTGAAAACGACATTATGAAGGAAGGTGTGCGCTACAAAATTTCGGAAACTACACCACCGCAAAACGGTGAAATCAAAGGAATCGATTTGAATGGAGGTGTTTTTATTTACCAACCAAAACCCAATTTCATAGGTCAAGATGTGTTTACATATGCCGTTGATGACCCGAAGGATGGCAGGCAGCGAACTTTTGTGCGTGTAAATGTTGGTTTGGATTCTCTGGAAAACATCGCGCGCACATCACCCGACTTTGCATCCACGTTTCAGAGCAATATGGTTTCATTTAATGTATTGCTAAACGATGACTTTAGTGCAGAAGAGCGGCCTCGAATTGTATCCATCTCAAAGACAGCAATGGGTGCTACGCAGATTTATGACGCTCAGCGCGGAACAATTGTATACGCTCCGCTGACTTCGTTTATAGGGTTCGATAATTTCACTTACACGGTAGAATTGGCAGATGGCAGCAGGCACGTGGAGGCTGTGAGCATTTCGGTGTTGGAAGAAGAAATCTTAGCATCAGCTGAAACCGATGAACCAAAGGAGGAAACTGAGATTTTAGATATTACTTTGGTGGATAAAGAGAGAATAAATTCGGACAAACGTCCAACATTGGAGTTGAAGTCTATTTATTTTGACTTTGACAAAACCTACATCCGCTCAGACGCACGCAAGTTAATGGCCGAGAATATTCAAGTGTTAAAGGACAATCCATTGGCTGTGATTCAGATTGTGAGTCATTGCGACTCGCGCGGTTCTAAGGCTTATAACATGTTGCTCTCAGCGCGCAGGGCAAAATCAACTGTGGCTTATTTGACCGCCCGTGGCATTGACGAAGACCGAATTGTTGCAGCTGTTGGCGTTGGGGAAAATAAGTTAGTCAATGATTGTGGCGATGGCGTTCCTTGTCCAAATTTCGATCATCAGAAGAACAGAAGATCTGACTTTATGGTGGTTGGTACTTTAAAGAAGTAACAATTAACCGCCAACGCGTTTGGTCTTGTATCCTTGAGCCTTAAGAAACGACTCAACTTTATCTCGTTGATCGCCTTGAATGATGATTTCGCCCTCCTTTGCTGATCCTCCTGTGCCGCAATGGGCTTTGAGCTTTTTGCCGAGTTCACTAAGGTCATCGGCTGTTCCAACAAAATTTCGAACGATGATCACCGCTTTTCCACCGCGGCCTTTTGTTTCGCGGTGCAGCTCGAGCAGTTGTTTGCTAATATCTAACGTTGTTTCTTCAGCGTCATCATCATCGTAGGAAAACGAAGGATTGGTTGAATATATAAATCCTCCTTTATTATGCTTGTTTTTTGACATGTCAAGGGGTTAAAACTTTGAGCGATTGAGGGTTGACTTCAATAATAAGTTTTTTACGCACTCCGAGTGCTTCTCCATCAATTTGGAGTTCTGCTCCGTCATGATTTTCAATCTCGATGCGTTTGGCTTTGAGCACATCAACCCATTTACTCCTGTGAATCGACTTTAAGAAAAGCCTTGATGCAACTGGCATCAGCATGGCGGGTGGCATGGCTTTTACTGCAATCAATTCGATGAGTCCATCGTCATCTTTCGCTTGTGGATTGATAAACGCGTTGTTTCCAAATTGGCTGGTATTAGCGGCCACGATAGAATACGCAGAGATGGTGTGTTTGTCATCATCCACTTTAATGGTAAACGAAGTGGGTTTGTAGTTGGTAAACGCATCGATGCTCAATTTTACGTAATTGCTAAATCCGCGTTCGGTTGTCTCTGCAAATAATTTGGCTACTTGGGCGTCTATTCCGATGCCCGAAAAACCAATGGCTATTTCTTCGTTCACCTTAAAGGTATCGATGATCCTCATTTTTCCTTTGAGCATTTGATCAATGGCTTTGGGTATCTGATTTGCGATTCCCAAATGCCTCGAAATACCGTTTCCAGAGCCGGTTGGAATAATTCCTAACGCTACAGCTGTGCCAATAAGTTCAGCGGCAATTTCGTGCACGCTTCCGTCACCACCAACAGCTATCACTGCAGCATAACCTCGCGATTGTGCGCTGCGTGCCAATTCTAGCGAATGTTCAGGACTTTTACTTTCGATCACGCCAATGCGTTCATCATTGTCGAATTTTTCGATCGATTTCCGAAATGTATTTACTGCGCCAGTGCCTGAATTCGGGTTTACAACGAATAAAAAAGGGCCCTGAAGCGGGCCCAAATTATGTTTATTCTTAGTGTCCATTATTCAATGAGTGTACCATCAAGGTCGCAGGTATATTCTTTATTGCCGTTCACCACGCGGTAGTTAATGGATATGGTAATGTTATTTGTATCAGTGAGATTCAACAATCCCGTACCATTAATCGTTTTTTGATTGTCGTCTGGCGATTGTCCGAAAATATTGAACTGCATTGAGTTTGCATTGGCGGCAGCCTCTATTTTTGAGAAAAAGCCATTAATTGGAAAGTTACTGTAGCTGAATAAATTAGATATCGTGATTTTACTCGCGTCAAACACATCACGCTGAATTTCGATTTCTTTTCCTGCTATGGTGTCCAGCGGATCGCATCTTTCCGTGGAGACGCGGTATTTTCCTAAAAATTTCACCCGTGATTCTATCACGCACAATTCACCTTCATAGCCTGTTTGACAGATGCAAAGTCCGTCTTCACAATCACCAAACACACACTCTACATCATTCAATTCGCAGAGGTCGAGGCTGTCACAAAAAGTGCCCGAATATCCTTTTAGGCAATCACACTCTCCATCATTGCATGTTCCACCATTATGGCATTCGATCTTTTCTCTGCCCATGAATCCGAAACAATCTCCGCATGAAACGGAAGCTATGCTCAAAAAGGCAATAACAAGGGAAAATAGAAGCGATCTTATCATAGGACATTTTTATTTGAGGCGTAAATATATGAAAAAGGCATTCTCAGCTTTGAAGAATGATATTTTGAGCGCGAAAAACTGTTTTTTGACGAATAGACGAGCTTGTGGTGCTGCAAGTCTAGAATAATGATTTATTTTGCACCAAATTGAAAATCTATATAAAATGAAAAAAGTTACAAGAACAGCAATGATGTTCATGTTCGTTGCGGCAGTATTAACTGCTTGTGGTGGAGGTGAGTCAACAGAAGGAACAGAAGAAGCTACACAAGTTGAAGCGGCTGTTGAAAATGCAAAGGAAGAAGCGGCTGAAGCCGCAGATGCAGCAGCAGAAGCTGCTGAAACTGCTGCTAAAGAAGCAGAAGCTACAGCAGAAGAAGTAGTAGAGGAAGTAGAGCAGAAGGCTTCAAAAATGAGCGGTGAAGCATCTACTGAAGTTACAGAACAGAAAGCTTCAAAGATGTCTGGAGAGCAAACTACCGAAGCAACAGATAAGAAAGCTTCTAAGATGAGTGGTAAGTAATTCACAGTCTTTTAAAAAATAAAAAACCCACCTCATCGAGGTGGGTTTTTTATTTGAATAAATTCTGATTTTACAAAGAATTTGGTCAATAAAAAAGCGGCTGATTGTGACCAGCCGCTTTTTTATTGGATAAAACGTTTTTTAGTTCTTAGTCCAAGTAGAGTTGCAATTATCTACTCCGTTTCCTGGATCTGTAACACTGTAAGTCAATGTAATAGTTCCGTTAGCGTATGAACCGTTTCCAGAAACCAAAAAACCGTCATTGTCTGGATCTTGGCTTGGAATAGTGATGTTATCACCATCAATAGTAGCTGTTACTTGATTAGTGAAAACTCCCCAGAAATTTGAAATAAGGATTCTATCAGCTGAGTTGCTTGATTTGCTAACAGTCACTGAGAAATTAGAAGCTCCTGAACTTGAACAAGCATCAGATACTGAATAAGAAGCAATCATGTCTTCTCTAGACTCAACGCTACAAGCGTCTCCTTCGTAACCAGCGTCACAACCGCAAGCGCCATCTGCATAAGTACCATTGATGCACTCAGTTTCACACGTTTCGCCATAGAAGTTCGCAGGACAGTCGCAAGCGCCTGTTTCTTCATTACAAGTACCAGCGTTTTCACACACAACATCTTTACACTCATCTGTACATGAAGAGAATATCAAAGCAGCTGCTCCAATAAGAGCAACAAAAAGTAAATTAATTTTTTTCATAATTGATTTTGATTAGAGTTCCAAATTTAAACGAAAACTTTATCACAATACAAAACGGATTTGTTTAATTGTAAGTAAACAAATGTTGAATCACGAAATTTAGTTTAGGCGCGACTAGTTATAAAAAAAAGCCGATGCACGAATGCAACGGCTTTCGAAAATAATCAAGTGCTATTTATTGCTTCACGTAAGTGATGGTGCAGGTTGTAGCGTTGCCGCTAAACTTCCTGATGATTTCCACTGTGAATGAATTTCCACTCATTGTAGCTGGCTCAGCCGACTCAACAGAAAACAAAGTATTGTTTGCATCGCGCACATTTTGCTTTGGAATGGTGAGCGTATTGCCATCAATCAAGCCATAAGCTTTGGTGTCGCCCGCAGTTGTTAGTCCTGTTATGCCCACATAATTTACCGCAATGGTCAAACTATCAGGATCAGGATGGTCCAGTGCAGAAATGGTTTCAGTGGATGTGGCTGTTGGATTACAATCAGTATTTGATTGTGAGTAAGTGCCAATCCATGCATCCCGTGATTCAACAGTGCATCCATCGCCTTCCCAACCCGGCCAGCAATTGCATGTGCTGTTGGAAGAAGAAAATGAGCCTTTTTCGCAATAGGTTTGGCAGTTTTCACCTCGGTAGAAAGGCTCACAATCGCACTCACCATCCACACAAACTCCGTCATTAAGGCAAATTACATTTTGGGTGATGCACAGGTCTTCAACGTCACAGCTCGCGCCAGAAAAGCCATTCGGACATTCGCATGCGCCATCTTCACAGATACCACCATTGTTGCACACCACATCCTTGCAGTCGTTGCAACTGCTTAAGGTTAGTGTGAAGAAGGCAAAAGAAAGTAGAAAGAAAACGTTTTTCATATTTATAAAAGTTTAAGGTTTGTAGATTGACGACAATGTATCTATAAGACAGTCTTGCTGATGTCGGATTTACGACCAAAGACTTGTTTTATTAGACGAAGACCACAGTACAGTAGTTTTTAGAATTTGATTTTCACCGAATGAATTTTGATAGAACGAGTTATTCAGACGATAACCTAAAAGGCATTTACAAACGGCTTCTGCTTCCGCGAATGATCGAAGAGAAAATGCTGATTTACTTGAGGCAAGGAAAAATCTCGAAGTGGTTTTCAGGTTTCGGTCAAGAAGCAGTGAGTGTTGGTTGCGCGATGGCCATGGATGATGATGAATACATCCTTACCATGCATCGCAATTTGGGAGTGTTTACCACGCGTAATGTTCCCCTCGAACGACTGTTTGCTCAGTTTCAGGGCAAGGCAGAAGGGTTTACAAAAGGCCGCGATCGTTCGTTTCACTTTGGCTCGAAGGAGCATCACATTGTTGGAATGATCTCTCATCTGGGCCCGCAATTGGGCATTGCAGACGGCATCGCACTTTCGCAACTGCTCGATCAATCAGGGAAATCAACCCTCGTTTTTTCAGGTGACGGTGGCGCCAGTGAAGGCGACTTTCACGAAGCACTTAACGTAGCAGCAGTTTGGGATCTGCCAGTCATTTTTGTGGTTGAAAACAACCAATGGGGTTTGAGCACACCGAGTTCTGAGCAATTCAAATGCAAACAATTCATCGATAAAGGCATAGGCTATGGAATGCAGGCTGAGCAGGTAAATGGAAACAATATTTTGGAAGTGCTGAGCACAGTTGCTGCCCTAAAGCAGTCCATCAAAGAGAATCCACGTCCGATATTACTCGAGTGTGTGACATTTCGAATGCGCGGACACGAAGAGGCGAGTGGAACGAAGTATTACCCTGAAGGTTTGCAGGACCAATGGGCAGAGCAAGATCCTGTAGATAATTTTGAGCAGTTCTTGATCGAAGCAGGACTGCTGACGCATGAAGCAGTTTCGGCCATGAAAGACGAAATGAAATTGGCGATTTCAAATGCATTTGACGAAGCGCTTTCGTATGAAGCAATTCAAACATTAGCAGAGGAGGAGTTGAGTGATTTGTATGCGCCATCGGTTCAGCCGATTACCAAAGCGACTGGTGGATCAAAGGAAATGCGTTTTGTTGACGCCATTGCCAATGGCTTAGATCAGGCGATGGAGAAACATCCGAACCTCGTTTTGATGGGACAAGACATTGCTGATTATGGCGGAGTGTTTAAAGTTACCGATGGTCTGGCCGCAAAATATTCGAAGCATCGCGTGCGAAATACACCGTTGTGTGAATCTGCCATTCTGGGTGCTGGATTAGGATTGAGCATTACAGGCAGAAAGGCGATGGTTGAGATGCAGTTTTCAGACTTCGTAACCTGCGGATTCAATCAAATCGTCAATAACTTGGCGAAGATTCATTGGCGTTGGGGCCAAAATGCTGACGTGGTGGTGCGCATGCCAACAGGTGCTGGAGTTGGCGCTGGACCGTTTCATTCACAATCTACTGAAGCATGGTTTTTTCACACGCCAGGATTGAAGATTTTGTATCCATCAACGCCCGAAGATGCCAAAGGACTGCTGCTTGCCGCCTTTGAAGACCCAAATCCTGTCATGTTCTTTGAACATAAATACTTGTATCGAAGCTTGACCGGCCAAGTGCCAGATGGATATTACACGACCGAAATTGGAAAGGCGCGGCAAGTATCCACCGGACACGATATTTCGGTCATTACGTATGGACTTGGCGTGCAATGGGCAGAGCAATCCGCAAAACAATTTCCTTCAGTATCGTTTGATATTGTTGATTTAAGAAGCTTGGCGCCACTTGATTTTGAAGCGATTAAGGAGTCAGTTTCGCGTACAGGAAAAGTGATTGTTTTACATGAAGATTCACTGACAGGCGGTATTGGCGGTGAGATCAGCGCGCGCATTGGCGAGGAGTTGTTTCACCTGCTTGACGCGCCCGTGTTGCGATGCGCCAGTTTAGACACGCCTGTGCCTTTTGCTTCTCAGCTCGAAAAGCAGTTTTTAGCCAATGAAAAGCTCGATGGCATGATCCAAACGCTGATAGATTATTAATTTTGAACACTTAAATACATTGAAGAAATGAAAAAATTACTATTTGTCCCTGCTATTGTTTTGGCTTTCGCAGCTTGTCAAAACACACCTGAAAAAGCAGAAACCGTGCAAGAAGAATTTGTTGAAACGGTAGAATCGAAGTTGGCTTTTTTTGGAAGTGAGATTACAGAGGCAGATGCCATAGAAGTTGCCGCTATAGAAGAGCGTTTGGGCGATGAAGATTCACTCAATGTGAAACTCAGAGGTCGTATAGAAAAAGTGTGTCAAGTAAAGGGCTGCTGGATGACAATGGCTTATGGAGAAGGTGGAAGCATGCGCGTTTCATTCAGAGACTATGGTTTCTTTGTTCCGAAGGATGTGGATGGAAAAGAGGCCGTGATTGAAGGAACGGTGTATATGGAAACCACAAGTGTGGATGACTTGCGCCATTTTGCAGAAGACGAAGGCCTTTCTGAAGAAGAGATTGCCGCCATTACCGAGCCAGAAACCAGCCTGACGTTTGTTGCAGATGGTGTGATCATCAGAGACTATACCGTTGAACCAGGATCAGCGAAAGCGGAAGAACAAAACTTAGAAGAGGCAGCGCACTAAGCGAAGCACTATAAATGATTACGAAGCCCGATTTTTATCGGGCTTTTGTTTTATCACCAAGCGCAAACTTTGATCGAAGGTGAAGTAGTTCCACATCCATTCGAGGAAGATGAACAGTTTGTTCTTCACACCAAGGATGGACATCAGGTGCACGAAAAGCCACACCGCCCAAGCAAAAAAACCTTGAAAGTGCCAAAACGGCAAATCTACCACGGCTTCTATTTCTGCCGATTGTAGCCATCGAGCCAAGATTCTTGTAGCGAAAGGGTCGCTTCTTTGATGGTTTTGATATGTTATGCGCTAAATTATCGGCTTGCTGAATGGCTACTTGTGCCACCTGTGGATGACCTTTTTCATGCAAGGAATCCTCAACAAAGGCAATGTCGCCAATGGCATAAATATCAGGGTGCGCCTGCAGTTGATTGTAAACATTGGTTTTTACCCTTCCATTGGGAAGAATACTTTCTGAAGAAATTCCTTTTACCGGATTGCCTTTGATGCCTGCAGCCCATATCAATGTATGCGCTGCGAGTTTCTTACCACCTTTTATTGAAACGGTGGTTCCGTCAAACTGCTCAACGATGGCTGAAGTATCTACAATTACTCCCATTTTCGAGAGGAATTGCTCTGCAGCGACCGATGACTTTTCACTCATTCCGTTGAGCAATTTTCCAGAAGCTTCGAGCAAATGAATGTTCATTTTCGAAAAGTCTAATTCGGGGTAATCTTTCGGAAGCACAAATCGCTTCATTTCTGACAAAGCACCAGAAACTTCGGTTCCCGTAGGGCCACCACCAACCACCACCACGTTCATGAAGGCTTCTTTTTCTTCCTCTGTCTCGCAAATCAGGGCAGCTTCCATGCACTCGAGAATTTTATTCCGCATCTGCAATGATTCCTGCACCGACTTCATCGGTAGGGCGTGTTCTTCGATCTGCGCATTATTGAAGTAGTTGGTATCTGCACCAACAGCGATCACCAGCGTATCGTATGCTATTTCACCAATGGTTGTAAGGATTGTCTTGTTTTCCGTATCGATGGTCTCAACAGAAGCCAATCTGAAAATCACGTTTTTGACCTTGTGAAATACCTTTCTGATCGGGAATGAGATAGCACTGGGCGCAAGTCCGGCTGTGGCTACTTGATAGAAAAGCGGCTGAAATTGATGAAAATTATTGCGGTCAATCAATACCACTTGAAAAGGTTTGCTAGCTAATTTTTTAGCAAGTCGCAGTCCGGAAAATCCAGCACCGATGATTACAATTCGAGGAAGATCACTTGTTGGAATGTGGGCGGTCATATCAAAAAAATGCTCCCCCAAAGGGAAGCATTTAATTATAAGTATTCAAAAGGTTTGCGATAATTATCTTATCAGAACCAAACTGGTGTAGTTTACTTGATCGTTTGATTTCGAAATCAACATATAACGTCCGTTGTCTAATTCGTCTAACGATAATTCGTTTGATTGCAGTGCATTCCACGTTTTCACTGTTCTTCCGCTCAGGTCGATGAGCTGCATCGATTGAACATCCTTCCAATTTCCTTTCAAATAAACGTTTCCTGAAGTTGGATTAGGGAAAATTGAAAACGAATAATTTCCGATTTCTGAAATGCTCGTTAGGTCAGAAATTTGCACTTCATTCACAACCGAACAACCATCGCCATCCGTAACAGTTGCGGTGTAAACGCTGTCACAAAGGTCTTGCGCTTCAGCCGCTGTTAATGATGCGTCATGCGACCATTCGTAGGTAAAGTTGCCCGCACCGCCTGAAGCGATTACTTCAATGCTTCCATTGCAGCCGCCTGAAGCGTTTGTTTTGTTGATAGTAACACCAATGCTGTCAGACTGTGTAATGGTAAAAGTGGCCTCATCAGTGCAACCACTCGCATCGGTAAGTGTAACGGTGTAAATGCCACCAGTAACATTCGTGAGCGGATTACCTGAAGCACCATTGCTCCAATCAAATGTGAGCGGTTGTTGTCCACTTTGAACAGAAACATTGATGCTACCGCTTAATTCACCAAAACAATCCGCATCATTTACAGTGCTCGCGCCTTCATTAATGACCGCGAAAATGTTATTGACGATGTTTATAAACACGTCATTGCATCCGTTTGCATCAACTACAGTAACGAAGTAGGTGCCCGAGCTGATGTTGGTTATGCTGTTCGTAGTTCCACCATTTGACCAATTGTAAGTAAACGGTGCCGCGCCAACGGTCATATTAATCGTCATCGATCCATTATCTTGATCGCAGCCTTCGTTCACAATCATAAAGTCAGCTTCTAGTCCGGAGCCATTCGTGCCAACGCTTCCAGTATCAATTGTTTGACATCCGATGGCATCTGTGATCGTCAATATGTATGTGCCTACTGCTGCATTGGGGATAACATTTGTACTAGCACCCGTATTCCAAAGTAGAGTATAAGGGGGCGTTCCTCCTGATGGATTCGATTCAATCTGTCCGTCACCGGTAGCGCACGAAGAAGGAGTTGAAATCAAATTTGATAAGATCTCTGGATTTCCTCCAACCACATAAGTGATTGCTTCGTCATTTCCGGCATTGTCGGTAATCGTCACAGTGTAAGATCCTGAGCAGAGGTTCGTCAACGATGGGCTATTTGCACCGTTAGACCACGTGTATGTGTACGGTGCTCCTGCACCGCCTGTCGTTCCTGCCAATGAAATACTTCCATTACAATCGCCAAAGCACGTTTCATTTCCGATGGTCTCGGTGGTAGTTATTAGGTTAAGCCCTGTGATTACATCAGAACCGGTGTAGATAAAGTCACCGCTAGTTGATCCATTTCCATTGGCGCCATTTCCCGCGTAGTAAAAAGTGACCGTTTGTGCTGTGGCTGGAGCAGTCCACGTGAATGTCCACGTTCCGGTCGGGCTCGTAGTGTTGTGTTTGATGTGTGTAACTCCACTAGCTGTGCCCGTAGTCATTCCAAAAGAAGACGTCAGCGTCCCCGCTTGCGTATTGGTTGGAGTGAGAAACACTCCTTGAAATCCAAATATGAACGAGCCAGGATGCGCCACGTTTAAGGTTACGCTAATTGCTTCGCCTGGATAGTAAGTCGCTGGTAAGTTTGATGAGACAGATCCAGTGCCCGAGTTGAGTGCATTTGTGCTGTGGCAGCCCGCTTGGGTGCAGGCATCTCCACCTGCATCGTTTGGCGAACCAGTATTATCACCGTTTGGACCCGTAGAATTGCTTATCATGGCAATGGATACTGCGATGATTGATAGCGTTGCAAAATGTTTGCGTAAAAATTTTTTCATAGAAAGTTGGTGTTAGTAGGAGGATTAAGTTAACGCAAACTAAGACGTTAATTTTCAATTTTGGTTGAGTCGTCTAATTTTTTTATCCGGATATTTAAGGCTGAGACTGCCATGGTGCTGATTGGACTCAACAAACAAAAGAAGCAAAAGGGCCAGTAAACGGCCGTTGCAACTCCCATGACACCTGCTTGAGCAGCACCGCAAGTATTCCACGGTATGAGCACAGACGTCACGGTGCCTGCGTCTTCCAAAGTCCTACTAAGATTTACAGGATGAAGGTTTAATTTTCGATAGGCGTCTTTATACATCCTGCCTGGCACAACAATGGCTAAATATTGATCACTGGCAGTGAAATTCATGAATATGGAAGTGGCGGCAGTTGTGCCTATCAATCCTGTTTGACCAGAAGCAAAGCTCAACAGCGCCTCAGAGATGGTTCTCAAGCATCCTGATTTCTCCATGATACCGCCAAAGATCATCGCACAGAGTATCAACCAAATCGTGCCAAGCATGCCGCGCATTCCACCTGTACTGAGCAATTCAGACAAGATTGGATCGTTGGAAGGAATGCTGAAATCAGCCCCCAAAGCAGTCATGGCCATGGCATACTCGCTCGTATAAAGTCCTTCAGTGAATAAAAAGTCAATCACATTGGTTTGAAATAAGAATCCAGCGATGATTCCCAAAACAGATCCAATTGCCAGGGAAGGAATCGCGGGTACTTTTTTGATGATCAAAACAATGACGACTGCTGGAACGAGAAAAAGAATAGGAGAGAGGTTGAATTGATCAGCTAGCAATTGCGTAACAGCACTGGAAGATTCTACATCGATCGATTTATCAAACGAAAGGCCAATCACTAGAAAGATAATGAGCGTAACGATGATGCTCGGAATGGTTGTGATGGTCATGTATCGAATGTGGGAGAAAAGATCGGTGCCTGCCACTGCCGGTGCGAGGTTGGTGGTATCGCTGAGCGGTGACATCTTATCGCCAAAATACGCACCAGATATTATGGCCCCAGCAATCAAACCTTCGTGGATATCCATGGTTTTACCGATTCCTAACAAGGCTATTCCAACTGTGGCAATCGTTCCCCAACTGCTTCCCGTTGCTATAGAAACCACCGCACTGATGATGCAGGCCGTAAAGAGGAAATAATCGGGATTCAAAATTTCCAATCCGTAATATATCATAGCAGGCACAATACCGCCAAACAACCAGCTTCCTGCCAATGAACCAATCAACAACAGCACGATGATGGCAGGAATAGCTTGCTTAATGTTGTCGATCACACCATCGAGTTGTTCGCTAAAGTTGGTTCCATAGATCAGTCCGATGATGCCCGCTATGGCCGCTGAAAACAGCAAAGCTATTTGGTTTGAAAACGAAAGCGCATCATCTCCGAATAAGGAAACGTTGAGTGCGAGAATAACAATGAGAACGGCCAGTGGAACGAGGGCGACAATAACGCTTGGTTGCTTTTTCTCCATGTGACGAATATCCGACTTTCTATTGATCATTGAAAGACGAAGCGATGGAAACGAACAAAGCCCTTGCTGCATGAGCAAGGGCTTTGGTTAGGTTCAGCTGGGAAGCGTTTAATCGAACACAACGTTCATTTCAACCCTTCTGTTTTGAGCGCGACCTTCTGGCGTGCTGTTATCTGCGATGGGTTTAGACTCGCCAAACCACTTCACGATAAGTTGCGTTTGTGCAACTCCCTTCGATTCAAGGTATTTTCCTACTGATTTTGACCTTTTCTCAGAAAGTAAAAGGTTAGAAGCTTCACTTCCCACATCATCTGTGTGGCCAGCGATTTCCAATTTCCAGTCTTGCTTCTTGATCAAAAGTTCGGCAAGTCGATCGAGTGATTCATAAGAGCTCGTTTTGATGACATCTTTACCGGTTTCAAACTCCAGGTTGCTGAAAGCGGTGTTGAGTACTTCTTGCTCTTCTTGCTTTATTTCAGGGCAACCTTGGTTTTCAACAACGCCAGGGGTTTGCGGACAGCGGTCGTCTTTGTCATACACGCCATCGCCATCGAGGTCGCTGTAAGGACAGCCCGCATTTTCAACTGGTCCTGGTGCATCCGGACAGCTATCTTCATTGTCGATTACTCCATCACCATCGCGATCACCATATGGACAACCCTTGTTGTCAATTGGGCCAGCCACGTCAGGGCAGTTGTCTTTGTTGTCAGGTAAGCCGTCATTGTCTGTATCCGGACATCCTTGGTATTTTGCCAATCCTGGTTTTTCAGGACATGCATCCTCGCTGTCTTTGATGCCGTCACCGTCAGTGTCTGGACAACCGTTGAATTCAGCGATTCCTGGTTGTCCAGGACAATCATCCAAGGCATCTTGAATACCATCTTTGTCTGTATCAGGGCAGCCGTTGAATTCTGGAATACCAGCCACAGTCGGACAATCGTCTTCAGAATCTTGAATACCATCTTGATCGGTATCAGGGCAGCCGTTAAACTCTGGAATGCCAGGCGCATCCGGGCAATCGTCATCTATGTCGGCAATTTTGTCGCCATCTCGATCAGGGCAACCATCAAATTCAGGAGATCCTGGTGTTTCTGGGCACTTATCTTCTTTATCCATTACGCCATCTTTGTCGGTGTCAGGACAGCCTTTGAATTTGGCTTCTCCCGGTGTTTCAGGACAATCATCATCCTTGTCTTTTATGCCGTCTTTGTCTTTGTCGTTGCTGCAGCCAAACGTCCAGTTGATTCCGCCTCTAACATGCATGTTGGTTGCATTCGGTAGGAAAAACAACATATTGTCTGACATCACATACAATTGGTATGATTTGATGTTGAAGCTAAATCCGAGCCCGAGGTTTGTAAAGCTTCGATTGTTGATGCTGTAGTTAGCATGGAACCCGATGGCTTTTCTGATTCTGTAGTTATAGGAAAGCGTAAATGCTGCCCTCAATTGCTTCTTGATGTTGTAGGCGTTTAAGAGTACGCCAACATTTGAGCGTTCATTCAATTGATAGTTGAATCCAAGATTGTAGCGCGCTGGAAGGTTTGTTCGGTATTTGTCTTCAGTAGTGTCTGCTCCGAATTGACTATTCAGGCTGTCTAACAAATCTTCACCAAACGTAGTTCCCAAAGAGTCGAACGAGTTTCCCGCATCCAAAATAGACCCATCGATGAGCGCTCCTCTAAATTCAAAATTGCCTCCATCTGCCGAGTAGTTTTTCGAATTGTTCTTCCAGTTAATGAAACCTAAGTTATTGGCTGAAGCACTTACTTGAAATTTGTCGGTTATATCGTAGGATGCGCCTAAGTCAATTCCAAAACCGAGGTTGCTAAAGTTAAATAGGGTTGCCACAGAAGTATCAATTGGAAGGGCGGTGTTCACGAGGTAACCACCGTCCACTGTAATTCCGAAAGTGTTTTCGTCTGTGGTAATTCCTAATGTTGATTCTTTCGTTTGAATGTTTGAAATACCCAACAGTAATTTTGGACGGATTCCGATATTCAATTTATCATCTTCTAAGAATCTTCGGGCATATTGCAATCCGATCTCTGCGTAAGCTGTTTGATCAACAGCTGTGCCGTCTAAATTGGCTCTGTTTCCGAGCAGTAAATACTCTCCGGGAATGCCTTCATTTCCGGGGTCATCAGCCGATGCTCCGTTTCCAAAGATCATCAGCGTAGCTGCATCTCTGGTGTAGGTTAATGTGTTGAAGCTTCTAACACTCGCATTCAACGAGAAGTAGTTTTTGTCCTTCACGCGAAATCCAAAATGGATGAGGTCTCTGCCTGCATCTACTTCGAGGTAGTTCAAGTCATTCAAGCGATCCATCGACTTCACTGCGTCATCAGGTCCTTGAATAAAATTGGATAAACTTCTTCCGGTGATGCCGCTGCTACCAGCACGGAGATAAGTAGAGCCAAATAAAATACCACCTACAGTTACGTTGCATTCAGGTGTGAAGGCAGCGTTGGTAAAACTGGCTTGCTGCAAGTAACGTGCGTTATATAGGGTTAAATCTTGCTGCGCTGAGGCTTCGAATCCTGCCAAAACCACTAACGCTATGATGATCAATTTTTTCATAATTAATTGGGTTAGTTGTTTGTTAAAGACCGATAAAATTGACGAGTGAATCTCTCGTAATGGTAGCATCTAAGCGGGTTTTAATGCCCATGTTAAATTTCAGCGCTTGTGAACTGTAGATCGTAACTTCCTTATCGGTATCGTAGCCCGCTGTTTTGAAATTCATGTTTAGAAGGATGGCGTTGCCTTCAAACAAGGTTTCAATATCGTTGACATTGGTAGTGGGATTTTTCTTGAACAGGCGCATATCAGATGAATTAAACGCTGGAGTTGTTGTGGTAGTAGATGTTATCGTTGCCAAAGGAGTAGCAGCTGGCACAACTGCAGCAGTTCCGCTCAGAGCAACACCCGTTTGGCTGTTGTAAAGGCGCACTTGAGCCAATGTGTCCCACGTTAAGGTATCCATGATGTAAGCGTTGACTATCACTTCAAAGGGAAGTTCATTTTCAAACGCCATTCTGAGGTAAATAAAGTCGATGGCACCAATTCCTGCCGTGTCTCCATCGCCAAACGAATACGGAACCGTGTCGTTTCTAACAGCACTTCCAAATCCTGTAAACGGAAGCGTTACCTTGGCGTAGATGTTTAATTTTTCACCCGACTCAGCGGTTCCTGACTGAGGTACACGCAGAGTAGGCGTGTAGTAAAGGAATTTAGGAGTGGGAGAAAACACATTGGTTAATGCATTATTTGTATTACTATTAGTGACATTGAGTGTGCCGACTCCAGGAGATGCTGGACTTCCCGGTTGGATAAAGGCAGTATCATTTATAGTAAACGATGAGTCAATATTGGTTTTTACGTTTCTTGTATAGGTATTCGTTAACTGCATTTCGAAAGCCGTATTCATTTCATTATTAAAAACGAAATCAACCCTCGGATTTGTAAAACGGAAGTCGCCACTTTCGGTGTTTCCGGTCATTCGAAGAAATACATTTCGCTCCTCAAAAAGTGAAGAATAATCATCCGCAGGCACCGTATTTCCTGACCCTCCAAAGCTTTCAAAGCTCAAGGGGTCTAATGTATCCGTATAAACCAACTGAAATCTGAATAAACTATCAGTGCCGAAAGCGGTCTCAAATGTTGTTTCAACTTCAGAAGGCCGCGAATTTAAAATTTCACCGATGGTCATTTTGGCTTCAACAACGGGGATTGCATAGGTAGGCTTGAAGGATATTTCATCCAAATTACAAGCTGTCAACCCAAAAGCCAAAACCCCACCCGCAGTAACTAGGTGTAAGATTCTTTTCATAATGTTTGATTTATGGTGTGTTTACAATGTTAGTAAAACATCACGCGCCAACACTGCGAAGGTTCTGAACTTTTGGTTTTACTTTTTAAGCGTGTGCCAAATGGTGTCTTGAATCAAGGCATCGTCAATGGGTTGGCTTTCAATGGCGTTAATCCATGTAACAGAGGAAATATACCAACCATTTTTTTGGTAGATAAGATCAAAGGTGTACCATAAAAATTGTTCGTATTCAACAACTATGCTGTTTTTTACGGCCACTGTTTGATAAACCAAGCTGCGCACTGAGGCGATATCTTCGTAGTAATTGATCGTGCGTTCTACCTCGTCAAACGATAAGTCGTAGGCCGTATAAAACGATGCCGATTCTTCTAAAAACGTTTCCCAAGTGCCTAATTTACTCGGTGCCGATCGTTCCATTTGATTGACTGAGTTAACCTGCCCATCGTTTAAGAAGATCGAAGAAAAAATGGCTTGACGCGTAGAGTCATCAGCCGCAGCGCTGGCTTTAAAGAAAGCATTGATTGTTGCTTGCGGACTTTCATTGTTTGGGCTTTGCGAAAAAATGCTGCCAGCACTCAAACTGAGCAAGGCGATTAAAATCAAGGCTCTCATTGGATATACATGATTAATTTACACCGAACACTTGCTTTGTCTTTGATGGCAGGATACCATATGAGCATGCTGTTTACAAACGATTTAGCTTTTGCAATTTGTGCTTCGCTGAGGTCATTTACGTATTTCAATGCAGCCAATCCATCTTCTTGAATTTCGATGGTAAAAGGGGTGTGGGTTTCGTTGGCTGTGGTTACTACATCAAATGTTTCGAGTAAGGATTGAAACAACTCCTTCCGTCCTGGATAAACAGGCGCTTCGTCCACTTCATCTGTCGAATACACCCGATTGGGATCGTAGGTGTCGAATTCCGTGCCGCTTGACTCAGCGACTTCCGCGCGTTCGATTTCGATTTGTTTGGTGAGCTCCTTAGGCCATAATTTTTCACTTATTGGCGACCACGGGTTTTCGTTTTGAATGGTGAGGTGATGGATTTTCCATCCGGTTTTATTGACAAGTTGAAAAGACTGAATACTTCTGATATTTATCGTGTCATTGTTCAAAGTGTCTACTAACCGCGTATGCACACTGCAGAAAAAAGTTTCGAGGGCTCCGTAGCCCTGAGAAAGCAAAACCACAGGTTCTTGAAAAAGGTCATAAACTTTGCGAAGATTATTTAACTCATTTTCGAAAGTTGAGGCAGTAAAGGTTGTTATATTTTGACTTCCATCTTCATTGTAAGTAACCGATCGAATACTGGCTTCTAATGTGAAGTGCTGGACGATGGAGGCATTTTGTGTTGAAGAGTTTGTGAAATACTCGTCCATTAAATCCAGTGTAGGATAAAGACTCTCTTGAGAGCGCATCGGTGAACTCACAAACATGAACATGCTTGTGAAAATCAATGTATATTTTTTGAAGGTTATCATTTGAATAATCCCCCCATTCCAGGCATCATTGCGCCTGCAGCAGATTTCATCTCTGCTTCGTTAATTTGATCGGCTTTTTCGATGGCATCGTTCATCGCTAAAACGAGGTAGTCCTCCAATTGGTCTTTGTCATGCATGATGAGGTCGTCAACAAAAGTTATGCCTTTAATTTTTCGATTTCCAGTGATCGAAACTTTGATCTTGCCTTCCGGGGAAGAGCCTTCAACAGAGATGGTGTCTAATCTGGACTTAATCTTTTTCATCTCTTCTTGAGCTTGTTGCAGCTTCTTCATCATATCAAACATCGCGATTCTGTTTTGGTGATACAAATGAACGAGTTTGAGGTTGAAAAATTCAATGATAATGGATCAAAACAAAAAAAAAGGCAGCGAAGATGATTCTGCGCTGCCTCATTGTTGGTGCTCGAAATGACTTATTATACCGCCTGAAACGTGATGTTGATGCGGTAAATTTCGTCAGGAGTGAGGTCTGAAATGTTGTCCAAGCCGTTCAGCTGATGCATTACTTTCTGGTAAGTGTCTTTGTCGGCCCCGGCAAGGTTTAATATTTTGACCTTATTGCCTTCGTCAATGGTAAAGAGCACGCCTACTTTTTGGTGGTTCGAAGTGGTGCTTGAAATGGATTGATGCTCGAGGGCTTTTGTCCATTGCTTCTGCAATAGGCCATTGTTGTGTGTGTTTGAAAACGCGGTAAGGGCAGAGGTGATGAGTAAAATTGATAGTGTGTGTTTGATGTGCATTGCCAAAGAATTTTGTTTATAATGCAAATGTGACGCAGTCATCGTTCATAAGTTACAAGCCTTATTTGAATGGTTTAAAAAGACTTGTGATGGGTAGCTGATCAAAGCGGGATTAAAAATTCTCGCAATAAATAAGTGTATATACATATAATGTCGTTACATTTGTATTTGTAATATTTAAATATCAATCAATATGAGTACAGAAACAGCAGTTAAAACAACATGGGCAGTAGACCCGACACACAGCGAAGTTCAATTCAAGGTAAAGCACCTTGTGATTTCAACCGTTACCGGTTTTTTCAGATCGTTTGAAGGATCTGTAAATACGAGTAATGAAGATTTTGACGGAGCAGAAGTGGAGTTTAAGCTCGATGTAAACAGCATCGATACCAACCAAAAAGACCGTGACAATCACTTAAAGTCAGATGACTTTTTCTCTGCAGAGAAATATCCAAACCTTGTTTTTGAAAATGGAGTATTGAATAAGAAGGGTGACGATTATGAGTTGGTAGGCGACTTAACTATCAAAGAGACGACCAAGAAAGTGTCGTTGAAAGCAGAACTTGGCGGAATAATGGTAGATCCTTATGGAAACACAAAGGCAGGATTTGAGGTAAATGGAAAGATCAACCGAAAAGAATTTGGCTTAACATGGAGCGCTGTAACCGAAGCCGGTGGGGTAGTGGTTGGCGATGAAGTGAAATTGCATTTCAACATTCAAGTAGCGAAGCAGGCGTAAGTTTCGAGCGCAACATCAGTTTCTAGTAACGAGGCGCGAGCAATAGGGTCAACAAATATGTCCCGCTGCTAGCGCCTTTTTATTGATGGGAAGTTTTCAACCTGCAGTGCTATTGGAGATTAATTGTGATTGATAATTCATAATCTATGATTCATCATTGATAATACGATAAGCTGTCAGCTGTCAGATATCAGTTGTCAGCCAACCATAAACGCTGAACTTCCACACCGCTATTGCTGTGAAGTCTTCACCCAAGTTTCAACATTGCGTTAAGCATCAAGTGACAGGTAAAGAACAACTGAACCTGCCAGCTACGAAGCGAGGAAAGGCCTGCGCAGCTCTCCGTAGAAATTCCGCTGTACGGAGCGTAACCAAACACACTGTTAGAGCTCAGCCTTCCGATGACGCGAAAGCGGAATCGGCTTAAGGCGTTTGCGAGTTTGTGTTTGGTAGTGGAGTACAGTGTGAATTTCGAGGATGCGAGCACAAGCCTTGATCTTTATTCACAGGTCTGTTTGTTTTTTCGGGAGTTCATGAGCTAAAGGTTGCTCAACTTTGGATCAAGCCAAAGTTGAAAAAGTCAAATAAAAAGGACATTATCCTTCATTTCTTTTGTGCCCAAAAGAAAGAAGCAAAGATTTACTAGGTTTTGAGGTTAATGGTTCTTTCGTCCGCCTGCTGGCGGACTCAGTTCGTGGTTGAGTGCTGAAGGAGATTTATAATCTATGATTCATTATTGATAATACGATAAGCTTTCAGCTGTCAGATATCAGTTGTCAGCCAACCATACACCAACTTAACCATAACCAAGAACAAACCAACCCCAAACTTTAAGCTGTCCCTTCGAGTGTCCGCCAGCTGGCGGAAGTATCGAGAAGTGAGACAGCGAACGTGAACATCGAATCGAAAAGGCTAGCGTCAGGCTGATCGCTTGCGCACTGGCTCTAGCGATGGCGCAGGTGTGAATGCGCAGCAGACACAGTCTCCCTGCTTGCCAGCAGGCAGGCTGATGCTGCCTTAGTGCACAACCATGAACCATGAACCAACCAACCACGAACCAATAACCCCGAATTATAAATCCACCACCACGCACTTCGCTCATTTCAATCCGAAAACCTCCCAACAAGCACACTTCATAATCCCACAATTCTATTCATCTTTGCCGCCCCAAAACAATGAATGCATGTCACACGAATTGAACGACCAAGAAATCGAACGCAGACAGAGCCTTAACGAGCTTCGTGAGTTAGGAATCGACCCTTTTCCAGCAGCACTTTATCCCGTGAATATTACGAGTAAAGCGATCAAGGCCGAGTATAGAGAGGATGAGAAAAACCTTCAAGAAGTGTGCATTGCGGGCAGATTGATGAGCCGAAGAATCATGGGGAAAGCATCGTTTGCTGAAATCATGGACCACGAAGGCCGCATTCAAGTGTATTTCAACCGCGATGAAATTTGCCCTGACGAAGACAAAACGGGGTACAATGTGGTATTCAAAAAACTGCTCGACATTGGCGATTTTATTGGAATAAAAGGCTACGTTTTTACTACCAAAGTGGGTGAAATTTCAGTGCACGTGAAGGAGTTTACCGTGCTTTCAAAATCACTGCGCCCGCTGCCCATCGTAAAAACCGATGCTGAGGGCAATGTGCACGATGGATTTGCTGACAAAGAACAGCGCTACCGCATGCGCTATCTTGATCTTGTTGTGAATCCTGAGGTGAAAAATGTGTTTGTGAGTCGCACAAAAATCATGAATTCAATGCGCGAATTCTTCAATGCAAAAGGATATTTAGAAGTGGACACACCGGTGCTTCAACCCATTCCGGGTGGCGCAGCTGCGCGTCCGTTTATCACGCACCACAACTCGCTCGACATCGACATGTACTTGCGCATCGCCAATGAACTGTATCTAAAACGACTGATTGTTGGCGGCTTCGATGGCGTGTATGAATTCTCGAGAAACTTTAGAAACGAGGGAATGGACCGCACACACAACCCCGAGTTTACGGTGATGGAAATCTACGTGGCCTATAAAGACTACCACTGGATGATGGATTTCACCGAAGAAATGGTGGAAAAAGCAGCCCTCGACCTGCATGGAAAAACAGAACTAACGGTGGGCGAACACACCATCAATTTCCAACGACCATACAAGCGCATCGGATTTTTGGATGCGATAAAGGAATTCACTGGAACGGATGTTTCTGGAATGAATGAAGATGAGCTGCGCGCGTTCTGCAAATCGATCCGCATCGATACTGACCCGAGCATGGGAAAAGCCAAATTGCTCGATGAGATTTTCGGTGAAAAATGCGAACCCAATTTCATCCAACCCACTTTTGTGATGGATTATCCGGTTGAAATGAGTCCGCTGTGCAAGAAACACCGCGAAAACCCTGCACTCACAGAGCGTTTTGAGTTGATGATCAACGGAAAAGAAGTGGCGAATGCCTACTCTGAACTAAACGACCCCATCGATCAGCGCGAGCGATTTGAAGAACAACTCAAACTCAGCGAAAAAGGTGATGATGAAGCCATGTTTATCGATCAAGACTTCTTGCGGGCATTGGAATATGGCATGCCACCAACCTCAGGAATGGGCATCGGTGTTGACCGCTTGGTGATGTTTCTGACCAACCAAACCTCGATCCAAGATGTACTCCTCTTTCCTCAAATGAGACCTGAAAGGTCGAATTCATGAATCCCCGAAAAAAGATAAACAGACCATGAACTAAATGCGACCGGAACGGGCGCATTCATGAATTCCCGAAAAAGATAAACAAGCCATGAACTAAATGCGACCTGAACAGTCGCATTCATGAATTTAATGAAGCAAAACAAGGCCTAACCTTCATACGATTCTTTTACAGGCTCATCGGGAATTACAGCATCGAAGGCTTTTTGTCCGGCCGAAAGCATTTTAGGAGCTATTTTAAACCGGCTAAAGCTAAAACTGAGGTAGTAAAGCAAGAAGCCGAACGCCAATATTTGCCCGCGGAGAAATTGGTTTGCCGTGTCTTTGCCATGAAACACTCCGATGATAATGGCTGAAACCATTAAGATGGTCATGAGCCAAAAGATGAGGAAATATCGTAATTTATCGTTGATCAGCTTGCGGTGTGGGGAATAAAACCGCGAAGCATTGATGGTTTTATTCTTCATGGTAAACCAAAAGTGCGTTGTGAGCATGAAGAACAAAAAGGTAAGTCCGCTGAGTTGTTTCGCTGCAGGATTAATCAACCAGAAGTTATAAAAACCATGCATCACAGCAGCTAAAATAAAACCACCGAGCAGGTAAGGCCAACCTTTCAGTCCTTTTTTGTACGAAAAAACCATCACTGAATAACCGACCACTGAACTAAAGGTCATGTGCGCAACCGTAGACATCAGCGCACGGCCATTGATCGCATAAAAATTAGATTTTTGGATGTACATCGCGTTTTCTATAAATGCAAATCCCAGTGCTGCAACCGAGGCGTAGAGAATGAAATCATACGGTTCTCTGACGATGTTTTTATATCGGATGATGATGAGCAGCGGGATGAGTTTCACAAATTCTTCCACCATTCCGATGCCGATTACACAGTAGAAAAAGTCGTTTACCGTATCGCCATTCAACCTGAAATTGAGCGGACCTTTGATCAAATCAGTAATAGGAAAAACGAGCCATAAGATAATGCATCCAAGTAAAAAGACGATGAACAAGTTGGTCCAACGCTCAGGGTCAAAAATATCGAGCTTTCGCAAGTAGACTGCCCAAATAATGCTGATGGCCAATGCAACGGCAATCCCCAAGTAGGTGTTGAATGAAATCCGCTGCATTTCGTCCTTCAACGGAGAAACGGCCGGGAGAAAAACTTCGATGATGATGAAGCCTGCGATCAGCAATCCGCCCACAGTAGCAACGTACTTATGCCGCCTGAATTGCCAAAAATTGTGTTGGTCTTTGTTGGCGCGATAATCATTGATTTTGTAACGCAACCATTGCAGAATCAGAAGTATTCCAACAAAATTGAATACGATATTGATGGTTTTCCACACGGCTCAAATCTCTGAAAAAGAATGATGCGAACATCATCGATTCGCGTTGCGCGATGAATTTCTACATTTGACACAATGGAGAAAACATTTGGCGTAATTGGTGGTGGAAGCTGGGCAACAGCAATAGCGAAGATGCTGAGCAATAATTCATCAAAAGTGAATTGGTGGCTGAGAACTGAAGAAAGCGTAGCATACGTTAAAAAATTTAAGCACAACGACCGCTATTTGCAGTCGGTTGAATTTGATTTAAATCGCGTGCATCCCAGTAACGATCTCGCTCAAGTAGTTGCAGACAGCGATGTGTTGGTCATTGCCATTCCATCGGCATTTGTCTATCAAACATTCAATGGATTTAAAGTTGACGGCATCGAAAACAAGATTTTGTTTAGCGCCATCAAAGGCATCGTGCCAGAATATCATTCGATTCCTGCCCGGTTTTTCCACAAAGAATTCGGCATTCCTTACGAGCGAATTGGCATTATCTCAGGGCCGTGCCACGCTGAAGAAATTGCACTTGAGCGCTTGAGCTATTTGACGTTGGCTTGTCCCGATCAAGAAATTGCGCAAATGATGGCCGATGCGCTGGCGTGCCGATACGTGAAGACATCGACCTCAGAAGATATTTTCGGAACAGAAATCAGCGCGGTGATGAAAAACATCATGGCGATTGCTTCAGGTATTTGCCACGGTTTGGGCTATGGAGATAATTTTCAAGCGGTGTTAATCAGCAATGCGATACAAGAAATAGAAGACTTCGTTGATGCGGTTAGTCCTGTGCACAGGGATGTGAATTCATCGGCTTATTTGGGTGATTTGCTTGTAACTGCCTATTCGCAATTTAGCCGTAATCGAGCTTTTGGAATGATGATCGGAAAAGGGTACAGCGTGAAGGCGGCTCAATTAGAAATGAGCATGGTGGCTGAAGGATACTACGCGGTGAAGTCAATCGTAGAGATGAACAAAAAATTTGAGGTGAAGCTCCCAATTACCCATGCTGTGTACAACATTTTGTATGAAAAAATCAGCCCAGTTATCGAAATGAACTTGCTGAAGGATAAACTGATTTAAACTTCAATTGCAGGAATAAAGATTTTAAAGGTTGTTCCCTCTCCTTCTTTCGAAGTCAGGTCAATTTCGCCTTTCAAGTTTTTCACCGATTCTTTCAAAATATAAAGACCAAGTCCGGAGCCGGGAATGGAGCTTGTGCCTCGAAAGAAAATATCCCAAATCTGGTTTTGGTATTCCTCTTTGATTCCAATTCCATTGTCTTCGATCACCAATTGAACTCCGTTGGTCAGCCATTCAGCCCTCACCGCGATGAAGCTGTTTTTCTTCTTCGTGTCCGCATATTTTATAGCATTCGAGAGAAGGTTATTGATGATGATTTTGATGCGGAGTTTATCCGATTGAATGCAGGCTTTCTCTTCCACTTCAATGAAATAGTTGATTTTATTGTAGTTGGCCATATACACCAAATCGGCCAGGCAATTATCGACTATTTTTCTGAGGCAAACGTCTTCGCGCTGCACTGCCATTCTCTTGTTCCGCGAGTAATCAATAACATCTCTGATGTATAAATCGAGGCGGTCGAGCGCTTCGCGTTGCATGGCTAAAATGTCGTCTAATTCTTCACGATCATCCGTTTCTTCAGCAAGCGAGTTGAGTCCGAGCACTGAGGCAATTGGCGCGCGTAAATCGTGCGAGATACTATACACAAAGCGATCCAACTCCTTGTTTAATTGATTCAATTCTTCATTGCGGTCTTCCAGCCTGAATTGGGCTCGCTTGATGTCATTAATGTCAAACGAATAGCCTATGAGGAATTTCTTGGGCTGGCGCTCATAGGTTAATGCAATGGGCACGAGGTTGCGAATGTGGTAGGTATCACGCCCGTCCTTTGTCTTCATGCGTTCTTCCCATCGCACGGTTAAGTCGCCCTTCATCGCTTTGGCCACATTTTGATCCCTCACTTCGGTGAATTCGCCATCGGGCCTCTGAATTCAGAGTAAGATTGATTGGATTTACCCTTCATCCATTCTCGGAATTCATCGTCTTGAATGGCGTTCTTACTAATGTAGTGGTAATTCAAATTTTCGTCAATAAGTATGGCCTCAACAGGAATATTATCCAGGATATTCTGATAAAACTGACGGGTTGAAATGAGCTCTAATTCTTGGTTTTTGAGTTCGGTTCTGTCTTGAACTGTGCCGTACCAATGCACATATTCGCCATTTTTTTCTAATCCGCAGATGTAATACAAATACTTTTTTGCGCCACTCGGCACGCAATACCATGAGCCGAATTCGAACGAATCGTTCATCTGCGAGGCACGCATAATTCCCTGTTCTATTTTCTCTAGATCAATGTCCTGAAGACCATCGATCCAAACCGAAAAAGAATCTTGATAATCCATGGCAAGAAATCCGTGAATGTGCGCGCACTCAGCCGACCATTCCACCCTTACCTCTTGAGGGTAAATACGCCAATTAACGAGTTTAGCCAGTTGCTGCGCATTTCGCAACTGTTGTTCACTTTCTTGAAGTTGCTCGTTTTGCTCTTGTTGCAGGGTTATATCGGTGATGGTGCCTACAATATAATCGTTGTTCTCTTCGCGAATCAATGTGCAACTCAATCTACCCCAAAAATTTGTTCCATCTATTCTCCTATAATTCATCAACACGTTACTCACTTTACCTTGACGCGATATCCTCGCTAATAATGAATCCCGCTCGACCTTTGAGTTGTAAAGATTTACGGGGTGCGTGGCCATCATACGCTGCTTTGTTTCGTAGCCAAAAATTCGAGCAAAGGCCTCATTTACATATACAAATCCGTGTTCGACAGACGATTTAAATATCGCCTCTTCCATGTTGTCGCTAATTGTTTGCAAAATGCTGGCGTCTTGAGCTGACACCTTCAACGTTTCTTGGGTTCGAGCGTTGGTTTTGGCCGCACTTTGGTATAACACGGCACCCATCATAATGCATAAACCGCTTGAAAGACTGAAGGCTGCAACACGCAAATTTCGCACCTCATCTAAGGTTAATTCAGTGAACCGCAGGTCAAATAGAAATAAAAACAAGGTTCCTAAAAGGGTGATGAGCATAAATGCCGCTAAGGTTCTAACATTATATGCGGTGCGGCTTTTAAACAAAAAAACGAAGGCTAAAAAGCACACCAAGGCGATGTATTGAAAGTTGACCTCTAATCCAAAGTAGGCCGAAAGTGCCAGGATCAAGATGGCTGGATCGACAATAAAAATCGTTCGTGCAGTGCGGTATAGCTTTATCGAGTTTAGGTAAACGACCAACAACGCAGCGCACAAATGGATGCACATTACGCTGAAAAGAAATATCCAATGCGCAGGCATGAAGTATGCCACAAGCAATCCGGCAACCCAAACCATTGCAGCGCCTTGCACCTTGATGGAATTGATGACCCGCACCTCATCCCTTAAGCCAATAGGCGTGTCGGAAAAAATTCCTTTTGAAATTATTCTATGAAATATGCTTATCACTTTTCGGTGGCGAAATATACAACTATAGCCTTCGCTTGCGACTTAGATACAACAGCAGAAAGTTGATCTTCAGTCAACTCTTTAATACGCTCAATACTGTAAAACGACTTGAGTAATTCTTTGGCCGATTTTTCTCCGATACCGTCAATGTCAAGCAATTCACTTTTAAATGCATTCTTACTCCGTTTCGCGCGGTGGTGTGTGATTCCAAAACGGTGCGCCTCGTTGCGCAAACGCTGAATCAGCTTCAGTGATTCTGAACGCTTATCGATGTAGATCGGAATAGAATCGTCAGGAAAGAATATCTCTTCCAGCCTTTTCGCTATGCCCACAATGGTGATTCGGCCGCGTAAATCGAGCTTCTCAAGGCTTTTAAGTGCTGAACTTAGCTGGCCTTTTCCTCCGTCAATAATGATCAATTGAGGCAACGACATGTTTTCGTCTAACATGCGCTTATACCTGCGGTAAACCACTTCTTCCATCGAAGCGAAGTCATCAGGCCCTTCTACCGTTTTGATGTTAAAATGCCGATAATCCTGTTTGCTTGGCTTGGCATTTTTAAAAACTACGCATGCTGCAACAGGAAAAGAACCTTGGAAATTGGAATTGTCGAAACACTCGATGTGGTGCGGCAATTCTTTCATGCGTAAATCATCGCGCAAGGTCTGAAGCACACGATTTGCATGACGATTGGGGTCTACTTTTTCTTGCGCACGGTGTCGGTCGAGGACAAAAAACTTGAGGTTGCGAATAGAGAAATCAACCAAAGATTTTTTATCGCCCCGCTGCGGATGATGAAAAGTAACCCCTTCCCATTCGGCATCTAAGCTATGACTGGTCAACACTTCTTTGGCGCTGCTTTGAAAAAGCGCCCGCATTTCAGCAATGGTTGAAAGCAAGATATCTGTTTCTTCTTCTTCGAGTTTCTTTTTAAATTCAACCGAATGCGATTGAATGATTGCCCCGTTCACCACGCGCATAAAGTTGACGTAGGTAAACACATCATCCGATGTCACCGAAGCAACATCTACGTCACGAATACTTGGATTTACCACCACCGATTTGCTTTGATAATCTTGCAGCACATCGATGTTGCTTTTGAAACGTGCTGCCGATTCAAAATCCAAGACCTGAGCAGCGTCTTGCATTTGCGCTTTGTATTCTTTGATTACATCATCCACGTCACCTTTGATCAGCTTTCTGATTTGATCGATGGACTTGCTATACGATTCTTCACTCTGCTTGTTTTCGCACGCACCGAGGCAATTCCCTAAATGATACTCGAGGCACACTTTAAACTTTCCTTTATCGATATTCTCTCTCGATAATTGAAAGCTGCACGTGCGCACTTTATGCAGCGTTGTAGCCAATCCAATTACAGCCTTCATTCGTTTCACAGAGGCATACGGACCGTAGTATTCAGAGCCATCCCTCACCACATTTCTCGTTGGAAAAACCCTCGGAAACCGCTCATTCTTAATGCAAATCCACGGATATGTCTTGTCATCGCGCAGTTGGATGTTATACTTCGGCTGATGCTCCTTAATCATAGAGTTTTCGAGCAGCAATGCTTCAAACTCGTTGGCTACGATGATGTGGTTGAGCGATTCAATCTTCTTCACCAAGAGCCTTGTTTTTCCGCTTTCATACTTGTCGCGGTTGAAATAAGAGGAAACACGCTTGCGCAAATCTTTAGCCTTTCCGACATAGATTATGGATCCTGACTTATCCTTAAATTGATACACGCCCGGCTTGTGCGGCAAATTGGCCACTTGCTCTTTCAGTTCAGGGTGCAGATCGTCCATCATTCTTTACACAATTATGTTTTAAAGCGAAACCTCTCTGTTTAAGATTGACGCATTATTTTTTAAACAAGATGAAAAAAATTTAATTTCGCATGTGATTGCAAACTTATCGAACACTTTACCACACCTACTGTTAACAGCACCATAATTATGGGAGCATATTCAATAAAAGATCTAGAGCAGCTGTCGGGCATCAAAGCCCACACCATTCGAATATGGGAGCAACGGTACAATATTATCGAGCCAAAGCGCACTTCTACCAATATTCGATATTACGATGACGACCAACTGAAATACCTATTGAATGTTGCGTTACTCTCACGGCATGGTTTAAAAATTTCATTCATCTCGAAAATGGATGATGGTATTTTTCAAAAGGAAGTAGAAAAGCTCTACGAACAAACTTTGCTGCGCGATCCAGACGTGATCTTAGACCTTGATGCCAACGACCTTATGGTATCGATGATCGACATGAACGCTGAAAAGTTTCATCGTATCTATGAAAACTCAGTGCGCAACAATGGCTTCGAAAAAACCATCACCGATCTCATTTACCCATTTCTCGAAAAGGTCGGAATACTCTGGTCTCTCGATCAAATCAACCCCGCGCATGAGCACTTCATTAGCTGCTTGATCCGTCAAAAGATCATCGCGGGCATCGACCACCTTCCAAATCCTCTAGACGGTAAGAAGTTTATTCTTTTCTTGCCCGAAGGCGAGTTTCACGAAATTGGCTTACTGATGGCCAACTACTTGCTCAAGAAAAAAGGCTGCGTGGTTTATTACATGGGGCAAAATCTACCCGATCGTGATGTGGAACGATGCATCGAGACCGTGAAGCCCGATAGCGTTCTCACCTTTTTTGTTGACCCAGTAGTAGTTAGTAACGCTGCACATTCGATTAAAAAGTTTCAATCGTATGACGCAAACGTGAAAATTCTAGTGGCCGTGCGAAAAACGCCCGAAATTGAAGCCATTAACTCAGATAATGTGCACTTTTTGCACGGCATGAAAGACCTCGACAACTACGTTTAGCCACCTTTTTCTCAAATTCTATTAATTTAACATTAGCTTGAAACATAGACAGTGACTGGCTTTGAGCGGCTTCGATAAAAAAATGTTTAACTTTATTGAAAAAAGATTAAACAGTTGCTTGCAAGGTTTGATGTACCGACTTATATTTGTTGAACGTTTAACAAATAACATTAAACAAAATGTCAACAATAGAATTCAATCAGCAAATCCTTTCTTTTAGAAAGCCCCTTGAGTTTTTTGCCTACAGCCTCACTCACGATAGAGATGACGCGCAAGACCTGGTTCAAGATACTTACATGAAAGCTGTTGCCTACAAAGACAAATTTAGGGACGCCACGAACCTGAAAGCCTGGTTATACACGATTATGAAGAACACCTTTATAAACAACTACAGGCGTCAGGTAAAATCGAAGACGATCATCGATCAGTCGGAGGATTTATACTATCTGTCTAATGCACCTGATTCTCGCGATAAAAATCCGTCTAGCATTTACAATTATTCTGAAATTAGACGATCAGTAAACGACCTTCAAGATGAATATAGAATTCCATTTAAAATGCATAATGAAGGCTACAAATACAAAGAAATTGCTGACTATTTGAATCTGCCCATTGGAACGGTAAAAAGTCGCATCTTTCTTGCAAGAAAAAAGCTCATGGACGTATTGAGCGACTACAACCCTAATTAAATCATTTTTTTGAAACCATCTGCCACTATAATCGGATCGGGATTTGCCTCTTTATCCGCTGCCACATCACTCGCTGACAAAGGTTTTGACGTTACAGTAATCGAAAAAAACAGCAGTGCTGGAGGACGAGCACGAAAATTTGACCACGAGGGCTTCATGTTTGACATGGGCCCAAGTTGGTATTGGATGCCCGATGTGTTCGAGAACTACTTTGCCCGCTTTGGTAAGAAACCATCTGATTACTACACCTTAAAACGTTTGGATCCATCGTACAGGGTGTTTTTCGATGATGAACACATCGATATGCCAGCTTCTTTTCAAGGACTGATCGACTTATTTGAACAACGAGAGTCTGGTGCGGGCGAGAACTTAAAGAAGTTTTTAGACGATGCATCCATCAAATACGATGCAGGTATCAACGATTTGGTCAACAAACCCAGCCTTTCGATATTCGAATTTGCTACTTGGAAAGTAATCAAAGGCTTGTTTCAGTTGGATCTTTTTTCAAATTTCCATGGCTTTGCTCGGAAGTACTTTAAAGATCCAAAACTTTTAAGTATCATAGAGTTTCCTGTATTATTTTTAGGGGCGATGCCAAAAGAAACACCAGCCCTCTATAGCCTCATGAATTATGCTGACCTTAAACTCGGAACGTGGTACCCGATGGGTGGAATGCACAAGATCATTGAAGGCATGGTGAAGCTTGCCGAAGAAAAAGGTGTAAAGTTTAAGTATGATGAAGCCGCTGAAAAAATCAGCTCCAACGGAAAACTCACTGTAAAAACCAGCAAAGGTGAATACACTCCCGACTACGTCATCGGAGGTGCAGACTACGCCCACATCGAACAGCAATTGCTCGACAAAAAAGATCGTCAGTACTCTACTGAATATTGGGAAAAGCGCGTAATGGCGCCATCGTGCCTCATCTACTACGTTGGTGTAAACAGAAAAATTCCGAACCTTTTGCACCATAATTTATTCTTTGACACGGATTTTGATGCACACGCAACGGAAATCTACAAAACCAAAAAATGGCCAAAAAACCCCTTGTTTTACGTATGTGCACCCTCCGTGACAGATGATTCTGTGGCGCCAGAAAACTGCGAAAACCTGTTTTTCTTGGTTCCAATAGCCACAGGCATTGATGGCGATAACGAAGTGTTGAGAGAAAAATACTTTCAGATTGTTTTGACGCGACTGAAGGAAAAAACGGGGGTTGATATCCGTGAAAACATAACATACAACCGCAGTTACTCTGTTTCGGACTTTGTTTCAGACTACAACGCATTCAAAGGCAATGCCTACGGATTGGCAAACACCTTGATGCAAACCGCGTTTTTAAAACCGAGAATTAAGCATAATAAAATTAAGAACCTTTACTACACAGGACAACTTACATCACCCGGTCCTGGAGTTCCGCCCTCATTGATCAGCGGTCAAGTAGTGGCCGATTATATTTTGACCAAACACAACCTCAACTGATATGAAAGAGTTATTCGATAAAGTTAGTTTAGATGCAAGTCGCATTACAACGCGCTCTTACAGCACTTCGTTTTCTTTGGGAACGCGATTTCTCGGACCTTCAGTGCGAGATGCCATTTATTCCATTTATGGTTTTGTGCGTTTTGCAGACGAAATCGTGGATACTTTTCACGACTACGACAAAGCATATCTGCTCAATAAATTTAAGGCAGATACGTATGAGGCAATCGACATGGGCATTTCGCTCAATCCGATTTTAAACAGCTTTCAAAAAGCGGTCAGAGACTTTGGCATTGACCGAGAATTGATCGACACCTTCCTTGAAAGCATGGAAATGGACCTAAATAAAACAGCCTATTCGCGTCAAGGGTATGAGAAATATATCCTAGGCAGTGCTGAAGTAGTAGGCTTGATGTGCCTCAAAGTGTTCGTTTATGGCGATCAAGAAAAATACAAAGAACTTCAGTTTTCAGCCATGAGGCTTGGAGCAGCATTTCAGAAAATCAACTTTCTGCGCGATCTCAAAGCCGACTTTCAAGAGATGGGAAGAACCTATTTTCCTGGTGTTGACCTCGAAAATTTCAATTCCGAAGAGAAAAAACGTATCGAGCAGGAAATTGAGCTCGACTTTCAGGAAGGTTACAAAGGCATATTGCAACTGCCTCGATCATCACGCTTTGGTGTTTACTTGGCTTACATTTATTTCTATCAACTCTTTAACAAGATTCAGCGCACAGACGCGAAGGAAATTCTTAAGTCCCGCATTCGAATTCCGAATCAAAAGAAGTACGCCATTTTCGTTGAAAGCTATGTAAAACACAGCCTCAATCTGCTTTGATGAAATTGATCATAACCATATTGTTTGTCCTTTCATCGCTTGTGTCATGGAGTCACTATCCTGAAATCGTGAAGGTGAGAAGCGGATTTATTGAAGCGGTGCAACACAAAGAATGGAGAGAAACGTACATGTTTATGCTCGAAGACCTAAACCATTCAGGAAATGCGCACAGCCAAGCATATTTAGGTGCTGCCAAAACCTTGGTGGCCGAAACTGAAATGCTGCCTTGGACTAAGTATTCGTATTTCAAAGATGGCACACGCTTGCTCGAAGAGGCCATTGCGGCAGTTCCAAAAAACGCAGAGTTCAGATACTTGCGGTTTATAATTCAATTAAACGCACCGTCTTTTTTAGAATACAATGCCGACTTGAAGTCCGATCTATCGATAATTCAGCTGGCGATCAAAAATTCGAAACAGCAGGAAGTTTGGATGAGTTACTTCAGCAAATTTGAACTTGAGCACAAAGAAAAAATTAATTCTGCCATCCAAACATCATAGTGATATGCCGTTAGAAGAAGTAATACTCGTGAACACGAAGGATGAAGAAGTTGGGACAATGGAAAAAATGTTGGCCCATGAAAAAGCGCTACTGCATAGGGCATTTTCGGTATTCATCTTCAACCACAAAGGTGAAATGTTAATCCATCAGAGGGCTGAAGACAAATACCACTCAGGTGGACTTTGGACCAACGCGTGTTGCAGCCATCCGAGAAAAGGTGAAACCACTGAAGAAGCGACACACAGACGATTGATGGAAGAAATGGGGTTTGACTGTCCTGTATCTGAGCGTTTTTCATTTATCTACAAAGCCGAACTTGACCACGGATTGACAGAATACGAATACGACCACGTTTTTTTTGGGTCGTTTGATGGGAAACCACGCATCAATCCTGACGAAGTAAGCGACTGGAAATATATTTCGATCGCCACTTTGACTGAATCTATGAAACAACATCCCGAGCATTATACCGAATGGTTTAAAATAGCAATGGAGAAAATGAACGCGAATAACATCGCACTGAAGCTATAAATTTTGAAAATAAAAGTGAGTAGAAAAGGGCACTTCAATGCTGCCCACAGGCTGAATAACCCGGATTGGAGCGAGGAAAAAAACATTGAAATCTTTGGGAAATGCAACAATCCAAACTATCACGGTCACAACTACGATGTAATCGTGCATGTGTCAGGCGAAGTTGACCCCGAAACTGGGTATGTCATCGACATGAAGGTGCTGAAAGAAATAATGAATGAAGAGGTGCTCGATCGCTACGACCATCGAAACCTCAACCTCGATATTGAAGAATTTAAAACACTTAACCCTACCGCTGAAAATATCGTTGGGGTGATTTGGAACAGAATAAAAGAACGACTAGACAACCACCTAGAATTAACCGTAACACTTTACGAAACCGAAAGAAATTATGTTGAATACAGTGGTAAATAAACAAGCCCTAGAAACCTTAGACTACGAGCACCATTGGAACGGTTTATCTACTCCAATGAAGAAAGATGCACACACCATTTCAAGCCAAGAAAAGGTAGAGAAAATCAAGGTTCACTTTAAAGAAATTATGGAAACGCTAGGAATGGATTTGAACGATGAAAGTCTTCAAGACACTCCGAACAGAGTTGCCAAGATGTTTGTAAACGAAGTGTTCAAAGGACTCAATCCTGAAAACAAGCCCGAGATTAAACTCTTCACCAATAAATACAAGTACAAAGAAATGTTGGTTGAGCGCGACATCACCGTTTATTCGTATTGCGAGCACCACTTTGTGCCGATTATTGGCAAGGCGCATGTGTCATATATCAGCAATGGAAACGTGATTGGATTGAGTAAAATCAATCGCTTGGTTGAATACTACGCCAAACGACCTCAAGTGCAAGAGCGACTCAACGAGCAAATCGCCAAGGCGCTCAAGGAAGTGCTGAAAACAGAAGACGTGGCTGTGGTGATCGATGCCGAACACCTGTGCGTGAAATCGCGCGGAATTCAAGACACTGCCAGCAGCACCGTTACTGCCAGCTATCACGGCAAATTCAAAGAGATGGAAACCAGAAAAGAGTTTCTGACCTACTTGAACCTCAAAAGCCAAGGTTAATGAAATACTTGATCGTTGGAGGCAGCAAAGGCATCGGAAAAGCGTGCACCGAGCTCTTATTGGAACAAGGCAATGAAGTGATCGTTGCGGCAAGAACAAACGATGAAATTAGCCACCTTCCTGTTGAGTTTGTGGAAGTAGACGTTCTGGGAGATGTAAGCACACTGGAAGATTTTGACGACCTCAACGGTTTGATCTACTGCCCCGGAAGCATCAACCTCCGTCCGTTCAACCGCTTCAGTGAAGACGAATTCAAAGCTGATTTCGAGTTGAATGTTATGGGCGCGATTAAATGCATACAAACGTGTTTACCTGCGCTCAAAAAAGGGAATGGGTCTGTTGTTCTTTTCAGCACGGTAGCCGTTCAACAAGGCATGGCTTTTCATGCTTCAGTGGCGGCTTCAAAAGGCGCGATTGAAGGACTTACACGATCGTTGGCTTCAGAGTTTGCACCTCACGTTCGCGTAAATGCCATCGCACCAAGCCTCACCGACACTCCGCTCGCTGAAGCACTGCTATCCAATGACAAAAAGCGCGAGGCGAGCGAAGAGCGTCACCCGCTGAAGCGCGTTGGGAAGGCGCAGGACATTGCGTCAATGGCGGTGCATTTGGTTTCAGAAAACGGCAGTTGGATTACGGGTCAAGTGATCGGTGTTGACGGTGGAATGAGTAGAGTGCGTTAATGATGGCTGTTTATTCAGAAATCGATTGGGCAGACCGCTCAGACCGCTATTGGTCTAATTTTTTTAACACGCTCAGTGGCGTGCGATCCTCAGTACTAATCGCAACGAGCAATGAAAATGGCATGCACAACGTGGCCATCTTCAATTCGTTGGTGCACTTGGGTGCAAATCCGCCACTGCTCGGGTTTATTTTGCGGCCAACCACCGTGCCACGAGGCACGTATGAAAACATTTTAGCTACAAAACAATACACGCTCAATCACATTTCAGAGGCGATGATGGATGCAGCGCACCAAACTTCTGCCAAGTATGATAAAGGTGTGAGCGAATTTGAAGCAACAGGATTAACGCCTGAGTTGATGGATGACCACATTGCCCCCTTCGTAAAAGAAAGTCCGATCAAAATGCTGATGCATTTTCGAGAAGAACACCTGATTATGAACGGCACAAGGCTCATTGTAGGCAGCGTTGAAAAAGTAGTTGTGAACGAATCCATTATCGAAGAAGACGGCTCCATTAAAGTGGCTGAAGAAAATCTCATTGCGATCAGTGGCCTTTATCATTATCACAACGTATCATTCCTGAAGAAAAAACCGTTTGCACGTCCATGAACGATTTGACCCTTTTTTGGTTCAGGCGCGACCTTCGCCTTGAAGACAATGCCGGCCTGTATCACGCATTGAAAGAAGGCCAAAATGTGCAGCCCATCTTCATTTTTGACAGAAACATTCTCGATGACCTCGAAGAGAAAGACGACCGCAGAGTTAGCTTTATCTACGCTCAAATCAAACGACTAAAGAAGGAATTGCAATCCAAAGGTTCAGACTTGTGGGTGTTTTATGGAACTCCGAAGGATGTGTTTCAGTTGCTCCTCGATGAGCACACCATCAATGGTCTATTCGCCAACAAAGATTACGAACCGTATGCGCTAAAGCGAGATAAAGATGTCTATAACTTGTTTGAAAAGCAAAACTTGACTTTCCGCGCATTCAAAGACCACGTGATTTTCGAAAAAAGTGAGGTGGTGAAAGACGATGGGAAACCCTACACCGTTTTTACACCCTATTCAAAAAAATGGAAGGCCAAACTCAACGACACATACACCAGAGAATATCCTGCCGAAGACTATATTGATTGTTTGCATCGGACAGCATCAAAACCAATGCCCACGCTCGAATCGATGGGATTCGTTAAACACACCCACGACTGGAACGATAACAGTATCGACCAATCCGTCATCGACCACTACCACGAAACGCGCGATATACCTTCGCTAAAAGGAACATCCCGATTGAGCGTGCATCTGCGATTTGGCACCGTTAGCATCCGTCATCTTGCGCAAACAGGATTGAAGCACAACGAAAAATGGCTGAACGAGCTGATATGGCGCGATTTCTACCAAGCCATTCTATGGCATTTTCCACATGTGGTAAAGGGTGGTTTCAAGCCCGAGTATGATCGCATTCCTTGGATCAATGATGAAAGCCAATTCAAGGCGTGGTGTCAAGGAAAAACAGGCTACCCCATCGTAGATGCAGGAATGCGCGAGCTGAACCAAACGGGCTTTATGCACAACCGTGTGCGCATGATCGTCTCGAGTTTTCTAATTAAACATTTGCTCATTGACTGGCGCTGGGGTGAAGCATACTTTGCTCAAAAGTTGATCGATTTTGAATTGGCATCTAACAACGGTGGATGGCAATGGGCAGCAAGCTCTGGTGTAGACGCAGCGCCTTACTTCAGAATTTTCAACCCCTATTTACAAACCGAGCGTTTCGACCCAGAGTTGAAATACATCCGCAAATGGGTGCCTGATTTGGATTCTTCCTTATATCCAAAACCCATCGTTGAGCATAAGATGGCCCGCGAACGAGCCATAAGGACTTATAAAGAAACGCTTCAAAAAACAGTGTAAAAAAAGCCCTCCGAAAACCGGAAGGCTTCAAAGAATTCTTGATCGCTGACAGCAGAAAACTAGCAACTGACAGCTATAAAATCACATATGCTTCACCTCGTCAGGTAAATCATAAAAAGTAGGGTGACGATAAATCTTATCATTTGCAGGCTCAAAAAGAGCGTCTTTGTCACTTGGGTCTGATGCTGTGATATGAATTGACTCTACAACCCACAAGCTTACACCTTCATTTCTTCTGGTGTAAACGTCACGTGCCATTTCCAACGCCATTTCAGCATCGGCTGCGTGTAAACTTCCCGCATGGCGGTGACTTAACCCGGCTTTACTTCTTATGAAAACCTCCCAAAGAGGCCAATTTTTCTTGTTAGACATAGTGATGGTCTTTTCGTGGTTAGGACGCTTTCGTGGCTTCTCTTCTTTTTTGTTTCTTTTCAGCATAGGCCATGGCTGCTTCGCGCACCCATTCGCCTCTTTCATAGGCTTCTCTTCTGGCTCTGATCCGCTGACGGTTGCATTTTCCGTTGCCCTTCACCACATTCCAAAACTCATCCCAATCCAATTGGCTCATTTCGTAATGGCCTGTTTCTTCGTTGAATTTCAAATTCGGATCTGGCACTTCACAGCCCAACAATTCGCATTGAGGCACGGTCATGTCTAAAAAGCGTTGACGCAATTCATCGTTCGAAAAACGCTTGATCTTCCAATTCATGCTTTGCTCAGAATGCGATGATTCTGTATCGTGAGGACCAAACATCATCAATGCTGGAAACCACCAGCGGTTGATGGCATCTTGAGCCATACGCTTTTGTTCTGGCGTGCCATTGGCCATGGCCAGCATGATCGAATAACCTTGTCGTTGGTGGAAACTTTCTTCTTTGCATACACGAATCATTGCGCGGCTGTAAGGCCCGTAAGAACAGCGGCAAAGCGGTACTTGATTCATTATAGCCGCCCCGTCTACCAACCAGCCAATGGCGCCTATATCGGCCCACGTCAATGTTGGGTAATTGAAGATGGACGAATACTTCGCCTTTCCTGAGTGCAAATCTTCGATGGTGTCGTCTCGTTCAACGCCCAACGTTTCTGCCGCAGAATAGAGGTATAAGCCATGGCCTGCCTCATCTTGAACTTTAGCCAACAACGCCACTTTGCGTTTTAAACTTGGTGCGCGCGTAATCCAATTTGCTTCTGGCAACATTCCCACAATCTCGCTGTGCGCGTGTTGCGAAATCTGACGAATGAGCGTTTTGCGGTATGCATCTGGCATCCAGTCTTTAGGCTCAATCTTTATTTCCTGGTCGACCTTTTCTTGGAAGATCTTTTCTAAGTCTTTTTCAGCCATAATCTTCGAGTTCTATGCGAATATAAATATGAAGGTTGGTTTGGTGGCTTATTGAACCTAAGTTCTGTATGAAAACAGATGAAAATCATATTTTGTTTATTGAATTTATGGACTACTGACCCTCTTGGTTATTGAGAGGAAAAGAGGTGAGAGGTGCAAGGAGCGAGGAACAAGGTTCTCTGAGGAATGAAGAAAAGTATCCTTCGGCCGCTAAAGGCTTGCCGCAGGCAATGCGAGAAGAATGACAAGGATGCAAATTGTAGGTTCATGATTGTTCCCACCAAGAATCCATCCTCTCTATTTGACTGTCCGCGCTCTCACACTCAAACTGTTTTCGTAGGCTTCTTGCCAATTCCTCTTACCCCAAAGCCTCACCGCTATTGCTGTGAAGTCTTCACCCAAGATTCAGCATTGCGGTTTACTCCAAGTGATAGACTATGAGCATCTCACACACTGGCTACGAAGTAGGAAAGGCCTTGAATTCGAGAGGTTTAGTACTCTTTTTCAGAAAGGTCATACTGAGGGCGACCGCAGGGAGCGTCTCGAAGTGGACCTTGCTGAAAATAGTAGTATCGATACGGTTTAACTGTAAAAGATCAATAAAGAGGCAATTCTCCTTCATTTCTTTTGTGCCCAAAAGAAAGAAGCAAAGATTTACTAGGTTTTGAGGTTAATGGTTCTTTCGTCCGCCTGCTGGCGGACTCAGTTCGTGGTTGAGTGCTGAAGGAGATTTATAATTGGGAATACTATAAGCTTTCAGCTGTCAGATATCAGTTGTCAGCCAACCATACACCAACTTAACCATGAACCAAGAACAAACCAACCCCAAACTTTAAGCTGTCTCTTCTAGTTATTCTGAAGAACGAAGAAAAGTAGCAAGTGGTATACTGAATCGCGACGTTGTAGCGCACTTGGTGTCCGCTAAACGCGAACCCCAATCACGCACACGTCATCGATCCCGCCAAGGGGAAAGAAATGAATTGTTCGTTAGAAATTGAAAGCTGGATCGTGACGTTGTAGCGCACTTGGTGTCCGCTAAACGCGAACCCCAATCACGCACACGTCATCGAGTTGCTCCATTTCACCTCTCCAGGCTTTGAACTCTTGAGTGAGCGTAGCTTTCTGATTTTCCATTGCTTGTTGGGCTATTTCAGAAAGTCTTTTTTTGAAATTAGCACTCTTGTATTTTTTACCATTATCTCCACCAAACTGGTCTGAAAATCCATCCGAGAACAGATACAACGTGTCTCCTTTATTGAGACTGATATTATGTGTTGCAAATGGAGCAGGTGTGAGGTGTTTGCCTATGGGTTGTTTGTCGGCTTTGTACTCTTCGATTTCAGTAGAGCCGTTTCTTATAATCCACAGCGGATTATAGGCCCCAGCCCATTGCAGTTGATTGGTAGTGGTGTTTAACGCACACAATGATATGTCTATTCCGTCTTTTACGTCTTCCTCTGATTTGGCAAATTCTTCTATTACCAATTCGCGGCATTTATCTAAGATTTTCCCAGGATCAGTTAAACCGTATTCCCTTACACTTCGATTTAAAGCATTGGAACACACTACGCTCACCATCGCACCTGGTACTCCATGTCCAGTGCAATCGGCAGCGGCAAAATAGACTACATCACCAACAGCCTCGAACCAATAGAAATCACCAGCAACGATGTCTTTCGGGAGGTAAAGCACAAATGAATTTGGAAGTTCGTGTTGGATGACTTGATCAGATGGTAAAATAGCTTGCTGAATCCGCTTTGCGTAAGTGATGGAGTCGATAATTTCTTTGTTTTTAACCGCCAATTCTTCGCTTTTTTCTTCTATTTCAGCGGTGCGCTCTTGCACTTGTTGTTCGAGCAGCGCGTTCTGCTCTCGTGTTAGTGCATTCAGTTTTTCGAGGTTTTCAAAAGCCTCTTTTTGAGCCTGCTCCTTTTCTCGTTGAATGTATCTGTAGCGGCCAACCATGGCCAGCGATAAAAAGGTCACCTCGGCTGCTGAGCCTAACTTGATAGCGTTTTGACTAAGGAAATCACTGTACAGTAAATTAAAATTGGTGAGAATAAATACGATACCACCAATGAGTACGGAAATGAATCCCAGGGCGAAGAACACGTTGACATTCTTGTTGACTTTTTGATTCCAGCCGATTCCGAGCAATATTAACAAGAGAGAAATCAACGACATACCATTAATAATCGGAAATGTAAGTTCGTAAGCGATGCCCGAGCTTAAGCTGGTTATGATGCAAACAAATACCACAGCGAGTAACGATCTGTAGGTGATTCTATACCATTTTGGCATTTGGCTTATGCGCAGAAACTCTGCAGCATACAGCATGATGGTGAATACCGACCCCGCAGAAAAAAACAGAATTGAATGGTTTGCAATCCAGGGATTTTCTGGCCATAGGTACTCAAATGCCAATCCATCGAGCGAAGCTTGCATGAAGAACAAGAAAACGACATAGCCAACGTAGTAGGTATATATCCGCTGTTTCACCACAAAAGCAAAGAAGAGGAACAGCTCGACCACAAAAATTAGAAGTCCGTAATACAACCCAAGGGTGAGGTTTTCGCGCTGCACAAAGCCATTGAAATTTTGCTGATCCCATAATTTGATGGGTAGACTTATTACCTCACCATCGCTGCGCAATTGGATGAGTAAATCCAAGGTGTCGTTAGGTGCTAATTTAATTGGAAAAACGAATTTTCGATACACCACAGGTCGGTCAGCAAAGGGAAGTTCATCACCGGCTTTGAAAAGCAATTGTGCTTTTTCGTTTCGTTCGCGGTACAGATTGATGACATTGGTGAGCGGCCGTGCTACTTCGAGGTAAAAATCTGATTCTGAATTTTTTGCGTTAGTTAACCTTAGTCGCACCCAATAGGTAGAAGTGGTAAAATTTAGATTTGGTATCGGCTCATCGATGGTTTGAAACGCGTCATCATACCTTCCGCTGGCTATTTCTTCAACGGTCCAATTGTGGTTTGGGTCTTCAGCAAGATATGCCGATGTGGCAAGATGCGTATACCGAGGACCATGACTGTAAGCGCTGCTTGTAGCGAATGTGCTTACAATGCTGAGGAAGACGAAGCGGTTGAATATCGATTTACGTTGCTGCATTGAGGGCTCTAAAATACGGCTCGAGTTTCGCAAAGTTGCATGATTCGGTAGATTAACAAAACAAATCATGCATTGTTGCTTGAGGCATTTGGCGAGAAGAGAAGGTTCGAGGTATTTCAAATGCCGTTTTCAGCTTAAGACGAACAGCTCGATGCTTGAGTATTTATCACTCTTCTTCTTGCCAGTGCAAAAACCATTTTTCTCCTGCAAAAACCAATATTACTCCAATGGCCGATACAATCACTACCAGCAAGTCGGAGTTGGCCTTGATCCATAAAAAAGCAGTAATTACAATTAGGTCGAGTAACAATGCAGCGATCAAGATTACTCCATTTGCGTTTACTTCTTTGCGTAAGTGCTTAAATACGCCCCAATGAACAATCATGTCCATCACCAAGTAAAAAATGGCGCCAATAGAAGCAATGCGCGATAAGTCAAAGAAAATGGTCAAAAGAATGGCGATGACCACAATGTAGATCAACATGTGTTTTTGAATGCTGCCCGACATTCCTAAATGGCTGTGCGGGATAAGTTTCATGTCTGTGAGCATGGCAGTCATTCTGGAAACGGCAAAAATACTGGCAATAACACCTGAAATGGTTGCTACGATAGCTATTCCTACGGTGAAGTATAAACCGTAATTGCCAAAAACGGGTTTGGCGGCTTCTGCCAATGAGTAATCCTTTGCGCTTACAATTTCTGGGATGGATAAACTTGCATTTACAGCTAGGGCAACCAAGAAATAGACAACCGTGCAAATCAGCAAGGAAATGATGATGGAGCGTCCAACATTCTTGTGCGGATTGGTGATTTCACCTCCGCTGTTGGTGATGGTTGTGAAGCCTTTGTAAGCCAATATTGATAGCGCCAAAGCTCCGATATAACTGGCGGCTGAATAATTACCAGCTTCAGCAGTTGCAGCCGGAATAAGATCGCTAAGTGCAAACTCAGCTGCCCAAAGTGCGCCAGCGGCAAACACCACAATGCCTACGATTTTGACAATCGCCATGAATTGAGATGTTTTTCCGATAACCTTGTTTCCCGATACATTTACGATGTACGCAAGTATCAATAGTGCAACGCCCAAAGCTGGAACCCATATCGAATTTTTCTCGATGTCAAACAGCTGTAGGGTGTACGACCCGAAGGTTCGCGCCACCAGACTTTCATTTATTACCATTGAAAGTGCCATCAATACCGAGGCGGCAGCTGTTAAGGTTGATTTTCCGTAAGCTTTCATCAAAATCATAGCGATGCCTCCAGCAGAAGGATAGGCATTGGATACTTTGATGTAAGAATATGCGCTGAAACCAGAAATAATCGCTCCAACAATGAAGATGTAAGGAAACCATGTGCCAGATAATTCAGCTACTTGGCCCAGTAGAGCAAATATTCCCGCACCGATCATTACGCCAGTACCCAATGCTACGGCTCCTTTAAGCGTTAAACTGTCTTTCTTATAGTCTCCCATTTTGATTGTCTTGTTGGTGGTTTTTAAATATAGGGTTTAATAAGGACTGTGAAGAGTTGAGGCCACCTACGCTGAAGCTTCGGTGTCTGAAAAGTGAAGAGATAAAGAGTTGAATAGTTGAAGAGATAGGACCACCTACGCTAATCACATGCGCCAAGGCTCCAGTGATCGAAGAGCTTCGGTGTCTGAAAAGTTGAGGGGTGTTTGGTGTTTCACTGTCACGTAACGTTTGCTCTTAATTATGCACAGTTGGCTATGGGATATTCGCCATTGCCCAACCTCGTTTCGCGTCTTTTCTTGTTGATAAAAATAATAGCATTAAATCCTTTCCGATGACTAAATACTAAATATTTTAGCAATCGTTAATAATTGGTTTTTAGTCATGGATAATAAACGGTCAAAGCAAATTCTACACCTCGATCTCGACTCATTTTTTGTGTCGGTAGAGCGGCTGCTCGACAGTCAACTCAACAATAGGCCAGTGTTGATTGGCGGAACTACCGACCGTGGCGTGGTGGCTGCGTGCAGTTATGAAGCGCGTGCTTTTGGTATTCATTCGGCCATGCCCATGCGCATGGCGCGAGAGCTTTGCCCTGAGGCTATTGTGATAAAGGGCAACAGTGGCACTTATTCTAAGTACAGCGACATGGTTACTGAAATCATGCAAGAGTCGTTGCCCGTACTTGAAAAAACATCGGTAGATGAGTTTTATGCCGACCTCACCGGCATGGATCGTTTCTTTGGCTGCAATAAAATGGCCAGCGAACTGCGTCAGCGCATTATCAAAGAAACAGGCTTACCCAATTCGTTTGGCTTATCGATCAACAAAACAGTTTCTAAAGTGGCTACAGGCGAGGCAAAGCCCAATAATCAGTTGGAGGTTCTTCGCGGACAAGAGAAGCATTTTTTAGCACCGCTTTCGGTGAGGAAAATACCGATGGTGGGCGAGAAGACCTACCAAACGTTGCGCAATTTGGGGATTCAGCGCATTAAAACCATCCAAGAAATGCCGCAGGACATGATGCAGCAAGTGTTGGGGCAAAATGGCGATGCGATTTGGAAAAAGGCCAATGGCATCGACAATAGCCTTGTTATTCCTTACAATGAACGCAAGAGCATCAGCACCGAACGCACCTTTGATCGCGACACAACAGACGTGGTGAAGCTGAAAGGAATTATGCTTGCTATGGCTGAAAACTTGGCTTTTCAGTTGCGCAGAGGCAAGAAACTCACAGGCTGTGTAACGGTAAAAGTGCGCTATTCTGACTTTCAAACCCAAACCCTGCAAGCCCGCATTCCATACACCTCGGCCGATCATATTTTGATTGAAAAGGTGATGGAGCTTTTCGCACGGGCTTACAATCGCAGGTTGTTGGTACGCTTGATAGGCGTGCGATTCAGCCACCTGGTGGGTGGTGGTTATCAAATCAACTTGTTTGAAGACAGTGAAGAATACATCAACTTGTATCAAGCCATGGATAAAATCCGTGAGCGCTTTGGCGATCGCGCTGTGATGCGTGCCTCAGGACTCGGTGCACGCACCATCAGCCGCAGCAATCCTTTCAATGGAAAAGCTCCGATGTTGTTGGCGAATAGGAGGAGTTAGATGTCAGATATCAGTTTTCAGCCTTCAGTTATCAGGTTTTAGAAGGTAGGTTTAATAGGTTAAAAAAGTAATGATGAAGAATTTTAAGCAATTGAAAATTTGGCAAACAGGCAAGGAAATAGCTCTAGCTACTTATAGATTGTCGCAAACATTAGATAGAAGTGAATCTTTCACTTTTAGTTCTCAAATTACGAGAGCAGCTCTATCCATTCCATCAAACATTGCAGAGGGAAGTAGTAGGAAAAGTAAAAAGGATTATGCTCGATTTATTGAAATAGCGCTAGGATCTTCTTTTGAGCTTGAGACGCAGTTGGAAATTATCAGTGAGTTAGAGATTGTTTCGAAATCAGAAGTAGACCAACTTATTGAACTAATCAATGAAGAGCAACGCATGCTCTATGGCTTCCTTAAAGTCCTGAAAACTGAAAACTGACATCTGAAAACTGATATCTGACATCTGAAAACTGACATCTGACATCTGAAAACTGACATCTGAAAACTGATATCTGACATCTGAAAACTGACATCTGACATCTGACATCTGAAAACTGACATCTGAAAGCTGATACCTTGCTCCTAAACACCCACACATATTACTCCTTTAAGTTCGGTACGTGGAAGCCGGAAAACCTCATCAAGCAAGTGATTGATTGGGGTTACGAATCGCTATGCGTTACCGACATCAACAACACCTCGGCTTGCTTAGACAGCATGCGGCTGGGGCAGAAGCACGGACTAAAAGTGATTCCCGGTGTCGACTTTAGAAATGGAGTGCAGCAGCAGTTTGTGGCTATAGCCCAAAACAACCGTGGCTTTGAAAATATCAATCGCTTTTTGACGAAGCATTTACACAGCAAAGAACCCATTCCGGATATAGCGCCCGAAATGGAAGATGTGATCGTGATTTATCCTTTTGGTAGAGCACTTCCTCCCAACTCGCTCCTCGCAACTCGTTCGTTAATTGGTATTCAGCCTCATGAGCTTTCACGCCTGCGGTTTTCGCCATTGCGGCATGAGATTGATCGCTTGGTGATGTTGCCAACGGTGTCGTTTCAAACCAAAAAGGACTTTAATGCACATCGCTTATTGCGCGCCATTGATGCGAATTTACTGCTCAGTAAACTTCCAAAATCAGAAGAAGGCGATCCACGTCATGTACTCGTATCGAAAGCCGATTTAATCCATCAATACCAAGAATTTCCGCAGATTGTAAGCAATACCCAAGCGCTAGTAGAGCAATGCGAAGTTTCGTTTCAGTTTGGTGATGGCATTCCCCCGAAAAATAAGTCGACATACACGGGAAGTAGAGAAGGTGATTTTGAACGCATTCAGCACTTGTGTGAGGAGGGTTTGTCATACCGTTACCCGGAGATTAACGACAACATCACTTCGCGCATTGAGAAAGAATTAGAGATCATCCGCGATAAAGATTTTATGTCGTATTTCTTGATCAATCACGACATTGTTTCTTACGCACGAAGTAAAGGATACTTCTATGTGGGGCGCGGAAGTGGCGCGAATAGTATTATTGCTTACTTGCTGAGAATCACTGATGTTGATCCAATCGACTTAGATTTATACTTTGAGCGATTCATTAACCTCTATCGAAGGAATCCACCGGACTTTGACATTGATTTTTCGTGGACTGACCGAGACGATATTACCCGCTATATTTTCGAGCGATTCCCGAATTCGGCTTTGCTGGCAACCTACAGTACATTTCAATACCGTGCGGTAGTGCGCGAACTTGGAAAAGTGTTTGGACTGCCTAAGCACGAAATCGATAAGTTGTCGAAAGGCGATTTCAATATGAATCGACTGGATAAACTTTCGCAGTTGGTGTTGAAATACGGCTCTTTGATTCAGGACTTTCCCAGTCATTTAAGCATCCACGCGGGTGGTATTTTGATTTCTGAAAAGCCGATTGAGCATTATACCGCCACATTTATGCCGCCTAAAGGTTATCCTACAACACAGTTTGACATGGTCGTTGCTGAAGATGTTGGGCTTTACAAGTTTGATATTTTAAGTCAACGCGGCTTGGGTAAGATTAAAGATGCTGTCGTGAATGTGAATCGAAACAACCCTGAGAATACAATTGATATCCACGATTTAGCACGATTCAAACAGGATGAAGCGGTGAAGGAAATGCTGCGAAACGGCAAGGCCATCGGTTGCTTTTATGTGGAATCGCCCGCCATGCGTATGTTGCTTTCAAAGCTGCGTGTTGATGATTATTTGGGTCTTGTAGCTGCGAGCTCAATCATCAGGCCTGGCGTGGCAAAGTCAGGAATGATGCGCGAATACATCAAGCGCTTTCGCGACCCTGAGGAACGTAAAAAAGCACATCCCATCATGTTGGATATTATGCCCGACACGTTCGGTGTGATGGTGTATCAAGAAGATGTGATCAAGGTGGCGCACTATTTTGCTGGACTTACGCTGGGCGAAGCTGACGTGTTGCGCAGAGGCATGAGTGGGAAATATCGTTCGCGCGAAGAATTTGAACACGCCAAAGAAGCCTTTTTTCGAAAAGCATTAGCCAAAGGCCATCCTCCAATTATGGTGGAAGAGGTGTGGCGTCAAACGGAAAGTTTTGCCGGCTACGCCTTCGCTAAAGGGCATTCAGCATCGTATGCGGTAGAAAGTTACCAAAGTTTGTTTTTGAAGGCGCATTACCCTTTAGAATACATGGTGGCAACGCTCAATAATTCAGGTGGTTTTTATCGTCCTGAGTTTTATGTGCACGAAGCTCGTATGCACGGAGCTGATATTCAGGCGCCTTGCGTTAATCGCAGCGAGGCGGGGGCGGTGGTTAGCGGCAAAACAATCTACCTCGGATTGTCAAGCGTAAAGGAATTGGAAACGAAAACTATAACGTGGATTTACGAGGCGAGGCAGGAGCGAGGCAGTTTCGAGTCGTTGGTCGATTTTACTGAGCGCGTTCCATTAGGCATCGAGCAATTGACCATCTTGGTAAAAGCGGGTGCGTTCCGATTTACAGGTAAAAGCAAGAAGGAGTTAACGTGGGAAGCACACCTCACACTGGGCAAAGTCAAAAAACGCAGTGTCGCACCAAAGTTGTTTTCAGAAAAATCAAAACCCTTTGAATTTCCAGCGTTTTACACTGCTCCGCTCGAAGAGGCATACGATCAAATTGAGCTGTTTGGCTATCCTCTCTGCGATCCGTTTTTACTATTGAAGCGATCTCCTAAGGGTGGGGTGTTGGCCGCTGATTTGTTTGAATTTGTAACCCAAACCGTGGTGGCGTATGGTTATTTGGTGACGGTGAAAGATTCAAAAACAGCCGATGGGAAGCGCATGCAGTTCGGAACGTTCTTAGACCGCAAAGGCTTCTTCTTAGATACAGTGCATTTTCCGCCCGTTGCGGCAAAGTATCCGTTTCGTGGGCGTGGTGTGTACCGCATCATTGGCAAGGTGATGGAAGAATTCGGTTTTTATTCCATCGAAGTGGGGGAGTGCTACAAAGAAGATATTATTGAAGATCCGCGCTACAGCGAAGAAAAGAACATCAAAAAGCCCGAGCGAAAAAACTACCGAGAAGACCTAAATGCTGAGGTTTCAACAACCAACGTCAACAAGAATGCACGGTATTTTGAGAAGAATAAACCCAAGGTTCGCAAGGAAAATACTTAAATATTATATTTACGATTCATAAATATAAATTGCAATGAGTACCTTCACATCTACACTTCCAGATCATTTGCTTGAGAAGTTGGCCCAAAAGGCGAAAGAGCTTAAGCTTCCTAAGAATAAGCTGATTGAGCGAGCATTAGAGATCTATTTAGATCAACTGAACAAAGCCGAATACATCAAATCCTTCAAAGAAGCAGCCCAAGATGAAGACATCATGATGATTGCCGAAGAAGGCATGGTAGATTATTTCACGCAAATCAGCGAAAATGAGGCAAGGTGAAATTTGGAATGTGAATTTTAATCCCGTCAAAGGCAGTGAGCAAGCTGGATTTAGACCTGTATTAATCATAAGCGGTAATATGATGAACACATACCTCAAGGTAATCATCGTATGCCCTTTAACCACTAAAGTGCGCCCATTTAAAGGCAATTTGGTTCTAGACCCAACTTCGAAAAATGGCTTGAAAGAACAGTCAGAAGTATTGATTTTTCATATGAGATCCATATCAAAAGAGCGTTTTGTAGAGCGGTTAGGTAAGATCGATACGAATGAAGTAGAGACGGTGAAAGGTGGAATAGAAGATATTCTGCGTTACTAAGTCAAGCTAGTCTAGCTTCACTTTAAACACCCAAAACTTCTGACCAAGGAAGTTGAGTGATGCACTTACTCCAGTTGCGAAAATAAAAGCAATTAAATATTTATAATTCAGAGGCTTGAGTAAATCAACTTCGTGTAGTAAGTCAAGCATTTTTGAATTTGAAATTACGTTGATAAACAACGATGTGGTGTAAAGAATGGTGAAGTTTAATACACGTTTTTTTGACCTTGATTTAGCCTTCCAGGTCCAGAGTTTATTCAAGGTGTAGGTCACGCTCATTCCGCATAAAAACGAAATGGCTTTTGCAACATCTTCCAATCCAAAACCGAGTGGCCAGTTTTCAGGTAGGATGTTTAGCAAGATGTAATAACACGATAAATCGACTAATACAGCTAACATTCCAATCAACGTAAATTTGATCAGTTGCTTTTTGAGAGGAGAAATATGTTTTAGTCGTGGATGAGTCAATGCTCAGATTTGAAAATTTTGAGCCGCGAATTTAACAGCTAATCGCAACCTTTACGTTTCATCTTTCACAAAACAAAGCTCATTTCTATTTCTGGCAGATGAATTCTATAAGATCTTGCCGTTTATCAGTCGTGTGAAGTTTCAATACTTGATCCCAAGTCGAGTGTATACAAAGTCCATTAGCCAAGCAGGACCGACTAAAAGAAATTGGAGATCCTTAAAAAAGGAAGGTTTCTTACCCTCGATTTTATGTCCGATGAATTGTCCGATCCAGGCTAAAATAAAAAGCACTAATGAAACCGCCCAAAGCGGTGTGTCTGCATAGTTTTTTATGAACACATTCAACCAAACAACTGCCATTGAAAAGCCCAACATGCCGACAAACAGTGGCCGCGAGATGTTGAAGTAAAATATGCAGGTCAGAAGTATGGCAATCGTTCCATAATTGGCGAAATCTTGAAATTGCCGGGGGAAAAGGGATGCAACGGGTTCACTTGGTATTGAAACCAATAGTCCAGCAATGCTGAAAAATATGGTCGGAACGCAAATCCAGTGGATCAACTTGTTTGTGCGGTTTTGATGGCTAACTCCATACTCATCAAACCATTGCTGTGCGGTTTTCATTCACTAAATGTAGCAAATTCACTTAGAGAATCATTCCATCAGTTTTGAGCTTGTTGAAAAACGGCTCAACGTTTTGTTTCAAGGTGTCTTGGTCGCTGACTCCAAATTCTTTGGTGATCACCGGTGTTAATTCATCCAAAGAAACCTGATCGCTTTTCATCACAGCAAGCAGCCAAGCAAAAAATGGCGACAGGTGGATGAACTTTACTTTAAACGTATCGGGTTGCCTGAAGATCAAGCAGAAATAAGTGCCTTTATCACTTATTGATATAAACCGTGCATTTTTTTGGTGCAGCGGATAGGAGAGAGAAAGAATTTCCGACTCTTGATTCAATACCCAATGGCTGTTCCAAAATGAAGTCGTTTTGATTTCTGGTCGTGTCCTATCAGGCATCATGTAATACTCTACTTCCTTCCATTCAAATTGCAGTATTTCAAGGAGATGTGGATATTTATTTGCGAGTGACGGCTGATTATTCTTGGTGTATTCAATCAGCTCAAATGGCATACGCCACACTTGTGGGTCTTGGCACGGGTGGTGTTCAAAAAACTCTTGCATCAATACACTCCATTCTTTTTGTGTCAAAAGATTAACGGTAAGCGGATAGGTGCTCGATAAGGCTTCTCTAATCACGCCAAACACTAACCTTCTGTAGTTGTGCAACCTGCCATCGGTAACACCACTTAGCGTTGGCTCAACACCGTCACGGCAATATTTCGCCAGTAATTGCTGCTGTTCTATGGTTTCAGTGCGCATTGATCGACTCATTGCTCCATTGTTTTTGACATATTACATCCAATTGATTCATTTCAGCTGCAAGTTCAGCCATTTCTGGAATGTTGAAATCGCGCTCAAGCAAAACAGGAACAGGTTTGTCTAGTTTAGAAAGTGCAAATTCAAACAGATCATACACAGGGTCAATGATCGGCTGTCCGTGTGTATCGATGATGAGATCGTCACTCACTTTTTCATGTCCAGCCATGTGGATGTATTTCACGCTTGAGAGATCGAGCTGCTCAATGAATTGCTTCGGGTCATAGTTGTGGTTGAACCCGTTGACATAAATGTTGTTGATGTCGAACAGCAACTCGCAGTCTGCTTCTTTTAGAATGGCATTAATGAACTCAACTTCTGTCATTTCTGCTGCTACAGGAGTGTAGTATGACACAATTTCGATGACCAATTTTCGGCCTAAAAAATCTTGCACTTCTTTTATCCGCTGCGCGATGTATTTGACCGCGTCTTCCCGAAATGGTATAGGAAGCAAATCGTAGATGTGCGCATTATCGCACTTGCTGTAACTGAGGTGTTCTGAATAAACCTTGATGTCCCATTCATGCATAAATGACTTGATTTTTTTCAAAAAATTCCAATCCAACGGGTCGGGACTTCCTATGGAGAGCGATAGTCCATGCGTGTAGATCGGGTACTTGGAGGCAACCTTGGAAAATTCTTTTTTCCAGAATCCGCCTACATCAATCCAGTTCTCTGGTGCCACTTCCACAAATGCAGGTTCGAGGATATCGCTCTCTAAAAAAGCAGATCCAAAGTCTTTACGGTATCCTATTCCTACGTGTTTCGGCATCAGGGTAAAATAAAGCCCAACCAGTGAAACACGGGTTGGGCGATGATGTTTTGGTTGACTAGTTAGGCTTTATTGCCTTTTTGTTGTCTGACTTTGCATCAGATTTTTCCATCTTCACGTCAGCTTTGCCTTCGCCACATTTGTGATCAGCTGATTTCGACTCAGCTTTTGCTTCGCCACATTTGCCTTCACCGCATTTACCTTCTCCACATTTGTGGTCAGCAGCTTTTGATTCAGCTTTCGCCTCTGGTTTCGCGTCTGATTTTGCCTCAGCTTTAGCTTCACCACATTTCGCTTCTGGAGATTTAAACCCTGTGTTTGAAGCATCCAATAAATCAGCTCTTAGTTCTGAGCCTGACCCGAGGTCGTTGAAGTTGAACATTTCATTTGCAGTTGCAGTTGTACTTCCCATTAGAGCTCCAGCCATGATGGTTCCGGTGATTAAAGCACCTAGTCCTTTGTTTGTGTTTTTCATACTATTTTGGTTTTAATTGTTGACGATTTCATTTGAATTCTTTCATTTTCATTTCAATATGTGCTTTTTCTTCATCTGAAAATGATTCTGAAATGTGTAGGGTTGAGGATACACGTGCGATCCAAGCGCTTTGACGGTCGAAAATGCGACAATACTTGCACATCAGATGGTGAAAAGATAGCATAATTCGCTCTCTCAGCGAAATTTTTTTCTGCTCTTTTTTTAATGAAAGTCGCGTTGACTCTTTACAATTTATCATTTCGTAAACCAATTTTTTTCGATGCAATTGCGCAGTTGCAGTTTAGCTCGATGGATCAAAACCCAGTAGTTTGAAGATGTAATTCCTAGTTCCTTACAAATGGTTTCTGTCTCTTCGCCATCGATATATTTCATGCTGAATACTTGCGCTTGAAGCACTTTCAGTCCAGACTTACATTGAAGGAAAACGTGCATGAACTCTTTGTTTTGGACGATGCTGTCAGTGGACCACTCTTGGGGCAATCGGCTATCCATCCAATGGCCATTATCATCAAAAGTGTCATCGTCATCGTCAGGTGCAAGATCAGACTCGAGTACCTCTTTTCGTTTTTTGTAATAATCCAATATCCTGCTCCGCAAAATAAGGTAGAGCCAATTTTTCTCGGAAATTTCACCTCTAAAACTATCCTTCGACCTGAGGGCAGTGAAGAATGTATCCTGCACCAAGTCTTTCGCAGCATCTCTTTCAGGAACTCGAACTACAGCATAACTCAGCAGTTGATCGGCATATAAGCCAATCCAATTTTCGGGTGTAAGTGTATGTTTTGTCATTTTAGAGCACCAAAGAAATGAATTGGCATTGAATCAACGAAAAATCCTGATGAAATCAATCATGGTGAAGTGATTGGAATGTTAAAATGTTCTTCCGAGTTGAATGATTGAAATTTAATCACTACATTTGAAGCGTGTTTAAACAAGTGATAAATATCTTTTTGATGGCGTTGATTCTTTTCATCAACGTGCCCAGCGAGCTTTACCACTCTTGTGAAAACGATTTCGAAACACACCATAGCGATGCCATTTCTTTCGAACATGCTGAGGAAGAATGCTTGATATGTGAGTTTACTTTCTCTGCTTTTCAGCCTGAAATTGATCAGGTGTTTGTCCGATCAGTTTTCGCCTTTGCTGAATATCAAAGCCAAGGTTCCGCGTTCTACTGCGCGGATGTGCTTCCTTATTGTGAAGGTAGAGCGCCCCCAGTTTTAGCTTAGTCCTGCTCTCGGATAAACGCTAAAACACACTTTTCAATGAAATTATTTTTATTGCTATTGCTGCTTGCAATAGCACCCGAACTTCTAGCTCAAGAAAGCTGCGCGTTCGTTTTGACCGGACAGGTCATAGACGAGCACGATGACGGAGTTTTGGCATATTCTGAGTTAAAAATCATCCATACTTCCAATGGCGTTGTGGCTGACAAGAACGGAAAATTCAAGTTCGATAATCTTTGCAGGGGCAGCCTCACATTGATCATATCGCATATTGGTTGCGCACCAGATACCGTCAAATTGACTGTAAAGTCTGATACCAATGTGATATTTTACCTCGAACATCACGCTGAGTTACTGAAAACTTTAGATGTTGAAGCCAAAAGGCCGCATAAGGATATTGCTTCTAGGGATGAATTGACAGCACGCGACCTTGCACAAAATGCTGGTGATGGCTTGGCGGGTTTATTAGACGATATGCAAGGCATGCAAACCTTGAATACAGGAGGGAATATTTCGAAGCCCATGATTCATGGAATGCACAGCAATCGCTTGGTCATCATGAGCGATAACACCAAATTACAGGGACAGCAATGGGGCAGCGAACACGCACCTGAAGTGGATCCATTTTCGGTAGAGCGTATTGAAGTAGTGCACGGTGCGAGCAGTTTGAGGTACGGCACAGAAGCTATGGCTGGTGCTATCAAAGCACATTCGGCCGACATTTCAAAGGAAAGAAAACTAAAAGGAGCCGTTCAATCTGGAATTTCGACTAACGGACAGCGTGGTGCTCTATCGGCCAGAATAAATGGCGCTTTTTTCAAACGTCTCCCCTTATTTTTTAGCCTTCAAGGCTCGGCAATTAATGCGGGTGATTTAAAAGCTCCAAATTATTACCTACTCAATACCGGTCAACGCGAAGTAAACGGAAGTGGAAGACTGCTCTGGAAGGGCAAGAACTATGGCGTGGATGTTCAATATAAATTACTCACAAGTCAACTCGGAATCTTGTCATATGCACACGTGGGAAACCTCACCGACTTAGAGCAGATCATCGAACGGGGTCAGCCCTTGAGTCCATCCACAGCCTTTAATCGCTCAATTAGCAGCCCTCGGCAGTTCATTCAACACGAGCTTTCTTCAGCTAAACTGTATTGGAAACCCAGTCTCAGAAACGAATGGCGGTTGAATGTCTCACGGCAATTCAACCTCAGACAGGAATTTGATCAAAGTATCTTTAGCGATGCTGATGTTGCTGATCTACAATATGAAATCACAACCTATCAGATGGATCTTCTCTTTGAAGAGCGGGTCAGTAGCAACTATAAATACGAAGTAGGTATTGCTGCTGAAACCCAAGCCAACACCTATACTGGCCGGTTTTTTATTCCCAATTTCAGAAATTATACGGCCGGTTTATTCAGCATCCATCACTTGAATGTGGGCGCATGGGAAGTGGAGGCTGGGGTGCGTTATGATTACAGGTGGCAACAAGCCTTTATGTATCAACAAAACGAGTTGTATTCTCCAATAAGATCATTTAGCGGTTTCTCTTGGAATGCAGGTGTTTCGCATGACTGGAAAAGATGGAAAGCTATGTTCAATGTAGGGCGTGCGTGGCGGCCGCCTGCCATCAACGAACTGTATAGCGGTGGTTTGCATCACGGAGTAGCCGCTGTAGAATTTGGTGATGAATCGCTGCGCGAAGAACGCATGACTTCTGCAACCTTAGCTATTGCAGCCGAATCTTTCTCGATAGCAGGAATACCACTAGAGTTTAACGCGAGCACCTACGTTTATTGGATTGAAAATTTCATCTATTTGATGCCTGTTTTACCTCCCACTTTGACCATTCGCGGGGCATTTCCCACGTTCAATTATGCATCAACAAATGCCCTTTTTAGAGGTGTTGACGCGCGCCTAAAATTGATGCCCGCAAAAAAGGTGGATCTCACATTTGGTGCTGAGCTTGTGAGGGCAGATGATGTTGAGTTGGATCAACCGTTGATTTTTATTCCTCCTGATCGCTTCGATATTGAAGTTGACTATATTTTTTGGCAGAGAGAAACGACTCATAAAGTTGGGCTATCTGCGGCATATACCTCTCGCCAAAACAGGGTTCCAGTAAATTCTGATTACGCGCTACCACCGGACGCTTTCGGGTTGTTGGGTGCTCAGATTCAAGGTGAGATGCACATTTTTAATACTAAACCTCTTTATTCTTTCAGAATTGAAAACGCGCTCAATTCGAGCTATCGATCTTACCTTAATCGCTTGCGCTATTACGCTGCCGAACAGGGTAGAAACTTCATTTTAACACTAAAAATTCCTTTTTAACTTTAATTGATATACAATGAACAAACACAAATTCAAAAGTGCAGCATTTCTCGCTGCAATGTTAGTATTGGCTTCCTGCAAGAAGGACGGTGATCAGCCAAACATTCCTCAACCGGTAATCAACGAACCGGAAAGTATTACATCCGTTGAGTTGCATTTTACATCACTCGATGGTGCTTCCAGTTTTCGCGTTGAGTGGGATGATCCCGATGGAGTGGGCGGTAACGATCCGTTAATTGATTCCATCGCACTCGACAGCGGCAAAACCTACAATGTTGAACTTTCTTTTTTCGACCGTTCGGGCGCAACTGAGCTCGACCTCACTTCTGAAATTTTAGAGGAAGGAAACGAACACATCGTATGTTTCTCACTCAATTCACCCTTGTCAAGTTCTATTGCCATAGCTTCGACCGATTCTGACGGAAGTTATCCGATCGGATTAACATCGCAATGGGTGATTTCAGAACCAAATTCAGGTACTTTAACGCTAATTCTTAAGCACCAACCTGATGGAATAAAAGATGGAACATGCACACCGGGCGATACCGATGTAGAAGTTGTATTTCCAATTAGCATTCAATAACTCAAAATAAATTTAACGATGAAAAAGCTCATTTTAGCTGTGGGAGTAATTGCATTGCTCTCATCATGCAACAAAACCAGATTAAACTCAAATCGCTTTAGTGGCGAAGTTTGGAAAATTACAAGTATCACAATTGACGGTGTAGCTGAAGAAGAATCCCATCTTCCGGTGCTTGAGTTTGAAGATTGCGATAACTACGAAGAGGTGTGCATGGGCCATTGGATTATTGAAAATGAGGATGCGCATTTCGCATGGCAGTTTAGCGATAATGGCGAAACGTTAACGATCTCAAACCAGTCAGAATCTGACCACAGTCATGAGCATGACGACCATGGCGATGATCACGACCATGTTGATCCGATTGAGCAGTGTCAAGATCTCAGTGGAAGCTATACAGTTGAAGTCTCTAAAAGAATGCGCATGGAGATCAATTCAACTGAAAGCATTGGTTATTCTGGGGTTGAGGTTAAGATCGCGATTGAGCGCATAGATTAATTTATGGAAAATAAAAAAGGCGAGAGAAATCTCGCCTTTTTATCAATCTTGAAATGTTTAGTGTGCAGCTGGTGCAGGTGACGGCTGCTGGCGGTTCGTTGCTCGCTTTTGCCGTTCTTCTTGTCTCAATTCCTGCATCTTAGCTTTTTGTTCTTGGGTTAACACCGCTTGAATTTTTTGGCGTTCTTCAGCTTTTCCCGCCTTTATATTTTCTCGTTCTTCTGGTGTAAGTCTTGCTCTTTCTTCTGAAGTGTATTCTGTTTTGTACTCCGATCTAATCGCTCTGATCTGTTTCATTTGATCCTCTGAAAGGTTTAGCTCGGCCTTGTAGGCTTCCACTTTTTCCGCTTGAATCATTTTTGTCTTCATTGGTTTCTGAGCGATGGAAACACTTCCGATTACTAGGATAAACAATCCGCTGGCTAGATACTTTTTCATTTTGCTTCGTTTTAGAGATTTACAAAACTAAACCAAATAGCGAGCCAAAGAAATTAAAGGTGAAGATAAAAAGGTGAAAAGAGTTTGATCACATCTTCAGTGTAGTCATGGCCTTCTTTGTAAATCGTTATTTCAGAGTATTTTATGTTTTGTATTGGTGGTTTTGATAGAACAACGATGAATCGATTGAAGGTTTTATGATGTCTTGGTCGTATGAGCAGTTGTCGTTCTACATGCCACGAATGACGCAGTGATTCAGCGATAAGTTCATTGTACCGATCAAAAGGAAGAATCAACGCTAGCTTTCCGCTGTCTGATGCTAGTCTCCATGAAAGGGTTAGAAGGTCAGGTAAATCCAATTCACCTTCGTGTCGTGCATTTTTCTTGCGCTCAGACAAGTTTTTAGTTGAGCCAACAAAATAGGGCGGATTGCTCACGATCAGGTCGAATTTACGCTTGGTTTCACCTGCATATAAGGCCAAGCTTTTATGATGAGCCGTGAGCCTTTTAGCCCAGGGCGATGCTTCAAAGTTTTCTTTGGCTTGCCGGCTGCTAACCATGTCTATGTCTATGGCGTCAATTGTGGCCACACTTTTTTGAGCGAGCATGAGTGCTATTACTCCACTGCCTGTGCCAATATCTAAGATGCGTTCGGCATGTGCTGCATCGATCCACGAGCCTAAAAGACATGCATCGGTGCCCACTTTGAAGGCAGCATTTTGTTGGTTTACCTTAAACTGTTTGAATTCAAACCACGTATTCGACATTTACAGTGTACGAATTACTTCTGGGAACAGCGCAATGAGCTTCTCTTCAGCTTTTCCTGCAATCGCAAGTATCTCTGAAATATTTATAGGGTGTAAGTCATCGGGGTCGCATTCATCCGTTAATACGATCACTGCCGCACATTGCATACCGCTGTGTTTTGCAACGATCACTTCAGGAACGGTGCTCATTCCAACGGCATCAGCCCCGATCTTGCGAAGAAACTTATACTCAGCCGGAGACTCAAGCATCGGGCCGGGCACCGAAACATACACGCCTTGCTTGAGGCTAATGTTCAATGAATCAGCAGTTTCTTTAATCAAGTGTTGAAGGTTTTTTGCGTATGCCTCACTCATATCAGGAAATCGAACACCGAGTCGTTCGTCATTGGCGCCAATAAGCGGATTGTCGGGTAAAAGATTGATCTGATCTGTAATCATCATCAGGTCACCTTTTTTAAAATTGAGGTTCATGGCACCGGCAGCTCCAGAAAGTAATAGGGTAGATGCGCCTAAGAATTTCATTACCCTGATCGGAAAGGTGATCGCCTGCATATCGTATCCTTCGTAAAAATGCAATCGGCCTTGCATGGCCAGCACGTTCTTTCCGCCTAACCTCCCGAAAATCAATTTTCCTTGGTGCGACTCTACCGTGGATGCCGAGAAATGAGGTATTTCCTGATAGTCAATGATGACTGGATTTTCGATCGACTCAACGAGCTTCCCCAACCCTGAACCTAAAACGAGGCCAACATCCACATTCCGAATTCCGCGCGATTCAAGAAAAGTTTTCGACTCTTGAATTTTGTCAAATAAGTTCATGGCTATATCAATTCTGACGGTTGATGTAAAAACTGTTTGCTTGCGCCATGCTCGTCAGCACGAGGTCGTTGATGCAGACATTGGGCGCAAGTGTAGTCACGTAGTACACTTGCTCTGCCACATCGCGTGCGGTCATGGGATCATATCCATTATAAGCCGTTTTGGCTTTTGCAGTATCGCCATGAAATCGCACGATACTAAATTCTGTTTCCGCAGCACCCGGAGCAATTTGTGTCACTTTTATTCCTGTTCCCAGAAGGTCGATCCGCATTCCTTTTGTGATGGCGTCAACGGCATGTTTTGAGGCACAATATACGTTGCCATGTTCGTATACTTCTTTTCCAGCGGTAGATCCAATATTTATGATGTGGCCCTTTTTTCGATCAACCATCAGCGGAATGATAGCCTTTGACACATAGAGTAATCCTTTTACATTGGTGTCGATCATTTTATCCCAATCGCTGATATCTCCATCTTGAATGTGGTTTAAGCCACTTGCTAATCCGGCATTGTTCACCAAAACATCAATATTCTTCCATTCTTCAGGCATGCTCTCAAAGTGGTCTTGCACGTCTGCTGCGATTCTCACGTCAAATGAAAGTGGTAAAACACGAATCCCATACTCTGCCTCTAATGCTTGCTTGAGGTTGGTAAGGCGATCAGTTCTTCTTCCTGTAATGATTAGATTGAAGTTGTTTTTCGCGAAAATTTTGGCGATGGCTTCACCAAATCCAGCTGTTGCTCCAGTAATTAATGCAATTTTATTCATGCCTCAAAACTAGCATATGAGGGGCTGAAATCGGTGAAGAAGAGTGCGTAAAAAAAGGGTGCTGGTTATAGTCCGCCCACCAATCGTTTGATAATAACAGAAATAGGCTCAACCGCTTTTATACTCTCAATACTCGGCCCGGCCACCCACACCGTTTTGTAGGTCGCTTTGTTTGCTGCGTTTGAAATTTTGTTTAATCCACGCACCGCAATGAGCATCTTGATGTATTTCTTGAGCCATTTGTTGCGGTGCATGAGTTTTTCTAGAAACCCAGCTTCCGTGCCGATGCTTTGCACATAAGGTGTGTTGATAACGGTGAGCGCGCTGCCCGACATCTTTGTGGTGCGCACGATGTCTTTTTCACCGTACTGCACCAACGCATTTTTATAGTCGTCAGAAACGCCTGCTTCTTCGCTGGCAATGAATATTGTGCCCACAGAAACGGCACTTGCACCCAAATCCAACATCCGTTTAATGTCATCGCTATTGCTCACACCGCCAGCTGAAATGATTGGAATGCTCAATTCCTTCTTGAGCATTGGTATTAGCTCTTCGGGTGGAATATTTCCTGCGTGTCCGCCTGCCACCGAATTCACAGCTATAACAGCGTCTGCACCGAGTTCTTCAACTTTTTTCGCGTATTTCAAGTCGGTGACGTCACAAAAAACTTTGATGCCATGTGGCTTGCATTTATCGATGCATTCTTTCGGATTACCCAACGAGGTGATGATGTAATCGACCTTCTTTTCAACGCACGTTTCAAGCTGACTTCTATACTTGACGTTTGATTTATTGACGATGAGGTTTACTCCGAAAGCTTTGTTGGTATGGGCACGCAGTTCATCAATTGCCGTGCGAAGTTCTTTGTCGGTTCGGTAGTTTAATGCTGGAAAACACCCCGATATTCCATTGTCTGCAGCTCCTTTCATCATTGCCACATTGGACACCAAAAACATTGGCGCCATGATGACAGGATATTCCGAATCGAAAAGAGATGTGTGTACTTGAGTTGCCATTTGTTAAAGGTACATCAGCAAGGTGATTGGTTGCCGGCACAACCAACGAAAATCAAAGAAAATTCTATTTAGCGTCTAAAACCCATAAGCATTACTGCGCATCCGCTCGCCCCCGCGATTGGATCAAGCTCTGTTTCGATAATCACATCCAGTGTTGACTCGATTTGAAAATCCCAATGTGGTGCATTCTGGTAGACATCATTCTTGAAAATCAAGTTTCTATCCGCGTCAAAAACCCTGAATTGAAGGTTGCCGTCTTGCGTTCCGCTGCAGCCGGCTAATCGGTAGGTAGTTCCACCGTAAAGGGTAGCATTAAACTCAGCCACTTGATTGGTCAAAAGAAGGGCGCGATAGTGCTGACCATCGGAAAGGTACTCGGCAGAAATATGGTTTTGGCAAACGTCAGCCGTAATTTCACATTGGGCATTAGCGCCAAATGACGCCAAGGAAAGAAAACAAATCAGGATCAAATTTCTCATGAGGCTGAAGTTGTGATTATGTTACTGCGTAGAACAGATATTTTATTTGAAATTTCTTCCATTAAGGCATCATCCAATTCAACAGAACTTTTGCTTTTAACGATAGTAAGTTTTTGGTCGGCCTTCGTTTCAGGTTCAAAATACGAGTAGGTCGTCTTCACTTTTGCGAAGGATGTTTTTAGGTCATTCAATGACGCGAGAATATCGTCAAAACGGCCGTCAGTGTTTTGCTGAGTCACAAGGCCAATCAAATTTTCGAGTGTATTTTTTTGTTCTCCTACGCGTGCCCTTAGTTTGCCATTGTCGAGACTTTTGCTCAATTCAGACACAAAGTATAACGACTCAACCCAACCACCGTAAAGAATCATCGCACTGAGGTCTTCGCTTTCATTTTCTTTCAAATACTCATCGCTTAAGCGGTTCAATTCAGATACAAAAATCAAAAGCGAATCTTTGTTCTCCATGTTTCCTTCAAAACGTTTGATCAATCCTTTGTACAAGGCAGGAGAAATTCCAAGTTCAGTTCCCAACTTCTTTGTAGTTGCGAGCAGCGTAAATGCTTTCTGAGATTGATTGTAGATCAGGCAGTAACCCAAATCAGCTCCGTAAACACCCAAATTCATGGCTTGCTTTTCTTTTACTGAGTATTGCCCAGCATCAACAGTTGGGTTGAGCAGAGACTCCGTAAAGTCACCTCCAACCTCTTCAATCAACATTGCAGTTTCGAGTGGGGAAGGAAGGTTGAATAACTTGTCACCAACCTTCAGAACAGACGAACCTGAACTATCATTGCTGGCGTTTGGGTCTTCTCCACCGCATGATGAAAGCGATATAACCGATAGAAAGGCAACCGCGAAGAGAAAAGATAAAGATGATTTCATTTAGATTCTGAATTGCGCTCGAAGATATTGGTTTTTTTGAGAAATATCTTCAAACCGAAAACGGATATAATTGACAATGAAACGTAGATCACTGCATTTAGGAATTCCATCAAAATTAAACTTCCAATCGCAAATAAAAACGAAATAATAAAAACGATCATTGATACTGAATTACCAGCCAACCATTTTAGTTGTTTGTTTCGTTCGCTAATGCCTTGAATATAAGAAGGCCAAACACCCATTGGTTGCACGCGAGCATCGAATGATTCGATGTGCTTTTGAGTCGGTTTTGGAGTGAGAAAGGTTACTGTAATCCACACAATACTTGTAAATCCAACAGTGAAATAATACGGTCCGTATTCATCCATAAATGTTTGCCCCAGTTTTTCATTCAAATAAAACTGACAAAAAGAATAAGCAAGCAGAGGAGCCAGCGTGGCAGCAATTTCGCTCCAGGCATTTACGCGCCACCAATACCAACGTAAAATAAGTACCAATCCTAATCCTGCGCCACATTGTAAAATGAATTCCCAAACCCCACTTATGCTCGTCACAAAAGGTGTGACTGCGGCACCGAGCAACATAATTGCCACCGAAGCAATGCGGCTGTATTTGACCAATGCTGACTGAGAAGAATCTTGTTTTATGGGTAAAATCAAATCGTTGACCACGTAGCTCGCACCCCAATTCACCTGTGTTGAAATGGTGCTCAAATAGGCTGCAATGAACGCCACCAGAAGCAATCCAACCAATCCTGCTGGCAAAAACTGACGCATTGCAAATACAAATCCCAGTCGTGGCTCGAAATGGTATTTTACTTGGCGCTCAAATTCTGTGTTTCTCAGCGAGGGAAATAAGCTCAGAAACTCTTCAGGTGTTTTCGCCCCAACGGTCGTTATCGACAAGTTTTCGCTTTCTGGATGGAACTCTAATACTTCATGGCCCTCAGAAAAATAGTTAATGTTGTCTACCAATTTCTGATCTGTGGGCGTATACAGAACCACGGCACAAAGGCCAACGATGATCCATGGCCAAGGGCGAATGCAATAGTGTCCGACTTGAAATAATAATGTCGCCCAGATGGCGTCTTTTTCTGTTTTCGTGCTCATCATACGCTGTGCGATGTATCCGCCACCTCCTGGCTCGGCTCCTGGATACCAACTTGCCCACCACTGAATGGCGATGAATGAAAAGAATGCGCCCAGTGTAAGTCCAAAACCATGCAGCGATGAAGTGGTCGATGACTCCGAAGAATCAGATGAGATTCTCGGTACAAAATCTAAACTTGAGGCTGGTAACTTTGCTTTGAGCGCGTCTATCCCTCCCACTTGTTCGCTATTTACCACCAAAATCGCAAGGACGATACATCCAATCATGGCAATGGTAAATTGAATCGTGTCTGTAATGGCCACACCTTTTAATCCTGACAAAGCGGAATAAGAGACTGCTAAAACCATCAAACCAAGCGTCACCAAATAGGCGGTGTCTCGCGCAACATCGAAGAAAACCTCGATCAATGACATCATCGCCAAGTTGACCCAAGCGATAATAATAGCATTGATAAACAAGCCGAGATAGGCTGATTTAAAAAGTCGTAGATAAAAGGCGGGCTTTCCCTCATACCGCAGTTGAATAAATTCGAGCTCCGTCAAAATATTCGACCTGCGCCAAAGCATTGCGAAGAAGAATGTAGTTAAAGCACCACCGAAAATAAACGACCACCACAGCCAGTTCTTGGAAATTCCTCCGGTAGAAACCAATTCAGAAACAGCCAACGGTGTGTCAGCAGCAAATGTGGTGGCAACCATCGAAAGACCAGCGATGTACCACGGTAAGTTTCGTCCACCCAAGAAAAAATCGCCAATGCTTTTACCCGCGTTCTTTCGGTAATGCAATCCGATGCCCAGCGAAAGCAGCAGAAAAACAATGATGATGGACCAGTCGAGCAGTGTTAGCATAATCGTTGACACAATAGTATGACTGTGGTCAAAGGAAACGATGCCTGCGTTGGGTTAGTTTTTAACACTTCACGCATGGCGCGCCTGATGCTTTTACATTCGCAATGTTGACAAAGCCGTATTACATACAAGCCATTTTACCGCTCGCGCTGCGTGGAACCTTTACTTATCGCGTTCCCGAGCATTTGATACCCGAACTTGAAATTGGAAAAAGGGTAGTGGTTCCATTTGGAAAGCGCAGGTATTACGCTGCTTTGATCTACAGAATGAATGTGCAACTGCCACAAGGAACAAAACCCAAAGACCTGTCATATATAATGGATGATGTGCCTGTTGTAACCGATCAGCAGCTCAATTTTTGGGAATGGATTGCTCATTATTATATGTCAGGATTGGGGTCAGTAATGAATACTGCCTTGCCTAATGCCATGAAGCTGAATTCGCAAACTTCGGTTTCATTAAACCCTGAGTTCGAAGAATTTTTAGAATTTTCTGATGATGAACGAATGATTGTCGCTCAACTTTCAACCAACGAAAGCATGACGGTGGATCAACTGGAACAATTGCTTCCGAAAAAAGCCACACAAAGAGCAGTGAGTTCACTGATGAAGCAAGGTGTTATTGTGATTTCAGAGGAAATGAAGCCACAGGCCAAACCTCAAATGGTTGAGCATATTTCTTTTACCGAAGCGTTTTCTCGCGACAAAGCAATTTCAGAGCTTCTCGACAGCCTTTCAAATGCACCCAAACAGTTTGAAATTGTGATGCGCTTTCTGGAAATGAAAGGCGAATCATTTTCAGTGATCAAACAAAATTTGTTGCAACGTGCCCAAGCATCTCCCGCTTCGTTGAAATCGCTCATTGATCGCGGAGTATTTGAAATACAGGAAGTGCTTAAGTATGGACTAGACGTTTCAGAAGGAGCTGAATTTGAATTAAACGAACACCAACTGCGTGCACTCGAAGAAATCAAGCATGCATTTGAAGAAAAAAACACGGTCTTACTGCAAGGTGTTACCGGATCTGGCAAAACATTGATTTACACGCAATTGATCAAAGATGCCGTGGCTAAAGGTCAACAAGTGCTTTACCTCGTGCCTGAGATTGCCCTTACCACGCAATTGGTAGAGCGATTAAAAGTGATTATCGGTGAGGAACTTTTTGTGTACCACTCGCGCTTTTCTAACCGCGAACGACTCACCACTTGGATGAGGCTCCTCGATTCAGCAAACAATGAAATTGTAATTGGTGCGCGTTCATCACTTTTTCTACCGCTCAACAATTTGGGATTAATCGTGGTGGATGAAGAACACGAAAGTTCCTTCAAACAACACGAGTCATCGCCCCATTACAATGCACGTGACGCAGCCATTTGGCTAGGGCACAAAACGGGGGCAAAGGTCTTGCTAGGCTCCGCAACGCCTGCCGTTGAGTCAGTTTTTAATGCCCAAAACGGAAAATCGGCCTTGGTGAAATTGGAAAAACGCTATGCTGATATTCAGCTGCCACTCATTCATTTGGTTGACATGGCCAAAAGAAAGCGTGCCGATGTGCAAAACGCAAGTTTTTCTGGCGAACTGATCGAAGCAATCAAGGCCACGTTGGCAGTGAAACAGCAAGTGATTTTATTCCAAAACCGCAGAGGTTATGCACCGTTTTTATTGTGTGAGGCATGCGGGTGGAGTGCCGAATGCGTGAATTGCGATGTGAATTTAACCTACCACAAGTTTTTCGAGAAGATGCTTTGCCATTACTGTGGCTACAACATTAAAATGCCGAAACACTGTCCTAATTGTCATTCGGCTAAAATGACTGTGAAGGGTTTCGGAACAGAGAAGATCGAAGACGAGCTCGAGATTATATTTCCTAATGCGCGCATGGGGCGAATGGATTTAGATACCACGCGCAAAAAAAATGCGTTTCACAACATCATTACAGCGTTTGAAGAGGGCGCCATTGATATTTTGGTGGGAACACAAATGGTGACTAAAGGGTTGGATTTTAGTAACGTAGGTTTAGTGGGCGTGTTGAGTGCTGACAGCCTTTGGAATAGACCTGACTTCCGAGCCTTTGAGCGGGCCTATCAATTGCTAACCCAAGTTTCGGGCAGGGCAGGACGAAAAAACAACCGAGGTAAAGTGTTGATCCAAACGTTCAGGCCCGAACATCCTGTGCTGCAAATGGTGGTGGAGAATAATTACGAGGCGATGTATCAGCATCAGCTTTCAGAACGCCAGCAATTTTCGTATCCGCCCTATGTTCGAATGATTATGTTTCAACTGGCGCATCCCGATGCCAAGTTGGTGAGGGAAGGCGCTGTTCATTTTGGTCTGCTGCTCAGGAAGTATTTTAACAAACAAGTGCTTGGGCCCGAAGAACCTGTGATTCCGCGTGTTAGAGGTCAGTTTTTGCGGCAAGTATTTCTAAAGTTAAACGCGCATTCTTCCATTCAAGAAAGTCGAAAAACAATTTGGAGTTGCATTGACGAAATGGAAGGCCATCCTGAATTTCGAAAAATCAGACTGCGCATTGATGTAGACCCTTATTGAAGCTGATTTTCAAAGAACTTCCAAAGTTTGTCGTCAGGACAAGAAGCTTTCAGGACGATCAGTTCTTTTTTCACAGGGTGTTCAAAGGTTGTGTGTCGCGAGTGCAGGCTAATGCTGGCATCGGGATTTGATCGCGAAGCACCGTATTTCAAGTCGCCTTTGATGATGCAGCCCATGTCAGCCAATTGCGCTCTAATTTGATGGTGACGACCGGTTTCTAAATTCACCTCGATCAAGTGATAACGATCGCCACTGGCGCGCAGTTTATAGTTCAGTATTGCTTCCTTGAACCCTTCAGCTTCTTTTGTTTGTACGTACGATTTGTTTTGCTTTTCATTTTTCCGCATCCAGCCAACCAGTCTTCCTTCAGGGTTTTGGGGTGCGTTTTCTACGATCGCCCAATACGTTTTTTGAATGGCCTTCTTTCTGAAGATTTCGCTCATTCGAGACAAAGCTTTGCTGGTTTTTGCAAAAATTACCACACCACTCACCGGTCGGTCTAATCGGTGTGGCGCACCCAAGTAAACATCGCCTGGCTTTTGATCGCGCACTTTAATGAGTGCTTTGATGCTGTCAAGTAAAGGCGTGTCGCCTGTTTTGTCGCCTTGCACAAGCTCTCCGGCTTGCTTATTGACAACGATCAGGTGATTGTCTTCATAAATAATACGCTGCGAAAGATCGGCCATGGCGGCTTTTAGTACTGCTCGTTTTGGTTGGGGAAGTCGTTGCTTTTTACGTCATATATATAGTCGCCAATTGCTTCGGTAATGGTGTCGTGTAAATTGCTGTATCGCCTCAAGAACCGTGGCGAAAACTCTTTGTTAATCCCGAGCATGTCGTGCAAGACCAAAACTTGGCCGTCCACTTCATTTCCTGCACCTATTCCAATTACGGGAATTGAAATCGATCGCGCCACTTCGCCTGCTAGCTTGGCTGGAATTTTTTCGAGAACGATAGCAAACACACCGGTTTCTTCTAAAATTTTAGCATCTTCAATCAGTCGGTCGCGCTCTTCCTCTTCCTTTGCTCGCACGGCATACGATCCAAATTTGTAAATCGATTGAGGAGTTAATCCGAGGTGACCCATCACGGGAATTCCAGCCGTCAAAATGCGGTCGATCGATTCTTTCACTTCACGACCGCCTTCCAATTTTACAGAATGGGCTCCAGATTCTTTCATTATTCTGATCGAAGAGGTAAGGGCTTCTTTTGAATTTCCTTGGTAGCTTCCGAACGGCAAGTCCACTACTACCAATGCGCGCTGCGTTGAGCGAATCACGGATGATGCGTGGTAGATCATTTGATCCAAGGTGATAGGCAGCGTTGTTTCGTGTCCGCCCATGACATTTGAAGCCGAATCTCCAACCAAAATCACATCTATACCAGCGTGATCAACTATGCGACCAAGGCTGAAGTCATACGCAGTGAGCATGGTGATTTTTTCTCCATTTTGCTTCATCTGCTGCAAAACACTCGTAGTTATTTTTTTGACATTATTGCCTACAGGCGATAAATTGTCGTCTATCTTTCTCATGTTGGTTACCGTTAAGAGTCAATTTATGACCGAAAATATATTTAGGGTGTCGGAAGTTGAATAGGAATGTATTTTTGACCTTTCAAACACAAACGTAAAAGAAATTTATGTCTAAGCTTCGCTCTATCTCTTTTCTATTCCTTGCACTTTCAATGATTACCATCGTTGGGTGTGAAACCGAAATCGACATAATTGCTCCTCAAAAAGACGTAACCGTGATTTATGGATTGTTGGAAGAGAATAAATCGAGGCATTATATCCGCATCAACAAGGCATTCATTGGAGAAGAATCGGCAAGTGTGTTGGCAAAAACTCAAGGAGTGAACGAATATTCGGACGATGAGTTACAAGCAGTAGTCTTTGAAATTTCGAAAAAAGAGCCAAACGAAGACGAAGATACAATTAATCGATACCCACTCACTTCAACGTATATTACTTCGAAAAGCGATGGGCTGTTTTTTAACGACAGCAATAAGGTGTACTATTTCGATGCGGTCTTGAAAATTTCAAACGGCAACAACACCTTCGTCTATCGTATTGAGTGCACGATAAATGTAGAAGGTGAGGAAACTAAAGTGGTAACAGCAGAAAGCGGGGTGATTGGCGGAGGAGATGTTCCATTGACTTTAGTAAAACCGCGATTAGCCAACTCCACAACAGAAGATCGCTCTGAAATAGACTTTGTTGGAAACGGAGACTATAGAAATTCATTGGATGTGACATGGATGAGGCCTGCAGGAGGTGTTAGCTTCACGAGTTTCTACCGATTCTACTTCACTGAAGTTGACATTGTAACCAATGAGCGTTCAAGAGATAGTTTGCTTTTTGCGATTGGCACTAAGCGCGTAACTACTCAAGAATCGACCAATAGCGGTGAGGTTAATTTCACCATGAATCCCGAGGAATTCTACATAAGAATGAAAACCCAGTTTGAAGATTATAATTTTGACAACCCAACATTCAATCGCTTTGCAAGCGATACAATAGAGTTCTTTTTAGAAGTAGCAGACAATACATTAGCCACCTACATTGAAGTCAATCAACCTTCCACAGCAATCGCTCAAGAGCGCCCGGAATACACGAACGTAGAAAATGGAATAGGAGTTTTCGCCAGTCGATACTTAGCTTCGACTAGAAAAAAAGTGGGGCTCGATAAAGTCAACTCAGGTCGGGTTTTCAACTCTTCTACCCTCGAAGAACTCCTTTATTCTAATCAAGTTACTGGTGTTAATTCTGAAACTGGCCAGGAGCTGAGCCACGCGACTTCAAAAAAAGGGTTTCGTGTAGAAGGCGGGCGTTGCAATGACGTTACTCAAATCTGCAGATAGGTGACATGATGTCACGCTTTGTGACACCTATATTTTCCTGACATTCCTGAATATCTGACATTCCTGCATTTTTTTATTGCGCTAATGCGGTGGCATAGGCTTTGACTTAAGCAAGAAAAAATAGAATAATCGAAAATCAAAATAGGATGGGAAAGATCATAGGAATCGATTTGGGAACAACAAACAGCTGCGTTGCAGTGATGGAAGGTAATGAGCCTGTTGTTATTCCAAATAGTGAAGGAAAAAGAACTACACCTTCTGTGATTGGATTCACAGAGGGAGGAGAAAGAAAAGTAGGTGACCCTGCAAAACGTCAGGCGATCACCAATCCAACGAAAACGATCTACAGTATAAAGCGATTCATGGGCGTGAGCTACGATGAAGCAAAAGGCGAAGGAAGTCGTGTGCCGTATGAATTAGTGAAAGGCGACAACAACACTCCACGCGTTAAAATTGACGACAGATTGTACACTCCGCAAGAAATCTCAGCCATGGTGCTTCAAAAAATGAAGAAGACGGCCGAAGATTACTTAGGACAAGAAGTGACAGAAGCTGTGATTACAGTTCCGGCATATTTTAATGATTCTCAACGCCAAGCAACCAAAGAAGCAGGTGAAATTGCTGGTTTGACAGTGCGCAGAATAATCAACGAACCAACGGCAGCTGCCTTGGCTTACGGTCTTGACAAGAAAGGGCGCGACATGAAAGTAGTAGTCTTTGACTGCGGTGGGGGAACGCATGACGTTTCGATCCTCGAGTTGGGCGATGGCGTGTTTGAAGTGAAATCAACAGATGGCGACACGCACCTCGGTGGTGATGACTTTGACCAAGCCATTATCGACTGGTTGGTGCAAGAGTTTAAAAATGATGAAGGAGCTGACTTGAGCAAAGACCCAATGGCGCTTCAGCGTTTGAAAGACGCAGCAGAGAAAGCGAAAATTGAGTTGTCAAGTACCACAGCATCAGAAATCAATTTGCCATACATCATGCCTGTTGACGGAGTGCCAAAACACTTGGTGAGATCACTTTCGAGATCAAAGTTTGAGCAATTGACTGACACTCTTGTGCAACGTACGATTGAGCCTTGTAAGAGCGCTTTGAAACAAAGCGGATTCTCTACAAGCGAAATTGATGAGGTGATTTTGGTTGGAGGTTCTACCAGAATTCCAGCGGTGCAAGAAGCAGTGAAAAAATTCTTTGGCAAGGAGCCGAGCAAAGGCGTTAATCCTGACGAAGTAGTAGCTGTTGGAGCAGCTATACAAGGTGGTGTGTTGAGCGGAGACGTGAAAGATGTATTGCTCCTTGACGTGACGCCACTTTCATTGGGAATTGAAACAATGGGCGGTGTGTCAACTAAATTGATCGAATCAAACACAACCATTCCAACCAAAAAGTCAGAGACGTTCTCCACAGCGAGTGATAATCAGCCATCGGTTGAGATTCATGTGCTGCAAGGCGAGCGCCCAATGGCAAAAGATAACAGAACAATAGGTCGCTTTCATTTAGATGGTATTCCACCATCGCCAAGAGGAGTTCCTCAGATTGAAGTAACATTCGACATCGATGCCAATGGTATCTTAAATGTATCAGCAAAAGATAAAGCCACTGGCAAAGAGCAAAGCATCCGCATCGAAGCATCTTCAGGCTTAAGCCAGGAAGAAATCGATAAGATGAAGCGCGAAGCTGAAGCCAATGCCGACTCAGATAAAAAGGCGAAAGAAACGATTGACAAGCTCAATGCAGCGGATAATATGATCTTCCAAACCGAAAAGCAGATCAAGGAGTTTGGAGATAAATTACCTGCCGATAAAAAAGGCCCAATCGAAGAAGCACTCGCTGAGTTGAAAAAGGCACACGAGGCAAAAGACATCGATGCCATTGATGCTTCAATGGAAAAGCTGAATACAGTTTTTCAAGCCGCTTCTCAAGAAATGTACGCTGCACAAGGTGCACAGGCTGAAGGCGCTGCCGGAGCCGAGCAAGCATCAGAAGGCGGTGATGAAGAAGTTACCGATGTTGACTTCGAAGAAGTGAAAGACGAAAAGTAAGATAGGTAGTAGGGTAGGTTAGTGCGCTCAACGCGCGCTGTAAGAAGAGGGTCGAGCAATCGGTCCTCTTCTTTTTTTTTACCACACCAAATCAAACAGCTAAGTTCGCTGTTACAAGTAGCAAAGATTTCTACTTACACCATGAGCAAAGCACTTGCGAAATTCATCGTTTTCCTTGTTATCACGTTCACAGCGATTGCAGGTTATCAAATTACCACGCTGCAGTTCGACTACGAATTCGAGCATTTTTTTCCTTCTGAAGACACTTCCCTCGATTTTTACCTCGATTACAATGAAAAGTTTGCAACCGATGTCGACTTTGTTTTGCTTGCGCTAAAGAATGACGAGGGAATCTTCGAGAAAGATTTTCTACTCAAGGCCAAAGCACTGCGCGAGGAACTGCAAACCGTAGATGAGGTCAAGCGAATCTTGTCGCCATTTGACGCGAAAGACTATGCGCTCGGGCCGTTTGGACCCATTGCCATTCCATTTCTGCACCCCGATGATGAATCGCGTTACGCAGCAGATAGCACGAGGATTTACAGATTTCAGAAGGAAGTAGGCAGCGTGTTTTCTGAAGACGCCAAGAGTATTTCTATGCTCATCGAGATTGAACCGAATTTATCGAAGGTTGAAACCGATACGGTGTATTTTAAGCTGAAGGATGTGCTCGATAAATACGAGTTCGATCAAATGCATACGGCAGGAAAAGTAATCGGACAAGCCTATTACATCGATCAAATTAAGTACGAGTTTACCCTGTTTTTTATCCTTGCCGTTGTGCTTGTAATCATTATTCTCGCCTTGGTTTATCGGTCACTTTGGGGGGTGGTGGTTCCACTTTTAATCGTAGTGCTGTCGGTGATTTGGTCTTTAGGACTGATGGGATTGATCGGTAAACCGATCGACATTATGACGGCACTGTTGCCATTGATTCTTTTTGTGGTCGGAATCAGTGATGTAATTCACCTCTTGAGTAGGTATTTCGAAGAGATCAGAAATGGACTTTCGAAGGAAGCCGCAATTAAAATTTCGTACAAACAAGTTGGAATGGCCACATTCCTGACATCACTTACTACTGCGCTGGGATTTTTGACTTTACTCACAAGTGGAATTAAGCCGGTTCGTGAACTTGGGATTTATGCTGCCATTGGCGTGTTTATCGCTTTCATTTTGGCATTTAGTTTATTGCCTGCTATTTTAACACTGAATCCAGTACCGAAACTGGCCTACAAAGAGCCGTCAAGTCTGTTTTGGAATAAATTGGTGAGGAAAATATTCTTCTTTTCGATGAAGAATCAAGTGAGCATTCTTGTGGTTTCGCTCTTGGTGATTATCGCATCTGCCATTAGTATTTCTACCATTAAAGTAGACAACTACCTTTTAGAAGATGTGGGTGAAGACGATCCGATGCGCACGAGCTTCATGTATTTTGAAGAGAATTTCGCTGGAGCCAGGCCGTTTGAGCTGTATGTTTCAGTGAAGGATTCAAACCAAAGCATGCTCGACAGAGAAGTGGTGGATGACCTATTGCGGATTGATGCTTATTTGAAGAATGAGTATGGCGTGGGATTTTTACTTTCCCCACTCAATATTTTGCGCACTGCAAACCAGGCCATATCAGGGGGGCACGATACGGCATACCTTGTTCCAACAAGCGATGAACGCTACAACACGGTGATGCGGCTCGTATCGAAAATTCAGAAGCGACCTGAGTTCAACGCACTGCTTGCCAATGAAATGCGCGAGGGCCGCTTCTCAGGAAAAATGCGCGATTTGGGCGGGTTGAAAACCAAGCAGATGAACGAAGATTTACTGGCTCATTTTGACCAATACCCACTGCAAACCGTTGACATTCGACTCACAGGAATGGCCTTATTAATTGATAAAAACAATGAAACCCTTTCAGTGAATATGATGAGCGGACTCATTTTTGCTCTGCTTGTAGTAGCCATTGTGATGGGCATTTTATTCAAATCATTCAAAATGGCTTTAATAACGCTAGTTCCTAATGTTTTGCCTTTGATGGTGATCGGTGGGTTTATGGGTTTGACGGGCATCGACCTGAAGGTTTCTACATCCATCATTTTTGGTATTGCATTCGGTATTGCGGTCGATGATTCGATTCATTATTTGAGCAAGTTTAAACTTGAATTAAACAAAGGCAGGTCAATGATTTGGGCGTTGAGACGCACATCCATCTCCACGGGCAAGGCCATTTTATTGACGAGTTTAATCCTGTGTTCGGGCTTTTTAACCCTTTCGAGTTCCAGTTTTACGAGCACGCATTATGTTGGTTTACTGATCAGTATTACACTGGCAGTGGCAGTGCTTGCTGATTTAATTTTACTTCCTGTGCTGTTGCGCAGGATGATGAAATAAAACTTTTAAGAAAACACTGTTAATTTTTAGCGCATTTAAATCATTGCGCACTACAGTTAGTTTTTTATGTTGGACGAAATCTAATCAAAAAACTCTAAGTATGAAAAAATCGCTATTGCTATTTGCTGCCGTTGGTGCGTTGTTTATTACAAGCTGCACTACCACCAACAAGTCTATGAGAGAACCAATGACCAGAATTGAGTTGGAGCGCTCAGACTTTGACCTCACCCAACAAGTTTCCGCTACCGCAACCTCTACACGTATTGTAGGTATCGATTTTTCTCGATTGTTTAAAGCAGAAACGGGGTCAGTTGACAAGGATCAATTATCTTTTAACTTCAGCTATGGAAGCAGTTTCAGCATTCCAGTGATTGGTGCATACATCCAAGATTTCACAGCGAACTACGCCTTGTATAATTTGATGGAAAATAACCAAGGTTATGATGTGGTTTTCTATCCTCAATACACCACGAAAGTTGAACGCCCAATCGGTTTAGGAATCTACACCATTACTACAGTTGAAGTAACGGCAAGGCTGGGTAAGTTTAAGAACTAATTGCAGTTTGAAATAATTAAAGGGCTCTTCGGAGTCTTTTTTTTGATTCTTTGAGAACTATTTTAAAATTCATTTCCAAATAACATGAATAACGCTATGTTTGCGTATATTAAATTTAATACCATGAAAAAACTATTCTTATTCTAACTTCTTACTGGTTTCGCTGCAAGTGCAACGTTTGCTGGAAACTACAAATTAAATGATGATGCTGTTGAAAAGGCGTTTGCGTCTTCTGAAGACATCACATTTTCAGCTGAAGCCTCTCCGTTTGTTGCTTCAATGCTGAATGACGATGAGCCAACAAAAACTGGCTACCTGGTTCGGGCATTTTTCTGGCCCGGTTTTATCGGACTTCACAGAAGCTACATGGGAACAGGTGGTGAGACAATGTGGTACAAGTACCTTTGTATTCCAATTTATGGTAACATCGTTGGATGCGTTGACTTCTGGGGAGTAGTGTTCAAAGGAGACGAGCAATTTGCGAAGTACAAAGACAATCCAAAATTCAGAGTTTGGGGTAACTAATCTCAGAAATCTTAGAAAATTAAGAAAGACTCAGTCCTACCGACTGGGTCTTTTTTTATTCCAAATTATGGGTTATAAGTTCTTTCAATGAATCGTTGTAGGCGCGCTTCGTCTTGTAGTTTTTCTTGTTTGCAAGAAACTCTGAGCGGTTTTGGCCCGCGATGTAGAAGCGCTGAAACACACCATAACCAAGTATAATGCCCGTAACATAGTATTTCGCTACAAGCACTCCATACGCTGCAATGCCAATCCCAGAGAGCACCATCGTTGCAGTGAATGCGGCATCGAACAAGTAACCTGAATACAATTGCCCGCTGCCCGGTAACACTTGAGCCCAAATTTGCGCCTTGGCTGGATCCCGAAACTTGGGATGGTTCTTATCTTTATACGCTTCTGTGATCATTTGATGGTACGCCTTGAAGCTTGCACTATCATTCGCATTGTAATAGGCATTCCAATTGTTCAGTTGCGCTTCTGCTTCACTCCAACTGCGCGTTTCGTTCAAGGCCAGTGCATACAAGAATTTTGAATTGACAGAAAGCGCCATCGGCAAAAACTGCTCGATCATTTGCAACTGCGATTTACTTTCTTCGAAGTTTTGATTGAGATAGGAGTAGAGCGCTGCCTTATAGCGTGCCTGGTATTGCAGCGAGTCGGTGAGACTGTAATAGTTGAGCCTCGCTAAGTTCTTTTCGCTTTGGTCTACCTTGCCCAATTCAACCAAGCAATCGGCCTTGTTGATCAATGCGATGGTGCGTAACGCGTTGTTGGTCGCTGAATAAGCCGCAAACTCATAAGCAATCACTGCATCTTCTAATAATCCTATCGACCGCAAACTATCGGCTTTCGATAGTTCTGGGGAAGTATTAGTAGAATGCCCTGCGAACGGGACTATGCATATCAAACTCAATATTGTGATCCATTTCATCATAGAATTCTCTTTCTTTAGCGTAAACACTTAACACACTGCCCCAAATATTACCCACATAAAACACTCCAAACAAAGCACCAAGTGCAATGAATTGTGCGCTTGCCACACCGGCTAAAATCAAACTTTCTGCGGCAATTGCTCCCAATGGAATAGTCATGTACATCGCTCCAAATGGCACACCTCTGTAGCCTGCATAGAACTTTCCTGCTCCAGGAATGATGGCTGAAAGTAGTCCAGCAATCCACGGTGACTTTCGCTTGTAAGTCCTCATCAGTTCAGCATAATCCTTCATACCTGCCATTTCAGTTTGGGTGATGAACGACTGAACATTCACGAGGTGAGCGAGACTGTCGAATGCCACATAATCGCGTTCAAGTAAGGCTAAGCCTTGAAGTTGAAGCAGTTTTAAATTTTGAAGTTGATCGTCTGAGGATACATCAATTTGATTGAGTATGTGCTTTGCACGGGTCAAGCTGTCGAATTGCACAAAGCATATAGCATTGTAGAAGGCAGAAGCGTGCATGACATCCGAAGATGAATCGATGCGGGAGAAGTTTTCTATAGCACCATCGAAATCTTGGTTGAAGTATTTTATCCAACCGATGTAGTAGGTTACGCTGTCTCTGAGGTTGGTGTGCTTGACCGTATCACTGCGCATGTCTTTTAAAACATGCAATGCGTCATCATAAAGCTCAGACGAAATCAAATACAAGACGAACTTGAACTGTTCGCGTTGCAGCGCAGTTTTACTCGGTTTTATTGGGGCTTCGTGCACGAGGCTGTCTATTGCTGCGCTATCGGCAAATACTGAATCTTCAGCCATACGAGCATCTTGTGCATAAACGCTATTGCAGATAAACACCACCATACAAAAGAAAAGAAATTGCAAAAATCGTTTTAACGTCATCGATCAATGATGGTGATGGTGCTTGTGGGTGCGGTATTTGCTCGGATTATCAATGATTTGTCCCGTGCGCGGATTAATTTGACTCGGTAAAATGTCGATCACCGTAAACTGCGTGCATCGCGTTAAGCGGTCTGCCGTAAGTGGAATGCCTTTTACTATACCAAATTCTTCGATGCTTGCCTTGCTAAAGGCCGAACAGCTGATTTCGTATGGGCACCTCGATTGCAACTGAGGTGAAATCACTTTCTGATAGAAGAACAACGAACCGCTAAATATCAACGAAACAGGATTGTAGCGTGTAATCGCATTGTTGCCAATCTTCATAAACTGTGGTTTGCGCGGATCAAAGCTGTGGTCAACCATGTTTACATCGTTGATCAGTTCTACATCACGCTGAGCCATTTGGCTGTGCGCAGAATATCCGATTACGCTCAAAAACAGAAAGGAAAAAAGAAATCGAGGGCTGAAAATCATCATTTATTTCTGAAAAGTCGATTCACCGGTTGATTGCACAATAATCTCAGCATTCTTTGGAATCTCGAAGTTCAACCAATGTTCAGATACATCACCGTTCATCTTGAGGTTAGAATATGTTTTGCGCGTAATGCTTGAGTCGCCTTCGGCCATGTAACTAATCTCTGTGATGGTAAATGGCATTTTGGTATAAAGCACATCTTGGTAATTGGTGTAATAGGTTTTCTGAATGGCTTCTCCGTTAACAGTATAAAAACCCATATAAATGGGAAGGTAGTTTTCAAATGCAATTTCCACTTTTTGAGATAATACTTGCTTGTTATCAGGCGCCAGCCATTCATTGATCATGATGCCATCTTCAAAGCGCGTACTCACCATTTTGAAGCCTAAGTCGCGCAACCCTAAATCGTTGGTTTGTCCATTTAAAAATTGGTATATAAAGCTTTTTCGACTGCTTAAGTCTTCGCCTTCAAGCAAAACCACCTTGTTTTCTTCGATGTCGTAGCTTTTGTATTCGCCCAGCGCGTTGGTAAATACCACTTGCTCGATAGGCGAGTGCATTTTAGTGACCAATGCATTGCCTTGCACACGATAGTAGAGTGTGCCAGTACCTGTCACTGATTTTCCTTGATAAAGTGTTCGGGCTGTTAAGTCTAAACTCAAGAGTTCAATGCCTGCTTTCGGTATAAATGAACTTGAAAGTAGAAGTACAGAAACAACCAACACTTTGCTGAATGTCATTTTCATTAGTTTCGCCATCGTTTTCACGCCTCAAAACTACCATAAAATTGAGGTAAAAAATGACGATTTCAAATTCCTATGCTTCTAATAAATTATACGTTGAGAATCACCATCATCTTGATTGTTGCATTTTCCGTTTTTTCCACGCGCTGTGTGGCTCAGGAAGATTTGAAATCCAAAGTGGGTAAGGTGTTTGAGTTGATTTACGACTACAAACTCATCTCAGCCGATTCCAGCATTTCGATGTACGAAAAACAGCATCCTGACCATCCCGTATGGCCTCTATTGCGTGCCAATGTGGCGTGGTGGCAAATCCTTTCAGGTCGTTTAGATGATCAACAGCTCAATAAGAAGTTCCTCAGCCAATTAAACGCATCAAAAGCCAGGGCAAAATCCTTTGATGGCAGCGATGATGAAGCGGCTTTCTCATTGATTATCGTCAATGCTTTTCGCACTCGCTTCGATTTATTGCACAACAATTACCTCACCGCAGCGGGATATTTGAATGCCTGCATTGACGACATTTCTGATTCATTTGGGAGAGAACCTGAATACGAACCCTATTATTTGACTTCGGGCTTGTATTATTATTTCATGCAAGAAGCACACGATGATTATCCGTTGATGCGCCCTTATTTGTTCTTCTTCCCAAATGGCGATCGCGAAAAGGGACTTGCCTATTTATCTCGCTGCGCGAAGAGCAGCGATATTTTTTTGAGGGAAGAAGCTACCTATTTTTTAATGCGTATTGCCTTGGACTTAGAAAAGCAGCCTGAGCAGGCTTTGGTTCATTTGAATAAGTTACTGAAGCGCTACCCTGATAATGTGATTTTTAGATTGTTTGAAGTGGATATCTACAAGCAATTGGGGCAAACAGAAAAAGGCTTGGATGCTGAATTGCTTTACCGCACTGCAGTGAATCGAAATGAAGAGTTGAGTTTAGAACAAAAGACCTACTTCAAAGAGTTGCTGAACAAGCAAAAAAAAGCCCCCAAGTGAGTTGGAGGCTTTCAAATTTATTTGAAGAACCATTAATTAGTCCACATTAAAAACTTTGTGTTGTCAATGTACTGAGTTCCTCCTTGGTCCATGATTAGAAAAATGCCATCAACAATAGGAAGTAGACCACATCCTCCGAGCGTAACGCAATAAAGAGCTACAACTTTTATTTCTTTTCCACCACAGCCTAGAACGAGACGGTGAATAGGAATTAAAATTCCTACACCAAGAAACAATTCAGCAAAAGCAACAATAGCAGCTAGGGTATGCTTGTCCATTCCACCATCAGCACTAAGCATCATACTGGCTTCTGCGGGAGACGTGTTAAAAAATGCAGAAACGAATTTATCATTACTCACATCAACGCTTTCGTTAAACGCAGCCTCGAGTTTTGATTCGTTTAAATGGTAATTGCCTGCAAATGAGGATGCAGTAATCGACAATGAAAGCAAGGCAAGGATAAAAATTGACTTCATTTTTGGGTTAGTTTTAATTTGGTACAAATAAATCACTTTAATTTGAAATCAGAACATTTTATTTATGAGAAAGTCTTGGTGGATGATAGTGAGTGCACTTATTGTGTTGAGTGCGTGCAGTTCAAACAATGATGTGGTAAACAACGGACTTTTGCAAAAAAGAAAGCACCGCGATGGCTTTCATTTCAATGGCATCGGAAAATCAAAATCCATTGAGTCTGCCGCTATGCATCGCAAAGCAGAGCGCAATCGTGCAGAGGAAGCGGTGGTGAATATTGAACCGACAGAAGGTTCCAAAGAAGCCCAGCAAGAGACTCAGTGCTATGAATCTCAGCTCGAGCGCGAACCAATGGTTCAAAACAGGAACACTCACAAGGCCGCACGCTTTTTAAATAACACCGCAGAAAAGGTTTGGAATGAGCCCAAGACTGAGAAGAAAATTGAAAGAACTAAAGCGACAAATGACGATTCCGACCCTTACAGAACGGCTGCCATTTTAAGCGTGGTGTTTGCTGGCATCTCTCTTATAATTATCACGGTGCCCATCGTGAATGTCGTATTCAGTGTGCTGGCAATAGTGTTCGGCAGGAAAGCCCGTTTAAGCGATAACAGCGATAATCAAACCTTAGCTAAGATTGCCATGATTATAGGGTTGATCACTGGCATTTTGGGATTAATTTATACCCTTTTATTCGCAGCATATATCGTTTTTTTCATTTTGCTCCTTGGGCTTTAGTGAATAGGGTTTCAGATAAAGCCATCCGATGCCTGTTGAATTGCGAACAGCTTAATTATGAATCACCAATCCATCACTTAAGGTTTCTTAGAAACTTTGATTTTGACGCTGTATTTGTCCTCTTTGCCATAGTCAGTGCTGTTTTTGAAAGAAACTTCCATTAATTCAACTTCATACTGATCAACGATTGCGGTTTGATTGAATGGAGCACCTTCGTTTAGCTGAGTTCCAAGGCCTAGTTCGATGGTTTGATTGTCATCAACTGTCAGCTCAACAAGCGCCCTTCCTGCCCAAATACAATTGGTGCCCTCAGGGCAGCGCGACTCTTCGATCAACGCGGTGAATTTGAATATTGGTTTGTCGCCATCATTCAGTTTGGCGGTCTTTCCAAATGGAATCGCCTCCGTTTCGTTCAGCTCGAATGTTTGATCTGCTTTCGAGCAGCTCAAAAAAAGAAGAATGGCAAGTGAAAAGCCTAGAAGTTTCATGATGTTTTTCGTTTTGTTCTCGCTGCAAAATAGTCGATTCACATGGATTGAGGCAACGCATGCTGGCACAATGAATCAGTAAGTCATATACTATTCTTACTTTTCTCTCGTCTTAAATTATGCTCCACCTTCAACCTTACAAAAGCGCTATGAAATCGAGAATCATACTTATGGCTGTTTGCTTCGCATTCATGTCTTGCACGAAGCAAACACAGATTATACAAGAAACTATTTCGTGCTATACTGACTACGATTCCATCTCTATCGAACTCGTGAATGAAGAGAGTGGTGAAGTCACTTTATTGGAGCCAAACAGCAGCAATACGGTAGATTTTGGTGAATTAAAAAATGGAAGTTACCTGTTGAATAGTAAGGCTTATTCGATACAGTCAGTCTTGCCAACGCTCGAGCTTACCCGCTTCTTCACTATTCCGATGAGCACAAATACCAGGTTATTGTCGCTTCCTGAACCGCCTGGGGTTGAAGGCATTCAATACACGGTGGAAGATAAAAAATCGTATGCGTTCATCAACTTGATCAGCAGCGAATGCATCGACATCGCTGACGGTAATATTTACACAAGCACCACGCTTCCCGTGCCTATCGATGAGGAACATCTTGCGCATCAAGGTAGCCTCACCAATGATTTTCAAGCCCGAGTACAATTAAACGATTCTGTGGTATATGCAGTCGTTGAAATGAGGGAAGAGCGTTCTGATCGTTCTTTTGTTGTTCGCACAGAACCCATTCGGCTCGAGCGCTTTGGCTCGAGCAATTATCATTTGAAATTGGGAGAAATCACCGAATTTGACACGCCTGAAGGTGACGTGCGATACTTAACCTTCGATGCTGAAGAAGGCAAGTACTACATGGTCGATCTTTATGATAATGGCAATTCAAACTATTCAGGAAGTGTTTTGGTGGTGTCGGCACTGGGTCATTTTTCGGAGGCGAGAACTGCCCCACCGAAAGGTTCCGGTAAACCACTAAAGGCGCGGAAAGATGGTGTGATTACGCTTAATGCAGCTGTTGCAATTGGAGGCGCGCGCGGCTCATACGGTGTGCGTGTGAACGAAATTGATATGAATCAGATCTTGCCTTGGGATTCAATTTTTACGTTTGATGAAAATGCCAGCGTGAAGCTCGTGAGAAGGGTTTTGCCCGCAGGGACATATAATCTGAAGAGTACCTTGGTGAACGAAGATTCGGGCATGAAAATATTCTACAGCTTGTTTATGCCTGACAAAAATGACGGCAGTTATATGATTGGTCCGGGTGTTACAGGCAGCAATCCGATTCAATATCAGTTTACCCTCGAACAAGATGAAGAATTACTGATGGTGTTAAATTCAGCGTATCACGGAACTTCAAACAGCATCAAGTTCGACTTGGAATAGTGGGTTTGATTCTCAGGTTAGTCTATGTGGTTAGCGACTTAAAAGCTTATTCAGGTCTTTCATAATATGCCGCGATCGCGCTTGAATAGCGCTTGAATCATCGTGCTCTAAATCTTCTACCACCAGCAGTAATTCTTCGGCTATTTCTGGATAGTTTTTAGCAATGTTATAGGCGGTTTTCATGGCGTGTATCCGAATGGCAACCGGATACATCTGCGATGGAATTACGCGCATTGCTCGATCAAATACTTCGCCTTCCAATTCTTCATGCACCACCAAAAACGACCAAGCGCGCCAAATATCGCGCAGCATTCCGTGGTGCTCAATCTCCTGTGTAAATTTCCAAAACAGGCGTTGCTTTACCAATCCCAGGTGCGAATATTCTTGCAAGTAATGGCTCAAATTCCACGTCAAGTACCATTTTACAGGCAAGGGTGTTTGATTTACAAGAGAAATGTATTCCTCAAAATCGTATCCGTGCTTGGCCATTTCCAACACCATGCGATTCACGTTGGCCTTGCTTCGGTTTTGCGCCAACGAATCGGCTATTTCCTCAGCTTTGATCATAGGCGATTACTCAAACCTCAAATGCCTCACCGAGCGTCCTTTCTCTCTGATTTCTTTGAGCGATGCTATCCCAATACTGATGTGGTCGTCTACAAAGTCGCGGCTCACCAGTTTATCTGAATCATCCGTTTTTACGCCCTCGGGTATCATGGGTTGATCGGTTACTAAGAGCAATGCTCCAACGGGAATATGATTGGCAAAACCCACTGAAAACAAAGTCGCAGTCTCCATGTCGATGGCCATGGCTCTGATGTTGCGCAGGTATTCTTTAAATTTCTCATCGTATTCCCAAACCCTGCGGTTGGTCGTGAAAACTGTTCCCGTCCAATAGTCTTTGTGGTGATCTCGGATCATGCTCGATACGGCTCGTTGCAGCGTAAACGCAGGCAATGCGGGTACCTCAGGTGGGAAGTAATCGTTGGATGTGCCTTCGCCACGAATTCCAGCAAGCGGAAGAATAAAATCGCCCACTTGGCTCTTGGATTTTAATCCGCCACACTTTCCTAAAAACAATACAGCTTCAGGCTTTATGGCGCTCAATAAGTCCATAATCGTAGCCGCATTTGGGCTCCCCATTCCGAAGTTGATGATGCTCACTCCGTCTGCCGTGGCGCTCGGCATGGCTTTGTCTAATCCGTGCACTTCAGTGTTGTGAATCTTGGCGAAACGCTCCACATAATTATCAAAATTGGTGAGTAAGATATAGCGAGAAAACGATTCAAGAGGAATGCCTGTGTATCTCGGTAACCAATTGTTTACGATGTCTTGCTTTGTCTTCAAAATGAAATTTATTTTAGTGATTTCTTGATGAAAACGAAGGTACACTTGATATGATGATTGGCCGCAATGGGCGCTTTTTTTTAATGCCATTCAAATGAGTTATCTATTTTCGACAGCATGTTATATACCCTGCTGAAACCTTTGGTGAAATTATCCATTCAAGGATTTTTTCGCGACATCCATTTTATTGGAAAAAAGAACCTGGAAATTGACGGCACCATTCTCGTTTCTAACCATCCCAGTGCATTGATGGACCCGATAGTCATTGCCGCTTTTTCGAAGAAGCGCTTGTCGTTTATTGCTGGAGCCGAATGGTTTGGTTCAGGCATAAAGGATTGGATTTTTAAGAAGCAATTCAATATGATTCCCGTGCAGCGCCCATGGCTGGTGAAGAATGGAGAAAAAGTCAGCAATAAAGACATGTTTGAAGCATGCTACACCAGTTTAGAAGAAGGTAAGCGCATCATCATTTATCCCGAAGCCAGTAGTTTGACAGTGCCTTGGATTCGTGAGTTGAAGTCAGGTGCAGCGCGCATTAAAATAGGTGCCGACAAGCACATGCAGGGCAGGGGCGTGGCCAATATTGTGCCTATTGGAATGAACTATTCCAACGCTCACCGCTTTCACAGTGATTTGCTAGTAAATGTTGGATCCCCCATAGACTTTGGCGATTTGCTCACCGATCAGAGTATCGATGACAAGGAGCGTTCAGACCGAATGACGGAAGTGATTCGTCAAGAAATGAAGGCGCGTGTGCTGCATTTTGAGCGCGAAGATGATTCTCTGGTGGTGAAAAATGTATTGAAACTACTCTCTGATATTTTGGTCAAAGAGATTGGTGTAGATTCAAAAAACATCGAAGGTATATTCAAGGTGAAAAAAGACATTGTTTCATCGGTTGAGTACTTCAAGACGCACAATACAGAGGAAATGGATCGTTTGGAGAAACGGCTCAACGACTACATTAGCGAGTACGAAGCAGCAGGCTTTAGGCGGTTTAATCCATTTGAGAAATCCACCTCGTTTGTGGTGCGTACATCATTACTGATCATTTTTGGGCTTCCCATTTTCTTGGTCGGTATTCTGCTGAATATTATTCCTTTCGTAATCGCCAAATGGGCATTTGTAAAGTTTCTATTGCAGAAAGTTTCAGGGGAAGCCAAACAAGGCGAAATTCACCCTGCCTTCGCTGGTTCTTTGGCGTATGCTGTTGCTTCTATCGTGTTTGTGTTGTGGTATGCGATGGTGGCCATTTTCGCAGCGAAGCTCTACTTCGCTTGGGTGGCTGTGCCCGTTGCTTTATTTGTCGGATATCAAACCGGTAGATACGCCATTCGTTATGTGCGATTGTTCAGAAAGCTACTGAAAATAATGAAGTGGAACCGCTTGAAAAGCTCAAATCCTAACAAAGTAGAGCACTTACTTTCTGAGCGCAAAGCCATTATGGCAGGTTTGATGGAGTTGCGACAAGACTACATCAAGGTAATGGCGAAAAGCTAGTCGAGCTTACTCAAGTTTTTCAGCTGTAATTTGTCGATCATTTCAATGCTCACCGGATCAGAATCGGGCCCGTAGTCATTCAGCATGTATCCTTTCTTTCCATCGTTGGTTTGCACTAAGAAATAGTGCAACGTATCTCCATCGTCTTCTGCCTCATGCGTGCTCAATACATCAAAATCAAAGGTGTCGTATTGAAGATTCTTGTCCACACAAGTAATGGTGTCGAAACTGATCTTGAATTCTGTTGCAAAACCTTTTTGATGAAAGTAGAGCAGTGCTTTTTCCAAGCTTTTGAAATTTTTCATTGCTCTTAAAGGAAAATTTGATGAAATTGTTCATTGATCTAGAGGGTTAAGAGTTAGAATTTTTCAGCCATCAGATATCAGAGGTTAGCCGAACTTGGTATAACCAAACCTTGAATATTAAACAACACATATCAAAACAAACCCTTATTTTCAGCGGGTTAAACCTTTAAAAACCTACACTATGTCAGTTTATCGCCTCGCTTTGGTCGCATTATTGACCGCCAAAATATCTTTTCTTAGTGCTCAAATAACTCCAGAAATCACGGTTACAGATGTGATCGTTGATGGCTCTGATTATTCCATGATTGAAGTGCATTATAGTTTGTCATCAGATGCCACAGATTCAGTTTCCATTCATGCAATGCATTCAAATGATGGTGGTTTGAGTTTTTCTCAGGTCAACAACCTTGCAGGTGATTTTGAAAAACCCGTAGCCAATGGAAACCGCGTGTTGAGTTATGAAAGTGCAAGTCCAGCAGCGGAACTTGAGGATATTCGAGTAAAGGTCGTAGCAGTTTCACGGTTTTCGCCATCGATTCACGAGATGGTTGAGCAAGTGCAGGTTTCTGAGCTTCAGGACATTATTGATGTTTTAGAAGGCGAGCGCAACTACGGTTCAAATCCGAGTAGGATGGACTCTATCAAGGATTATTTGGAGGCTGAAATGTCTACTTATCTCGATGTGAGTCGTTTGGATTTCAGTTTCGGAGCATTCAACGGACAGAATTTTGTGAGCGAGCAAAAAGGATTGGTTGATCCCTTAAATGTTGCAATCAATGGGGCGCATTTTGACGGTGTGATTGGTTCTCCTGGTGCCGATGACAATGCCAGTGGAATAGCCGGAGTGCTCGAAGCCGCTCGGATTTTATCCCAATATCAATTTGAGAATTCCATTCGATATTTATTGTTTGATTTGGAGGAATTGGGCCTGCGTGGAAGTGTAGACTATACCATCAACGATCTTTCAAATGATGAAACTATCCTCGGAGCAATTATCAATGAAATGATTGCATATTCAGACTCCTCGGTCAATTCTCAGCAATTTCCAGCAGGATTTAGTTTACTTTTTCCTGCTGCGTACAATGAAGTAGCTGCTGATAGTTTTAGGGGCAATTTCATTACGAATGTGGGCAACACAGCATCGGCCAGCCTAATGGCGAGTTATAAGAATGCAGCACTGGAATATGTTCCTACACTAAAAGTGATCGATGTGGAAGCTCCCGGAACATCTCAGACTGTGCCTGACCTCCGCAGAAGCGATCACGCGCCTTTTTGGGACGCGGGCCACCAAGCATTGATGATTACCGATGGTGCAAATTTTCGAAATCCGAATTATCATGAAGCTTCAGACAGTTTATCAACCCTCGATCTAAATTTTATGAAAGCAGTGGTGCAAGCCAATATTGCTGCACTAGCCAGTTTGGCTATTCCGTTGAAGGCTGGCACTGACGAGAGTGCCTATACGTCAATCCTGGGTGTAGAAAACGTGAATAGCAAGGCAAATGAATGCTTTAAACTTCAGTCGGCAAATCCGAGTAAAAGTGGATTATCGATCTATAAGATTGAGTCGTGCGAACAAATTCAATCGTTTGAAATTAAAGTATCGGATGTAACCGGCAGAACAATTCATGAAGCGCATGTACGCAAGCGAGATGACTTTCAACTGGAAGTATCATTTGAAAATAGAGCGAGCGCCCTTTACATTATTCACGGAACTATAAACGGAACACCGTTTTCTGAACGTGTTGTTTGGTAGGGTTAAAAGTGAAGTGGTTAAGTGTGGATTAGGAATAAGGAACCGCGTCAGCTCAATGAAAAGATTTTTATTGTTAGTCTCCGTGCATTTTTTAGTCATTCCGTTTTATGGACAGACGTAGAGGATGAGGTTAGTTCTGTGGTATCGGTAGATGACCAATTGTGTTATTGGGAGAAAATACTTTCTAGCGATCAAGCATACAGAAATGGATCGTTTAATCACTATATGACAGAGTGCATCGTTGAAGTGCAATCTGACAAGTCAAAAGTAGATTCTATCGATTGTTTGAACATGAAAAGGGTCTTGCTCATGTTAGACAAACATGGATTTCCGAAGATCGAGGATTTCCCACCACATGTGCATAGCACTCCATCAGTTGTTTTCATTCATCAAAAATCAGTTGAGTTAAGGGTGCATTATTTCCCAGTTTTATATAGTTTTTATAGGTCTGGAGATTGCCCATTGCATGAGATAAACTATGTGCTAGGAAGTATCTATTTCAATAGATTTCAAGAAAGGGTTTCAATTGAAAACGATGAAGAAATGAACCATTTTATTAAGGTTCTTCAAATAGAGGAGGATAAGGTTGATTTCGACCCCAGCGCTATTTTGAATTTGTGCAATCAATAATTGCATTCACATACTATAGTGAAATTTCCTAACGCAGATACATTGTCTGTTCTGGTTTCAGAATAGGATAGAGATTAGCTCTCCCGATATTTCGGGATCGCTGGACTCAGAAGGGGTTAGCTATCAACATCGAAAGCCCGAAATCCGCTTCGCGTCTTTGGCTTTTTTATATGTCCAAACTCGCTCAAACAAGTTTGGCCCGTGGACATTCCCAATAAGTAGGTTTCAGAATAAGGTCGAGATTAGCTCTCCCGATATCTCGGGATCGCTGGACTCAGAAGGGGTTAGCTATCAACATCGAAAGCCCGAAATCCGCTTCGCGTCTTTGGCTTTTTTTTATGTCCAAACTCGCTCAAACAAGTTTGGCTCGTGGACATAAAAAAAAGCCCACTTGCATTCGCAAGTGGGCTTTCTTGTTTGCGGTCCGGACGAGACTCGAACTCGCGACCCCCTGCGTGACAGGCAGGTATTCTAACCAACTGAACTACCGGACCATGATGTAATGAACTCTAACGAACCATTTAAAGATCCATTCCTTTTTTAAAGGACGGCAAAATTAGATAAATAACGATTCAGTGCAAATAATTTTAAGTGACGTAGTGATAAAAATCTGGGAGTGGTTTTAAGTGATTGATTACCAGTTGTGCTCTGGGTTTTTTAGAAGGTAATCAATAATCTTCTCCAACTCCTGATGGACGAGAACTATTGCCGCGTTTCTTTTTTTGGTTAATGCGGTAGTTAAACGTGAGCTGAAATTGCCGCGCGCGCCATAAAAATTCACTTTCGGCAAATAATGTTTCCGTATCAATTATTGTCCTTCTGCGGCCCGATTGGAAAAGGTCTTTTACGCTCAGCACCACCGTGCCATTGCCCTTGAATACATCTTTTGAAAACCCAAGGTCAAGCACCGTCACCGACAGTGATTTTCCCTGAGGTGTGTTTCTCGGGGCACGATATCGCACGCTCGACTGGAAATCAATTTCCTCCGGTAAGTTGATGATTGAGGTGGCATTTCCTGTCATGGTGGTGATTGTGGTTGCGTAATTCACTCCTTCATACGATCCTTGCAAATTGGCGTAGTAGGCGTTGACGTTTCCATTTACACGCCACCAGTCATTGATGGTGTAAGACAAGTTCATTTCGATGCCATAAGCTTCTTGCGTTCCAAGATTTACGGGAAATGTTCGCAACAGTCCTGTGGTATCTGTAAGTGTGATTCGCTGCACCACATTGGTCGTGTGCCTGTAATATGCACTTCCTAAAAAGCTGCCTTTTTCGAACATGCGCAAGAATCCTGCTTCATACGAATCGGTAAACTCAGGGTCTAAATCTGGATTGCCACCATAAAATCTACGCGGATCAGTATAACTGAAAAATGGGATCAATTCTCTGAAGCCTGGGCGACTCAACCTTCTGCTATAACTCAGTTGAAGGCTATTGTTTTCTGATAATTTATAGTTGAAATGCCCGCTTGGAAAAAGATTGAAATAGTTTCTTGGATTTGAAATTCCTGAAATTTGCAGGTCGGTTTCAATGTCAGAATATTCGCCTCGAAGTCCAAATTGATATGAAAAACGCTTCCATTCATTGCCAAAGAGTGCGTAAGCCGCATAAATATTTTCAATGTAACGCAAATTGTCGGTAAAGGCATCCAATGTTTTAAATACCACTTCATCGTCACTCAACTCAACTTTGTAATTGTTTTCTATTTCTCTGAGCGAAACGCGCACACCGGTTTCAATTTTTCCTTTCTTCCACACGGGATGCTCATAATCGGATTGCAACAAGTAGTTGATTTCGTCTTCCGTGTTGCTGCTTTTTTGGAAGGTAGGCGAGAGGTTGGTGGCTGAATAAGTCTCTACCAAATCAGATAATTCAGTATCAAAATTCTGGGTCATTCGGATGTCAGTGGTCAATTTCCTGTCTTTTTTATTGAAGGTTTTTACGTGCGTAATTGACGCTTCAATGTCTTCTGAAACCTCGTTCTCTACTTCATCACGGATGGTGGTTGCCGTTACTTCGTTCGCATTGTTTTTGTCGCGATATTCAATGGTCGCGGTATTTTGTGCATCGGCAAATTTGTATAAAACAGCCGTGGTGAGTGTGTTTTTATCGTTGATGAAAAAGTCAGCGCCAGCGCGGTTAACGGAAGAAAGTCCACCCCGTTGGTGGTTCCGATCACTCTCAAAAACATAGGAAGTATCAGGGCCAGTATAGCGCTGGTACGAAGTTCCAAATCCAGGCGATGAGCGATAGTTGACACCTGAACTAGCGAATACATTCACCCATTTTCTGCGGTAATTGATGCTGAATGATCCTCCGTAATTTGAAGGATAGCCTGCAACCAATTCAAACGACCCGTTGAATCCCTTTTCTTTCTCCTTCTTCAGCACGATATTGAGAATGCCTACTTCGCCTTCTGCCTCGTATTTCGATGATGGATTGGTGATCACTTCAATCTTTTCTATCATATTTCCTTGCAACAACCTGAGCGCATCAGCATTGCCTGAACCAACCAAACCTGATTGCTTTCCATTCACCAAAATGCGAACATTTTCGCTGCCTCTTAAACTTACATTGCCTTCAATGTCAACATCAACTGAGGGCACATTGGCAAGGATTTCTGCCGCATTGCTTCCTGCATTCCCGAGGTCTTGCCCAACGTTGAAAACGCGCTTGTCGAGCTTAAATTCCATCTGGCTGCGATCGGCTTGAATGACCACTTCATCCAACATTTCTGCATTTTCTTCCATTACGATGCGCTTCAATCGCAGTGCTTTGCCCTCTTCTTTTGTGATGCCGTTTACCGTGGCCGTCCCGTAGGATAGAAATTTGACTTGAAGAAAATAGCTGCCAGCATCAGCCTCAAGGCTGAAAAATCCTTGATCATCGGTTGACGTTCCAGCCGCCATGCTCGAATCGAGGTTAAATAAAATCACATTGGCGAAAGGAACTGCCTCGCCATTTTCATCCATTGCCTTACCAGAAATACTGTTTGGTGGGCTTTGTAAAGTGGTTTGAGCCAGTGTGTTGGTTAGCTGGAAGCATGCCAATAGAATTAAAATAAGGTATAGTTTGGGCATGAAATATTTTATCGGCATATAAGGCTGCTAAGGTCGGTGTAGCAAGCACGAAAAAGCCTTGCTTTAACGATTTGTTAGTAAAGCAAGGCTTAGCAGATTTTGTTCAGAATTATTTTGCGATATGCACGTCCATTTGAGGAAATGGAATGCTTATCCCTTCTTTATCGAAAGTCTTTTTCACGTTCTCAACCATGTCGAAATGAACGTCCCAAAAGACTGGTGCATTTACCCAAACGCGTGTCGTAATATTGACTGAGCTATCTCCTAATTGACCCACGCGCACAAAAGGAGCAGGATCTTTCAAGATTCGATCATCCGCATCAATCAAGCCTCTGATCAACGATTTAGCTTTTTCGAAATCATCACCATAGCTTATCCCAAACGAGAAATCAACCCTTCGTGTGGGCATTGTACTAAAATTAGTCATGCTTGAATTGGCCAAGCCACCATTCGGAATGATGATCACCTTATTGTCAACGGTAGTCAGCATGGTGTTGAATATTTGAATTTCTTTTACGGTTCCCATGTGTCCGCCAACTTCCACAAAGTCGCCCACTTTAAATGGTTTCAAGAGCAAAATAATCACTCCACCGGCAAAGTTTTGAAGCGTGCCTTGAAGGGCCAATCCGATGGCTAAACCTGCCGCACCTAAAATGGCGATGAATGAAGTCATCTCAATACCGACCATTCCAGCAACACTGATGATGAGCGCCACGCGAATAGAAATGCCCAAAACGCTGATGAGAAAAGGAACTAAACTGGCGTCAACATTGCGTTTGGTTAAAACCGCTTTGAAGCGATTCATGATTATTTTAATCACCCATAAACCGATGATGAGGGCCGCTGCCGCACCGATGAGTTTCATACCATAGTTGACAATAAAATTTGTCATCAATTCAACATACTGATTTACATTTTCCAAGCTCTGCTTTGTTAAAATTTTTGCAAAGAAATGAATTTCGCTTCCTTAAGAAAGGAAAGGGTTGTGTTTTTTCTCATGTCCAATTGTGGTCGGTTCACCATGACCTGAAAATACGGTGTAATCATCTGGTAACGTGAGTAATTGCTCTTTGATCGAACGAATAAGTGTGCCGTGATTTCCACCGGGTAAGTCGGTTCTACCAATGCTTTCTTTGAAAAGAACGTCACCACCGATAATTATTTTTTGAGCATGATGAATAAATACAACATGACCAGGCGCGTGTCCAGGGCAAAACCGTATTTCGAATGGCTCGTTTCCCAACGTTAAATCGTCCCCTTCTTTGAGATGTGATTTTGGTGCGGGCGAAGTTTCAAAACCAGGAATATTATACATCTTGGCAGCCACAGGCGCCATTTTCATTGTTGGTTCATCCAGTTTGTGGTATTCGGGAGTTAATCCATACTCAGCATGAATAAAGGCATTTCCAAAAACATGGTCGAGGTGGCAATGGGTGAGTAACAATCGTTTTGGAGTAAGTCCGTTAGATGCAATAAAGGCCTTCAAGTCTTGTTTTTCCTCTGAGTAATAACACCCCGGGTCAATGATCCAACAGTTTTTATCGTCTGTGAATAGGACGTAGGTATTTTCTTGAAAAGGACTAAATTGAAAAGAATGAATGTGCACCATTTGTCTTGAATTTTGTTGAACGATTCTGAATATCGCTTGCTACCTTTAGCGCTCGCATCGAATGACCGACAAAATTAGAAGGATAACCATTGCAACCCTGCTGAGTTTTCTGCTCAGTGCATCGCTGTATGCTCAATTTTACACCGGTATGCGTCAGCCATTTGGCAAAAATCGGATTCAACATGAAGAATTTGATTGGATGAAGTATGAGTTTGACTACTTCACTGTGTTCTTTTATGGTGAAGGAAAGAACTTGGCGGTTTTCGCGGCTCGCAATGCGGGAGATATGGTGCAAGAAATGGAGCAATTCTTCGATTATTCCATTCGAAGTGAACGACTTCAAATCGTGGTGTATCAAAAATTAGAGCATTTCAGACAGAGCAATGTCGGTATTCCAGATGATGACGATTCAAACATTGGTGGTAAAACACAAATCATCGGATCTAAAATTTTCGTTTACTATCCGGGCGATTTAAATGAATTCAGAACACAAATCAGACGCGGACTTGCCGAAGTGCTAGTAGGTCAAATGCTGTTTGGCGACAATTGGCGCGAAATGATCAAGAATAACGCACTGATCAGCTTTCCACATTGGTTTACCAAAGGATTGACCAACTATGCTGCCCAGCCTTGGGATGTAGATATTGATGACCGATTGCGCGATTTGATTGGTCGGGGCAAGTATTCGAATTTCAATCGATTGAAAGGTGACGAGTCTGATATTGCAGGACAATCTGTGTGGTATTACATCGCTGAAACCTACGGTTCGAATGTCATTCCAAACATTTTATACATGGCCAGGGTAACCCGCAGCATTGAGTCGGGTTTTCTTTTTGTGCTCGGCATTTCGTTAGAAACATTGCTGAGAGACGCAGAAGAGTATTATAAATTTAGGTACGAAACGGACGAATTCGGGGCGCAAGAGTTCGTGGATTTCGATCCGATCCGCACTAAAAAGTCTGCGGATTATTCTGAGCCCAAAATCAGTGATGACGGTCGTTACTTGTCATACACCTCAAACCAAATGAGCAAGACCAAGGTATTCATCTATGATTATGTAAAAGACAAGCGCAAACGCTACCTGCGTCAAGGTCATAAACTCGATCATATCTACGACCAATCGTATCCGATTATGGATTGGAATCCGGTGACGGGCGAGTTGCATGTGATCACCGAAAAGAAAGGAAAACTATGGATGACGCGCATCGATCCTGAAAAAGGAAAGGTGGCTAAAACGGAACTGTTGCGGTTAGAAAAAATCATGGAAATGGACTTTTCTCCCGATGGTAAACAGATTCTTTTTTCAGCCATCAACAAAGGACAATCGGATATTTACCTCTACAGCATCGCAGCCAACAGTCAAAAACAGTTGACCAACGATATTTATGACGACCGCTATCCCGTGTTTTGGAAGCCAAAGTCTATCCTTTTTGCTTCCAATCGAGCCAATGACACCGTAAACCTTGCAAACGATTATTTGCATTATGCACCGCTCAAAACAAAAGACATCTATCAACTCGATCTCGATAACGATGAAGTAGCTTTTAACTTGACACAAACGCCACTATTTGACGAAAAATCCCCCGTTGGTTACAACGATGAGCTATACATGTATTTGGGCGATGAGTCAGGCATTCGAAACAGGTATATTGGTCACATCGACAGCTCAATTTTGAGTATTGATACAGCGATTACGTACAGGTATTTTTCTAAAAACGAGCCGCTTACTGCGTATTTCAGAAACTTGCAAGAGTTTGACTACAACCGCAAGGAAAAGAAAATTTCTGAACTATTCTTTTTCAATGGCAGGTTTAAGTTTATGTCAAAAGAAGGCGATGCCGTCACCGAAGAATACATCCCGGGAAAGTCAAATTTCATCCAAGGCCAATTTGTGGAAGAAGATGATCAACCTGCCGAGGAAACAGTAATTGACACGATGGGGATCACCATTGTCAAAAAGAAGGTGTTTCCCGAAAGCATTCCCGGAAAATTAACAGACGATGGAGCCATTGATATTTTCAACTACCAGTTTGATACAGAATCGCTGAAAGATGCCAGCGATGGAGATGAGCCAAAGAGCACCAAGCCAGAAGTGTCGGACACAACATTGATTGCAGAAAAGGTGAGTCGCCTGAAAATTCCAGAAATGAGGAACTATAACTTGGCTTTTGCCGCGACTGATTTGACTACGCAATTTGACTTTGATTACGTCACTGAATTGTATCAGCCGTTTAACGGTGGGCCATATATCCGTCCAGGACTGGGCTCGGTTGTTAAAGTGGGCATGCTTGATGTGTTTGAAGATTACAAAGTGGAAGGCGGATTCAGGTATTCGTTTAATCAAAGCGGAACGGAGTTCTTCATCTCGTTGGAAAACCGATCGAAACGATGGGATAAGAAGTACGTGTTGCAGCGCCAGTCGCTGGTGGTCAATGAAAGTGTTCAGCTCACACAGCGCAACCAAATGTATTTGGCCAAGGGTGTTTTTCGCTACCCTTTTGACGAAGTGCAAGCGGTGCAATTCACTGGATTAAGCCGCTACGATCGCTTAATTACTTTGGGTAGCGATGGCCAACGCTTAGAGCAGAGTGATGTCACTGATTTCTTGGTAGGCGCAAAAGCCGAATACATTTTTGACAATACCCTTTCGAAAGGATTGAATACGTTAACAGGAACCAGAGCGAAGGTGTTTGCAGAGCACTACCGCAGTGCGATTGACCCTTCCACTTCATTGTATGTCACCGGTTTTGATGCGCGACATTATATCCAAATCCATCGCGATTTGATTTGGGCAAACCGCATCGCAGGAAGTTCAAGTTTTGGACCTAATAAATTGGTGTATTACATGGGTAGCGTTGACGATTGGGTTGTACTCGGCAACCGCGAAACATTTGATCGCTCCACAGAGATTTCTCCTACGCAAGGTTATCGTTTTCAAACCATTGCCACCAATATGCGCGGTTTCATTCAAAACGCGCGCAACGGAAATAATTTTAGCGTGCTAAACAGTGAATTGCGATGGCCAGTGATCCGATACTTCACGAATAAACCAATAAAAAGTGAGTTTCTCTCTTCGTTCCAAGTGATTGGTTTTGGCGACTTTGGAACGGCATGGACAGGAGTTTCTCCGTATTCTGAAGAAAACACATTTAACAAGATTACCGTCACAAACTCATCGGTGACAGTGATTTACGAAAACCAAACCGATCCGTTTATCGGGAGCCTCGGATGGGGATTGCGCGCCAAGGTTTGGGGTTATTTCGTTCGATTTGACTATGCTTGGGGCATTGAAAACGGCTTATTTTTGGACCCAATCACGCACTTATCACTTGGACTTGATTTTTGACCCATGAATGAAATAATTATTCTCGTACTTATTGGACTTATTGCCGGTGCATTCAGTGGAATGTTTGGCATTGGCGGTGGTTTGGTCATGGTTCCGGCAATGGTTTTTTTCTTGGCCATGAGTCAGCATTCAGCACAAGGCACAAGCCTCGGAGTGTTGGTTATTCCTGTGGCGGCTATTGCGGCTTACAACTACTATAAAGCCGGAGAGCTAAATGTGAAATTTGCCCTGATCATTGCGGTAAGCTTTGTCGTTGGTGGCTATTTCGGTTCGAAGTTTTCATTGGGGATAAATGAAGTGTTGCTGAAGAGAATTTTTGGCGTGCTGATGCTAGCTATGGCTGTGAAGTTGATCTTTTTCACCAAAGGAAGCGCGACATGACAGTAGAAAAGGTTAAGCAATTGGCGGAGCACTACTTTTCTAAGGTGGTGGAAATCAGAAGGCATCTTCACCGGCATCCCGAACTGTCGTTTGAAGAAACGAACACGGCTGAATTTGTCTTTAAAACCTTGGAATCATTAGGGCTTCAACCCAAGAGAATGGCCCATACAGGAGTTGTCGCTCTGATCGAAGGATCGCAACCTGGTTCGGTGGTGGCCTTGCGGGCCGACCTCGATGCGTTGCCCATTCAAGAGTTGAATGAAGTGGCCTATAAATCGAAAAACGAAGGCGTCATGCACGCTTGCGGACACGATGTGCACACGGCTTCATTGTTAGGAGCTGCCATGATTTTGAATGACCTCAAGTCAGAATTTACAGGCACGATAAAGCTCATCTTCCAACCTGGCGAAGAAAAATTGCCCGGTGGCGCATCCATTTTAATCGGAGAAGGAGTGCTCGAGAATCCGATTCCGAAAGCAATTATTGGCCAACATGTGTTCCCTGAACTAGAAGCAGGGAAAGTTGGTTTTCGCCCAGGAAAATACATGGCAAGCTGCGATGAGATTTACATCACCGTTTCTGGTAAAGGCGGACACGCAGCCATGCCTCACCTGGCGATTGATCCCATTCTCATCGCATCGCATTTGGTGATTGCCTTGCAGCAAATTACAAGTAGAAAAGCCAATCCGATGACTCCAACCGTGCTCTCGATTGGAAAATTTGTAGCCAATGGAGCCACCAACATCATTCCAGATCACGTAAAATTAGAAGGCACATTCAGAACGTTCGATGAGGAATGGCGCACGAAAGCCCACGAAGAAATTCAGTCGCTCGCGAAGGAGTTAGTGCAATCGATGGGCGGCTCATGCGAAGTTGAAATTAGAAAAGGATACCCCGTTGTCGACAATCACTTGGCGCTCACCGAAAGGGCAAGCGGCTGCGCAAAAAGTTATTTGGGCGAGCAGAATGTGGTGGAATTACCGATGCGCGCCACGGGTGAAGATTTTAGCTTTTACACCCAAGTTTTGCCCGGAACGTTTTACCGACTTGGAATAGCGAATCCTTCAAAAGGTATTACCCATCCCGTGCATTCAGCTCATTTCGATGCGGATGAAGAATCATTAAAAATTGGTTCAGGCCTTATGGCGTGGATCGCAATCAACGAATTATTATGAAAACTAAACTCATTTTCACCCTGTCTGTTATTAGCTTGAGCGTTTTTTCCTGTCAAAATCCTCAGCAAGAGGAAATAAAAACGTTGAAAAGTAACGCTATTGAATTACACGATGTAGTAATGCCGCGCATGGGAGAAATTTCTGAATTGTCTTCACAATTGAAAACTTTTAGAGAGCAGCTTATGACTGATACTACTGACAGCGCCTCAGCCGTGCGTGTCACCATTTCGAAGCAAATAGAAACATTAGACGCGGCTTACGAAGGCATGATGGAATGGATGAATACCTATGAACCCGGTTTTGAGAAGGAGCATTCAGCCGACTCATCCATCGTGTATTACACCAAGCAGAAAGAAGCAATTAACACCGTAAAGAGTAACATTGAAGAGAGCATTGATGAAGCAGGGAAGTTATTGGAAGAGCTTAAGCGTTAGTTTGATAGCATTGGGCGTTCTTGCGCAAGGGTGCCAAGAGAAGGAGAGTGGTCCGATGCCCGTTTTGGGGCCTTACATGGTCAATGATACCATCATCGATGGAAAGTTGCTGACCGATACCTCGTTTACGAAGGTCAGGCCGTTTTCCTTCGTTGATCAAGATGGGAATCAAGTGACAGAAGCCACGGTGGAGGGAAAAATTTATGTCACGGATTTCTTTTTCACCTCTTGTCCTACCATCTGTCCGAAAATGAAGCAACAGATGCTTCGATTATACCATGCGTTTGAGGAGAATGAGGACGTGATTTTCCTTTCGCACAGCATCGATCCGAAGCGCGACTCCGTTGCACGATTGCATAATTATGCAGAGAAATTAGGCATTTCTTCTCACCGTTGGCATATGATGACGGGTGATCGGGATGAAATCTACGGCATGGCCAAGCACTATATGATTGCAGCGCAAGAAGATGAACTTGCACCCGGTGGTTACGCTCACAGCGGGGCATTTTTACTGGTGGATAAGAATCGGCAAATCAGGGGAATTTATGACGGCACGTTGGCAGAAGACGTAGATAAACTCGAAATGGATATCAAACGATTACTGAGCGATGAAAATCGGGCCGAGTAGCTTGCTTTTTTTAAGCATTTTGGCTATTGGTAGTTGCGATTATAAACCGCGAAACCAAGGCCGGGCTTTGTATGAGAAAGAATGCCAAAGTTGCCATATGGAGCAAGGGCAAGGTCTCGGAAAGCTTTTTCCTCCAGTAGCAAAATCAGATTACGTGCTTCAACACAAAGATCAGTTGGCGTGTTTGATTCGCAACGGGATTGCAGGAGATATGCTCGTAAATGGTCAGTTGTACTCAGGAGAAATGGCGGGCAATTCGCAGTTGACAGAAATTGAAATCAACAACCTGGTTCACTACATCTTGGTCGATCTCAATGATCAAAAAGAAGCCTATCAGATTTCTGACATTAAGGCTCAACTGCAAGCGTGCAAGCAGTAATTACTGAATCTTTACAGGCTGCAGTTTGATCTTGATAATGCCCACCTTGTCTAGGACTTTGATGGCAATATACACAGGATCAATTTCATGCCACTTCACACCAAAATTTGGTCGTGCACCGAACTTATGGTGGTTGTTGTGGTAGCTTTCTCCGAGCATCAATACATCTACAGGAAGTAAATTTTTTGATGTGTCAGAAACTTTAAAATTGGTGTAGCCATATCGGTGTGCAAACCAATTAATAATTGCTCCGTGCACTGGCCCCATGGCAAAGTGAATTGGAAGCAAAAGATACATCCACCAATGCGTTGCGAACTCTACGTAGAACCAGATGTAAAAAATACCCCATGAAACGCGCACAGGCCAGCTATCGGCAAATTTTTCGAATGAAAACCATTCTGGAAGGTCTTTTTTCCACTTGTCTTCAATAGGCACTCGGCCGTAAAAAATATTGGAATAAATCGTTTTGGTTCGCCACATCATGGCAAACAAATTCTTGTCGTATTTGGGCGAATGAGGATCCAATTCAGTATCAGCGTGGGCGTGGTGCATGCGGTGCAAGATGCCGTAAGTGCGGGCGCTCAAATAGCTCGATCCTTGGAATACAAGGGAAAGTACTTGAAAAAAACGTTCCCAACCTCTGCTCATTGTAAACATTTGATGGGCAGCATACCTGTGGTGGAAGAATGTCTGTGTGAACAGTGATAAGTACCAATGGGCCGCAAAAAAGATGAAAATTTCCATGTAAGAATTTCAGAAGTTAATACAATGGAGGGCAGTGGTAAGGGCTCTCCTAAAAATCGCTGCAAATATAACCCAAATAAAGGCGAAGAGTTCAAATGCTTTTCTTCTTTTTTAGCGAGGAGCCATTAGCCAGTCGCGAGGCGCGAGTTACGAGTGACAAGCAACACAAACACCATCCCTCGCACCTCGTCCCTCGCCCCTCGCTACTCGTCCCTCGCAACTCGTTCCTTTTCCCTCCCTTCAATTGCTTTCTAAAATTCAATTGCCTATTATTGTTCTATCATTTTAAAAATCTAGCTATGAAGAGGTTGAACACACACACACACACACACAGAAACAGTAGATTCTTGCTCATCATGTCAGCATTAAGCCTATTATTTTCCGTACCGGTAAACTCCGTTAAAGGGCAAAATTTTGGCTGGTTGAATGGGATGACAGGGAGAAGCGCAGGCCATAGCACGACCACAGATGTTTCTGGGAACATGTATGTGGTGGGCGGCTTTAAAACAACAACTGCCAATGCTCAGTTTAGTGGTGGAAGCACATCAGGTTCGATTCAGCCGAGTCCGTTGGGTTTGGCTTCAGAGTCTGCAGGATATTTAGTGAAATATGATCCAATTACAGCAGATCCGATTTCTTCGGTGGTAATGCTACCTAACAATTCAGCTTGTTCTTTGTATAGTGGAGCAGAAGTCTATGCCGATGCACAAAAAGTAGTTGTAGCGAGAGGCGGGCACATTTATGTTTTAGGCGTATTCTTTGGTTGCAGCATAGATTTTTATAATCCTTCAGGAGGATTTGAGTTCTCTGCACATCAAGCTAATATTCAGCCCGATCAAAAGCAGAGTGTTTTTTTAGCACAGTATGATAATAATATGATTCCTATTAGTTGCCATGTTTTTACCAGTGAACAATGCGCTGACCGAGGTTTGGCGGCAGATGTTGCCTTCGGCTATAATGATTACAACTCTATTTTTATGGCTGCCAATTTTTGTGGAGAGGCAGTTTGGGCGGAACGATTTCCAACAGGCCCACAGCCTGTTCCGCCTTATGATCAATTACCAATAAATACATTTAGCACGGCCAATCCAGCAGAGTATCAAATCTATGTGGGGCAAATAGATAGGGCTTCAGATCAATTGATTTACGCCATTGAAATGGGACGTGGAGGAGAAGACTTGGCTTCTGAATTATCTTCAGGATACTTAGGTTCGGGATTAGACTTATATATGAGCGGCACTTTTACTGATAGTATAACATTTATAAAGACAGGCTCAGGCAGCACATCATATATGAGCAATGGAAAATGGGACATCTTCGCAGTTCGATTCAATGGTTTTGATTTAAACAGCCAAGATGAAGCGGTTGCTGGTGGGCCGCTGAACGATCAAGCCCTGGCATTGTCAGACGATGGAAAATACGTGGGTGGTTTTATCAGTGAATGGGCAAACTTTCCAGGCGTTGGAGTGATTACAGGTATCGGTGCTGGTCCATTTCCCTTAATTAACAGCGGGTTCAAGCAACAAGGTTTTATCGCTATACCAGACTACACC
>JAGYJZ010000010.1 GCA_018401875.1 Salibacteraceae bacterium
GCCTTGATTTCGAGAGGTTTAGTGCTCTTTTTCAGAAAGGTCATACTGAGGGCGACCGCAGGGAGCGTCTCGAAGTGGACCTTGCTGAAAATAGGAGTATCGATACGGTTTAACTGTAAAAGATCAAATAAAAAGGACATTATCCTTCATTTCTTTTGTGCCCAAAAGAAAGAAGCAAAGCTTATTAAGTTATAGAAGTTCATGGTTCTTTCGTCCGCTTGAAGCGGCCTCAGTTCAAGATTTAGGAAGATTGATTATTCATGGGTTATAATTGATTATTAGAGAACCAACTAACCACGAACCTCCTAACCATGAACTTTCTGATCGCTATTGCTGTGAAGTCTTCACCCAAGATTCAACATTGAGTTAAGCATCAAGTGACAGACAATGAGCATCTCACACACTGGCTACGAAGAAGGAAAGGCCTTGAGTCCTGTTGTTACAACTCAAAATTCTTTCGTCTTTAAACCTCACAATGCTGAATGTCCCTATTTTCGAGGGCATGAATGAATCTACTGAATTTAAAGCCTTAGTCGTTAGAGAACTCGAGAATGGAACTTTTTCAAGAACCATCGAAACCAAGAAAATTGCTGATCTCCCCAAAGGTGAAGTGCTGATTAAAAACAGCTTTGCCGGGCTGAACTACAAGGATGCATTGTCGGCATCAGGACATAAAGGAATTTCTAGAAATTACCCGCACACACCCGGTGTTGACGCCTGCGGTAGTGTTGCTCATTCAGATTCTGAGGCGTTTAAGAATGGGGATGAAGTGATCGTTACAGGCTACGATTTAGGCATGAACACTTCCGGTGGGTTTCAAGAATTCATCCGTGTTCCTGAAGCGTGGGTGGTTCCGAAACCTTTAGGGATTGACTTGCGCGAGGCAATGGTGTATGGAACTGCTGGATTCACCGCAGCACTTTCGCTTTACAAAATGGAGAAAATGGGCCAGAACCCTGGTATGGGGCCGATTTTAGTGACGGGAGCCACAGGCGGTGTGGGAAGCATGGCCGTTGGAATTTTGGCGAAAGCAGGCTACGAAGTCATCGCATCGACAGGAAAAAAAGACGCAGCAGCGCATTTGAAAAAATTGGGCGCCACACAGATTGTCGATCGTGCATTTGCCAATGATCAATCGCACCGTCCGTTGTTGCGCAGCCAGTGGGCTGGCGCCATCGACACGGTTGGAGGAAATACCTTGGCTACATGTGTCAAAGGATGCGGACGCAAAGGCAGCGTGGCGAGTTGCGGATTGGTAGGCGCGCACGAACTCAACATGACGGTGTATCCATTCTTACTCAACGGTATCAATATCCTGGGTGTCGATTCCGCAGAAACCGATATGCCATTGCGTAAGGAAATTTGGAAGCGCCTGAGCACCGAATGGAAGATCAACGAATTGAAGAGTTACGGCCAGTTTATAACGCTCGATGCTATCATCGAACACATGGATTTGATCTTAAAAGGTAAAACGAAGGGCAGAGTAGTGGTGGAATTTTAAAACCTATTTATACATCCTGCTTTTTCGTTTCAGTTCGAGCCATTCTTCGCGTGGAGTGTCTGGCAATTGTTCTGACAGAAGCACTTTCCGGTTGTATTCCTGCTTGGAAATGAATGCATATGGCAAGGTGCTGAGTTCTGACGTAAGCATCTCGCATTCGTATGCAAAATCACTTTTGTCATTTTCGCTGAAAAGCCTTCGCTTCTCTAACAATAAATCTGCTTTCATCCGAATGCCACCCAATGCCCATTTGCCTTTAAACGGCTGATAGTTGAATTCAACGAGGGTGTTTTTAATGTCGAAGGATAATCCATAAATCCACAAGGCAGCCTTTACGAAAGTCGGAACCATGTGTTTTTCGCCCTGTTCGCTGATGCCGAACTCAATTTTTACAAATGCATTGCTCGCTTGCTCGATCCAAATGGTGCCTGCGAGCATGGGTTTTCTCACGTTTTTCCTTTGATCGAAATGGATGACCACTAATGATTGACCGCCATATTCAACGGGCTTACCATACCAAAAGTCGTATTTGGAATGCGTAGTGCTGTCGAGAAAATCTACGTTGTCATCATTCACCACAAACAGCTTATCGGCATTGCGCAGCGGATCGATCAATGCTAAAAAAGGCGGATTGCCGATTTCAAGTGGCATTTTGAAATCTTCTTCCGTCATTTCTTGACCTTCTTTTTCAGCCGTTTTTAATTCTTTCTTGATTTCTTTATCGCGCTCCTTCAGCATAAATTCTAAGTCCTCTTTTTGGCTTTTGTATCCCGCTAAAATTCTAAATTCAAACGAATCTTTCTCTGATAAATAGCCCGTTTGAATGGCTTCAAGCACCGCTTCTGCGTGGTTTATGATTCGGTTATTCTCCTTTAAGTATTCACGGTAATAATGTTTGGTCGCGAACGAGTCGGGGTAATAGTTACTCGGAATGGAACGCAACGCCAATTTCACGTATTCAACCGCCTGCATCGGTCTCACCACGACTTCATTCAATTCCAATGCTGATGATGTCAAGCCAATACTGTCGCCATCTGAAACTTCCGTTTGTTTGATTTTCTTGTTGATATATCCGATCGATCTGAATTCAAGGACATCACTTTTCATCAGGTTAAACAATTCAATGCGTCCTGAGTCATTGGCCACAAAGCCGTATTCTCCATTGCGAATAAGCACCGTGGCGTATGGAATTGGTTCTCCGGTTGCCTCGTCTATTACAGTAATCGTTTGAGCCACCGATGACAGCCCAACTACTACGAAGTAAAAAAAGAGGAGGTATTTCATAGAATTATCTTCAGACGCTTCGCTGTGAATTTTGTTACACTTGTTTAAGGCAGAAGTCGCACATTCCACACTTTTCAGCATCGAGCTCGCCAAAGTATTCAAGCAGCATTCTGCTTCTGCATTTTGACGTTGACTCGATAAAGTGCAGCATCGCTTCCGATTTATTTTGGGTCACTTCTTTTCGCAATTTATAGTGCTCATCAGAAAAGCGAAGGTTCTTCTTGTCGAGGCGCTCGCACACGTAAGTCACTTTCGGTAAGTTGCTGGCTTTGTTGTAAGTAATGTATTCAGCTTCGTGCAGCCATTCAAGACCTTTCACTACGTTATCCTTCGACCATTTTGTGCGTTTTGCCAAGGTCCATTCACTGATCGATGACGATTCGTCAAAAAGCCGTGAGTAGGAGCGAAGCAACGCATCCACCAATCGCGCGAGCTTGTGCTCAGAACTTCGAAAATGATACACCTGCTCATAACTCGCCTTCATGATCACGGTTGAGTAATAATCAGATGATTCGTTGAATTGTATGTATCCTTCGCGTTCAACAAATTTTAAACTGAGCAATGCTTGCCTCACATCTAAGTTGTATTGCTGACACATCAATTCTACATCTAAAACAAAGGTTTCGTCTTTGCCGCTGCCGGTGGCTAAGCGCAGAAAACTAGCCGTAGCCTCATACACGCGTTTTATTTCATCGATGGAGGGGAAGGCCTGGATCGACTTGTCGATGTAGTTGCTTACGTCTTTTTTGGTCAGCACTGACACTGCAAAGGCCTTGTTGCCATCGCGCCCTCCACGGCCACATTCTTGGTAGTAGTTTTCGAGCGTATCAGGAATGTCAACATGCACCACAAAGCGCACATTGGGCTTGTCGATGCCCATGCCGAATGCGTTCGTTGCAGCAATGATCTTGCATTCGCCCGTCATCCAGCGCTGTTGCTTTTCAGAGCGAATTTCATTGTCGAGTCCTGCATGGTAGAAGTCGATGCTCAGTCCGCGCTTTTTTAACTCGCGACTAATCCGCTCCGTTCCTTTTCTGCTGCGCATATACACGATGCCTGAGCCTTTTTGCTTCTTGGCGATCCGTTCAATTTTTCCCAATTTGTCTTCGTCCCAATCGATGTAATACACCAGATTATCGCGCTTAAAACTCTTTTGAAACAAGTTTTCCTTTTTGAAAAGCAGCTTTTCTTGGATGTCTTTCTTCACCAAGGGCGTAGCACTTGCGGTAAGTGCGATAACAGGAGTAGACGGGATAAGCGTTCTGATCTCCGCTATTTCAAGGTAAGGCGGCCTAAAATCATACCCCCATTCGCTGATGCAATGCGCCTCATCAACAGCGAGCAGCGATACATTCATTTGGGCGATTCGGGCCTTGGCTAAATCGGTTTTCAATCGCTCAGGCGAGAGGTAAAGAAACTTCACGTCCTCATCATAAATAGCACGATCAAAGATGGCATCGATTTGCGAGGCATCAAACTCAGAAGTGGCGCACAGGGCTTTTACATTGCGTTTGTTGAGCGCGTCCACTTGGTCTTTCATCAACGCGATCAATGGCGACACCACCAAGCATACGCCAGGCTTTACCAAGGCAGGAACTTGAAAACAGATCGATTTTCCGCCTCCCGTTGGAAGGATGGCAAGGGTGTCTTTGCCGTCCAACACGCTTTGAATAATGTCGAGTTGAAGTGGCCTGAAATCCTTAAATCCCCAATAATTTTCGAGTATTTCGTGTGGATTACTCAATGCGAAAAACAGGATAAATCATGTGACGGTTGCGCTCATAATGAGTCGATTGCTCATATAAAAACGCTAGTTTAGAACGCGCATTGTCTCGCGAAGCGGTATCGGCATCAACATATACGTTAAGTTTTGCGGCAATTACTTCATTTTTCACCAATTGGCTGGCTTCAGGATCGAACACATAGCTGCTAAACCACTCTTTTTGCTGAAGAATTTCATCATAAAAATTCCAGTTAAAATAAGCATCGGGCGCCTGTGGTTCGAGCATTTCAACGAGCAATCGTTTTGCACGCTGTTGCGCAGGGATGATGTAATAACTGTTTTTTAGGAGCTTCACATCCTCCGTGCTTACTTCCATTGACACGTCATAATGGTAATAGTGCGATTCGTAAGGTTGTGGGCTGGTTTTGTAATCGGAAATTTTGTACGAAGTAACCATTAATGTGGTGTCTTCAGGCAGCAAAGTCATTTCTACGTGATTCAGTGTTAGTCGATGCACCACTTCGTTCCACGCAGCCGGCACCAAGTAGTACGATGGAGCTGTAACCTTCTTCAAAGGTTTTAAATGAGCCCAATAGTCAATCTGCTTTTCCCAAGGTGCGCTGCGGTCGTAATACAATTGCAGTTCTCCCGTAACCGAGCTCGTGTCATAATAGGCGCGATATCCATTAAAATGTAGTTTTTCAGACTTTGATCGATCAATTTCCCAATCGATGACAAATTCAGATTGTTGCGCGAGAAATTCATCGGCTTTCGCTCTGCTTTCTTTAATCTCTGCTGCGTCAGCAATCAATGTTTCGCCCAGGGCGTGAAGGAAATTTAACGTTGATTCAACGCGCTGCTTAAAGGGTTTGAGCATGTGTGTTTCAGTGAGGACGCCAATCGAATTGTGAAGTGCCGTGTATCCCGCAGAGTAGCGCGGAGTGTCGTAAAACGATGAATAACCGGAATCAGGCGGGGAGCCGAACAGGTTGACATAGGGAATCATTTCATCGTTTCGAGCCTTCATCTTTTCAAGTAAGCTTTCTGAAAGCGTTTGTCCAACATATTTATCAAGCGGTGGTGTTAATTTATCGGGATGCGAAAGCAGGTAAGTCATGGTGTAAGGATAGTCAGCTCCATTGCTTACGTGCGTTTCCAAATAGACATCAGGGTTCCACGTGGCGAACAGTTCTATAAACGACTGCGCATTCTTACTGTCGGCTTTTGTGAAATCACGATTGAGGTCGAGGTTGCGCGCATTTCCCCTGAATCCGTAGCTTTCAGGTCCGTTTTGATTGGCACGCGAACAACAATTTCGATTCAATGCACCGCCAACATTGTACACAGGAATGATCATAATTACAATGTCATTATACGTGTTTTTAAATTCTTCATCGCTCAGTATTTCTCGAGCAAAAAGCATCGAAGCATCAATACCATCAGGCTCTCCAGGATGAATCCCGTTATTGATCAGCCACTTTAATTTTCCGTTTTTCTGGATGGTTTCGAGGTTGAAATTTCTCGAAGAATTAATGAGAATTGCATGCAAGGGTAATCCTGCATCCGTGTCACCAAACGCTCTTACGCATACATAAGGTGATGTTTTTTCAAGATCGCGCCACCACTGAATAGTTTCATCATAGGTTGCTGTTTGCGTGGAATCCGATGCTTCAAAAGGTGTTAAAAGGCTTTTCACGCTTTGTTCGTGAGAGCAAGACGCAAAACATACTGCGGCCAAAAAGATAAAAAAGGGACATCGATTCATCGTGGCTTATTATTCCTCAAATCAACGCAAAAGGTTTGATTATTAAAAGTGAATAAATTTCTCTAATATTGATTGAACAACCAATTAACACCACTATGAAAATCATCAAAATTTTAGGAGCCATTTTAGGCGCTCTCGTGCTTATTGTACTCATCTTAGGAGTTATCGCTCCCAGTCACACACACGTTGAACGCTCAACCATTGTGAATGCGCCATACGATCATGTGTGGTCCTATGTGAGCAACTTCGAAGGAATGGAGAAGTGGTCGCCTTGGCGCGAGCTCGATCCAAATCAATCAATAACCATTGAGAATGATGGCATGGTTGGTGCCCTATACACATGGTCAGGAAATGACTCCGTGGGCAAAGGCCAACAAACCATTACCGACATTACAGGCAACTCTATAGTGACTCATCTTCACTTTCTTGAGCCATTTGATGCCCAAGCTGACGCCACTACAACCGTTGAGGAATCGGAAGATGGAGTTAAGGTTACGTGGTCGTATGATGCCGACTCGCCTTTTCCATGAATGCCATGAACTTGTTTATGAATATGGACGAAATGTTAGGGCCAGATTTCCAGAAAGGCATGGACAAACTGAAGGTGATAGCAGAAGAATCTGCTGCAGAAATCGAAAAGGCGGCTTTTGAGATCAAAACGATTGAACTTGAACCGCGAACGTATATCGGGGTTCGAAAAACCATTTCTTGGTCAGACATGCAGTCGTTTTTTGACAGCTCTTTTGAATCAGCCTTTGAGGCAGTAACCGCATCAGGACTTGATATGGCGGGTATGCCAACAGGCGTGTTTTTTGTTTGGGATGAAGAGAGTCAAACAACCGACTTACTTGCAGGAGTGCCAGTGAAAGAAGGCAAGGTGGATGGGATGGATTCCGAAGCTATTTTAGGCAACGCCTTGCTTGTAGAGTATTACGGTGCCTATGAAGGAACAGAAGAAGTGCATAGGCAAATTGGAAAATACATGGAAGAAAACGGAATTCAAAGCCAGGGAATGGCCATCGAAGAATACGTGACTGACCCCACCAAGCAAGCCGACACATCGCAGTGGCTGACCAAAATATATTATCCTATAAAAGAGTAACTTGGATGGGAGATTAGACTGATTCGTCTCCATAAAAAGGATATTAACACCTTACTAGGAATACATTCCATCGCAAAATTGGTATTCGAGTAAGAAGGCCTTACCTTTGTGCCAATTATTGAGCGCATAAGAAAGTTTGCATTTTTATGCGCTAATTATGAATCAGTTTTAAAACGTAGTTATGAAGGTTGTAGACAAAAGCGATAACGTATCGCTTCATTACAAGGGAACATTAAGCGATGGTCAGTTGTTTGACTCATCAGAAGGGAAAGACCCATTGACATTTGAAGTTGGAAGTGGACAAGTAATTCCTGGATTTGACAAAGCAGTAGTAGGTATGAAACTAGAGGAAAGTAAAGTGTTTACCATTCCATCGGATGAAGCCTATGGTGATGTGAAAGAAGAATTGGTGTATGAAGTTCCGGTGAGTTCAATTCCAGCCGAATTGAATCCGCATGAAGGACAGCGATTGGTGTCGAATTTAGAAGATGGAAGACAAATTCCAGTTACCGTCACCGCAGTAAAAGAGGATAGTATTACTTTAGATGCAAATCATCCGCTGGCAGGGAAAGATTTAACATTTGATATTAAAATTGTGGCCATCAATTAAGAAGTGATAAAGCAAAAGTTTAACTAATTCAATATATTTTGATAGAAACAGCACCGCGATTCAATCGTGCTTCAAGTAAAGAGTTCTCGCAGACACTTCGTAAAAGAGTGAATGCTTACTTTGAAGAAAACAACATTAAGAGGACGGGTGACTACCGAGTGGCGATCAAGGCTCTAGCCATGTTCAGTTTGTATTTCATTCCTTATATTTTTCAAGTGACAATGAATTTGGGCACGGTGCCTTACCTCATTTGTTCGGTGTTGATGGGAATAGGCGTTTCAGGCATCGGCTTGGGCATCATGCACGATGCAAATCACGGCTCATTGTCTGACAAGAAATGGGTCAACAATTTGTTTGCATATTCTTTAAATATTATCGGTGGAAATGCGCTTTCGTGGAAAATTCAGCACAATGTTCTTCACCATAGCTTTACCAATGTACACGGTATGGATGAAGACCTGGAAGCCGGAAATATCATGCGGTTCACACCAAGTGAGCCATGGAAAAAACGTCACAGAGGTCAACACATCTATTCTTGGGTGCTTTACTCGTTGATGACCTTTAGTTGGGTGCTTTTGAAGGATTTCAAGCGAATCACCAAATACTCTAAAGTAGGGTTGGTGCAAGCGCAAGGTGTGAGCTATTTCAACGCGATTTTAACCATTGCAGTTTCTAAAATCATCTATATTGGATACACGCTCGTTCTTCCATTGGCATTGGGTTATCCCGTGTGGTTGGTGTTGACTGGTTTTGTGATCATGCATATTTTAGGTGGATTGATGTTGGCAATGATCTTTCAACCTGCCCACATTATGGAAAATCACGACTTTATCAATAGTGATGCTGGAGTAATCGATCAGTCGTATGAAAGCCATCAGCTCAATACAACTTCCAATTTCGCTCCTACCAATAAACTGCTCACGTGGTATTGCGGTGGATTGAATTATCAGGTCGAGCACCACATTTTTCCAAGTGTGAGTCATGTTCATTATCCTGCCATATCCAAAATTGTGAAGGCAACGGCTGAAGAATTTAATTTGCCATACCGAAGCGTTCCATCGTGGGGCGAGGCGCTCAAAATTCATCAGAGAACAATGAAGAAGTTGAGCCAACCTGAATGGTCATTGGCATAAAAAACAGTAAAAGGAGGAGCATTTGTTCCTCCTTTTTTTTATCCTTTTTCTAACGATGTCAACCCATAATTTTTTCCTGATCAATGTATTCACAGGTCAGCACGCCCGAGGAAACCAGTGTTGCGTGCTGTTGGTTGACGACCTCAGCGATGGGAATGAACTACAGCGCATCGCAAGCGATTTTAATTTACCCGCAACTACTTTTCTAAAGCGTGAAAACGATGACACGTTCAGCGTGCGATGGTTTGCCCCAATGGCTGAAATAGGGTTGTGCGGTCACGGAACCATGGCAGCCACGTTTGCCCTGCAGAAGCTGTATCCGCACGTAAATGAATTCACGTATAACTATCCACATGGCGTTTTGAAAGGTGGAGTAGGTGAAGGATTTGTGACGATGTCAGGAGAAGCAATTTTATGCGAAGAAGTGCACATTCCTGACCATGTTAAAAAAGGGTTTCATGGAAAAGCAGTGGCGTACTTCAAATCATCAAACAAAGACTTGGTGCTCTTTGAAAACGAAAAAGACATCATCGAAATAAAACCCAATTGGGAGGCGCTTCGCAGTTCTGACACCTTTGGCTATGTGATTACCGCACCTTCAAGTACGCACGATTTTGTGTCGCGTGTGTTACTGCCTCACATTCGTTTTTTAGAAGATCAAGCCACGGGGAGTGCGCATCTACTTTTGATTCCTTTTTGGTCTGAACGCTTTGGTAAGCATGTGCTCAACGCATTTCAAGCGAGTGAAAGAGGCGGTGAGTTAGAGGGCGTGTTCACCCGTGATTCAGTCACGCTGAAAGCCCAATGCTTGCCATTTGGTGAAGGAACATTTATCAAGACAATTTGATAAAAGCAATTACTTTAGCTTCAAACACGCACCACTCAAACCACTAAATCCATTATTTATGTTCGACAATCCAATAGATTTTGACCGTTTTGTGCGCATGATCATTGCTGCAGTCGCTTTTGTGCTGGCTTACTTTCTTCTCGATGAGCTTTCCGCGGTCCTTGTGCCATTTTTGTTGGCTTGGCTTACAGCGTATTTGCTCGAGCCCTTGGTTCATTTGATCCAAAAATTGGTTCGAAAACGCATCTTAGCTGTTTTGATTACTTTGACGTTGATCGTCTCAATAATCGGCACACTCAGCATAATTTTGGTTCCCATCATGATTGACGAAGTGCTGGAAGTGCAAAAGTTGATTGCTTCTCAAATGAACTCGATGACGTGGCCCAAATGGATTCCAAAAGACCTTGGCGAGCGCATAAACGCATTCATTTCTAGTTATAACTATAAATCTATTCTCGAACAGGAGGGCTTGGTTGATAAAGCTGCCACCGTTCTTTCAAGCGGTTGGAACTTGGTAAGTGGCGCAGTAGGAGTGATAGGAGCGCTGTTTGGCACGGTCACATATGCCCTGTATGTTGTCTTTATCATGCTCGACTATGGGTCGATTTCAAAAAATTGGAGAAAATTAATTCCTGAAAAGTATCAATCCTTTCTTTTTGGATTGGTTGACGATATGGAGGCAGGAATGAATGGATACTTCAAAGCGCAAACGTACATCGTGATCATTTCTGCCATTTTGTTTTCTATTGGTTTTTCGATCATCGGTCTTCCTTTTGCAATCCTTTTAGGAATCACCCTTGGTATACTGAACTACATCCCATACTCACAAATAATAGGGGTGATTCCCTCATTCGGGTTAACAGCGCTTCACAGTATCCAATCAGGTGATAATTTCTGGATGCTTTTAGGCCTGGTTGGATTGGTTTTTGCGTTGGTGCAACTCGCTCAAGATTTGTACCTAACGCCCAAGTTTATGGGCTCATTCAGTGGGTTCAATCCGGCAATTATACTTCTAAGTTTAAGTGTTTGGGGCAGTCTCCTGGGCGCTATGGGATTGATCATCGCTATTCCGCTTACGTCAATATTGCTTTCATATTATCAGCGCTACATTCTAAAACCAAGAACTTGAAAGTAGCAGTAATCGGAGCGGGAGCCGCAGGTTTCTTCGCTGCCATTTCAGCCAAAACGCACCACCCGAATGCGCAAGTGCATTTGTTCGAGAAAAGCTCGAAAACGCTGTCTAAGGTTTTGATAAGTGGAGGAGGACGATGCAATGTTACCCATGCATGTTATCATGGAAAAGACCTGTCAAAGAATTATCCGCGTGGAGAAAAGTTTCTGAAACACGCATTCTCCGAATTCCAAGTGCAAGACACCATCAATTGGTTCAACGGTCAAGGAGTAGAGCTTAAAACAGAAAGTGATGGACGTATGTTTCCTGTTACCAATGATTCGCACACGATTGCCAATGCACTTCTCGCTGCTGCGCGTCAATTGAATGTGAATACGCATCTCAATACTCCGATAAGTGCAATTACTCCTACTGAAAATAGATTTTCGCTACTCGCGAACGGTGAAAGTCAACAGTTTGACAAGGTGATTATCGCATCGGGTGGAAGTCCTAAACGGGCAGGTTTGACATGGTTAGAAGATTTGGGTCACGAAATTGTTGATCCCGTGCCATCGCTCTTTACCTTTAATATGCCGCATGAATCGATCACTCAACTCATGGGATTGAGTGTTTCAAGCGCCCGACTGCGCGTGCGTACCACCAATCTCGAGGTGTCGGGGCCTTTGTTGGTAACACATTGGGGAATGAGTGGCCCGGCCGTATTAAAATTGAGCGCTTTTGGCGCGGTCGACCTCGCTTCACTTAAATACACGTTTGAAGTGCAAGTAAATTGGCTCGATCAACTGAAGGAGTCAGAACTTAGACACGAACTCGAACTTCTGGATTTAAACAAAGACAAAAAAATCATGGCCAACCTTAATCCGTTTGGGCTTCCATCGCGATTGTGGCAGTTTATTCTCCAAAAGGCACATGTATCTTCAGAAAAGCGCTGGCTCGACCTCAGTAAAAAAGAAATAAATAAGATCGTCAATACCTTGACCAACGATAACTACAGCGTGGAAGGTAAAACTACATTCAAGGAAGAGTTTGTGACCGCAGGAGGCGTCAGCTTAGATGATATTGACGTCAATTCCATGCAGAGTAGAAAAGTGCCTGGAATCTATTTCTGTGGTGAGGTCATGAACATCGATGGAGTGACAGGTGGTTTTAACTTTCAGGCGGCTTGGACCACAGGCTGGATTGCAGGTAAGCTCAAATCAGCTTGATGCCATCGTTTTGCATCACCAACATTTTTGATTTGTAGAGTCCGCCTACAGCTTTTTTAAACGACTTTTTGCTCATTGAGAGTGCTGCGTAAATTTCTTCCGGTGAACTTTTATCGGTGAGCGATAGAAAGCCGTTGTTTTTTTCCAATGCATCAATCAATTGCTTCGTTGCATCATCGATTGACTCGTGTCCGGGCCGTTGCAGCAATACATCAATCCGTCCATCTTCACGAATGGCATTCACAAAGGCGATCACTGTTTTTCCAATTTTTAGGTCTTGAAAAGCTTGGTTGGAATAAATCATACCCAAGAAACGGTCATTCACCACAACTTGAAATCCCAATTCATGTTCTTTCCAAATCAATGCGCTCACCTCCGTTCCTTTTGAAAGGTTTTCGGGCAGCTCCTTTAAATATCGTTCGAGTCGGGGAGAGGCAGCGAGCCGCTGTGTCAGATTGTCGAGGTATACGAATACCAAATGCGTGTCGCCTTCCTTCAGCTTGATCACTTGTTCCTTCATCGGAACAAACAAATCTTTACTCAAACCCCAATCTAAAAATGCACCGGCTTCAGTCACACTCTTTACGGTCATCCAACCCAATTCATTCAGTTTGGCTATTGGTGTTTCCGTGGTCGAGATCAATCGGTCCTCTGAATCTCGATAGATAAATACGTCAATCTTACCGCCAACCTCATAATTTTTCGGCACATACCTTTTCGGAAGAAGTACTTCCATGCCGAGGTCGTCCGCCAAGAATAATCCGATGGCCGTTTCCTTCTCAATCTGAAGCGTATTTATTTCACCAATTTTCACGGAGCGAAGCTAAAGCAATATTTGTTTAAAAAAAGAAAGCACCAACTAAGGAGCCTTCTTTTCAACCTAAACCTACTATGAAAATTTATGAGTTGTATGCGCGCAGCATCCAAACTACTTTTTCTTGTTCTCTAATGTAATCGCTCATCAGCGCATCTGTTCCTTCATCGTTCATTTCGCCTGCCATCGATAAAATTTCTCTCTCTAACTCTATCAAAGTGGTCAGGTTGTTCATCGTTGTGCTCACAGTATCTTTCGCTGTGCGCATATCTTTTGCAGGCAATACGGACGAATTCTCCAAATAATCTGAAAATGTGTGAAGCGGTTGGGCCTCAAGTGTAAGTATGCGCTCAGCGATTTCATCTACAGCCAAGTTTGCGCTTGTGTAGAGTTCTTCGAATTTCGCGTGCAACTCAAAAAAACTTGGACCGCTAATGTTCCAATGAAAACCCCGGAGATTTTGATAAAATACTTGGTAATTTGCTAAGAGTACATTTAGCTTGTTTACCAAATCTTTTGATTCTACTTTGTTTAAACCTATCGTGTTTTCTAAATTTTTCATACTTCGAAGATATACGTGAATGACCCATTCGCGAAATCAATACTATTTATATTTGTATTGAAATGAATTATACAATACAACAACTCATCTATTTGATTGCCTTAGACTATTATGGCAATTTTAGCCGAGCAGCTGAAAGTTGCTTTGTATCTCAACCCACACTGAGCATGCAAATCAAAAAGCTTGAGAATGATCTCGGGGTTTCCATCGTTGATCGATCAAAACAACCCTTGGTGTTTACGGGAGTGGGTAAGCGTATTCTCGAACAAGCGAAGGCATCGATGAGCGAATTAAAGCTCATTGATGATGTGATTTCAGAAAGTAAAGGGATGGTTTCGGGCGAATTACACGTTGGGATCATTCCAACCTTAGCACCTTATTTAGTTCCATTATTTATCGGTGCGTTTTTAAAGAAGTTCTCCAGCGTTAAATTGAAACTCACTGAATACAAAACCGAAGAAATCATTGATCGTCTGCACAGCGACAAACTGGATGTAGGCATATTATCCACGCCATTGGGTGAATCGGGTATTTCAGAAGAACCCATTTTTTACGAGAAATTATTGTCGTATTCCGATCCCGAAATGACCGCTAGGTTCGGCAATCGCGTAACGATCGATCAAATACTATCTTCAAAACTTTGGGTGTTGAGCGAAGGAAACTGTTTCAGAAATCAAACCTTCAACCTCTGCTCATTGGATCAAACAGCCTATAAATCCTTCGATTTTGAATACGAGAGCGGATCCATTGAAACCCTCATTCGATTGGTTGACAAAGAAGGCGGAACGACCATCATTCCTGAACTTGCACTCGACACCCTAACACTTGAGCAAATAGACCGTGTTAAGTTCATTGAACAAACCAACCCTGTGCGTGAAATTAGCATTGTGCGAAGGCGAAAAGGGTTAAAATCTCAGATGATTAAGGCATTGCGGGATGAGATACGCCTTGCACTTCCCAAGTCAGTGATCGACAATGACCAGCAAAAGCAGGTGGTTGCGCTTTAATGCTTTGCAGATGTTATGCAAAAGAATGGCAATCATTTAATAATGGTTGCACCCACTTTTTTGTGCCGAATTAAACATACCTTCGCAGCCGCTAAATTCAAGGCTTAGAAATCAGTGCAATCAATTAGAAACATAGCGATTATCGCTCACGTTGACCATGGTAAAACTACCCTCGTTGACAAAATCATTCATTTTGCAAAATTGTTGGATGATCGAAAAGAACAAGTTGACCTTCTCCTAGACAACAACGATTTAGAACGCGAACGAGGAATTACCATTCTTTCAAAAAACGTTTCGGTACAATATAAAGGAGTAAAAATTAACATCATTGACACTCCCGGTCACGCTGACTTTGGAGGCGAAGTAGAGCGCGTGTTGAAAATGGCAGACGGAGTATTACTGCTTGTTGATGCATTCGAGGGACCAATGCCGCAAACCCGATTCGTGTTGGGAAAAGCCATCGAATTAAACCTGAAGCCCATCGTTGTTGTAAACAAAGTGGATAAAGAAAATTGCCGGCCTGACGAAGTGCACGAACAAGTGTTTGATCTGATGTTTAACCTCGATGCTACCGAAGATCAATTGAATTTCGAGACGCTTTACGGTTCGTCAAAGCACGGTTGGATGAGCAAAGATTGGAAGCGACAAACAACAGATATCGTTGAGCTTTTAGATACCATCATTGAGGAAATTCCTGAAGCAACCTATTACGATGGTGACGCGCAAATGCAAATTTCCTCACTCGACTTTAGCAGTTTCAAAGGAAGAATTGCCATTGGAAAAGTATACCGTGGCGACCTTCATGCAGGAAAAGACTATTTCCTTATGAAGAAAGATGGAGTGAAGAAGAAGAATAGGGTGAAAGAACTGTTCGTTTTTGAAGGCCTGGGAAGACAGCAAGTTGACCGCGTTAGAAGTGGCGACTTGTGTGCCATAGTTGGAATGGACGATTTTGAAATTGGAGATACGGTGTCTGCAATGGAAAACCCTGAGGCGCTAAAGCGAATTAGCGTGGATGAGCCTACCATGAGTATGCTGTTTACCATCAACAATTCACCATTCTTCGGTAAAGAAGGAAAATTGGTTACTTCACGACACTTGCGCGATAGATTGTATAAAGAAACCGAGAAAAACCTTGCACTTCGCGTAGAGGACACCGACACAGAGGATAAATTCAATGTTTTTGGTAGAGGAGTACTTCACTTAAGTGTACTCATCGAAACCATGCGCAGAGAAGGTTACGAACTCCAAGTAGGCAAGCCTCAGGTAATCATCAAAGAAATTGACGGAGTGAAATCTGAACCATTCGAAACATTGGTGATTGACGTTCCTGAAGAGTTTAGCGGCAAGGCCATCGAATTGGTTACGCAACGCAAAGGCGATCTTTTGATTATGGAAAGCAAAGGAGATATTCAACACATCGAGTTTGACATTCCTTCGCGTGGCTTGATCGGTTTGCGAAACAAAATTTTGACCGCAACGGCCGGTGAAGCAGTAATGAATCACCGATTTAGCGCTTATAAGCCATTCAAAGGTGAAATGGGCGGAGTAGAGAAGGGCGCGCTAGTTTCTAGCGAAACAGGTCAAGCACTCACCTTTGCCATCGACCGACTGCAAGACCGTGGAAGGTTCTTTATTGATCCAAATGAGCAAGTATATAAAGGTCAGGTGATTGGAGAGAATTCAAGAGACAACGACCTGGAAGTGAACGTGATTAAAGGTAAGCAGCTGACCAACGTACGTTCTACAGGAACCGACAGGGCGGCAAGTGTTGCTCCTAAGGTTCGCTTTTCACTGGAAGAAGCCATGGAATACATCCGTGAAGATGAATACCTTGAAGTGACCCCACTGAGCATGCGGATGCGAAAGATTTCAAAATAAAAAAGGCTGCCCTTGGGCAGCCTTTTTTGTGGGATTCGAATTATCTTATTTATTCGTCTTTTTTGCCACTAACCAAGGATAGTTACACGCATTGTAGTCTGAACCGCTTGCACCGCCAATGATAGCCTGTCCGCAAGTAGATGTGCTGTTCTCACAGTTGTAAGAATCTGCGTTAATCACATCCAAATTGCACGGCTCAGTAGTGCTCTCACATGTAAATATCACCGCATTATCGACCCAACTCAATGCGCTTCCGTCTTGCGCAAGTGCAATAGAGAACGTGGTGTGCGAATTAACCCCTGATCCTATGCCTGCCAAGAAATAGCCTGCGTTGGCCGTGTAATTGATGGCTAAACTTGAAACGACTTCTTCAGAGACAGCGCAGGCACAAATGTCTTTTAACTCTGTAAGGTTATAGGTGATGGTGGCCACGCCATTGGCACCCACCGTTCCTACATCAAAACTACCGTCAGTAGAAAGTTCAACACGTTAATTGCTAGACTCTGTAAGGGCGATTTCAGATTCTTTTGTACATCCTACCAAGGCAGCAATAGCTGCGAATAAAACTAGCTTTTTCATAAAAATTTGAATTAATAAAGGTTTGTTTGAATTGTTTAAGGCATGAAAATAAATCAATTCGCTGTGAATCGCAGAATTAATGTTGGTTTTGAGCGAATTAAGGTGTCAATAACTCTCCTAAATGAGCGATTTCCTTTAGGATGCACCGATTTTTTTAAATTGTTGAAAACATTTTTCACTAACTTGCGTAGGAAATGATCTCTATGAAAACTTACTATCCAGTTTAAGCTTGATTTTCTTTGTGTCATTTGCTTTAGCCAGTGAAGGTGATCAACATCCTCAGAACGATAAAAGTGAATACCTAAACAAAGTAGCTTATGAAGCTGAGGCTATTACTTTTCCAAATCCTGACAAATTAGATTCCGTAGCAGATATATTAGAACGTGAATCACTCAATGAAGGAGATTCATCGTTCTATATGATTTCATTCTCACTTAGAGGTATTCGAGCTGCCATGCAAAACGACTTTGGCCCTGCTTTAAAATACTTCCACGATAATTGGGAATATGGAAAATCACATGGAGATACGGCCATGCAAGTCAACGCATTAAACAACATGGCAGGCGTGTATATTTCCAGTGGTAATTTCAAGAAAGCACAGGATCGTCAGCAGAGGGCATTAGAATTGATCAATTCTGAGGAAGATGCAACTCTTTTTGCCAATTTAGAATATGCGTTGGGTATTAGTTTAAATAGGCAAAACAAGTTCGATTCTGCGGATAACGTGCTTAAGCATGCGATGCAGATTTTTCGAGAACAAGAGGAAATGCACTTGGCACAGTCTTGTATGAGTGAAATGGCGAATACATTAGAGCGAAGGCATAAATACAAAGACGCCTTGCGCATTTATGATAAAATGATCGCTCTATATCCTTTCACAGAGGATTTACCAGGAGAGGTATTTACCAACCAACGCAAAGGAAGCGTGCTGATGCGCTTGGGCAGAATGCGAGAAGCCGCAGCCTCCTTTGAGTATTCACTCGCGTTGTCAGACTCTGTAGATTACATGATTGACCGTGATTCAACATTGATTGGGTTGATAAAAGCCAATGCCGCGATGGGCAATTTAGTGGGGGCGGAAACATACACCTCACAGCTGATCAAGTTTATCGAAGTGCGCGAACGAAAGAAGAATCAAGAATTGATTGCCTTTGTTGAAAGCAGGTACAATTTTGAAGAAGAATCAAGAAAGAACGAGGCATTGCTCGCTGAACTTGCGCTTACCCGCGAAGATCTAAAACGAAATCAGCTTTACCTTCGATTTGCCTTGGCTGGAATAGTGGTGTTGATTTTGTCGTTGATCGTAATCTTCAAACGCATGTCTAGCCTCGCGACCAACGCTCAGAAAAATTACTGAGTTAGCTCTATCCGAAGTTTCGAACTGTAAATGTGCTTTTTACTTGATGCAGTAATCAAGTATTGGCCAGAAGGAATATCACCACTCACATTGGTCACCAAATACGTATCTTCTTGAGGTAAGTACTTCACCTTCGCATAAAATTCTTGACTGCATTGGTCTCTCAAAACCAACAGTAAATCCTCGCTGCTAAAATTCACAAAAAACAAGTTGAGCTTAGCACCCACCCTGATCGGATCGTAAATCGTTTTGATCAAGCGTTCTTCAAACATGCTTAAATCGTCATAGGCAGGAACGAAAGCCACATTAGACGTCACAATTTCACCAGAATACAACACGTAGTTCACCCGGTAAAATAACTTTACTGAGGGAACGTCATAATTGATATCGAAATATTCAGTTTTATGCAGCGTCTGATTCGAGCCTGTCATCGTTAAAATTGGCTCCCAACTATCCTTATCTAAGCTTCGCTCGACAGAAAAATACTTTACGAGACCAGAGACGGTCCATTTTAACTCAATATTAGACCCAGCACGGTGTGCTTCAAAATCAATTTTTGAATTGCTTGAGAGGCTTTCTGAAGCTTCAGATTTAACGTTATTCTCTTGTGCACAAAGCGTTATCGAGGAAATCCCCAATAACATCGAAAAAAGCACAGCCTTAATTTTCCTTCGTCTCACGCTCAAATAATTGACTCGAAAGTAAATAGACGGATTGAAAGGAAAGATGTTTTGAATAAATTATCCTGAGAAATCTAAAGAAATTTCATGTCCAAAGCCATTAAGACTAAGTTTGCCACACATTTTTTAGACTTGGAAGAAAAGGTTATTACGAAGAAAAAAGAGTTGCTTGATGCAGTTGAACATCTGAATGGTCAACAAAGCATTGCTGTAGATCTAGAGTTTGATAAAAATAGGTACAGGCACGGTTTCACCATGTGCTTGATGCAATTGGCTGCGAAGGACGAGTGCTTTATCATCGATCCGTTGAGCCCAGATATCGATATTTCGAGCACATTTTCCCTTATCGAAAACCCAAACATCAAAAAACTCGCGTTCGAGTTTGGCGAAGACATCCGACTTTTTCATCACTTAGGGTGTAAACCAAAAAACCTCTTTGACTTGAGTATTGCAACAAAACTTCTCGATTACTCGCAGGTTTCTCTTGGCAGTATTCTCAGTCAAGTTTTGGAATTCGAAACCGATAAATCATCCCAAAAAAGCAATTGGTTTCAACGTCCACTCACTGAAAAACAAATTAAATATGCCGGTGACGATGTAAGGTTTTTACATCAACTTGAGTCAATACTCACCAATCGCATTGCAGAAAAAAATATGGAGAATTGGGTAACCGAAGAGCGAATGTTTTTTGAAAGCCAAAACTTTGAGGCCACAGAAAACAGCAATCATTTCAAGACCCGCGATATGGACGGAATGTCAGAAGTGCAATGGTTCATTTTTGAGCAGCTAATGGCGTTCAGAGAAGAGTTGGCAGAGGAGAGCAACCGACCTGCGTATCAAATTATGGACAAAGACTTTCTATTGGCCTTAGCCAAGAACAAAAGTGTGATCAGCTCGTTTTTTATGGAGTCCAAGGCTTCCAAAAAAATCCTCACTGAAGCATTTAAGCAACGCCTGCTCGAAAAGGTGAAGGTGTCAAAACAAACGGCCATAGAGCATGGGCTTTCGATGACACAGCTCGTTAACCCTAAGCCAACCAAAGAGGAAATGGAAGCGATTCGTTCTGCCAAATCCGCGAAAGAGGCAGTCATCTCAAATACCTATAAACCCATTCAAGCACTCATTAAAAAGGATATAGGCGAAAATGCTGCGGTGTATATTATGGGAAATAAGCTTATGAATGAGCTTGCGGTGGGTGTCTACGACCATTTGCACGACTACAAAAGAAAGCTGATTTTAGATTATGCTAAACAATTAAACCTGAGTTTACCTTTTTCTTAAAACCATACCCTGAGCTGAGTTTGTTTAACATGGAGTTAGTCAATAAATATGTTGAAGTCCGCACACACACTGAGAAATTGTGCGAACCACTCTTGATTGAAGATTACGTACCTCAAGGTTCAGCGTTTGCAAGTCCAGCAAAATGGCATATTGCACACACTACATGGTTTTTCGAGACATTCTTGCTGAAAGAGTACCTCAACGGTTATAAAGAATACCATCCTGATTTTAGTTTCTTGTTTAACAGCTATTACAATGCCGTTGGAGCGCGAACTGAGCGCATGCAAAGAGGGTTAATGACACGACCCACTGTGGAAGAGGTTTACCGTTACAGAGCGCATGTAGACCATGCGATGACGGAGCTGTTTAACTCCGTAGCATTCGATACGATTGCATCGCTCCTGGAGATCGGACTCAACCACGAGCAACAGCATCAAGAACTTTTGCTAACCGACATCAAGTATATGCTCAGTCTGAATCCAATTCACCCGACCTTCAAAGAAGGGTTTTGCCTTGTGAATGATGAAAACGAAGCGCACGGGTTTGTTGGAATTGATGCCGGAAAATATGCGATAGGCCATTCAGGCGATGGATTTAGCTTCGACAATGAACACGGTCAGCACGAGGTGTTTTTAAACGATGCTCTCATCTCAAAAAGTCTTGTTACAAATGCTGACTACCTGCAATTTATAGAAGATGACGGGTATAAAAGACACGATTTGTGGCTGGATGAAGGCTGGGCTTGGGTTAATGCGCACGCCATTGCCAAACCGCTCTATTGGAAGAAGGTTGATAAGCAATGGTTTCAATTCACGCTTTCTGGCTTGTTGCCATTGAATGAAAATGCACAGCTTGTGCATATCTCGCATTTTGAAGCGGCTGCTTTCGCTGAATGGCGTGGCATGCGTTTACCCACTGAATTTGAATGGGAAGTGGCAAGTAAAGCGTTCAAGTGGGGCAGCAGGTGGGAGCATACTTCGAGTGCATACTTGGCTTATCCAAAATATAAAAAACCAAAAGGTGCCGTTGGCGAATACAATAGAAAGTTTATGATGAATCAAATGGTGTTGCGTGGCGCTAGCAATGCCACACCGAATGGCCATTCAAGAATAACTTACAGGAACTTTTTTCACCCACTAATGCAGTGGCAATTTTCGGGAATACGATTGGCAAAAGATGAAGGATAACACACTAGAACTGTTTGCAAAGGAAGTAGAGGAAGGATTAAGTCAATCTCCGAAAAGACTGTCGTCAAAGTGGTTTTACGACAAGAAAGGCGATGAACTGTTTGTTCAAATAATGAACATGCCCGAATATTACCTCACCAAATGCGAAGAGGAGATTTTCGCCAATCAAACCGAGCGATTAACGTCTTCTTTAATCGCTGGGTTTGATGATTTTGATTTGTTTGAGCTTGGAGCCGGTGACGGGTCAAAAACAATGCATCTCTTGGAAGCCTTAAAAAGCCTCAATTTCACCTATCGACCAATCGATATTTCGCTCAACGCAATTGAGCAACTCGAAAAGCGCGTTGCAGCTAACATTCCAGAAATTCAAGTTGAAGGAATTCAAGACGAATACTTTGAAGCGCTGTCTAAACTTTCAGGTAAAAGACCGAAAGTCATCCTTTTCATGGGCTCCAACATCGGAAACATGCTCGATGACCGAGCCAACGAGTTCTTGCTGAAACTCAGCGCCACGATGCAGTCGGGCGATCGGCTCTTACTCGGGGTTGACCTAATCAAGGATGAATCGATTATTTTACCCGCATACAATGATGCTCAGGGCATTACATCTGAATTCAACTTAAACTTACTCGACCGCATTAATAGAGAATTGGGAGGCGATTTCAACCGGGAGATGTTTTCACACACACCGCAATACGACCAAGATAAAGGAATTGCCTACAGTTACATTACATCTTTGGCTGAGCAAGATGTAAGTATCAAAGCTCTAGATCGAACCTTCCATTTTCAGAAAGAAGAGAAGGTGTTTACCGAAGTTTCAAGAAAATATGACGACCGCGCATTGCAAGCAATTACAAACCACACGTCACTGGTATTGAAGGATAAGATTTTCGACTCCAAGTCGTATTTCTGTGATGCCATATTTGAAAAGGAGTAAGAAGAATTTTATTCCTTACACGCCAAATTCAGAATGGTTTTCTTTGCAATCGTGTATCAAAATCAATCAACTTCGAATCATTGAAAAACAAACACCACATGGATATAAATGAAATTGCTCAAATATTTGATAACGCAGCCATTAATACCAATCCAGTTAAACAAATAAGTGAAGCAATTAAATTCTCACTGGATGAAGCTTATGCCATTCAAAAGGCGATGATTGATTTGCGATTGAAGCGCGGAGAAAGGATCATCGGATTGAAAATGGGGTTTACTTCTGAGGCTAAGATGCGACAAATGGGTGTTCGCGATATGATTTGGGGAAGGTTGACCGATGAAATGATGGTTGAGAACGGTGGAACAGTTCGCATGGAAAAATACATCCACGCCAGGGCAGAACCTGAAATATGCTTTAGGGTTTCACAGGACATCGAAGGTGAAGTGCTATTGGATGATCTCGATCAGTATGTGGACGGCATGGCTTGTGCGATTGAAATAATCGACTCGCGGTTTGAGAATTTCAAATTCAGCTTAGAAGACGTAGTTGCAGACAACTGCTCATCAACGGGCGTGGTAGTAGGCGATTGGATTACTCCATCGCGGGAAATTAAAAACTTGAAAATGACACTTTCATTCGATAACGAACTAAAAGCAGAAGGGTCGTCATTTGATATCTTAGGCGATCCTTGGCGGTCGCTGCAGGCCGCCACGAGACTAGCCTACCAATATGGCGAGAAGATCAAAGCGGGACATATCATCATGGCAGGAGCTTCAACAGCTGCCATATTTATTGAAAAAGGTACAACCGTATCAGCTGAAGTCGGAGGCATTGGAAAATGCAGCTTCAACGTCATTTGAAAGGATGATACGGGGTATCCGTCAGAACAAAAAACAACAATTATGAAAGCAATTTGGAATGGAACAGTGATCGCTGAAAGCGACAATACAACCGTGATTGAAGGAAACCATTATTTTCCTAAGGACTCAATAAATCAAGCGTTTTTCAAAGACTCTGATACGCATACGGTCTGCCACTGGAAAGGAACGGCATCATACTATTCGATCGAAGTAGAAGGCAATGTGAACAAAGATGCAGCTTGGTATTATCCTGAGGCATCAAAAATGGCGAAAAGCATCGAAGGGAAGGTTGCGTTTTGGAAAGGAGTAGAGGTGATTAATTCATGAAGCACACCGAGCCACTTCACCGTGCGGTGCAGTATTTAGCTACCGCCTCGAAAAGCTTTCTTCCTGCGAAAGATGATGACAGCCACACCAATGTGGGTTGGAATCCGATTTCGAAGAGCTTTGAAACGCATGCACTCGATAAAAAAGGGCTCACATTGGCGCTGAACGTTGATGCGTATTCATTGGATTTTATACATCCTATTTCAGGCATCGAAGCTTCCTTTCCGCTTGGCGGAGCAAAGCACCTTGACATTGTTAATTGGATTGAACGAGAGCGCGCATTCTGTAAAATTGAGAAGGAATACTCTTTTGATCTGCACTATGAAATTCCTTATACCGATGCGTTCAACGATGATTCATCCTTTCCAAAATTGAAGGAAGAAGACTTGAAGGCGCATATTCAACTCCGATGGTTGGCCGATAAAGCGCTCGCACTGGCGGCAGGTCAATTCGATTTGTTTTCTGATATACGGGTTTGGCCGCATCATTTCGATACAGGAGCCATTGGTTCAAACTTGATTGAAAAGGATGTTTCTTATGGGCTTGGACTGTCAATTCCCGATCATGTAAAAGACGACTACTATTTCTACGTTACAAAATACAAAGGAGATGAATCGGTGAATGTTTCTCGTTTCTCAAAATTGAAAAACGGTGAATGGAAGCATGATGGATGGAACGGAGCAGCCCTCCGAGCAACAGCAAAATCGCTTCCAGAAGTAGTTTCCTTCTTTGCTGAGGCAATCAAAGCTTACAAATAGAGCCTACTTTTCTGCTTCTATATTTTGTATAATCTTGAGTAAATCTTCTGCTTCACGATAACCGTTTGCGGCCAAAAAGAGCTGGCCGTTGTGCCGCACTACCACTGAAGGAAAGCCGCGAATACCCATTTCAGCCGCCAACTGAAAGTCAGCACGCGTTTGATACCTCGCCTCTTCAGAACGGAATTTTTCTTCAAACGCTGTTCTGTCCAATCCAAATTCTTCTGCGATTTCAACGAAGGTTTCTACCTTAGTCATGTCTTGATTTTTGACATAAAACGCATGTTGAACGGCTTTGAAAAACTCGAGTTCTAACTCTGGATTCATCTCTCTAGCCACAACAACAGCTCTGCTGCCTGGCTCCGTGTCTAGCACGAAGCTTTCATCTTTTAGTATCGCATAATTGACCGGCTGACCGGTGCGCTTTTCAATCTCGCGCCAGTGTTCTTCTAAGAAACCACCCAAATCAGCCATGGTTTCGGTTCCTTGCGGTCGCAATCCACCCAACACCAACTTAAATTCATAGTGGGGCAGGGCTTCCTTCACTTTGGTGATTTCTGGAGCAAAGCCATAGCACCAACTGCACATGGGGTCACCGATGTAAATAATGGTTGGATTTTGGGCTTGGAGCCATGAATATGACATGAATGAGAGAATTAATAGCGTTAATCGAATTTTCATTGTTCTAACAAAGCTAGCAGTATAGCAACAGAAGATAATAACACCACTTTGATCCATTTGGTTGTGGTCCAAAATGACTTATGTTGAACCATGGTTGCTGCTTGACCAGAGATAAGTGCAATTCCTGAGAAAATGACAAAGGAAATCAACATGAACACGAAACCCAACACCATCATTTGAATCATAGGGCTTAGTCCATCGTCACTGACAAATTGTGGCAGAAGGGCGATGAAAAATATGCTGACCTTAGGGTTCAATACATTCATGATGAATCCTCTTTTAAAAACAGTAACGAAGGCTTCAGCCTCGGCTTGCTTGCCAACTACCACTTCCATCGGTTGTTCTTTATACGCCCCGTAAGCAAGGTAGAGCAAGTAACCCGAACCCAAGTATTTGATAATCGAAAACGCGATTTCACTGTTCAGCACAATCAGCGAAACGCCTGTAGCAACGAAGGTTGTGTGGATGATCACACCGCTCATCAATCCTGCAGTAATCCCAACGCCTTGGCGCCATCCTTTTGAAACACTTTCGGTGAGGATGTAAATATTGTCAGGACCTGGAGATGCGGCCAACAAGAGTGTTGCAAAGGCAAACTGAAGAATGAGCGAGATGTCCAATTATTGGTTGATTAGAATGTCTTGTTGGGTTTTGTAAACTTCAATAGGCTAAGAAATATCGTCTTCCGCACCATGCGTAAGGGCTTTTAATCGCTTTACAAAAACAAGCAGAAGCAATCCAAACGCAAGACAAAACATGGTAACTCCGGTAAAAACTTCCAACGCACCTGCACTTTCTGCTGCTTCTCCGATCCAACCGGCAACCTTATTTCCAAGACCGGTAATCGCGAAATAGGCACCCATCATAAAGCTGGCGTATTTGGCTGGTGCGAGTTTGGTGATGAATGATAGCGCAACGGGCGAACTGCTCAACTCGCCAACCACATGCAGCAGGTAGGAGAGAAGCAGCCAATAAAGACTGGCTTTTTCGAGTGCCAACACACTCACTTCATAAGCGGCTCCCATGAGTGCCATAAAACCAAACCCCATGACAATCGTGCCGATGGCCATTTTGAAAATGGCTGAAGATTCTTTGCCTTTTTTCTTCCACCACAACCAAAATGCGGCCATTGGAGCACCTAAGATGATTACATAAAACGCGTGCAATGACTGTAAAAAACTCGCGGGTATTTCAAATCCGAAAACGACTCTGTCAACGGTTTGTTTTGCGTAGAGATTCATAAATCCACCTGCTTGCTCGTAGGCTCCCCAAAATACAATCATGATCAAAAATGATAACAACAACACAATGGTTCGATCTTTCTCGATTTTGGTCAAAGGTTGTTTCATCAGCGCAGCTGACTCAGGCGTAGATTTATGCGAATCACCAATTCCAGTGAGGTGCTTTTGCCCGAACACATATACGATTTGTCCGAGGATCATTCCAAATCCAGCCAAACTAAAACCGAGGTGCCAGTCAACTACTTCGCCAAAATAGCCCACGAGCAGCGGGGCAGAGAAGGCCCCGATATTAATTCCGATGTAGAAAATGGTAAAGCCCGCATCGCGTTTTATGTCGCCTTTCTTGTAAAGCCCACCCACCATAGTGCTGATGTTGGGTTTTAGCGCTCCTACACCAGAAATGATTAACGCCAAGCCAGCATAAAACGTCACCAAACTATCGACCGCCAAAATGAACTGTCCGATAATGATGAGAACACCACCCACCAAAACCGATTTTTTCTGACCCAGCCAACGGTCAGCTAACAATCCACCTGGAATGCTCATCATGTAAACAAGCATACCATACCAACCATAAAGTTGGAGTGCTGACTCATTGCTCCAACCCAAACCGGGATTATCTCCTAAGGTTTCTGCGGTGAGATACAACACCAAAATGGCGCGCATGCCATAAAAGGAAAAGCGCTCCCAAAGCTCGGTGAAGAATAAGACAAAAAGGCCTTTTGGGTGCCCAAAAATGGTATTTTGCTCCATGATTTTTTAAAACTTGGCGCTGAAAGTATAATCTATGAACCAAATTCCAACCTCTAAATTAAAGGAGATGATGATCAGGGTAGCACGCGAAGCTGATGCGGGTGAAATCATTGAAATAATGAATCAAGCCATTGACGATCAGAAAAACGCCTATTTATCAGCATTAGATGATGAATCAGGAAGGGTTTGGTTTGAGTCACTTTTTAAAAAAGCATCATCATTGCTGGTTGTTCTGATGAATGACAAAATTTGCGGTTGGGGTTCGCTAACCGCATACAGGGAGAGCAGAGATGCGCTCTCTAAAAATGTTGAAATCACATTTTACGTGCATCGTGATTACCGGAGAATGGGAGTGGGCTCAACGTTAATCGAACACCTCGAGAAAACGGCATTAGAAAATGACAAAAAAAACGCTGTAGCTATATTGTTGGATGACAATATTGAGAGTGAAATACTGCTCAAAAAGAATGGCTGCAAAGTGCTCGGTCACTTTCCCAAGGTTGCTTACTTCACCAACAAAGTCTGCGGCCATTTCTACATGTGGAAGGTTTTAGCGTTAGATCATTTGCAATCATGACGAATATCACGTTCAATTCAACAACATCCTATTAAAACGTGCGTACTGTAGGTATTATCTAGTAGCCATGAAAAACAACTTAAATATTCCGATTGTATCTTCCTATTATTCCATGCGAAAGCCAAGTTCAATTGACAAAGCTCACGGAATGGAAGATCCAGTAGTCGTTTTGGATGCTGACAATGAAATATTTAGTATCACAGGGCACTCACAACCTGTGCACACAAAAGAGTTTTTCGCTGATATTTTCATTTGGCTGGAAATATATTCCCTTTGTCCGCTGCAGAGTCAACAGTTGAGTGTTGAGTTAGATGGTTTTAATTCAGCATCTTCCCTTTATTTACTCAAGTTGTTCGAAATGTGGCTGAGCATTGATGAGGGAAACACAGTGGTTTGGAAACACCCATTAGGGGATGAAAGCATAAGGAACGCAGGTGTTGAATACCATGAGATGATTGGTGATCGATTCTTCGTTGAATCAAAATAACTACACTGATTCTTGTTTTTTTTTCAGTGTGGGCTCTTCATTGAGCGGTCTAAACACAAACTATCGTCAATCGCTAAACGCGCGCGTTATCGACTGCTTTAAATGCGTGGAGAATAAGTTCATCAATTGACACAACTTCTAAGCAACGTTCGTGTGTAGCTTCGAGTATTACCTTAGGGGCGCAACCCAATTCAAAGGCTTCTTTCCAGCGCGCAGCGCACAAGCACCAACGATCGCCTGCTTTTAACCCCGTAAAATTAAACTCGGGCCGAGGCGTAATAAGGTCATTGCCTTGTGCGAGTGAAAATTGCAAAAAATCATCCGTCATTACTGCACAAACCGCATGATTTCCATGATCGCGTGAGTCACTGTTGCAGCAACCATCACGAAAAAAACCTGTAAGCGGTGTATTGCTGCAGGTGATTACAGGCTGACCAAAAACGTTGAGATGTTCCATAGTTTAATTCTTATTGGTTAAACTCAATTCGCGTTCTAATTGTTCTTGAGAGTCCTTTAGTCGCGATTGTGATTCTTCATTTAAGGTTGGATATTCAGGCGAAAGGGCTTTTATTTCATCAACAATGATTTGACTGACCAAAGCGCGCGCAAACCATTTATGATTAGATGGAATAACATTCCATGGCGCTTGATCACTTGCAGTTTGCCTGATGCATTGCTCGTAAGCACTTTGATAATCATCCCAAAAAGCACGCTCTTTCATGTCTGCATCAGAAAATTTCCAGTTTTTGTCTTCCCGCTTTATGCGTTTCAAGAAACGTTTTGCTTGCTCTTCTTTGGAGATGTGCAAGAAGAACTTAATCAATTTTATGCCGTTGGTGTGCAATCGTTTCTCGTAGTTTCTGATTTGAGCGTAGCGCTCCTCCCAAAAAGCAGGAGTTATATCATTCGTATCAATGATGTTGGGAAGTTTCTGATGAAGCACGACTTCAGGATGAACTTTAGCAACCAATACTTCTTCGTAATACGATCTATTAAATATTCCAATCATTCCCCGTTGAGGAAGATCACGGGTGCTGCGCCACAGGTAGTCGTGATTTAATTCTAGGCTATTCGGGTGTTTGAAACTCTTTACAAAACAACCCTGAGGATTAATACCTGACATCACGTGATTTATGGTACTGTCTTTACCCGCAGCATCCATAGCTTGAAAAATAATCAGCACGGCATTGCGACCGCTTGCGTAGAGTCTATCTTGAATAATACGGAGGTCCAGAATATTGCCAACCATGTTTTCAATGGCACCCACCTTGGTCAATCCCTCGGAGGAGTTCGGGTCAATGGAGGATAATGAAAATTTCTTTGCAGACGAAGCGATTTGGTATTTCCTTGTATCCATGCTGAAGAATTAATGCAGCAATGTAAACAAAGTACTAGTAACGCTCAGGGTGCACAAATTGGTCGAGAAACTGAAGGAAGTTTTCAGGTGGGTGATGGCCACGGTCATAATGCCGGGTCAGATGGAAAAAAACTTTTTCTTGATGCAGGTAAAATCGATTGGCTATGCTATGCGCTAAATCGGTCTTCGCTGGATCGTGCCGCTCAAAAAACTCTTCTAGCCTTTGTTGGAATTGTTGTTTGGTAAAAGTCATTGCCTTGTGCTTATCTTGATTGATGCGCAAATGTATTCCGTGTTGAGCGCTTAAATAATGATATTAATCTGTTTTTGAACTTACATTGAACAGTTTCTGCGCGAAATATCCCTTGTGCATCAGCCTCAAAACTCTACCTTACACGTTTTAATCAAATTCAATTAATTTTATGAATCTTCCAAAGTTTATTGTCCCTATTGTAGCAGTGGTTTTTATTATCATTTATGTGCTTGCTACATCCACTAAAACCATTGATTCAGGAAAAGCAGGAGTGCTCTATCGAAAATTTGCTGACGGTGTTGACACCACGCACACCTATGGCGAAGGTTTTCACATTATCGCGCCATGGAACACCATGTTTATTTACGAAGTGAGACAGCAAGAAATTTTTGAAAAAATGGCTGTTCTTTCTTCCAATGGATTGGACATCAAATTAGACGCTTCGATCTGGTTTCAACCCGATTATGCAAAATTGGGTAACCTCCACCAAGAAAAAGGCGAGAATTATATTGAGCGAATCATTATGCCCGCTGTTCGGTCTGCCGCTAGAAGTGTTGTTGGAAGGTACACACCAGAGCAAATTTACTCCAGCAAGCGCGATGCTATTCAACAAGAAATGTTTATAGAGACAAAAAGAATAGTTGAAAGTCAATACATTCAACTCAATAGTATTTTGGTGCGTGATGTTACACTTCCTCCAACCATCAAAGAGGCCATCGAGCGGAAGTTAAGGCAAGAACAAGAGTCTTTGGAATATGAATTCCGACTTGAGAAAGCAGAGAAGGAAGCCGAAAGGCAGCGCATCGAAGCCGAAGGAAAATCTGCTGCAAACAGATTGCTCAATGCCTCACTTACCTCTAATATCCTAAAAGAAAAAGGCATAGAGGCAACACTCAAATTGGCCGAATCGAGCAATGCTAAAGTGATTGTTATCGGTGGTGGAGATGACGGCATGCCATTGATACTGAATAGTAACTAATCGCATTTTCAACACATGCAACCCTTTTAAAGTTGTGCGTCTAAATTCTGAATAGAATCATTCACCACCCTTGAATAAAACATCCGATAGGAACAGAAACGCAGTTTTAAGGCTTAGCTTCACTTTAGTTGCTGCGCTGCTCTGCGTTGCATCATACGCGCAAGTCCCTACCAATCAAGATTGTTTAGGAGCGATTCCTATATGCAGCAATACCTATACTGTAAATTTCAACCACAATGGAATGGGGAATTTTCCCAATGAAATTTTCAATGTATCAGGATGTTACGCAGGTGAGCAGCGAAGTATTTGGCTAAAATTTACTATCCAGCAGGGCGGTTTACTGCGCTATTCAATCACTCCGCTCAACGCCAATCAAGACCATGACTGGACGTTGTTTGATATGACAACATCAACATGCGCACAATTGGCCACGTTTGCAGGAGCATCAGGGGCAATGGCACGATCAAACACGTGGGGCGTTTTTGGTGCAAACGGTCCTACAGGAGTGAGCACACCTAACGGAGGTTTTGGGGTCTGCAATGGTCCTGGAAATTTTAATGGGCCTCAGTGGAATGCTGATCTGCCCGTAACGGTTGGGAGCACGTATTATTTACACATTACCAATTGGACAGGAACAGTGTACGGTTTTACCATCGACTTTTCAGCGTCCACAGCGGTGTTATTCGACAACATTCCTCCAGCCATAGACTCCATTGCATCTTCTGTAAATTGCCAATCGTTTGATAGTGTTGTATTCGAATTTGACGAAGCGTTGATATGCTCTTCTGTGCAAGCGGGGGATTTTGCCTTGACCGGACCGGGTGGAGCTCACACCATCACTTCTGCCAATTCTGTGAACTGTTCGGGCGGTTTGTCAGACCAAGTTGTTGTTCATTTCTCGCCTCCAGTGACCCAAGTGGGTAACTATACACTTGAGATTATTCCTGGGGCCGGATACGTTGAAGATTTGTGCGGCAACTTAGATACACTTGATAGCGTCAACTTCACATTTGACGGATTAATCGAAACGCAAATGACTGCCAATGAGCTGAATTGCTTCAATGAATGTATTGGTACGGCTCAAGTTACGGTGATAGGCGGTGCCTCGCCATTTACCTACGACTGGAGCAATGGATTGCCCCCCGTATCATCACAATCACAATTATATGCAGGCTATCATGCAGTAACGGTCACTGACTCGGTTGGATGCACAGTGTCTGATTCGATTGAAATAACGGAGCCAAGCGATATCGTTCAAACCCTCGTAACGTCAACACAAATATCGTGTCCAAATTCAACGGCCTGCGATGCCGAAGCAACCGTTTCTGCAAGTGGTGGAGTAGGACCCTACAATTATTACTGGGAATCAGGCACGTTCGGAGCAACAGGTTTCAATCTATGCGAAGGAAGTAATTATGTTGTGGCTATTGATGCCAATGGCTGCGCAGATACGCTTGATGTGACGATCGGTGTGCCAAACGTTATTTCAACAAGCACGGATGGTGACACGTTGGTGTGCATCAATCAAACAACTTCCATGGCGGCTGCCTCATCAGGCGGCACGTCACCGTTTACCTACATTTGGTATGAAGACTCTCTGCTCACAACGGTGTTTTCTCAGAACCAAGCGCCACAAGTAACCATTGATACCACCACCAGTTATTGGGTGCAAGCTACCGATGCCAATGGGTGCCCAGGCGACACATCAAAAGTTAAGATTCGAGTTAGACCACCGCTTGGTGTGCTATTGCCAAAAATCGACACCATTTGCCCTTACGACACCATTGACATTACTGTGGCTGGCATTGGAAGTGATTCAATCTATACCTATTCGTGGAGCACAGGAACGTTTGGTGCAACCATCACTGTGAGTCCTGATCTATCAAAGTGGTATTTCATTACAGTCTCTGATTTTTGTGGCACGCCTCCTCACATCGATAGTGTTTTTGTGCAAGTAGGTGGTTATTCAAGAATCAACACTGAAATTACATTTGAAGATGATTCGATCTGCTCTGGCACATCTGTGTATCTGATCGCATCGGGAAGGGGCGGCTTCAAAGGACCAGATGAATACCAATACAATTGGTCACACACCAACGATGATCAGCCGATTCAGTTTGTAAGGCCATTATCAACAAAGTCATACACCGTTACAATCTCTGATTTGTGTTTGTCAGAGCCGGGCACTGCCGAGAAAACGATTTGGGTGGGTAATCCCGAAACACCATTGTTGGAAGCAACACCGAATATTGCTTGTGAAGAGGCCGAGGTATACATCAGGAACATCCGCTATGAGGAATCGAGTAAATACACGTGGACGTTTAGTGATGGCACCGTGCTCACCAGTTTCGCTTCTGATAGTGCCTTACTGGCATTTGACGAAACGGGCTGTTTTGATGCTCGCGTAGAAGTGATGACTGAGTTTGGCTGTTATTCGACTTCAAACTTCCCATGCATCGTCAAAATTCTGGAGCAACCAAAGGCCGACTTCTCTGCTTCTCCAAGCAATCCAACAAATGTTCATCCTGATGTTTCGTTGATCAACACCTCGAGAAACGAAGACAATTTTACATGGTATATCGGAAACGATACGATTGAAGATGTGTCGCAAATTCATAAACTTTTCAATGAGTTCAGTTTTGATAGCACAGTAACCCTTGTCGCGCTAACCGATGAAGGATGCGTTGACACAATCACAAGGGTTTTTCGATTTCTTTACGAAACGCTGATCTATTACCCAAACAGCTTTTCGCCCAATGATGATGGTTTAAACGATGTGTTTATGATTACGGGCGAAGCAATAAGTGCTGCCGACTTTCACTTGCAGGTATTTAATCGGTGGGGGAAATTATTTTTCGAAAGCCACGACATTGCGGTGGGTTGGGACGGTCGCATGCCCAATGGTGACTATATTCCAGCAGGCACATATCCGTTCATCCTAGAATACAGAAACAACCTCGGTCAATTGAAGGCGATCAGAGATCAAATCATTGTTTCTAAAACAGGGAATAAAGTCGGATTGAGGTAATCGAAAACTGATTGTTTTCTATTCTTTTGTAGCCGCACTCTTTCATCAATTTATTGCCCATGGATTTAGTCACATTAGTTATTGGAATTGCCGTAGGAATCATTATCGGGTGGTTGATCGGCAAAGTTTTTAAATCAGAAAATCAAAATGATGTCGCTGATGAAAACACCATTAGCCTCGATCGATTCAATGACTTACAGAATCATTTAACCACCATTAATTCAGCTAAGGGTAAAGCGGAAGAAGAGGTGATTCGTTTAAATTCTGAGCTCAGCAAATGGACTGAACGCCACGAACAACTCGAGCAAAGACTCAAAGAGCAAAAAGGTGAACTCGGAGAGCTACAAGAAAAATTTAAAAACGAATTTAAAGTGCTCGCTCAAGAAATACTTGAGAAGACAGGCAACACCTTCAAAGAACAAAACAAGGAGCAGATTGGAACCATTCTAGCTCCATTTAAAGAGAAGCTTGAAAACTTCGAAAAGAAGGTCGAAGAAACCTATGAGAAGGGAAAGGCAGAAACGATCTCGTTGAAGAGTGAAGTCAAAATGCTGAGCGAGCAGAGTGCTAAACTTTCAAAAGATGCTGAAAATTTGACCAACGCGTTGAAAAGCGATGTAAAAGCACAAGGAAATTGGGGCGAAGTGATTCTCGAACGCATTCTTGAAAAGAGCGGACTTTCCAAAAACCAAGAATACTTCATCCAAAACAGCATCACCACTGAAGATGGAAAACGCTTTCAACCGGATGTCATCATAAAATTGCCTGACGACAAGAATGTGATTGTCGATTCAAAAGTTTCACTGGTGGCATACGAACGATTTTCATCTGCGGAGACTACTGAAGAGCAACAAGCGCATCTAAAAGAACACATCTCTTCCATAAAGGCCCATGTAAAAGGCTTGAGCGATAAGAATTACCAAGGCCTTTACGGAATTGATGGACTTGACTTTGTATTGCTTTTTATACCCATTGAAGGGGCGTTTTCGGCTGCTGTGCAGCATGACAATACCCTGTTTCAAGATGCTTTTGACAAGAATGTTGTAATTGTTTCAACATCTACGCTGTTGGCCACATTGCGCACCATTGCAAGTATTTGGAAGCAAGAGAAGCAAACACAGAATGCCATTGAAATTGCGCGGCAGGGTGGAGCGCTCTACGACAAATTTGCAGGACTGACGGAAGACTTACTCAACCTTGGCAAGCAGATGGACACTGCTAAAAAATCTTACGAAGGCGCGATGAACAAGATTTCTTCAGGATCTGGAAATCTGATCAAGAGGGCAGAGGACCTCAGGAAATTAGGATTGAAGACAAGCAAGCAGATCGAACAGAAATTGATCGATAAGGCAGACCACGAGCAATTAGAGGTTGATGATGGTATAAAATGAGAAAACCCACAAGAGATACTTGTGGGTTTATTCAGTGGTAGCCTTTACGGCTGAGTATTAAAAAAGAGATTAGCGTCTTCTGTTCTCTTCTGCTTTCTTAACAACAATTTCGCGTCCTTTCAATGAACTTCCGTCCAATTGGTTGATGGCATTCATTGCGTCTTCATCGCTTTCCATCTCTACGAAACCGAATCCTTTAGAACGACCAGTGTCGCGATCAGTTATTACTACTGCTGACATCACTGAGCCATGCTCTTCGAATACTGTTTGGAGGTTTTCACTTGTTACTCCGTAATCCAGTTTTGCTACAAAAATCTTCATGTTATAAAATGTGTAATTGAAAAAAATCCTTCAGGTTGTTTGTTATTGAAGGGGTGAATAAAATTTATTATAAGTAGGCTTTTAGCTCGTTTCCAAGTGTTTTTGCCATTCTTTTTAGTGCTTGTTTTTTAATTTGTCGAACGCGCTCTTTGCTCAAGTTGAGTTTCAATGCAATGGCGGTTAACGATAATTCGTCAGAACCGATCCCAAAGTTTAGACTCAGAATTTCGCGCTCAGTAGCGTTGAGGTTAATCATTGAGCGTTGCAGCTCGATGTTCAATGAACCTTTCATCAACGCACGGTCGGTTTCAACGCCACCACCTGAAAGGGTGTCAGCGATGCAGAAATCGTCAGTATCCCACAATGGAACATCAATCGAAACTCCTTTTTGTGCACTTTCAATCGAAGAAGAAATGCTTTCTTCTGTAAAATCAAGTACTTCAGCCAACTCGTTGGTTGTAGGTTCGCGTTCAAATTCTTGCTCCAAGTTTGTACTGGCCTGCTTAATCTTTCGAATGTTATTCGTTTGACTCAACGGCAAGCGCACTGTTCTTGAGTGCTGCGCTATGGCTGACATGATAGATTGTCTAATCCACCATACAGCGTAAGAGATAAACTTGAAACCACGGGTTTCATCAAATTTCTCTGCGGCTTTTATCAATCCTACATTTCCTTCGCTGATCATATCAATGAGGGGCATGCCTTGTCCTTGATATTGCTTCGCAACTGAAATAACGAACCTCAAATTGGCCCGAACCATGCGGTCAAGGGCAACTGAATCACCTTCTCTGATGCGCTTCGTAAGCTCCACTTCCTCTTCTTGAGTAATCATGCTCTCTCTGCTTACTTCATTCAAGTATTTATCGAGGGTTAGATTATTTCGATCGGTGTAGGTGGCTGCTATTTTTAACTGACGCATGTGATTCTTATTTCTTTAAATGATAATTAGTTACGATACAAACGTTAAAGCTTTTCCTGCCTTACCAGCACGACCTGTTCTACCGATTCGGTGAATATAGCTATCAAATGTTTGCGGTACTTGATAATTAATCACATGGGTAACATCAGAAACGTCAATTCCTCGTGCTGCAACATCGGTTGCAACCAGCACTCTGATGCGTCCTTGCTTGAAAGCATTCAATGCAGTTTGTCTCGCGTTTTGACTTTTGTTGCCATGAATATCGTCAGAATCAAATCCTGCTTTATTCAATTGTGCACAAAGCTTCTTTACTTGGTGCTTGGTTTCTTCAAACACTAACACCTTCGTGTACTCTTGGTTTGAAATGATCCCGCACAACACGTCAAACTTATTTTCTCCTGTTGAGATTCTTACAATATCTTGTTCGATGTGGTCTCCCGTGCTTTGACCTTCACTCACTTTCACCGTCACAGGATTGGTAAGTATTCCACTAATCAATGATTCTTGGGTCTTGTCAAGCGTAGCAGAAAAAAGAAGTGTGTGTTGTCTTTGGTGCATTCCACCAATCAATTTTTTCACGTCATGAATGAATCCCATGTCGAGCATTCTATCAAACTCATCCAGCACCAGGGTGTTGAACGAATTTAGATTTAACGCCTTTCTGTTGGCCAAGTCAAGCAATCTGCCCGGTGTGCCAATTACAACATGACTTTTTCTTCTAAGGTTGTCCAGGTCACGGTTGATGTTTGTACCACCAATATGACACGAGCTGTAAAGGCCTAAACCTTTGGTCATGCTCTTAAATTCATCTTCAACTTGGGTGGCCAACTCACGTGTGGGCACCATAATTAAAACGAAAGGCTTTTGGGGTGAACGAAGCAACTGATCGATGATGGGGATCAAGAATGCTCCTGTTTTTCCAGTTCCAGTTTGCGCTATCCCTAAAAGGTCACGACCTTCTAATAGCGCTTCAATGGTTTTATCTTGAATTTCAGTTGGACGTTCAAATCCCTTCTCTTGTAAACATGCCCTCAAACGTTCGTTTACGGGTAAATCTGAAATGAAGCGGTCTGATTGGTACTCAAGCACTTCTTCGCTGCTTGCTTTCTTAATTAATAAAGAAGGATTTAATGTGGATGGCTTTCTGCCTCCACGGCTTTGCGGCCTGCGGCCTGCATTGCGATTTCCACCTGATGGCCTTCCACCTGCAGAATTCGCGTTTTTTGGTTTGTTGTTGTTTTTAAACGATGTATGATACATGCACTAATTCTTTGCGAAATACTATTCGCGTTTATATCCATCAGTTCACGCGCTGAACTGAGTCTTACTTTTTAATTTGGATTGTTTTTTTGGAAGACTTGTATGCTCACCTCGTGGGTGTGCAACTTCCAATTCTTTAACTGCGCTGGGCTAGAGAACAACTCATAAATTCTCAATTTTTTGATGCGAAACATTTTAAATGCATCCATTGAGATCGAGCGAATAATCACTTTCGCTGTACTTAGCCGAGTCAGAAAGTTAAGAGAGGGGTTTCTTGAGAGCTGATGTGCTTCGAGAAAAGCTGCCTTTACAGAAAGTCTGCTAAGAATATGGTGCAAAGGTAGAAGAATCCTTGCACGAATTACATGGTATAGAAGTAATAACGCTTATTGTGAAGATTTCAATCAGTAATTAGTCTACCTTACATCGGTTTTAAGAAACCCTCAATGCGTGTTGCCTTGTGAAAACAAAATCGCGAAATGAATTACACGAAAACGAACGAACACGTAGATATCGGAACATTTTACACTCAAATCGGCAGACTGAAAAGAATGTATCCAACCCTCACCAATGATGACCTGAATTATGAAGAAAAGCAAAAAGGCTCGTTGGTGCAGGATCTTTCCAAAAAACTTGGCGTTTCTGAAAACGAAATAAAAGGAGTGATGGATAAAAGCATTCTGAAGCTTTAAGCAGCTGCTTTTATGGATAAAATGGTGATAACCATTATGAAATTCAAGTGAATATCCATCCTTTACAAGACATCAAGTGGCGCTTTATGCCTAATCTTGCGGAGCATTAGTTTATTATGAAGTTTGAACAGTACCGCATAGCTGAAGGAATAAAGACCAGCATCGCCAAACTCGGCTACAAGAAACCAACCGACATCCAATACAAATCCATCCCGCCTATACTGAAAGGTGAGGATGTATTGGCAATCGCACAAACTGGAACCGGCAAAACCGCTGCGTTTGTTATTCCTATTTTACACCTGCTGCAAGAGCGCAAAATCGAGCGAAGGTCTGACGGTGTGAAATGCCTAGTGATGACGCCCACGCACGAATTGGCGCTGCAAGTGCATGGTGTTTTTCAAGAGTTGGGCAAACACACCCGCATCACTTCGTACTGCATTCACGGTGGAGTAGAGCAAGCACCTCAAATTGAAAAGCTCAACGAAGGCGTTGATGTATTGGTGGTGACTCCAGGAAGAATGTTCGACCTGGTGAGCCAAGGTGAATTGCGTTTGGGTAGGGTTGAGATATTGGTATTGGATGAAGCCGACCACATGCTTGACTTGGGATTTATCAAAGACATTCGCGATGTTATGCGCCACATTCCCGAACGTAGGCAAACACTGTTTTTCTCTGCAACGATCAACGAAGAGATCAAAGACTTGGCGTATTCGTTGGTGAGAAACGCCATCAGAATTCAGATTTCACCCAAGGATCCCGTTTCAAAAAACATCGAGCATTCGGTGGCTTTTATAGAAATGGACGACAAGCGTTTTTTCTTGGAAGGATTCATCAATAGTTATCCCGACAGTAAGATGCTGATTTTTGTGCGCACCAAAGTGAGGGCAGAACGCGTGAAGAAAGCAATGGAACGCGTAGGATTGACGGTCGACACGATTCACAGCGATCGCGAGCATGCCGATCGTGACAAAACCATGCGCGACTTTCGTTCGGGAGATTTGAAAGTGCTCGTTGCAACCGATGTGAGTGCGCGCGGAATAGACATTCCCAATGTAGAATTTGTCATCAACTACGACTTACCAGAGTCATCAGAACAATACGTGCATCGGGTTGGACGAACGGGCAGGGGAACCCAAAAAGGACAGGCCTATTCATTTTGCAGTGACGAAGAAAAAGAGCTTTTAAAGGAGATCGAAGAAAACCTTGGAAAACCGATCAGTCGACTCATCGTCACGAAAGACGAGTACCAACTGACGGTTGATAACAGCAAAGAGAATCCGCACGATTGGCAAGCCCTGATTGACGAAGCGGAGGTATTCGAAGCGAAAAAGAAGAAGGCCAAAGCCAAGAAAAAGGCGAAGAAAAAGTAGTTTAATACTTCAAAGTCGACAATCAAAAAATAGCGATAAACCGCTATTGCGACCCCATTTACTTCGCGCTAAGTTGCATAATCAAATAAAGACCTGATTATGCTAAAAAGTTATCGTTTGTGCACCAGCAGCGGTCAGAAAGCACAAGACCATATTGTGCATTCTGATGATTGCTCTGAAAGAGAGAAGGCGGAAGAGGTGGAGTTTATCGGTTTATGCACTTCTGCCACAGCTGCTATTTCTGAAGCAAAAAGGCGTGGATACCAACAAGTGAAACCGTGCAAACTATGCTCTCACCGCTGGGATCCGTCTTTGCGGTAAACCATTTATTGGATGATTAAATGCGAGGAATGGGCAATTATTTCATGACCTCTATTCATTTGATGGCAAAAAAAATGGGGCCTTAATCATAAAGCCCCACCATTTCAATGTTGTCAATGTGGAATTATTCCTTAATCCATTTCACGATTTCTTGATTTCCATTCACCAGGTTTATCTTAGCCAAATACACGCCAGAGCTCAAGCTTAATACCAAGATAGAAGAAGCAGATCGCGTGCTTTTTTCTACCATCTGACCCGATAGATTGTACATTTCAACCGATTCGATTTCTATGGAGGAATCGATGTTTAAGAAATCTGAAGTAGGGGATGGAAAGACACGGATTTTATTGTTGGTCGAAGCAAATTGTGTTCCCACGGGTTCTGGAGGTGTAGGCAACTGATATTTCCAAGCGCTTGATTGGATGACCCCTGTTACACGATTTTCTCCCCCGAGAAAATATACAGTATCGCCAATAACAAATGAGCCTGGTGCCCAAAGACTAACACCCGGGTGCGATGGAAATTGCTCCCACGAATCCTCTGCAGGATCGTACTGCCAAAACTCGCCTTCTTGCATAAACGAGTGGTCTGAACCATCGCCACTCAGCACATATCCATAATATCCATGGTCGAATTGAGTCCCAGCTACGCGCGCTTCAGCGGGAAAATCATTCATCGTTTCCCACGTATTGCTTGATTGATCAAAATGATACCAATCATCAAAAATGTTTGGCCCACCATGTCCGAGTCCAACGTAGAGTTCACCTTTTACGACAAACTGAAAGGGGTGATGCCTTTCTAAAGCAGGTAAATTGGGCAGTTGAGTCCATTCGTCTTCAATCATGTCATATACCCACCAATCGTTCATATTACCAAATTGTCCATCTCCCAGACCAACGTAAATTTTATCCTCATCTATAAGAAATGCCGGATGCCTTCGCGGTTGGCAAGGACAAGCGGTTAAATAACTCCAGCTTTCATCGGTCGGGTCAAATTCCCAAATATCTCCCAAGTAGGCTGTTTGTGTTGCTCCAAATCCTAAATAACCTTTTCCCTCATAAGCATAGCCAATGGCAAAACTACGCGGAGCGCCAGAAAACTGAGGCATGATAGACCATTCATCCGCTGCAGGATCATATCTATAGGCATCGCGTGATGGACCGCTCACCGCATCCCAACCGGTAAATGCATAGCCCACGCCATCTAGGGCGAATGTTACAGGGTGGTGTTTGCCTGAAGGAAGGTCTTCAATTGCTGTCCAATCTTGCGATTGAACGGTAAGGCTTAGTAATAAAAAAATGGTGAGATGGTAAATGTATTTATTCATATTGAATGCATTTTATCGATTGAGCGGCTGTGAATGTACCTCAAGTGAATCAGGTTGTTCATTTTTTGTATCAGAAAAAGCAAGTTCTTTTTGGATTCTTAGAGATTAGAAAGATGTATTGATCATTAACGAAGTTATTGTTCTGATTTCGATCTGTTCAAAAATCATTTGTAGGCGATTTCTGCTTAAGTTATATTTTAAACTCATAATTTATCAATTTTATGTTAATTACAGTTTAAAACGAGGGCTTCGCTAATGTTTAGATTTTCCATAGATTTGTAAAAATCGGGAAATCGTTAAGAACATTAGCGAAGCCCTCGTTTGTGCCCAAACGAACTCACTTTTTTTGAAAAAAGTAGAGAGAGTTTGTGAAGGGTAAACTGTATTTACACATAAAATGTATTATGACTTTTTTACGTGATTATTGAAACTACGCACAGATATATTATCAACTCAGATAATGAATTTATTGATCGTGAATTGTTTAATCATGTGACTAAGGTTCATTCTAGGCATCAACACATTAAGTGCGATGTCGACTCTTCCAAGAAATATATAACACTTACATGTTTAGAAAAAGAAATAGAATCTTTTATTTACGAACTATCACTCAGGGGCATAAGTTCTGAGTTCAACGGTAATTTTTAATGCTGCTAAATCGTCTGAAGATTCTATTTTCTTTAGTGCGTCCATTAAACACCTTGATATATCTTCAATAAATTCTTTATCGGGATTACAACAAAATCTGTCAATTAATATTTCGTCCATAGAAAAACAATCATAATATATATTATGTTAAATCAATAAATACACCTTATTATTTATTTAAGTATCAATGACTATCTCTTATCGCCTGTGAATATAATGCTCTCCTGAGTTAGAGCGGTTGAGTCGTTAGACGTTTTGGTGTACTCTAACCGTATCCAGCCAACGCGATAAAAACCATTACCTTCAACGGTATATTTAATCTCGTCTTCAAGAAATGATTGCTCAGGAATGTTCAACGCAGTATCGGAAACAATATCATAATAAAAATTACCATCTACATGAAGCCTATTGGGAATATTTTCATCTGCTTCAATCACTACACTGTCTTGGAATCGATAAACCATTGGTCCGTTATTCAGATACGAACCTTCGTACACACCAACGTAGTTTCGATTGAAAAACAATTCGCATAGGTCTCCTGAATACCATTTCTCGCAGAGGCATTCTCCTTCATGACAACGTCCATCGTTTTCGCAATCCATTTTACGGCATTGCCTATCACAACTTTGCAGCGGCATAAAAGCCACTGCCACCAATGCGAATATGAATTGCTTCCACATAGCTGCCAAAATTATAACAAAAAAGACCAACGCGGTGGTTGGCCTTTTCAAAATAAATATTGAACTCCTACTCTAGTTCGAAAGCTTCTCACTCATGGCTTTGTATTTATCCATCTGATTCGTGCGCGCGTAAAGTTCTTTCAAAGAAGTCATCGTGCTCAAGTCATCCGGTTGCAATACATGAGCCTTTTCTAAGTATGGCAGCGCATCCCTTAATTGCTGGTCAGCTTTATCCTTAGCAGCCTTATACTTTGCATCATCAGTAATCATGTTTGCCTCGTTGAGCATTTCTGCACCGCGGTTATAAAAAAGTGCTCCAAGACTATAAGCAGCATCAAAGTAATCTTCTTTAATGCTCAACGCTTTCGTGTAGTCTTCCTTGGCTTTTTCGAAAAATGGTCGAGACTCATCTTTCTTGCCATCGTTAAGCATGCTTGCCTGCTTTGAGTCGTATATATTACCGCGAACGAAGAATAACAAGAAGTTATTCGGATCGTTTTGAATAGCAACATTCAAGTTCTCAAGCGCTTTATCAAATTCTTTTGATTCAAGATATATGTTGATTTCAGCGGTGATCAACTCCTGGCTATTTGGTAGCGCTTTGCGCGCTTCGGCAAGGGTTGCTTTGTACTTTTCTTTATCGCCCTGTTCTTTGTAAAGGTTGGCTAAGTTGATGTAGCTGTCTTCTACACTATAGTTAATCTCAATTGCTTTTCTGAAATTCTTCTCTGACTCTTCGTACATTTTTCCGTTTAACGCTGCTACAGCAGCACTGTAAATGGCTCCAGAATCGACAGCTCCAGCTTCAAGACGCACCGTGTAGCACGTTTCGAAGTACTTCACCGCATCAGCATAACTTTTTGCATTGAAACTTTCCACTCCTTCTTGGTAACTAAAAGCCGCCAAACGCTGGTAGCGATCGTTAACATCATTCATATTGATGCGTTTACTTCCCAATTCAATCGCCTTACCAAAAGACTCAATGGCCTTGAGTAAGCTTCCATCCTTAAGTGACGCAAAACGCTCTTCTTCAGAGAAATAAATCTGCTCATAAATCTGACCACGGTAGTACCAAGTTTTACCATCAATTTTAGTTTTCTCATTGGTTATGGCAGGCTCAATTTCAGTTTGGGCTTTGGCTAATTCGCCATCTTGTAAATAGTTATAGGCATTTAAAACCTTTGCTCCTTGCGCATACATCATGTTTGCACTTACCACAAATAGCACAGCTGCTACAAATCTTCTCATAGTTTTTAAAATTTGATTCAAAAGTAGAAAATCAATTACAAGACCAAAAGAAGTTTACTCTTCTGATTCATTTTCTTCTGCAGCTGGAGCTTCACCATCTAATTCTCCAGCATCGTCAAGCGCAATTGGTTCGATGGGATTGCCCATTTCATCCAACAATTCTTCTTCGAAGGCGTCTACCTTAGCTACAGCAGCAATTGAATCACCACCGCGCAGGTTGATCAATCGAACACCTTGAGTGGCGCGACCCATCACCCGCAGTTCAGCCATTGACATTCTGATGGTGATGCCTGAGCGATTGATAATCATCAGGTCGTCATCGTCAGAAACATTCTTAATTGAAATCAGGTCACCTGTTTTATCGGTAATGTTCAAGGTTTTAACACCTTTACCACCGCGGTTTGTGATGCGGTAGTCTTCTACCAAGGTGCGTTTTCCGTATCCTTTTTCTGAAACGACTAGCACACTTTCTGACGGATCATTCACACAGATCATACCGACCACTTCATCCTTTGGTCCAGCAAGGGTTACTCCTTTCACTCCGCTAGCGCCACGACCCATTGATCGCACTTTGGTTTCGTCAAAGTGAATCGCTTTACCTGACTTCAATGCCATGATTATGTGATGCTCACCATTGGTCAATCGCGCCTCGAGCAATGTATCGCCTTCTCTCACTCCGATTGCGATAATTCCATTCGCTCTAGGTCGGCTGTATTGTTCAAGTGGGGTTTTCTTCACAATACCGTTCTTGGTGCACATGACGATGAAGTGATTGTTTAGGAACTCTTCATCGCTCAAACTCTCCACATTAATATATGTCAACACCTTATCGTCTGGTTCGATGTTGAGTAAGTTTTGAATCGCCCGTCCTTTTGAAGCTTTTGTGCCTTCAGGAATTTCGAACACACGCATCCAGAAACATTTTCCTTTCTCGGTGAAAATGAGTAGATAATTGTGCGTGCTAGCCACAAATAAATGTTCTAAGAAGTCTTCGTTTCTCGTACTCGAGCCTTTGCTCCCTACTCCACCGCGCGTTTGTCTTCGGTATTCGGTAAGCACCGTGCGCTTGATATAACCCAAGTGTGAAATGGTAACGACCACTTCTTCGTTTGGAATCATATCTTCTATGCGAAAGTCTTCAGCACCGTACACAATTTCTGTTCTGCGTTCGTCACCGTACTTCTCTTTAATGGTAATCAATTCTTCTTTGATCAGCGCCATTCTGAGCTCTTCCGTACTCAACAAGTTCTGCAATCCTTCGATGGTTTTCATCAACTCGTCAAATTCGGCCTTGATCTTGTCGCGCTCCAGTCCTGTAAGTCGCTGCAAACGCATGTCGAGAATCGCACGCGCTTGAATTTCAGAGAGTTTAAACGCTGACATTAGCCCTTCACGGGCCTCGTCTGGAGTTTTAGATGCGCGAATAAGTTTGATCACCTCGTCAATGTGGTCTAGCGCGATGAGCAATCCTTCGAGCACATGGGCTCTTTCTTCTGCTTTGCGCAGTTCAAATTTCGCCCTTCTCACCACTACATCGTGCCTGTGATCGACAAAATGAACGATCATGTCTTTGAGGTTCAATGCCTCTGGTCGGCCTTTTACCAATGCAATGTTGTTGACACTGAAGCTGGTTTGAAGTGCTGTGTATTTAAAGAGATGATTTTGAACCACATTCGGAATCGCATCGCCTTTCAGTTCGTACACGATACGCATACCATTTCTGTCTGATTCGTCTCTAATGTCGCGAATTCCTTCTATTTTCTTATCGTTCACCAACTCAGCCGTACGTTGAATCATATCTGCTTTGTTTACTTGATAAGGAATCTCTGTTACGATGATTGCTGCTCGGTCATCGTCATCCATTTCAATGTTGGTTCTGGCGCGCATCACGATGCGACCTCTCCCCTCTTCGAAGGCAGCTTTCACCCCTTCATAGCCGTAAATAATACCGCCCGTTGGGAAGTCAGGCGCCTTAATGTGTTCCATCAATCCAGCTATGTCAATATCCTTATTATCAATGTATGCAACAATTCCATTTATCACCTCCGTTAGGTTGTGCGGAGGCATATTCGTTGCCATACCAACTGCGATACCACTGGTGCCATTGATAAGCAAATTTGGGATTCCCGCAGGAAGCACTTTCGGTTCCTCGAGAGAATCGTCAAAGTTGAGCTGAAAGTCAACCGTTTCTTTGTCGATATCGGCCAATAATTCCTCGGCAATTTTCCTCAATCGCGCTTCGGTGTATCGCATCGCTGCTGGACTATCGCCATCGATTGAGCCAAAGTTACCTTGACCATCAACTAAAGGATATCGCAAACTCCAAGGTTGCGCCATTCTCACCATGGTGTCATACACCGATGAATCACCGTGTGGGTGATATTTACCCAGCACTTCTCCAACAATTCTGGCTGATTTTTTGTGTGCCCTATTTGAAAGAACCCCTAAGTCTAACATTCCGTACAACACCCTTCTGTGCACGGGTTTCAATCCATCTCTCACATCTGGTAGCGCTCTTGAAACAATAACGGACATCGAATAATCGATGTACGCAGTCTTCATTTCATCCTCTATGTTAACGCTTATAATCTTTTCTCCTTCTGCCATGTTATCCTTCTATTGGTTGATTGCTGTTTGAGTCTAGGCGAGCGCGCTAAGACGAGTGTCCGAAAGTAACATTCAGCAACCCGATAACACGTAAAAAAAGGTGCTATTTTTAAACAAAATTCTGTTAGTATACTTAGTATATGCAAGGTTTTCAACAATGCTTCGACACTAGCTTTGGATACGTTAAAAAATCTACTACTTTGTCGAGGTTTTAGCGGGAAGTAATAAGAGACAGTTTTAAGATATATGGATACAAATTTTTCACCAAGGGTTAAGGACGTAATATCGTTCAGTCGCGAGGAAGCGCTTAGGTTGGGGCACGACTACATTGGCACTGAGCATTTCCTATTGGGCATGATCAGGGAAGGCGATGGTGTGGCAATTAAAATATTGAAGAACCTCGATGTTGATCTATCAGAACTGCGCAAGCTGATCGAAAACTCCGTAAAAAGTGCAGAAAGCAGCGGAAAGCCGCTCAATAGTTTAGGGAACATCCCATTGGTGAAGCAAGCAGAAAAGACGCTGAAGATCACCTACCTTGAGGCAAAGCTTTTCAAGAGCACCGTTATAGGTACGGAGCACTTATTGCTCAGCATATTAAAAGATGAAAACAATGTAGCATCAAGGGCTTTATCGGCCTTTAATGTTTCTTATGATGTCGTTAAAGAAGAATTAGAATTAATGTTGAATCAAGAAACACCAAAATCGGAATTTCCGAATACACCGAGCGATGATGATGACGAAGATGGTCCGTCATTCGGCTCTGGATCTGGCGGAAGCGGGAGCAGCGCAGGCTCTTCCAGCCGCAGACCTGGCGATGCCAAGTCAAAAACCCCTGTACTCGATAACTTTGGTCGAGACCTAACCAAGCAAGCTGAGGATGATAAACTCGACCCCATCGTGGGACGGGAAAAAGAAATCGAACGTGTTTCACAAATCCTTAGTCGAAGAAAGAAAAACAACCCTATTCTTATTGGAGAACCTGGCGTAGGTAAATCTGCCATTGCCGAAGGGCTAGCGCTGCGCATCGTGCAGCGAAAAGTGTCGCGTGTGTTGTTCAACAAACGCGTAGTGACGCTCGATTTGGCTTCTCTTGTTGCAGGCACCAAATACCGCGGTCAGTTTGAAGAACGAATGAAGGCTGTGATGAATGAACTTGAAAAAAGTCCTGACATCATTTTATTCATTGATGAGATTCACACCTTAGTTGGCGCTGGAGGTGCATCGGGTTCGCTGGATGCTTCAAACATGTTTAAACCAGCGTTGGCACGAGGAGAAATTCAATGCATCGGAGCGACCACGTTGGATGAATACCGACAGTACATCGAAAAAGATGGTGCGCTCGAAAGGCGTTTCCAGAAAGTATTGATCGAACCAACTACGGCTGAAGAGACCATTCAAATTTTGATGAACATCAAAGAAAAGTACGAGACGCACCACAACGTAGTGTATTCTGACGAAGCGATTAAAGCGTGTGTTCAACTGACAGACCGCTACATCAGCGACCGTCATTTGCCTGATAAGGCTATCGATGCATTGGATGAAGCAGGTTCACGCGTTCACATTACAAATATTCGCGTTCCGCAGGCGATCATCGATGTAGAGAAGAAAATCGAGGACATCAAAGAGCAGAAAAACCGCGTGGTGAGAAGCCAACGGTATGAGGAGGCAGCAAAGCTTCGCGATACGGAAAGGCAGTTGATCGAAGAATTGGAAACGGAAAAGAAAAAATGGGAAGAAGAAACCAAAAATCACCGCGAACCGGTTACTGAAGACAATGTGGCCGAGGTAGTAGCGATGATGACGGGTGTGCCTACACAGCGTATTGCTCAAAACGAAAGTTCTCGTTTGGTGAATATGGATGTGGAGTTGCGCGGTTCGGTGGTCGGACAAGACAATGCCATCGAGAAAGTGGTGAAATCAATTCGCAGAAATCGTGCTGGATTGAAAGATCCAGAAAAACCTATTGGTACATTTATTTTCTTAGGCCCTACTGGAGTTGGTAAAACACAGTTGGCAAAAGTGCTCGCGCGTTACCTCTTTGACAAGGACGATGCCTTGATTCGCATCGACATGAGCGAGTACATGGAAAAATTTGCTGTTTCTCGATTGATTGGTGCGCCTCCAGGATATGTCGGTTATGAAGAAGGTGGTCAGTTGACCGAAAAAGTGCGAAGACGCCCCTACTCTGTTGTGTTGTTAGACGAAATAGAAAAGGCGCATCCCGATGTTTTCAACTTATTGCTTCAAGTATTGGATGACGGTCAAATCACCGACAGTTTAGGACGGAAAATTGATTTTAGAAATTCGATTGTAATTATGACATCCAATATCGGCTCGCGCCAGTTGAAAGACTTTGGTGCTGGAGTTGGTTTTTCTACCAAGGCTAAACTTGACCAAGCAGATGATATTACCAAAGGTGTCATTGAAAAAGCATTAAAGAATGCCTTTGCCCCTGAATTCTTGAATCGAATTGACGATGTTGTGTTGTTCAATAATTTGAATCAGGATCACATCAAAGAGATCATTCACATCGAAATGAAGTCATTGTTGAAACGTGTGGAAGAGATTGGCTACAAGCTGGTGGTTTCTGACAAAGCGCTCGACTTCATCTCTGACAAAGGATTTGACGATAAATATGGAGCGCGGCCGTTGAAACGTGCGATTCAAAAGTATTTGGAGGATCCAATGGCCGAAGAAATCATTAAGGCCAACATTGACGAAGGCGATGAGTTGCATGCCGACTTAAACAAAGAAGGCGACAACATTGTGATCAAACTGAAAAAGATCAAGAAGAAAAAAGATTCAGAATCTTAAATGAAAAAGCCCCATGTTGTAGCGTGGGGCTTTTTATGATATTGAAGTTAGCTTCTAGTTCGCTACTTCAGACATAAACTTTATGCGGATCATTCGAAGTTCTTCGGCCGTGTAGTCTTCATCGTCAAGCTCTTCAAGTGCTGCTTCAATGTCTGGCGTTTCAGCTTCCATAAAATAATCATATACTTCTTCGAGTCGATCTTCATCTACCACATCATCGATGTAGTAGTCGATATTGACTTTCGTACCACTATCAACGATGTGTTCGAGTTCTTCGAGCAGTTCGTCAAACGACATTCCTTTTGCTTTGGCGATATCTTCAAGTGGTATTTTCCGGTCGATGGATTGAATGATGTACACCTTTCGTCCTGATTTATTGACCACCGATTTCACGACCATATCTTGTGGTCGTTCGATTCCATTTTCTTCAACATAGGACTGAATCAGCTCAATGAATGGCTTTCCAAACTTCAGCGCTTTACCACTTCCCACACCTTGGATGTTTTTCAATTCATCCATGGTAATCGGGTACTGATTTGCCATGTCTTCTAATGATGGATCTTGAAAAACTACAAAGGGAGGAACATTCTTCTCTTTTGAAATTTTCTTTCGCAAGTCTTTCAGGAGGTGCATCAGGTTTTCGTCCATTACAGAACCACCTGTCTTGCCACTCATGATGATCTCGTTTCCTTTTTCGATTTCAGAGGTGTAGTCGTGATCCTTATAAATACTGTATGATTCAGGAGGGTTAGTCATGAACTCGCGCCCCTTTTCTGAAATTTTAATCAGGCCATAATTTTCAATGTCTTTGAAGAGCAATCCTTCGACCAAGGCTTGACGAAGTGCTGCCATCCAATATTTTGCTTCGGTTTCTTTTCCGATTCCAAACACGTCAATTTGATTGTGCCTATAGGTAGAAACTTCAGAAGTGTTCTTTCCGCAAACCACATTCACAATGTGCTTCGCTTTGAAACGCTGTTTAACAGTTTCAATCACCTTGAAAAGCACGAGCATTTTGTCTACAAACTCGATCTTCTCTTTCGGATTAACCGAGTTATCATCCATGTTTGCTCCTTCGCCATTCACTTCATCCCATTCTTCTCCAAAATAGTTGAGTAAGAATTTTCTGCGCGATACAGTCGTTTCGGCATAAGACACTACCTCTTCGAGCAGTTGCTTGCCCACTTCTTGTTCAGCAACGGGCTTTCCGTTCATGAACTTCTCTAGCTTTTCGATGTCTTTGTAGTCATACAATGCTACACACACCCCTTCTCCACCGTCTCTGCCTGCACGTCCTGTTTCTTGATAGTATCCTTCCAAGCTTTTCGGCATGTCATAATGCACCACAAAACGAACATCTGGTTTATCGATGCCCATTCCAAAAGCGATGGTAGCGACAATCACATCGGCATCTTCCATCAAGAATTGATCTTGATGCTTTGATCGTGTATTGGCGTCAAAACCTGCGTGGTATGGCAGTGCTTTGATACCATTTACTTGGAGTGAAGATGCTACTTCTTCCACTTTTTTCCTGCTCAAGCAATAGATGATTCCCGACTTCCCTTCTCGCTCTTTTACAAAACGAATGAGTTGTTTGATCGGATCAATTTTTGGGCGGACTTCATAGAATAAGTTTGGTCTGTTGAATGATGCTTTGAAAACAGAAGCATCGCTCATACCCAAGTTTTTCTGAATATCAGATTGAACCTTAGGAGTGGCTGTTGCGGTAAGTGCCATGACCGGAATTTCTTGGTCAATTCCTTTGATCATTTCTCTTATGCGTCTGTACTCAGGTCTGAAATCGTGCCCCCATTCTGAGATACAATGCGCTTCATCCACTGCAACGAAAGAAATTGGAACACTCTTCAGAAATTCGAGGTTTTCTTCCTTGTTCAGCGATTCAGGAGCCAGGTAAAGCATCTTAGTATTGCCGTTTACCACGTCTTCCTTTACTTGGGTGATCTCTGTTTTGTTCAGCGAACTGTTCAAGAAATGGGCAATATTGTCTTCACTGCCATAACTGCGAATCGAGTCAACCTGATTCTTCATCAATGCGATGAGCGGTGAAATAATGATGGCCGTTCCTTCTTTCATCAGCGCTGGAAGCTGATAGCACAAAGACTTACCACCGCCAGTAGGCATGATGGCGAAAGTGTCTTTACCTGCCATTACGCTCTCAATCACTTCTCTTTGCATTCCTTTAAAAGAGTCGAACCCAAAATGTTCTTTCAAGGCCTCTTCTAAAGTTACTTGCTTCGTGTCCATAAATACAAATTGCTTTAGCTACTAAAAATACTACAATAGTTTCAATTAATCGACATACTATCTTGGAGGTTGATTTCCGCGATTGTCATCTCCTTTTAAAAAATTAGAAAACACAAACAGAATGACCACCGATGAGCAAAAGATTACTACTAACGTGAGTAAACTTTTTCGAAATACTTGCTCTACTTCAATGATGTCCCAAATAGAAAGGACGGCCAAAACTGAAAAAAACAGTACCGCCAAAATAAGTATGGATGCGGTGATTTTTTTTATGCTATCTATCATGATTTATCATTTAACGGTTTCACGACTCCAAACGAGTTCAGTTATTGGTTGTTCATCGAGAAAATAGTATTTACCGCCCCAAGAGTGAACCACACGTTTGTATACCTGTTCTCTACCTCCAACGATTACACGTCTGATGGTTACTTTGGTTCTGCCTTCATCAAATGTTTCTTCAATGACGCGTCTTTTGTTGTCTGCCTCCTCTACAGCTGCCACTTTTGCTAATTCAGCAATCATCTCGTTGCACTTGTTTATTCGCTCTTGGGCGTGACTTTGTCCAGGTAAAATAATCAACGCCTCTTTATATTTTTCGAGAGCACTTTCATAATTCTTTTCCAAGAAAAACTTATCTGCTATTGCGACTGCTGCATTGTACTCGGCTTTTAATCGCTGTTCTCCAGCTTGCTTTTCCAAGTCATCAATTATACGGAGCTTTGAAGCTGGTATTTCTTCATTAGGTAAAATGCTTAGCGCTCCATTGAAACTTTCGCGAGCCAGCTTGTAGTCTTTAGCAAGCATGGCTTCGTTGCCTGTGCGCATGAACGCATCATACTTAGCCCTTTGGGCAGCCATTTCAGAAGCCTTATTGGCACGTGCTTCTTTTTCAGCAATGAGCTCGTCAATTTTAACAATTTGAGACTTAGGGAAATTATCGGCAGGATTCTTTGACTGCGCTTCAGCATAGAGCCCTCTTGCCCCTCGATAGTCTTCTGCATCCATTAAACCTTGCGCACGTGTCAATAGATCTTGGTAATCGGCCTTTGCTTTAGCTTCCGCCTCGGCTGCAGATTTTTCAGCGAGCTGTGCATTTAAAATTCCGTCAATCTCTTTTATTTTAGCTTTTGGATATTCTTCCTGAGCGCGATAGCCTGCAGCTAAATTGTAGGTCAGTTTAGCATCTTCATAGTTCTTCTGTGCGAAGAGCTGGTCTGCTTTGTTGATAGCTTCATCATATTTTCGTTTTGATTCTGCTTCCTTTGCAGCAAGCGCCTCATTTTCTTTCTCGGCCAATAAAAGCGCTTCAATTTCTTTGAGCCTATTTTTTGGATGAGTTTCAGACTTCAATTTAAGCGCTTGAGCATATTTGTCTTTGGCTAAGGAGTAGTTCTTGGCAACAAAAGCTTGGTCTGCATCGTTCACAAGTGCTGAAAATTGAGCGTCAACAGCAGCTTGTGCCTCTTTGTCTTTTGCAATTCGCTTTTGCTCATCGAGGTTGGCTTGTGCTTCTAAAATTCTATCCGTGGCATATTTGTCGTTCGCTATTACTGCTAGGGCTTTCTTATACACAGCAATGGAGTTCTCGAATTCGCCTTGAGCAAAAGCGGCATCCGCCTCAGCTATAAATTTATTATACGATTCTTTAGCTCTAGATTGTTCTGCAGCTTTTGCTATTTCTGCATCAATCTTGGCCAGTTGATCTTTAGGATAGTTTTCATCAGGCTTTATAGCGCTTGCTTTGTTATAAGAATTTTTCGCTGCGGCAAAATTCTTTTCATTAAATGCTTTATCGGCAGTCGCTAGCATGTCGGTGTATTCTTTTTCAAGACGTGCTTGCTCTTCCCTCTTTGCGCTTTCTGACTGCAATGCCGCCATCTTGGCCAACTCAGATTCTATTTTAGACAATTGCTCACTAGGATAAACTTCTTTAGGCTTTAAAGTGAGTGCTGCTTGGTAGTCGATTTTTGCTGATTCGAAATTTTTTGCCGTGAAGGCTTTGTCTGCTCGAGCTATTGCAGCCTGGTAATCACTATTGATTTTTTCATTTTCAGCCTTTAAACGGTTGGCATCGGCTAGTTCTTGTCGTTTTGTGGCAATGAGCTCAAGTTGATTTTTTGGGTAGCTTTCTGATGGTTTTAATTCGAGTGCTGAAGTATAGTGCTGTTCGGCTAAATCATAATTTTGAGCACCAAAAGCGGTATTTGCCTTGTCAATTTTATCAGCGTATGCTGCGTCAAGCTCTGCTTTCTTTTGTTGTTTTTCTTGTTCAGAAGCCAATTCAGCTAAGCGTATTTCAATTTCTTTGAGTTTGGATTTTGGATAAGAATCATCTTTATACTTGAGCGCATTTTGATAGGAGGCACGCGCGTTTAAGAATTCATTCTTTGCATAGGCCGCATCTGCCTTTGCAATCTCTTCATTATACTGCTTGTCTTTTGCAGCAAGTGCAGCTGCAGCTTCATTTTCCAGTTTTTGTTTCGCGAGTAGGTCTTGACTTTCTTTCAAGCGATTTTTGGGATATTCCTCTGTAGGTTTAATCGATAGCGCCTCTTGGTATGCTGCTATGGCTCCCTCAAAATTCTTTATACCGAAAGCTTGATCTGCCGTGGCGAGCACAGACATGTATTTTTCTTGAGTAGCACCTTCTGAATTTAATTTGGCTTCTACCTGTGAAAGCATTTGGCTTGCCACTTTTGAATTCGGCTGCATGGATTGGGCAGCTAAGAGATTGTCTTTAGCCAAGAGGTAATCACCATCATCTATGGCAGCTTGAGCGTCTTGAAGCGCTAACTGATAATCCTCTTCCAATCGTTTAGCACGTTCATTATCAGCTTTAATTTTATCCTTTTGCTCCTGTACTAAACGATCTACTTCTTTTTTAATTTCGCGCGTGTAGAGCTTATCATCCACAAAGTTCTCTACGTTTGGTTCATAGTAAACCTTACCAATTGGCTTGTCTAAGATGGAATAATCTACTCCTTCCATGCGCTTAAACATATCAACCACAAAGCCACCAAATTCATAGCCCCATAACTGTTCGTCAACGGGAACGTTGTTGGTGTTGAGGTAGAGTTTTTTGGTGACGTACGATGTTTTCGAAATCTCAATGATGTATTCATGACCAAAATCCAGATAGAGGTCAAAACGACCATTGTTACCTGTGGTAACTCGCTTTAGTTCAGCACCATCTTGGTAAAGAACGATGGTAGCTCCTGCTATTCGTCCTCCATCCTCATCCTTAACTGTGCCATCTACTGCAAGGTTATTTGGGTCTTGAGCCTGTAGTGACAGACCAAAACCAAAAAACAAAATCAGAGTGACAAATGAAAACTTCATGTATTGCAAAGACCCTTCGAAGTTAAATAATGAAGTTCAGCTAATCTAGCAATGGGTAACTTAATTAGTCGAATGCTAATTTTGAGGCAATCAACGTTCTTAATTTGAAGCTTACTGAGGTTCAGGCCCTAATTCAATGTCAGAAATGATGCGAAGACTAAACTTTCCGTTTTTCATGTCTTTTGACTCACGGTTCTTATTATACAGCCGCACGGAAAAATCACCTTTTATAAGATTGTAGGATTGACCATCCTTAAGGTTTGGCTGGACTTTGCTAATCCTGAAATATCCAAACGGTTGAAATGTTGGTGGATTATCTGACCTCCACTCCACACCTGCAGTATCGATATAAGAAACCACTGCCCCTTCCTGAGCGTTATTGTTCCAAATTGTATCAATTAGAATGTTGTTTCCAACGCGTCCCCAACGGATAAAATCTTCTCTAATTGAGGGGTTGTCTATGTAATCTTGAATATCCCAATACGGCAATGTATCGGAAGTGATGAAAGGGAAGTATAAGGTCACGATGTCTCGAGCTGCCCGATCCAGGACCTCCTGTTCAACGGCTTCATCGTTAGAAATATCCCGTAAAAGATCACGGTAGTTTTTTGTAATGAGAGTAGTCAAAGGCGCATAATGCCATCCGAATTTCGGGAATGGCGGAAACAACTGACCTGCAGCCGAACCTGTGGTATCAAACACTTCTTCATTGCGTACATCTCCAACCAGGTTGATGTAGTCTGAAGGTTGCCATAGTGTTGAATCGTCCAACACCTCATACGTCATCGTATCGGCTTGCCTGCCCCAAGTAAATTGAAAATACAAATCATTGTCAATGATATGAATAGATGGAACGGGTGGCGGCACCGAGATATCAGGAAGGTTCGGAGTTTGATCTCTACACGACCAAAACAGCGAAGCACATGTTAACAATACAATCGTTTTTCTAAACATAAGCTTAAAGTAAAGCGGTAGCGAATTTACAAATTAGACGTAATCAACGAACCCATAGTTAAATAATTGCAACATCGACCTGTTCATTACCTTGCAAAAGCTTGGGGGATTAGTCCTGTTCTATAGGTGCTTTTATGTTCGAAATGATCGTCATACACCAACACCTTCCCTTTTGATAAATAGTCGAGTACGTCTGAAATATACACCCCTGATTGATCGACAAAAACGCTGTATGGAGTTTGTGCTTTATGCTCGAAGGATCGTGATTGAAACGTCATTAAATTAAGTTGAACAAGCGTGTTTCGGAAAAGCAAATAGGCGTTTTCGCCATAAAAACTGGCGCCCGATAATCGAGAATCGAATGAATGTATGTCGCTGATTTGATTCAATTGATCGATTGAAAGGATTCGCGAACCTGCCTTCCCATTACCACAAACGATCACTTCACCATTTAGAGTGAATAGGTAGTTAGGTTGTATTCCTAAGTTGATTTTAGCCTCCATTTCAAGGGTGGTTTTATCAATGATTACGAGAGAAGAGTCCGTCATAGCAGAAATATAGATTCGATTCTCCGTCATTGTCATTCTTTCTGTCCATAAGGGCGCAGGAATTTGGCCTGTGATTTTAGCCTTAACTAAATCCACCACACTCACTGTTTTGCCGCCATAATCACTAACCAAAGCGCGATGCCCACCGACCATCAGCATATAGCGCGGTGAATTAAACCCCTCAATCACAGCGATTTCTTCAAACGTTGAATCATTGACGATGCGAATCAATCCACTATTATTTACTACTAAAAACAGACTGTCGCCAACATGCAGCATTGATTGAAGCACATCGCCAATACCAAAACCATTGACACGCTGAAAAACATCGTTCTCAATGGTGTTTTCTTCGAGGTTGATTGCGCTGAGCGAGGCGTTTCCGTATTGAAAATTTCCTTCGCAACCAATGTAAATGAGGTTACTTGACTGCTCCACTACTCCACTTTCGGTGCTTGGATTAACCGGACCGAAGTATTCATCCTTCTGGCACGAAGCACAAATCAATAGAACGAATAATGCAATTATCTTATCCATATCATATTGAATTGAAGTACGTACATTCTTCCTGGCATTGGGCGCCAAGGCATATTTTGATACTGCCAATCGAAAACATTGTCAACACCTATGGTCATTCCCAAGTTGACACCTTTAGTAAGGCCAACCTCATGTGACGCTGAAACATTGGATAAATGGTAAGAGGGCAGATAAGAAGTCTCGTTATTGGTGATGAAACGTTTGCCTAAGTAAACATACGTATAGTTCATCCTGAATTTTTTCAGCTCGTATTGGAGGTTGAAATTACCACTGAATGAAGGAATGAACGACAAAGCATTCATATTTTCGGATGACGTGCCGCCTTGAGCATCTATCAATTGTCCATTCGCCCTGAACTTAAATGAATGGTTTTGCAAAGCCAAGCCTTTTTCAAAAAACAGATCTATTCCGCGCACCTCAGAGTAATCAATGTTTGTAGGACTAAAAACACCTCCGTTAGGAAGCCATCGGATGCGATCGGTGTAAACGCCATTAAACACCGCTGCTTTGAAAGTAAATGTTGGTGTTTGATACTGAACTCCAAATTCTACCAAGTCGCTTTTCTCTGTTTTTATTGAATCGCTGCCTCCTGGTTGCCAAAACACTTCGTTGAGTGTGGGGAATCGCGCATTTTGAGAAGCAGACACTGATAGGGTAATCGGGAATGTGTTGAATGGTTTAAAGCTCAATCCGCCAAATGGAAGAAGTGCCGAATTGACATTGAATGTGCTGTAACGCGTGCCCAACTCAAGCAAAAAACGGTCTTTGAGCCAACGGTATTCGATGTTGAACATCGCATTAAGCGCATCGCTTATTGCCCGCTCGCGGTAATTCTTGGAAATAGCCTCAATGTGCGTGTGATTTAGCTGAATGCTCATCTTTAAGTTCTTAATGAACTGAACACTTACATCTATTTGATTTTGAACGGATTGGTAATCATTAGAATTTGCAATACTCAAGGATGAATCGGTGTAAGCATTCACGTTATCCTCAAACATGGCGCGATAGCTCAATGTAAAATTCTTGCTTGGTGTGTAGTCGAAGACTGCCATAGATCGATGCACTTTGTCATGCTGCTGCGCTATCGAAGTCGCAGTATTGATTGGACTTGGAATGGAACGTTCGGTTTCATTATACCAATAAATCAAGCTTATGTTCATTGATTTGTGTGGCATAAAGCTGAGCATTGGCGAAATGTTTCTTCGCTTTAACGCAGCGTTCGACATGACTTTTGACTCGTACGGCTCGTCACTGATGTCGATGTATGGAAAACGATTGGAAAGCGATTGGTAATCAGCATTTACGGAAATTGAAGCAGGCATTTGCGCCAGTTTGAAATTTTGGTTTACGCGCACGGTCTGAGAATAATTGTTGAATGAGGAGATCGTGTGCCCGAGTTGCACGAAGTTATCTTTATAGTTCACCGATTGATCAAGGAACACGCCACCACCAAGTCCTCCCGAGGCGTATAAATTCATGGAATTGCCTGTGATAATCGAAATTCCTGAAAACTGAGACATCGGAATAGTCGAGAAATCGATTGTTCCGAGCATGGGCGAGTTGATCTTTAGTCCATTCCACAGCAATTGTGTATGATTGGCATCTCCGCCTCTGAATGTTGGCGTTGCCAGCAGTCCAGGACCGTAATTCTTAAAGTTCAGGCTCGACCGGCTCGTCAAGAATTCGACCAGGTTCAATTCAATGATTGGTGTTTTCGTAAGTGAATCATAGTCTATGGTGAATGAAGACTGAAGTCCAACTTTGTTTGAATCGACAACGTCAAATGGTTTAAGCTCGAGCATATTTTGGCCATGAATATTACCTACAATGCACGAAAGGTATATCAACCACAGCCATTTCATATCAGTGGGGCTTCACCCCTTTTTCTTCGGCACTGATCCAAATGCCACGAAAGGATGCTTCATCATCTATCAACCTGCCTTGAAGGTCGTATTTTAGGGATGAATCTGCATTCCGCGTTCCCAACTCTTGAATGCTCAGTGGAATTCTGCTATTGATAATTCCAACCGCATCGAGGTCGAATCCGCTTTGAGGAAAATTAGTTGGCCACGGGTCGTTGATGACGTTTCCAGTGTGATCGTATCGAGCAAATGGTGGATTGATGTTGCCCACCACGTCAATAATCTTGATGTGGGTGACATTTTGTTTGTCGAGTACGGCAGTGTCAGCAATTTCTGACAAATCGAAAGGTGTGCCGTAGTTTGCAATATGCTTACCGGCCAAGTTGTGGATGTAGGTCGCGTCAGAATTCTCAAACGAACCTTTTTGAGCGGAAGCATCAAACTCACAAACCGCTGGAAATCGAACAAAATTTTCGCCATCTGAACTAACTTCAACAAACGCCAGCTCGAGAAATGCTTCACTACCAAATCCAAATCCGTTTTCGAACACTGCAAAGTCAAATCCCGGTCCATCGTAAAAGGGCGCTGCAAAAGTGAGAACCGCACTACCGCCATCGCCAAGGCTTACTGTCAACGGCACATCAGGTTTGCCCACAGCATAAAGTGCTGAACCACTTGATGCAAAACCGGAATCAGGTAAATCAATTTGCCTCAAGCCCCGCTCTACGGTGCATGAAATTGCCCAATTTCTAAACGCGCTTGAATCTTTCGAAATGGCTTCTGAGCCAGGCTCTCCTGCTTGTGGACTAAAACTGCCTTGGCCAACACAAAGTATTGTAAACAGGAAAAAAGATGCCGTTAATACTGTTCTCAATGCAGTAATTTTTTAACCGAAACTCCTTCTGAAGTTTCTTTTGTTAAGATCAGCAATTGATTCTTAGGCTTGATGTTCAAGCTTGATCCAGAAAAATCTTGAAACGAATAAAGCAGTCTTCCTTGGATGTCAAATACATTGTAATTTGCATTTAGCGTATTTGCTAACTGGATTTGTCTTCCATCAGAATAGGCTGCAAATTCATTTTTGTTTAAATCGTTTAATCCGCCCACAAGGCTGTATTCGATATTATCCAACGAGAAGAATAGTGGCGTATTTATTCCAAAAGCTCCTGTGTCGCTGCTGAATAGCTTGAATGAAATTTCGGTCGCGTTTTGAGGTAACGTTGAAAGATCAACCTCTGTCCAATCATCGATAATGTAGTCCTGTGTATTGTCTTCAAACCTGAAGTCAGCCAAGAAAAAATCAACGCTATCCACTTCTAAATTTGACGTACCATAAATTCTTACCATGAAATAATCGGGATCATCGCCTGTTGGTCCGCCAAATTTTTTCGCAAAAGCATCACCGTTGAGCATACTCTTGTAAGCGTATGTTGTATTGGTAATCTCTAAGCTGTTCCAAAGTAGGTTTTGATCGAATACAACAGAAGTACTGAATGAAATTGGCCCTGACCCGAGATTACATGCAGTGTAAATATTTTCACTGACAACATCAGCAGTATAGGCACTATGCAGATTCACAAAGCTTCCATCTGCAGTGTCGCGCATCGTGCTCATTGCAAAACCAGAAGCCCAATAGCTGAAGGTGGTGTCAAACACTACAGGAAATTCGAACTGATTGGCAACAAATACTGAAGTGCCATCTTGCCCATCAAGAAATGTATCTTGAGCTATGGTGATGGATTGGAAATCAATAGATTGAGCAGATGCCCAAGACGCGCTCAGAATCAGCGCAGAAGAAAGTAAAATCTGTTTCATATGTGTTTAAGTTTACTACTTGATTAAACACGAGAAACGATCAGTGATAAATGGAAAGAAGAAGCACACCAAAGCGCACAACTCCGATCTGCTTTTATTCCCGAAAGCTTTTCGTTATGTACTTCTGGCAGGTCTTCTGACTCGTTTCAGTTTTTGCGCCTTCCCATCTTTCGACAGTGGCTTGGTTAAGCAAAAACCCTTCGCGAAACTTACAGCTGCGGGGACAGTTCTGGATTTACACCAGATTCCCTTTTAATCTTGACAAGGTCAAAAACCAAAAGTGGGACGAAAGTAAAAAAGAAATTGATTAAAGCTGCGAACGAGGAACCAATCGCGCCCTGAATTTTGCTTCGGTGATTGGCAATTCCTTATTGCCGTTGTACAATCGACCTGCAAATTCTCCTTCGATGATGTACATCGCTAGCGTATCGAGGGTGTCTTGGGTAACATTGCGCGGATAAAACTCAAGAAGCCTGAAGTAAGAATCAACCAATTGGCCGCTTCCCGCCTTTGTGGTCCATACATCGCGATTCGCATCAATGTATTTCAGCTCAACGCCTCTTCTGCCGTATTGGGTATTTGAAAAAGGAATGGCAACGCCATAATCGGCAACACCGAGATAGGTAGTGATTTCATCGTTAAATGGCATGTTTGCTTGAATTGTATCATATTCTTCAATGCAATCAAAAAATGAGATTTCAATTCGTTCGTCAGGAATTTCTGGTCTTAAAAAGCGTGTAGTATGATCGAACCAAACATTGTCAGAATCATTGATGCAAGGAAGCTCTGCAGCTAGGTTTGTTCGTGGAATGTTTCGGTAGATGTTTTCATTGTAAACGGGCCATGACGTCCAATTTGGCAATTGACCGTCATTTGGATTGAGCCGGGTGATGGTATCCCACCGTGATCTTCGTCCGTCTTGCCAAACTTTGAATTTACCTTCGAACTTGCCGAAGAAAAAAAAGTCGGCAGTGGGTGCGTTAAAGGTGTCGAATGAAAGCGGTTCATTAGAGTCAGGAAATCCTACAGCACCAACACTGGTGCCTCTTTCACAAGATGTGGAGAACAAACCTGCAACAAAAAGTGCTGCAACGAAAAATGAAATTTTACTCTTCATAGTATTCATAAGGAGGCCAAATTTACGCAAAATGACTTTGCACTAAGACGTTCTTTAAATAATGCGGTTGGTTTACAAAGGAAACGTGGTTCCAGCGAGCAGTAGTGCCTTTGAAAATTGTTTTTCATCAATCGATGGTTGATCAAATGCGTTGAGTGCATCGATCAGCAATTCGGTGGCCATATTTCCTACTAAATCGTCTTCTGCCATTGGGCACCCGCCATAGCCTTTAATAGCAGCATCGAAACGCCTGCAACCGCTCTCGTAGGCGAGACGAACCTTGTTTGCCGCTTCTTCTGGCCGCGTGTGCAAGTGAGCTCCTATCTCTACGTTGGGAAATTCAGGAATCAAGGTCGAAAACAATTCGCTGATGTTGGCGCCATTGCTTACCCCCACAGTGTCGGCAAGCGCAATGATTTCAATGCCCAAATCTTCCGTCAATCGCTTTGTCCAATGCGCGGCTAGTTGTCCGCTCCATGCATCTCCATATGGATTTCCAAACGCCATTGAGATGTAAACGACCATTTTCTTATTGTGATGGACGCACAAATTTTGCATTTCCTCTACCCTGCCCAACGACTGCTCAATGGAGGCGTTGGTATTTCTCAGTTGAAACGTTTCTGAAATGCTGAACGGGTAACCCAAATAATCAATCTCTTCAAAATTGCATGCGTCTTGAGCGCCCCTTGTGTTAGCGACAATGGCCAATAATTTAGACTTTGAATTTTCTAGATCAAGCATGGAAAGCACCTCAGCTGTATCTCTGAGTTGAGGAATGGCTTTTGGCGAAACAAAACTTCCAAAGTCGATGGTGTCGAAGCCAACTTTCAGGAGTTGATTGATGTATGCCGCTTTTTTTTTGGTTGGAATAAACGCCTCCATGCCTTGCATGGCATCTCGTGGACATTCAATAATCTTTACGCTCATTGCAGTAATCGTTTAATGATGTTTTTGATGAGCCACGGACCTTCGTAAATGAAACCCGTGTAGAGTTGAACCAGTGAAGCACCGGCATTTAATTTTTCAAGGGCATCTTCAGGACTGTGTATTCCGCCTACTCCGATGATCGGAATGCTTCCGTTTGATTCTCGGTGGATGAAACGAATAACATCCGTGCTTTTTTGGAGCACAGGAGCGCCACTCAATCCGCCTGCTTGATCAATCAATTGGCTACTTGATTTCAAATGACTTCGGTCTAAGGTTGTGTTGGTGGCGATCAATCCATCGATCTTTATTTCGCCTACCAAAGACACAATGTCAAGTAATTGTTCTTGTGAAAGGTCTGGAGCGATTTTCAGCAACACTGATTTCTCTGTTGATTGCCGAGCGCGGAATTCAAACAGTGCATCAAATATGCGTTTGAGTTCGTCTTTACCTTGCAATTCACGAAGCCCCGGTGTGTTGGGCGAGCTCACGTTTACTGCGAAATAATCGACATGGTCATACAGCTTTTCGAAAGCAATGCGGTAATCGTCCAGTGCTTTATCGTTTGGCGTAAGCTTGTTCTTACCGATATTTCCTCCAATCGGGACGTTGTGTTTCGATTTTTTGATGCGTTCAACTGCCGCTTCCACCCCATCGTTGTTGAATCCCATGCGGTTGATCAAGGCTTCGTCCTGCACCAAACGAAAAAGCCGTGGTTTTGGATTTCCAAGTTGAGCCAGCGGAGTTACGGTTCCAATTTCAATAAACCCAAAACCCAACTCAGCCAATGGGTCAATCCATTTTGCATCCTTATCAAAACCTGCAGCAAGCCCAACTGGATTAGGAAATGTAAGTCCGAAGATATTCCGCTCCAGCCTTTTGTCTTTTACCTTGAAAGCTGGCGATAAAGGACTAGTCAATAATCCGAGATTGTAAAAACGCTGCAACCATCCAGTGGCAAAATAGTGCGCCTTTTCAGCATCCATGAGGTATAGCAGCGGACGAATGATCGATTTATACATCCCTGCGAATGTAAGTTTATATCGATTCTTTTGACGTACTTTGAGTACAATTAACACAAGAAATTATGAAAATGCTTTTTACCACTATTTTGTCCGCGTTCCTCCTATTTGCTCAAGCCGGTGAGTTTAAAGTAAAGTTCCAAATCGAAACGGTCGACCACATGTCTTTAGAAGGTGCAAGTATTTACATTCTTGAGCGCGGTGAAGAAGTCATGAGGCAAAACGTAACTGCCGATGGCGACATGAAATTGAAACTTGAAGAAGGACGATTATATGAGGCTTGGATTATGAAACAAGGCTACACTGCGCATGTCATTCACAATATTCACAGCGAAGGAGACGGTAAATTCAAGGTCACTTTGTATAAGAATTCAGATGACATGACAACAGATTTCAGTTCATACCTTTCTGCAAACCGCCAGTTTGACGATGTGAAGGAGATGACTATTCCGGCAGCCTTATTGGGTGATTCAGTGCAATTGGTGAAAGAAGGAGACATGAGTAAGGATGAAGAGAAGGCACTCAATAGCATTAAATCTGTAGCCAAAAAACAAGAGAAGTCGCAAAAGAAAATCGACAAATTGCTAAAGAAGCGCACCAAATTGGATGAAAAGATGAGCGAGGTAAGCACAGAACTTGCTGAGGGTGAAACTTCGCGCACTGATGGCGAGGAAGACAAATTGAAAATTCAAGAAAAAATCGTGAAGATTCAAGGCAAGTTGGATAAACTGGCCTATTGATTTTCTGAATACGCCACTTCAATAATTTCGACCGCAATGGATTTAGAGCGAAGAGCACCTTTGCCTTTAAACCATAGGTATACATTCATTTCAGCATCCATCGGAACCTCACGCGGCATGCGGAGGAAAAACGATGATCGATTCCATTGATCATTAATGGGGTCGGTGAATAATAGGTTTGCAGCGCGATATTGGTAATGCAATTCGCCCTTGTCAAAAGCCACAACTCCAAAAACTTGGGCTTTTTCGTAATCTTCAGCATAGGTTTTAAATAGGATTTGAATGAGCTGATTTTTTTCTGTAACCACATCTTCCGCCCTCACTGTGAGCATTTTGCCAAAATCGTTTTTGGGATTTAGTAAAAAATGACCCGCCCTTTCATCGGCATCAATACGCGCGACTTCAGCAATCAATGCTGTATCAAAATCTGTTCGCTCTGACAGTCCTTTACGCAAGCGATCGGTGTCGGCATCACGGTAGCCATCGCCAATTAAACTCAAGCTTGAAGGCTCTTTAGGCTGCATGAAATAGGCCCAAAAAGACCTTTTGGTCATTGTGCTATCGGTAATCGCACCCGTTTGAAAGTAATGGGTTTGCAGATAGTTGTTCCACACCAAAGCCCCCATCAAAAGGAATGAAAAGAAGGAAATTATCCAAGACTTCTTAACTACATAATCTAAAAATCCGGCCAAGCCAAAAGCGCACAGTGCATACATGTCGATCATCGGCCTAATGGAAAGACTCCCGCCATAATACCAACACCACCAACTAAAAGTGATGTAAATATGTAACCCCAATACAATTGCGCTGGCCACATGTAAGGCTTTATCATTGCGCTTAGACACGAACAGCCCGAGCAGTGCAAAAAGCATGATTGGAGTGTACAACAGCCAACCATTTCGATAACTAAACAAACCTTTGATGGCGTTACCTGTGAACCAATAAAAGGATTCGTTTTCGTAAGAATAGTGCACCCAATCGCCAGTGGTAAACTTCCAAAATAGCAGTTGCGGAACGATTGGAATTAAGGCCAAAAGCGCTGCCAATGCCAACTGCGGACGGAAAAGCCTTTGCAAAGAACCTTGCTGCACAAAAAGCATGATTGGTGTGATCAATCCGATGGTGATGTTGGTTGGTCTGATCAACACAATCCAACCTAGAACGAGAGACATGGCAAGTAATGTTCTTGTTTTATTGCTTTTTAACCACCGATCATTCAACCATACATAGAAGGATATTAACCCGAAATTATAGACGTGTGACATGCCACTGTCAGATGTGCTGTAGTGGAGCAAGTTGGTGCCATAGAAAATAAGAAAGACGGTTATTGACGCAATCCATGATGAGAATCGTTGATTCAACACTTGCCCGAGTGCCCAACAACCCAATAGCAGAAACAAAATGGCCGTAAACGCTACAGCCAACTGATACGGTGTGGTCCACCCATTGCGATCATAACCGAAGGCACATGCGAAGGCATCAGCGATGAAGAAACCCGGTACCCAAGCATATGCAAGTCCCATGGTCATTTTGGGTAAATACTTTCCAGGTAATCCTTCGTGCATCCATGATCGATAGATGTTTGTGCCTGAAATTTCACCGTGTAAGGTATTGAGTGGATCGCTATGAACAAGCGTGCCTTCTATGTAGCCATAGTAACCAAATCCATCGCTGCGTATTGATTTCTCGTTGCTCCAATAGCCAAAATCAAACATGTGATACAACGCTAGAGCGATGACGAGGATGAGTGTAAGCCAAGGAGAATTTCGCATGAGGCATCAAAAGTAAATTCTAATTAAATCAAAGCATAAGTGCATATCGTACATTTGTCCCATGGCAATTATAGAGGCAAAAAACGTTTTCAAGAGTTACGGTGAATTAGCAGTATTGAAGGGCATTTCTTTAAGCATTGAAGCGAGGGAAATCGTCAGTATTGTAGGTGCGTCAGGTGCAGGTAAGACAACTCTTTTGCAGATTTTAGGCACACTTGATCGTCCGGACGATGGTCAAGTGATGATTACCAACACCGATGTATTTGCGCTCAAAGACAAGCAGATTTCTCAATTCAGAAACCAGAAAATCGGATTCATTTTTCAATTCCATCAGCTTCTGCCAGAATTTTCAGCCATCGAGAATGTGTGTCTTCCAGCCTACATTGCTGGCAAGTCGAGAAAGGAAGCCGAAGAAGAAGCCAAGAAGTTACTTTCTTTCTTGAAGGTTGATCACCGAATGCATCACAAACCAAACGAATTGAGTGGTGGTGAACAGCAGCGAGTAGCTGTGGCGCGCTCGTTGATCAACAATCCTGCAGTGGTATTTGCCGATGAGCCTTCGGGCAACCTCGATTCAAAAAATGCAGATGATCTGCATAAGCTCTTCTTTGACCTGCGCGGTCAATTCGGACAAACATTTGTTATTGTCACGCACAACAAGCAGCTGGCCGACATGGCCGATCGCAAGTTGGAGATTGTGGATGGTGTGTTGTAGGCTAAGAAACGGCAGATTAAATACCAGTGTATTCATTCCAAGTGAATTAGAACCATCTTTTCAACTTTTGTAGTTCTTTATACTACTGATTCGCATATTTGCAGTTATAACGCTAAGGCACAGACTAAATACCAAACAAATATGAAGAACACTTCTTTATTCATCCTTACGCTCTCCTTACTAACCATGATGATATCATGCGGTGAAAGTGGTGTTCCAAAAAAGGAAATTATCTCTCCTATTCACGAGCCGAATCTTGCAATTGAAGATACGATTGAGATTAATGAGGGTCTGAAAGCCCAGCCAAAGGTACAACTGTCAGACACGTCAAGTCCGATTCATAAAATGAAATTAAAATTTGCCAAGGGAACATGGGAATACGAAATTTTAAACTTCATTGAGTCTGATGAATTGAAAAGGAGTTTTGTGATGGACAAAGTGCCTTTCGAAGGCGAAGAGCTGCCTGCAGAAGCATCGATTCAGTTGGATAATTTGGCGGCAATCTATACCACATTTCCATTTTTAAAAATTGAAGTTCAAGCTCATACGTCCGCAGCAAAAAACGATGTGGGTAAAAAGACAAAAAAGATTGCCTCTAAAACCCTCGCTATGTGGGTTTCCGCAAAGCTGAATATGCGTGGCGTACCAAATAATATGCTAAGCTCTACCGGCATGGGTGACGAAGAGTTAATCAAGGACATTGACCCGGAAGATAAAGGGCAAAAACGCATTGTAGCGGTACTTACAAAAGACCGCGCATTTTAGTAGTTAGAATACAAGTAAATTTCCGACAGCAAGCTATCGGAACGAACCCCCGTCCGCTAGCCAGCTGATATGAATCCTGCGCTCTATGGTCAATTGAATGAAAAAAGGCCAGTGATTTACTGACCTTCTCTTGTAGCGAAGGGGGGAATCGAACCCCCGACCTCAGGGTTATGAATCCTGCGCTCTAACCGTCTGAGCTACCTCGCCATTTTTCGGGCTGCAAATATATAGTTCTTCTTATTCAATACTGATGAGAATTGGATTTTGTGAACACGGGTGAAAAATTGTGAACAAAAAAAACCTTTGATCCTATTTTGGCATTCGACTTTTTAAGCAAAAGTTTATATTGCGCACCTCCTTAGAAAGAAGGAATACAACGCAATCAAAATGGAAAAGAAAAAATTAGAGCTAGAATTCACCATGAATAGCTCGATCAAGATTTTGTATCAATGCTTGAGTACCTCAAGTGGCCTATCAGAGTGGTTTGCTGACGATGTCACCATTAAGAAAGACTACGCAAAATTTGTTTGGGACGGTCAGGAAGAAGAAGGCAAAGTGATTGCCAAGAAGGCCGATTTGTTCATACGCTTCCAAATGGATGAGTACGAAGACACCGATTATTACTTTGAGTTTGCCATTAAAACGGACCAACTTACCGGTGATGTTGCTTTGATCATTACCGACTTCGTTGACGAGGATGAAATTGAAGAGCAAACTATGCTTTGGGAAAGTCAAGTAGGTGAGTTACGACACATCTTAGGCGGCTAAATAAAATCTATTCTTTCACGTTACTTTTGGTGAATTCTAAAGCATCGCCTTGAAGAAACTTCACACGCTGATTATAAAGTCCTATTTAGGACCATTTATTCTAACGTTTTTCATCACGCTTTTCATTTTCGTGATGCAATTTCTTTGGAAATATATTGACGAGCTCGTTGGTAAGGGATTGGAATGGTATCTGGTGGCCGAACTATTGTTTTACGCCTCAGCCAACCTCGTTCCGATGGCGCTGCCCTTAGCCATCCTTCTCGCTTCGATTATGACCTTTGGCAGTTTTGGCGAACACTACGAATTAGTGGCTATGAAATCAAGTGGAATGGGGCTTTTACGCATCATGTATCCGCTGCTTTTCGTTACTTTTTTGACGAGCGTGTGCGCCTTTCTTTTTACCAATTATGTGTGGCCAAAAGCGAACCTTGAATTTGCTTCCCTGCTCTACGACATTCGTCATAAAAAGCCTGCATTTGACATCACCGAAGGCGTGTATTACGAGGGCCTAGACGGTTATGTAATTCGCATCGAACAAAAAGACGAAGACGGCAAAGGTTTAAACGACATCCTCATCTATGATCACACCAAAAAAGAAGGAAATATTCATGTAATACGCGCTGAAAAGGGCAGGATGGAGATGTCTGTCGATGAGCGCTACTTGGTGTTTACACTAGAAAATGGAACGAGCTACGAAGAAATTTTGGAGGAGAAAAAACCACACATGAAATCTGAGTTCGAGAAAGAAGTCCTGCGCTTCGATTTGAGCGGATTTCAAATGGAACGCAGCGATAAAGACATTTTTAAAGACAACTATCAAATGCTCAATTTGGTGCAGCTAGAGAATGCTGTTGATACGTATAATTTAGCCCTAGAGAAAAGAAATGAAGAATTTGCGCGCGTAATTCTGCGTAAAACCCTTCCTGAGAGCAATGATTCAACCAATCTAGAACAGGCAAACGCAGCTGATAGCGCAAAAGTCATAGCTTACAATGACATCTTTAAAGAGCATAAAACTGCACTGATGGAAACGGCTATTTCACAATTGAGAAGCAATAAAACCTTTGTTACCTCTCGGGCTAATATCAAAGAGAGCACGGTAAAAAGCATTAATAGACATCTCATTGAGTGGCATAGAAAATTCACGCTGTCATTTGCTTGCATCATATTGTTTTTCATCGGTGCGCCATTAGGTGCCATTATTCGCAAGGGAGGACTAGGAATGCCTGTTGTTATTTCAGTTTTGTTTTTCTTGGTGTATCACATCACATCCATCACCTCCGAAAAATTGGTAAAACAAGGCGAGCTAGACCCCTTCACCGGCATGTGGATGGCTTCATTTATATTGTTACCCATCGGGTTATTCTTAACTTACAAGGCTTCTACCGACAGCAGCTTGTTTGACATGGAGACGTACACCAAAAGTATACGGAATTTTTTCGCCAAGTTTATTCCTAAGAAACACCTCTCGATCAAGGAAAACTAAAATGAGAATTCTATTCGTACTAAGCCGAGTGCCCTACCCGCTTGAAAAAGGCGATAAACTGCGTGCTTTTCATCTAATACGTGAACTTTCGATTGATCATGAGATAAACCTCTTTTGCTTGGCAGATGAGAAAACGCATCCTGAAGCTGAAAAACAATTGAAGCAATATTGTTCCGAGGTTTATATCCACCGCATTCCAGCTTTTACCAAATGGTTTAAATTATTTGTTTCACTGTTTAGCAAACGTCCCTTTCAAGTAGAATATTTTTACTCTCAACGCGCGCAGCGCAAGTTTGATGAATTTGTTGAAGCACATTTGCCGCAGCACATCTTTTGCCAGTTGATTCGCACGGCTGAATACGTTAGAAAATATAACTTGATCCCAAAAACACTCGATTACATGGATGCGTTTTCAATAGGAATGGAGCGAATGGCACAAAAAGCCAATTGGCCTTTATCCTTAATAATGCACGAGGAATTTGTACGACTAAAAAACTATGAGCAAGCGGTAGCTCCTTTATTTAATCACCACCTCATCATTTCTGATCAAGACAAAGAATGCATCCACATTGACGAACATATTGACGTACTTCCCAATGGAGTTGATCCAGTATTCTTCGACACCATTCGCGCAGAAAAAACCCGTGACGTGCTTTTTACGGGCAATATGTCTTATCGCCCAAATGTGGAAAGCGCCAAGTTTTTAGTGAATGAAATAATGCCTATAGTTTGGAATAAAAAGCCAGAAACTCATGTAACGCTGGCGGGAGCGAATCCAACTCAAAGTGTTATTGCATTAAAATCAGATAAAGTGGAAGTAACCGGTTGGGTTGATAATATTGCCAAAGTTTATCACAGTGCGAACGTGTTTGTAGCTCCGATGCTTATTAATAGTGGTCTTCAAAATAAACTACTCGAAGCCATGGCGTGCGAAGTGCCGTGCATCACAACGAGTCTGGCAAATAATGCTCTAGGCGCCACGGTTGGTGTTCACATTAAAATTGGCGATACAAAAGAAGAAATTGCTTCATCCATTCTAAACCTGTTATCAGACCAAGCGATGACGAACAATTTACGAAAAGCTGCCAAGAATTTTGTGATCAGCAACTACAGTTGGGAGAAAGAAGCCAAACGATTGGAGAAAATCATGGAGTTAACCAATATTTAATATTGGTCAAACAGCCAAAAACAAAGGGATACGTCAGATATGAACAGCCGATTTTAAAATCGTTGATTTCTTCATCCTCATATTTCATCTTTTCATTTCGGGTAGTGTTACATTGCGCTAGTAATTCTAATTTATGCCCAGAAAACCTAAGCAACGAAAAATCTTCGTTCTCGACACCTCTGTAATTCTTCACGACCATAAATCCATCAATAATTTTGATGAGCACGACATTTGTCTTCCGATTACGGTGCTCGAAGAATTGGATAATTTCAAGCGAGGAAAAGACACCAAAAACTTTGAAGCAAGGGAGTTTATTCGGCTTTTAGATAAATTAAGTGCTGATCATAAACTTCAGGATTGGATTCCGTTGGAAGGCGACAAGAAAGGAAAATTCAAGATTATTATGTCGAATGGCAGGTTGCTGTTGGATGCTGTAAAAGTGTTCAGCGACAACAAAGCAGATCATAAAATCTTGAACACAGTTCTTCACTTGCAAGAGACAGAGGTCAACGCAAAGGTGACTTTGGTATCGAAAGACATCAACCTGCGGCTGAAAGCGAAAGCTTTGAACTTGAATTCTGAAGATTATGAAACAGGCAAAGTAAACGACATTGCAGAACTATACAGTGGCAATGTCACCGTTGACGATGTGGATAGCGAATACATCAGAAAGCTTTACACTTCTGGACATACCGATGATCTAACTCCGATACCCGAGCAAATCAATAATGAATACTACATATTCAAAAACGGAAAATCATCGTGCTTGGCTTACTACAACCCAATCAATCAATTCGTTGAGCGCGTAGAAAAACTATACGCCTATGGCATTAAGCCGCGCAATGCTGAACAAACATTTGCCATTCACGCATTGCTTAATCCGAACATCAAATTGGTAACCCTACAAGGTGTGGCTGGCACAGGAAAAACCTTACTAGCTCTCGCTGCAGCAATTGAGCAGCGAAAGGAATACAATCAAGTAATCCTCGCCAGACCGATCGTGCCTTTAAGCAATAGAGATATTGGATTTCTTCCGGGTACGGCTGAGAAAAAAGTGGATCCTTACATGCAGCCATTGTATGACAATCTGGATTTCATCAAAGGACAATTCAACGAAAGCGAGAAGCGTCACAAGCAGATTATGCTAATGGTTAGAGAGAAAAAAATCCAAATCACTCCGCTGGCTTTCATCAGAGGCAGAAGTTTGTCAAATGTATACTTCATCGTTGATGAAGCGCAAAACCTTACTCCACATGAGGTAAAGACGATTATTACACGGGCTGGCGAAAACACTAAGATCGTGTTTACGGGTGATGTGCGTCAGATCGACACGCCATATCTTGACGAGGAATCGAATGGACTTTCTTATATCATAGACCGATTGAAAGGCAGTGAATTGTTTGCTCACATCACATTGAGCAAAGGCGAACGATCTGAATTGGCTAACTTGGCCAACGATCTTCTGTAACTGCTCATGAATGAAGGCAGATTCCCACATCAAAAAGTGCAAGCAATGCGGAGAATGGACTGATGGAAGCCGAAACACTTGTTCTTTTTGTGGCGCTGAATTAGACAGCCAATACAAAAAAGAAATCCAACGAAGGATTGACCGCGGTGATCCAACCGTTCCACTCATTCAGGTAAATGAGGACGATCCGCTGTGGATGAAAATTGCAAAGCGACCCATTCAGGTGGCGCAGCTTATATTTTATGCCATACTGGCTTTTTTGGTTTACCTCACTACAATTTTCGCCCATTGAAAGCCAAAAGAGATATTGCCTTGTTTTTGGCGCTCATCGTGCTCCTAATTTCTTACAAAATCGTAGAGTACAACTTCGGAAATGTGCCATTTCTCCACGCCTACCTTGAAGATATCATCGCATTGCCATTGCTGCTTAAATCAAGTTTACTGGTGGTGCAGTACAGCAACAAGACATGGGAATCACTCGTTTTAGACAATGAAGAAATAGTCGCCATTACCGTGGTGTTTGCGGTATATTTTGAAGCAATTCTGCCCCATTACAACGCCAACTTTACAGCAGACCCACTCGATGTGCTATGCTATAGTCTTGGTGCGTGGTTTTACGGTGTTTTTATGAATAAAACACTGGTTGTTAACTAACTGCATCATGCTTACATCTTAGCTAAGTGCTGAAATATTTTACTCACAGCCGGGCAAATACGCGCATTTTTACGCGTTAAATGAATGATATCCATTTGCCCTTTTTGATCGGTATGCGGATATGTTCTGCAGGCTTTAGGTCGATCTTCATACACTGAACAATAGTTATCATCACCAAGAAATGGACACGGCATTGATTTGAAGACAAAATCACCCTCTTCGTCTGTACGTAAATAGCGATTCATAGCCTCTTTCTCGGTCATTTTAAGACGTTTTGAGAGCCTCGAAATGTCTATTGACGTCAATAATGGGCCCGTAGTCCTGCAACAATTCGCACATTTTAGGCAGTCAATTTCATCAAAAGCAGAATCGTGTAAATTATTGATTTTCTGATCAATATACCTGTCAGAACGTGCCTTTTGCACTATCAAATCAATCCTCTTTCGGTTGCTTTCTGACCACTTAATATCATTTTTATAAGAATCAATCATAAACGTTTATTTTAGTGCCCGAGTTAAATAACCTAAAATTTGTCTTCTCAAGAAGTGACCTTACCTATCAATAAGTCAGCTTACGAAATAATTTATTCCACTGGAAGTAAAATTGAGACTGAGCAGTTTCTTTTTGCTTGTAGGGGAAGTTTTAATTCGTCTATAACGGATAACATTCTGTTTTTAACAGAGGGCAATTTACTTGAACTCGACTCTCCAAAGGTAGCCAAGAAGGTTTACTATCTTATGGTGGAAGGGTTGCAAAACATTACCCGCCATCAATACCACAATGACTCTGGAAGTCCTTTTGATGGTGCTCTTTTTATCATCAACAGACGCGAACAAGCATACAGTATTACATACGGCAATTGGGTTTCGGCTTCAGTGAAAGAAGATTTAGAAGAAAACCTCGCAGCCATCGTTTCAAAAGACGTTGTAGAATTGAAAGAATACTACATGGAAATCTTGAACAATTCGGGGTTTTCGTCAAAAGGTGGTGCTGGACTTGGCTTGGTTGACATGGCGCGCAAATCATCTGGAAAACTCAGCTTCGAGTTTGCGCCTGTAAACGATGGTTTCTTCTACTACCTCAACTTGAATATTGCTATAGAAAAAGACGATTACGATGAAGAAGCAGCTTCAGTATATATTCGTGACGCAATGAAATTGCATCAAGACATGCTGGCCTGTGATGCGCAAATCATCTTCAAAGGATTGCTGCATGAAAGCAATGTCAATCACCTCTCAAACCAAATCGATTCTACCCTCAACGACAGCCCTGAAAACAGAGGAATGAGCTCAGTAATGACTGAATTGCTGCGAAATGTGGCTAAACACGCCTACAGTAGACTCAACCACCTTGGGAAGCCTGGTGTGTTTATGCTCCAGAAAATGGAGGAAGGTTTTGCGATGTACAGCGGAAACTTTATCAGTGGTGGCAAACAAGAATTGGTTGAAAACAGCGTAAGACTTATCAATGGCTTAAGCACGAGCCAACTCAATGAGATCATCGATAAAAAGCATGCTGAAGATTCTTCGTCTTCAGGAACTGGATTGGTGAGGCTGCGCAAAATATCAGGTCATGAAATTGGTTATGAGATCAAAGAATTCAAAGACGATCCGCCTTACTTCATTCTAAAAATTGAATTGAATAAAATCTCAAGATTCTAATCCAACGTTTACCTTTGGCCTTTAATGGTTTTTAGCTCTCCTCTGTTTCTTTGGGCTTTGAGTTTGACGCTCATTCCAATCGCTATTCATCTCTTTCAATTTAGGCGTTACAAGCGGCTCTATTTTCCCGACATCAGCCTTCTAAAAGAAGTAAAATCTCAGTCGCAGACTAAGAACCAACTAAAGCACCTGCTCATTTTACTTGCGCGAATCTTGTTTATCGTGCTTTTAGTTCTTGCCTTTTGTGAGCCAAAAATTCCTTCCATTAACGGACAATCAGAAGACGCCAAGTACGTGTCAATATATATTGATAATTCTTTCAGCATGGAAGCAGAGACCGAAAGAGGTCCACTTTTGCAAGAAGCATCAAGGTTGGCCTATGAAATCGCATCGAATTACCCGAAGGGTGTTATGCTTCAATTGATCACAAATGACTTCACCGCTCAACAAAAACGGTTCTCTGACTTAAGTGATTTCACCGCACAGCTCGATCTTCTGCAAATTAGCCCAAAACACAAAGTGCTGAGTGAAGTTTTCGGTTTTATAGATCAGAGTCTGCGCGAAGAAAACAATGCCAAGTCGAATGTTTACCTCATTTCAGACTTTAAGAACATACTCGACTCATCCATTTCAGCGCTAGACAGCAACTATCAGTTAACATTGGTTCCGTTGCACGCGGCCTTGAATGAAAACATATCAATCGACTCGGTGTGGGTCAACTCCCCTATCATTCAGAAAAATCGTGAACTTGAGTTGCACTTCAGAATCCAAAACCACGGTTCTAAAACAGTATATGACGCGCCTGTACAAGTGAGCATTGAAGGTAAAGAAACGGCTGCTTCTTTTATCACGCTCGAGGGTGAGAGCTACTTAGACACGAGTTTGATCATTATCCCTGAAGCTGCTAACGATTTAAGTGGTACCGTCAGTCTGGAAGATATGCCAATCACTTTCGACAATGCTTATTACTTTTCAATAAGCGTTCAAGACAAGATTCGTGTAGCTGAAATTCGTGGTGATAACATCACTGAGAACACACCATTTCAAAAGCTTTTCTCCGGTTCTCATTTTGATTTTACCTCGTTTACTCAAGATGCGATTATTCAGGATTCACTTTCCGAAATCAATTTTCTAGTTTTAAATCAATTGGATCATTGGAACAGTGGACTAAAGGCGCTTGCATTTGATCAATTGGCCAAAGGAAATAACCTTGTATTTGTCATGCCAGAAAAAGCAAATGCCTCAGTTTTAGATGGAGTTAAGGATGCTTTTGGGTTTGACATTCAACAATGGGACACTGCCAACGTATCTGTAAACGCCATTGCCAATGAGCATTACACCTTTAAAGATGTATTTGAGTCGCAGCCTGAAAACTTGAATTATCCCTTTACCCGAGGCTACTACGCCCTAAATACGCAGAGTTTTAGTAATTCGATCGCTACCCTCTTCAACCAAAAACCGCTCATCGCTTCCAGCACAATTGAACTAGGAGAAGTTTTTCTAATCAGCGCGCCTTTGAAAGATCAATTTACGAACCTGCATCGGCATGCACTTTTTGTACCTTTTCTGATGAATGCTTCCAACGCTTCAGGTGTAGCTCAAAAACTAAGTTATTCAATAGAAACAGATCGAATACCAATGTCTATCAGTGATGAATACATTGAAGTCATAAAGCAAGGAGATTCACTCGCGTTTATTCCTTCGTTGACCTATGACGGAATATTGATGAACAATCAAATACAATCTGCTGGTAATTACATTCTGCAGAATACAGCAAACACAATTCTCTCAAAGCTTTCATTCAATTATGATCGTGACGAAAGTTCTGTAACACCGATTACAATGGAAACCATGGAACAACGCTTCGCAGCACTGGGCCAACAAATTAGAACCCTCGACACTTCTGACTCATTAACATCTGAAGGTATTGCTACGGCAGATACATCCACAGAATTATGGCCTTTCTTTGTCTTTGCAGCGCTGTTATTACTACTTTTCGAAACCCTTCTACTCAAACGCTTTAGTTGATGAGAACATTCATAAAAAACGCCACCCTCTGCTACCCTGAACATACGCTTCATGGTAAACAATTTAACATATTAGTTGACAATGGTTTAATAAAATCAATAAGTGATCTAAAATCGGTTGATTTCGACCGTGAAATTGACGCGAAAGGGATGATGGTTTTTCCAGGATTGGTAGATGTACATTGCTGCAGCGGTGAACCGGGAAATGAGGATAAAGAAGATTTCGAGAGCCTCAGTCTTGCCGCAAAATCTGGTGGGTTTACAGATTTATTCTTACTGCCTGACTCAAATCCTGTAACCGACACAAAAAGTAATGCGAGTTACATTTTACAAGCTTCGGGCCGTCACGCTGTGAATTTTCATGTGCTGGGAGCAATTACAAAAGGCTTGCAAGGAAAGGAATTGAGTGAAATATACGATATGCACACAGCCGGTGTTAAAGCATTTAGCGATGCAAAACATCCGGTAAGCGATGTGAATATGATGAAGCGCGCCCTTGATTATGTAAAGAGTTTCAATGGAATTGTTTATTCATTTCCTATGGATGAGCGTGTATCGCCTGGTGGAATGGTAAACGAAAGTCCTTCTAACACGACATTAGGATTAAAAACGACTCCGAAATTGGCTGAAGAGCTGTTTCTGAATCGCGACATATATTTATTAGACTATTCAAGGTCGAGGCTGCACGTTTCGGCCATTTCTTCCGAGAAAAGTGTTTCGTTGATCAAAGAAGCAAAGGCCAAATCGCTTGACATTTCAAGCTCCGTAGCCTTGAGCCACTTGCTGTTTAGTGAAGACAAACTGCAAAGCTTCGACACTGTTTTTAAAACCAACCCACCCTTGCGTTCAGAATCTGATCGTTTGGCTTTAATCAAAGGAATCAACGCGGGAGTCATTGATATAATTCATTCTGACCATACACCGGAAGTGATTGAAAACAAAGATGTTGAGTTTGACCAAGCGAGCCATGGTATGACTATGCTGGAAACTGCACTGGCAGCTTACAATACATTTTTAAGCAAGGACATCAGCCTTGAATCAATCGTACAGTGCATGAGTATCAACCCAAGAAAGCGGTTTGGATTGCCAATGCCAAAAATTGAAGTCGGCAATAAATTTGACTTTACCCTATTTGACCCCAGCGCAGAATGGAGCTACGATGCAATAACCATGCATTCGAAGTCGAGCAACTCTCCGTATTTAAACCAGACTTTGAAGGGAAAAGTAATCGAACTTTAATTTCCGAACTGCGATACTCAAACCTCAACAACGAGCTGATCGTAGGCTATAGAGACGTTAGCAGGCAATTCGTTGGAAACATCAGCGTGCTTACCCATTTGATGACTGATATGCGTAAGATAGGCATGCTCAGGTTGTAAATCGTCAATCATCTCAAGTGCTTCATCAAGTGTAAAATGCGAAATATGCATTTGCCTGCGCAATGCGTTCAATACCAATACTTTTGATCCTCGAATTTTATCCATTTCCGCTTCGGCTATTCGATTTGCATCTGTGATGTATGTAAAGTCGTCTATACGAAACCCCAACACAGGTAATCTGTGATGAAACACCTCGATCGGTTCAATCAGAATTCCTTCAATTTCAAATTTGGTTCCTGAGGCAATGTTATGGATCCGAATTTCAGGCACTCCAGGATATTTCGTATCCTCAAAGGCATAATGAAATTCATTGCGCAGTGCACGCTCTACAGATGTAGAAGCAAATACATCCACAGGTTTTCGCTGAATAAAGTTAAACGCTCTTACGTCATCCATTCCAGCTGTGTGGTCTTTATGCTCATGGGTAAACACCAAAGCACTCAAGCTTTTCAATCCTGATCGCAATACTTGATAACGAAAATCAGGCCCACTATCCACCACGATGTTCGTTTCGCCCTTTTGAATCAAAATACTGGTTCGAAGGCGGTTGTCATGCGGATCTTTGCTTTGACACACCTCACACGGACATCCAATAACTGGCACGCCCATCGATGTTCCCGTTCCCAGAAATGTTATTTTCAGGGAATCGCTCATTTAGTTTACAACGGGAAGTTCGTAGATCATTTTGAGCTTGCTGATGGTGAAATCAATTTCTTCTTTGGTGTTGAACTTACTGAACGAAAACCTCACAACTGGTCTATTTTTAGCAACATTCAATGCAGCAATCACATGAGAGCCAATGTTTGAACCAGAACTACAAGCGCTTCCTCCAGATGTGGCAATACCCTCAATATCAAGATTAAAAAGCAACATCTCGGTTTTGTCTGTTTCTGGCAAGGCCACGTTCAATACTGTGTAAAGCGAGTCGCCTTCTGCATCGCCATTGAATTGCACATCGGGCATTTCTTCCCTGAGTCGCTTGATCATGTAAAATTTCAGGTCCTTGATGTACGCCACCTGCTCATCGAGGTGTGTATAGGCCAAATCCAGCGCTTTCACGAGTCCCATAATGCCATACACATTTTCTGTTCCAGCCCTCATATTGCGCTCTTGTCCGCCACCACGCATGATCGGATTAACTTTTACTTGGTTGCTGATGTACAAAAATCCAACTCCTTTTGGACCGTGAAATTTATGTGCGGCACAGGTCATGAAGTGAATTCCTAACTCTTTCACGTCAATTGGATAATGGGCGATGGTTTGAACCGTATCTGCGTGTAAAAACGCCCCATAATTATAGCACAATTCGCTAACTTTTTTCAACGGAATGATATTCCCAATTTCATTGTTGGCGTGTAACAAAGAGACAAGTGTTTTTTCTTTTGTTTGGAGCAACTCCTCTAAGTGATCGAGTTTTATGTGGCCTTTTTCATCCACATCAACCAGTGACATACGAATTTTGCCATTTTCCGCGAGTTTCTCAATAGGATATAGAACCGCGTGATGCTCAATGCTTGAAGTGATGATGTGCTTCACGCCTAAATCATCAACACTGCACAAAATGGCCATATTGTCGGCCTCTGTGCCTCCGCTGGTAAAGATGATTTCGCCCGGTTCTGCATTGATGTGATTGGCTACTTTTCTTCGTCCAAGATCAATGGCTGCTCTTGTTTTACGTCCAAACGAATGCGTTGAACTAGGATTGCCATAATCTTCGCGCATGTATTTCAACATTTCTTGAATCACCTCTTCATCAAGGGCAGTTGTTGCAGCGTTGTCAAGATAAATTGCCATAGTGTTTTCGTTAAATCATTGAAGATAGTTCGTTTTCAATCCTTTGCGCAAGCGCTTCAGCCGCTTCTTTGCTTTTGCTTTCTGTGTAGATGCGTATGATGGGTTCGGTATTGCTTTTCCGCAAGTGGACCCACTCAGAAGCAAAATCAATTTTCAATCCATCAATGGTATTCACATTTTCACTGGCATAGCGCAGCTTCATCTTTTCGATAAGATCGTCAGGATTCATGCCTGCTTTCAGTTCAATCTTATTCTTTGCCATTTCGTAGTTCGGCAATCCTGCCCGCATTTCAGACATCTGTTTGCCTTCGTGCACAAAATGACTCAGGAATAATGCAATTCCCGCTAACGAATCGCGGCCGTAGTGTAAATCAGGTACGATTATTCCACCGTTTCCTTCGCCACCAATCACGGCATTCTTGGCTTTCATTTCGGTGACTACATTTACTTCGCCAACGGCACTCGCGCTGTACATCTGCCCTGCCGCTTCAGTAACATCTCTCAAGGCACGTGATGAAGAAAGGTTTGAAACCGTTGCACCCGGCTTGTTCTTCATATAATAATCGGCAATGGCCACGAGTGTATATTCTTCGCCAAACATTTCTCCGTTTTCGGATATCAGAGCCAATCGATCAACATCTGGATCGACAACAATACCGAGGTCACACTTTTTCTCCACAACAATTCTTGAAATCTCGGTGAGGTGCTTCTTCAAAGGTTCGGGATTGTGTGCAAAATTGCCTGAAACATCACCATTGATGTGCTCGACATTCGTTACCCCAAGCCTTTCTAAAAGAACAGGAATGGCCAATCCACCGGTTGAGTTTACCGAATCAACTGCAATTTTCAAGTTTGCATTCTTGATTCCTTCCACATCCACTAATGCATAGGCTAATACTTGATCAACATGCTTTTCTATCCAACCGTGTTCTTTCGAATAACTCCCTGTTTTTGAAACATCAGGAAAATCAAAATCCGCTTTCGAAATGGTTTCCAGCAGTGCTTTTCCTTGCTCAGCTGAGATAAATTCGCCTTTGTTGTTGAGTAATTTCAGCGCGTTCCACTCTACAGGATTATGACTTGCTGTAAGAATAATTCCGCCATCTGCATTTAATCCAGGGACAGCAATTTCAACCGTTGGCGTAGTGCTCAACCCAAGATCAATTACATTTACTCCTGAAGCTTGAAGTGTTCCACTCACAAGATCTGAGAGCCACCCGCCTGAAGGACGGGCATCACGACCTATAACAACTGTTGGGTTTTCCTTACCCGATTGCTGAATGACAAAAGTCGAAAATGCTGCCGCAAAGTTCACAGCGTCTAGTGGTGTAAGGTTAGTACCAGGCTTCCCACCTATGGTTCCACGGGTACCTGATATGGATGATATTAATGTCATTTAATTCAAAAGGTGCAAAGATAGACTTCCCCTTCAGATTTGACTTTTTATGAAGTAGGAATAAAGTCGAATATTAGGCTGTATTGTAGGAATAATCATCACTTTTGCACTTATGTTCAGAAGCTTGTTGAAAACGTAGTAGGAGAATGAAAAGAACGGGTATTTCAAATTCTAAATTTGATGATACTGCTTAGATTATGGAAGAGTTTGATGAAAATTTCTTTAGTGCAAGCGATCTTACCGATTTGGTAAATCGATTTGAACAAATGGTGAAACAAGGTTCTTCATCGTACTACGAAGTGGATGATCTCGAATCGTTGCTCGAACATTTCATGGTGCACCATCACCTTGATTTAGCATTTAAGGTGGTAGAAACCGCACATTCACAGCATCCCAACAACAACCAATTGAGCATCAAAGAAGCCGAGTTGTTGTCGTTGGCCGATAAGCACAGCGAAGCACTTGAGCTCTTGAGCAAAGTGGAAACATTCGAAAGTTTCAATCCAGATTTTCACATCGCGCGCGCCAACATCTTAAGCCAGACTGGGCATTATGACAAGGCTATCAGAAGCTTACACGAAGCGCTGAAATGCTCGAGCGATGAGCCTGATGTGATCTATATGAATTTAGCCATCGAGCATCAGAACTTGGAGGAATACGAGCAAGCGATAGGGTTTCTTCAAAAAGCCTTGGAGACGAATCCAGAAAACGAAGATGCTTTGTATGAACTCGCCTATTGTTATGAACTTACAAAGTCTTATCCCGCAGCGGTTTCATATTTCAGCAAGGTAATTGACAAACATCCATACAATGCACATGCATGGTTTAACCTAGGGGCAGCCTATCAAGCGATTGGTGAATTTGAAAAAGCCCTCACAGCGTTTGACTATGTCATCATCATTGACGAAGAGTTCCACGCGGCATACTTCAATAAAGCAAATGTTTTGGTAAGGCTTGAACGCCATGGAGAAGCGATTGACCTTTACAAAAAAGCTTTGGCGTTTGAAATCCTTGATTCGTTGATCTATTTCTACATTGGCGACTGCTACGACCATATTGGTGATACAAAAGCCGCACTGGTGTATTTTGAAAAAGCGATTAAGAAAGACGACACCATGGCTGAAGCTTGGATCGGAGCGAGCAGTGCGCTAGACGAATTGGGCCGTGAAATTGAAGCATTGGAATATGCAGGCAAGGCCATAAAGTTTGAGCCTGACAATGGCGATTACTACTGCTTTTTAGCCGGGCTACAAATGAAATACGACCTGTTAATTGACAGTGCGGATTCGTTTGAAAAAGCCATCGAATTCGGCTATGAAGAAGAAGACCTGTGGGAAGATTACAGCCAACTGGCACTTACATTAAAAAACACGGAACTTATCGGTGAAATTGTGCACAAAGGCTTAGATATTTTCCCGGAAAATAAACTACTCCAACTCTATCAATGCATATATCGCTACAGCATCGGCAATGACGAAGAAGCATTTGAGTTGCTCGTTGAATTACTGATTCAAGAACCTGCGCTCATCGAAGAGTTTGTGCTCTATTACCCAAAAGCAATCGAGAGCAAAGACGTTCAATTCTTGATTCAATCATTGCGAATAAGCCAAGGAAACTAACCTACTATTCTTAGAAGCTTTGCTGATGCTGGCTTCACTACCGTTGAGCTATGAATGAAATTACCGTACTAGAATTAAAGTCCAAGTTAGACGCTGGAGAAGACATCCAGTTGATCGATGTGAGAGAAGAAAACGAATACGACTTTTGCAATATTGGTGCTGAACACATCCCGATGGGAGAAATCATCCTAAAAGTCGATCAAATTTCACGCGATAAGCAAGTAGTAATCCACTGCAAATCAGGAGGTCGGTCAGGAAATGTAGTAAATGCACTTACTGCCCGTGGCTTTCACAATGTGTTTAACCTGCAAGGTGGCATTTTAGCGTGGGCTGAAAAAATCGATACGAGTTTACCCACTTATTGATGAAGGATACCAAGTCTATTCTATTGAATGCTGCCAAAGGCGCTGCCATGGGTATTGCCGAGGTTATTCCAGGAGTTTCAGGTGGTACCATCGCCTTTATTACAGGGATTTACGAACGATTATTAAATGTCATCAAGTCCATCGGACCTGAGTTATGGCACGGCTTCAAACAAGAGGGAATAAAAGGCGCTTGGAAGAAGTTGGATGGTGTGTTCTTGAGCTCATTGCTTGGAGGAATGATCGTGGGCATCGTAATTGGCGTGTTTCTGATTACCTATTTACTTGAAACATATCCGTTGTTGGTTTGGTCGTATTTCTTCGGACTCATCGTGGTGAGTGCCCTGTTTGTGGGCAGAGAGGTGAAGGTGTGGGATGGACAAAAGATTTTCGCGATCGTGTTGGGTGGCGCTGTGGCCTACCTTATCACCGTTGGTGTGCCCGCTCCAGGAAACCCCGCACTGTATTATGTTTTTATATCAGGTGCCATTGCTGTTAGTGCTTTGCTCCTTCCAGGAATTTCAGGAAGTTTCATCCTCCTGCTCATGGGTATGTATTCTTATGTGATTCCGACCGTTAAGGAAGCGCTCAAAACCTTTGAACTCGACAAGTTGATCATCTTGCTTACGTTCGGCTCAGGCATGTTGGTTGGAATGGTTGTGTTTTCGAGGGTGTTGAGCTGGACGTTTAAGAATTACCACGACCTCACATTATCGGTTTTGACTGGCTTCCTCATTGGCTCGTTGAACAAAATATGGCCTTGGCAAGAAGTGCTACAAACCATCACCAATGATAAAGGCGAGCAAAAAATAATATTCAGCAAAAGTGTTTTACCCGCAACGTTCTCGGGGTTAGAAAACAATTTCCTCTATGGAAATGATCCGCAGATTCTCGGTTGTTTACTTCTCATGGCTCTCGGTTTCTTGACCGTGTTTGGAGCCGAAATTATGGCCAAAAAACTGCAAGCGAAGTGAGGCATTTTGGATTAATCGGTTATCCGCTCGCCCACTCTTTCTCACCGGAATACTTCAGAATTAAATTTGATTTACTAGGAATTGAAAATGTTGATTACAAGTCATTTGAGATAATAGACTTAAATAAATTAAGCACGTTGATTCACGATCAAAAACTTGAAGGATTCAACGTGACTATTCCGCACAAGGAAAGCATCATTCCCTACCTCGATGAACTCACGAAAGATGCGGAAGCTATCGGCTCGGTAAACTGCGTAAAAGTGGTCGATGCAAAATTGGTCGGCCACAATACCGATGTAATTGGCTTCGCTAATTCTTTGAGGGAATTTATTGGAGAAAATCGCATCTCGAGCGGATTGGTGCTTGGCAGCGGTGGAGGTTCAAAAGCAGTGCAGTACGCATTGAATCAGGTTGATATTCCCTTCAACGTAGTTTCTCGCTCGGGCCAATTGACGTACGAAAGCCTGTCCGCATCGCTAATTCGAAGCACTGCATTGATCGTCAACACCACTCCTGTGGGTATGTTTCCAAATATTAATGAATACCCTGACATTCCGTACGAAGCCATCACGAGCAAGCACTTTGCATTTGATTTGATTTACAACCCTGCAGAAACATCCTTTCTGAGAAAATGCAGGCTCTTGGGAGCAAAGACCACAAACGGACAAAAAATGCTCGAGATTCAAGCCGACAAGAGCTGGGAGATCTGGAATGAGTGATGATTAATTATGAGTAAACCAATCTGGTTATTGTATACCTTTCCTGACATCTGCTTCCTCTCTTTGAGAATCTGCGGCTTTAGGCGAAATAAAAAACCGTCTTTGACTCTTGTTCACTATTCTTTAAGATCTTAGGTGTGATTTTTAAACTCAGAAAAACAGGCTTAATAAACAATTCAAAATCTAACTTAACTTTGAACAATAGCTATTGTAGCTTAGTTGTTAACTATACTGTCATAGTTTTGGGAACGCTCATAAAACAGTAGCGAAAATTAAATAACGAACAATGAATTTATTAACTAAGGTAAAGTGGTTTCTTGCAGTATCAGGAGTTTTCCTAGTTATTTTAGCGACTAACCTCATCGACAAAAACAACTTCGAAAAAGTAGAAAGGTCTGTTGACAATATTTACAACGAAAGACTTCTAGCAAAAGAGCTCCTTCTTGACATTAGTATTAAATTTCATACAAAAGAATTGGCCTATGCATTGAATGATACGGTTTATTTAAAAACTCAGAATGACCTTGTGAATGCGGAAATCGCCAAATCCCTTGAGCTGTTTAACCGAGCTGGAGCAACTAAACAAGAGCGGTACACCTTAGATGATCTCAACGAGAACCATGAGCGCTTGATAAAGTATGAATCAAATACCAAAATGGAAGGGCTTCTATACACCTCAGAATGTGCCGAGTTATTTTCTGCTATCAACGCTAATATTAGTGATTTGGCTGCAGAACAAATGAAGGAAGGTAAGAATCAAACAAAACTTGCAGCTAATGCAGTGAATAGCGTGAAGCTTTACTCTAAGATTGAAATTTACATGTTGATTTTCTTAGCGCTTATTTTACAAGTTATTATTCTTTACAATCCGAAAAAGACCACTGAAGAATAAGAGCGGTTATCGAATTGATTTCTGACCTCAATTTAAATTGCAGTACCTGCAGTTCTTAACATCCTAATCTTTGCTGGTCTGCGGCTTGGCGTGAAATAAGCTCTCGCTAAGGCGCTAAGACGCGAAGGATTTAAGACAGGTTAGGTTTCGGATTCTAGTCAATAGTTCGCTTCTCGGTATGAATTAGTGAAATTTTGAAGTTGTTTTGTGTTCTTATACTATGCATGAAATCGACTCGTGATAAACACCAAAATTTGTTGCATAGCAAAATATGAATAAGAAATAGTTGAAAGATTCTTAAAACAAAACACTTCGCATATCACCTATTCCTCTTCAGGAACGTAGGCCGTTTGAAGAATGTGTTGCGTGCGCATTTCCTCGCCATCTGCAGGCCATTGTTGGTTATACTTCCAACCGGTTTCGGGCGGTAAACTCATAAGAATAGAGTCGATGCGGCCATCTGTATCGAGCCCGAATTTAGTGCCTTTATCCAGCACAAGGTTGAATTCAACATAGCGACTCCTGCGGTGCATTTGCCACGCTTTATTTAAATCGTTAAACGGAGTGTCAGCATTTATGCGCATGAGATGCGTATAGATCGGAGCGAAAGCATCGCCTATTTGCTGCACAAAAGCAAAAAGCTCTTCCTTCGGTTTACCTTCCGTTTGTTGATTCAATCGATCGAAGAAAATACCGCTAACTCCGCGTGATTCTTTTCGGTGCTTGATGTAGAAATACGCGTTAGCCCATTTGGCAAAACGCGGGTGATAAGTCATGTCATGCGCGTCACACGCTGCCTTGAGTTGCGCATGAAACCACTGCGTTTGCGCATCGTCTACATAGTGCGGAGTAAGGTCAATTCCACCGCCAAACCACCACACATTGTCATTCATTTCAAAATAGCGCACGTTCATGTGGATGATGGGCAGAAATGGATTGTCAGGATGCATAACGATTGAAACTCCTGTCGCAAAGAAGGCATTCGACTGCACGTTTAAGGCGGATTTGATGTTGTCTGGCAACTCACCGTGCACAGCCGAGAAGTTTACCCCACCTTTCGAAATGATATTTCCCTGTTGGATCACACGTGTATCGCCACCACCTCCACCCGGCCGCTCCCACATTTCTGAGGTGAACGAAGCGCCTCCATCTGTCTTTGATACTTCAGCACAAATTCGATCTTGGAGTCCATTAAACCACTCGGCTATTTCATCTCTTGTGTAGGCCATCTCTCAAATTCCTTCAATCTATAATTCTCATATTCATACAGCTGCACGGCCTGATTTTCAACCCCGCTTTCGGGCAATACCCTGTGAAAATGGTAATCCATCAATATTCCTGAAAATTGAAATTTCTCTGGCGCAGCAAACCAGTCGCCTGGGTTGTACGTTGCCTGAGTAATCAAGTAGTGACAAAGGTCAAAACCGACCAATGTAAAGCGGTCAGGTTCGAATCCTTTCACATTTCGATAATGGGAAAAGAAACTTTTGACGCGATAGTCATTGAAATCAAGGTAGCCAATAATGGGAATCGTTACACTCAGTTCATGCAGTTGTTCCACGTCCAGGTCGTTTTCATAACGCTGCCATTCTTCCAATCCTATTACCCTAAAGTCGAATTTCCCCTTCGACCCGTACTTCAAATTATACAATTCGCTCAGCAGCTTGGTGACAAATACCTTATTTAACGAAGGAACAAATAAAGTGAAGCTTCCAGAATCTCCAAGCCTCATGGTTAAGGTCTCTCTGTTGATATCCCATAGTTTGATTTCACGAATCACCTCTTCACTCGCAGTATCTGGCAGTTGAATTGCCTTGCGATACTGCGCTTTGAAAAAGTCGACATTCGATGCGTCTTGAAATTTGTTGCTGTTTACCAAAACCAAATTGGAGTCGCGGTATTTTGAAGCGAGCAATTCTGCAATGGCATCTATCTGCATCGACTCACTCGGGGTTGTTTTAATGGCATTTGGACGTTGAAATAAAATCTTTGAAGGCTTGGGTATCGGACAAATAGAAGGGATACCCTTTCGTTTCGCATGGTCAGCAATCATCTCAAATTGATCGGTGTAAAAAGGGCCTACCAACACATCAAAATCATTCAATACACCACGCCTAATTAATTGAGAAACAAGCACCGTATCCTGACCTACATCGAAAAGTTTTACGTTCAATTCCAGTCCCTTTTTCTGTGCCAGCGAATCAATCGCAAACTCAAACCCCCTATAAAAACTAAGGGCTACACGTTGTGCTTCTGTGATTTGAAATGACAAAGAATTTAACGAGTCAGGAAAGCTGGGTGAAAACGGCAATAGCAAAGCGATCGAAAGCGGCTCACCTTTCTCTGGTTGATGCATTTCGATCAACTCAGGAAGTGTTTGATCGAGTTTTTCAAACGTTGAATCAATCTTCACCGGTACACGTGTGCCAGGAATTCGGATCGCCATTCCTTCGCGCAGTGAAACATTTGGATTCGCCTTTACAATTTCATCAACAGTAGTGCTATACAACTTACTCAAGCTGTAGAATGTTTCTCCTTTTAAAATGATGTGGCTCTTTAGCGTATCTGACTCAGCTGCTAGCACATTCGATTCTTTCGTGTCTACTTTGGCGATTGGAATCCTAACTTGGTCCCCAACCTTCAATCCATTCAACTTGATGGAATCGTTTACCTTGAGCAACTCAGCCACCGTGGTGTTATACTTTTTACTAATCGCGTAGAGTGTCTCTTTGGGCTGTGCCTCGTGCGTGATGAATTCATCATTTTGCTGCACCACCGCACCCAGGTCTCTTTTATTATTGCTCGTAACTGGAATCAGCAAGGTTTGATTCACCTTCAAGCCTTCTTCTAACAATATCGGGTTGTTATCCTGAATTTCAGTGATTTCGAGGTTATATAACTTAGAAATACCATAAAGTGTGTTTCCGGGTTCAACTACGTGCAAGTAATACTTGTTGCCGTTGATTTTGTGCACCGTTGGGGTTTCCTGCGAGAAAGCAGAAAAGCCGGCAATGAGCAGAAAGCAAACTAATATGTAATTCCTTATTATTCCCATTCGATGGTTGCAGGTGGCTTTGAACTAATGTCATACACTACCCGATTTACGCCCTTTACATTATTGATAATCTTATTTGAAATCATGGCCAAAAACTCGTGTGGGAAATGAAACCAATCGGCAGTCATTCCATCGGTAGACGTCACTGCTCGCAGTGCCACAGCATTCTCATAGGTTCGTTCATCGCCCATTACTCCAACGGACTGCACCGGTAGTAAAATTGCTCCTGCCTGCCAGATTTGGTCGTATAATCCGGCTTCTTTTAATCCCTCCACATAGATGTAATCTACTTCTTGGAGCACACGAACTTTTTCTTCCGTAATATCTCCCAAAATTCGAATTCCTAAACCAGGACCGGGAAAAGGATGACGACTTAAAATGCTTGCAGGCAAGCCCAATGTAGCTCCTACTTCGCGCACTTCGTCTTTAAATAGTGCGCTCAATGGCTCTACTACTTTCAATTTCATGAAATCGGGTAATCCGCCTACGTTGTGGTGCGATTTAATGGTCGCTGATGGACCTTTTACCGACTTCGACTCAATGATGTCCGGATAAATTGTTCCTTGTCCGAGCCATTTTACATCTGAAATTAGGTGTGATTCTTCGTCAAACACTTCAATAAAAACCCGACCGATCACTTTTCGCTTTTGTTCTGGATCTGAAATGCCCTTGAGCTCTCTGTAAAATGCATTCGAAGAGTTAACACCTTTAACGTTTAGCCCTAAATCTTTGTATTGGTGAAGAACACTTTCAAACTCGTGTTTTCGCAATAAACCGTTATCCACAAAAATGCAGTATAGGTTTTTTCCTATAGCCTTATGCAGCAGCATCGCAGCAACAGAACTATCAACTCCGCCCGAAAGCCCTAGCACCACTCGATCTTCCCTAAGTTGTTCTTTTAACTGAGAAACAGATGTTTCAACATAGGCTTCAGGAGTCCAATTCTGCTCACATCCGCAGATGCCAACTACAAAGTTCCGAACTACCGTCAATCCGTCCGTTGAGTGATAAACCTCGGGATGAAATTGAAGGGCGTAGGTATGCTCATTGTCGAATTGATAACCACCCACTTTCACATCTTTTGTGCTGCAGATAATGGATGCGTCTTTAGGAAGAGAAAAAATGGTGTCGCCATGAGACATCCAGACTTGAGAATCTTCTGCAACTCCTTTCATCAATGATGCTTCATGATTGACATAGCTCAAATGAGCGCGGCCGTATTCCCTTTTTGAGGATGATTGCACTTCACCGCCATAATTCTGGGCAAGAAATTGAGCACCATAGCACACTCCAAGCAATGGCATTTTAGATTTTATCTCAGACAAATCAGGAACTGGATGCCCTTCTTGGCGAACTGAAAACGGACTACCACTTAAAATGACGCCTTTTATATGCTCACCGAGGGGTGGAATTTCATTGAATGGATGGATTTCACAGTAAACATTAAGTTCTCTTACCCTGCGTGCGATGAGTTGGGTGTACTGAGAACCAAAGTCTAGGATTAAAATCATTTCTTGCATGCGCAAATGTAGAAGATACTCGACTTATCTAGCACCATTATAAAGCTATTGTTATGAAGAAGTCCTGTGCAAAACATAACACTCAAAAACAAGAAAGCCCCAACTCAAATGAATTGGGGCTTTTATGAAGTGAGATACGATTACAATACTTCTAAGATACGATCAGCTTAATTGAGCGGATGTCGTTTCTATTACTTCGTAATTGTAATGCGGGTGTTTTTAACCAGTTCGTTGTTCTCAATGCGCACGATGTACATTCCTGACGGTAAATCAGACACTTGCACAGCGTTAGATTGAATAGCAACTTGCTTCACTGCTCTTCCTTGCATATCAAAGAAAGTAACATCTGCTAGACCTTCAGTTCCACTGATGTAAACGATATCGTTGGCAGGGTTTGGATACACTTTAAACGCATTCTCAGGGCGCTCATTAGTTCCTAGAGGAACGATTGTGCCGCCTTCACCATAAATTTCGAATGTATCACCATCAACCACATAAAGTGTTTCACCATCTTCAACAAGCACAGTCAGGTTTGAAACAGTATCACCAACCACAACATCTGTGTTGTATGATTGCCAAACCTCACCTGTATTTGGAGTTTGAATCCAAAAAACAACTTCTAAATCATCAAACTCTTCGATTGAATGCTCGATGGCGTGATTTGTTGGATCGCCAGCGTTGTTTGACAATCGGAAATCACCTAAAAATTCATGCGAGTTATTTAAGGTTGCTGTGTCATTCGCGAGCAATGAACCCAGTATTTGACCAGCAGCACTTGGCATCATTTTCTTCATGACGTGCTCAAATTCTGTCTCGCCATTGGTTTTCAAGTTAAGATAAGTCAACTTTTCATTGATGGCATGATGCGCAACTAAATTAGCAGGCAGATCAATCACTGGAGTATACCAAGATGATGCGTTCAATACCCATTTAGAATCAACAATTTCCAATTGACCGTTTATCACCTCGTAATTCACCTCTGCGTGAACTGTTGCTGAAGCTTCCATAGAAATGAATGCTGGCTTGGCCTGAGCCGAAGTGAATACGTTGGCTGCATATGAATTACTATTCATACCATCCGTTCCGTCTGTGAAAATATTAGGAACCCCATTTACACCGTAATATGTCCTTCGGTCGCCTCCTTCTAATGTGTAGTAAGGATCACCAGTTCCCGGCCAGCTCATTTGGTAGTTTACCTTTGAATACTCACCTGGAAATGCAGTTAAAACGTTACCTACGTTAATGTTTCCAGGAGTACAAGGACCACACGTAGAACTCGTGAACGCTTCCAATACTGGACGTCTCTCTACCGCTTCTGGGTGAACCAATATGTTCATTGAAGCTTGATTATCAGCTGGATTTGAATCCATATTTCCATTAATCATCGTTACTTCAGTCTCTACAGAATAAGTTTGAAGCATGGTTGGTGTCCACACTGTTGGATGAGAATAGGTAGTTGAAGCTCCCGAAGCAATATTTAACCCTGTAATGTTTGCAGACACAGGCGTGCCAGCACCGATGGTGTACTCGATGGTTAAACTTGTAATTGTCTCAGAGCCTAAATTCCTTACCGTTCCAGTAATCGTGTTAGGAGTGTTTACTTCATGGTAAACGCTGTTGTTAATCGATACATTCTTGGCATCGTACATAGGTTGAGTGCCATAGAAGATGGTATGAAATGAATTGTCTGCGCGAGTGGCTGAATTGACTGAGTAAGAAGGTACAGCTGGCGAACCTGCTACTGAAACTGCAGTTGATACATCCAATTGAATACCTAAACTAAGCGCCACAGCACCATTGGTTCTTTGGTCAACAAAGTGAATGTTATTGGTTGATTCTTCAAGAACGATGCTCCAATAGGTCCAATCTGTTCCAGAGGCAGTGTAGGAGCTGAAATGCACCCAGTGTTGTCTATTAGGAGCCATTCCAAACGTTTTGGTAACAATGTAGTCACTTGCCCCCGTTCCATTGATGCCTAAAATACAAATTGAACTGTCGGGAACATTCGCGTTTGGCAGTGCAACAGATGTTGATGGAGGCGCTGTGGCAGCACCTAAAGAAAATGTCAAAACACCAGATGATGACACCTTGTATTGCGTTACAGCATTGCCGTAAAATTCAAAAGGGAATGGCAACGTTTGCACTGGACTAAATGTAGGCGAAGCTTGACTGGCGCCTAAAATTGTTGTCCATCCTGGACCTATACCGCCTCCTACTGGAAACTCAGTATCTTCTGTGTTAATATTTCCTGGATTTTCACCCTCATTAATAAACGATAACGAATAGTATTGAGCTTGGGCGAAAAAAACAGACATGGCAAGACTTGCCGTGAATAGAATTTTTTTCATGGTTAAAATTTTGATTTGAAGCGAAGGAAGTTTAAATTTTTTAATATCACTACCTGAAATATGAATTAATTCAGGGTGAACTCTTTGATTCCAAAAAGCTGAAACAAAAAAACCTGAATGCAATTTGCATCCAGGCTCTTCTTAGTGTTTGTTCGTGATTACTTCGACACCGATACTCGGATAGTCCTCACTATATCTTCGTTTTCAATTCTTAGCATATACATTCCTGTTGTAAGGTCTGATACGCTTATTGAATTAGATGCTGTAGAAATGTGCTTCACCACTCTGCCCTGCATATCAAATACAGTAACGTTCACATTACCTTCAGTTCCGTTGATGTAAAGGATGTCGTTGGCTGGATTTGGGTACACCCTGAATGAATTCTCAGTGCGGTCGTTTGTTCCAAGAGGAACGATGGTTCCGCCTTCGCCAATAACTTCAAAAGTATCGCCATCGATCACATAGATTGTTTGACCATTTTCTTCAATCACGGTCAAGTTGGACACTGTATCGCCCAACTCCACATCTTGGTTGTATGATTGCCAAATCTCACCCGTGGCTGGAGTTTGAATCCAGAAAACAATTTCCAAATCATCAAACTCCTCTATTGAATGCTCAGTAGCGTGATTAATTGGATCAACAGCGCTGTTTGGCAAGCGGAAGTCACCTATAAATTCATGAGAATTGCTAAGCATAATGGTATCGTTAGCACTTACAGCACCCAACATTTGACCGCTTGATGTTGGAAGCATTTTCTTCATGACGTGCTCAAATTCAGTCTCACCATTGGTTTCAACATTCAAATACGTAAGCTTCTCGTTGATTGCATGGTGTGCAACAAGGTTAGCTGGAAGATCAATCACTGGAGTGTACCAAGAAGATGCGTTCAACATCCACTTAGATTCAGCAATTTCCAATTGCCCGTTTACTACTTCATAGGTCACCTCAGCGTGAACTGTTGCTGAAGCTTCCATTGAGATGAACGCTGGCATTAACTGAGCCGAAGTGAAGTCGTTTGCAGTGTAAGAATTACTATTCAAACCGTTTGCGCCATCCGTGAAAATATTTGGCACCGCATTCACACCGTAATACGTTCTTCGGTCGCCTCCTTCTAATGTGTAGTATGGATCACCCGCACCTGGCCAGCTCATTTGATAATTTACTTTTGAATACTCCCCTTGAAATGCAGCTAAAACGTTACCGACATTAATGTTTCCAGGAGTACACGGACCACACGTTGAACTTGTAAACGCCTCTAACAAAGGTCTTCTTGGGACAGCCTCAGGATGCACCAACACATCCGTTGAAGCGACATTATTGCTTGGGTCTTGATCGGCATTGCCATTGACAAGAGTAACAGTGGTTTCAACAGCATACGTTTGAGTAGCTGTTGGAGTCCAAGGCACAGTATGCGCATAATTGTAAGATGCACCTGGCGCGATGTTCAGTCCTGTAAAGGAAGCTGAAACTGGCGATCCATTATCGATCGTATACTCAATGGTCAAACTTGTAATGGCTTGCGAGCCCACGTTTTTAACAGTACCTTCAATCGTGTTGCTTGTATTCACTTCGTGGAACGGACTGTTGTTTATTGATACGTTGCTTGCGTCAAAATCGAAAGGTGTAAACACTTTTACATTGTCTATACCTGCGCCAAACAGCCATCCTCCATTGTCACCATAGACGAACGCAATCTTTATTTGGTCTCCGATGTAACTTGAAAGATCAAAAGAAAGATCGTTTTCCCACTGAGCAACTGTTGCCACAGGCGCATCATACACCAATGCCCAAACTCCTGAAGACTGCGGTTGAACATACACTGAAAAGGACTCTGTAATTGATTGATACGTTCCTTCTAGGTAAAACATGTCAAAAGCTAAGTTGACTGGACTCGATGCTGCTGATAAATCTACAACAGAAGTGATCAGTGAATCTGCACTTTTATCACAATTGCATGCATCGTCATTGGTGCCTAAAAAATTACCGTGCTCTGGAAAGGTAAATGAGGTTGATGATAATGATGCGGCTGTGCCTGCAAGCCAACCTCCGTCTGTTGCCAAAGTCGATTGAGTCCAAGAGGCTGGAACACCACTTGTGAAATTTTCTGACATGTAGCTTTGGGCATGCCCAACTCCTACATATGCTAAGCTTAACGCTGCGAGTAGAATTTTCTTCATAATAGTTTATTGATTTGTTTACGAAGATGACATATTAAATGCAGAAATAAAAACGGGAATCCAAGCGCCTTGAAATCCTAAAGGATAACTAAGAAAATCTGCATACCTATTTCATCAACTCATAGCTTTGCCCGACAAACGATCACCGATGAAACAAATAATTGAATGTGTACCCAACATTAGTGAAGGTAGAGATACCGCTAAAATCAAAGCTATTACCGATGTAGTAGAAACCGTTGAAGGCGCTCTGCTTCTCAATGTTGATCCAGGAAAAGCTACGAACAGAACCGTAATCACCATTGCCGGAGAACCAAATGCCGTTATTGAAGCTGCCTACCGATTGGTAAAAAAAGCCAGTGAACTTATCGATATGAGTACCCACAAAGGTGAGCATCCGAGGTTTGGAGCTACAGACGTGTGCCCTCTTGTGCCTGTGGCCAATATTACCATGGAAGAAACAGTGGAATACGCTCGGAAATTAGGTAAACGCATTGGTGATGAACTTGAAATCCCAACCTACTTTTATGAAAATGCTGCGACATCAGAAAATCGAAGAAATTTGGCCACTGTACGATCCGGTGAGTACGAAGGATTGAAGGATAAATTGGCCAAGAATGATTGGAAGCCTGACTATGGCACATCCGTATATAATGATATCGTGAAAAAATCAGGTGCTATTGCAGTAAGCGCACGTGATTTCTTAGTGGCATACAACATCAATTTAAACACTACCAGCACCCGCAGAGCCAACTCTATCGCGTTCGACATTCGCGAAAGAGGCAGAGTAAAGCGCGAAGGAGATGCTTTGACGGGTAAAATTGTGAAGGACGCCAATGGCAAACCTGTCAATGAACCAGGACTTTTAAAGTGTGTAAAAGGCATTGGCTGGTTCATAGAGGAATACGGCATCGCCCAAATCAGTTATAACCTGACCAATATTTCGGTGACTCCAATCCATGTGGCTTTTGACAAAACCTGCGAAAGGGCCGAGTTGAGAGGTATACGCGTTACTGGCTCAGAATTAATTGGACTCGTGCCAAAAAAAGCCCTAATCGATGCCGGTCTGTACTTTCTTAAAAAGCAAAATCGATCGTTGGGAGTGGATGAAGATGAAATCATGAAGATTGCCATTAAATCGCTCGGTTTAGATGACCTCACCCCTTTCAATGTGCGTGAACGCGTGATTGAGTATGTGCTGGAAGACCGCACGGCTAAATCACGAAAATTAGTTGACTTGTCACTCACGGCTTTTGCCAATGAAACATCTGCTGAATCACCTGCACCAGGTGGTGGATCCATCGCAGCGTATGTTGCCGCACTGGGTGTTTCATTGGGCACCATGGTCGCAAATCTCTCTTCGCACAAACGCGGGTGGGACGATAAATGGGAGTACTATTCTGACTGGGCCGTGAAAGGTCAGTCCTATAAAAATGAACTTTTGCGTTTGGTAGACGAAGACACCAATGCATTCACTAAAATTATGGATGCTTTCGGGTTGCCAAAAGGTTCCGATGAAGAAAAAATGGCTCGTAAGGCTGCTATTCTTGAAGCAACCAAAGGAGCTATTCAAGTTCCATTAAATGTGATGCAAGTAACGCTCGCCAGCATGGAAGTAATGCTCGAAATGGCCGAGACTGGACTTCCAGCCTCAATCAGCGATGCGGGTGTGGGTGCATTGTGTGCTCGGGCAGCTATTCGTGGTGCGCACCTGAATGTAAAAATCAACGCGGCAGGAATCGATGACGTTGACTACACAAGTAAGCTTTACAAAGAATCAGAGGCTATTGAAAAGCGCTGTGAAGAACTTGAATCTAAAATTCTGGCACTCGTTTATTCTAAGATCTAATTCGTGATGCAATTATTCGAATAAGCGAACTATATTGCGCTTATGACAAAATCAACAGGTCGCAAATCAGAAGTTAAACGATGGGAAAGGATAGTGTACTTCTTTCCCGTTCAGCTGCTGTTTGTTCACCTGAAGAAGAACCTCATTCTGTTGCTGTTTTGGTTGATTCTATTTGGTATCATTTTGAAAGCCATCAGTTTGAAGTATGGCATACCTTACCTTTTTCTTCAACCCGAATACCTCGGAAAAGTGAACTTCCTTTCACACCTTGTGCTCGGGGTCTCATTAGGTGGGTTCATCATGGCATTCAACCTTACGAGCTATGTGGTGAATGGGTTTCGTTTTCCATTTTTGGCTACGGTTCATCGTCCGTTCATTAAATATTGTCAAAACAACATCATTATTCCACTTACATTTTCGGTGTTGTACATCTATTCGATGATCACCTTTCAGATGGAATATGAACAAATTGAATTTTCACAAACGATCATCAATGCCATTGGTTTTGTGGCGGGCAACTTGCTCTTCATCATTTTCACGCTGAGTTATTTCTTGATAACCAACATCAGCGGACAATCGTTTCGATCGCAAAAGGAAGAAGGTGTTTTTAATCCTGTGAACGACCTTTTTAGCAACAGCAGAAAATGGTCTAGTCTTCCAAAAACTGCAACTAAACAATGGAAGGTCACCACATACATCGGCAATTGGGGGCGCGTAGTTCTGGCGCGAGAAAGCAGCCATTACAAGCCTGAAACATTGGAGAAAGTCTTCGCGCACAACCGAATTAACGCCTCATTATTTCAAGCTGGAATTATCCTTTCATTGTTTGTGTTGGGTTGGTTTAACGACTCTAGATGGATGATGATACCTGCTTCAGCGAGTATTTTACTCTTTTTCACCATCCTCATCATGATTGCTTCGGCTTTTTACTCATGGTTTAAAGGATGGACCTCAGTAGTGATTGTTGGGTTGATCTTTTTGCTCAATCTTCTATCGCAACAGAACACGTTTGATTACGGCAGTCAGGCCTATGGCCTAAACTACGACACCATCCAAACTACATACACACAAGCCAACATTCGGGCTTTTCAAGAGAACAATGATTACTACAAAGCCGATATAAAGCAAAGTCTCAAACTATTAGAAAATTGGAAAGACAGCACCAATGATGAGCTGCCCGTGGCAGTGTTCATTAACGTGCCCGGTGGAGGATTGAGGTCAGCGCTTTGGACGATTATGTCTCTCAATGAAGCCAATGACATTAGTAAGAGCAAGCTTTGGAGAAACTCCGTATTGATCTCGGGTTCATCAGGCGGTGTGGTTGGCGCAGCATATTTGAGAGAGTTTATTTATCGAAGGAATTACCAAGATTCTGTTCCCCCGTTCGGTGCTATTATCAATGACCTTTCCAGTGATAAACTCAATCCTGTTGCAGCTACCGCTGTGCTGAACGACATCTTCTTGAAATTTAAACGATTTGAATACGGAGAGTACCACTACCGCAATGATCGGTCGCGGGCATTTGAAGTGCAGCTCAATAAAGATACCCGTGGTTGGATGAATCGTACATTAAACGATTACAAAAAACTTGAATTTGAAGCAAAAATGCCTCTCATGCTCATGGCTCCTACCATTAGCAACGATGGTCGAAAGTTGATCATCGCATCGCAGGGTGTTTCATACCTCGCTCACAACACAGCGCCAAACCAAATCAACGAGAACATTGAGTTCTCTCGATTTTTCGCAGCCCAAGGTGCTAAAAACCTTAGCTTTCTCTCTGCGCTGCGCATGAGTGCTACGTTTCCTTATGTGTTTCCGGCCACCAAACTTCCCAGTGATCCATCCATTGAAATTTTAGACGCAGGCATTCGCGATAACTATGGCTTCAGTAATACACTGAAGTTCTTGTATTCATTTAGAAATTGGTTGGCAGACAACACCCAAAAAATTGTCATCATTCAAGTGCGTGATCAGCAAAAGTTTATCGATCTAAAATCCAGCAAGAATCGAAGTTTGTGGGAGTCATTGACGCAACCTTTTGGAACATTTTACACCACTATTTTGGATGTGCAAGACTACGCCATGGAAGACCAAATTAGGCAGGCATACGAGTGGTATGATGGCGAAATTGAGGTGATTGAATTCATCCTCGACCGGTCAGAAACCAACCCGATCAGTTTGAGTTGGCATTTGACACAGAAAGAAAAAGACCGCATTCAATCATCTTTAGACAGCGAGACAAATACAAAAGCATTTATCCGATTGCATGAGATTTTAAAGTCTAGTCAATAATTAGCACTTGAGCTTCGGTCGATTTTTTCGAAAGCTGACTGAGAATTACCGCCTGAATATCTTGATCGTCATACCCCGTATCGATCCAGTTTTTCACATCGTTGATGCGCGTTAAATCAACGCTATTCGGCACCAAACCATGCCCTTTATACCTGCCCCCCTCGAGCAACACCACGCTGCTTTCATTCTCATTAAACCCTTTGCCTTTGATGAGCATCGTTTTACCGAGCTGCGTTAATTCAGCCATTGCCTGTTGCACTCGCTGGTTGTATAGTTCAGCCGATTCTTCACCTTCACATGCCTTGTTACAGCTGCCATAATAATCTGGTAAACAAGCATCGCCATGCTCTTGAAGGCCACAATACTTGGCGCAGAGGTCGTATTTTGTGCGGAGAAATTCCAAGCGCGTCTTCGCCTCAAAACTGCTTTTGAATGAGAAAACCGGCCTGTCCCACTTCCCTACTCGACCAATGTTGAATCGATGATATCCTCTCTGGTCTGCATATGTGTAAATACCCCAATTTAAGGTCACGCGCTTCATCAAACGATTGTAAGGAGGCCAATGCTTCTTTATTTGATTGGCTTCCGTAAGCAATGCGATCATCTCATTCGGGCATTCGATCCATTCGAGGTCTTCGATCTTTTCGCTAAACCTATTTTTGAGTCCTGTATGTGTATTTCCTCGGAAATGTTCGGCAACGCGGTCTTTCAAATTATTCGCCTTGCCCACATAGATCACTTTTCCGCCCGGACCTTTAAAAATATAAACGCCTTGGGTTGATGGGATCTTGTCAAAACGCTCGCGCTTGAGGTGTGGCGGCAGCGTTGCTTCGCGCGAGCGCAGGTTCAACGAAAAAGCAATGTGGCCTTCTTCATCCTGTTCCAACAACCTCAAAAACAAGGTAGCGGTAAAATCACAATCGCCCATAGCACGGTGTCGTGCATTGATTGAATACCCCAATTGGTCGGCTATTTTCCCCAAACTGTAAGAGTATAAATTCGGAATTAACTTACGCGAAAGCCTTACGGTGCAGAGCCTTTTCGGTCGCCATTGAAAACCCAATAACGCAAACTGTTCTCGAATAAAACTGTAGTCAAAATTCACGTTGTGCGCTACAAACACATGATCGTGTGTGCGGTCCCAAATGGCCTGAGCCACTTCGTGAAAAGCAGGAGCATCTTCCACCATTTCATTGGTAATCCCAGTGAGCATAGTTATTTTATGTGGGATCAGCATATTGGGATTGATCAGCGTTTCGTAGCGATCAATTTCTTTTCCATCTTCAATGCGGATAATTGCTATTTCGGTAATGCCATTTGTTTTGGCACTACCACCCGTGGTTTCTATATCGACAATCGAAAATTTCAAGCTTCTAAAATTAATCGCTGAGGCATTATCTTCATTCTTTTTAAAACAATTAACGTTATCTCTTCAAAATCTAGAAACATAAAAGCAGAATTATGCTTTTGTTTGAAGCGTAAAATAAATTCATGAAAATACTCGTAAGCGTCATCCTCATTTTGATTACGACCTTGTCTTATGGACAGTCTTTACAATCAACATCTAAAACCACCAAAAAGCTCAAAGCAGCAGAAAAAAAAGAGTGGCACAACCTGTCATTAAAAGAAGATAAAGTCTACGGAACCAGCGCCAACCGCGTGTATTCTGAAATACTTTCGGAAACGAGCCCGAAGAAAAAAATCGTAGTCGCGGTTATTGATTCAGGTGTTGACATCGAACACGAAGACCTGAGTGAAAGCATTTGGACAAATACGGGTGAAATCCCAAATAATGGTATAGATGACGATCAAAACGGCTTCGTTGATGACGTTCACGGCTGGAATTTCCTCGTGGATAGCAGCGGGCAAGATGTGATTTACGACAATATGGAAGCCACCCGCGTGCTTCGCTTGAGCAAACAGCTTAATGAAACCCAAAAGCCTTATCCTGAATGGCTTACAGAAGAATTATTGAGGCAAGCCGCTGACATCTACAATGAAAGCATGGAGGAAATGAGCGGACTCGGCCAGTTTAGCATGGTCTATAAAAAAGTAGATTCAACCGTGAAAGCAGTCACCGGCAAAGAAGAATACAGCTATGAGGATGTGAAGAACATTGAAGCAGAAAGTGAAGATGTGAAGAAGGCGAAACGCGTTTTTGCCATCTTCAAGACGATCGGTATTGAAAAATCTGACCTTCATGAAATGGGCATGCAGGCCGATAAATACAGCGAATATTGGCTCAATTTTAATTTCGATCCCAAGGCTGGAATGCCTTTAACGGGCTCGAATTACGGCAACAATAACTATGGAGGAAAACACGCTGAGCACGGCACCCATGTTGCCGGAATTATTGCATCTACACGAGGCAACGAAAATGGTGCGCAAGGAGTAGCTTATGGTTCAGCAGAAATCATGGTACTGAGAGCTGTGCCCGATGGCGATGAGCGTGACTTAGACGTTGCCAATGCCATAAAATATGCAGCCGACAATGGTGCCCATATCATCAACATGAGTTTCGGAAAAGGCATCTCGCCTTATAAAGATTTGGTATACGAAGCCATGGAATACGCAGCTTCAAAGAATGTCTTAATTATTCATGCTGCAGGCAATGATAGCGAAGACATTGATGTAGTCAACAACTACCCGAATGACGATGGCTTATCGGAAAAAAGTCAAACTAGTTTTCTATGCATTGGTGCACTCTCGCCCGTAAAAAACAAAAAGCTCGTTGCCTCATTTTCAAATTATGGGCAAGAAAGCGTTGACCTGTTTGCTCCCGGAGAAGACATCTACTCAACCCTGCCAGGCAATAAATACGGATTTAGAAGCGGAACAAGCATGGCAGCACCTGTGGCTAGTGGCATAGCAGCGCTGGTTTGGTCACTCCACCCAGAATTAACGGCTGTGCAGCTTCAGCAGGTATTGCTCGAATCTGGAATTGAAATCAACAATAAAAAAGTGCTGGTTCCTGGAACGAAAGAAAAAGAACTATTCAAGAATCTTTGCAACTCAGGAAGCATAATCAATGCCTACAACGCACTCAGCAGGATCAAGACACTTTAAGAAAGCAACGAACCGAGCATGTCGTTAAAATTGACTTTCCCGTGGTAGCTCTTCTTACTGATCATTGAAAATTCTGCCAGCGCATGCAAGACAAACTCTGCATACAACGGAATTTCAGTTTTATCAACCTCGGGCATATAGTCCTTAATAAACAGAATGAGTGGCTTTATGCTGGCAAGCTTGGCTGCGTAATCAGCGTCTGTAGCATCATTGTCGAGATCAAGTGAATGGCTTCCAAACCATTGAATGATTGGGTCATAGGGTGATGGTGCTTCTCTTTTCGAAAGTCGTTCAGGACTCGGAAAAGTCTTTAAAAATTCTTTGCGGATTGTATTGCGAATGATTTGATGGGCTACTTGAAGCGCACCTTCTTGTTCGCCTTCATACACCAATTCCACCTTTCCTGTAATCGCTGGAATAGCACCGATCAAGTCGCTTATTCTGACGGTGGTTGTTTTCTGCGAATTCTTTAGCGCCCGCAATTCAGCTGTTGCGATCAAATTTTCAAATGCCGTAATACTCAACCGCACGGATACGCCACTTTTTTGATCGATTAAATCACTCTCCCGCGCCACAAAGGACAACTCTTCGATCATAACATCTAACAAAGGAGGCACGGTGACCATCGATTTCTGGGCATCGTCAATCTGCGCTTCTTGCCGTGTGATCACTTTCGAATCGTTGATCGACATCGGGTAATGCGTAATGATCTGACTTTGGATTCGGTCTTTCAGCGGAGTGATGATCGATCCACGATTGGTGTAGTCTTCAGGATTTGAGGTGAACACAAACTGAATATCCAAGGGCAACCGCACTTTGAATCCTCTGATTTGGATGTCTCCTTCTTGAAGGATATTGAACAATGAAACTTGAATACGCGGCTGTAAATCAGGCAGTTCGTTGATGACGAAAATTCCTCTATTGGAATGCGGCACTAAGCCATAATGAATGGCTTCTTCGTCAGAAAAATTGAGTTTGAGGTGGGCTGCTTTGATGGGGTCAAGATCGCCAATGAGGTCTGATACGGAAACATCTGGTGTGGCGAGTTTCTCGGTATATCGTTCGCTGCGATGAATCCAACGCAATGGCGTTTTATCGCCCATTTCTTCAATAATTGCCTTTGCCTTTTTCGTAATGGGATGAAATGGGTCTTCATTTAATTCGCTTCCTTCTATTGCGGGAATGTATTCGTCTAACAAATCGACCATCAATCGAGCAATGGTTGTTTTTGCCTGACCGCGCAGACCGAGCAAGCTGATGTTGTGCTTCGCCAAAATGGCGCGTTGCAATTGAGGCAATACGGTATCTTGATAGCCAACTACACCTTGAAACGGTTGCTCACCCTTTCGCAGAAGATCAATTAAGTTTTTTCTTAGCTCATCTTTTATTCGAAGCGATGTATAACCTGATTTTCTTAGTTCACCAAGAGTCTTATATAATTCCATTCAACAGATATATTTTAGTTCAATTCAATGTAACAAAGTATACGATAAATGTTTTGTATGATGCGAAGATTAAATAAATTCAAGGCCGCATTATACGATAGGATTATCGCATAAATCTGCGTTATTTTGCGCCCATTTTGAAAAGAAAATTTCACCATATTATTTTACTGCTTTTATGCGTGTTGACGATGTCGTTCAGCGTTACGATGGAAAATTTTCAAGAATTTTTTGTCCTTCCTGACGATGCACATGATCAAGTAAAAGTGACATGGACACCAAAAGAGAAAGTGGGTGTAAAAAATTATTACCTCGAAAAAAGCATCGACAATGTGAAGTTTGAAGTTTGGAAAAAAACCAACGGCATAGCCTCTGAAGAGTCAAGCAGGAAGCTGTTTGAGGTTGATTTTGAACCCGCGCCTGGTTGGTCGTATTACCGCATCAGAGAGGAATTGAAAAATGGAAAAGTAAACCACACACCTTCAATCCCAGTTTTTATTGGCATTGAACGGTTGAAAAAAGCCATGCGCATTGCCCCGCAATCTTTGGTAAAAGACAAGCGACAAAAAGTATCTTTGTAGGACTATGACGGAAAGAGCTTTATATTAATGCTCCGAGATAGAGATGGCTATGAATACCTATATGACAAACCAATACGCGTGAACAGTGCAGGACTCTATATCGAATACGGAACTGGAATGCCTTCAGGACCGTACACGATTGCAGCTTCTTCACTCGAATTGTTAATTGGATTAACCATATTCGTAAATTAGTCGTAAACTAGCGCCTTTGTTGACCCTCTTAAGAAGTACATGAGAATAAAAAGTTTGATCTTTTTTTGCATCCTCTCCTTTATCAGTTTATCCGCTGGTGCTGAGTACATGGGCTTGAAGCCATCCAAGATTTCTGAATTTACAGTATACAGTAAAGGCGATCATGTGAAAGTCACATGGAAGACAAAATCGCGAAAAGACATCGTAGCCTTTGAAATTGAACGCAGTCGAGACGGGAAAAACTTTGAAGTTCTAAAAAAGATCAGTGATGAAGGCATTAACCCTTCATCAATGGAGTTTTTTGAAGTCGACAACAATCCACTACCCGGCTGGTCATACTATCGCATTAAGCAAGATTTCTCAAATGGTGATTACGCGTACTCCCAAATTGCCCCCATATTTTTTGGAATGGATCGTCTTAGAAAAGGAGAAGTAATTGTGGCAAAGAATCCAAATGACCCGGGAACAACGAAAGTCAACCTGTCAAAATTCAACCAAGAAAAAGTGCTGATGGTTGCACGCGACACGCAAGGCATTGAATACTACATCCACGAAACCCTCTTTGTGAAAGGCAACAAACTCTCCGTGAAATCTACACCACTTGTTCCACAGGGTTTTTACACCATCACAGCCAGCTCTATCGATGAGTTGCTTGGTCTTGAGTTGATCGCTGAATAACTGTCCCTTAGCGTACGTTTTTCCTTCTGTTTGACTCGTAGTCTTCGAACACAAAATCGCCCAAACCTTGCAAGCTTGTGTAGAAGGCTTTTCCTTTATTCGCTTCGGTAAATTGCTGCACAAAATCTTGCAAATATGGATCGCGTGCAATCATGAACGTGGTTATCGGAATCTTTGATTTGCGCGCGGCTGCTGCCAAATTCAATGTCATATTTACAATCCGCGGATCCAATCCAAAACTATTCTTGTAGTAACTTCCATCGCGCTCTTTCAAGCACGAAGGCTTGCCATCGGTGATCATAAAAATCTGTCGGTTCGGGTTCTTCTTCTTTTTTAGAATATCGAGCGCCAGCTCTAATCCAGCTACGGTATTCGTATGAAATGGCCCCACCTGCAAGTAAGGCAAATCTTTGATGCTCACCTTCCAAGCGTCATTGCCGAATGCAATAATGTCGAGCGTGTCTTTTGGATAGCGCGTTGTAATCAACTCTGCCAATGCCATAGCCACCTTCTTTGCGGGTGTAATGCGGTCTTCACCGTACAAGATCATCGAATGACTAAGGTCTATCATCAGCACGGTTGATGTCAACGATTTGTGTTCCGTTTCTTGAATCACCAAATCTTCTTCGCGCAGCGTAAAATCTTCGATTCCACGATTGATTTGCGCGTTGCGAATGCTCTCTGTTAATGCTATTTGGTCGGTGCGGTCGCCAAATTGAAACGCGCGTGTTTCAGGAATGACTTCGTCACCTTTGCCCAATTTATTTGTTTTATGGCCACCGGATTTACTCTTCTTCATCTTCCCAAACACTTGGTCTAACGAGCGTTTGCGAATAACCTGCTCAGATTTTGAAGTCATGGCCATTCCATCGCCCTTCTTGTCTTGCGCCACAAAGCCCTTTCGCTGCAATTCGTCTATAAAATCATCGATGATATAGGAATCATCGGTGAGAGTATACTCTTTATCTAATTCGCGCAACCAATCAATTGCTTCGTCCACATCACCACTGGTATGTGTGAGAAGTTCCATAAAAATATCGAGCAATTTCTCGAACGGACCTTTGGTGTTGTCCTCTGAATACTGTGTAAAGCTGAAGCCTTTCATGATTGTAAAACCTAATTATTCATCACTTTGTTTAAACATGTCCTTGTTCCTCTGACATTTTAAAGCAATCGCATTCCAACGCATTGTCAACATACCCCTTCAAAGAAATCATTTCATCGCGCGAAAGTTTTTTTCCTTCATAAGAGATGAAATACATTAAACCCATTCCCAACAATGCCAGTGGAAGAAACCACCATCCCCACATGTCTTTTTTTAATGTCCATTGCGACAATCCAAGCGTCAAGCCAACGAAGCCGAGGAATCCAAAAAATCCATAGAAAAACATAAACATCGTCCACACTGCAGGAGTTGGACCGATCATGCAACGCACCAAAGTGCGGTTTTCATCCGGATCGTGTTCGATATTCACATCCATGTGTGGCGACCAAAAGTGCCTGAATTGATCGGTGATTTCGAGGGTGAAGTGGTCACGTACTTTCTTCAACTTAATGTGATTGCTCGATGAGTTTTGTGCATAATTAGTCAATCGATGAGAGAGCTCTTCTCTTGATAATTCTGAATGAAACTTGAAACGCGGGCGGAAACTTAGATCAGACATGCGCTAACGTGGTTGGTTTGAAAACATTGAAAATAAAAAAATCCCTGCCACAATGTGACAGGGATTTAATAAGTTCTAACTAATGTTTTAGAATTATCTAGGGCGAGCTTCGTTTACAACGATTGCACGATCCATTAATTCAGCACCATTGAGTCCTTCAATGGCCGCTCTCGCTTCGTCATCATTAGACATTTCGATGAAACCAAATCCTTTAGCACGACCGGTTTCTCTATCAGTTATGATCTTAGCTGAATCAACTTGACCATATTGAGCAAATGCTTGCTCTAAAGCTTCAACATCCAACCTGTAGTTAAGGTTGCCAACAAAAATATTCACGGGAAATAGAAATTAAGTAAGTATAAAAAAAATTAGAGTCCAAATATAAGGCATCTAGGCACTTACACCACACATCTAGAAAAAAATCATGTTTTTATGCAAATCTGTACATCGCATCACCCAGTTTTCTCAGGTTGTAATGCGATGCCATTGTCTCGCCATAGGCACCCGCAGCGCGAATTGCAATAAGATCACCACGGTCGCTTTTGTGAAGTGAAATTGCCTTTCCAAAACAATCACTGCTCTCACACACTGGACCAACCACATCGTATATTGCTCGCTCATTCAGACTTCGCGCGCTCAAATTTTCAATCGGATGAACCGATTGGTAAAGTGCCGGACGGATCAACTCCGTCATTCCTGCATCGAGGATGAGAAAGTTTGTTTTCAATCCCTTTTTGACATAGAGCACCCGTGAAATTAAATCACCGCAATTGGCCACCAACGACCTGCCCAACTCAAAATGCAATTGTTGTCCTGGCCGTAAATCAATCAACGAAGCAAAGACTTTAAAAAAGTGTTCGAAGTCTGGATTCAACGCGTCATCTGGAGCTTGATAGTCGATGCCCAATCCCCCACCGGCATTGATGTGATTTAACTTGATTCCCTTTTCTTCAAAGCGCAGCTGAATGGCATTGATTCTACCACACAAATTTCGAAACGGTTCAAGTGTTCTGATTTGTGATCCAATGTGAAAATGGATTCCATCGAGCAATAAATTGTCCGATTTCGAAACCAACTCAATTACATCATCCACTTGCCAGCCGCTGATGCCAAACTTATTCTCTTCGAGCCCCGTGGTAATATAATGATGCGTTTTCGCGTCAACGTCTGGATTTAATCGCAACGCAATGCGCGCTTTGCGCTTCATTTGTCCGGCAATTTCATCGATGACGATCAATTCTTCCATTGACTCTACGTTGATCGAAAAGATATTCTTTTCGATTGCCAAGCGAATTTCATCATCGGTTTTACCCACGCCTGCAAATGCTATTTGATGCGGTTCAAACCCAATTTCGAGTGCTTTTCGCACTTCGCCACCGCTCACACAATCTGCTCCCAATCCTTTGTCCTTTATGAGTTCAAGAACCGGGTTGTTGGAGTTTGCCTTGAGCGCAAAATGCAAATGAAACCCATAGCGATCTGCGGCTGCTTTGGCGCGATCAACGGTGTGCGACAACGCTTCCAAATCGTAAAAATAGAACGGTGTCTGCCTTTGGCTAAAGGCTTTAATGTCGGTTTCTCGTATCATTCGCCCAGATCAAAAAGTCCCTGATTAAGCGCTTTCATCGCCTTTACCTTGTGCTCGGTATCGATCAGAATGGAAACGTTGTTTTTGCTTCCACCGTAAGAAATCATTCTCAGTGGAATTTCTTTTAATGAATCGAAAATGCGCGCTGCGTGGCCGGGTTCAGCTTGAAGCATATGACCTACGATGCAGACAATGGTTTGATTCAAATCTACCTCCACTTTTCCATAGAGGCCTAATTCTTCGATCAATTCTGAAATATCACGATCGTCATCGATGGTCAAGCTCACCGCCACTTCACTGGTGGTAATCATATCGATGGATACTTTGTGGCGCTCGAATACTTCGAAGATTTGACGCAAAAATCCGTACGCCAACAACATGCGGTCGCTTTTGATCTTGATGGCCGTGATTCCATCTTTGGCTGCCAGTGCTTTGATGAAGTCTCCTGAAGGTTCGTTGGAGATGATGGTTCCTGGTTTTTCCGGCTCCATCGTGTTTTTCAAAACAACCGGCACGCCTGCGTTGCGCGCTGGAACAATACTCGTGGGATGCAATATCTTAGCTCCAAAATAAGCCAATTCTGCCGCTTCGTCAAAAGTGAGTTTGGCAATTGGCCTTGTATTTTTCACTACACGCGGATCATTGTTGTGCATTCCGTCAATGTCGGTCCAAATCTGCACTTCTTCAGCCCCGATTGCCGCGCCAACGATGCTGGCGGTGTAGTCGCTTCCACCGCGCTTCAAGTTGTCAATCTCTCCGAAATGGTTCCGGCAAATAAATCCTTGGGTGATGAACAAGTCGCAGGATTGCTCAGCCCCAATAATCCTGCTCAAATTGCTTTTTGTGTACCACATATCGGGTTCGCCTTGTTGGTCAACCCGCATAAAATCGAGTGCTGGAATCAACACTGACTTCACTTCTAGCTCTTCGAGGTGCAGCTGCATCAGCATGGTTGAAATCAATTCGCCTTGTGCCAAAATAGCGCGTTCCTCAAAACGGGTAAACATATCGAGCGTAAATGATCGGATGTGGTTCCAGTGACTTTCGAGCAACGATTTTGCCTTAGCCTTGGTTTCTTGCGATTGAAATAAGACATCGACTAAGGCAACATACTCGCCTTCGAGTTGAGAAATACGGTCGTTCACCGATGATTTTTCATTGCGGTATAAGGCGTTTACAATTTCAACCAACTTATTGGTCGTTCCTGAAACTGCAGACAACACCACGATTTTCTTTTTTCCATCTTGGATCAATTGCGCTACATGCTTGATGCGTTGTGCGCTTCCCACAGATGTGCCCCCAAACTTTTGAATGATCATGCTTCGAAAAATAAGTCGGCAAATGTAGTCGTGATCCTTCGGAATACCTCACGCAGCGTTCATTATCTCCTAATCACAATGTGTGGTTCAAAACCAATAACTCATTTTCACTTTACATAGAAGTTAAGGCACTTATATTTGGCGCTCTCTTGAAAAACCAATTTACATAAGTGCTAAGCCTTTTAAGAAAAGAAATAAGTGACTTTTTATCGTCATTGATCGGATACTTGGTAATCGCGGTATTTTTAACTGCTGTGGGCCTATTTATGTGGGTTTTTCCGATCGACATGAATGTTCTCAACGGTGGATATGCCAACTTAGACGCGCTCTTCACGCTCGGTCCGTGGGTATTTTTGTTTTTGTGTCCTGCCGTAACCATGCGCCTATTTGCCGAGGAATACCGCACCGGAACGATGGAAATGCTGATGACAAAACCGCTCACCGATTGGCAAGTCATCGGGGCGAAATTTTTAGCCGGCTGGATTCTTACCATTATTGCGCTGATTCCTACATTGATTTACTTCATCTCGGTTTACAAATTAGGCAGTCCTGTGGGAAACCTTGATAGCGGTGGTATTGCGGGTTCATACATCGGATTAATTTTCCTTTCGGGTGCATACGTGGCGATCGGTCTTTTCGCATCGTCCACCACAAACAACCAAATTGTATCATTCATCATTGCCGTATTCTTAAGCTTCTTTATGTTTATTGGGTTCGACTCTGTGAGTGGTTTTATACCCATGGGTGTGGCCGAACAATTGTTCATCAACTTAGGAATCAACGAACACTACATTTCGATGAGTCGCGGTGTAATCGACTCGAGGGATTTACTGTATTTCTTCAGCCTCATTGGCGTATTTCTTCTTTTTAGTAAAACACGATTAGAAAGCAGAAAATGGTAAAAAAGGCTTCATTCAGTACCTTAAAAGGAAAGAAATGGGTCGATTTAGGCACATTGATCATTGCATTGCTCGTTATTTTATTGCTCAACTATGTTGGTTCGTTTTTCTTCGAACGCTTAGACCTCACAGCCGAAAAGCGATACACGCTGGCTGATGCCACTGTTGAGAACTTAGAAACCCTTGAGGATGTAGTTTTTGTTCGGGTTTATTTAGAGGGAAATCTTCCCACTGAATTTCGAGAATTGCGCGATGCCACCAAAGAAATGTTGGACGAACTTCGCGCCTATGCTGGGGGGAATTTGGAATATGAATTCATCAATCCTTCGGCCAGTCCAGATGAAGAAGAACGCATCGAGGTGTATAAAGAACTGACGCGACAAGGACTTCAGTACTCGAATATTCGAATGCGCACGGGTGATAAACTTTCAGAACAGATTATTTTTCCAGGTGCGGTGGTAGCGTTCAACGGAAAAGAAACGCCCATTCAATTGATGAAAGGTCAAAAAGGAACATCCCAACAAGAGATGATTGCCAACTCCATTCAACAATTGGAATACGAATTTATGAGCGCGTTGAAGAAGCTTTCAAACAACGAGCAAAAGCGCATAGCATTTATCGAAGGCCACGGTGAATTGGATAAGCTCGCCACTGCGGATGCCGAAAAAGCACTTTCTGAGTTTTATTCGGTCGAACGCATCACGATCGATGAAAAAGTAGGCGCGCTGAATGGACTGGATGCCATCATCATTGCACGTCCAGATAGCGCATACAGCGAAAAAGACAAGTTCATCATTGATCAATTCATCATGTCGGGTGGCAAGGTGCTTTGGTGCATCGACCCCGTATTTGCGCGCATGGACAGCTTGAAATCGAGTCAATTTACGATGGGACTCGCGCTTGAACACAACTTGACTGATCAACTCTTTAAATACGGTGTGCGGTTAAACAATGATTTAATCATGGACCTCGAAGCCTTGCCCATTCCGATAGTAACGGGCATGGTGGGCAACCAACCGAAATACGAGATGTTTTCTTGGTTTTATATGCCCCTCTTGATTGGCAATCAAAACCACCCCATTTCTAAAAACCTCGAACGGATTAAAAGTGAATTTGCCAGCAGTTTAGAAGCGTTGGAAGTGGACAGCGTTGAGGCTACACCACTGCTCACTTCGAGCGATAAATCAAGGACGGTGAATGCCCCGTTGCGCATTAGCTTCAACGTTCTGCGCGAAAAGCCGCGGTATGAAATGTACAGTTCGGGAACGTTTAGCGCAGGAATACTGTTGGAAGGAACGTTCACCTCGGTATTCAAAAATCGCCTGCCCCGAAAATTACTGGAAGATGATGGCATTTCTTTCAAGGAGAAAAGTGTTGAAACGAAGATGATCGTGCTAAGCGATGGCGACATTATTGCCAACGAAGTAAATCGGAAAGAAGAAATTTACTACGCGTTGGGTTATTACAAATACACCGAAGAAATTTACGGGAATAAAGAGTTTTTGATGAACGCTATGAACTATCTGCTTGACGACAGCGGCTTGCTCAACATTCGGTCAAAAGAATTTAAAATAAGACTGTTGGACCAAGCCAAAATCGACTCTGACCGGTTGTATTGGCAAGTGTTGAATGCCGCATTACCCATAGTGTTAATCTTAATGTTCGGTGCTTCCAGAATGTATCTAAGAAGGCGAATGTATGTGCGCTAAAATGTTTAAAAAATGAAAAAACTTGGAATTGGAATTTTCCTTTTAATTGCCCTTACTTTATTGGCTATTTGGGCTACCCGTGAAAATACCACCAGCACGATGCGCAGCGAACTATCCAATTTTGCCGTGGAAGACACCGCCTCCATTCAGCGCATCACAATGAAGGATGAAAACGGACACATCATAGACTTAAGGCGTGGAGAAAACCATTGGATTCTGAACGAAAGCTACAAGGCGCGACCTGATGGCGTAACTATTCTGCTAACAACCATAAAAAAGCTGGCTGTCAAGGCACCGATTAGTCAGGTGCAAATGAATACCGTGCTCAAAAACATCATTGCCAAACACACCTTAGTTACCTTGTATGACGAAAATGGCGAAATGAAGTCGTTTTACGTTGGTGGCCCAGATAAAGACCACAGCGGCACTTTTATGTTGATGAATGGATCGAATCGGCCATTCTTAATACACATGGAAGGTTTTCACGGATTTCTAACGACTCGCTTCTTCACCAATGAACTCGAGTGGCGCGACAGAGGAATATTTGAATACAGCATTGCCGAAATCGAAAGTGTGTTGGTCGAATACCACGAAAATGAAAGCAAAAATTTCAAAATCAATGCCGAAGGAGATCAGCGTTTCTCAGTGCTCACGGGTAAAGATTTGGTTCCTGCAGCCGCTATTGATTCGTTTATGTTGAGTGCTTATTTGGCCAGCTTTAAGCAAATCCACTATGAGAGTTTCGAAGAAACCAAAACTGAAGTCTTCATGGATAGTGTGAAGCAAAGCGCACCGGTTTTTTCCATTACGGTTGTTAACAATCAAGGTGTTTCTAAGAAAGTGATTTGCTTTAAAAAACCAATCAAAGACGGCTACGATCCGGTTGGAAATGAAATCGAATACGACCTCGACCGCTTGTACCTGTGGATTGACTCCAACGAAATGGTGATTGGTCAATACGCCATTTTCGACAAGATTACCAAAGGAATTGGCTTCTTTAAAACGCGTTAAAAACTTACCCATTAACTCCTAGAAAGTGGCAGCGCATCTTCTCGCCAAACATCTATATTTGTCTGCAGACAGAAGTTCACTAACCTTCTTTCAAAACCTTAATCTTTTAGCATGAAATTCATCGTTTCGAGCAGCAATCTATTGAAACAACTGACCTCCATCAGTGGAGTTCTCAACACAAGCAGCAATCTGCCTATTTTAGGTTATTACTTATTTGACGTAAAAGATAAAAAGCTCATCGTATCGGGTTCAGATTTGGAATCGACCATGATCTCTGAAATTCAACTCGACAAAGCTGATGACGACATGAAGGTGTGCATTCCTGCCAAACTTCTGCTCGACATGCTAAAGACGTTTTCTGATCAGCCCCTCACCTTTTCTGTGGATGCCAAATCATTCGGAATCGAAGTATCATCGGATACAGGTAAGTACAAACTTGCTGGAACCAATGGCGATGAATTCCCCCGATTGCCAGAAATGGAATCTTCTTCTTCCCTAAAAATTGACAGCGGCATTTTATTCAACGCCATCAACAAAACTGTTTTCGCTACGGGCAATGACGAATTGAGGCCAGTGATGAGCGGAGTGTATTTCTCACTTGAGAAAGACGGAATCACCTTCGTAGCTACAGACGCGCACAAATTGGTGAAATACAGAAGAAACGATTGCAAATCGGGAAAGGCTGCGAGCTTCATCATGCCGAAAAAACCATTGAACTTAATCAAGTCGCTGGTGTCAAACATGTCAACTGACGTTGAGATTGAATACAATGAAACCAACGCCTCGTTTACATTCGAAAATTACAAACTGGTAAGCCGCTTGATCGATGGGAAATATCCAAACTACGATGCGGTGATTCCAAAAGAGAACCCAAATGAAATGCTCATCGACCGTCAGTTGTTTTTAAACAGCATCAGAAGGGTTTCGATATTTTCAAATAAAACCACGCACCAAGTGCGCTTGGCCATTAAAGGCAGCGACCTTCAAGTATCTGCAGAAGATTTAGACTACAGCAACGAAGCTTCTGAGCGCTTAAGCTGCAACTACAAGGGCGAAGACATCACCATTGGATTCAACAGCCGCTTCATCATTGAAATGCTGAATAATTTAGAGTCTGACGAAGTGAAATTGTTACTGAGCGCACCAAATCGCGCAGGACTTCTTTCTCCATCAGAAAAGGAAGATTCAGAAGAAATAGTGATGTTGGTGATGCCTGTAATGCTCAGTCAGTAGAAGAATCTCTCTTCTTATACTCGTAGCGAAATGATGGGCCCGAAGATTCTTCGGGCTTTTTTATTTCCTCAAACTCTACGTCTTCAATCCAAGCCGATGGTTCTTCTTCCTCTTCCGGCTCCAATTCCCAACTGTATTTTGGTCGCTGCGGCCCTTGATTGCGGTAATAATAGGCCAAGATGATTCCAGCGATGGCGCCAAACAAATGCCCTTCCCACGAAATTCCTGGCTGAATAGGCAGCACGCCCCAAATCATTGAACCGTATAAAAACACCACCACCAATGATAACGACATCAGCCGGTAATGCCTTCTCACCACGCCAGAAAAGAAAATAAAGGCCGCCAACGCATAGATCACTCCACTAAAACCGATATGATTTCCACTGCGTGCAGCGATCCAAATCCACATTCCGCTCATAATCCAGCTCCATCCCACTACAGCCCAACCAACCCTTCCGTAAAAACTGAACAATCCCAACAACAACACAAACGCGGTAATTGAATTGTCGGTAATGTGCTTCCAATCTGCGTGCAGCAAAGGATACGTAATTACCCCAATCAAACCTTCTAAAGTCCTCGGCCGCAGACCGAAACTGCGCAAATCAACACTTAAAAGAGCGTCCAATCCGAAGACAATCCAAAGCACTCCAACGATAAATGTTGAAATTGTGAGGCTGTATTTTAAATTCTTATTGATTTTTTGTTGAATTTAGACAAGTCTAAGATAAACCCTACATCTATGAAATTTTTCTTATCCCTATTTACGATGTCGCTCGCATGTCCAATGAGTATGCCATTGATGGCGCAAGACACAACGGCAGTTGAGGTGTTTGAAGTCCTTGAAATTAGTGGAGTTATAACCAACGCTGAAGGCGAAATGGAAGGGGTGTTGGCGCAGCTGTTTGAAGGAAACAGGTTGGTTGATGAAATCGAAACGAAGAAAAATGGCAAGTTTAAGTTCACCCTTTACAACAACAATCTTTACACGATTCAGCTAACACAAGGCGGATATTACCCCAAACGCATTTCTGTAAACACGAAAGTGCCGGCCGATTTCAGCGATTTCGCCAAGTTTCCATTCGACATCGGAATGACGTCAAAAGAGGAAGAAACCTACGATCCGTATTTGAGTGAATACCCTTCAGCATTGATTTCATTCGACAAAAAGAAGAAGGAATTCAACTACGATAAAGACTACACCAAAAGCTATTTTGACGAGATCAAAACCACGTCAAACTAAACGTTGTCTTGAATCCAAGACATGATGTTTGACTCTACCCGAGTAGTGATGCGCGCTGTGTCGGCTTCATAAAATTTATCGCCCGTAATCTTCTCATAGAGTTCGATGTAGCGCTCGCTCACGGTTTGCACAAAATCGTCAGGCATCACCGGCATTGCCTGTCCTTCCAATCCTTGAAACCCGTTTTCGATGAGCCATTGACGCACAAATTCTTTGCTCAACTGCTTTTGTGCTTCTCCCCGCTCTTGCCGTTCAGCGTATCCATCGGCATAAAAATAGCGTGACGAATCAGGCGTATGGATCTCATCGATCAAGCGGATTTCTCCTTCTGCATCGATGCCGAACTCATACTTCGTATCCACCAAAATCAACCCGCGCTCTTCTGCTATTTTGCATCCGCGTTGGTAAATCCTGCGTGTAAAATCTTCCAATTTGAGGTAAACTGCCTCTTCCACGATTCCTCTGCGGATGATCTCTTCACGTGAAATGTCTTCATCGTGGCCTTCGTCTGCCTTTGTGGCAGGAGTAATGATGGGCTCAGGAAAGGCATCGCTTTCCTTCATTCCTTCAGGCATCGAAACGCCACAAATCATGCGCTTTCCTGCGCGGTATTCGCGCCAAGCGTGCCCGCTCAAGTATCCTCTGATCACCATTTCAATCTTGATGGGTTCGCACTTGATGCCGATGCTCACATTTGGATCGGGCACCGCGATCAACCAATTCGGTACGATGTCATTTGTAGCCTCTAAAAACCGCGCAGCCAATTGGTTCAACACCTGTCCTTTGTACGGAATTCCTTTGGGCAAAACGTGATCAAACGCTGAAATCCGATCGCTGGCCACCATCACCAAGTATTGATCGCCAATGTGATACACATCGCGTACCTTGCCGCGGTACATCTTTTTTTGATGAGGAAAATGAAAGTTCGTTTCTTTAATTGCTTCCGCCATAATTCATCTAAATCTATCTTTCTTTTAATTTCTCTTGCGCAATGTCGGCTTTTTCGTAACGGTCGATGATGCTCTCTACCAAGCGATGCCTGACCACATCGCGCTTATCCAATTTTATCGTTGCCACGCCTTTCACATCGGCTAAAATAGAAACGGAATGCAGCAGTCCGCTTTTTACGTGTTTGGGTAAATCCACTTGGCTCGAATCGCCCGTTACGATGAACTTCGATCCGCGCCCCATACGCGTTAAGAACATGCGCATCTGGTTCTCGCTCGAATTTTGGGCTTCATCTAAGATTACAAATGCATTGGCCAAGGTACGTCCGCGCATAAATCCCAACGGTGCAATCTCAATCACGCCACGCTCGAGGTGCTTGGCGAGTTTGTCGTGCGGAATCATATCAAACAATGCATCGTACAAAGGCCGCAAGTAAGGGTCCATTTTCTCTTTCAAGTCTCCGGGCAGAAACCCTAAGCTTTCTCCTGCTTCCACTGCTGGCCGTGTGAGAATAATGCGCTGCACTTCCTTTTCTTTTAATGCTTTAACCGCCAGAGCCACAGCCGTATAGGTTTTTCCTGTTCCCGCAGGACCAATGGCAAAAAGCATGTCATTTTCCTTCATCAGGTTTACCATTTTCAGCTGGTTGGGCGTGCGCGCCTTGATCACTTTTCCATTATTGCCGTAAAGCAAAACTGAAGCATCGCCTTTGATTTCAGGATCGTCAGAATTGATGATGTTCTTCACGTCATTCACATCAAGGCGATTATACTGGTTGAGGAATGCTACCAATTCTTTCCATTTATTTTCAAATGCCACCAATTCTTCTTCCGTGCCCAACACTTTCAACTGATCACCACGGGCGATGAGTTTCAACGAAGAGAAATGCTTGCGGATAATTTGAAGGTTTGCATTGTTCACGCCCAGCAAATCTACCGGATGAACGTCATCGAAGAGAATAATTATTTCGTGCAAATTGCTATGAATAAAAATTGTTGCGTATTGGTTTTCCTACTTTCGCGTTACGCAAAGAAATAAATTTCTTTCGGTGATTTTTCAGGTGAAAGTATGCCCGTAATAACCTTAACAACAGACCTCGGATTAAACGATTATTACTTGGCCTTGGTAAAGGCTAAAATATTATCGCAACTTCCTGATGCCCAAATAATTGACATTAGTCACTCCATCAACCCGTTCGACATTGCCGAAGCCGCTTATGTGTTGAAAACTATCCTGAAAGAGTTCCCAAAAGATACCATACACATCGTAGCCGTTGGCACGCAAGCGGTAGATGACATTCGTCACCTCGGCATTCGGTACAAAGAAAGTTACATCCTCACCGCTGACTCGGGCTTGTTTAGCCTGATTGCCGATCAACATCCCGACTTGGTGGTGGAACTGCAGATGAAGGTAGATTCCGATGTATTGATGTTTCCCGCTCGAGACTTGTACGCCCCTGCTTCTGTGTTTTTGGCGAATGGCGGCACGTTGGAAGTGATTGGGAGAAGAGTAGAAAACCTCGTTGAGCGCCTTTCAGTGAAGCCAACGGTTGGTCTCGACTACATCAAAGGTGCAGTGATCTATGTTGACAGTTACGGAAACGCCATCACCAACATAGAGGCCAACTTGATCAAATCGATCGGGAAAGGACGTGAGTTTCATATCGGATTCGTGCTCAAAGGCTACGAAATGACCGACATAAAAAAGCGCTATTCTGACGTAACCGAAGGCGATCGGCTCGCGTTGATCAACTCTGCAGGCCATTTGGAAATCGCCATAAATCAAGGACACGCTGCCAATTTATTGGGCTTGCACAAAGGTGCCGTGGTCATAATGACGTTTTAACATGATTCGAATCGTAAAAATGACCTTCAAGCCTGCATTGATCGAAGATTTCATCGAAATTTTTGAAGCTGCCAAACCCAAGATCGAGGCATTTCCGGGCTGCTCGAGCGTTGATTTAATTCAAGACATCAATGATGAATGCATCATCATGACCTACAGCAAATGGAATTCTCCCGAAGACTTAGAAAACTATAGAAATTCAGAATTATTTAAAAGCACTTGGGCAAAAACCAAAGTGTTGTTTGACGCAAAACCAGAAGCGTGGAGCGTTGAGAAAATTAGATAGCATGGAAGAACAACAGGAAGAAAGAGAAAGAATCGAACAGAGCATCATTGCCGATTTAAAGTCGAAGAACGAGCGCAAGATCATTGGCGCATTGAAATTGGTGCCGCATGAAGGTTCGCCAAAAATGATCGTTCCGATGTTTGAGATTTTGCTCGGCCACGCCAGCGATGATGTTAAAATGCTGCTCGAAAAAACAGTGTTTAACCTCAAAGATCCTGCCTGCGTTGATCCATTGATCTCGCTGCTCGAACACAAAAAGTACTGCGATATTCAAACAGCAGTGCTCACCAGCATTTGGCAATCGGGATTGGACGTAAGCAATCACATTGAAATCTTGGTTGACACGGCCATCAATGGCGACTACATGACCGTGATTGAAGTGATCACGATCATCGAGCATATCGAGGTAGATGACGACACGGCACTCACGCAAGCCATCCAGAAAATGGATAAGGCCGTGGAAGTGAAAAGCGAAACACAAACCGTATTGTCGAGCTTGCGCCAGCTGTTGCTCGATAAATTATTGGGCGAACAATGAAACGCCACGAAGCCTTCGTTCCACTCAGTCGCGATCACCATGAAGTGTTGATGGTGGCTCAGTTACTGAAAGCTGACGCGCCCGAGTATCCCAAGCTTCCGAGCGATATCCACGGCAAGTTGAGCCACGCCATGAAGGTGTATGCAGAAATCATTCAGCCCCACGTGCGATTTGAAGAGGAACAGCTTTTTCCAATTATTCTGGGTATTTCAGACGAAATAGACCAATTAATTTACATCCTTCAAGACGATCACACAGAAATTGACAGCTTGTTCGTCAAGCTTCAAGGCGAAGCCAACCAAGCGTGGCTGATGGATGAATTGGGAAAATTGATGGAGCAGCACGTGCGCCTCGAAGAACGAGAGCTGTTCGAACTGCTTCAAACGCAGGCAAGTAAATCATTGTTGGAAGAAATCAACGCAAGAACAACCGCTTATAACGCATCGCATTGAAGAAAGGAAGTATCGTTGAAGGCATCGAAATCGTTGATATTGGTGCGAAAGGAAAAGTAATCGGTAAGAAGGACGGACAGACCTTTTTGACCTCGGGTGCTGTGCCAGGAGATGTGGTGACGATCCAAATCAAAAAGAGCAAGAAAAACTACAAGGAAGGATTTTTGAAACACATCGAAAAACCATCTGCCGATCGGGTTAATCCGGTGTGCGAGCATTTCGAATACTGCGGTGGCTGCAGTTGGCAAAACCTCGACTACAAGAAACAGATCGAACTCAAAGAACGCGGTGCTGTGCAGCAAATGAAGCGCATTGGCGGCATCGAAGAACCCAACCTCATCCCTATTCTCGGCTCGTCTGAAACCTTTCACTACCGAAACAAAATGGAGTTCACCTTTGTGAGTGAGCGCTATTTGACACCCGAAGAATTGAGTTCACCAGAAATCAAGAAAACACCTGCGTTGGGATTTCACGTCCCGGGAAGGTTTGATTGGGTGCTGCACGTCAATAACTGTCACTTGCAAAACGATGTGCACAATGCCATTCGGAATTTCATTTATGACGAAGCCCTCAAAGCTGAAATCTCTTTCTATCACCCGCGGAATCAAGACGGCATCATGCGCAATGTGGTGCTGCGAAACAACCGACAAGGTGAATGGATGGTGCTGATGATCATCAAAGAACGCACGCCAGAAACCGATGCACTGTGCCAAAAGATGGTTGATCGTTTTCCAGAAATTCAGTCGTTTTGGATCATCGTAAACAACAAGGTCAACGACTCGTTTAGCGACTGTCCTGCCGAGCTCTTTCATGGCGAGCCACACATCATTGAGCGGTTTCACCGACCAGATGACCAAGGCAGCGTAGATTACATTATCGGACCGAAAAGCTTTTTTCAAACCAATAGCAATCAGGCCGAGAAGCTGTATGAAATCGTATACCACTGGGCTGGAATACAAGCTACTGACACGGTGTATGACTTGTATACCGGTGCGGGCACCATCGCGCTGTTTGTAGCCAAGCTGGCTAAGAAAGTGGTGGGAATTGAATACGTGCCTGAAGCGATCGAAGACGCGTTTAAAAATGCGCAATTGAACGGCATTAGCAATTGCAGTTTCTATGCAGGCGATATGAAGGATGTGCTTACGCCTGCCTTCATTGAAGAAAACGGCCAACCTGATTTGCTGATCACTGACCCACCGCGTGCGGGCATGCACAGCGATGTGATTGACCGCATTTTAGAAGCTGCACCCAAGCGCATCGTGTATGTGAGCTGCGACCCTTCTACCCAAGCGAGAGACATCGCCTTGATGAAGCACAAATACCGATTGGTGCAAATGCAACCGGTGGATATGTTTCCGCACACCAGTCATGTGGAGAATGTGGCGTTGCTGGAGTTGATTGAGGTTGGAGATTTATAATGCATAATTTATAATTTCTTAAACCGGTCATGGTCTAATCTACCCCAGCTACTGAGGATATTATCCATACGATCCGCACGCATTTTGGAAATGCGCGCGAGGGGAAATGGGACGCCTTTACTCAACAGTCGATTCCCAAGCAGCTACTTTTCGGTTAGACACTGATCGTTGCACTATCCCTATTCAGCGTAATTCTTCCAATATTGTAAGCATAAACCGAAACGGGGAGAAACGTAAATTTTAATCCTTGAATTTCTTTCAAACCTAGTTGATCAATTGAGGTAACAACGGCTGATTCCAATCCATTTTCTCCACAAAATTTGATCAGACTTTTCAATTCCTTCGGTTTGTCATAATATCGGTTGCTCCATTTAATTTCTGTGCCCCAAACAGGTTTATAACTTTTGTCATCTACCAAAACAAGGTCCACTTCACCCTCGTGTTTTCCCTCTTTCCATCTGGCATAGGTTAAGTCAAGCTGCTCTCGATGCATCCATTGTGAGAGAATTGCTGTTTCCACCATGTTTCCCATTTCTTGATCGGTATCGCTTACGGGTGAAAATAGCGCAGTACGAAGCGATGGATTGGTAAGGTATACCTTGAAACTCGTGATTCTTTTTAACCTTTTTGCATTGACTCCAACCTTGTTTATGACCTTAATCAGGAAAGCAGCCTCTAAGTATTCTAAGTATTTCTTTAGTGTATCCTTTTGAATTCCGCTTTCCTTGGACATTGTCTCATAAGAAAATTCATTACCTGTATTATAAGCGATGTAAGTAAAAAACCGGTTGAGCTCTTGCACATCTTTGATTCCATATAAACTCGGCAAGTCTCGAAGTAGCACTTTGTCTACGATATCGCTTTTTACGTATCGCCCTACATCGCTTTGTATTTTTTCAGACAAAACCACCTCTGGATATCCACCAAAATTTAAATAGTGGATAAATTCTTTATTCAATGCTTTGATATCGTGGGACAGATAATACTTCTTAGGTTTTTCGCCAAACGGAATATCACCTTCAAAGATCAGGTGATCTAACTTTTTCAAGTGGATGTATTCTTGAAATGTTAATGGAGGCAACAAGAAATCTGTAAATCTGCCAGCGCCACTCTCCATACTATGCCATTTCAATGCTGCGGCTGCCGAACCAGAGACAACAAATTTTGTTTCAGGGTTATAGTCAACCAATACTTTTAAGTGCCTCTCCCAATCTTTCAAATACTGAATTTCATCAAAAAATACGTAACACCCTTCAAGGTTTTCAAGGCTTAATGACTTTTTGCAAAGCGTTAAAATATCCTCCAAGCTTAAATTGACATAAATCGGATTGTCGATCCCGATAAAGAAGAGTTGATGAGGATGCATTCCTTCTTTCAGCAATTTTTCGATGGAATGAAATAAAAGCACGGTTTTACCTACCCTTCTTGGCCCCATCAAAACTAAAGCCCTATTCACATCCTTTTCACGCACAAATGGGTAAAACAGATCGAAGTATAGCCTCTTAGACATTGAGCTATATGCATTAGGAATCTCTTTGGTAATCCACCATGGATTTTCATACCGAAGACGTTCAATGATCTTTTCTGTTGGAATAAGGTTTATCATCGCTATGTTTTTATCTTAATTCAACAAAATTATACATAATAGATAGATTAAAATCTGCTTATTATTAATAAAAATACATGTTTAAGTGATTTTTAGCATCAAAAACCGCTTATTCGAACGTTCATTGTAATTTTTGATAACGAGCGCATCGGGTAAACAGATGGGTAAGGTTTTAATTAAGCTGTTGGGCGCAAGGGTGCATACCGATAGCTATCGGGACTGGGTGAGCGGCTGCACAGAAGTAATCAATTCGCGAATCGCGAATACTTCTTGACTAAGCTTTTGGATCATAAATGCTATTCCAATTTTTCAAGACGGAATCGAAATGCTTTTATCGTGCTCCCAGCGATATTATCCATACGATGCGCACGCATTTTGAAAATGCGCGCGAGGGGGGATTTATTTTATTAATGATGATAGACTGAAATTTGCTTTCAAACAATTAACTTGATGATTATCAAAAAACCTATCATATTTGCGTTCGTTTAACAAAGGTGCGTTGATATTTACAAAATCATTATTTATCAGGCACTTATTCTAAATCTACTTTTAGATAAACCAATCGTTAATGCACAGTAAAACATCTAAGAACCAGAAAGTATCTGAAAGTTGGGATATTAAGCCAATTTCAACTAGTCATAACCTCGCTAAATTTTCAGCGGATGATGTTATTCAAGCATATTTTTCAGGAAAAAAAAGCCAACAAGATGCTGATATTTCTCTGCGAAAAGAAAAGTTTGAACAGAATCTTAGTAAGGCTGTCACTGCGAGTGAATCATTGTTTCAGGAAATTACTTCAATGGGATTCAAGTGCAGTAGCATTCATTTAAAATTCAAGAATATTTATCGATTTTCTTCAATATTCATAATTGACCAATCTCAATATTGTTCTGATAAATTTTTAGATGTTTATATGAGATCAATTGAGATTAAGAAAGAATTGAACACGAGCGACACTTTTGATTTTTCCGTCTTATTTACTCCAGCAAATGAATATTTCGACTTAAATAGTTTGGTAGCTGACGGTTATGTAATGTCTTACTATGGAGGAGAAAAGAAGATCAAGCATTGATCATGCTAAACATAACGAGGCTGTTTGTGATCATTTAGAAAGTCAAACAGAATTTACTGATTGGATAATTACTACTGCGTTTTATACAGCACTTCATTATCTGGAATTTCGACTTTTCCCTTTTACCGTTAAAAAGAAGGGAACCAAAGAGGTCTTAGAGTACGACTCATTTGATCACTATTGTTCGGCAAATGACAAGTCTAAGGGAAGACATAGAGAAAGAAGAATTTTAAACTCCACTTATTGTGTCCGCGGCATATAATCAACTTTTTGATCTTGCTTGGACGGCTAGGTATAGTAAATACAAGTTTGATAAGAGCATCAGCGATACTGCTCGAAAACGTCTAAAAGAAATTAAAACTCATTGTGAAGCTGCTAGAATGTAAAGTTTTACTCTTTAAATTTTGACGTAAGTCAAAATGTGGTGTTGATATACCGTAAGTTCAGATTTTCCATCTTCAGTCAAATTTCCCTCTTTTTTTCACTCGTTAGCTTGAGAAATTAATCGAGTATCGTGATATGGGGAATTGAGCACAACGGTTTGGCCATGAGAAGCAACGACAAGCTAAAACAAAGAGTGTTTTCATGGTTGATGGCTTATTCAATGAACGAGCAAAATAAAACTTTTGATTTAAAGTCTATAGCACTCTAGTTTCTGATGGGCTTGCGGCTGGAAGGCCGCGAGAGCTGGGGTCTTATTAATACGATGCGCACGCATTTTGGAAATGCGCGCGAGGGGGTCTGCAAGTCTGGGTGAGCGGTTTTTTTTTAGATTTGAACTTATGCTAAGCGTATTTGAAATATTGATTACAGCATCAGTACTACTGGTAGTTTCATTTCTGCTGTATGTTTTCCCTTTTAAGAAAATAAATCGATTTTTTGGTTACAGAACTTCTAGATCAATGAAAGACATTCAATCTTGGAGTTTCGCCCAAAAATACTGGCCAAAAATGCTTGGACTATCAATGATCTTTGTTGTTATTGCAACAACTGTGATAATCCTGTTGAATTTCGAACGCGCACATGAGGCTGAAGTATTGAGTTTCATTTTACTGCTTCTTTCATTTATTTTGTCAATTGTGCTTACAGAATTCAGACTTAAACGTCACTTTTCATAAGAATTGCTCACTCTCAGCCACTGAGGAGTCTTGTCAATACGATGCGCACGCTTCACCCCGATAGCTATCGGGACTTGGTGAGCGGGCAAAAACAAATATTTCGCTTTTGAGATATGCGCTGACATGCTACTTGTTCTTTTTAGGTGCGCGTAGTTTGGTGGTTAGATTGGCATCTTGCAATTTCCTGCCCAGTTCATCGTCTTTTGCAAGCAGCAAAAAGTCCTTTTCTAAACCCAACACGCGTAATACATTAATAAAATGGCCTATGCCCACACCGGCATGCCCCTGCTCTATTTTAACCAACGTAGAACGACCAATGCCCGCGCGCTCTGCTACTTGCGCACTACTCAATTTTCTGCGCAGGCGCGCTAACTTTATGTTTTCGCCCAATGTGCTTAAAATCTGCTGGCCTTTAGGGAACAATACTGGACTTTTATTCGCCATAATGTTTCTTTATTGATACAAATATATACAGTATTGTTTCTTTATTAACACATTATGAATGCGTTTGAACAAAGTAAAACGTGAATTATAATACTCCCCGAAATTAAGACAGTGAGTTAAGTTTAAATTTAACCATTGAAAACAT
>JAGYJZ010000011.1 GCA_018401875.1 Salibacteraceae bacterium
CAAAAGTTAAGGTTAAGATGTCAGAACAGCGCGTTGAGCGCCCTATTTAAATTTAAACCTCGTTCGTTTGTATGCTTTGTCACGAAGGCTTCGATTCATTGTGTCTATTTTTGAGCTATGTATAACTTTATGAAATCGACTGCGCCACTAACAGCCATCTTTCTCATTCTTGTATTAGTTTCCTGCGATTCTATTCAGAGTGATGAAACCGTTTCGAGCGAAACACCAGCTAAAGAGATTATTTCTGAACCTCATCCCGGAGAAAATTTGTTCATGGCCTATTGCTATTCGTGTCACAATAACACCCCTGACAAAGAAAGCAGAATTGCTCCGCCCATCTTCGCCATTCAACAGCGCTATTTGAAGGAATATCCTGAAAAGGAAAAATTTGTCGAGGCCATCATCGCCTTTACGAGTAACCCAAATGAAGAAAATGCATTGATGCGCGAAGCCATTCAAAAATTTGGTGTGATGCCTCAAATGTCATACGCAAAGGAAGATCTTCAACATTTGGCTGATTACATTTTTGAAGGGAAATTCACACATCCATTGGATGAAACGCAAAAAGGAAATGGCGAACGGTTAGAACCTAAACAGCGCGGAAACTTTGTTTCAAAGGCGACCAAAGCCAACTTAGGTCAAAACCTAATGGCAGCAATTAAGAATAAGGGAACCGAAGGTGCCGTATCATTTTGTAATGTGCACGCTTTGAGCATCACAGATAGCATGAGGCAAGAAATGGGCGTTGAAAGCATTGAACGCGTGAGCGATAAAGCCCGGAATCCAAAAAATAAGGCGAGTGTTGAGGAAGTTGAATACATCAACACCTTCAAACAACAGCTGGAAAAAGGCGAAGAATTCAGCCCCGTTTTGAACGACCTTGGAGAAGCGATGGTGTATTACTCACCCATTGTTACAAACAAACTCTGTGGGCAATGCCATGGAACAGCAGATGAAATAAAACCTAAGGTAAAAGCTCGAATCAGCACGCTTTACCCTGAAGACCAAGCCAAAGGCTATTCAGAGAATCAAATAAGAGGAATGTGGAAGATTGTGATGGCTAAAAATTAATCGTCACATTTGCTTACCAACCTAATCATTCATTTGTTGGTCTTGTAAAAGATGAAAAAAGCATTTTTCCGTTCATTATTCATCGCACTGGCTATTACGTCAAGCCTCAACTTCTCTTCATGCGATGAAGAATTCAATGAATTCGAATTTGCCAATGACATCGTTGTTTCGGGTAATCTAATGTTTGATGGTGACTCCGCCATAGCCAACCAAAGAATTGTTTTAATCCTCGATTATTTGCGAACTCGTCAAGAGTATTTAGAACCTGTTCTCCTTGATGCAGATACTACTGATCTAAACGGCTTTTTCTCTTTTACTTACAAAACGAACAACAAGGTTGTTGGTTCAGACACTTGCGGCAGTGAATTTACGGAAGGATTAAGATTGAGAGCTGGAAACACCACGATATTCTCCTGTTTTCCTTCAAACAGGAACTTCTCAGATTTAGAGATATACACTACCCGAGAAATGAGTCTCGATCTCACTATAAGTCTTGGAAATGTAGCCACAGATACTTTTTTCTTCAACTATGCTCCCGAAGACACATTGCATCCAAACTACATTGAAAAAATAGACTCCAACGGTAAAGTGCACCAGCTGTTTTACGCGGTAGCAAGTCCATATAAAACCATCGTAGCATCGTACTCAACCCGCCTTAAAAATGGTCAATATGAAGGCTTTTCCGATCAAAGAAGGGCATTCGAATCTTTGAAATACGCCATCGGTTTTGACGCCTACCTCAACGCTTCAACTAGAATTTGGCGCCCCGAGGGCAAACCATTCACTGATCAATTGGAAATCTCAATCAATTGATCATTTTTGCGTTTCTATGAACGCTGCTCAACTCACAATCAGAAAAGGCCAACCGGCTGATGTACCTGCTTTACTGGAACTCATTAAAGAATTAGCCATCTACGAAAAGGCTGAAAACGAAGTTATCGTTACCGAAGAAACCCTCCTCAAAGATGGCTTTGGGTCACACCCACTTTATCATTTAGTAGTTGCTGAATATGAAGGTAAAGTGGTAGGAATCGCATTGTATTACTTCGCCTATTCTACATGGAAAGGACGCTACTTATATTTAGAAGATTTCGTGGTGAAAGAGTCGATGCGCGGCAATGGAATTGGGAAACCACTGTTTCAATTTGTGGTAGAAATTGCGAAATCGGAAGGTGTAAAACGCATGGGATGGCAGGTCTTAGACTGGAACGAGCCCGCCATTCGATTCTATGAAACCTATGGTGCCGACCTCTCATCAGAATGGCTGAACGGAAGGCTATATTTTGACTAATCTTGAAACTATGAAAGTGTTCAAATTCGGTGGTGCATCCGTCAAAGATGCGGAGGTAGTGAAAAACCTGAAGAAAATTGTTGAGCAGGAATCAGAAAGTCGATTGCTGATCGTGATTTCAGCCATGGATAAAACGACCAATTGGCTCGAGCGCGTGGTTGAATCATTTAAAGCCAACCAAGATTGGAAAGAGCCATTGCAAAAAGTGTTTGATTTTCATCGGTATCAGTTGCAACAATTGATCGGCAACGCGCTAAGTGACGCCAACGAATCGATAGACAAAATTCAGCACTATGCCTTCACTTTCTTAGAACAAGACGAGAACTCTGAATTTGACTTTATCTACGATCAAATCGTTTCGTTGGGTGAAATCCTCTCCACTAAAATCATTGCTGCGTACCTCATAAAAGAAGGCCTCGATGTAACATGGACCGATGCTAGAAAACTAGTACACACAGACAACTCTTACCGCGATGCAAAAGTAAATTGGGAAGAAACTGAAAAACGCATCAACGAATTTTGGGAGAGTGAAACATCCACCTTTATCATCACACAAGGCTTTATTGGTGGTGGCGAACACAAACGAATGACCACATTGGGTCGCGAAGGTTCTGATTTTTCGGCCGCGATTTTCGCATACTGTTTGTCGGCCGAATCAGTGACCATTTGGAAAGATGTGCCAGGCATGCTGAATGCCGATCCAAAATACTTTTCAAATACTTCGTTGCTTGAAAACATCTCTTACCGAGAAGCAATCGAATTGAGTTATTACGGAGCATCGGTCATTCACCCCAAGACCATAAAGCCGCTTGAAAACAAACACATTCCACTTTATGTAAAAAGCTTTAAGGAACCTAATGAACCGGGAAGTGTGATCAACGACAACACAAGCGAAGACAGTAAAATACCGAGCTATATTTTTCAGTCTGACCAAGTTCTAATATCCATTTCCAGCCGAGATTTTTCGTTCATTGTTGAAGAGCATATCAGCGATATTTTCAAATGCTTTGCGACCCATCGACTGAAAATTCAAACAATGCAAAACTCAGCCATTAGCTTCTCGGTGAGTGTAGCAAATCAACCCAAGCAAATCAAGGCTTTAATGGAAGAGCTGAAAAATGACTACAAAGTGCTGTACAACGAAGGATTGGAATTGCTCACCATTCGTCATTTCAACAAGCAAATAGTTGACGAATTAATTAAAGGCCGAGAAGTAATGCTAGAGCAAAAAACCCGTCACACGATGCGCATCCTTATGCGCGGCCAAAAGCATTAATGATTTTATCGGCCAATATGGACGAAAGCTTTTCGTACGATTCCACCGTCAGCCCCGCGATATGAGGTGTTAACACTACCTTTTCATTTTTTGCAAGAGCCAACGCTGCATCTGGAAAGTCTTTGAATTCAGGCATTTTCAGGTTCTCGGTTTCATATTCCAACACATCCAAACACGCACCTAACACTTGCCCCTTTGCGATAGCATTCAACAGCGCTGCAGTATCAACGATGCCGCCACGCGAAGTATTGATCAAATAAATTGGTTTTTTGAAGAAGGTCAACCACGATTCATCAACCAAATAATGGGTTTCTTGATTGTACGGAAGGTGTAGACTCACAACATCAGCCTTTTCAAATACATCCTTCATTGAAGCCTCAGTGACTGCTGAATCGGCAAAACCTGATCTATACATATCATAGGCTAAAATGGGTGTTTGAAAACCACTTAGCACTCTAGAAAACGCCTCGCCCGTATTCCCAAATCCTATGATGGCAATGGTTTTTCCTTGCAATTCAATTCCCTCGTTCGCCTTTCGGTTCCATCTTCCATTTCTCACTTCTGCATCGGCAAGGTGAATGCGATTAAACAGCGTGAGCAATGAACCAAGAGCATGCTCGGCCACAGCTTGCCTATTTCCCTCAGGAGAACTAAAAATTTGAATTCCTTTGGATTTTGCATACAACACATCAATGTGTTCTAATCCAGCACCAACACGCCCGATAAATTTTAAATCGGAAAAGCGATCGATAAATGCCTTGTCAATGGTAAGTCTGCTTCTCAACACCAAGCCATCGGCATCATTGAGTAACGCGTGAATTTGACGTTCATCAAATTGCGCAGCATTAACACACTCGAAACCAGCGGCTTCTAACTTTACGTCAAGCGATTTATGAATGGTGTCTATTACTATGACTTTCATTCCGCTTTTGTTTCTACAACCCTTACTTCAACCCTTCGGTTTCGCTCGTTTGCAGCGTCCTTTTCGATTTTACTTGGCAGCGCCATGATGACTTCATCTGATAGCAAAGGCAAATGATGTCCTTCATTCACAATGGATAGCCGTGCCTGATCAACATTCTTTTCGATCAATAATGTTCTAACGTAGGCTGCACGCTCTAGTCCGAGTCTCACATCTTCATTCATGGCTGTGTGCCCCACCAACTCAATTTGCAAGTCAGGGTTAAGCTCTAAAATCTTCACTAATGAAGCCAAAATCACCGCATCACTCAGCGTATCTGCATCTGTAAATCCTGACCCTTGCGAATAACTCCTGTTTGCGTTGGCAAAGGTTGTGCTGTGTTCTTGAAAACTAAATGGAGGCATTTTTCTGCCTTGGGCTATTCCAAACGATGAACCAATCACTAAAAATGTGAGAATAATAAAGACTTTCATCGGTTAAGCGATATAGAGCATGTGGCCGATAATAAAGTAAATAAACAAACCGAGCACATCGTTCACCGTAGTGATAAAGGGTCCTGTAGCCAACGCAGGATCAATGTCGTACTTATCTAAAATCAAGGGTACGAATGTTCCAAAAAGGGTAGCTATGACGATGACACTGAATAGGGCAATACTCACTGTATAGCTTAAAGCCAACGAATCACCGAATATGAGGTTGTATCCAAAAATCAGCACTGCGCACACCAATCCATTGAGCATTCCAACCAAGAATTCCTTCCATAATTTCGATAAAATCCCGGTCATTCCCATCGATTTATTGGCGAGGCCTTGTACGATAATTGCCGAAGACTGAACGCCCGCATTTCCGCCCATTGCTGCGATCAATGGAATAAAAAAGGCCATTTCAGGATAGAGCTGCAGATCACCTTCATAATTCTCAATGACGCGGGCGCCCAAAATACCACCGAGCAAACCAATAAGTAACCACGGAAGCCGCGCTCTTGTGAGGGTAATTACATTGTCAGACGTATCAACATCGCCCGAAATACCAGATGCTAAGGCATAATCTTTTTCCGCTTCTTCCCTGATTACATCCACTACATCATCAATGGTAATGCGGCCTTGCAGACGCCCAAGCTCATCCACCACGGGAAGCGCAACAATGTCATACTTCTCCATCATGCTGGCCACATCTTCCTGATCAAGATCGACTTTTACAGACTTAATTTGCGAATCATAAATGTCTGAAATGAGGGTTTTAAGTGGAGTTAGAAGAAGTCTCTTAATAGGCAGTCGACCAACGAGCACACCTTCATTATCAACAACATATACGGTATATACATTATCGATTGCCTCGGCTTGCTTACGCATTTCTTTCACCGCAGTAGAAACGGTCCAACTCACATTTACACGAATCAATTCCTTCGCCATTAGCGCACCTGCCGTACCTTCTTCATAGTGCAGCAAATCAACGATATCTCGGGCTTGCTGCCTGTCTTCAATCATTGAAATGATCTCCTCTTTTTGCTCCTGGGCAAAAAGATTCAGCATGTCAGCCGCGTCATCACTATCAAGGTTGTCGATGAGTTGTTCGGCAATTTCCTTTGAAGAAAGCGAACCTAAAAATCGATCGCGGGTGTCTTCATCCATGTGAGTGAGCACATCGGAAGCGATGTTGGCATCGAGTACTTTATAAAGCACTGTTGCTTCTTCCAGCTCTAATTCATCAAGAATCTCGGCCACGTCAGCCGGGTGCAATTCGTGAACTAGCTCTATTAGAGCTAATTCATCATTGCGCACAATGGCCTCTTTTAGGTCAACTAAATATTCTCGGGTTAATTCGAACTGCATGACTTGAAAAAAATCAAGCCAAAAGTATAATTATTTAAGTGGAGCAAGAGCGTTGGTAAGCTCAACAAATTCTGTGTAATCCAATTGCTCAGGCCGCATAGTCAAGTACCGTTCGATTAACCCGCTGTTCTCAGGGTTAATTAAATCTTTAAGCGATTTTCTGAGCATTTTTCTGCGTTGGTTAAACGCTCTTTTCACGATTGATTTAAATGCTTTTTCGTCACAGTCGAGTTTCAACTTTTCTTTACGCCTCAGTATGATTACGCCTGACTGAACTTTTGGCGGAGGCTCAAACGCTTGTGCATCAACCGTGAAAAGGTATTCAACGTCATAATACGCTTGGGTAAGCACGCTCATAATTCCGTAAACTCGGCTTCCCTTTTTTGAGGCTATGCGCTCAGCTACTTCCTTTTGAAACATACCCACCATGCCCACAACATTGTGTTTATTTTCAATAATCTTGAAAACAATTTGACTCGAAATGTTGTAAGGAAAGTTTCCAATTACCGCTAGATCACCTTCCACTTGCCAATGAAGAAAATCTTGAAACTTGATTTTATCAACGTGCATCGGATAAGTTCGTTTCAAATAATCGATCGATTCTTGATCGATATCGAACAACGATAAATCTTTGTACCGCTCAAACAGGTGTTTAGAGAGAACGCCATCTCCAGGCCCAATTTCTATGACCGATTCCGCAGTAATCTGCAGCAGGGAATCTACAATTTTCAAAGCGATATTTTCATCCCTTAAAAAGTGCTGGCCGAGGTGTTTTTTGGCGCGTACGGGTGATGCCATCAAATAACCTCTAAAAGCGTTCTGAAGGCAACAAACCGATCTTTATAGCGCTCAGCATGATCGCGTTGGAGGGTTGGCGCATGTTCTTGATAGTATTCTTCAAGTTTGCTCATGCTCTCGCATTTGTATTGAATCGAGTAGGTGATTCCATCTTCGTCATCCACCAGTACTTTGGCAACTTGATGTTCGATAAATTTTTGTGTAGCCATCACCTCAGGGATGTGAATTGACCGCATCCAATCCATCCAATCATCGTGGATGTCATTATCTATTTTAACCGTTACATTATAAATAATCATGGCGCTAAAGGTAGTTGCATAATCAGATTTGAGTCGTCACAAAAATCAATCTGATTCATTCAGAAAAGCACATCCTCCATTTTTCTCTAAAATAGTCTCGGAAAATGAAACCAACTTCAGCCAACCGACTATTTCAAAATCACAAATCGCAGTGTTTGATTGCTACCCTGAGCGGACTGCTCAAGAAAATAAACACCTGGTGTAAGATCGGAAACCGCAATTGTTTCACTTCCATGTGTCTTCACTTCCATGACCTTTTGCCCCAATGAATTGAGTATTTCAAACGTACAATCGGTATCTGAAGCAACGCTCAGATAAACTTGACCACTAGATGGGTTAGGATAAAGCGAAAAGCTAACGTTTACACTTCCACTCGCTAAATACACATCCCTCACTTCGCTCAATTCAGACGTTCCATTAAAATCAACTTGTTCAAGTCGATAGTATGAATGTCCGGAAAGTGGATTCTTATCGGTGATAAAATAACGTTGTTCTTCAGAGGAATTTCCTTGAGCGATTACCGAGCTTATAGTTTCCCAGCTCGCCAAATCTGAAGATCGTTGAACTTTAAATAGATCACTATTTACTTCAGAGGCAGTAATCCAAATGAGGTCAACCTCACGCTCACTCGTGGGAACTGCTTCAAACATCAATAACTCCACAGGAAGAATAACTGAATTGGTTCCGATCGTGCAGGCGAGGCCACCTCCAGTAATAATATTCGTTGAAAATTCAGAGTATGTGACACCATCTTGCACACCCTCGGCAGTAGGGAATAATTGCGTTGAGTTCGCAATTCCGAGCGCCTGAAGGTCCGGTGTACTTGGGTCAAATGTTCCTGAATTTACAGTAAACCATCGAAGACCTGATACATTCGAAGTTCCGCCCGCATTCTGTTGATTCCATCGAATTGCCGTAGCTTCTAACGTATCAACCTCTTGCGCATTATAAAAGAATCGAATAGTAACGTTTCCATTCAAACTCCCGCTTGTTAGACTCAAATTCCAATACCTACCCAAAACGAAGGTAGCGTCCTGATTAGGTAAATCAATTGTGCTGTAAACACCCGATTCATCTGCTGGATTAATTGAAGCCGTTAATGAAACTTGAAGGGTAAATGGATTGGTATTTCCACCTGTCGGAGTATGATCAACAGCGAATAAAAGTTGAGTCGGATCTGCTGGATCGTAATAGTACGTCCAAGGGTCGTTTTGACAGAAATTAGACATTGTTGTGGTAGTATTGGTAGTCGACAAGGCTGCTGCACCCCCACTACAAGGCTCATCTCGCCAATCGCGTTCAGTGGTTCCAGAATCTGTATCAGGAAAGTCTAATGCGTCTTGGTTATTGTTTGATGGGTTTAGAATGCCATACGGCCCGACAAATTGGTCGAAATTATCATCCAATCCATCTCCATCAGCATCCGCTCCCGCAGGAGAAGTATTAGCAACGCCATCTCCATTTGTATCCCATCCTTCAATCAAGTCTGACTCGCCATCGTCATCAGAGTCTAAGTCAAGGTAGTCAGGTGTTCCATCACCATCAGTATCAATTGGGAATAAATATAACCCTCCATTATCAGGATCAAATGCATCAGATATTCCATCCCCATCTGTATCAGCGACCGTAGCCCGAACGGGTGTCCCTGTGGTAGCTTGAGCCTCAATATTATCTATGATACCATCGGCATCGATATCGAGGTAATCGGCATTGCCTGTACCATCGCTATTAGGGATGGCTAGCGGTGTACCAGAAGTCACCTCACCCCCACCACTCCCATTGTCTACATTATCGATGCTATCATCAAGACCATCGTTGTCTGCATCCACCATCTTAGTTGCATTGCCAGGGGTTGGGTAATCAACCGAACCATCTTCATTTATATCAATGCCACCAGCCTCGGTAATATCCAATATACCATCGTTGTCCGAGTCTTTATCTAAATGATTCGGCACGCCATCGCCATCGAAGTCATATACATCTGGGATTCCATCGCCATTGAGGTCAACATAACTTGTTATTGACCCATCCCCTGCATTCCCATCATCATTCGTATCTAACCAATTTGGAAACTCGTCTCCATCCTCATTTCCGTCTGGATCATTTCCTCCAGACTCAGTTATATCAATTATGCCATCATTAACATCATCAATATCTAAATGATCAGGCACACCATCCCGGTCTGTGTCCTTTTGATTGCGCCAGTCACGATCAACAACAGCATTAAAAAATGCAGGGTGACTTGAAGGATTCAATCCTCCATTTGTCGCATCGCTTGAGGCAGTATTATTATCCCATCCATCGTAGAGACCATCTCCATCAACATCCGTTGTTCCACCTGAAACACCGGTATTTGCCGGACTAGTGGCATCGGCAAATCCGTTGCCATTTACATCATGCCCTTCAATGAGGTCAGGAAAGGTATCATCGTCAGAATCTGTATCTAGATAATCAGGAACGCCATCTAAATCAGAATCGACCGGCACAATAGCCGTTGCATCGTAGGCATTATCTATTCCATCATTATCAGTATCTGTTCCCGATGGGGCAACATAACCAGCTGTTGATTGTGATTCAGTATTATCTGTAATACCATCATTATCAGAGTCAATATCTAACATATTGATGATCATATCATCGTCTCCATTCGCATTGGGATAGCTGTTCGGGGCGCCATCAGCATCAGTGTCTGCTCCTGTGCGAACAAGAGCTAAAGCCGAGTTTTCACTTACCCCATCGTTACCAACGTCTCCATCAACTGAGTCTGCAAATCCATCATTATCCGTATCCACAGCATTTCCATCAATACGACCATCTCCATTGACATCAGTGCCATTACTTTCAATAACATCTGCTATTCCATCTCCATCGCTGTCTAGGTCTAGTTGATTCGGTAGTCCGTCTCCATCCATATCATCAGAAACGATATTGTCTGGTCTTCCATCGTTGTTTAGATCGCTTCCTGTAACTTGCAGGGCGTTCAATGTATTAGCGCCAGGGCCATCATCGCCCAATACGAGAACGTTGGTTGGGTCGCCATCCACTAAATCATTAAATCCGTCACTATCTGCATCTAAATTCCCATCTGCTCTTCCATCACCATCAGTATCCGTACCACCAGCTTCAACCACGTCAGGAATACCATCGTTGTCTGAATCTAAATCTAAAAAATCATAAATTCCATCCCCGTCAAAATCTGCATCAACAACAAAATCTGGAATACCATCCGAATTTGCATCTGGACCAGTTACTAATAAAGGGGTTCGAGAACGACACACTTCATAAACGTTATAAAATATATTTGTTGTTCCCACCGTTACTGCATCGAAGTCAAAGTCATCGTTTGAACCCGTGAGTGTTCGCAGTCTAAGGTACCTTGTTGGAGTTTGTGCTATCATCAATGTGTTTCTGAACACCTGAGTCGCATCTTGAGGATTTACCGAATTGGTGCTGTACGTAGCATTATCGGCAGATTCTTCGACCACCATATCGGCTGTTGGTCCACCTCCATATGTTGCCTTCCTTCTCCACGTGAGCACATAGGATGTGCCTGTAGGGAAAACTTGACCCAAATCTATGACCAATCTATCGCCAGTGTCATATACTTGTGCAAACGCTCCATCTGGCGCTCCACTTGCGTTAGCACCGTTTCCAATACCCGTTGAAGGACCTGCTAAATAAGTACCATAGCTTGCCGTAACGCTGACAATGTCAACACTATCTTCACAGATTAACGCATCTATTTGATCCGTCAATCCATCATCGTCAGTATCGCCAAAATTATCTATTCTGCCATCTCCATTAACATCAGTCCCTCCAGCTTCAACAACATCAGGTATACCGTCATTATCTGAGTCTGAATCAAGGAAATCAGGAATACCATCACCATCTGTATCTGGGATTGGCAAAGTAGAAAAAGAGAATTGGTCTAAGCAACCTGGCTGAACTGAACATGGGGTCGCAGAAGCTGGCCCGTCCGTATTGTCGTTGTCAAAAAGATCGATCAAACCGTCACCATCTGAATCCACCATCGAATCACCTTGCCCATCGCCATTCACATCTGCCCCGCCTGCCTCTATTATATCTGGAATACCATCATTGTCAGAATCAAGGTCAAGGTGACTAGGAATACCATCTCCATCCGGGTCAAAATTTGAACAAATCTTATCAATACCAAGCACAAAGCTTCCACAATAGGGAAAATCAGCATCCATGAAGTTTGCATACCCATCGCCATCCATATCAGCCGTTGGATTAGGCAAACCATCTAGTGCGCAGTTCCAACCTGAAATACCTTCAAAAACATCCAAGCAAAAATTGGCGTCATTCCAGTCTGGTATTCCATCATTATCATGATCACCTGCATAAATCTCTTGAATATCAGGAATGCCATCGCCATCATCATCGATATCACAAACTGGAGCTACATCATCGCCATCCACATTTGCGCGATAATTTACGTTTTCAATAGGCACATACAAACCGAATGTTCCGCCAGCCGCTCCATCACCTGACGCGTTCCGCACGCCATTCGAATGCTGGCCACCAATACCACCAAACGCACCGAAGGTAACAGTAGCAGGAAGAACGGGCAATGAAAACAAGAGCACACCACCACCTCCACCGCCACCAGGACCGTGAATAATCGTGGTATTTAAATCTTGGCCGTCTCCACCATTTGCGGTAACGGTTAAATTTCCTTCTATAGATTCAACATTGAAAAGAATGGAGCCACCACCACCACCTCCTCCACCTCCGTCAGGCGCACCTACTGGAACAACCGGTAAGGGAGAAGTTCCGTTGGCAAGAATAGAAAAACCATTCCCAACCAAGGTGTCGACAAACAAAATGATAATTCCTCCACCATCGGTTGATGTGGAAGGGTTATTTGTAGTAACAAAACCTGCCCCCCTGCTCCACCTAAAAATAATTTATCCTGAGTAAAGTATGGTTGAAGTGAGACACCGCCCAATCCACCAGCTACTGCACCATTCACATCGCACCATCGTTTACCACCAATCCCGCCTGCACCATAACTGGAACCACCACCGCCTCCAGAGTCACCCGATATTCCAGAACCGCCACCGTTCGCTCTTGGAGCTCGGCCTCGATTAAAGGCGTTGTTATTTGATACAATTCCCTCACCCTTAGTATAACTTTGAGTGGCGGTTGAGGCTAGCGTAAACGCAGTTGTCGGATTAACAGAACAATTATCAGGCGTTCCGTTAATGAGCATTTGTTCACCTTTAAACCCCGAACCAATTACATCTATATTGGCATTTAAAACTAGCTTTTGCGCTATGAGTGCAACCACTCCTCCTGTGCCATTAGCTTCATTCCAGGTTGGTGCAGTGAGTGTTCCTGAAACATTTACTGTGGCATTTCCGTAATTTGGAATTCGAATAACCTGTGTTTGTCCAGCCGCATCGTATTGCTTTACTAAACCATACTCTGGAAAAATAATATTTCCAGACAAATCAATGGAATCAATGATAAAAAACTCGTAATTTCCTGCGTTTGCTATACTGGTAATCTGGCCGCCACTAGCATTGTTGCTCGTGTTAATGGCCGCGCCTTTCATCTGAATAATCAATGCTCGATCACCAACTTGAAAACTAGATGCATTAACAACGAATATGGTGTCGCTGCACGTGGGATCACAATCTGAACAATTCGGCTGACTCACACCCGTTACAGCCGTGTTTTGATTAATTACGCCAGAAATATTGATCTATTCTCCATCACAAATCAGTAAACTAAATTTCTTTTCTTCAAGTTCTAAAATAAGCTAAACATGCCCGATCAACCACATCAAAGACCCGTATAGTAATTGAGGGGGTGCAAAGATAACACTCAAAGCAGTATCAGATATCCTACTCAACGTTTTCATTGTTAATTATCAAGTTCTTATCCATTTCCAACAATTCTAAAAACTTTCAAGATTTACTATACGGATTGCGACAAATAAAGATTCACTAATCTTAAATTCGCGCTCAATTTTTTTAGACATGGAATACGATTTTTCGAGTATTGAAAACAAGTGGCGAATCTTTTGGTCAAAGCATCAAACGTTCAAGGCACAGACATTTTCCTCAAAACCAAAATACTATGTCTTAGACATGTTTCCGTATCCATCAGGGTCAGGGCTTCATGTTGGTCATCCATTAGGCTACATTGCCAGCGACATATACGCTCGTTACAAGAGACATTGCGGTTTCAATGTGCTGCACCCAATGGGATATGATGCATTCGGACTTCCTGCTGAGCAATATGCCATAGAAACTGGACAACACCCTGCTACTACTACAAAGCAAAATATACTTCGCTATCGAGAGCAGCTCGACCTCATTGGATTTTCTTTTGATTGGAGTCGGGAAGTGAACACTTCAAAAACTGACTTTTATCGATGGACTCAGTGGATTTTCATTCAACTTTTTCACAGTTGGTATGACCTAAAAGATGATAAAGCTAAGCCGATCGCGTCACTAATTCACGAGTTCGAGCACTTCGGCAATGGACATGTAAACGCAGCTTGTGATGAGGTAGAAGAATTCTCAGCTAAAGACTGGCAAGGCTTTTCAGACCATAAAAAACGCGAATTCCTACTGAGCTATCGCGTTGCTTATCGGGCCGAAACAACCGTAAACTGGTGCGCCCAACTGGGTACAGTTTTGGCAAATGACGAAGTGGTAAACGGAGTAAGTGAACGAGGCGGGTATCCAGTAGAACAAAGAAAAATGAAGCAGTGGTCATTGCGCATTACCGCATTTGCTGAACGCCTTTTAAATGGATTAAACTCTATTGATTGGACGGATTCCCTCAAAGACATCCAGCGCAATTGGATCGGAAAAAGTGAAGGTGCAGAAATTGAGTTTAAGGTAGTAGAGAATGATGCCAATTTCAAGGTATTTACAACGCGTCCTGACACAATATTTGGCGCAACTTTTATGGTGCTGGCGCCAGAGCATCCGTTAGTGCAACAAATAACCGCACTAAAACAGCGAGAAGAAATTGAGAAATACCTTGATTTTGCCAAGTCACGGTCTGAGCGTGAACGCATGGCTGAAGTAAAAGATGTTACAGGCGCATTCACCGGAGCTCATGCTAAAAACCCTCTCACGGGACAAATAATTCAGATTTGGATTAGTGACTATGTGCTTGCAGGGTATGGAACAGGCGCAATAATGGCCGTTCCTGCTGGCGATCAGCGCGATTGGGATTTTGCTAAAAAGTTCAATCTTCCGATTACTCCAATCATTGAAGGTCAAGATATACTGCAAGGAGCAGATGACAGAAAAGATGGCACTATGATTAACTCTGACTATCTGAATGGTAAATCGGTACAAGAGGCGAAATCTGAGGTATTGACCAAAGTTGAAAAAATGGGCATAGGACAGCGAAAGGTAAATTACAAGTTACGCGATGCTGTATTCAGTCGCCAGCGCTATTGGGGCGAACCTTTTCCTATCTATTATAGAGATGATATTCCTTATACCATTGATGAGGATAAGCTCGATGAAATTAAGCTTCCAGAAATCGACAACTTCAAACCCACTGAAACGGGTGAACCACCGTTGGGAAGAGCTACCCATTGGAATTGGGACAGAGAGGCTGGGAAAATTGTGGAAAACGGAAAAGGGTTTCCGATGGATTTGAATACGATGCCCGGCTGGGCAGGTTCCAATTGGTACTACTTGCGCTACATGATGGAAGGCAATGACGAAGCAAGAGCCAAAGAATTTGTTTCAAAAGAAGCGGTGGAATATTGGCAACAAGTAGACCTGTATATGGGAGGTGCTGAACACGCTACTGGTCATTTACTGTATTTCAGATTCATCACTAAATTCTTGCATGACCTTGGCTTTATCCCGTTTGATGAACCCGCAAAAAAACTTGTTAATCAAGGGATGATTCAGGCTGAGGATGGTCAAAAAATGAGCAAGCGTCATGGTAATGTGGTCAACCCCGATGATGTCATTGCTGAACATGGAGCAGATGCCCTGCGGCTTCACGAGATGTTTTTAGGTCCAATTGAAATGCATAAGCCATGGAATACCAAAGGAATTGAAGGCGTTTCAAAATTCATGAGGAAGTTATGGCGCATGTTTCATAACGGTGATGCATTTGTAGTGTCTGATGAGAAGCCTTCAAAAGATGAGCTAAAAGCGTTACACAAATGCATTCAAAAAGTATCAGAAGACATGGAGCGTTTTTCGTTCAACACCTCCGTAAGTGCCTTCATGGTTGCAGTGAACGAACTGACAGATCTGAAATGCAATAAGAGAGAAATTCTGGAGAGCCTCGTAATATTGGTGAGCTGTCATGCTCCGCATATTTCGGAAGAGCTTTGGCAACGACTTGGTCATACGGAATCGATCTCCGAGGTGCCATGGCCAACTTTGAACGAAGATTATTTAAAATCGGATAGCACAAATTACCCCGTATCTTTTAATGGCAAAACACGATTCCACATTGAGCTTCCTTCTGGAATGGATAAAGAATCAGTAGAGGTTGCTGCCCTCGGTCATGAGTTGGCTCAAAAATGGCTCGAAGGCAACACGCCTAAAAAAGTGATCGTTGTGCAGGGAAGAATTGTGAACATTGTAGTATAGTCAACGAATGGCACACGCTTTGTCTGCTTCATTCAAATTTTGATCCATGAGCTTCAGCTTCATTTTATCTGGACTGCTTTTTATCTTTCACCCTGCTAACTCTGATGTTCAAAATAAGCAGGTGGTTGACGAAGAGATTACTACACTTCCTGAAGTAAAACATCGCGCTTTTAAGCGAGGCGAGCGTCTCGAATATGAAGTTTCATACGGCTGGATCGATGCAGGTGAGGTCATCATCGAGATCAGACAAGAAAAAAAACAGATCGCGGGTAGAAATGTATTTCACGTTGTTGGAACTGGAAATTCATTAGGGACATTCAATTGGTTTTTCAAGGTGCGCGATCGCTATGAAACGTATGTGGATGAAGCTGGTGTTTTTCCTTGGATTTTTGTTCGCGATATTCACGAAGGCGGTTTTGAACTTAAACAGTATTACACATTCGATCATTTTAAACAGAAAGTAAAGACGGATAAAGGGAAAGAGTTTGATGTTCCGCTTGGAGTTCAAGATATGATCTCTGCCCTCTACCGCGCCCGAGCGATGGATTTCTCTAATGTTAAACCAGGACAAGTTTTCGAAATTCAAGCCTTTGTCGACAATGAGGTTTGGCCATTAAAAATCAAATACCTAAAAAAAGAAACCATCGAAGTCGACAAAGGAAAATTCAACTGCATGGTATTTGTGCCGGTGGTGCAAACCGGTCGTATTTTTAAGAAAGAGGAAGATATGATGGTTTGGGTAACCAACGACCAAAATAAAATTCCGATTCTCGCAAAAGCGAAAGTTTTAGTGGGGTCAGTAACGATGGAAATTAGAGATTATTCAGGCCTTGCAAATCCAATTGCGATTATGAATTAATTTAACCTTCACGATGCATTGTTAGAAACTGCATCACAGTACATTTTTACGCCTTAAATTAGATGTTAATTTCGAACTGTTCAAATTCATCAGCAAATCTAAGCTTCATAAATCGCGTTTGTGCGAATGAAGTGTGATCAATTAAACCCTAAAACACTCGTGCTGTCCCAACGATTAAAATTTCTCACGCCCGCAGCTATTCTCATCCTTATCGCAGTCAGCGTGTTGATGTCGAAAAAAGAGTGGAACGAAGAAATGGCAACCTACAAAGCCGTAGATTCGATCATTGTTGAGGAGTGCCATGAAGAATTTGGAATCGACCTTGAAGGGTATCACGTTGAAAAAGGTAAAATAAGACAGAATCAATTTCTTGCTGACATCCTTCTGCCTTATGGCATTGACTATGGCAAAATCACTTTACTCGCTGAAAAATCGAAAAAATCATTCGACATACGAAAGTTAAATGCCGGCAAAGACTTTACACTGATTTGCGCAGCTGACAACAATTCACTTTATGCCAAGTTCTTCATTTATGAAATCTCTGCGGTTGATTTTGTGGTGTACGATTTAAGAGACACTTTAGATATCTATTACGGCAGCCGGCCCACTCAACTTGAAGAACGCGAAGCATCGGGAATAATTTATTCTTCGCTCTATCAAACGCTTATGGATCAAAGCTTGAGCCCCGCTTTAGCTATGGAGCTATCAGATATTTATGCTTGGTCTATCGATTTTTATCGCATCCAGAAAAAAGACAATTTTAAGTTGATCTACACGGTAAAAATTGTGAACGATGTGGCTGTTGGAATAGATGAAGTGCAGGCAGCATTATTTAATCACGAAGGCGAACCCTTTTACGCATTCAAATTCTCACAAGACGAAAAAGAAGATTATTTTGACGAAACAGGAAATAGTTTAAGAAAAGCTTTCTTGCAAGCGCCTCTGAAGTTTAGCCGACTTTCATCGGGCTACACACAACGCAGATTTCACCCCGTTCAAAAGCGGTGGAAGGCACACTTGGGCACAGACTATGCCGCACCCACAGGAACACCTATTATGGCCGTTGGAGATGGTGTAGTCAGCGAGGCGCGCTATTCAAAATTTAATGGAAACTATGTAAAGGTGAAGCACAACAGTACCTACACGACTCAATATTTACATATGAATAAAATTGCGAGCGGAATAAAACCTGGCACTCGCGTTAGACAAGGCGAAACCATCGGATATGTTGGTAGTACAGGACTAGCCACTGGTCCACATGTGTGTTTTCGCTTCTGGAAAAACGGCCAGCAAGTTGACCATAGACGCGAAAAAATTCCACCAAGCGAACCTATAAAAGATGAATATAAAGCAGCGTTTGACATCCATTTAGAGCAATGGAAAGGAAGGCTCGATCAAATCGACCTTCGCAACTCAAACCAAGAAGACCTGACAGTTCGCGCTTCTATTAAATAGAGGACATTCCTAACAACACGATAGGATTCTCAATATACTTTCTAAACGTTTCAAGGAATTGCGCCCCTAAAACACCATCAACCACACGGTGATCGCAGCTTAAAGTGACCTTCATTCGGTTTCCAATTTTAATCTCGCCATTCTTCACCACTGGCTCTTGGCGGATTGACCCAACAGCCATGATACAGCTATCAGGTGGATTAATGATTGCCGTGAATTCTTCAATTCCGAACATTCCTAAATTAGAAATCGTAAATGTGTTTCCTTGCCAATCTTCAGGCTGTAGTTTCTTCGTTTTTGCGCGTTTCGCGAAGTCTCTTACTTCAGAAGAAATTTGGGTTAAAACTTTACTATCAGCATGTCTTACTACGGGCACTAAAAGTCCTTCATCTACAGCTACGGCCACACCCACGTGAACGTGTTCATTGTAACGAATAAAGTCGCCATGCCATCCTGCATTCACTGCGGGATGATCTTTTAACGCAATTGCAGCAGCTTTAATCACAAGGTCGTTGAATGAAATTTTCTCTGGATTGATCGCCTCGTTGATCGCTATGCGCGCCTCTACTGCACGATCCATATCCAAATCAATCGTCAAATAAAAATGCGGTGCCGTAAACTTGCTTTCGCTCAATCTTCTCGCAATGGTTTTTCGCATTTGAGATGTTTCAACATCACGGTAGCGCTCAATTTGAGGAATTTGAGAAAGGTTTGCGTTCTCAATATCTCTTTTCACGATTCTTCCGTTTTCACCTGAACCTCTCAAGCTGCGCAGACTAACACCTCTTTCTTCAGCCAATCTTTTGGCCAAAGGAGAAATCTTCATTCGCGAGTCGTCTGATGAGCTCTGAACGGGTGCTTTCTCCACCGGCCTTGGCTGCGCCTTAGCTGGAGTTGGAGCAGATGAAGGCTTCGGTGATTCTGCAGCTTTTGCAGGTTGCGAAGATTTAGCTTCTGCTTTTTCTTCCTTCTTCGCTGGAACATCAGCCTTGGCTGCTTTCAAAATAGCCTCAACATCTTCGCCTTTCTCTCCAATAATTGCGATAACACCGTCTACTTGAGTCGACTTACCCGCTGGAATTTCAATGTGCAAGAGTGTGCCAGCGTGAAAAGATTCAAATTCCATGGTTGCTTTATCCGATTCAATTTCGGCCAACACATCACCAGAGTTTACTTGATCTCCAACCTTTTTTTGCCAATTCGCAATGACACCTTCTTCCATGGTATCACTCAACTTGGGCATTTTTATAACTTCAGCCATCTATCAATCTATTTTTTAATCCATTATATATGGATAGTCATCATGAGAATAAATATCAGTGTAAAGTTCACTTTCATCAGGTAGTGGCGAGTCTTCGGCAAACTTCACCGCTCCTTCAACGTTAGCCTTTACTTCTGCTTCAATCTTTTTTACATCTTCCTCTTTCAACCACCCTTGATCAAGAATGGTGCTGAGCACTTGATTTAACGGATCTCTATCCTTGTGCTCATTCACTTCCTCCTTTGTTCTGTATTTCTGCGGGTCGCTCATCGAGTGACCTTTGTAGCGGTATGTTCTAATATCGAGTAAATACGGTCCGTTACCTTCCCTTGCGAAATCGGCTGCTTTTTTGATTGCTTTGTGCACTTCTTCAACGCTCATTCCATCCACAGATTCACCTGGCATATCATAACTTAAACCAAGTTTTGAAAGGTCTGTCACATTGGTTGTGCGTGCAACTGAAGTACCCATGGCATAATTGTTATTCTCAACAATAAATACCACTGGCAATTTCCACAGCATTGCCATATTAAACGTCTCGTGCAATGCACCTTGACGCACTGCTCCATCACCCATAAAGGTCAAACACACATTCTTGGTTCCGTTGTATTTTTCTGCAAATGCGATTCCTGCTCCCATAGGTATTTGAGCACCTACAATACCATGGCCTCCCATCATGTTCAACTCTTTGCTAAACATGTGCATTGATCCACCTTTGCCTTTAGAACATCCTGTGCTTTTTCCGTAAAGTTCGGCCATGACGTATTTTGGATCCATACCCAAAGCGATGGGGTGAGCGTGATCGCGGTAAGCCGTGATTATCTTATCACCCTTTTGCATTGCTGAAGCAAATCCCGCAGCAATCGCTTCCTGACCAATATACAAGTGGCAAAAGCCACCGAATTTTTGCTGTAAATAGAGGTTTCCGCATGTTTCCTCGAAGCGCCTCATCAGGAGCATGTCCTTATACCATTTCAGGTAAACCTCTTTGCTAAATTCCAATTTCTTAGAAGTTGATTTCTGAGCCATAATTTTTTATTGATGGACGGCAAAAATATAACATGAATACGTGAAAACAGCATTCAGCGCAAATTGCTCACTTCTTCAGCTGAGAAAGATAAAAATGAAAGGGCAAAAGTGATTCTGAATTCTTAACAATCAATGCTTTGCCCGAATCAGATGCCATTATAATTTCAATTGGAAATTGTTGGTTTTTTTCTGTTTCAGCTATCACTTGACGACAAATCCCGCAAGGTGAAGCCGGTTCAGTCATTTCAAACTGATTTGGTTTGGCCATAACTGAAAGTTTTAGAATCTTCTGACCGGGATGGTGGTCAGAAACAAAATTCAAGGCATTTCTTTCAGCACAAATGCCTGCAGGAAAAGAAGCATTCTCTTTATTGCTCGCTTTAACTACCGTTCCGTCTTCGAGAAGCACGGCACAACCCACAAAAAAGTCTGAATAAGGCGCATACGCCAATCTTGAAGCTTGGTCTGCTGCTTGAATCAGCTCTACCTGCTGCTGTGTAAGCTCAGAAAAATCATCGTGAAACTCGAAATCAATCGATTTTGTGATGTTTTGTTTCATGCATTAAGGTTTTTCAAGTAAAACCACTGCATAGGCTTCAATTCCTTCTTTTCTACCTACAAAACCAACTTTTTCGCTGGTCGTTGCTTTGACGCCCACTTCACCTTCATCAATCTTACATAAAGAGGCGATGGATGCCTTAATTTGAGCGATGTATGGCGCTATTTTTGGAACTTCAGAAACCAGTGTAGCATCCACGTTGCCAATGCTGTATCCCTTTACCTCAATCAACGCAACAACGTCTGAAAGCAAACCTCTACTATCAGCATCTTTAAACTCATCGTTGGTATTCGGAAAATGAAATCCGATATCTCTTAATCCGGCAGCGCCTAAAATGGCATCACAAATTGCGTGAAGAAGAACATCAGCGTCTGAGTGGCCATCAGGACCCACATCAGATGGTATATCTACCCCTCCAAGTCGGCACAGCCTCCCTTCTTTGAGTTGATGCACGTCATAACCAAAGCCTACCCTAATTCTCATTAATTAGTATTGTCTGGTTGAGAGAGTTCATCAAAATTGAAAGAAAGTGTAAATCGAAGTGTGTTCGCCAAAGGAGAAGTAGTGCCAACATTTCTGCGCACATTGTAGGTTGAAATGAGATAGCTAAAATCAAGGCTAAAGACATTCAACCGAAGCCCTGCGCCTAGCGTTAAAAACTTTCTATTTCCTTTTGAGAAGTGCTCGGTAAAATAACCAGTGCGGAACGCAAACTGCTCGTCATACCAGTATTCTATTCCAATTCCTGCCGACACTTCATTGAGCTCTTCGCGGAGGACGCCTGCGCTAATCGGCTCCCATTCACCCGCATCGTTGTAATCGCCATAACCTGGAGCATCATAAAAGGAAGTAAATATTGCCGAAGGAACTGGGCGGTCTGGGTCTAAGCCCGAAGAAATGACTAAATTTTCATTTGCATCTTGGACGGCAATATTTGATACCGGGTCTTGAGCATACTTGGGCGGACTGGGCACCATGTATTTGTTAAAATCAACCGAAGCGCTGATTTTATTGTAATCATTTAAATCCCAAGTTACCGTTGGGCCTAACCTCAGGTTGATCGGTAAAAAATCTCTTGTGGTCGCATCGGTGTATGAAATTTTTGCTCCAAGATTGCTTACTGCAACACCCCAAGACACGGTAGCATCTTTATCAAACATTACGATATCGTCGTTGGTATAGAAGACGCCAAGATCAACCGCCACTGTTCGTCCTGGTCTCGAGTTTGCGCCACCTACGGTTTGTCCACCTGTAAGGTTTGAAGTAACGAATTTGGCACTAAGACCACCAGAAAGGCGCTCTGCTAACTTTCGCGAATAGCCGGCATTGAGGGCAAATTCATTCGGAGTAAATTGAACCGTATTGTTACCAAACTGGTCTGTAAACTGAATATTTCCTAACGAAAAATAGCGCAAACTAACGGCTACTGCGCTCATCTTATCAATCTTGTAATATCCTGTGAGGTAAGAAATCGAAATATCTGGAACCAATGCTCGAAGCCAAGGGGTATAAGAGATAGAAGCGCCTGATTTACCCTCAATGAATGCATACTTTGCGACATTCCAGTGCAATGAATTCGCGTCAGGACTGTTAGAAACTCCTACATCGCCCATACCACCGCCTCTGGTTTCTGGGTTAATGATAAGAAAGGGCACAGCCGTAGTGATTGTATTCAATTGCAATACTGTAGTTCGAACTCCATCGTCTTGAGCCTGCAACGCATTCACGAAAAGTGAGCATGCAAGCACACTCAAAATTTTTATCCTTTTCATACTTAAAAATCGATCACGTAAAGTTCTTGCAATAGGCGTTTTTGATAAAGACGGCAAATATAACGAATTAGTGAGGGACTATTTTAACAAAACTAAACGCTCATATTTTTCAACTGACTCGCCAAGGAGGGTCTTTACAGATACGCGGTAAAGATAAACTCCCTTTGCTAAAACATCACCAAATTCATCTCTACCATTCCAATTTATTGGACCTATTCTATATCCGTCAGAGACATATTCACCATCAAATGATTTCACTAATTTTCCAGCTATGGTGAACACTTCAATGCGCACATCCAGTATTTGTCCGGGTTTATTATGCTCAAAGTAAAAATCGGTATTCGTAGTAAACGGATTGGGATAATTCAGAACATGATCAAGTGCCAATTCTTCATCATTTGCAACAACAAACTCAAGGTATGAATCAGACGGATTATTGTTGACATCCCACACCTGAAGCTTCAGGCTGTGTTTTCCTTCGTCCAAATCTCTGAATGGATAAGACAACTTTCCGCTGGTGTAGGAATCTAAATCTGCTTCGTAGTATTCATTTAACACCAACGTATTCGAAGTGTTGTTGTCGAGCACTGCAGTGATGTCATGACCGATTCCACTCCCGACCATATTTATTCCATTTTCATCAAATATTTCAGCATAAAGGTTTGGGTTTTCATTCGTCAACCCACCAAAAACAAATTTGGCGTTATTCATATACAAGTCAACTTTAGGTCCTTCATTGTCGCTCACAGGATTGTCAGAAAGGCCGCCAATACTGAATGACCTATAATCTCCACTGGCATCGCTTTGGGCATTATTAGCATACAGGTTTACCCTTCCAATGTCGAATGATCGATCGATATCTTTCGGCACAACAAACTCAAATGAAAACGCACCGTCTTTCACACTCGCCTTCCCCTTAAATACGAGATTACGCCACTCTTTGTACTTAAATGCACCAGAACCATCATTGTTCAATGATTGCGTATTGGCTTCTTTATCGTAGACAGCTGGATATAAAACACCGTTAAAATTATTCAACCTAATACCATTATTATCGGTGATTATTCCTTCAATTTTGACTTTACCAAGCGCACCTATGCTGTCGGGCATGGCTGTGATTTGTATTCTATTTTCAGGATAGGCCAGCCTCAACGCAGGGTCGCCCAGCAAAGCAAAGCTTCTGCTATTTAATGCGGCACTGGCATTTGTATCGAGCGTTCTAATTTTTGTTTGAAGCATCAGGTCACCAAGTCGAGGTTTTTCATTGCTTGGGTTTTCAAAGGCTTGCGATGTAAACTCAGTGGTTAAAGTAAGGTTTGGACTCGAATAAACTGCGCGAGTTGTAGTAAGAAGAGCTATGCCACCGCCACTTGGATTCAATAGAACATACTCTCCACCGGAGGTTCTTCGCGGATCATCAAATCTTCCAAACTCACACGTAGCGGTAATGAATAATGGCAGGTTATCGATGTTTGTCCACTTATTGATTGTTTGCACCTCGAGTATACGCTCATGCGCCCAACCGAGCTCACCGCCATGACCGATGTAATACATCATCAATGCTCCTTTACTCACTCGGTCTGATATCGCTTCAACCCCATCAGGGTAACGCGCACCGCCTGAGCCCAATTGCTGCTTGTAGGAGTCCATGTAGAGCTTATCTATCATAAATTCTTGATTGCTCTCATCTAACACCTTACCGAGCAATTCAAAATCGCGCATAAAAGTTAACCCATCGCTTTTATCTGCATCATCAGCCACAAAAGCAATTTGATTCCTCCATACTCCAAATGAAGAAGAGTTTTGAGCGTAACGTTCGATTTTATTCACCATGTCTTCCGCCTCCTTTCTGCTTCGCGCTGGTAAACGACCAATACCAATGTCTAAGAAATCGAGCTGCGACTCTCCTTCGTCATTATCAAGAAGCCCAAAATAATCATCAGAAGCTATGGATCCTGTTGGCGACAAGCTGTTTAACATTTGGTGAGTAGGGACAAAATTGGAATTTCCGGAGACTTTATCTTTATAGTCATAGGATGCATCACCAAACAATAACAAGTATTTCGGTTTAACACCACCGCTCGAATCTGCCTCATGGTAAAGCATCCGCAAAAACTCCTTAATAGCAGTTACATCTTGCGCGCCACCCGAAAACTCGTTGTAAACCTGCTGCGGTGTCACAACCACTGACGACATTCCATCTAAAGCTGAATGCAAGTTTGCCAAACGATCAGCATAGGCCTTAAATGTTGGGTGAGCAACGATGACATATTCAATGTTATTGAGTGAGTGCAAATTCTGAACATCGATAAATCCTATTTTTCGAGGTGTGAGGTAACTCGATTGGTTAAACATCACAAATTCCTTCAATACTGCCGTGGATGACTTAAACGACCATCCGTTGGTTACTCCGCCCGAGAGGTTCATTTCTTTGATCGCTCCAATGTTAGTCACGTCCCATACCCGAATTGCTTCATTAGCATTGATTCCAAACTCAGTAACCGCATTGGGCTGCACAGTATTTACATCCCGAAAAGACATGAGGGGACTCAAAAATGAAATTGATCTACGGGCATGCAATTCGATGTAATCGAGCCAGGCTTTTGATTGAAGGTTAGGCCCTTGGATGAGTTCAAACTTGGTAAGCAGATCTCCATCTTTTGGGATCGTAGAAAGTGAAAGAACACCATTATCAGCAAATAAAGCACCGTAAAAATCTGCGACAGGTGAAATTGTTTTAACATCAGAAACGCCTCCCTGACTAGGTAACGACAACGAAACCGAAACACCCGAAACACCAATAGATCGAGCAGCATAACGCGCTCGTAATTTTGCTGGCGAAGTTCGATCAATATTAGGAACATTGAACCCAAAGTCCTTAGAATTCACTGCTCCAAATTCGAGGCTGTACCATCTCCGACCAGACTTAATTAGATTAATATTTTCTTCCTCGTATACATCTAAATAATCGTATACACTAGATGACTGTGTTGGTGCGGTTGCAATTGTTTCTATTGGTATTCTATTGGCAACCTGCGCACCGCCATTCAATGAAAGAAAGTAATACGTTGAATCTGAGAACGGATTTATTTCATGGGTAAAAGCACCGTTATTAAACGACCATGTAATTTGGTCTTCGCCATAAAACAAGAAATAATCACCCGCATCAAAAGAGCCATCTCCACCATCAACTACATCGATGGAAATTTGAATTAAATCATCAGGTCGTTGAGCATCATTTTTCATAGGCAACATTCCCGCACCTGTGCCATACAACTTGATTTGATCGCTGCTCACGCCAACCATACTAAAGCCATAAGACTGCATGTCATTGTAAGTTACACGATAAATGCCGTCTTTTCCAGTAGCCAACTTATACCATTGACCTGAACTCAGCACACTATTATCGACCCAAGAATTGACACCTCTTGAGCCTCGTGCAGCTGTGCTAGCGGTTGATTGTTCCGTAATTTGTAAATCAAACGCCATCAACTTCTCCACGTTTGTGCCTGTTCGCTTGAGAGGCTCAACCATTACCACTGCAAACTTTTTACCCGCAGAAGTGCGAACGATTGAGCTCACCTTAAAATCATTGGGCAGACCGTAATTTCTAAGAATATCCCTTTCAGACGATGTGGCTGCTTCAGTTTTTGTATTGACTAGTCTAACGTTAACTGAACTCGTATTTTGACTGACGTCAATGGTGTATGCAAAATAAGGAAGGTATGAACTGGCAAGAATCCGAGCACCCTGAAAGGAGATTTGATCGATTTGTCGTTCATCAATTGTTTTGTAACGCTTAATTCCTTCCCATTCTAACACAAATTCATTTGTGTTTTTTTCCGAACCAGATATTTTCTCAGTGATTCTTTGAGCATTTTGACCTGATGATATAGTCTTCTGAGCAAACAAATTAGACCCAAAAGCAATACTGAGAATAAGGACGGAAAATGTAATCTTCATACTAGCAGGTTCATTTTTTCGACAAATCAATATTTTTTGTAGTTATATTTGTCATTCTTTTTTCTCAGACGCTTAACGTGCCACACAGGATGTTATTGCCAACCAGAAAAACGATTGTTGAGATGGAAAAGTTCACGGGGTAAATATATTCGTATAATTGCGGATATTGGAAGTTGATTGGCAATGAAAAAACTAGGAATACTAATCATATTAGCGTTAGCTTGTTTAAACATGGATTTGAAAGCTCAAGATGTAGCTTTCAGTCAGTTTTATGCTAACCAGCTTTATCTTAATCCTGCATTAGCTGGTTCAGCTAGATGTCCGCGGGTGACCCTGAACTATAGAAATCAGTGGCCAGGGATACCTTCTACATATGTTACATATTCTGCATCGTACGACCAGTATGTTGACGCTCTTAGCGGTGGAATCGGCATCCAAGCCTACCATGACCGTCAAGCATCAGGCATTATCCAAACAAATTCGGTGAGTGGAATGTACGCGTATCAAGTTGCTCTTGACCGGAACATTAGTTTCAAGGCTGGAATTCAAGCTACATATTACCAGAAAGCTATCGATTGGAGTCAATTGACTTTCGGTGATATGATTGACGCGAGATATGGATTTATTTATCCTTCTGGAGAAGTTCCAATTGAGCAACCAGTGAACAAACTTGACTTTTCTGCCGGTGGTATGATCTTTACACAAACATTGTACTTAGGTTTTGCTGCACATCACTTGTTTGAACCAAATGAATCTTTCTTCAAGTCTGCAGACAGCAAACTTCCCAGAAAATATACTGCTCATGGTGGCGCTGTGATTCCATTAGACAAAGCCAATCCTGAAGACGGAAGTATTTCTCCTAACATCATCTATCAAAGACAAGGCGAATTTAATCACCTTAATTTAGGCCTCTACCTCAACAAGGGGCCAATCACTGGTGGTGTATGGTATAGATGGGATGATGCCTTAATTTTCCTAGTTGGATTGCACACAGAACAATTCAGATTTGGATACAGCTATGACATTACTACTTCAAGTCTAGGAACTCAAACTTTAGGAGCACATGAGATCAGCGTTACGATGATGTTTCCTTGTAAACAAAAGCGCAGAAAGTTTAAAATGATGCGTTGCCCTCAGTTTTAATTGCGCGATAATAAAAACTCACTTATCTTCGTTTTCTTAATAAATCAGCGACTTCGCTCTAAAATTAATTACACTATGAAAGCAAAAAACCTTTTTGCTCTATTAGTTGCGCCCCTTCTAATTGCATCGTGCGGATACGAAAAGTCCTCAATTACAGGATGGAACTATAACGATCCTGACAATGGAGGGTTCCAAAAATATCCGTTTGAAGAACAGGAAACTGGGCCAAACTTGGTTTTGATTGAAGGTGGAACCTTCACGATGGGACGCGTAGAACAAGACTTCATGTACGACTGGAATAATATTCCAAGAAGAGCTACGGTATCGTCTTTCTACATGGATCAAACTGAAATCAGCAATTTTCACTGGTTAGAATACTTGTATTGGGTGAAGAGAGTGTATGGAGTGGACTACCCCGAACTTCACAAAAAAGCACTTCCTGACACCTTAGTGTGGAGGTCAAAACTTGCATACAATGAACCTTATGTAGATTATTACCTCAGGCATCCCGCTTACAGAGATTACCCAGTAGTAGGTGTGAATTGGCTTCAAGCAAGTGACTTTTGCAGCTGGAGAACTGATCGCGTGAACGAGTACATTCTAATTAGAGAAGGTATTTTAGATCACTATCCAGATCAAATTGGAGAAGATAATTTCAATACAGACGCATATTTATCAAACCAATACAATTCAGGAAAAAGAATTGAGGGTCTTCCTGATCTTAATCAAAATTCTAGCGGATACCGAAACGTAAAAATGGAAGATGGAATTCTGCTTCCGAAGTATCGCTTGCCAACGGAAGCCGAATGGGAGTTTGCTGCATTCGGTTTAATTGGCAACAGCGTTGGAGAGCGTGTTGTAGAAAGAAGACTTTATCCATGGAATGGTCATGCCGTGCGAAATCCAGACGAAGCGTATATCGGTATGATGTTGGCTAACTTCAAGCGTGGACGAGGAGACAATATGGGTGTTGCTGGAAAACTGAATGACAACGCAGATGTTACTGCTCCTGTATTCTCGTATTGGCCAAATGACTATGGCCTCTACAATATGGCTGGTAATGTTAGCGAATGGGTAATGGATGTATATCGTCCGCTATCATTTGAAGATATGGATGATTTCAGGCCATTTAGAGGAAACGTTTTCAACACCAAAGAAAGAGACAACGAAGGTATCTTGTTGGATAAATACGATATTCCAATCTACAATATCCAAGGTCTCATTAATTACTTAGTTGAATTTCAAGACAACACTTCTGAAACAGTTAATGATCAAGAGTTTGATTTAATTGCTGCTCTCCAAGAACAGGCAGAAAGAGCAAATCAATTACTGATTGACGATCAGAAATACGAAGCAAACCTCGTAATTGTGGAAGAATCAATTGAGGCAATTAAAGGTGCTGATGAGATGGTTAAAATTGCTCCTATCCTATTGAAAGACTACAGTTCATATATCACTGCTCGTCCGGGAGAATTGAGATATAGAGAGTCTAAGGTAGAAGAGAACATCGACCGCAGAAATTACAAACGATCTGACAACATCAACTTCCTCGATGGTGACCCATTATCGCACTCGAGCGAATTAAGCTGGTCAGATTATGACAACTCAGAGCGCACTGAAACAGGTGCAATGTATGCTTATCCTGGACAAGGAGAGGCCATGGAAGATTACTCTTCTTTAATCAATGACCAAGCCCGAGTTTACAAAGGAGCTTCATGGAATGATAGAGCGTATTGGATGGTACCTGGTACCAGACGATTCCTTGACGAAAGACAATCACTGTCTACCTTAGGTTTCAGATGTGCAATGGATCGAGTAGGAAGTCCTGTTGGACTCGGAGGCTCTCGATAAGAATGTTGAAATCTTGCAAAACTTTTATGAAGGCCTCAATTGAGGCCTTCTTTATTTTCGGACTGTGGATATTATAAGCATATACTCCTATTACCTTGACTCGTCTGGGGTGTGCACCGACACTCGAAAGATCAGCGAAGGCTGCTTTTTTATAGCCCTTAAGGGTGAGTCATTCAACGGTAATGATTTTGTTATTAAGGCATTAAATGATGGCGCCAGCTGGGCTATTGCCGATGAGCAGCGAGATGACTTCAAAAACAATCCTCGTATTATTATTGTCAAAGATTGTTTAGAAACACTTCAAGACCTCGCGAAACACCACAGGTCAAAATTCAAAATTCCGGTAATCGGACTAACCGGTAGCAACGGCAAAACCACTTCAAAGGAACTTTTACACGCAGCACTTTCTGAAAGCTATGTTACCTACGCCACTAAAGGAAATCTCAATAACCATATTGGTGTTCCTCTGTCTATACTTGAAGTAAGCACCAACCATGAAATTGCCATCATAGAGATGGGCGCCAATCATCAGAAAGAAATAGAATTTCTCTGTTCAATCGCAGCACCAGAGTACGGTTACATTACTAATATTGGCCTGGCGCACCTCGAAGGGTTCGGTGGCGAAGAAGGCGTATTTATAGGCAAAAAAGAACTTTTCGACTACTTAGGCCTAAACAATGGAAAAGTATTTGTGAATGTGGATGACCCAAAAGTTGTAAGAGCATCTCGAGGATTGCATAGCGTTACCTATGGCACTTCAACATCAGCTATTTTTCAAGGAGAATTTAGTCTTGTAAATGGATTGTTGAACGTAAACTGGTGGCGAGATATCGACTTGATGAAACGAACGATTCGCACAAAATTATCCGGGGCATACAATTTTAGCAATGTGATGAGCACTGTGGCAGTGGCCAGGTATTTTGGCGTTCCTGACCGCAAAATTCAGCGTGGAATCGAAAAGTACACTCCAGAAAACAACCGCTCGCAAATCGAGCATACCACTAGAAACAACACCTTGGTTGTTGATTGCTATAACGCTAATCCGAGCAGCATGATTGCGGCAATTAATAACATTAGTGATGCATCCTTTAAAAACCCATTCGTAATTCTTGGCGACATGCTCGAATTGGGCGCGAGTTCGGCAGCAAAGCACAAAGAGATCCTCGAGCTATTGGCTGATCAAAGAATACATGGATACTTTGTTGGCCCCGAATTCATGAAGATTAAAGATGAATTCACCTCGGAAATTTTCTTTGAGCGCACGGCTGACCTTGCCCAATACCTTAGGAAAAAAGAACTTCACGATCGTTCAATCCTCTTGAAAGGATCAAGAAAAATGAAGCTCGAGCAGTTGCTCGAGCTTCTTTAGAAATATAAATTTTAAAAATTAAGCCTCGTCAATCACGGCTCGGCTGATCACGATACGCTGAACCTCACTGGTACCTTCGTAAATCTGGGTGATTTTAGCGTCACGCATCAATCGCTCAACATGGTATTCTTTCACGAATCCATAACCGCCATGCACTTGCACTGCTTCAACAGATGCTTTCATTGCGGCTTCCGATGCATACAACTTTGCCATTGCGCTGTACTTTCCAAAAGGAAGGCCTTGATCTTTCAGCCAAGCAGCTTTCAAGCATAAAAGTCTTGCAGCCTCCACTTCAGTGGCCATATCAGCCAATTTGAAAGCGATGGCTTGATGCTGACTAATGGTTTTACCGAACGCTTTCCGCTCTTTAGAGTATGCTGTTGCAAGTTCCATTGAACCTGATGCAATTCCCAAAGCTTGCGCAGCGATGCCAATTCTTCCACCTTCTAAAGTCTTCATGGCGAACTTAAATCCGAAGCCATCTTCACCGATTCTGTTCTCTTTTGGAACTTTTACATCGTTAAAAAGAAGTGTATGTGTGTCCGAACCTCGAATTCCAAGCTTATTCTCTTTTGCACCGACTATAAATCCTTCCATTCCGCGCTCAACGATCAGGCAGTTGATTCCCTTGTGTCCTTTTTCCACATCTGTTTGCGCAATTACCAAATAAACAGACGCATTACCGCCATTCGTGATCCAGTTTTTTGTGCCATTGAGAAGGTAGTAATCTCCTTTATCTTCAGCAGTAGTGCGCTGACTTGTGGCGTCAGATCCTGCCTCTGGCTCGCTCAAGCAAAACGCTCCGATCACCTCTCCTTTTGCCAGCGGCACCAAGTATTTCTGTTTTTGCTCTTCGTTTCCAAACTTTTCTAATCCCCAACATACGAGGCTATTGTTTACAGACATACACACGGATGCACTCGCGTCAATTTTTGAAATTTCTTCCATGGCCAACACATACGAAACGGCATCCATTCCACCACCGCCATATTCTGGTGCGACCATCATCCCCATAAATCCGAGCTCACCCAATTGTTTTATTTCTTCCTTTGGAAATGTTTGGGTTTCATCTCGTTCAATCACTCCGGGCTTTAATACGTTCTGAGCGAAATCTCTTGCTGCGTCTCTCACAGCTTTTTGTTCTTCTGTTAATTCAAAAAACATGGTTTTTATGTGTTTTCCTGTTAAACTTTGCGGTAGCAGACAAAAGTAACTTTTGAATTGGATCAAACAGCAAATAGAGGAATTGGTTTAATGTGTGGTACATCGCACGATGGAATCGACATTTGTGACGCCACATTTAGCCGCTTAGATGGTGAATGGACATTTGAAATTCACAGTGTTTCATCAGATTCATTAGAACCTTCGCTTGCTGATGCGCTGGCCAGAGCCACCGAAGCTTCGGCATTAGAATACGTAAAACTCGATCGAGCTTTTGCAGTATTCACCGCTCAAAAAGTGAACGAATTCATTCGATCCACGCAATCGGAAGCCTCTTTCATTGCTTCGCATGGCGTTACTGTATTCCACCAACCTGAACTTGGAATATCCTCGCAGATAGGTTCGGGAGCAATCATCGCTTCTTTAACTGGATTGAAAACTATTTCAGATTTTCGACTTCAAGATGTAAGTAAGGGCGGGCAAGGCGCTCCGCTGGTTCCGTATGCCGATCACAAGCTTTTCAATTCGTTTGATGCGACCTTAAATCTGGGAGGATTCGCCAATATTTCAATCCTCACCGACACACCTCTAGGGTTCGACATAGGTGTTTGCAATCTGCTGCTCAATCGCTTGAGTAAAAGGCTCGGTCTCGATTATGACAAAGGCGGAGCCGTTGCCAGAACAGGTCGCATAATTCAACCGTTGTTCGACAAATTAAATACACTTCCCTACTTTGAGCTTTCAAGTCCAAAATCGTTGGGTAAGGAATGGTTTGATCGCTCTATTGAACCAATTATTGCATCGTTCGGCACGCTTGAAACGCAAGACCTTCTGAGAACAGCAACCGAACATATTGCCTATCAAATCAGTCGCGTGCTCAACAACCCTGCACACACATGCTTAATTACTGGTGGTGGAGCACACAATGACTTCATGATGGAACGAATAAAAGACCTTTCGAAGGCTAATACAATAAAGCCATCACATTCGATTATTGATTTCAAGGAAGCATTGTGCTTTGGTTTTTTGGGTCATTTAAGGCTATTGGCATTGGACAATATCTCAAGCTTTGTGACGGGTGCAAGCAAGAATTCGTGCACGGGAGCGATCTACCTTCCATGATACTTATCAATATTATTCGCTTACTTCAGTAGGCATAGTTGAATTTATACATTTGCAGCGCTTTTCAAAAGCACTAACAACTGCGTATGAAAGAACTATTGGCCAAATTTGAAAATAAGACTCCCGAAATTGTTTTTGAATGGCAAGATTCAGAAACAGAGGCCAAAGGCTGGGTAGTAATAAATAGTCTGAGAGGCGGTGCAGCAGGAGGTGGAACAAGAATGAGAATTGGTTTAGACAAGCGCGAAGTGGAGTCACTTGCCAAAACCATGGAAGTAAAATTCACTGTTGCAGGACCTGCCATCGGAGGGGCAAAATCAGGAATCAATTTTGACCCAAATGATCCGCGCAAAGCGGGTGTTTTAAAGCGTTGGTACAAGGCTGTTTATCCACTATTAAAAAATTATTACGGAACGGGTGGTGATTTAAATGTAGATGAAATCCATGAGGTCATTCCGATCACCGAAGACTATGGTTTGTGGCACCCTCAAGAAGGCATCGTAAATGGTCATTTTCAACCTGATGCAGGCCAGCACTTAAAAAAAGTGACCCATTTGAGGCAAGGAGTATCAAAAGTTTTAAACGACACGCGATTTTCACCTGATATTGAGAGAAAATATGTGGTAGCCGATATGATTACTGGTTACGGTGTTTCTGAAGCTGTGCTTCACTTCTACAAAATTTGGAAAAACCAAGATGTTCGTGGAAAGCGTGTAATCATTCAAGGTTGGGGCAATGTTGGATCAGCAGCTGCTTTTTACATGGCGCAAGCGGGAGCCAAAATTGTTGGAATCATCGACCGTTCTGCTGGCGTTATCAATGATGAAGGGTTTACGTTTGAAGAAATCAGAGACCTTTTCACAAGCAAGGAGGGAAACACGCTGGTTTCGAGTCAAATGCAATCGTTTGAAGCCATAAATGAGAAAATCTGGTCGATAGGCGCTGAAATATTTTTGCCATGCGCAGCTTCGCGATTGATTACTCAAGCCCAAAGTGATTTAATGATCAACAACGGCCTCGAAGTGATTTCTTCAGGAGCGAACGTACCCTTTGCAGATTCTGAAATTTTCTTCGGACCAATTGGCGACTATGTTGACAATCAAATCAGTTTAATCCCTGATTTCATAGCCAATTGCGGCATGGCCAGGGTTTTTGCCTACTGCATGAGTGATGATTATGTAGCAGAAGACAAGCATATATTTAAAGATGCTTCAGACACCATAAAAGAAGCCCTTCTAAAAATTCACGCAAAACACCATGACGACAAACGAATCGCTAAAACTGGATTTGAAATAGCGCTTCAGCAATTGGTTTAATGGAGATATTGAACGACATATACTTTGGAAACACAGTCCGGGACTATCTATGGGTTTTAGGTTCTTTGCTGTTTGGCGCAATCTTCGTTCGATTTATCGCCCATCGAATTAGCAATACCCTTTTTCGTTTTATAGCTGGGAAAACATCAGGGGTTTCTAAAGATGAATTGTATGAGCTCATCGATAAACCGCTGAAATGGATTATCATGCTGATCATTCTTTACGTGAGCACATCACACATAGAGTTACCAGAAGAATGGAATCTCGCGCCAAGCAATGAGTTTGGTTTGAAGATGTTTATGCACCGATCATTTATTGCTTTTTTCATTGCGGTAATCGTTTGGGCGGGTTTGAAGATTGTCAAATTCCTTGGAATAATTTTAATGGCGAAGGCTGAGTTGACCGAGAGTAAAAGTGACGATCAGATCATTCCGTTTTTAATGGAAATCATCAAGATTTTAATCATCACTTTCGGAATTTTCATTTTTCTTGGTTCGGTGTTCAAGGTAGATGTTGGCGCATTGATTGCAGGTTTAGGAATTGGAGGTTTAGCTTTAGCGTTGGCAGCCAAAGAAAGCTTAGAAAATCTTCTGGCATCATTCGTCATCTTCTTCGACAAGCCTTTTACCATTGGTGATTTAGTTACTGTGAATGGTGTCACAGGAACCGTTGATAAAATTGGATTTAGAAGCACGAGAATCAGAACGTTAGAAAGAAGTTACCTCACCCTTCCGAATCGCTTGATGATTGACAATATATTGGACAATCTGTCCTTGAGAACATTTAGGCGCGTTAATTTTAATATTGGCGTACTCTACGGTACCAGCGAGGAACAACTAAAAGGAATAGTTGAAGAAATCCAAAAGTACATTGATGAACATCCCAATACGAATCAAGATGGAGAAATCCATTTCATAGAATTTGGATCAAGTTCATTAGACATTATGGTGCTTTACTTTATTGACACCATGGACTGGAGCGTATTCTTACGAATAAAAGAAGAAATAAACTTTGAAATAATGCGCATCGTTGCAGCACATGGTGCTGATTTTGCTTTTCCTACACAAACAATTCATCTTGCAAAAAATTAAACAAATCATCAGACTATGTACCTTTTAATGGTTGTTGTTTTCGTATTGGGTTATTTAGCAATTGCCTTAGAGCATCCAATAAAAATTGATAAAGCAGCGAGTGCTTTGCTCATCGGATCCATCACATGGACCATTTTCGCCCTCGGTGCTGATACCATTATGGAAGGCAGCCCTCTGCTTGCAGAGTATTTGCGCGAATATGCCTTGCTGAACAATGGTGCTGAAACCGATGCCATGCATTACGTTACGCATGAGCTTAGTCATCATTTGGGCGAAATTTCTGAGATTCTATTTTTTCTTTTAGGAGCAATGACCATTGTAGAGCTGATCGATGCCCACGAAGGTTTTGCGCTGATCACAGACCGGATCAATACGTCAAATAAGATTAAGCTTGTTTGGATTTTAAGCATCCTTACATTTTTCTTATCTGCAGCTCTTGACAACCTGACTACGGCCATTGTAATGTCGGCATTGCTCAAGAAATTAATCAAAAGCAAGGAAGACCTCTGGCTTTTTGCTGGTATGGTGATTATCTCTGCTAATGCTGGTGGTGCTTGGTCTCCTATTGGTGATGTCACAACAATAATGCTTTGGATTGGTGGACAGGTAACGGCAACGAATATTGTTTTGAAGCTATTTATCCCTTCATTGGTAGCCATGATTGTTCCTTTAATTGTCCTGTCCTTTACCTTAAAAGGTGATGTAGAACGCAAATTGGGTATGGTTGACCGAGCACACCTCGAAGACCGAACCTCACCAAGCGAACAACGCACAGTGTTATTTATGGGTGTAGGCAGCTTGTTATTCGTTCCAATCTTCAAAACCGTCACCCACTTGCCACCTTACATAGGCGTGCTCTTAGGATTAGGTGTGTTATGGACTGTAACGGAAATTATGCACCGTTCAAAAAACAAAGCAGACAAGAGCAAACTTTCTGTAATTGCTGTATTGCAAAAAGTGGACACACCAAGTGTACTCTTCTTCTTAGGTATTTTGGCTTCAGTGGGTTCTCTACAATCAGCTGGTCACTTGCGCGTTATGGCTTCTTTTCTAGAGTCCTCGATCGGAAACATGTACGCCATCAATATGGTAATTGGGCTCTTGAGTTCGATTGTAGATAACGTGCCATTGGTTGCTGGAGCTATGGGAATGTATGACCTTTTACCTGTAGGATCTGCAGCAGTTTCAGGTGTTGCCTACCCTGTTGATCACAGCTTCTGGGAATTTTTGGCCTACTGCGCTGGAACGGGCGGAAGCTGTCTCATTATTGGGTCAGCTGCAGGTGTGGCCGTGATGGGTATTTTGAGCATCGACTTCATTTGGTATATGAAGAAAATTACGTGGTTAGCCTTAATCGGCTATGCATCAGGAGCTGCTGTATTCATCTTCGCTGATTTATACCTTCATTAAATTAACACTCGGCTATTCACAATTAGATTTTCTAGCAGTCGTTTTGGGAAAGGTGGCTTTTAACTTAGCCACTCATTTAATTCCCTTTATCTATGCTATTAAATCTGCTTTTACAGATCTCTACCGGTGCTGAAGGCATCGCCACTGAAGGTATTGAAGAAGTTGCGCCACACGAAGAAACGCTATCCGTTATCGACCTGCTCGTAAGCGGTGGTTGGTACATCATGATTCCGCTAGCCATCTTATCCATTGTGGCAATTTATATATTTATCGAGCGTTTTCTAGCCATTCAAAAGGCGAGCAAAGAAGACCCACAGTTCATGAATCAAATCAAAGACTTTATTCATGAAGGAAAGATTGACGCGGCAAATCATTTGTGCAAACAAACCGACACAACCTTTGCCCGAATGATACAAAAGGGAGTAAAAAGAATTGGCAAACCGCTCAGCGATATCAGCACTGCCATTGAAAATGTAGGTAAACTCGAAGTGTTTAAACTGGAAGAAAGTCTTTCAACTTTGGCCACAATAGCCGGTGCCGCCCCGATGATCGGTTTCTTGGGAACAGTAATAGGAATGATCGTGGTGTTTCACGAAATGAGAATCAGTTCAACAGGCATTGAAATCGAACAACTATCTGGAGGTATCATGCAAGCGATGGTGACCACAGTAGCCGGATTGGTAATCGGTATCATCGCCTATATCGCCTACAATGTGTTAGTGGCACGCGTAGAAAAAGTAGTGTACAAAATGGAAGCAACCACCATCGAATTTATGGACATGCTTCAAGAACCTGCTGAATAATGGCCATAAAATCAAGAAATAAGGTAAGCGTAAGCTTCAGCATGTCAAGCATGACTGACATCGTATTCTTACTGCTCATATTTTTCATTATTCTCTCGACCCTGGTTTCGCCATTTGGTGCCAAGGTTGACTTACCCACAGGTAAGGCGCGCACAAAGGAGCATCCGAAAATATCGGTTTCTATTCGCACCGACCTTTCTTACAACATCGATGGACAAGATGTGAGCAAAAATCAAGTAGAAGCAATTTTGGTGCAACGCAAGGCTGAAGTAGATAAACCGAGCATCGTATTGCGTGTTGACAAGCAAGTGCCCACGGGTGAAACCGTTGGTTTTTTAAGTATCGCAAAAGAATATGGCTTTAGTGTCGTTATAGCTACTAAACCCTAATGATGGATCAATTTCAAGATAAGAATAAGCGGAAAGGACTCGTTGGCACAATACTGTTCCATCTTGCCCTGCTGATCATTTTCTTGTTTTACGGATTGACAATTCCTGTTCCGATGCCTGAAGAAGAAGGCCTTCCGATTGAGCTCGACCTCGGTAATACAGATTTTGGATCGGGTGACGAACAACCTGAAAGCACAGCTGAGCCTGAAGTTACTGAGCCCATCAGCGAACCAGTTGAGGCAACACCTGCAGAATCAATAGAAGAGGTTGCTACACAAGAAGAGCTCTCAGACATGAGTATACCTAAAGAGGAGCGCGTAGAAAAGCCCGTAGAAAAAGAGCCTGAATTAGACCCACGATTACAGAAAATTGTCAACAGCAATCCCTTCCAAACCAAAAAAGACAATAATAGTCAAGGCCAAGGCTCAACCGATCAAGCGGGTGACCACGGAAAGCCAGACGGCTCGCCCACGGGTGATGCGCTGCAAGGTGATAAAACGGGCGGTGGAATTTCATACAGCTTAGGTGGCAGAGGATTCAAAGGCGCTCCACCTATTACTGGAAACATGCAGGAGAGCGGTAAAATTGTGGTCGATATCATCGTTGATCGACAAGGCAATGTGATTCGGGTTACACCTGGTGGTCGTGGTTCAACCATCACCAATGGCGACTTAGTACGCAAAGCGGTAGAAGCAGCACGAAAAGCTAAATTTACCCCGAAGGCTGACGCACCTGAAGAACAAAAGGGTACCTTGACCTTCGAGTTTATCTTGGAATGACCTACACTGAAACACTCGATTATCTATTTAGCCAACTTCCCATGTATCAACGCATCGGGCAAGCTGCATACAAGGCTGATTTGAACAGTACCATTCAGCTTATGGCCATGCTGGATAACCCTGAATCCAAGTTTAAATCCATTCACGTGGCAGGAACCAACGGAAAAGGCTCAACATCGCATTTGCTGGCTTCCGTTTTTCAAGAAGCGGGATATAAAACCGGACTTTACACTTCACCACATTTGATCGATTTTAGAGAGCGCATTAGAATCAACGGTGAGATGATCGGTCAAGAAGTAGTTACTGCTTTTGTAGAAACCAACAAAGCTCAATTTGAAACGCTTGATCTTTCCTTTTTCGAATGGACCGTAGGTCTCGCATTTCATCATTTTGCTGAGCAAAAAGTTGACATTGCCATCGTAGAAGTAGGCATGGGTGGTCGACTAGATTCAACCAATGTGATCATTCCTGAATTATCAATCATTACAAATATTGGATGGGATCACGCGCAGTTTTTGGGCAATAGTCTCGATAAAATTGCTTCCGAAAAGGGAGGCATCATTAAACCATCCATTCCCGCAGTAGTTGGTCGTTCACAACGCGAAACCGAAGGCGTTTTCAGGAGAATTGCCCTTGCCAACAACGCCACTATTGTGTTTGCAGATCAGCAATTTCCGATCGATGTGCCCGACAACCCGTTGAAAGGATTGTACCAAACGGAGAATTTTCAAACCGTGTTGATCGCATTGGAACAGCTCAAAAAGCAATGGAATCTGAATCAAGATGCCATTGATCGAGGCTTCAACCGTGTCATTCAAAACACTTCATTGCAAGGCAGGTGGCAAATAATTAGCGAACAACCAAAAACTGTTTGCGATGTTGCGCATAACGTTGATGGCATTGCCGCGATTGTTCAACAACTTAAATCAGAGCAATTTAAAACCCTTCACCTCGTGCTTGGCTTCGTTTCTGATAAAAATGTAGAGGAGTTGTTGGCGCTTTTTCCAAGAGATGCGAAATTCTACCTCACGCAGCCATCTATTCCGCGCGCCATGCCCCTCGATCGACTTGAACAACTGGCCGATCAAAACAGAATGGTGTATACGAGGCATGAAACTGTTCAACTTGCTTTAGAGGCAGCGAAAAGAGTTGCTAGCGCGGATGACTTTATTTTCGTTGGAGGTAGTACATTTGTAGTCGCTGATGCACTGGCGAGCAATCAAAACATTTTATAAACCAATCTTCTACGGTTCTGGGGAACTAAAGTGAAGAAGATGATAAAATACTTTCAGGGTGAGGAATGGAAAGAATTGGACTTGGATTATACCATTCAACGAAAACGTTATCTCCTTTCGAATTACGGCAGAGTGCTCAGTTACGCGAAAACCATAGAAGAAGATGGTCGCTTAATCAAGTGTTATGAAATTGACGGCTATCCCAGCTTCCGATACAAAGAAGCAACGATAAAGAATGGAAAGCCCGGAGTAAAGACAGTTACAAAATACATTCACAAACTTGTGGCGCAATATTATTTAGCGCCACCGCCATCCGAAGAATATCATTTTGTATTGCACCTGGATTACGACAAGCTCAACAACCATGTGCGCAACTTGAAGTATGCCAATAAAGAGATGGTAGAAAAGCATTTGGCTAAGAATCCACATTACATCGAGGCGAAAAGGCTGCGTAAAGCAAAGCCAGACCGCTACAACACAAAGCTCAGCGAAACTGAGGTGATCCGATTAAAAAAGAAAATATTCGATCCAAATCGCAAAACGCGGTACAAAATTCTCGCAAAGCAATTTGGTATTTCAGAAATGCAACTCTACCGCATCAAAACAGGCGAAAACTGGGGAAATGTGAGGGTTCCTGGCGAGCCAAATAGAGATTCATAAGTTAAACTAGCGCTCAAAATCGCTATTGGTAACTGTTTCTATTTTCCTTGAATTTGTATACCCGTGATGCGTGCTCATATGTGATCAGCGCCTTTCTCAGAAACGTTTGGTTTGGAATTTCACGCACTTGATGTGATTTATCCATCAATAAGGTTGTATTTTGGCTGTGTCAGAGATTCGCTAAACAACTGAACCAAGCTAGAAAACAGCTTCGCTAGCAGATTGTAGTGTAATTTTGAAGAACATAAATAGCAGCTCGCATTAACATTCGATTCAGATACTTTGAAAAAAACCATCTTCATAGACTTAGCAAACGCCCCAAAACAAAGCGATGAAGAGCTTTACAACTCTTATCTTGAACAGCAAGATCGGGAGGTATTGGGATTGGTTTTCAGAAAGTATATGTCATTGGTCTTCGGAGTGTGCATGAAGCATTTGAGGGAGAAAAATGCCGCTCAAGATGCGACCATGGAAATTTTTGAACGACTTGTTGAGCACAAGCCAACGTCAGAAATAAAAAAGTTCAAAGCCTTTTTATACGTACTGAGCACAAAACACTGTTTGATGAAACTTCGAGGAGAGCGTTCCTCAGAAATTGTGCTCAGCGAAACAGACATGGAATCGGCAATGCAAACGCACCTCATCGATAATCAGCTAGACGACAAACAAGAACAAGAGCTTCAAAAGTGCTTGAAAAACTTGAAAGACCTGCAAAAAGACTGCATGACAGAATTTTACGGAAAGAAAAAAAGTTACTTGGAGATCAGCCACGATCTAAAGTTGAATTTAATGGCCGTAAAAAGTAACATTCAAGACGGAAAAAGAACCCTTAAGCTTTGTATTGAATCGGCAAAATGAAGCACGACAGCGAAATACTAAAGCGAATTAAGAATTACTTCATGCGCAGAAAAAGCGCACGAGAAGCCTATGCTTTTGAACGCGAAATGGAGCGTGACGCATTTCTCTATGAAGCTATAGAGGGGATGGAGGATATGCTGACATCTGACATTCAACAAGCCCTTGACGAGTTGGACGACCGACTGGATGAAAAGCAAAAAAAGAGGTTCTTTATTTTTACCTGGAAAGCTGCCCTCGTTGGATTGGCTGTGGTGGTGATCATCGTTCTGATCACGATGCTGAGCAGCGGCAAAAGTTCTGATTCGGGCGTGGACCAAGACATTAACTATGAACCACGAGCAGAAAATGCATCATTCAACACGATGAACGAGTTGAAAAACAAGGCGCTGAAGGAAGATACTTCACACTCCATAGCAGAGGAAGAAAAAGTTGCTGAGCAAGCGAAGGAATTTAAGGTTGCTGAACCAAAATCCAATATACAAAAAGACGCGCCCGTCAAGGAGGCGGCAGAACAAAAGGAGAAAACTCAAAAACCGAGTACAGTAAAAAGCGATTCTGAACGAGTGGCCACAACACCAAAATCAACGCGAAATGCTACATCGACTGATCAGCAGAAAAAAACAATAATTGAGGAAGAAAAATCAGCCTCCACTGAGCCGGCTATAGAAGAAAACAGCTCCACTGAAAACGAAACAAAACTTCCAAAAGCCTCTCCTTCGGTTGGAATGGCATCGTATCAATCGTACTTAAAATCAAACCTTCAACGGTCTACCGGCATGCCAAATGGCTCGGTGGTCGTGAGCTTTGAATTTGATAAAGACGGAACCCCGAAAAAGGTTGGTGTCGCTAAATCGCTCTGCACAGCATGCGATGCTGAAGCCATTCGTTTGATTGAAAACGGCCCGAAATGGAACGTTGAAGATCGAAAACAACGGGTGAGCATTTCCGTTAATTTTTAGGGTTTACCTCTTTACATCATCAAAGAAAAGTCAGTAGAAGCATTCGCGATCTACTGTACAATTATTCCACGGTTGCCTTCTCAAAAACCATTGAAATGGTTGCGATGATCTTGCCAATTCTCTCATAGCCCGCGAATTCATTCGCGGGCTAGGCCGTTTAATCATTTTCTGTCGTCTTCCCAGATTAAAGTTTTTTCGATTTGTCCAATAAATTGGGGGCAGTTTCCATCTCCCCTTCCTGAAAATCCACCATCTGGGGCACAAACTTCATTGCAATTATCACCATACAAGTAGTTAAATTGATCACAGCAACCAGAAGTTATATAATAGTATATGTTTCCGTCTACTTTCCACTCCCATACCGTAACTGGAGGGTTTCTAACTTGTTCTTTTGATATTTTCCTGATTTTTCTTTCTACACAGTTTGGAACGTTTTTTTTGCAACTCAATCTTTTTGCACGACAGCATTGCAAAAGAAATTAAAATTGATCCAATAATAAGCCCTATTAAACCCTTCATTGATTGTATTTTTTCCTCACCAAAACATTATTCTAATTCAATCCAAGTAATACTATCTCTATCAATCTCTACCAAGAAATTGGGTTTTGCATAAAGCTTGCGCAACTTAGGCTTCATGTCAGTGAATATTTGAATCAAATCTTTATTCGAAATATTTCCTAGGTTTACTTTGATCAACTTCTTCGGGGTTCCATTGATGAAAAAAAAGTCGCGAAAATCAGAATCCTTCGTAATCACTATCAAGTCATTGTCATCCGCATACTTACAAATATGGGAGTCCTTTGTATTTGACCTATCTAAAATTTCATTGACGTGGACAGAAGAAAAGCCTAGAGAAATAAGGTGGTTAGATAGTTTGTAAGAAATGTGCACATCACATAGAAACTTCATGTCTTAGGCCACATCCTTAATAGAGTGACCCGAGAGATAAAGCTTCGCAAAGTTCAAACTGGCTAAAATATCTTCTCGCTCTAACTCCTTGTGATCGTCAAGAATTTCTTCGATGGTCATTCCAGATCCTAACAGATCAATGATTACTTCAACAGGCCACCGCATACCCCGAATGCACGGTTTTCCGTGACAAATTTCGCTATCTATGGTAATTCTGCTCATACTGGTTGGTGTTGTCTTCTTCAAAACGATCAAATTTAGAGCTTTTTTTCTGATGACTGGCCTATTCTATTTGACGACAATTACGTGTAAAAAACTAACCCCTAATTCGTTACCATTCCAATCCGTTAAGTTACCCAAGAAAAAACAATTTAAACAAGATGTGCAATTGTCCCTGAAATTTATGACGTTCAATCCGAAACAACCCCTGTTGCCTTCTCATAAACCATTGAAATGGTTGCGATGATCTTGCCAATTCTCCCATAGCCCGCGAATGAATTCGCGGGCTATGGTTGAGCGATTGTTGTCTGCGCATTGGATTTATCCATTTTCTGAGTGTCTGCGACCTGCTCCAACAAATAGACGTGGACGAATACAAACAAGCCAGCACACTGCGCACTAGAAGAATTACACGGAAGCATTCAGACACAATAAAAACAGAGAAAGAAAAGGTTAACGCCCTCTGCTCCAAAAAAATAAGCTAAAGCATTTTCACAATCTGCTTCCTAAAGTTTCACAAACTTCCCGAGCTTATCATCGGCTTGAATGAAGTAGATTCCTGCATCTAGCTCAGAAACATTCATCTGATCTTGATTCAAAACAACTGTCCTGACCAATGAACCATTGATCGAATAAATAGAGACCGTTCCGTTGGCTGCGTATCCACTGACGAAAAGGATGTTTTGAGCAGGATTCGGATAAACAGAAAGAAGATTTTCATTCTTTGTCAATTCGCTCAAACCTTCAGGAAATTCTCCACCAGTAGTGTCCGTTGTATCACCGGCCACTTCCGCAAACGAAACCTCACCAATGGTTGCATTATCAGCCCCGTTGTTTCCATTCCCATTGACTGCGTTGGCACCAAAATAGAAGTCTACTGCACCTGATCCTGTTTGAGGTGCAAGCCACTTAAATGAAAATTGACCTGTTGGGTTGGCTTGATTATGTTCAGCGTATTGTCTTGAACTGGAAGTAGAAAGTTTCACTCCGGATCCAGGTTCACTAAAACTATTAAGACTGGATGTTCCGGTCATCGAAATCATTTGAAATCCATATCCTGCGGGGCTTCCCGCTGTGCTCGAAACGGTGACATTGACATCATACAGTTGCTCTGGCTCATATTCCGTTACGGTGTTGTTCTCTGAATCTTTGAGTTCTACTGCCACTATAACATTTCCAAACGACCCACCAGAATGGCATGTGACACACGTTGAACCATTGTCGCCTGGAGCTCCGGTGGCCCTATTGCCATTTGATGCTGGCCCGTTAGCGTTGGATTGCAAAAGTGTAACGATTGCGATGAGTATCAAAGAAGATAAGGCGAAGTAATTTTTTTTCATAGGAATAGGTTTGAGGTTAGACGAAGAATTAAAAGTACAGGATTGAAAACACTTTATTTAGAAAAGTGTTCTCATCTCCTTTCGTATAGATTCAACTTCAGAAAAGGAAGGGGATTTGCTCTATAAAGCCATGAAAAGAACATACCTTTGCAGCCTCAAAAAAACAGGCATTTATGATCGCAGCACACAATGTATCGCTTGCATTTGGTAAACAAAAACTCTTTGATGATGTCAACATCAATTTTACGGAAGGAAATTGCTATGGCGTAATTGGCGCAAACGGAGCAGGGAAATCTACCTTTCTAAAAATTCTTTCTGGTGAAATTGAGCCCAACACAGGCCACATCAGCATTGAGCCGGGAAAAAGGCTGGCGGTTTTAAGGCAGAATCACTTCGAATTTGACGAAGTGCCTGTGCTAGAAACAGTAATCAGAGGGCACAAACGCCTCTTTGCCATCATGCAAGAAAAAGATGCGATTTACGCCAAACCCGACTTCAGCGATGCCGATGGAATAAAAGCCTCAGAATTGGAAGGTGAATTTGCTGAAATGGAAGGCTGGAACGCGGAAAGCGATGCGGCAGCTTTGTTGAGTGGTTTGCGGATTACCGAAGACAAGCACTACAGCTTGATGAAAGACTTAAACGGAAGTGAAAAAGTGAGGGTACTTTTGGCCCAAGCCATTTTCGGAAATCCTGATATTTTAATCTTGGATGAGCCTACCAACGACCTCGATATATTCTCTATTGGTTGGTTGGAAGACTATCTTCTCGATTTTAAAAACACGGTAATTGTTGTTTCTCACGACAGGCACTTTTTAGATACGGTGTGCACCCACATTGCTGACATTGACCGCAGCAAATTGCAGCTTTTTACAGGAAATTATACGTTCTGGTATGAATCGAGCCAATTGGCGTTGAGGCAACAAGCCCAGCAAAACAAGAAAGCTGAAATTCGCAAAAAAGAATTGCAGGAGTTTGTTGCTCGGTTTAGCGCCAACGCATCCAAATCGAAACAGGCAACGAGCAGAAAAAAGTTGATTGAAAAAATAAATATTGACGAGATTCAGCCTTCCACAAGAAGGTATCCAGGTATCATTTTCCAACAAAACCGAGAGGCCGGAAACGACATTCTAAAAATCGAAGGACTGAGCTACAGCAATGATGGAAAGAAACTGTTTCACGATTTAAACCTCACAGTGGAAAAAGGCGACAAAGTCACTTTCTTGAGTCGCAATGGAATGGCAGTCACCGCTTTATTTCGAATTTTGATGGACGAGATCAAGGCCGAAAAAGGAAGATTCACTTTTGGACAAACCATTACCAAAGGGTACTTACCGGTGAATAACGAAGACTATTTCAACACCAACAAAGACCTCTTAGATTGGCTTCACCAATATTCACCTGAAGGAATGGACGACACCGATGTGAGAGGCTTCTTAGGCAAGATGCTTTTTAGTGGCGATGAGATCAAGAAAAAGGCGAGCGTACTTTCGGGTGGAGAAAAAGTGCGATGTATGCTGTCGAGAATCATGATTGCTGGCGCTAACGTGTTGATCATAGACGAACCGACAAACCACCTTGATTTGGAGTCAATTCAAGCATTCAACAACGCGTTGATCAACTTTCCGGGCACGGTGTTATTCACATCGCATGACCACACGTTTACACAAACGGTTGCAACGCGCATTGTGGAGCTCACACCCACAGGCTGCGTGGACAAAATGATGCAGTATGACGACTACATTGAATCAGAAAAAATTCAGGAGCAAGTGGAAGAGATGTATGCCTAAAGTACATCTTCTGAAACAAGCATAACCAAACAACGGGCGATCATCACAGTGATGATCGCCCGTTTTTTTTTGTGAAACTCTCAACGACTAATTCAAATTCACAGGATTAGTTTTCCGAATGTAGTATGACAGTAGTGGCGAAAACACGATGGTCGGCAAAATCCATTCGGTGATGGAAGGCAAATCGTGCAGCACTGTAGTGCAAAAAGCAGTGAGCGTGGCTATGAGCGCTGCGCCCATGTTTGACTGATGCATACGAAACCACTTTGCAGCTCTCGGTTTGGTTCGAATGAATTCAGAGGTAATCATGAAGCCATAGAAAACCATGGCCGATCCGAAAACTAAATACAAAATCACTCCACCATGAATTTGTGTCATGGCTGCAAGTGTGCCTTTGACAACAAGGAAAAAACCGGCTCCAATGATTCCAGCCACCGCGGCCCAATCAAAATATCCAGGCTTGGCCCCTTTCAAAAACTTGAGCGAACGCACACCAATGATTACCGAAAAGAATGAAAGAATAGCGATGCACAAAAGAAAGTCAATGCCATTGGTTATAGCCAGGTATAGTGCAGTCACAAAAACGCTGGTCATGGCATAGACAAAAGTTGTGCCTAATGGTCGATGATTTTGCACTCTTCGTGAAAAAAGCAATGCTGCAATGCCGCTAAACATGGCAATGCCTCCACTCACGATGTGGATAATTCTGATGGTAGATTCGATGGATAAACTCATGGTATTTTCGATTTAATACCGCAAGGTTAAATGAGAATTTAAGGCCAATATTCAGAAAGGGCTGAAGTGAAAAGCTTTGGGCTAATTCAACAAGCCAAAGTGCCGAACGGCTTTACTTTGGGACGAAATGACTAGGTGTTTATCTTTCCAATTGCGACTTTGAAGTCTGCATTTTTAGTTCGTGCCACGGGAATATCTTCCAAACCATCTTCGATCAACAAGCGATAACCCTGTGAATTGCCGAGGATCTCTTTTACGTTATTCAAATTGACCACATATTTGCGATGCGTTCGAAAAACGGATGGAAACGTTGAAAGCAATTCCTCTGCAGCTGAAATAGAACACCGAAGCAGTGTTTTTTCTAATTTCCCTTGAACGCGATAAATCACCTCGATATAATTTCCTGATGATTGCACAAAAAGTAAGTCGTCTAGAGCAATGGTCAACGCATCGCCTTGGTTTTCACCTTGGAAAGTGACTGGTGTTGATGACTCCATATGGTGACTTTGCGCATCGTGGATTTCAGTGGTAAGAGAACGCGCGCGTTCGGTATTTTCCTTTAGCAGTCGGATATTACCAATGAGTTTAATGAACATATACGGGAAAAAGCCCACGGCAAATGTGCTGATCATCATGTCAGAATAATCGAGCATGCGCAAGTCCTCAAACAAGCTGCTCTTCGTGAAGAAATAGTTGGCGTGCGCGATCACCACAAAATTGAGCAGCGTAAAAAACACATCTCTACCGAGCGTCCAATGATCATCATCAAAATAATTCGGAAATACGAGCACCAAACCCAGAAAAACCAACATGGAAACAAAGGTGACAGCGGCAAAACCGAGTCCAGCGAAAATCGGCAAGTTACCCGGAAGCTCATTCAATCCGAAGGGTTGAAAAAACACCAAGAAAAACCCAACGAAGAAGGTAAAGACTAGTACGCTCCGCATGTAGCGCTCAGGCCCACTATTGAATGGATGTGGTTGGTTTAAGTAGGATTGAATGCGAGAGAGCATAGAGCGAAGATAGTTGAGCAGACTAATTTCAATTATAAAATGTAAAGTCGCCCCTTATCTTTTGTGATTTATTCGATAAAAGCCAGTCTCGCTCCGCGAGACAGGCATATCATCCAGTGGGACATACTGGGTTTACCTCGACTCCTTTCAGTCGCTCGGCATAAACTTCTCACCCAATAAGCTTTTGCGTAAATAGTAAGTGGGATATACTGGGTTTACCTCGACTCCTTTCAGTCGCTCGGCATAAACTTCTCACCCAATAAGCTTTTGAGTAAATAGTAAGTGGGATATACTGGGTTCGAACCAGTGACCTCTACCTTGTCGAGGTAGCGCTCTAAACCAACTGAGCTAATATCCCAAAAATAATCTACAAAGAACGTATGAATGGATTACTCCCTTCAGTCAAGTAATCGCTGATATCATTTCGAACAAGTGACATCTACCTTGTCGAGGTAGCGCTCTAACCATCCCGATAACCATCGGGAGAGCTAATATCCCAAACGCAGTAAGTCAAAAAAGCCCCGACTAGCGAGGCTTAAATTGGTGGGAGATGAGGGGTTCGAACCCCCGACCCCCTCGGTGTAAACGAGGTGCTCTGAACCAGCTGAGCTAATCTCCCTAAACCCTTAAAAGGGGCGCAAATATACGTGAAAGTTAATTTGATGCAACAGTATTTTACGACTGCTTTTTGAGGCCTGCTAAATTTCAATGAACCACGAGTCTTGCAATGCCTTTACTTCTTTTAAGGTCAATGCTTTAGGTTTTTCAATGATCATTTTTTCGTTTTGACTAGACACAATTTTTCCTGAAATAAAAACACCCGTTTTTCCTTCAGAAACTGAATATTCCCCACCTTTTTTCACCTCAATAATGCGTCCTTTTTCTCCCGCGTTTCTCAGCTGTCGATCATCCATGTGACGGTATTTTTCATGCGTACTAAGCAGTCTCACTGCCAATCTACCGCACGCGTGCTTTTCGAGGAGTGATTTCAACTCTGGTTCAGCAGCGATCATTCGATCGAGCGTACTTATTGAAATCCACAGAATGGTAGTAGGGGTTTCTGCTATTACCGTGAACGCACTTTCCTCCTTTGTGAAATAGGTGATTTCTCCAATGGCATCTCCCTTGCCCAACACTTCAAGCGTATGATCACCATCTTTTACGTTAACACTTCCGCGAGCAATGATGTATAGCCCATCGCTTGGTTTAACATGCTTCACGATGCGCTGTCCATTCGAATAAATCTTGGTTTGGCATGCATCGTAAATCACCTTTTGATTCTCCTTGGACAATCCTTTGAGCCATGAAATAGAGTTGATGAGTTCTTTGGTGTCGGGCAATTCGATGCTCGGTGGTTTCTCCATTAATTTTTTCATCCGAATTTCGATATCGCTGGTAATGCGACTGACTTCTGAGTTGTTCAACCTTCCTTTACTCTTCAAGCGCTCAACCGTGTGGAGCTCGTAATTAAGCACCGATCGAATGGCCTGACGTGTGGAAATAGAGCGATATATTTCAGGATATGTATTCCGAAGGTTTCGCATGTATGTTTGCCCGCTAATGATGTTCTCGTTGATTTCTTGTTCGATTATCTCCAGGTTTTTTCGTTCTTCTGAAGCCTCCGCGCGGTACATGCTCTCGAGCAGTTTGAGGCAATCTTCTTGCGCGGCAACAAAGCCTGAAGCGCAATCATAGCTCACTGCCAACCGATCAAAAAAACTGTTTTCGGTAATGCGTCCGATGATTGGCCACGATTGGGTAACACTGAGCCATTTGGCTGGTTTCCATAGCTCTTCCAAGTCTTTCCGTTCAGAAAGCGATGCTTCCCCTTTGATATCGAGAATTTCATTTACTGTATCGGTCAATGTCCTTACTGCATCTGCTCCCAACGTTCCTTCCTTAAATTGGCGCCAATAGCTACTCTTTTCCTTTTCAAGGATGCGTGTTCGGTGCTCAGCCATCTTGGCAACTTCCAACTTGCTTTCATCAATGTCTTGAATCATCGCGATTTCTTTAGGCAAATACTCCGCTACTGTGCTCCAATTCACTTTTCTGAATTGCCGATCGGCTTTCATTTTTTGGACATGAGACTCAGCACTACTCAGCATATACTCGCTTGAACTTTTAATCATAAGCGCCTTTGCTGGCGGTAAGTCTAAGAGACCCAAGCGTTGAATCAAGAATTTGATGGTAGTTGCATTTACTAAAAGAGTCAGTGTCACTGTGCCTGCAATAAGAAAAAGAAACTGATCTTTTATAGTTGTCGCTTCCTCGGGAGTAATGCCCATTGACTCTGCCATCACATTCGAATCGACTCCCACCACCATCAAGGCAAGCGCAAGCCCGATGGCACCTCGCAGGGCACCATACCACACCACAATTGCATCTTTCACGGGCAACCCGTAGCCCGTGTTTTTCATAAATGGGTAGTGCACCAAAATCACTAAAGCCCTAACAACGTGAATTCCAACATATATTATGGCCAATGACAGGAAGTCATTCGCACTAAACTCAGTGCGCTCAGCAATAACAAACCCAACAATTAAGAAAATAAGGCAGTTTGCGATAAATCCAGCAAGCTCCCAAAACTCATGCATAAAATGTTCTACTTGAGGTGAAATACTGGATCGGCCAAAGCCTCCAACCAACAACCCTAAAGCCACAAGAGCGAGGACACCTGATACGTGCAAATAGTTTTCAGCCACATAAAAAGTAATGTAAGCTGCAGCTACAACCACTGAAATTTCGACCATGGCATCGTTAAACACCTTTTTGAGCCAGCGCAAAACGACCCAACCAAAAAACAGCCCTACCCCAATTCCACCTAGTGCGACCCGCAAAAATTCAATAAACCCATTTTTATCTGTTGCTTCTCCTGATATTCCTAAGAAAAATACCATAAATAAAACAATGGCTGTACCATCATTGAGCAGCGATTCGCCTTCTATAAGCGTTCCCAATTTCTTACTCGCACCTAAGTCTTTTAGCAAAGCAACCACCGCTACGGGGTCAGTCGCACTAATTACTGAACCAAACATGAAAGCCAAACTCCAATTTGCCCAACCTTCCAATCCGATATCAAAAATATCGATCGCATAAACCATTACTCCTGTTAAAACCAGCGCCATTAAAATACCTGGCACGGCCAAAATTGTGGAGTTTGCGGCCGATTTTTTAAACGTGTGTAAGTCCATAGCAAACGCAGCTTCGAAAATCAAAATCGGTAAAAACACAAAAAACAGCATGTGGGGGTCAATATGGGATGCCCAGATGAAGGAATCATGAATAAAACTCACGTCCACACTACCCCATTGCATAAATAAACCCATTCGATTCAGCACGCCTAGAACAATGCCAATAATCAGAAGCAAAGCTGTAAATGGAACGGGGATTTTCTTCAGAAAATGACGCGTTGCTGCTCCTATGAACACGGCTAAAATGATAAAAAAAAGCGGGCTGGTGTCTGGGCCATGATGACCTCCCTCAGCCGCGTGATGAGCATCATCACCATTTGCTATTTCACTAGAACTGGCGGCATGATCTTGCGGCACATCTGCTTCTATACTGGCAGAAACATCGAATGCTTCGCTTAGAAAGTCAAACGGAGAAGCTGTTGCAGAAACGAATGTTAGGGCACACAAAGAAAATATCAGCGTGTGACGCCAAAATTTAAAGTTGATTAGAAGCATAGTTAAGTAGGTTTTAACTTAAGGTGCGCCCAAAATATTCAATTTGTAGTCTCCAACCGCTATTTAAACTTCTGTTGGATGAATTTTTTTATTTCAGGGGCATAAAACTTCAATTCAAGGGCCCTCACTTTTCGTTCGATATCTTCAGCACTATCAGTGGAATCGATGGCTACTTTATGCTGAGCCACCACACTTCCTTCGTCATACTTTTCATTGACCTGATGAATCGTTATTCCAGATTCTGATTCGCCTGAGGTCTTCACTGCTGAATGCACGTGGTGACCATACATTCCCTTGCCGCCAAACTTTGGCAACAGCGCAGGATGAATATTTAAACTATTGCCTTTAAAGGCCTTCACCAAAAACGAAGGCATGAGCAAGAGCCATCCTGCGAGCACAATAAAATCAGTTTTATATTCTTCCAACACTGCCATCACAAGCTCTTCATCTTCCAAGTCTTGTTTGTTGATGATCGCGTATTCAACCTTCCATCGTTCAGCGACCTTTATCACACCGGCATCCGATTTATTGGTAACTATCAGCCCGATATCAATCGCAGGATCTTCCTTGAAATAATTCAGTATTGCTTCTGCGTTTGTACCAGCCCCTGAAGCAAAAAGTGCGATTGTAACCTTTGTCATGTAGGATAAATTTATCTGTGTAAATTGCTCGGCAAAAGTAGCACCGTCTATGAATCAAGAAGAGCGATTTATTTCTCACGAACCGTTTCGATTTGACGAAGAAGAGGTCTTGTTGCGATCGCGCCAATTGTTGGAGTACTCAGATCGCAGAAGAAGCATTCGTTCGTTTTCAGATCGTGATATCCCTTTTGAGGCGATTAAAAATATTCTCATGACGGCCAGCACCGCTCCAAGTGGAGCACACAAACAGCCTTGGACGTTTTGCGTTGTTCGATCGCAAGAAATGAAATCAAAAATCAGAGCGGCTGCGGAAAAAGAAGAAAAAGAAAGCTACGAGCACAGAATGAGCGATCAATGGCTTAAAGATTTAGAACCCTTTGGCACCGATTGGCGAAAACCATTCCTTGAAACTGTGCCGTGGATAATTGTCGTTTTTAAGCGTGCATTCGAATATGAAAACGGCCAAAAACATCAAATTTTTTACGTAAATGAGTCGGTTGGAATAGCTTGCGGCATGTTGATTAATGCCATTCATCATGCCGGGTTAGCAACCCTCACGCACACTCCTAGTCCGATGAACTTTTTAACCACACTCCTTGACAGGCCTGATAATGAGAGACCTTTCTTGTTGCTTCCAGTAGGCTATCCGGCAGACGATGTTAAGGTTCCAAACATTCGCAGAAAACACTTTGAAGAAGTTGTAAAATTGTTCGATTAAGATTCTATTTGCATTAATTAATCTAAAAGATATTTCTTTGCAATCTTATAAGCATAAATAAATTAAGCACTATGGCTGACATTAAAGAAAGAGTAGTAGCTATCATCGTTGATAAGCTCGGAGTAGATGAAGGAGAAGTTACTCCAGAAGCAAGCTTCACAAATGATCTAGGAGCAGATTCATTGGATACTGTGGAATTGATCATGGAATTTGAAAAAGAGTTCAACATCGCTATTCCAGACGAACAAGCTGAGAATATCGCTACAGTTGGCGAAGCGATTAAGTATATCTCTGAGCACGTCTCGTAAGAACCTTAAACCTATTTGAATATGACGCTTAAGCGGGTAGTGGTTACCGGCATAGGTGCTTTGACGCCTATTGGCAACAATGCACAAGAGTATTGGGACAACCTCCTAATGGGCAAAAGTGGAGCGGCACCTATTACCCGCTTTGACGCGTCTAATTTCAAAACCCAATTTGCCTGCGAGGTAAAAAACCTCGACCTCGATAATTTTTTCGATCGCAAAGAAGGCCGAAAGCTCGACTTGTTTAGCAAGTTCGCTATGATCGTGGCTGACGAAGCCATTGCTGACGCAAATTTGGTTTCAGATAAGTTAAATGTTGAGCGTGTTGGGGTGATTTGGGGTTCGGGAATTGGCGGAATAATCACTTTCCAAGACGAAGTACAAGGCTTTGTAAATGGGGGTGGAATCCCGCGATTTAACCCGTTCTTCATCCCGAAGATGATTTCAGACATCGCTTCTGGACATATTTCTATTAAGTACGGTTTCAGAGGTCCAAACTTTAGTTTAGTCAGTGCATGCGCCACGAGCACCAACTCTATGATTGACGCATTTAACTACATTCGACTTGGAAAAGCTGATGTGATCGTAACCGGTGGTTCAGAAGCAGCGATCAACGAATCAGGGATTGGAGGATTTAACGCAATGCACGCATTGTCGACCCGAAATGATGACCCTCAAACTGCATCGCGGCCTTTTGACAAAGACAGAGATGGCTTTGTGATGGGCGAAGGTGCTGGTTGCTTGATTCTGGAGGAATACGAGCACGCCAAAGCACGAGGAGCAAAGATTTATGGCGAAGTAGCAGGCGGTGGACTTTCTGCTGACGCATACCACATCACTGCCCCACACCCTGAAGGTTTTGGAGCGTTAAATGTAATGCGCTCTGCCATGGAAGATGACCCAAGCCTTTCACCAGAAAGCTTCGACTACATCAACGTGCATGGAACCAGCACTCCACTGGGAGATATTGCTGAGCTGAAAGCCATCCGCGCTGTGTTTGGCGATCACTCCGAAAGTTTGAATATCAGTTCAACAAAGTCGATGACCGGACATTTGCTAGGTGCAACAGGCGCTATTGAAGGAATAGCAACACTTCTTGCCGTCAAGAATGATATCGTTCCGCCAACGATCAATCATTTTACTGACGATGAAGGCATCGATCAAAAACTAAACCTCACCTTTCACAAGCCTCAGAAAAGAGAAGTGAAGGTTGCTTTGAGCAACACCTTTGGATTTGGAGGTCATAATGCTTCAGTCATTTTCAAAAAATGTGAAGGTTAAGATTCTTCTTTCTTCCCTATTTTTTTCTACCAAATTTTCGCCCCGACAAAAGCGATTAGCAGAATATTTGCGATCAAATTGGGGTGTTTCTGCTCACGATATTTCCTGGTACGAAAAAGCCCTGAGGCACAAGTCAGTCGTGGGATCAGGAAAATATGAGCATACCGACTGCAATGAGCGATTAGAACTTTTAGGCGACTCTGTGCTCGATACGGTTGTCACCGAGTTCCTCTTCAAAAAATATCCTGAAAACAACGAAGGCGAACTGACTAAAATCAGAGCACGCATTGTAAACCGGCAAACACTTGGTGCAGTAGGCAAAGCATCTGGTCTGCATGAAGTTATCGAAGCGCGCATTGGCAATGAAGACTCGATGGACAAGATCATTGGAAATGCTTTAGAAGCATGGATTGGAGCAATCTACATCGACCGAGGCTTTTCCATAGCTAAAAACAGCATCGATCAATTTCTCATACCTCGATACATAGATATAGAGCAGATCATCGAACAAGCCTTTGACTTTAAGAGTAAGTTAATCGAATGGACCCAACAGCGAAAACTTTCGTTAATTTTTGATACGAGCAATACCCCAAACGATGAAAACCTCTTTGTTTGCTCTATCATTGTAAATCAAGAATTGATTGCACGAGGAAAAGAACGCTCTAAAAAGAAAGCAGAGCAAATAGCTTCGTGCGAAGCTTGCAACAAGCTGATAATATGATATGTCTAAACACCGATTACAACTCGAAGAAGAATTTGATTTCCTCGCCTTTGGATTGAGTTGCCATTTAAAAGACTACCGCGTAGCTTGGCACTTGAGCAAAGCCTTAAAAATTGACTTCCTCAGAGATCTAAAGAAAAAAAATTCAGACCATCTTGACTTGGATGCATTTGCAAAATTCACAGCCAAAGATGAAGACAACCACCTCAATTACATCATTTTATCCAATCAAAATGAAGACGCATACTTGTTTAAAGAGCTTAAACAGTATGACTATTTCATCTTTGTAGAAGGCTATCTTGACATTTTTGATGAAAGTATTTTTCTTGAGTTACTTCACAACGTGGAGAGCTTTCAATTTGTATCTGTCATGGACAGCGACAAGTTCAGTAAAATACAGTATACACTCTTTGAAGAATAGAGTGTTGATACATTAATTTTATAATTACACGAAGGGGTTCCCCTTTGCATATATTCGCTAGAATCAGATGATAAAAAATAAAACCAAAATAGTTGCCACCATCGGTCCGGCATGCTCCAGCAAAGAAGTGCTCACAAAAATGATTCAAGAAGGGATGAATGTAGCACGTCTCAACTTTTCGCACGGAGACTATAAAGACCATGAAGAAGTCATTAAAATAATTCGCGCAATTGACGGTGAAATGCACACGCATACTGCCATTCTTGCTGATTTAAGCGGCCCAAAACTGCGCGTAGGAAGTCTTTCAACTGATGAGGTTGAGCTTAAAATGGGTGCTGAGTTAAGGATGACATCCGATGAAATAATTGGTGACGTGAATCGGGTGATGGTGAGTTACCCCAACTTGGTCAATGACGTAAAGCCGGGCGAAACAATCTTACTTGACGATGGAAAACTGCGGGTAGAAGTGCTAAGGGTGGAAGGGACAGATGTGATCACCAAGGTCACACAAAGTGGAATTCTCCGACCAAGAAAAGGCGTAAACCTTCCTGACACGAAAATTTCACTTCCATGCCTTACTGAAAAAGATTTGCACGATTTGGCCTTTGCGCTCAGCCATAATGTAAGCTGGGTAGCACTATCATTTGTGAGAAGTGAAAAAGACATCATCGAACTACGCGATCACATCACAAAAAGTGGTAAAAAAGTAAGCATCATCGCAAAAATCGAAAAGCCCGAAGCGGTAGCGAATATTGACGCCATCATCCACGAAACCGATGCAATCATGGTTGCACGCGGTGATCTTGGAGTAGAAATCCCGCTCCAAAATGTGCCATTGGTTCAGAAAGAAATTGTGCGTAAATGCCAGAAAGCTGGAAGACCAGTGATTATTGCAACTCAAATGATGGAGAGCATGATCGACAACATGACGCCAAGCCGAGCCGAAGTAAATGATGTGGCCAACGCGGTGATGGATGGTGCGGATGCTGTAATGTTGAGTGGCGAAACCAGCGTAGGTAAGTTTCCAATTGAAGTGGTCAACACCATGTCAAAAATCATCACTCGAGTGGAAGATTATGACGGCATATACTTTAGAGATATTGTACACGAAAGCACTGACGATAGAATTATTACGGATGCTATTTGCCACTCGGCAGTGCGACTGAGTCAGAAAACAGGAGCAAAAGCAATCGTGACCATGACCTTTTCTGGCTATACTGCCTTTCGAATTTCTTCTTACCGGCCCAACGCGTGGATTTTTGTATTTACATCAAACTTTAAAATCCTCAACATGCTGAGTTTAGTGTGGGGAGTAAAAGGATTTTATTACGATAAGTTCGTGAGCACCGACCATACGATTTCTGACATTAAATACGAACTCAAAAAAGCAGGTTTCCTCAACGAAAATGACCTGCTCATTAATATTGCGAGTATGCCCATCGCTAAAAAAGGCATGTCAAATATGCTCAAGGTGAGCAACATGTCTGATTAAAGAAACCATCGCCATTGAAACTCGTAGAGCAACATAAAACGTGATCCGAAGTAAATACATACCTGTTTTTGCTTTTTCCTTGATGCTTTTGAGTGCACTATCTGCCTTAAGCCAAGATGAGGGTAAAAGTTATTACTCGCGCAATGATGGTTCGTATGAATCTACTGCGAGTTGGTCTGATCAAAATCATGACGGACCTCGTTCTGGAATCAATCCGGGATGCGCGCTTAAAACGGGAATCACGGTGTTCATTGAGGACTCATTAATCTCTGAGTGCAATCCAATGAGCATCGATGGTAATGCCCAACTACTGATCAGCAATGGTGGGAAACTCGAAGTCAATGGAGATTTAAGGTTAAGTGGAAACGCCAGCATTACAATTGATGCCAATTCGACACTCACCATAAACGGAGAAATAACATTAACGAAAGAAGCGCACATCATCATTGATGGAAGGCTTAACGCCCATGGAAATATTCGAATCGCTGAGGGTGCGGAAGTGTGCGGAAGCGGAAATGCCAATGTTTCAGGGACGGTTTCAGGTAAAGGCTGGTGCAATACGATTCATCTGCTCCCTATCGAATTGATAGACTTTACAGCCAGCTTGAACGATGATACGAACATATTGCTCGAATGGAGTCCGAAACTCGGAACACCGAGTGATAAATTTATTCTAGAACGCTCGAGCAACGGGATGACATTCAATGAAATAACCACCATTAAAGCCGACAACGCTAGCAAAGCCAATGACGACCCAAAGCGCTATTTAGACGCCAACTTAAAACCAGGCACCTACTATTATCGCGTCACACAAGTGAATTTTCTGGATGTCGTTAGAGCATCTAAACTTATTGCTGTATCGATTATAAAAATTTCAAACACAGGTGATTGTGAGCTGCATGTCAATCCAAATCCATGCGTGCCCTCATGCACAGTAACACTGGATGATTGTCCGAATGGGGTATTCAAAACCTACGTTATGGATGGAGCTGGAAGAACCATATCAGAGCTTATACCCGTTTCGAAAACGAAACAAAAAATTGAATACCATCTGAATAAAGACAACTTCACTATGCCAGGTGTGTATATCATCAGAGCTACTTCACAAACAGACAGTCTCTACAAAAAGGTAATGATCAGATGAGCATAAAGAATCTGACATACTTGATGATTATTTTGCTGTCGCTAAACAGTTGCACGTCAAACTCTGGCGATGACAGAAGCGGTGATGATAATTCATCCAACCAGCGAAATCAAACGGAAATAATAGAGAATTCAGCGCGAATACTCACCCTTCCAACACCCATGCAAATTCCTGCATTACTTAAAAACACCAATTCAGTTTACGATCCAACAAATTTGCTTCCGATCGTAAACGGTCAGAAATCTTACTATAAGTCGGGCATTCTTTTTGGAATGTACATGCTTGACCTCGGCTATACCTCTTCGTTTTCTCACCAACAAGCGAGCTTGAATTACTTTAAAACGTGCAAACAAATCGCTGATAATTTGGGTCTCGGAGTAAAAATAACCCAAGTTCACGTGAACCGATTCAACGAAAACCTGACCAAACCTGATTCGCTCGGACGAATCATTTTAGACATGTATGACTTAGGACACAAGGTGCTCATTGATCAAGAAAAAGAAGGTCTCGGATTTTTAATGGTGATGGGTTGCTACATGGAAGGGTTAAATATTGTGCTTGACCAAGCTCAAGATCACGACCTCATATTGTTTGTTCACTTGCTCAACCAGCAAAAAAACTACGGAAATAATCTCGAGTCCGTTTTGACCGATTATCAAATACCGATTGAAATTCAGACCGAATACAAGTCGTTTCAAACGGTCTTAACTACCTTAAACCGCATTGATTTACCCTCTGTATATGAACTCAAATCGGGAAAGAAGACCATTGTGGGATTGAAGCGAGAAGATATAGATACGCTGACGAAAGCAGTGAGCGATTTCAGAAAATCAATTCTCATTTAAATCAAGCACCAGTGAAAAAAGTTACTGGTATTGGTGGCGTATTCTTCAAATCACAAGACCCTAAAAAGTCTAAAGAATGGTATGAGAAAAACCTCGGAATAATCTCTGATAAATACGGCCATACTTTCAACTGGCGTGATAATGAAGACCCTGAGGCTGAATGCATCACCCAATGGAGTCCGATGGAGCAGGACACCGACTACTACAAACCAAGCGAGAGCGAATTCATGATCAATTATCGCGTTGAAAATTTGGATCTTCTTCTGAATGAACTGCGAAAAAGTAGAGTGGAGATCGTTGGTGAGCCTCAGGAGTTTGAATACGGTAAATTTACTTGGATTATTGACCTTGATGGTAGAAAAGTTGAACTGTGGGAGCCCAAAGATAAAGCACTCCTTTAAATTCATTTTTAGGTGGCGAAACCTTGCATTCTCGTAATAAGCAACTACAACGATCCCGTCAATCCAATTAGGCCGGAAGCAGAAATATTTATTGGTTTAGCTGCACTTGGGTTCAGCATAACGGTGATCACACCAACGCAGGGCATTTACCCTGAGAAACTTCGAAATGCAGGCTGCGAGATCATCGACTATTTACCTCAAAGTAAATTTGATCGAAAAGCAATTCGTCTGATCAAAGAAACAGTACACAGAAAAAACATAGGCATCATTCACGCTTTCAACAGCAAAGCCATTGCAAATAGTGCTTGGGCAATATGGCGCAATAAAGCAGTCAAATTGGTTTCGTACCGGGGATATACGGGAAATATTCATTGGTATGATCCAAGCAATTACCTGTCTTTTTTGAATCCACGCATCGACTATATGGTTTGTTTGGCTGAAAGTGTGAGAGAAATGTATTTGAAAAGTGGCGTAGCCAAAGATCGTGCAGTCACCATAAACAAAGGCCACAAATCAGAGTGGTATGACCATGTGGAGCCGGCAAACCTCACTGAATTCAACTTCGAAAAAGGAGCAGTTATTTGCTCCTTCGTAGCCAATTTCAGGACCAAAATGAAGGGCGTCAACTATTTAATCGAGGCCGTTGCGCAACTACCTAAAGCATACAAAATCTACTTTTTGATGATCGGTGAAGGGTTGGACACGAAAGAAATGCTGGCTAGCATTGATGCCTTCCATCTAAAAGACAGATTCAGGTTCACCGGCTTTCGAAAAGACGCTTCGAGTTTGGTGAAAGCGTGTGACATGTCCATTTCAGCATCCATATTCGGTGAAGCCACACAAAAAGCAATGATCGAAGCGATGTATTTGGGAAATGCCGTGATCATGACTGACATATCTGGAAATCGGGACATGGTAGAAGAAATGGTTTCTGGGATTGTTGTTCCTCCTAAAAATTCAGCCGCGCTCAGTGCAGCAATTTCTGCGTTGTATGAAAATGCTGAATTACGAAATAAACTGGCGCTTGGAGCTTTAAAAAGGGTGACTACGCACTTGTCAAATGAACGCACAGTAGCCGAATACAAGACCTTCTACGAAAAGATAAGCGCTTAAAACAGTATGATTTTTTGGTAGTTTCTGTTGTGCCGTGCACACTTAGAAAATAACCGCCCGCCTTTATTCCTTGCACATCCATTACGGTCATTCCACTCGATAAATTGGTCGGAACAATTACCACATTACCCAATTTATCTTTTAATTCTAAGTTTTCTGGCGCCACCACACCCGCTCTATCGCTATTCATAACGAATATTTTTCTCAGTTTTTGATCAGCAAACACGATAGGCTGCGAAACTTCTACTTCAGGCGATCTCATAATCGTTGGATTTTTAGATAAAAACAATAAATCAAATACGTTATGCAAGCATAGTAAGTTTCATTTTTTATATTTTTATTGCTTCTATTTTTTCATTCAAATGCAATTGTGAATTCCAACTATAAATACCTTATTGCCTACAGTCTGCCCGTGGCGACTTTCTTGAGTATTTATTACCATGGTTTTTGGAGCTTTTCAACCCTTATTGAAGCGTTCGTGATCATTCCTATTTTGGAGCTTTTTCTTCCGCCAGACAAAAATGAGAATGACACAAATAAATCGAAAAATTCGCGTTTCTATGACATTCTGCTGTATATAATGGTTCCTGTGCAATACAGTTTATTGTTATATTTTTTGCAAACCATCACCACCCAAAACCTTCAAACGTATGAAATAATCGGGATGACCTTAAGCATGGGAATTCAATGCGGTGCAATTGGAATAAACGTGGCGCACGAACTGGGCCATAGAAAAAATGCTTTTGAGCGCATTTTGGCCAAAGCACTGCTTTTATCTTCACTTTACATGCATTTTATCATCGAGCACAACCGCGGTCATCACAGAAATGTTGCAACTCCAAACGACCCTGCCACTGCGCGCTTTGGTGAGCCAATTTACTCCTTTTGGCCGCGATCGATTGCAGGAACTTTTATCTCAGCGTGGCAAATAGAAGAAGCGCTTCAATTGAAAAAGAACAGGCTCGTATTCAACCTTAAAAACCAAATGATTCAGGTGGTTTTGATAGAATTCTTCTTCCTTTCCTTTATTTATTTAGCGTTTGGCGTCAAAGGATTCGCGGGATTTTTAGCCGCCTCATTCATTGGCATTTTACTTCTTGAAACAGTAAATTACATCGAACATTACGGCCTAAAAAGAACATTGAAGGAAGATGGTAATTACGAGCGTGTGCAGCCATGGCATTCGTGGAACAGTGATTTTCCGATCGGCAGAATCGTGCTATTTGAATTGACCCGGCACAGCGATCATCATTACAAAGCGAGTAAAAAATATCAATCGCTCACACATTTACCCGATAGTCCGCAGCTTCCAGCTGGATACCCAGGAATGATGCTCTTGAGTTTGATTCCTCCGCTGTGGTTTAAAACGGTGAACCCACTTTTACAGAAACTTAATCGGTAACTACAATTAAGTATTTTGAAATGCTCCAAAACAGCTTTGGAGACAAAATAATGAGCTTTCCATTTTCAATTTTATAGCTTTCAGTAGGATGGTCAGTGACCAATTTGATTTTAGTGACACCTACCTCAAACGATTCAAATTCACGAATATCATAAGGAGTGAACGCCAATCGATCTAAGTCACTATTCACACCTCCACTTTTCAATAAACCGCCTTTTTCCAATACGCCAGATTTGATCAAGTCTCTTCGGGTGCCAATGGCCACATAAGCCGTGTTCAGGTTGTTTTTGAGCTCCTTCATTTGTGCTTCCATTGAAGATAGGTTCCCTTCCATCGATTGCAAATTCTCTTGCAACACCATTTTATCTACTTCTGCTTGCATGTATTCGTTAAACATATCCTTGAAATCAGTCCCTAAACTGCCGAGGTCATGATTCAATCGAGCAAGGCGAAGGTTGTTATTCATCACCTTTTCTTCCATCGAACTAATGATTGAAAAAAGATTCATAGAAGTGGAGCTGCTTGCACTAAGGTTGCTTTCTAGCCGTTGGATATACGACTGATTGAGCGCCATGATTTGTTTCATTTTATCTGCATTCAATCGGATGGCATCTCCATTTGCCTCGGGAGATTTCATCTGCTCCATCAATTCCCCTTCTATCGCTTTCATGCTTAGCATATTAGAATCAATCATAGAAAAGGTACTTCCAATGGCGTCTAGCAATGAATCTCTATTTGCAAGATCAGATTTCACTTCATTCAATTCTGTTTGAAGAGGCGTGCAGTCTTCACCACCACATGATGAAACAATGATAATTAATGAGAACAATCCAATTAACGAGGAAGCATTACGCGTATTCATAGTTCGGTAGTTTAATTGTCAATAATACTACTCCCAATTCACTAATTCAACATTACATTTGCAGAAATGAAATGGATTTCACTTTCTGTTTTACTGATGTTAATGGTTCAACCGACCATTAAAAGTTCTATTTTCATTTGGTATCAAATTAATAAGTCTGCGATAATCCAAGAGCTGTGTGAAAACAAAAACACACCTATGATGCATTGCGATGGCAAGTGTGTGCTGGCAAAAAAAATAAAAGCAGCTGAAGGTAAGAGAGATACTACACCTGTGGTTCCAGCTAGTCTTCTTCAAGAAATCGACCCTACTACCATCAGCGAAAATGAGATAGAACTGACAAAACCATATCAAATAGTAAATCTTAGAAACGGTTCACCAGTTCTATTCTATCAATCCACTTTCAGTCGCGACATTTTCCATCCTCCCATTGCTTGTTGATATTCTATAAATCAACAATTTAACAAGCAATATCTATTTAAATGCATATTAAAATTTCGCTGACCGTTTTAGCGGTCATATGCGGAATCAGCGCTAATGCATGCGATATTTGCGGTTGTTCGGCTGGATCAAATATGGGCGGATGGTCTTCATTTTGGAATGTAAACAGTGTTGGTGTGATGTTTTCACAGCAACGATTTCAGAGTACCCATCCTACATTATTTGAAAACAAAACTCCTGAAGTTTCTCGAGACGATTTTCAAACTGCAGATGTTCATTTTAGGCTGTTTCCGATGAATAATCTTTTGATTTCAGGACAAGTTCCAGTCAGAAGATCTGCTCAATACGAAATAGATCAATCTACCTCCACTATGGGGATAGGAGATCCTTCGTTATCTGCTCATCTTGTTCTATCTAGTTCAACAGACAGCGCCAAGCTTTTTAAGCACAGATTGCTTATTGGTGGTGGCGTAAAATTCCCATTTGGAAATAATACACTAGCTGACGATGATGAAAACCTCATTAACGCTAACCTCCAGCCTGGAACGGGTTCATTTGATTTCCCCCTATCTGCATCTTACTTAATGAAGGCAGATAAATGGGGTGCAATGGCTGATTTATCTTATGTAATCAATACAGCAAATGAAAATTTCTATCAGTACGGTAACAGGTTCGCAAGCAGCATAAAAATTATGCGTTGGATCGTACTCAATTCAAATTCATCACTTTGGCTGCGTCCACATGCAGGTTTAACGTTTCAAAACGCAGATTGGGACTTGGCAGATTCAAGGGTTCATAGAGTTAATCCATACTCTAAAGGACACTTTCTTTACTCAGATGTTGGAGCTAGCTTGAGGCTGAAAGACTTCATTTTAGCTGGTTCTTATCAACTTCCCATTGAGCAGCAATTTGCTCAAGGAAATATAGAAGCACTTCATGTGTTTCAAATCGAAATCAATTATCTAATTAAAACTAAAAAACAATGAAAATTCAATTTATAAATATTCTTACAGCAAGCGCTTTAGTACTATCAATAACCCTTAACACATCATGTAAAAAAGTTGAAGGGTGCACAGACACCACTGCAATCAACTATGATTCAGAAGCAACAGAAGACGATGGAACCTGCGAGTACGAGCCAGAAATAACCGCCAAAATCACAATTGACAACCCAGAAGCTGGAACCACATTTATGGGGGGTGATACCATCAACATTCACGCAATGATTGAAACACAGGGTGAGATCCATGGCTATGAAGTGCGGTTAACTAATCTTTCCACAAATGAAGAAGTGCTGACCTATGAGGCGCATGAGCACGACCAGAGCATGATCCATTATTCAGAAAAGTGGGTCAATAATGTTTCAGGACACAGCGATATGTCGTTAACTGTTAAAGTACTCATTGACCATGATGGAAACGAGGTATCAGAAACGGTGAACTTCCATTGTCACCCAATGATGTAATGCCAGAATTCTCGCAGTTATTAAAAAGGCGCTCACTTGAGCGTCTTTTTTATTTAAGATTGAAACGTGAAGATTAAAATGATAATTCATGGTCGTTCAAAACGCAAAGACGCACTTATCCGTGAGGCCAATACATTGGGTCAACCCATTGAAATTGCGTTTACATTAAATGATCACCACACCAAAAATCTGGCAGAAGAGAGTGTTGGATTCGACCTGGTAATAAGTTGCGGTGGCGATGGCACCAACAATCACGTTGTGAATGGCCTTATGCAAATTCCAACCAAAGAAAGGCCAGCGCTTGGTTTTATCCCTGCCGGTTCGGGAAATGATTTCGCCCGCGTATTTTCGTCAGGCACCCTGAGCCAAATGATTGAAAAACTCGCATCTGCCTCATTTCGAGACATCGACCTTATACAAATTGATGCGTTCAATGCCAAGACGTACGTTTTAAATATGACAACATGCGGTATTGGTGCTGAAATCGCAAAGACCGTGAACGCTCGAAAATTCAAAATGCCAGCAGCATTTAATTACTACACAGCCATTATCGCTTGGCTGGCAAAATATAAAGCGCCTGTGCTGAAGATCGACATTGGCGAAAAGAACGTCACTGGCGAAACTTTTTTAGCAGCGCTTGGAAATGGAGCGTATGCGGGAAATGGATTAGGACTAAATCCACAATCGGGCATAAATGATGGCTTAATGGGTTTAAGCGTTATTGGAAATGTAGGCGTCTTCGACTTTATCAAATACCAATCGACACTCAAACGTTGTGATTATGTAAACGATGCGCGCGTGACTTACCATAAAAGTAAATCCATTAAAATAACGGTGCTCGAAGGCGTGTTGCCGATCGAAACAGATGGCGAATTCTTAGGCCATTTGACCAAAGGCCAATCATTCAGCGCACAAATTCTTCCGAGTGCACTGAAGTGTGTCTAGCGCTTCTTTGATTTTAATCGAAAGCCGACATACGTCATTCTGCCGAATACGGGACCCCAAATGAGCGAACTATCGAAGTATGTTCCGAACGGATTGTTATCGGCTAAAATCGGATTGTTTTGCCGGACATTACCGATGTTCTCCATGCCGACATACACATCAAAGCGCTCCTTAAATCCCTTTGTAACTTGTGCGCTCATTAATATCAAGGAGGGTGATTGAGACGCGAGTTGAAACGCTTCGGGATTTGACTTTGTGCTAGGAATGCGTTTCTCACCTTGCCACTGCACCGTGTAATCAAACTTCCAATCGTTTTTAGTTTCATAGGCTAAGTTGACAAACGCACGATGCCTAGAAACGAAAGGTTTTGTCAACAGCGTACCGCTGTATTCCGTCATCACATCATACCAACGGTAAGCCAGTCGAACATCTAACCTTCGTAACAATTCATAGTCGAATTGCGCTTGAACGCTAGTGGCATAGCTTCTACCTACCAAATTGTAAACACGCACTTGCCTTGCGTCTTCCATGTCAATAACGGTTTGATTCTCAAACTCAGTGTGGTAAGCATCAACACTAAACGTTGCTGGTCGGTAGTCAATTCTAAGATTTTGAGTAAAGTTTAACCCGAAGTTCCATGCGATTTCAGGCCTTAAACCAAAGCCTTGAATTTGAGGGTTTGTGGCGATATTCCAACTTCGAGAGGATGCGAGGAGCGAAATGTTTTCTGCAATCACATTTGCAGTGCGCTGTCCTCTTCCACCAGAAGCCCGAAGCACCGATCCTTCGCGCACTTCGTAACGCAGGTGAAAACGTGGTGTAACGAAGAATCCATAATAATTGTGGTAATCGCTTCGTATTCCCAAAACGGCCGAGAACTTTTCGAAGTACGTATAGGTATATTCAAAAAAGGCACCTGGAACCAGCTCTTGACGCACATATTGATTGCTATCAAGTCGTTCGTCAAACTTGTCGTACTGCAGGCTTAACCCGGTTCTGTATTTGTGGGTTGAAGTGCCAATAATTGACTGGTAAATTCCATTGATGTAGCCCGATTGCTGCTCGGCATTGTAGGTTGTATTGCCAAAATAATGTTCGGAGGCGTGGTAAACTGCCGATGCTCTAATGCCAATGCTGGTGTACTTTGCATTCGGAAAAACATAACCCATTTTTCCCCACGCTTCGTATCGGTCAGTATTCCAACCAAGTGTATACGGATTAGTGAACTCGCTTTCGCTTTGCCCGCCTTGCCGCTCTTCTTTTAACACTCGCACGCCCACTTGTCCCATGAGGCCTTTATTACTGTTGAATTTCCATCGATTCAGCGCATTCACCATATAGCCTGTGGGGAAATCAAGGAATGAATCTCCGTTTTGATTTACTTCCATCGGCCTGATGTTACCGTGAATAAGTGCCGCTGTCGAGACCTTATCATTAATTACGTGTGCAACATTTGCATTGAGCTCGGTGCGCCCACCTTGATTGGCATAGCCATTGAGAAACCAAGCATCGGCTGTTTCGGGCTTTTGCAATTCAACGTTAATTTGACCAGTAACACTTTCAAATCCTGTGGCTACAGAACCTGCGCCCTTGTTTAATTGAATTCCTTCGATCCAAACACCTGGAATGTACGTCAAGCCTTGCACCGTGGCCAATCCGCGCACATCTGGAATCGCCTCGCGGGTAATTTGAGTGTACTTGCCATCCAAGCCGAGCATCTGAATTTGCTTGGTGCCTGTTACGGCATCTGTGAACGAAACATCCACAGAAGGATTGGTTTCAAAACTTTCAGAAAGGTTACAACATGCTGCTTTATACAGCTCTTCCTCACCGATATTCTCTGTTTTGAGCACATCCATGTATGAAATCTCGGTTGATTTTTGACGGTAAACTACCTCAACGCCTTCTAATTGCTGTTGCTTAAGCACTATGGTTAACTCATCTGTTTGTTTCACCTTAATGGTGTCACTCTTAAAGCCAACGTAACTAAAAACCAACTTATTGGTTGACGATGTTCGAGGAATTTCGAAATAACCGTTTGAGTCTGTTGAAGTTCCAATTTGAGTTCCGAGCCAATACACATTCGCGAAAACAATGGGAGAAAATTTGGAATCCGTGCTTTCTTGAATTACCATGCCGCTTACATTTTGCTGCGCAAGTAAGTTGCTTCCCAAGGTCAATAGACCGAGGAATCCAATGAATTTTTTCATGGATTAATGCTTTTCCAATTCGTTGTAACGGCAGCAGTCCGGCAATTTATCATAGGCATTTTGAGGCGCTTCGCGGTTACCTGTGCTATGGCCAGCCTTTAAGATACGCTCTTCGATCTCAGTGATGGTTGTTTTATCTGATCTGTATGTCAAGGACAATTGGTCTGTTGCCTTATCCCAGCTCACAAGTTTAACACCTTTGCCATAAGCAGCCTCTTCGATGCGCTCTTTGCACATGCCACAAATGCCTTTTACAATGAGGGTGTCTTCAACAACCTTTGATTGTGCAAGGGCCGAAAATGAGAGTATAGTAAAAAAGAAAACGGGGAAATATTTTAAACTTTTCATGATAATTATTTATGTAAAACGTGAATTAATTGGATTCGAAAATGAATCTAACACGCTTAACCATAAATAATTAACGAATGAAATTCGATGACTCGATCTCTCAATTTTGGTGGTCCACGATCGATAAAAACGTAGCTTATTTCACTGGACGCATCGGCAGATTGCATTGCATTCCAATCAAGCTCGGCTGCAACAGGCAGGTGCACCGTTGAAACATCCGTTAAACTTGGAGCGCTGTGCTCCGTTTCTAATTGATTGAAAAATGATTTCTCTTCGCAGCATTTTCGCTCGTGTGGTTCTTTCAAAAAATCGCAGGCGCAATGCGTATCGAGCAGTGCGTAACTCACATCAGACACTTCGCCTAAGCAATAATGAACTTCCAAGCCGTATCCAACGGAGCTAAAAAAGTAGAAGATTGCGAGAATGAATTCTGATAAACGCATTTAACACGAAGGTAGAACTAATGTCTGAAAGAACGCAAACAGAGTTGTTAGGGTTGGTTAAATACTCGAATTGGTAGCTAATTAGGTGTGCAAACTCAACACAAATCAAACACAAATGAAATTTTCTCAAAAGCTAACAGTCATTGACTCTTAAGAAATCAAGGGTTGGTAAAATGGGTGAGCTATTTTTTCGAATCAGCAGATAAATCATTGATGGTGTAGCCCAAGCCTGCTCTAAAATCAAGCTGATGCCAAGGCTTTAAAGGATAGTAACCGTAATTCAAACCTTCTCGATCGAATATGTTTGAGTATAAAAACACCCACTGGGTTAATCCTAACTCTGCAAACATTGTAAATCCAAGAGGAAGGTGACAATTGAGCATCATTCCGCCACCTAGGCCAAAATCAAAGAGTCGTCTATATGGAAAGAGGTCTGCAAGGGGAAATCCACCATAATTTATCCAATAAGTATCCTTCCCGTATCTAAAAGTCGGTCGTAAATATCCCGTCAACTCAATCCTGCCTTTTGGTGTCGCCTTTAAAACTTGGTAGATACTTGCTGCTAAAATCACGTGTTCGTTACGCAGAGATCCACCCCTAACACCGATAGAACCAGTTGAAGCAAAATAGTAGTTAAACGAACTTCCGAAACCTTTGCCTTTCGCATTAAAGGTATTGTAGCTGAGCCCGACAGTAAGAGGTGAAGTTCTCCACGTTTTTGTAGGGTCGTCCGAATCTTGATAGGTTCCAATATCGGCAAACAAAGGAATCAGTGTTTTTGAAATGCGCGGATCAAAAGAAAACTCTTCAAACAGTGAACCGTAAACTCCTACAAAATGAGAGCGCTGAGCTAATACTTGAATTGGTAAAAGCACAAGTGCTAAAATCACCCAACTTTTATTGAACAACGATGCGTTTTGTATGTGTGTTTTTATTGTCATTCACTGAGAGTAAACCAATAACTAACGTTGACTCAAGCAAATGAAGCTTATCGATCCTTATAATCCTATTTCTGTCGGAAGAAGATTTGAATAGGAACGCCATTGAAATTGAAATGTTTACGCATTTGATTTTCTACGAACCTTCGATAAGGCTCTTTGATGTACTGCGGCAGATTGCAATAAAAGGCAAACGTTGGAGCGTGGGTTGGCAGCTGTTGAATATACTTGATCTTGATGTACTTGCCTTTGGTGGCAGGTGGCGGTGTTTGCTCCATAATCGGGAGCAAAGTCTCGTTGAGCAAGTTTGTTTTGATGCGTTGCGTTCTTCGTTTATACACATCCAAAGCTTCTTGCAGTGCTTTGTGAATACGCTGCTTATTCAACACCGAGGTGAAGATGATCGGTACATCATCAAAAGGCGCCAATTTTTCGCGAAGGTTGTCTTCAAAAACTTTGGAGGTGTTGGTGTCTTTCTCCACCAAGTCCCATTTATTCACCAGCACTAAAACGCCTTTTCTATTCTTTTCAATCAGTCCAAAAATATTGAGGTCTTGCTGTCCGAGGCCTTCTTTCGCATCGATCATTAAAATGCACACATCTGAGCTTTCGATGGCCTTGATTGCGCGCATTACCGAATAAAACTCCAAGTCTTCGTGCACTTTGGCCTTCTTTCTAATTCCGGCTGTATCGACCAGCGTAAATTCAAATCCGAACGCATTGTAGTGTGTGTCAATGGTATCGCGGGTAGTGCCAGCTATGTCTGTAACTATATTGCGATCTACGCCTAAAAGTGCATTTACAAAACTCGACTTTCCGGCATTCGGTCGGCCTACTACCGATATTCTTGGCAGTTCATTTTCTTCTTCGGGTTCTTCTTCGGGAAGCAGCGCGATTAGATCGTCTAGTAGATCGCCTGTTCCTCCGCCATTAATGGCCGAAACAGGATAAATTTTATCAAATCCCAATTCATAAAACTCGAAACTGTCGGCATGATTCATTGGATTATCAACCTTGTTGGCCACCATCATCACCGGCTTATTGCTTTGACGCAGCAGTCGAGCCACATCGCGATCGAGGTCGTTAATTCCGTGTTTTGAATCGCATACAAACAAGATTAACGTTGCCTCTTCCATAGCAATTTTCACCTGTTTGGCGATTTCCTTTTCGAACAGATCATCTGATTCGTTTACAAAACCGCCAGTGTCGATCAGCGAAAATTCGCGCGTTCCCCATTCTGATTTACCGTAATGCCTATCGCGTGTAACGCCTGAAAATTCGTCAACAATTGCTTGACGTCTACCTACGAGTCTATTGAAGAGTGTGGATTTGCCCACATTTGGTCTTCCTATGATTGCTACTAATGCCATTGAAGGTGCAAAGGTAGACTTCTTTTAACCCCTTTGATGTCAATGGTTTTGAAAATTAATTTCCAATAGACCAAACAAACTAATCTTCGTCTTCGTGAAGGGAGTTAAATCACTAACAATTTTAAATTATGAAACGAATTTTATCAATTTTAGCTTTAACGGCTTTATCCTTCGCTGGATACAGCCAATGCCCAATAAACATACTGGCATCAACTAACACCGCAAACGTTGGAGACAGTATTCTTTTTTGGGGCGGTGGAAACACAAGCAACAATGGTGTTTTTACTTGGACTATTCCTGGTGGCTCTCCTTCATCTGGATATACTCTTGACACTAACTCCTCTATAACGTCAACGTTTTCAAGTCCTGGCACATATACAGTATGTGTAACTTGGAACGATAGTCTATGGAATTGTGTTGACAGCAGTTGTATTACAATAACGATCAACGGTGGAGTTGGTTGTAACCTTCCTGTATCAATTTCTGCAAGTAGCTTGACTCCATGTGCGAATGATTCTGTGGTGTTAACAGCCTCAGCAAGCGGTGTTGGAACATCTTACTTATGGAACACAGGTCAAACAGGAAGTACCATTTATCCTAACTCCTCAGGTCAATACATCGTTACAGCGACTGACGCAAACGGTTGTATTGGGTCTGATACTGTTGAAGTCAATTTCGAATCTCCAATAACCCCTTCAATCAGCATAATAAACGAAACCTGCGTTTCATGCTGCGATGGTGAAATTGGCTTATCGGTAACAGGCGGAAATGGTTCATTTACTTATTCTTGGAGCAACGGTTCTACCACAGCTAATCAGTCTAGCTTATGTCCTGGAACTTATTCAGTAACCATTACAGACGCGGTTTCTGGTTGCACTCAAGTTGCATCAGCTTCCATCTCGGCATTCAATTGTGCCTACATCAGTGGATTCATCACGCAGGACGCACCTGTTGTAGTTTATCTGATTCAAGAAAACGGTGGTGTACTTTCTGCGATTGATAGCATAGTACTCGACACTGTTGGAGCGTATTACTTCCAAGCTTGTCCTGGCACATACTATGTAAAGGCAGCTTTGCTTCCTGCACACCCACTATACGCTTCATACATCCCAACGTATTATGACAGTGCAGCATTGTGGTCTTCGGCAAATGCAATTGTTGTAGGTAATTCAAACATTTTCAACTTGGATTTCTCACTACTTGCTGGAACAAATCCAGGCGGACCAGGCTTTGTAGGAGGTTCTGTATTAGCTGGCGGAAACAGAGGCGAAGGAGATCCAGTTGCAAACGCACAAGTATTCATTACAGACATGAATGACAATGTAGTAGCATTCGTTAAAACAGACGCTCAGGGTCAGTATGAAATGACCGGTGTGGCCTATGGCGATTACAAAATGTATGTCGACATTTTGAACAAGACTTCGTATCCGCACATTTTCACTTTGAACGAGGAAACTCAAGGAATAGAGAATGCAAACTTCCTCGTGTATGCAGAATACATTCGACCCGAATCTCCTACAGGAGTAGCGTCCGTGGAATTGAACAGCGCTAAATTGTTCCCAAATCCAGCGCAGAATCAACTTTCTATCCAAAGCGAAGAGCAAATTCAGAGTGTAGTTATTTACTCTGTTTTAGGCGAGCAAATGATTCAAACAAGAGTTTCAAGCAACGCAATCAATATTGATCTTTCTGGATTAGCTTCAGGACAATACATCGTTGAAATTCAAAATGAAACCGGTGTGGAGCATCAAATTCTTGTGAAAGAATAATGCTTTTGAAAAGCAACCACTAACGAGGATGGGGGGCGCAGTCGAAAGATAGCGTCCTCCTTTCTTAAATTATGAAAGGCCAGTGAAGATCACTGAAGATCTATTAAAACGAACGAAGAAAGGTGAGCACAAAGCACAGTTTGAGCTCTACAGGGAATGTTACGGTCAAATGATGAAGATCTGCTTACGATATCAAAAAGATAACGACAGCGCCAAAGACTTGGTAAACCAAGCCTTTTTGAAAATCTGTTCGAACATTGATCAATACAACGGGACGGCACCATTCGAGCTATGGATGAAACGCGTAACCATCAATACCTGTATTGATGAGTACAGAAAAAATAAAACAAGGGACGAAGTGACCGATTTGCAGAATTTTTCCGAGGAATTTTGGAGTGCTAAAGTGACTGCCTCGAATGAAGGTTCGCAATCCATGGACGCTGAATCGTTAAGAAGTCTGATTAGATCGCTTCCTTCCGTGAGTCAGCAAGTGTTTAACATGGCCGTATTGGATGGCTTTCCCTACGATGAAGTAGCGAAAAGCTTAGAAATATCAGAGGCAACGTGCCGATGGCATGTGCATTTCGCCAGAAAAACACTTCAAACAATGCTCAAAAAAAGTATGAATAGCTTAACAACTCTATTGCTATGAGTCAAGATAATTTAAAGAATATATTCAACGATGCGTTTGCCGCTGAGTCAATACCATTTGACAATGCCGCTTGGGAAAAAATGAATAAACTATTGACCGCCCAACGCAGAAGAAAACTGCTTTTCGACTGGCTTTCAGGAAGTGCCATCGTGCTTTCATTGGTTGGAGGACTATCCCTTTTCTTACTCAATGCTGAAGCATCATATATCCCAAGAAAGTACGGTACCACAATCGAGAAATTTGAAACTGAACACGTTTTTTCTGAGTTCGCATCACATTCAGCAGAATCAAGCGAATCGGTTGAACTTGCGGAGATAACTAACCCATCTATCATTGAAAATGCTTCAAATATAAAAACCTCATTGATTAGCACTCAAGCTCAAAGCACTGAAAGACAAAGTTCTGCATCGATCCGCACTGAGAAAACTTTAAGCACCGAAAATGAAGGATCAAAGCCCATCGCTACATTGGATGATAAAACCATTCCAACTTCAACTGATTCTGAAAACAGCATAGAATCTGAAGATGTTGTTGCAATAGTGTCAACGCAACCTGCACCTGTAATTACCGCATCAGAGGCAGAGCAGACTATTCCAGCTAAGGTTTCATTAGAAGTAACTCGAACCATCGACCAATTGGAATTGATGCCTTTGGTGACACTAGAAAAAGATGCCGAACACATTGATTTTGAGGGCCGCACCATTCCTGATATGGAACACAAAAGGTCACTCACTACCTACTTCAACATCGGATTCTCAAAATCCTTTGACAAACCAGCTTCAATGGGTTTTAGCCGCTGGGGACAGCGAGGAGGAATTGGCGTTACTTATCAGCTTCAGAACAACCTTCTGCTTGCAGCTGAAGTGAGTATCGCTCGAGACATGGTGAACTATGAAGATGTTTCAACAAGAATAGAATATGGTTACCAGAAATATGAGTTTGAGCAAACAATCCGCGTGAAAGAAATGCTCTTGACAGAACTTCCAATTTTGGTTTACTATCGAAAAAATCGTTTGATGGTAGGCACCGGAATTAAGCTAGGCTACCTTCTTTCTTCCAGAATTGAAGAAGAAAACAGCCAAACGGTTTCCATAGAAGAAGTTGGTTTTACCCATTGGAAAGATTTAAACTCCATGCGAATCGCTGTTCCAATCGACATCACTTATCAATTGAATCCCACTTACTTTGTCGGATGCCGTTACCACTATGGGCTGAACGATGTGTTTGACAGGACAACATTTACCGATCGAAACAATCGATTTGACCTCTACCTCAAAATGAACTTAACCCGATGAAAAAACTTTCCTTATTCATAGCATTGGCAGTCGCTTTAGGGAGTTGCAAACCCTACGATCCCGATACGATTGAGCCAAACACCAATCCGATTTTTAGCGTTGCAGCCAACTTCAACGGCAGCGCATTCTTATTGGATGCCAATGCAGACTATATTTCTACGAGCTCTTTTGATACAGACTCTTTAGGAGTCGTGTTCTATGCTGGCGAAATGGCACCTTGCGCATTCTGCCCTTCAGAATTTACTTTTCGATGGAGAAGCAAAAACAAAAACAATCCGAGCCTTAACGAAACCGTTTTGGACGACAAACCGCCCTATCGGTATGCGTTTAACACCGACACACAGCACGTTTATAATGTAACGCTTCAAGCCGAGCCCAGCGCTGCTGTATCTAGCTATCAATGGACGATTGAAGGGATTACCTACTCTACTGAGTCGGTTGAACTGCAATTTTCGGCCAATGACGATTTCACCAAGTTTCCAGTCACACTTCAAGCGACCTATTCATCGGGATGCAGCTCAAGCATTACTGACACTGTCTATTTACCAAATCACGGCTGCGACTGCGACATTAAAGCTACTAATGTTGATTCATTGCAATACAATTATAAAGCGGTTGCAAGAGGTGGAAGTTCGTATGACTTTCGTTGGTCGTTTGAATCGGGAAGCCTGGCCTCCTCATCAGAAGTAAACTACTACTATGATGATGTGCCTGCTGATGGCGTTGACGAAATCCAACTGAATATTCAGACCATAAACTGCAGAGCGAGCAACAGATGGAACCAAATCTTCCCGCAAAACGCCTCAGCTTGCGCCATCAATTTTAGCAAAAACATTGAAATTCAACCCGTAATTGTTCCCGCAGTATTGGATGACGATTTAGGCGAAATTGAAATCGAATACACAGATGAGAAGGGTGTAACTTGGAAATCAATATTGGCTAAACAAGGTCAAACTTCGAGCTTCAACGTGCTGAGTATTGAAGAATACCTCGACCCATTCAGTTCAAACACTGAACGAAAAAGTGTGAAAGTTGAGGCAGAATTTGATTGCTTGCTTTCGAATGGAATCGAAATAAAGAGATTATCTAACGGAAAAATGGTTTTGCCTCTCGGATTAGGAGCCGATTAATACCCGTATTTTTTCAACTTGCGATCGTCATCACGCCAGTCTTTATCTACCTTGACGAAGGTTTCTAAGAACACCTTTTTTCCATAGTATTCTTCCATCGACTTGCGCGCTTGGGTGCCAAATTTCTTGATCATTGAGCCTCCTTTACCGATGATGATATTCTTCTGGGAATCACGGGCTACGATGATCACCGCTCTCGTGCGAATAATGTCTGGCTCTTCCTGAAATCCTTCAACTAATACTTGCACTGAGTATGGAATTTCTTGTTGGAAATTGGTCAAAATCTTTTCGCGAATAATTTCAGAGACAATGAATCGATCGTTTTTATCAGAAAGTTGGTCTTTCGGGAACCATTCTGGTCCTTCTGGAATTTCAGATTTAATGGAATGAAACAACTCCTTGAGGTTAAATTTTTCCTTGACTGAAATCGGGAAAATCTTCTTTGCCTTTGGAAATTTCTCTGACCAATAAGCCATTTCGGCATCCAGCGATGCTTGATCACCCAAGTCAATTTTGTTGATGGCAACGTAAAGTGGTTCTTCGGCTTCTTGAAGTTTCGCCAATATGCGTTCGTCTTTGAATTGGCGGTCGCCCAACTCGGCCATGAATAAAAACAGGTCAGCGTCTTGAAGGGCTTCCTTTACGAAACCCATCATGCTTTCCTGCATTTTGTAGGCGGGTTTGATCACTCCGGGCAAATCAGAAAATACGATCTGGTAATCGTCATCATTATAAATTCCAAAAATCCGGTGCCGAGTAGTCTGCGCTTTAGCATTGATGATCGCGAGCTTTTCACCAATCAGTTCGTTGAGCAGCGAGCTCTTTCCCACGTTTGGATTTCCGATGATATTTACGAAGCCTGAGTGATGCATGATGAGGATAATTAAAGAGATAAAGCATTTCGAAGTCTCAAATGTCGTTCATAATGCTCAAAGTCGCGATCCTTATGCAAGAGAGGAATGTTGTTTTGGATACAAAAGGTGGCGATAATTTCGTCTATGGTTTTTCGAACCGTCCTGCCTTTGCTTTTGAGCGTCAAATAATTTTTTGCTGTAGCAACTGCCATTTCTTTTCCGCACAGATTAAAGCAAATCAATGCATCAAAAAAGGATTTAACTCTTAAAAGCTGTGCCTCAGATTTGGTTCCTTTAAGAATCTCGGTCAAAATCAAATCGCCAGTAATGACCTCTCCGTTTATTAGCAATAGCTTCAAGCAATTTGTTTCTTCATTTTCAATTCCTCGAAAAAAATCAACCCACACAGAGGTATCTACTAAAGTCATGATCTCCTCATTGTGTCTAGGTCACCTTCCCATTCCACTGTGCCAAACAATTCAAGTAAATTGGCTTGTTTATGTTGCCGAATGTAAAACTCTAAGGCTTCCTCAATAATGGCTTTTTTGGTCTTTTTGACCGTGTATTTTCGAGCCTTCTCGATCAATTCATCGTCAAGTTCAATGTTGGTCCGGGTTTTCATAATGTGTAAAAATTTATCGAAAATACACAAAAAAACCTAACAAATCTTTGTCTTAATCCTGATTTCTGGACTCTAAAACCCTAAACTCGCTCAATTATCGTAGCATAACCTTGACCAACACCGATGCACATGGCCACAAGTGCATACTTCTTATTCTGCTTGTGCAATTCAATAGCTGCGGTTTGCAGAATTCTTGATCCCGTCATTCCTAGCGGATGACCAATGGCTATTGCTCCACCATTTGGGTTGATTCGGGTATCATCGTCAGCTACGCCAAGCTCGCGGGTACACGCCAACGTTTGAACAGCAAACGCCTCGTTGAATTCTAAAATATCCATGTCATTCATGGTTAAGCCTGCTCTTTTCAGTGCCAATTTAGACGCTTCTACAGGACCAATACCCATGATTCTTGGTTCCACACCCGAAACACCAGAGCTTACGATGCGCGCCATAGGAGTGAGGTTGTGTTGTTTCAATCCGTCTTCACTGGCAATGAGCATTGCTCCTGCCCCATCGTTTAATCCAGAAGCATTTCCTGCGGTCACGCTGCCGCCTTCTTTCTTAAATGCGCCACGGAGTTTTGCCAAGCCTTCTATGCTGCTGCTTGGTTTGATGAATTCATCCTGATCAAAAATGAGCGCATCTTGTTTTCTACGTGGAATTTCCACTGAAATTATCTCCTCTGAAAACCTTCCGTTTGCTTGCGCTGCAGAAGCTTTTTGTTGACTCCATAAAGCAAACTTGTCTTGGTCTTCGCGGCTCACAACAAATTTTGTAACCAAGTTTTCAGCCGTTTCGCCCATGGCATCTATGCCATACATTTCTTTCATTTTTGGGTTTACAAACCGCCATCCAAAGCTCGAGTCATACAGTTTACTGTCGTTTCCATAAGCACTTGCACTTTTACTCATTACCCACGGTCCACGCGTCATGTTCTCAACGCCACCGGTTACAAACAAATCACCTTCATTGGCTGCAATGGCTCTTCTTGCGTGCACAGCAGCGCTCATTCCTGAGCTGCACAATCGGTTCACGGTTTCGCCAGGAACGGTGTGTGGCATTCCTGCCAAAAGCAACGCCATACGCGCTACATTTCGGTTGTCTTCGCCCGCTTGATTGGCACACCCAAGGATAACATCATCAACCGCATTCCAATCAACGGAAGAGTTTCTATTCATCAATTCTTTGATAACCAATGCTGCTAAATCATCGGTGCGAACCGCTGAAAGTGTTCCTTGAAATTTCCCAATTGGGGTGCGAATGGCATCAACAATGTAAGCTTGTCTCATATTTGTTTTGTTTAGGAAAATGAGTTATGAATGCCGCTTTCGGTGCGCTTAATGGGTTTTCGGTTACCGTTTCGAAATGAAAGTTGCATTCATACTATTCCAAATCCTTCATGTGCAAAACAACGGATTCTTGGTTAATAACCTTTGCTATTCAAGAAACATATCTCGGCTTATTCACCTTGGAATTTTATATTCTACCGTGAATTTATTGACCACATTTGCCTAGAAGGCTTCGAGGCTTTTCTTTGCTTCGTTTCTTTTGGCCTCAAAAGAAATGAAGAGAAAGTGTATTAAGAAAAGATGGTTCTTGGTTGGCTGACAACTGATATCTGACAACTGAAAGCTTCTGGTATTCCAATTATCATTGATGAATCATAGATTATAAATCTCCTTCAGCCCTCAACCATGAATTGAGTCCGCCAGCAGGCGGACGAAAGAACCATAAACCTCAAAACCTAGTAAATCTTTGCTTCTTTCTTTTGGGCACAAAAGAAACGAAGGAGAAATGTCCTTTTTATTTGACTTTTTCAACTTTGTCTTGACCTCGCTCTGCCATAGCTACGCGGAGGCGCAGCACAAAGTTGAGCAAAAGTCAAGGCTGTGAATTCACAAAGCAACCTGCTCTTCTTGCAGCCTAAGTTCGATCGGGTGATCTCCGCTTCCAGCGGAGCTTCCCGTTCTCACTAAGGCCACAATTCGATCAGAACGCTTTTTGAATTCAAGGCCTTTCCTACTTCGTAGCTGGCAAGTTCAGTTGCTTTTTGTCTGTCACTTGATGCTTAACGCAATGCTGAACCCCGCTAGCGCGGACGTGCCGTCCGTGCTCCGCTCAGCATGATTGCCCCGGGCGATAAACTGGAAATTTCGGTTTATGTTGGCCAAGAAGCCTCCATCCAAGACAACGTACAATTGTTATTTTTGGATGACAGTTACAACGTCATCAAAACTTCTTCAGTGGGCGGACTACACAACAGAACAATGAAAAAAGTGGCACTTACCATACACGATACAGACTTAGTAGTGCCGTGGAACCCGAGTAACACCTACTACATCATGCTTGGGCACAACATTGACACCAATGAACAAGTATCTCCTGAAATCATCATTCAAGACCACTACATTATTGTGCACAAGCGCCATGAAAACACCGAAGCCGTAACCGATACGAATCATTTTAAGGTGAGGCCGAATTATGCATTTGGATGGAATACCCAAGAAAAGGTGGATGAAATTGCTGGCCCCGGAAATCACTACACCGCAAAATACTGGGATTATGACTCGCGCGCAGTTTTCCGTTGGAACACCGACCCCAGACCCAATCCTTCAATGAGTGTTTACTCGATTAATCAGGGAAATCCGATTTGGTTTAATGATCCGTTTGGGGATACTGTTAGATACGGTGGGTTTAGAGAACGGCTTGATGTGGGGATTAGTCGTTTGATGAGTAAAGAATTTCGTGAGGAATTTAATCAATTAAAGGAAGACACCGATGTCTTTACCTATAATAATACTGGAGAGGAAACTGGAGTTACTGGAAATGTGACGTTGAAAACACCACACCTAAATTATAATGAATTCACAATCAATTACTCTACAAAAGATTCGGATAGGAAAGCCCCTAACGGTAAAGGAGCACTTCATGGAATTTTTGAAGAAACCTTTCACGCAACTGATTATTTAAAGACACGGGATGGAGTTCCCGGTGGTTCTGGAATTGATTTGATAACAGATGCTTCTCGTACATCCGGGTTAGGTTGGAATAACCCCGCGCAGCGTAAGACTGGCGAAGCGATGGCGTGGAAATTTGCTGCAAATAATAATATCACTGCAAAGAGTTCAGGTTATTTTCCCAGAACTGCAGCCGGAGTGGACAGAAGAGCATTTGCAGTGAGAACCAAAATCGGCTTAATACAAGATGCGACAACAATGCAACAAATAGAAGACATTCTATTCAATGGATGGACTTTGGAGTATTTTATTCCGCATTATCAAGTAGGTGATAAGCCAGCCACAAAGCCAATGCCACCAACATATCGTTAGCGTATGAAAGCTCTATTGATCATACAATTTCTTCTATTCTCAATCGTATTAAATGGACAAACTGATAGCATACATCAGAACTGGAATACACCAGTTGAGATTGATGATTCCACGGAGTTTTTCACTTCTCCCGACAGCTTAGGCGTTCAGAGGGTTTATCATGCCAATGGAACTGTGTCTGAAGAAGGAAAATTTAAGGCTAAATGGGTCTTTCCTTATGGTAAATTTCCTTTTCGGCATGGTCAATGGAAATTTTATAACGCTGCTGGGAATCTGGAAAAGCGAGGCAGTTATCAAAAGGGTGATAAAGATGATCTGTGGGAGTATTTTAATGATGATGGCCAGCTCTACCGCATAGAGTTATGGAATAGGGGGGATTTTGTCGAAGGAAGGCAGTATATGGAACCTGATCCTCGTCCAGACAGTTTAATCATGCAGAAAGGTCCTTGGTTGGCTGATTAACGGTGCCACTTCCCCACCGATTCGGAAAAACCAGACTTCTCGCGCTCTGCATTTTAACTCTGCGCCATTAAAGCATCCGCCCATGCCTCAATTTTTTTATCACGAGCGGTTTTGGCTTTTATAGTGTCGCAAATCGTGAAGAACTCTATACCTTTTCTTTGTCCTATTGTAAAGGTGGGATGTTGCGGGTCAGGTTCACGGTGGGAATGTCCTAGCAAATCCAGCACTGCGTTTACAACATCCATTTGCAAACCATTTTTATGCAGGAATTTATCATAGCCTTCCTTCTCCCTTACGCTTTTCCACACTCTGTAATGGTCTGCCTGCATAATGAGCAAAAACAGAATATGCTGCTTGATCTGTCTTTTACCACTGCTACTTCCGCAGCGATTCCGAATAAATGACTACGATAGATCGAAGTCACGCCCGTAATTTGTTGATTCAGTAGTTTTTAATGGCGAGATTCTTAAGATGCGATCGGAGTACTGAACGAGATATAATGCCAACGCTGAAAGAAGAGCCTGGTAAATTTATTTGCCAGAAAATTTTCGGTCTTTTTCCTGTTTATTGGCTGGTATTGCAAGTTTCGCACCCGTTTTTTTGGTTCTCGGTAATTCGCAACGCCTTTGCCCTTTGTTTTTCTCGTGAAAAATCCAATACTTTTTGCGGTTGGGTGTATGCTTCTATTGGCACTAGGCCGTTCAATGAAATATGTGGGCGCTGATAATTGTAATCGTGCGCTACAAAACCGAGAACCTTTTTGAGTGCTGTTTCAGTACGCGGATTGCAATGACGCAGGTATCTTTTCACTGTGCGGTTGACGGCTTCCACGGGAGAGTTTGAAAATTGGATGTCTTTTTGGGCGATGATCTTAGTGATCTTCGGGTGGGGCGTTTTTTGAAGCAGATCATCAATGGTGGTGGCGTGGTTCCTTCTTTGCCTCTTTCTTTTGTGTCCAAAAGAAACGAAGGGAATTTGCCATTTTGTTTGTCCTTCTTTTCTTTTGGCTTGACCCAAAAGAAACAAAAACTCAAGGCCTTTCCTTCTTCGTAGCCAATGTATGAGGTGCCTATTGTCTGTCCCTTCGAGTGATCCGCGTTAAGCGGGATTGTATCCCTCGGCTGCCAAAGGCTTGCCGCAGGCGATGCGAGAAGCGGCAAGACATTGGATAATGTTCACGTTTGCTGTCATCCTTCTCGATATTTCCGCCAGCTGGCGGACACTCGAAGAGACAGCATAAACTAGATTCACACCGAAATGCTGAATCTTGGATGAAGACTTCACAGCAATAGCGGTGAGGTTTACTTATAAAATTCTTCTGTCAAAAAGATGACAGTATCAATAAAATATAGGATTCCATCTTTCGTCAATACATTCTCATCATGCAAGTCTTCGATGATTACGCCTAGATCTTTATTGAAATAATCATGATTCCGATTATTAATAAAGCCATTTGATTCAAAAAACAACTTTACCTTCTTTAAATCTGTTGCCTCGGTTATGGTGACATAAGGCTGTTCAACAACGGCATACAAAACGCCTTCGATTTCCGTAAAACCAGCCAATTCGTAAGCAGTATCTGGAAAAAAGAAATTATGAACTAGAAGATTGATGAGGTAATCAAACCAAGATGTATAATAAATTGAGTCATTTAATTTGGAAACTTTCGACTCGTTTTTCAAATAAACCTTTTGTTCTGCACCCTCACTTACATAGCTATTAAGATCGATTGTAACCCATAAATTGTGCTCCTGAATGAACTTTATTAAATCCTTTGTTTCTTCAATTTTGAAGTACTTTGATTCTTGAGGAATAAGGCTTGTTTTATTGCGTACTCTAAGGTAATTGGCAATTGTTTGGATAATTGCACTTTCGCTATTTTGGCTCTTTCCTGAAACGATAAGCTTGATTTCATCTTTTAAAGTTTTACGCACTACGCAAAACTACTTTTATTTTAAGAATTAATCAGTCTTTGAACAACTCTGCTGCGTCCGCAGCGATACGAATAAACAGCTACCACACCCCTCGACACGATCAGGATAGACATCTAAACAATTAATTACAAAAATCATTATTACTTCCTTGAAACCATGGCTTTGGATTGTCAATAATCTCAATTGTGCGCTTCTTTGAAGCGAGCATGCCGTAAACCCGAGAACTTATCAAAATCCAACTAGCTGTTTTATGTCTTGATACAATCCCGCTCGTGGCGCGATCACTCGACTTGACAGCATATAGTTCGAGGTTCATAGTTCAAGGTCAGCTGGCGCGACAATTATGAATTATGAATCGTCTTCTGCTCTCAACCATGAACTGAGGCTGCTGAAGGCTGACGAAAGAACCATGAACTTCTATAACTTAATAAGCTTTGCTTCTTTCTTTTGGGTACAAAAGAAATGAAGATAGATGTTCTTTTTATTTGACTTTTTCAACTTTGTCTTGACCTCGCTCTGCCATAGCTACGCGGAGGCGCAGCACAAAGTTGAGCAAACCTTTAGCTCATGAACTCCCGAAAAAACAAACAGACCTGTGAATAAAGATCAAGGCTTGTGCTCGCATCCTCGAAATACGCACTGTATCGATACTCCTATTTTCAGCAAGGTCCACTTCGAGACGCTCCCTGCGGTCGCCCTCAGTATGACCTTTCTGAAAAAGAGCACTAAACCTCTCGAATTCAAGGCCTTTCCTACTTCGTAGCCAGCAGGTTTAGTTGCTTTTTGTCTGTCACTTGGTGCTTAACGCAATGCTAAATCTTGGGTGAAGACTTCACAGCAATAGCGGTGAGGAAGTTCAGTGTTCATGGTTAAGAGGTTTATGGTTGGCTGACAACTGATATCTGACAGCTGAAAGCTTATAGTATTATCAATGATGAATTATAAATTATAAACCCCCTTCAGCACTTAACTCCTTCACTCATCAACTCCAAACCAACCCTAAACCCGATAACAAATCGCATTGATATTCATGCCTGAACCCACAGAAGCGAACAATACCAAATCGCCTTCCTTTATGCTGTGGCCTTCCAATTTTCCTTTTCGAATGCGATCAAAAAGTGTGGGCACTGTGGCTACTGAACTATTGCCAAGTTCATGCACGCTCATCGGCATGATATTTTTTGGGGTGTCTTTGATGCCATAGAGTCGGTACAGTCGTTTCACAACGCCTTCATCGAGTTTTTCATTGGCTTGATGAATGAAGATTTTTTTTACTTCTTCGATGCTCACTCCGGCTTTATCCATGGCTGATTTCATGGCTAGAGGCACGTTGGTCAAGGCGAATTCGTACACTTTTCGGCCATTCATCTTGATGTACCTTACACGTGGATCGGCTTCTGGCAGGTTTGACTTACCCAGAAACAAGTAGTAGGCTTCTTCTTCGGTAAAGGTCATGCTGGCGGTTGACAAAATGCCTTGATTTCGTTCTGTTTCAGCGGCTTGAATGATGCACGCTCCTGCTCCATCGGCAAATATCATGCTGTCGCGGTCGTGGATGTCGAGTACGCGCGATAAGGTCTCGCTGCCTATCACAAGTGCTGTTTTTGCTTCACCCGCCTTGAAAAAAGCGTTGGCTTGAATGACTCCTTGAATCCAGCCCGGACAGCCAAACAAAATATCGTAGGCTACGCACAGCGGGTTTTTGATCTTCAACTCATGCTTCACACGGCTCGACAAAGCCGGCAATACATCTGTTTGGATGGTATGTTTTACCACATTACCGAAGTTATGTGCAAAAATGATTTGATCGATGGATTCAGGATCAATACCAGCATCTTCAATCGCCATTTTGGCTGCAATTAACCCTATGCTTGATGCGTCAAGATCTTCAGAAACGTACCTGCGTTCGCGAATGCCGGTGATGTTTTCGAATTTCTCTGAGATAACTTCACCCGGAGATTCGATTAATTCTTGATCGCTCGTGTAAAACCGATGCTGATGAAAGGCACTATTCGGTTGCACAATTTCCGGAATGTAACTTCCCGTTCCCGTAATTACTGACTTTATCATAGCTCTCTGTTGATTGTCAATGTTAAAACTTTACGCACGAACCTGCTAATAAAGTTTTAAAAACTATTTAAAACAACGGTTGTGCATGGTGAGCGCTACCCGAGTTATCTCTTTATTTTACTCTTGTAATGACTTGATAAACAAGATTGAGCGTTCATTAAACGCCTCAGGCTGTTCTACATTCACCACATGGCCGCAATGAGGAATAACGAACAACTGCGCTGAATGGTGCACCATTTCGATGCGCTTCACCGCTGGCAAAAACATGTGATCTTCTTCGCCCATGATGTAAAGTGTTGGGATTCCCGCGTCTTTTGAGCGAAAAAATGACAGCAATGGGTTCACTTCAGTAATGAGCGAAAACCAGCGTTTAAACTCCTTTTGATAGAGCTTCTTTGCCTCGTTGATGAATAGATTTCTCGACTCTTTGTGCGAGTTTTTAGGCATGATAACAAAAGCGAATATTCGGTATAGAATCAAATAAGGAAGGATGCTTTTTAGCGCATCACCCAATCGCATCAGCACTTGTCCTTTGCGGTTGAGTTTCATAATGGCGCCACCGAGAATCATGCTTGAAACGCGCTCTGGAAAACGTTCGGTAATTTCTCTAATAATGATAGTGCCCAACGAAATTCCCACGAAATGGCTTGAGGCAATTTTAAGGTGATTGAGCACTTCAATCACTTCATCGCCAATCACATCAAATGAATATCGCTTCAGGTTCTCGTAGATCGGTCGCTTGCTCTTACCATGACCGCGCAAATCGATCAACAGCACATTAAAGTTTTGCTTGAATGCGCGAATCTGCTTATACCAAATTGAGCTGCTTCCTCCTGCACCGTGCACGAACGTTACCCATTGGGCACTCTGAGAATGAACATGTGTGGTAAAATGGAGCATTGACTTAAAACAAAGATTTGTCTTTTTAGTTTAGGAGTGAGCATTTTGCGATGAGCGCATTCGACAAGCTTTCGTTGATTTTATTGCGCTCGTTTGCAGCTTGATTCATCCAGGAGATTTCCGTGCAAAGAAATCGTAATCTTCTGGATGTAAAGGTTCTGTTTTTGAAAAAGATCTGAAGCCCAACCAGCGCTTCGTTGATTTCATTGAAGAGCATCTATGATTCAACGCAATCGCTTCAATTTGAACTATATCTGAATCTACAGCGCTCCAGCCACGATTTCATCTACTACATCCGGGTCGAGCAAGGTGGAAATGTCACCCAATTTGTCAGCCTCGCCTTCGGCAACTTTTCTCAGAATTCTGCGCATGATTTTCCCCGACCGTGTTTTCGGAAGTCCAGACACAAACTGAATTTTCTCTGGCTTGGCTATCTTCCCTATTTGCTCTACCACGGTTTCTACAATCTCTGCGCGGGCTGTTTCTCGGTCATCAGGCAAGGTTTCACACACCACAAAAGCATAAATCCCTTGTCCTTTCACCGCATGCGGGTAACCCACCACTGCTGACTCAATGACCATTTTATTGGCATTGATGGCGTTTTCAATTTCTGCTGTTCCAAAGCGGTGGCCGCTCACGTTGATTACGTCATCTACCCTGCCGATAATCCGGTACATGCCGTTTTCGTCTCGTTTGGCGCCATCGCCAGTAAAGTAATATCCTTTGTAGTGCGAGAAATAGGTGACTCGGCAGCGCTCATGGTCGCCATAGGTAGTTCTCAAGATTGAAGGCCACGGATGTTTGATGCACAGGTAGCCTTCCACCATGTTTTCTTCGATCTCTTTGCCTTCTTGGTTTAAAAGCACGGGCTGAATGCCAGGAAGAGGAAAACCTGCATGGGCAGGTCGCATCGGACTTAAATCGCCCAATCCAGAAATCATAATTCCTCCTGTTTCTGTTTGCCACCACGTATCGACTACCGGGCACCGCTCTTTTCCCACGTGGATGTAATACCACTTCCACGCCTCTTCATTGATGGGCTCGCCAACGGTTCCTAACACCTTGAGCGAATCGAGGCTGTAAGAAAGCACATGGTCTTCGCCAAAGGCCATCAGAGCGCGAATGGCAGTTGGGGCGGTATAAAACTGGTTGACCCCGTGTTTATCGCAAACCTGCCAAAAACGCCCTGCGTCAGGATACGTAGGAACACCTTCAAACATGAGTGTTGTAGCTCCCGAAAGCAGTGGGCCATAAACGATGTAGCTGTGACCTGTAATCCACCCAACATCAGCAGTGCACCAGTAAATATCGCTCTCTTCACACTGAAAAACGTTCTGAAATGAATAGGCGGTGTACACCATATATCCACCGTGTGTATGAACGACTCCTTTTGGTTTGCCCGTTGAGCCTGATGTGTAAAGGATAAACAACATGTCTTCCGAGTCCATTTCTTCAGCCGGACAGTCTTTTGACATTCCCTTGATGGCGTCATTCCACCAAATATCTCTTCCATGAACCATGTTGGGCGACCAACCCACACAGTCGTAAACAATCACTTTTTCAATGGAATCGCAGGTGCGCAGCGCTTCATCCACTACCCGTTTAAGTGGCACTTGCTTGGTTCCTCGGTTCAATCCATCTGCTGTGATCACCATTTTGGCTTGTGCGTCATTGATTCGATCGGCCATGGCGTGAGCGCTAAATCCGGCAAACACAACGGAATGTATTGCTCCGATGCGCGCGCAGGCCAACACTGCGATGGTCAATTCTGGAATCATGGGCATGTAAATAACCACACGGTCGCCCTTTTTGATGCCTTGTGCTTTTAGGGCGTTGGCAAATTCGCACACCTTTTCGTGCAACTCGCGGTAGGTATATCGAACGAAGCGCTCTTTCGGATCGTTGGGTTCCCAAATCAATGCGAGCTTGTTTCCACGCGTGGCCAAATGCCGGTCCAGGCAGTTCTCAGTTATATTTAACTTACCACCTACAAACCACTTAATATCAGGAGTTTCAAATTCCCAATCACATACTTTATCAAACTTTTTTCGCCAGGCAAATGTTTCCGCTATTTCTCCCCAGAAGTGCTCGGGATTTTCGATGCTTTGAGCGTATTTCTGATGGTATTCTTCGATTGATCTAATCCTTAGGTCTTTCATGAATGGTAATTTTTAAGCGTATAGAATCCGAAGGAAACAAAAATTAATGAAAGCGCAGTTTGGTGGTGTTCGATCTTGTTTTTGGGAGATTGTTTTAAGATTGTGCCTACATCCACCCTTTGCGTTTGAAGTAAACGATCATTCCTCCTGAAAGAATGACCATCACAAGCAGCATGATGTGGTAACTGTATTTAAAATGCAGCTCTGGCAGGTTGTCGAAGTTGGTTCCATAAATTCCCGCAATGAACGTGAGCGGAATGAAAATTACAGAGAAAATGGTGAGGAAGCGCATGATGTCGTTCAGCTTGCTCGAAACGGTGGTATGGTAAATATTGAGCTGATCTGAAAGAATTTCGCGGTAGCTGTCTGAGGTTTCAACGGCCTGATTGATGTTGTCTTGCAGCTCCTTAAAATGCACGCCTGTAGTTTCAAAGTCGATGAAATCAGAATCTAATTTGACCAATGAGGTGATCATTTCTTTGGCCGGGATGATGTTTTTTCTGAGGTAGTTCATTTCGCGCTTGAACGAATTGATCTGAAAAAGCGCGTTTTCACTGGGTTCGGGCAAGAGGGTTTCTTCCAATGTTTCGATGCGATCGCCCAACAAACTCAGTACGTATATGTAGTTATCGATGACGATGTCGAGCAATGCGAATGCCAAATAATCTGAACTTGAATTTCGAATTTTCTTCTTCCCATTGCGAATGCGATCGCGCACGGGCTCAAACACATCACCTTTGGTTTCTTGAAACGAAATGAGGATTCCATTGGCTACAACCAGGCTTAAGTTTTCCATGTGAAGTCGGTTTTTCGCCTCTTCGTAGCGCATCATTTTCATCGAAATGAACAAGCAGTTATCGTGTTCAACCACTTTAGGGCGTATGCTGGTGTTGAGCACGTCAGACAACACCATCCGATCCAACTCAAACGCCTCGCCTACTTCAGCAATCAACGATTCATCGTGCAGTCCGTCAATGTTGAGCCACGACACGGTATCGGTTTCGTTGAAAGGTAGAGCTTCAGCAATGCTTTTAAGTTTTAGTTCAACCATACTGTCGGCTGAGAAATCCATCATGCGCAAGTGCGTCTTATCTGATTTTCGCTTTCCCTTAAACTTGAGTTCAAACGGTGAGAGTCCGATGTCGGATTGATTCTGAGATATAAATCGCGCCATAACTTTTTATTAGATGGTGAGCAATTTACAACAAGCTGCACGATCATTCAATTGGCTGATATTGGAATTACCACACGAGTTCCGTTAATACATTTCCAAAAGGCACTCGCGTATGTATGAATTGTCACGCTTGCAAGCAATTTGATTCTCGATATTCGCAGTAAATTTAGAAGCATGTGGAACCCGTTTTCGAGCAGAGAGAACCTTCATCAATCGTGGCAAACCATTCAAAGCGTGAAAGAACTGGATGACGCCATTGCTGAAAGTCATTTAAAACCCATCATTCTTTTTAAACACAGCACCTCGTGCAGCCGCAGTGCATTTGCCAAGCATCGACTCGAGTCAAGCTACAGTCTTTCACCCGATGCTGCTACGTTTTATTACTTAGACTTGCTCAATCACCGCGATGTTTCCAACGCCATTGCTGCCGAGCTTAACGTTGTGCATCAAAGTCCTCAAATCATCCTGGTTAAAAAAGGAAAAGCCGTTTTCAACACTTCTCATGAAAGCATAAGCTTGAGAAGCATCGAAGAACGGCTTTAAACCACCACGAAAAATGCTTACTTTTTGGCGTCTAATTCCATGCTGATTTTCACGTCAACGTCATCAGAAACCACAGCCGTTGCAGCCCAACTTCCAGTGCCGACTCCATAATCAGTTCTGTTGAGTGTTGTGTTGATTGCTATACCCATGATTTCGTAACCTTCCTTCCACGGATTATCCATTCGTCCGGTGATCTGAAGCGGTAAAGTAATGTCTTTGGTAACGCCTCGCATCGTCAGTTTACCCAATACCTTATAATTCTTGTCATCAACTTTTTTAAACGATGTTGATGCAAATGTGATGGTCGGAAATTCACTTTCATTGAAGAAGTCGGCACTTTTCAAATGCTCATCGCGGTCTGACTCATCGGTATCAATGCTGGCCACATCAATGGTAAAGGTTACTGAACTGGTGGTCAGATTGTTTGGGTCAAATGTAATATCGCCATTAAACGACTTAAACTTCCCCGTCACTTCTGAGAAAAAGTGATCGATCCCAAAGCTCACTGAGGTGTGAGACTTATCAATATTCCAAGCTTTTTGGGCGATTGCTAAAGGAGAAGTAAGCAGAAAGAATGCTGAGAGAATGGTTAAAGTTTTCATGTGTATTGATTCATTTTTTTAGTGTGGTGTTAGGTCGATCGTTCATCTAATTCCTGACAAAACAGTTTTCAAAACTTTTATATAACTGATAATCAATTTTATAAAACATGATAGTAAGGAGATCTATGAAATCAGTTTCAGAACAATAAATTATTGCGCACATTCGCAACAAGTTAGTTTATCAGTCTTCTTCGAAATGCTTTATTCGCTGTTTATCTCGTTTTTACTTATTAATCCTTTTGGTGTCAAAGTGAGTTTTACCATTGCCAACGATACCCCTGAAATTGTTTGGCTGCAAGTGGATAATATGCCATCTCTTAACCTTCCTCCGAACTCAACATCGGAAATGAGGGTTCAGGAGAAACAGCAAATCTTTTATGTGACCGATCCGAAAAGTGGTGAGCGCAGAGTGCTCTTTGAAGTAGATCAATCGCTGGAAGGAAAGCAGATTAGGCTCAAGAAACTGATACGTCAAGTCACGAAATAGGCTACACTTGCGCGGCCTGGTTTAAGTGATGCGAGAGAATGATGGCCACACTTACCGACACATTCAGCGAATCAACTTCACCAAGCATTGGAATAATGATGCATTGATCGGCATGGCCAAGCCAAAATTCTGAAAGGCCTTTTGCTTCTGAGCCAAACACGAACGCTGTGTTTTCGTCTGCTCTAACACTGTTATAAGCAGTTGATTCTTGCGACAGTGCCGCGCAGTAAATTGATTTGTGATGTGCACGTAAAAAAGCCAGCGCCTTTTCATTGGTAGTAAACACGCATTGGGTTGTAAAAACAGCTCCCCGGCTATTGCGTAAAATATTTGGATTGAACAGATCGACAAGGGATTCTGTCACAATCAGGTTTTTAACTCCAAGTGCATCACAGGTGCGAAGAATGGCGCCAAGGTTTCCCGGTTTTTCAATGTTTTCGAGCACTACTGTTGGACCGTTGACCTGCATTTCATCTAAACTCACCGAAAAGGCAGGGAAAACGCACATAAAGTTATTCGGCACATTTTGGTAGCTCAAGCTGTCAAACAATGCTTTTGAGAGCGCAACTACTTGGGGTCGAGCGTTGCCCAACATAGGTTCTATTGCTTGCCAGAGGATGTATGCTTCGCAATAAATCACCATTTGCGGCTGATGTCCGCAACGAAGCGCAAGGTCTAACTCGGGGCGTCCTTCCATTAAAAAGACACCGTCTTTCTTACGGGTTTTAGACTTCGACAGACTGAGCAGGTACTTATACTTCGGATTTGAAAAACTCTCGATAACCATATTTCTTAAAGCGATGCTTTGATGTGTTCCCAATCAAGGTGCAAAGGTTGCGAAGAAAAATCGGTTGCCAGGGTATAATCTGCGCTGGCTTGAATGCGCTCATCATTATGCGGATGACCCATGAGCAGTTGAAGGCTTGAATCAAAGCTCGGCTCTTGATCGTTTAATTTTTCAAAAAAATCGCCCAGGGCTTTCGGGTGAATTTGAACTTGCTCTAAAAGCGCCATGCCAAAGGCATCTGCTTCTGATTCTTGGGTTCGGCTAAACGCAGACGACACCAACGTACCGATTACTTGGTGCATCACAGTTACATCGCCACCGGTGATGAGCGAAATGAGAATTGTAGTTCCAAATTCAGCAGCTATTTTGCTCAACACATGCCGGTGATGCACGTGTCCTAGTTCATGCGCTATCACTGCGGCAAATTCTTCCGGACTGTTGCTAAACTCGATGAGCGCACTGTGAATGACAATGTTGTTGCCCGGAAACGTGAATGCATTAATTTCCTCAGAATCGATGACGTAAAATTTAACTGTAGACTGATCCTCGGACAAACCGCGCGTTAATCGATTGTAAATAAACGTGAGTGCAGAGTCAACCGTCTCGTTGTGAATGATTGATTTATCCTGCAAATACATTTCTGTGATAAAATTCCCAAAGCGCAGTTCCTCTTCTTCAGACAGTGCGTAAGAACTTAGGTCGAGGTCAATTTCTCTGGATTCTGGTGGAAAAAATTCATTTATACCGAATGTAAAGATGATCCATACGGCCGCGAAGGCCGTAATCAGTATGATCAAGTCGCGCCAAACCTTCGCCATCAATTGTTTTATTGCGGTGGTTTATTCTGATGAACGATTCCCGAATCTACCGCATAGGTGATCGAATTTGACGTTGAAAAGACCATTTCGTAGCTCAACTTACCAAAAAACACAAAGTAATACATGCGGCCTTTTCGGGCTTGCACTGCAGCGATGATGCTAAACACTAAGTATGAAATATTCGCTACCACAGTTGTGAGCAAATACCCCAAATAGTAATCATCCATTTCGAGGCTGTCAAAAAACCATATCCTGAGCGTCCAATAAAGGAGCCCCCAATTGAGCAAGGTTGTAGGGATTTGAGAAAGCAAGCTCTGCAGCGAATGGAAATGAATGAATCGGCTCTTTGTTCGATTTACATAAAAGTAAATGATCGCAGCGATCAAATTGATGACAGGCAGCGGCAGCGCTACAGCCACCGCTGCAAACATCATTAAATAGGCTCCCATGGCATCTTCCCTTTCGCGTTCAATAATTTGATCAGGTTGCGGCAATGGATAATAAGAGGGCTCGTCATTCATCATTAATTCTGTTCCAATTAGGGTTTAGAGGATCGAATTTATTTCACGGGGTCAGGCGATCCGGAAAAAGGCGGATACTCGTCAGACATGTATGCCATGTAAATAGAGACACGTTGCGACCAGCGTATATAGCACAAATCCGTGAGGAATCAATACGTATAACCACCCAAACAATCCGCGTAACAACACCGATCCGCGCGACACTGATTCAGGGTAGGCTACGTCAAACGTAACGTACTCATCAGCGGCATTCAACCCAAATGCGGGATAGCCGTCCGAAAGATTATACAGCCGGGCATTCAATCGCACTGTCCAGCGCATATACTTTACTTGAAACTCAAACCAACTTTGGGGGTAACGTCCGGTAAACAGAATGACCCAAAACGACAAAAAGCCCAATACGCTTGCAGCAAGTCCAACAAACATGAGCACAAATAAGTGAGGAATCACGATGTAAAATAATCCGAAAAAGCTTCGGAGCAACAATTCACCGCGCGAATACGATTCTTGGTGTTTAATTTCTAATGTCATCATAGTGTAGATTTTTATGGTTGATCAATAATACAATAGTTGATTAAAATAATAACACATTCAAACACGAACGGCTATTAATCCATTTAAACTGCTTAATCCGCATGCAGGCAATCTTTTTGTTTCGCTGATAGTGATACGTTTTTTGCAGGATTTTTTTTGATGCTCAAGGAAATGACGTTATCAAACTCGGAGCTGTTTATCAAAGAAGAATTTCCACATCTTCGATCACAATGCGACACGATAGAATGTATTGCATTAAATTCGCGCCTGAGAATTGAAACGAATCAAATAAAACACAATAAATGGATTTTGATCTTATAGTATTAGGAAGCGGCCCTGGAGGATATGTGGCGGCCATTCGCGCATCTCAATTAGGTTTGAAAACAGCGATCATAGAACGAGAATCATTGGGTGGTATTTGCCTTAATTGGGGCTGTATTCCAACCAAAGCACTGCTAAAAAGCGCGCAAGTATTCGACTACTTAAACCACGCGGCTGATTATGGAATCACCGTAAAAGATGGAAACATCAACTTCGACAACATCATTGGTCGCAGCCGCGAAGTGGCTGCAGGAATGAGCAAAGGCGTTGAGTTCTTGATGAAGAAAAACAAGATTGAAGTGATCATGGGCAGCGGTAAACTGAAAAGTGCCAACACACTCGAAATCACGGATGACAAAGGAGGAAAAAAAGACGTTACAGCCAAGAGCATCATCGTTGCCACCGGAGCACGCTCACGCGAACTGCCACACATCAAGCAAGACGGAAAGAAAATCATAGGATACCGCGAAGCGATGACACTGCCAAAGCAACCTAAATCAATGGTGGTGATGGGTTCAGGAGCAATCGGCTCTGAGTTTGCCTATTTCTATCAAACCATTGGCACAAAAGTGACGCTGATCGAATACATGGACAACATCGTGCCTGTAGAAGATGAAGACGTAAGCAAGCAATTGGCGCGCAGCTTCAAGAAAACGGGCATGGAAGTAATGACAGGCACAGAGGTGACTGAAGTGAAAACCACCTCAAAAGGCTGCACTGTTAGCTACAAAGACAAAAAAGGAAAAGAAGGCAGCATCGAATGCGATGTGGTGCTTTCAGCTGTTGGAGTGATTGCCAACATTGAGAACATAGGTCTTGAAGACGTTGGAGTTGCCACCGATAAGGGCAAAATCATGGTCAACGAATATTATGAAAGCAATATCCCAGGCATTTTTGCCATTGGCGATTGTGTTCCAGGCCAAGCCTTGGCTCACGTGGCATCAGCCGAAGGAATTATTTGTGTAGAGAAAATTGCCGGCCACTCGCCTGCTCCACTCGATTACAACAACATTCCGGGTTGCACGTATTGCTCGCCAGAAGTGGCCAGTGTGGGTATGACTGAAAGAGCTGCAAAAGAAGCCGGTTACGAAATCAAAGTGGGTAAATTTCCATTCAGTGCATCAGGCAAAGCGAAAGCTGCAGGACATTCTGATGGATTTGTGAAACTCATTTTTGACGCGAAATACGGTGAGTTGTTGGGCGGACATATGATCGGCTACAACGTTACTGAAATGGTGGCCGAATTGGTTGCTGTTCGTAAATTAGAAACTACAGGGCACGAGTTGATGAAGACTGTGCACCCACACCCAACAATGAGTGAAGCCATCATGGAAGCTGCTGCTGCCGCTTATGATGAAGTAATTCACCTGTAATATTTAACGAATACTATGAAAGCCTCGCTCCTTTTGGCGAGGCTTTTTTGGTTTACATCACCAATCTTTGGATATCGTTTGACAATGATTGAAAATTCAGATTCGATTCTTAACCCTACCGTGTATATTGGTGCTTTGGAAGTCAGAGAACCGGTTACAGCGGTTACTGATTTCATGATCGCTATTACGTGCGGAATTGCGTTTTGGCTGTTGACCAAAAGTAAGCGCGAGCGCAGTCAATCGTTTCATTATTACAGGGGCTTTTTCTTGATGTACGCCATCGGAATGACATCGGCCGCGTGGTTGGGTCACGGACTTCAAGCCTATTTTGGGCTTGAATGGAAAATGTTGGGTTGGTTTTGCAGCATGACGGGGCAAGCGCTCTTGGCCATCGGTTCGTTAAAAGAAATCGAATCTGCCATCAAACCCATCTACGCTAAAACCATCATCGCTGCTCTGATAGTGCAATACATCGTTTTTGGAGCCTTCATTCTCTATCCAGAAACGAGGGGTTTTCAAGTGCCGCAAACCGCTTCGGTGCTCGTGTTGACAGGCTTTGTAATTCCAATGCAACTTTTTAACTACCTGCAAAACAAAAACATCGGCAGCATGTTAATGACCACAGCGATTATCTACGGCATAGTGCCGGGTTATGTATATAGCAATCAGATCAGTATTAATAAATGGTTTAACTATCATGATATTAGTCATGTGCTTGTTGTAGTTTACATGATTATCATGATTTTTGCAGTTCGAAAATTAGCCTTTAAATCACGCCTAGCGGCTGATGGAATAACGAAGTAAGATGACAGGATTTATCATATTGATTGCGATTATTGGGGTGGCTTTTTTGGCCATTGTTTCCTACGAAGCAATCGTTTCATACCGCAGCAACATTCGGGTTTACACCCTGGCTGATTCGCTCGCCAACGTGTATTGCGGCATTTTAGAACGGTCGTTTGATTTGTTTTATGCAGTCATTTTCTTGATGGCATCGCAGTATTTATACGAACATGTTGCTCCATTCAAGATTCCTGCAAACTTGGGCACTTGGCTTTTGGGTTTGGTGCTGTTTGACTTTATCGCCTATTGGTTTCACCGATTGAGCCATGAGATTAATTTTTTGTGGGCGGCTCACATTGTGCATCACCAGAGCGAAGAACTCAATTTCACAACTGTTTTCCGTGTATCCTTCTTTGCGGTGATTTTCAGATCGTTTTTCTTTATTTGGATGCCGTTGATTGGCTTCGATCCGTTTACCATTTTCAGCTTGGGGGTCTTTTTGGCCGGATACCAATTTTTGACTCACAGCAGGGTAATTGGAAGATTGGGGGTTTTAGAGTCGTTTATGACCACGCCTTCGCATCACCGCGTTCACCACGGCAGAAACGAAAAATACATGGACCATAATTATGGCCACATCTTCATCGTTTGGGACAAGCTTTTTGGAACATTTGTAAAAGAAGACGAAGAGCCGTTGTATGGCATTACCTCAGGATTTGAAAGTAACAGTGCCTTGAGCGCGCAATTTTCGTATTGGAAAGACTTGTTTACCCGAGCGCGCAGAACACGGTCGTTTACAGACAAGATCAAAGTATTTGTAAAAGGGCCTGCGTGGACGCCTGATGACGTGGGATTCCTTCCCTCGGCCTACCGCACCAATGAGAACGGTGAACGCATCAAACGCGATGTGCGTATTTCGAAAGAAATGTCGGCATACATCATTTTTGGAATCATCACTTCAGCCGCGATATTCTTCCGATTGACATTTATCATCAAGCAGCTCGAGGCGCCTACGTTGGCTTCCATTGTTCAAAACAGTGAGGTTGTGGGACTCACACTGGCGCTCCTATTGTCTGTATTTGCACAAGGGCGAGTGATGGATAATTCGAGCATCGCCTTGCCTTTTGAAGTGGCGCGATTGGTGAGTTTATCAATCATCAGCGTGTTGTTTTACAGTGCGTTTGCGTGGTTACTTCCACTCACGATTGCATACAGTGTAGTATCTGCAGTGTGGTATTCTTACATGAAGCTTTCCAAGCCGGAAGAACGTATCCGCCTTGCCTCTTAAGGTTTTGTCATCTTTCGGTATTGGTTTGACAATACCCAATGAATGATGCGTGGCAAAATTCGATTCACGATAAAATTGGTTTTCCCCAAGGCCGACTGAACCACAAACGTTTTCCTTTTATAGATCTGATCGAGCACAATTCCTGCTGATTCAGATTGACTCGCCACGGGCAATCCTGCGCGCACCGGCACATCTTCTAGCCCACCGTTGGCATTCAGCGTTTTCTTGGTTGCGTCATTTTTTGTAAACCCGAGGTAAATGGCACCTACGTGCACACCGTCTCCTTGGAGTTCCTTGCGCAGGCTTTGCACCGCACCGATATAGGCCATTTTCACCGATGAGTAAAGGGAATAATTGCCCAAACCATGAATTGCTGCGAGGGAAGAAATAAACTCAATAGACCCTTTGTTCTTCTTAATAAACGGAATGGCAAAATGACTAACATAGAGCGAACCTGTAAGGTTGGAGTCGATGATTTCTTTGATCACCGCGGGGCTGCTTTGCTCGAGGGTGCCAAAAGCCGACATTCCCGCGTTGTTGATCAACACATCCAGGCCACCGAAATGCTCCACTGTTTTATTTACAAGTCGCTCAGCGTCATCGGCCGAGGTGATGTCTGCCGCGATGTAAATCACCCGATCTCCGAATTCTTTAAACGCACCAAGCACTTCACTGGCTTTGCTTTCGCTGCGGCCGTTGAGTGCCACTTTACCGCCTTCTGAAAGTACGCGCGTTGCAATGGCTTTACCGAGACCACCACTCGATCCTGTGATTAGAAAAACCTTGTTCTGGAATCGCATCATAGTTTTACATTATTCGCTTTAAACCAATTCAGGCAATCTTCTATAGCTTGATCAACAGGTGTTTGCGGCATGTGGAGTTCTTTTACTGCTTTTGCAGCTGAGTAGTATTGTTCAATGCCCATCAGGCGCACCATGCCGTAACTCAATCCCGGTTGCTTACCCGTGATCCGCGCGATCACCGAAGAGAAAAATCCTCCTACAAGTACCAAGGGAAATGGGAAGCGAATCAGTTTTTTCTGCACCCCTGAAATCTTCTTGATCTTATTAAAGAACGTTTCGTAGTTGAGGTTCTCATTTCCAGCGATGTAAACTTCGCCCAATCGACCCAACGTAATGGCGTTTGCGATGGCCACAGCCACGTCTTTTGCGTGGATAAAGTTCTTCACTCCTTTGCTGTATCCGGGCACTTTACCTTCTACCATCGAAAGCAACAGACGGCCAGAAGTAGGACCGCTGTCGTGCGCTCCGAGCATGAAGGTGGGCGCGATGACGATCACTGGAAACTTGTTTTTACGAAATTCCTGAAGCAGCATTTGCTGGGTCTTGTATTTCGAGTCGAGGTAGTCGTTGTTGTACTTCCACCCTGAATATTCGTTTTCTTCCGATCCCAATTTTTCAGCCGTGCCGGGATCAAATGAATTGGCAGAACCGATATGAATGAAACGTTTGATGCCTGATCGTTGCGAGGCGGTCATCACGTTGCGCGTGCCTTCGATATTTACGCGATTCACCATTTCGTTTCTTCCTGGCCACACCGAGGTTGATGCAGCAATGTGCACTACCACATCGCATTTCGAAAGGTATGATTCAAACGATGGCACGTTGAGCACATCGCCTTCAACGATCTGCACGGGAAGGTCTTTCAAGGTTTTAGACTTACTTGAAGGATGCACGAGGCATACCAATTCATAGTTCCTGGCTAGCAGCTCGAGCACCGTGTTGGTTCCGAGCATTCCGTCTGCTCCTGTTATGAATACTTTCAATGCGCGATTTTGTTTAGTAAATGGGCCCGATTACGAGCAAAGATGGTCGTTTTACGAGGCGCGCGAAGATACGGTGAAGGATTGAAAAATATGAGGTGCAATGTTGTTGAAAACGCTTAGCTGTTTGAACGTTGAGGTGGAGTGGTATTATTGATGATTTATAATAGGAAGATGTTCATAGTTCGTGGTTCATAGTTCGTGGTTCATAGTTATCGCAGTCAGGCATGCTGAGTACTTGCGTAGAAAGCAAGTCTCGAAGACAAGCCGATTCGAAGAAGTTGGTGGTTCGTGGTTCTCCTAATTTTGAATTGAACTTTTTCAAGTTAATTTAAGAAACTATGCCAAATTACACCCCCTTTCAATCCATTAGAGAAGCATTATCTAGTGAGCACCGCGGCCCGCGTGAAGAGGAGTTTCAAAACATCATGGCTGGAGCTTATGCCTATGGACATGATCACGTAGATGAGCTGTTGCAAGAAGCCACCCAATTGAACAAATGCCTGGTGTTTTATTAATACGATGCGCGCGCATTTTGGAAATGCGCGCGAGGGGGGGCATGATTTATAATTAATGATTCATGATTGAGCAAATGCTAGTGGTAGCATAACTATTCTATCACATTAATTCTTTGTTGTATGACTTCGATATGCTTCATCAATTCTGCAAAGGAAGGAGCAAACTCATCGTGTATCATGCTTTCCAGCATTTGTTTGTAGTCATTCTCCCAAGCAGCTAAAACACCTTCGGGCGGCAGTATTTGAATGAACTCCGGTTGATGTTTTTCATAATCCATATTGCTAAACCGACTGAAAATCGATCGATGTTTGACAATGGATTGATACAATTCTTTGTTCGATAGCGCTTCTTCGAAAAAAGATGTTTGGGACAGCTTGTAGATGTCGTAATGATGCCTACTCAAGCGCTCAGCTCTCATGCTCTCTGGAAATCGTTGAAACTCCTCGTGTAGCAAAAACACTTTTTCGAGCACGGTTCGCTCAGGGTTGATACAAGAAATATTGATCGCTTGATCGCTGAATGATCGATCAGAATACACATCACTTACCATAGACTTGATGGTCCGTTGGCTGCTTGGCTCGCTCTCTGAACGGCTTCCCAGCTCGATAAGCACTCGAGGAGAAATGTAACCTAACGGAGATGTCACAAACGGATAATTGACCGTGACCTCCAAGGGGTCTTTATCTGGGACGCCCATGTCAATTATGTCAATTTCAATATTGCTTATACCAATAGCTTCATAGGCTGCTCTTAAATCATACACGAAAGTGCCACGAACAAAAGCGTTGGATGCTCTTCTCAGTCTAGTGACTTGACTCTTGCTCAACTCTCTTTCGAAACCTAAGTAACCCCGATCCAACGCCAAGTCTATGTCTTCTGAAAATCGTTCGATTAAGCCCCATGCTTTGCTCAATGAAGTACCGCCTTTGAACACCAAATGAGGCGCAATTTCCAAGTCGAAAAGAACGCGCAAGGTCAAGCTCACCCACCAGTCTTTTTCTATGACTGCGACAGGTAGACCTTTTTCGCGAGCCGTTTCATCAAACACAGCGCGCTTGTCTTCATCGCTGAGAGCCAGCCAAGGTTGAATAAATTCAAAGCTCATTGGCTTGGAATTTAAGTGCTTTTCTAAAAACCTTACGAATCCACTCTGGTGCTAGCACCATATCGTGCTCTAAATAGTGTGTTTTCTCTTTTTCAAGCAGGCGAATGATCTTCTGTTCGTGTTCTTGCGTCACTTTTTCTTTTCCGATTGACTTCAACGCCTGAATGGCCATGGCACATACTTGGCTGTAGGCACCAAAGTTTTTCGGAGCTGCGCGCTTAAACACCATGGTTTGTTTACCCAACTTCACATTGCGTGCAGAACCATCTGTAAGGTAAACCACCTTGGTAGGCACTTGGGTAGAAAGCCCCAAGGCGTTGAGCGCGTAAGCGCCCGTTGGCAAGATGCGCGCCTTATCTCTTTTGGCCATGGCTGCGGCCACTTCTTCTAAGCCCGGTTTTATGGGTCCCAAAACTTTACTAATGCGCGGCCGAGTGTAAATACCTGCGGCCACTCGCATCAACTCTTGTTTTTCTACCAAGCGTTCGAGTGCTTTTTGCACCGCTTTGGCATTGCCGTATGCAGCGAATGAATCCACGAAAAAGAGCGAACCCCTCTTCGCTTTTCTAATTTTTTCAAGTATTTTATTTTCAACTATATACATTGAATATGTAGACTTTTATTGTCGCAAATGTTGCAATTATTTGCGACATAAACACCAAGTACTGAGCTTTGCAGTCCAGCTCATCAAATGCCTGGTGTTTTATTAATACGATGCGCACGCATTTTGGAAATGCGCGCGAGGGGGGGCACCGCATCTCGCGTGAAGAGGAGTTTCAAAACATCATGGCTGGAGCTTATGCATACGGGCATGACCGCGTGGATGAATTATTGGCGAAAGCAGCTAAACTGGAAAAGTGCCTAGTGTTTTATTACAAGAATGAAGAAGACATCGAATGCGACATCCTTTCATATAAGTTTGAAAGGATAGACTATTTTAAGATAGAATAAAGCATTTAGGACTCTGTCCCTAGATTAGCTGACATTGCTTTTGGATCAATTATTGGCAGAAATGCATTACCCAAATAAGTCCCCATAAAACGGCTATACATTATGCCTCTCGCAGTAGAAACTGAAACAGAGTTTAGGACTTCAATCATTTGAATAGGTAAGTTACTTTTCCCTTCACCATCAACTATTAGGAGCTCTTTCATATTATTGATCTCATAGGCCATTCCTGTTTGGATAGAGCCAAAAAGCGTTTTCAAGTTTTGATCCATAACTTTAATGTGAATAGTCACGAAAACTTGATTTTTTTCGAGATCAAAACCAGCATTAGACTCAATATTAAACTTGAACTCTTTGGTTTCAATTGCCTTCAATTCTGGATAGCACAGCTGCGAACTCAAGACTTCTATACTGAGCAACTTAAAAGTCATTTGCTGTTTTGATTGAGTCTTATCAGGCATTTGCTGTGACATTTCCATAATTTATAAATACTGAATTCTCCATTCCACTCAACATTCTCTTGAGTTGTAAGCTTGGCCCTTCATTTTTAACACCAGCGATAATTTCTAAATGAAAAGAATCTGGTTTTCCTGCATCACAATTTACAAGTGACACTCCAAGCACTTGTTCCAGCTTGAAGAGGGTGTCAATCGTGAAATTATGTGTCCCGCTTAGCCACTTCGTAGCTTCGGATGGGTTATTACTTCCCATTTCACTGGCCAATTCGCTTTTTGTAAGTCCTTTAGCCTTTCGAGCCTCATCGATCCTAACAGCCAATTGCATGCGCTTCTTTACTGTTGCTCTTTGCTCAGGATTAATGCGCGCTTTAACTCTCTTTAAAGCTGGACTACTATATTTCCTTGGTTTGCTCATAACGCTTGTCTTAGGGTGTATACTCTATTACTATCTCTCCGGTTTCACTTTCAAGTGAATAACCGTCATCTACCCACTTAAGTTCACCATTTTTAATTCTTAACAGTATTTCTCGTGAAACAGCCTTCACGATGTTGTTTTCATATGTCAGTTTTGAATTTTCTTGCAGTGTGCGAATGTCTTTTGGTTTTGGACCACCTCCACCCAAAATGATGGCACATTTACCATATCTAATACAATAGAGACGGAGTGCTTTATCTGGGTCGTCATAAAGTGCACACACACCATCGCCCGGCCTGCCTTCTTTGGTTTTAAACCAATTAAGTCGAGCTCCAGCCCAATCACCAATTTCTTCAATTCTGGTATAAATATCATCGATCTCAGTCGCAAATTGTTCTTCATTCTCATCTAAGAAGATTTCAAATAGCGTTTTATTTAGCTCACGAACCAACAGCGTATATATCGTTGCCCCTTCACCACTTAGGTCTTCCAGCTCTACGAGCTCTAATGTAAGTGTTTTAAGAGTCATGCGAATGTATATATTTTACTTTTAAGTAAAATCAAATGTAATTATTCCTTCTGTGATAAAATAAAACCAATCTGGTTTTTCAGTTTAATACGTGTTTTTTCGAATGAGACTTTAATTGACTCGTTCTCATTTAGTTTGATATCAGGAGTTTTATGCTCTAGCCGCATTATTCATCGATCGCGCCATACTCTCAATATTATGATGCAGTGAAGACTGTAATGTCTAAATTCAATCAAAACCTACCTCATGAAATCAATTAAGGCCTTTCAATTAAGTGTTCCAAAACCCTGCAGTGAAGACTGGAACCAAATGACACCAAAAGAACAAGGACGCCATTGCATGTCGTGCGCTAAGGTGGTTACCGACTTCACAAAAATGTCTGATGCCGAACTCATCGATTTCTTGCAAAGCGGAAAAGGAAGCGGCTGTGGCAGGTTTCACCAGCATCAGCTGCAGCGCACCATGCTTCCACAACCGGAATCCCATTTGTGGAGTTTCCCACGCTTTTTAGCGGCATCGGCCATCAGTTTCTTCATGGCCATTGGCAGTGCCCTCGGACAATCGGTTACTGGCGAAATCATGCACATCGAACAGCACGATACTGCAGATATAACGCAACCTGCAATATCCGATACACTTGTGCTGAAAGGAAACGTAACAGATGGAAACGAACCCGTCCCATTTGTGAATGTGCTGGTGGTGGAAGCCAACTTGGGTGTTTTTACAGATTTTGATGGGAATTTCCGCATTGAAATCCCGCAAGAGCTTTACAGGGATGAGTATACGCTGCAATTCAGCAGCTTTGGCTATGAGGTAAAAGAGATGGTTGTGGCGAGCAGTCATGGTGAAACTGCCGTTGAGCTTGATGTAGACCTTGAAACCGAAGCTGTGATCATGGGAATGCATGTGATTATCGTTCAGGATCCACCAATGATCAATGGCACGGGCGAACGTGTGTATGACAGCCGCTTAAAGTCGAATCCGAGGTATTAATATATTTATAGCTTATTGCTAGTGATATACTATGCCAGATTTCACCCCCTTTCAATCCATAAGTGAAGCACTATCTGCTGAGCATAAAGGCCCGCGTGAAGATGAGTTTCAAAACATCATGGCCGGAGCCTATGCCTATGGACATGATCACGTAGATGAATTATTGGCGAAAGCAGCTAAACTGGAAAAGTGCCTGGTGTTAGTATTGGTACGATGCGCAGGCATTTCACCCCGATAGCTATCGGGAGCGCGCGCTCAATGTCATTAAGTTAAGTCTTAAACATTTGACTGTTAATTA
>JAGYJZ010000012.1 GCA_018401875.1 Salibacteraceae bacterium
CTGGTTCTATTGATACCGTTACACTAGGTACTGTAAATATTACTGGTAACTCGGAATTAGTGGCTTGGACAAGCATGCCTAATGGCAACGTAGATACCATAAACAGCAACGATACTGCTAGCCGCGCAATTGATTCAGTAATAACCATCAACCTTGATCTTGGTCCTGATAAGCCTGTTTGCTCTGGCTCTTTTACAATACTTGAAAACCTAGGTTCAACGCAAGTATTCAATACTTACTCTTGGAGCAATGGAAGTGCTTCACCAACAATTATCACCAACACGCCTGGCACTTACAGTGTTACTGTTACCCTCGCGCAGTGTTTGGCCGCTGATCAAATTGTAGTTACAGCTGGTGAAACCCCTGTTGTAGACCTAGGTCCAGACTCTACGTATTGTGCGAATGACTTTGTACTTGACGCAGGTGGAGACGGTGCCATCTTTGTGTGGTCTGACGGAAACAACACTCAATTAAACACCGTTACCACATCAGGAAATTACAGTGTCACTGTTACCAGTGACGATGGATGCGTAACCGTTGACGACATCAACCTGACCCTATTGGATGTTCCAGCTGTTGACCTTGGTGAGGATTTCAAATTGTGTATCCCCTTCAACCAAACCCGACTGTTAACTGCAGGAAATACCTTCTCTTCTTACTTATGGAGCACTGGAGCAACCACATCAAACATCGTGGTGGGTAATGGTGTTACCACAGCAGGACTTGAAACCTACTCGGTTACCGTAACAGCTAACAATGGCTGTGAAGGAAGTGATGCGATTGTAGCGGAATATTCGCTTTGTGTCGGTTTGGATGAAACCCAAGAAAATGCAGGTGTTAGCCTCTTCCCTAACCCAGCCAACGAGTTGGTGACGTTTGCGGCTTCAAGTTCAACGATTTCTGAAGTGCAACTTTTCGACCTTACAGGAAAACTCATTCACAATCAAAAACTAGCTAACTCAGCGAATAGACTAGATTTGAATGTTTCATCGTTTGCCGTGGGAACATACATCGTAAAAGTGATCACCGATGAAGAAACTGTTCTTCGAAGATTGATTGTACAATAGATTACCTACTAACTATTTTGAGAAGGCTCTTATTGAAAGATAAGGGCCTTTTCTTTTTGTAACTAGTATCACACGCATTCAAATTCGTTTCAAATAACTTTGAACCATGAAATCAACCCTCACCCTAGCCCTGCTAATGAGTATTGCAGTCTCAGCAATTGCACAATCATTCAACTATAGCCTTTTTCTTGAGCCATTGCCTATCGAAAACCTCGATGGCACACATTCGTATGCTTTTGGCCAACACGATGGTAAATGGTTGATTATGGGGGGACGAAAGGACGGTATTCACGCCCGGCAACCCTTCAATGCCTTTCCTGCCGCGCAAAACAACAATGAAATGATGGTTATCGATCCTGAAAGTGGTCAGGTATGGTCAGCAAACCTTGGAAGCTTGCCTGTCCCTTTGCTCGAGCAATTGCAATCGACCAACATGTGTTTTCATCAATTGGAAGATACACTCTACATCGCTGGTGGCTATGCTTTCAGCAATTCCGCTGCCGATCACATCACTTTTCCATATTTGACGACTGTCATTGTAAGTCAGACCATTGATGCCATCATCAACAATACAGCTTATTCAGGATTTATTAAACAGACCATGGACTCACGTATGGCGGTGACAGGCGGACACTTGGCTTTCATGAACGACCAGTTTATACTTGTTGGCGGGCACCGATTTGACGGACGCTATAACCCAATGGGGCACAACACCTTCGTGCAAACCTACACCAATGCCATTCGGAAGTTTGGCGTAAACAATTCGGGAAATACTCCGGCCATCTCATCCTTTTCCGAAATTGTGGATGCCGTAAATTTGCACCGAAGAGACTACAACCTCATTCCTCAGATATTTCCTGACGGCACCGCGGGTTACTCCATTTCATCGGGCGTTTTTCAAGTCAATGTTGATTTACCCTATTTGTATCCTGTAGATATTCACAGCAATGGCATCGCAGCGCAAACTTCATTTAATCAATACCTTTCAAATTACCACTCAGCCGTTGCCACGCTTTACGACACCACCAATAGCATCAACCACAGCATATTTTTTGGTGGCATGAGCAGGCATTATTATGCCAATGGTGCACTCATTCAAGACGATCAAGTGCCCTTTGTAAAAACAATTTCACGCGTAAGCAGAGACGCAAACAACGCGCTTACTGAATACAACTTACCCATCGAGATGCCAAACTACCAAGGTGCCGGTTCCGAATTCTTTCCAGTAGAATCGTTATTAATGGATGCGCACGAGGTAATCGCCATTGCCGAGACAAGTGCCGACTCTATCATGATCGGTTACATTTATGGCGGAATTAAATCAGAAACAACAAACCCTTTTACAGCCAACACCACTGCCCAAACCGCAGCAGATGAATCTGTGTTTAAAGTTTGGCTTATTCCTTCGGGAACTGTTGGCACCAAAGCCGTAAGTTCTTCACATGGCTTTGATGTGGAAGTATTCCCCAATCCTTCACATGGCGCTGTACGTGCCAAGATCACCGCCCCGTCATCAGGCGAAGGTTCTATTTTAGTGGTAGATTCTCGTGGAAACTTAGTCCATGATTTGCTCATCAATCGCATCAACGAAGGAGAAAATGAGGTCGGGATTTTTGAAGCCGGAATATTAGCCAGTGGCGTTTATATTTTCACCTTTTCGCTCGATGATCAGTTTTTTGACCAATGCCGTGTGGTGATTAAATAGCTCTTATTTTGAGAGAAACCGGGCAGCAGCGAAACTATTTCTCTGATTGCTTGTCTGATTGCGTAAATCAGAACTACATTTATCGCATGATGAAAAAACTTCTCCTCCTTTCTTCTTTTCTGTGCCTCGCGCTTGCCGTGATCGCTCAAGACAGCGTGAAGCCGATCAAGGTTTACCAGTTTGAAATCAAGGAAGAAATTGCAGCTCCTGTATGGCGCACCACGAAACTGGCCATCGAAGAAGCGCATGACATCGGAGCAGACTTAATCTTCATCCACATGAACACCTATGGAGGTGCAGTGGACGCTGCTGATTCCATTCGAACCAAAATTCTACAGTCGAAAATACCTGTGTACGTGCTTATTCAAAACAATGCAGCATCCGCTGGCGCGCTCATTGCCATTGCCTGCGATAGTATTTTCATGCAGCCAGGATCTACCATTGGTGCGGCCACGGTGGTTAACCAAACCGGAGAAGCTGTGCCCGATAAATACCAAAGCTACATGCGCAAAAAAATGCGCGCCACCGCTGAAGAAAATGGTCGCGACCCCGACATTGCTGAGGGAATGGTTGATCCAGATAAAGAAATTGAAGGGGTGAGTGAAAAAGGAAAGGTGATCACCCTTACCGTTACCGAAGCCATTGCATTGGGTTTTTGCGATGGTGAATTCAACACCATGGATGAAGTATTGGCCCATACAGGCGTTGGCGAATACACCGTGGTGAAGCAACGCCTCTCCTCTACCGATAAAATCATTGGTTGGCTGATCAATCCAGCCATCAGCGGAGTGTTGATTTTGGTGATTTTTGGTGGAATCTATTTCGAACTGCAATCGCCCGGACTGGGTTTTCCAATTGTGGCTGCTCTAGCCGCAGCGGTGCTTTACTTCGCTCCACTCTACCTTGAAGGACTGGCCGAAAATTGGGAAATCCTTGTTTTTATTGCTGGATTGATCTTGATTGCCATAGAACTCTTTGTCGTTCCCGGCTTTGGCGTAGCGGGAATCGCTGGAATCGCACTCACCATAACAGCGTTGGCGCTTGCCATGGTGGGCAACGTAGGCTTTGATTTTAGACCCGTTGAAATGAGCATCTTGGTGCGGTCATTTCTCATTTCCGTCATTGCTTCAACCGTGTCGGTGGTGGGGTCCATTCTTTTGGCTGTCAAATTATTTCAAACCAACGCATTTTCGAGTTTGGTGCTGCAAACGTCACAAAACAAATCAGAGGGCTACACCAGCGCCAGCAAAGAAAATTCAGATATTATTGGAAGTGTGGGTGTTGCATACACCGATATGATGCCGAGTGGAAAAATCGAAATCAACGATCGAATTTATGACGCAGCCAGTGAAACAGGATTCATTGAAAAAGGTCAAAAAGTGCGGGTAACCGACTATACGGCTTCAAATTTGAAAGTTAGATTGCTGTGATGCCAACTATTTTTCTCAATATCGCAGAATGATTCGCAGCATCCTATGGATATTCATTGTGCTTCTCTTCTCCACCAGCAATAGCGTTGCACAAAGCAAGTATGCACAAAAAGTGGATAAGTATTTATCTACTGGCGATACCGCAAAAGCTTTGAAAAAGCTGAATAAATTCATCGCCAAAAAACCCGAATCAACAGACCTTTATCTAAAACGGGCAAAGCTCAAAATGGAGCGTGGCGATTACGACCCCGCCATGGTTGACCTCAACAGCGTTTGCAGTTTAAACCGCATTTGTGGCGAGGCAGAATACTTGAAAGGACTCGTGCGGTTTAAGCAACACGACTACAATGGGGCAATAGCTCACCTCAGTGAATACACAAAAATGAAAGACCACGCGCCCGCCTGGTTTTACTTGGCACTATCGCACATGTGGCTGCAGAATTATCCGCTGGCGATCAACGGGTTTCAAAAATCGATTGATATAGATGGCAACCAGCCCCTCGCCTATTACAACGCAGGATTGGCAAGTTTCTACAGCGATAATTTCGCCAATGCCGACCTACTTTTTGCGAAGGCACTAGAACTAACACCAAACGATAGCGACATAAAAATTGCGCGGGCCAATGCGCTGATGCAACTCAAAAAATTCGCTGAAAGCAACACCCTTCTTCGCGAGGTTGGCATGGAAGACAAAAACTACCGCATCGCCTTATTCAATATTGGCGTAAACTATTTCAGCCTCAACGAAAAAGACCTGGCGTGCGATTACTGGGTTCAAGCCAAAGAATTAGGCCACCTGCAAGCCGAAGACGCTACTGAGCGCCACTGCGAGAAGAGATTAGGAAGAGTAAAAAAGTGGTAAGCACACCGTTGATGAGCAACAGCTCAAATCCTATGCTGTATCCATTAAACCACGATTCGCTATTTTGCTGCAAGACGTAGCAAGCCAGAGGAGCTATAATTGCCACCAACGGCACCCACGAATCTTTCACTGCGCGTTTCGTAAACAAACCAAAGGCGTACAAGCCAAGCAAAGGACCGTACGTGTAGCCTGCGACTTTAAAAAGCTCAGAAATCACGCTGTCGTCATTCACTGATTTAAAGATCATGATTACGACAAACAGCAGCAACGAAAATCCAATATGAACCGCTTTGCGCACGTTTTTATCACTCGGTTTGTCTACCGTGCCCATGCCCAAGAAATCTACACAAAATGAAGTGGTGAGCGCAGTAAGCGCACTATCGGCACTGGAATATGCGGCAGCTACCAAGCCCACGATAAAAAGTACGCCTGCCAACGAGCCCAACTCACCGCCCAAAGCCAGCGCGGGATATAGTTTATCTCCGGCAATATTCATATCAAAATCAATGTGTGCAGCATACAAATAAAGCATGGCACCCAACGACAGAAAGAGCAAATTGGCACCAATCAGTACCACGCTAAACCAAAACATGTTTTTCTGTGCCTCGCCAATATTCTTACAACTCAAGTTTTTCTGCATCATATCTTGATCGAGGCCTGTCATGCTGATGGTGATGAACATACCAGCGAGAAACTGCTTCACAAAATGCTTGCTGTCATTCCAATCGTCTAGAAAAAACCACTGCGAGTAATTCGAATTGGAAATGGCTGTCGTCATTTCGCCAAAGCCCCAATCCATCGAATCTTTGATGACAAAAATGGTAACGATCACAGCAAGTAGCATCGAAGCCGTTTGCAATGTGTCTGTCCAAATAATGGTTTTTATACCGCTTCGAAAAGTGTAGACCCAAATAAGCAACACCGCTACCAACACGGCCAACCAAAATGGCAGATTCATCGGTTCAAACACCGCTATGTGCAATGCTATAGCCACAAGGTATAAGCGGAATGACGCGCCAATCACGCGCGAAAGCAGAAAGTAAAACGCCCCGGTTTTATAACTCCAAAACCCAAAGCGCTGTTCGAGGTAGCCGTAAATTGAGGTGAGGTTTAGCCTGTAATACAGCGGCATCAAAACGGTGGCAATCACCAAGTAGCCCGCCATATAGCCCATCACCATTTGCATGTAGCTAAACTGGCTTGTTGCCACCCAACCCGGCACCGAAATAAAGGTGACACCGCTCAGCGAAGCTCCGATCATTCCAAAGGCTACAACAAACCATGGCGACTGCTTCTTCCCAGAAAAAAAGGCGGCATTAGAATCGTCTTTCCCTGTGAGAAAAGAAATCAAGATCAACAGTGCGAAGTAGGCACCTATGATTGCGATAACGGTGATAGCCGACATGCGTGCAAAGTTGAATCGACTTCCTTAAAGTGATAACACAGCGGTGAATAGTTTTGAACAGAGGAAGATTAGCGTTGCGCGCTGGATGGATGATTTGTGGCTCATGGTTCATTCCATCTCTCGAACCATGAACCACAAACTTTCAACTTTTATTAGCCAAAACGTTTTCGACAACGATAAAGAGCAAACTAAATCGAAGATTTGTAAATTTGCTGGAATCTGCATGAAAATTTTAACGTACTTAATCACCTTAACGGTAATCATTCTCTCGCTAAAACCAGCAATAGATGCTATTCCGTTTTTATCAGAGAAACAACAAACCTTTTGCAGCAGTGCCGCGTGCAAACCAATATTCGACAATCAAGATTCAGATAAAGAAAGTGACAAAGAAGAAAATGGAATGTGCAATCCATTTCAAGCTTGCGGTTCGTGTCTTTTAATTTGTGTAACCACACCATTTGTTTTGACACCACAATCAAATTTTTCAACTGAAGAATTCTTCGGATACCAATCATTTTTCACTTCTCAATTGATTTCTGACTTTTGGCAACCGCCAAAATTTGTTTAACAACATATTCGACCGTTCAAAAGAACTGTGTTCTAGGTTCACTGATAGTTAAACGATTTAAAATCAGAAAAATGAAATTTTTAAATATTTTCTTTTTGGCGACCACCTTTTTTTTAGCCGCAACAGAAGCCACTTTCGCTCAATCCATAACGGAAAAAGAACAGGTGCACGATGCGCCAAAAACAATTACCACCAAGGTAAAAGGAATTACCTGCTCAACAGACTTGAAAATGATTTCAGCAAACGTTAATAAGTTGAAAGGAGTTAGAAATTGCAAAGCAGGCAAAACAGGCCCTGCAACAACATTTGAAATTGCCTACGATCCGGCTTTGATAACAGAGCAGGAAATTTATTCGGCAATACAAAACACAGGCAGTTGCGAAAATCCTGACGATAGACCATATAAGGTGAAACAGTAAGTGTTTAAAGGGTGAAATGTAAAGCGACTACACGTTGCCTTTTCACAAAATCAAATTGAGACAATGAAGTACTATGTATTCATGGTTGGTTTACTGTTTCCATATGCTCTGATTTCGCAAAGTATCTTAGGAAAAGTAACCAACGAAAATAACGAAGCACTTGTTGGTGCGAGCGTATATTGGGTCAATACCACCATTGGCATAACGTCAGGCGTTAAAGGCGAGTTTGAACTATCAACAAAAGAAGTTTCACCAAAACAGCTTGTTGCAAGCTATGTTGGTCATACTTCCGATACAATTGAAGTTAATGAGCAAACTTTTATCGTCTTCAAACTAAAAGAATCACAAACGCTGAATGAAACAGTGATAAAGGCTCAGCGTGATGGGGTAATTATTTCAAACCTCAATCCAATCAAAACTGAACAAATCACACAAACTGAATTAGGGAAAGCAGCTTGTTGTGATTTAGCAGGATGTTTCGAGACCCAGACCACCGTTCAACCTCAAACAACCAACGTTGTAACAAACTCAAAAGAACTTCGCATTCTTGGGCTTTCAGGTGTATACAATCAAATTTTGATTGATGGTTTCCCAATGATTCAGGGCTTGACTTATACTTATGGCATTAGCAGCATTCCTGGGACATTGGTGAATAACATTTATGTTTCGAAAGGTGCAAACAGCGTCCTTCAGGGCTTTGAGAGTATTAGCGGACAGATAAATATAGAAACAAAAGAACCTGACCAAACCGATAAACTTTTTCTAAACGCATACATCAACAGCTTTTCTGAAAAGCACATTAACGCCAACTATGCGGTAAAAAAAGGAAAATGGAGCAACCTCACCTCTGTTCATTCGGTGCAACCAGCGAACGAATTTGACAGGGACGGTGATGATTTTCTTGACTTACCAAAACTAACCAGATACATGGTTTCCAATAAATTGAAGTATGGTAATGACAAAGATTGGGGCTGGAATAGCCGGATAGGCTTGCGCTATTTAAAAGAGCATCGCATAGGTGGTCAAACATTTTTCAATTCAGATACTGACAAAGGAAGTACAGAAGTTTATGGACAGACCGTAAATATCAATCAGCCTGAACTGTCGACAAAAACAGGCTATCGCCTAAACGACCAACACAATTTTGTGCTGTTTGCATCAGGTTTTCATCAAAATCAAGAATCTTATTTCGGAACCGTAAAATACGATGCCAATCAAACCAATTTTTACGGTAATCTGCAATACGAATTGAACTATGCCAAAAATTCATTAAAAACAGGTTTCAGTTTTCGCCATTTGAATTTGGATGAAAACATTGCTTTCACAGAAAATTCATTGAACAGGACTTACTCAGGTAATTATTTAAGGCAAGAAAACATAGCAGGAGTATTTGCAGAAAATACGTTGAAATTGCTTAACGATAAGTTGACTTGGATTGCAGGAATTCGTGCCGATAATCACAATCAATTTGGAACAATAGTAACACCAAGAACACTTCTGAAATATGACATTACACCAAACACCACTATTCGAGCAAATATTGGATCAGGCTGGCGAACGGTAAACCTATTTAGTGAAAATATCGGCCTATTGGTGAGCTCACGAGACATCATTTTCGCAGAGCAACTCGAACCTGAAAAAGCACTTAATTCAGGAATTAATTTTACACAGAAATTTAATGGTGAAAATGTTTCAGGATTTTTCAGTGCTGACTATTACCGCACTGATTTTCAAAACCAAATATTTCCTGATTACGACACAGATCCAAGGAAGGCAATCATTGAAAACTTCAAAGGAAAAAGTGTGAGCAATACGTTTCAGGCAGAAGTATATCTTAGTTTTTGGCGGCAATATGAATTTAAAACAGGCTACAGCTTTTTAGATGTATATCGCGATATTAACGGACAGAAGGTGCTTTTGCCTTTCAACCCGAGACATAAAGTAGTTACGACTTTAGGGTACAAACCAATTTCGGACAAATTTCATATTGATATGAACATCCATTGGTATGGTCAGCAGCGATTGCCAAACACACAAAGCAATCCATCTGAATTTCAACGACCTTACTTTTCGGAAAATTATATCCTTGTAAACGCTCAGTTTACCTACAACCTAAAGCGATTCGAATTGTATGCAGGCTGCGAGAATATTTTTGACTTCAGACAAGAGCGTCCGATTATAGGTTGGCAAGATCCCTTTGGACAGTTTTTTGACACCAGCTCAGTTTGGGGACCAACTCGCGGAAGAGAATTATACGTAGGTGTTAGATTTAAAATTCCAGGTGAATAAGTCAGCATCTAAACACATACATTCCAATTAATTGCGCATTTATTGTTTGTTTTTGGCGTTCGTATACTTGCATTTTACACCAGCCGAAACACCAACCAAAAATTACAAAGAAGTATGTCTTTGCCAACACTAAAAAAAGCCAATGGCCAACATTTTGGATAAGCATTAGCTAGCGAAATGGTAAAACCTGCCTTACCGTCAGGCGGTTCAAGGTCGATGCATTTAATAAACTTTTGTGGAGGAGGACACGCAATCGCCTTTGAATCCATGTCTGCGCATCTAGGCGCTTCTGTTCTTTTACTTTGACCGCACGCCCACCCCTCTTCGTTTCTACCATTCCACGATTCGTCTCATTCCCTCACAAAAATGGACTCGCCACCTCTGGAAAGTCCATCTATAGCGAACGTGGCATGCGCAACGCTGGCCTTAGCGGACATTGATCCTAGCAATCCAGATAGCTATCGGGATTGCGGTGCGGAGCGCGCTGGTTTCTAGCATCTTTTCTACCGCCTTGCGTATTGGCGAAGTGAAGCTTTGGCATGTTCCACCCTCATACATTTATAGGGACGCCAATTATTGAAGACTGGCAGTAAAACAAATAAAACCCAAGTGGGGAAATTGCAGCATTGAAAAAAGAAGAATTAATCGCTTACCAGTAGGCACCGGAGAATGGACATACTAACATATAGACCGCGCATTTGGCAAGCATCCAGAATACTTTCGGAACCTAAAACACACAAGCCACCGCACAGACTAAAGCTGAACGTCAACGTATGTCTGCCCCACGCACAAACAGGACAGAACTCCGAAATTCCGTCTTACCTTAGCAAAGCCGTTCGAGCATTGAAAAAAGACGAAAGGCAATGCACATAACAGGAATCTACCATGAAAAATACCTTGGCTTCTTTCATCCTTCCGTTCATCATCCTGCTGTTGGTGGTGCAAGTAGAGCAAGACAGTGTAAAACCAGATAGATGCACCTTGGTGCCAGACGCTGGTCACTGCAGGGCCGCTTTCCCGAAATTTTACTTTGAAAAAAATGAAAAAAAGTGCAAGCAGTTTATATGGGGCGGTTGTGGTGGAGTGGTTCCTTTTAACACCCTAGAAGAATGTGAACAGCAGTGTGAATGTGAATGACATTTGACTTCAGCACTGCAAATCAACCATCGCTGGTGCGATGGTTTTTTTTTAAGACCTTTCTGCGCTTGAACTTCGTTCAGACTGGAATTATTCAGGATTATTCCCTAAGGGAATGATCCCTGTTGGGGGAGGTTCAGAACTGCAAATCAACCATCGCTTATGCGCTGGTGTTTTGTTTTAAGACCTTTCTGCGCTTGAACTTCGTTCAGACTGGAATTATTCAGGATTATTCCCTGAGGGAATGATCCCTGTTGGGGGGAGGCTTAGAACTGCAAATCAACCATCGCTTATGCGCTGGTGTTTTGTTTTAAGACCTTTCTGCGCTTGAACTTCGTTCAGACTGGAAAGGTCTTAAAACAAAAATGGCCCTTCCGGGCCATTGATTTTTGTTCTGCGGAGAGTGAGGGATTCGAACCCCCGGACCCGTGAAGATCAATAGTTTTCAAGACTACCGCATTCGACCACTCTGCCAACTCTCCGCTGCAAAAGTAAAAATGTATTGGTTTATCAATGAGTATCGCTGCACATTCATCATTTCAGGGCATTAAGCAATTGATATACAATAGCTAAAAATTAAAAGGATAAGGCATTTTGATCGGTTTTCTCAATACAAATCACCCCCACTGCACATCAAAAATGTCAGATTGTTTCATTTGTCCCATCCAAGTCAACCTTTTAAGCAGCCTTCTGCATCCTAACATTGCATTCTGCGATGATTGAAACACTCAGTGAAAGAAACCAATCGCTCCTTCAACACGATTTAAACATGGAATGATCCAAATGAAGCGCGACACACCTAAACACAAATCACTGATAATCAACCATCAAATTGATAGAACCAACTTGTAAGTGCAGCATTGTTTAAAAAGTTGACTTCTAAGCTCTTCAATCTAGGAAAGATACTTATTTTTGCACCCCTATTTTACAAAGACAGTAATCATGGCAAAGAAAGGAAACAGAGTTCAGGTAATTCTTGAGTGCACAGAGCACAAGGAAAGTGGTAAGCCAGGGACGTCTCGTTACATCACCACCAAGAACAGAAAGAACACTCCTGATAGAATTGAGATTAAGAAGTACAATCCAATCCTACGCAGGGTAACGGTTCACAAAGAGATTAAGTAAAACCATAAAAGCATTGAGCCATGGCTAAGAAAACAGTAGCAGGATTAAGAAAGCAAGGAGCAAAGGATTTTACCAAAGTAATTAAGATGGTGAAGTCAGACAAAACCGGAAATTATAGCATTCGTGAAGAAGTGATGCCAAAGGATTTGGTAGATGATTTCTTGAAGTCTAATTAATTGATCCTAAATGATATTTTGAAAGCTTCTTTCTTCTGAAGAAAGAGGCTTTCTTTGTTTAAATCAATCAAGCATTCAGAATGGCACTATTCGGCTTATTTAAATCGAAAAAGGAAACCCTCGACAAAGGACTTGAGAAAACCCGAGAAAGTGTTTTTTCTAAATTGTCGCGTGCCGTGGTTGGCAAGTCGAAGGTTGACGATGAAGTGCTCGACAACCTCGAAGAAGTGCTGGTGACATCTGACGTAGGGGTTTCAACTACGCTGAAAATCATCGAACGGATTGAAAACCGCGTTTCAAAAGACAAATACGTCAACGCTGCCGAACTGAACGACATCCTGCGGGAAGAGATTTCGCTGTTGTTGGAGGAAAACAAAGCCGGTGAGGTAAAGAATTTTGAAGAAGACCTGAACAAAAAACCATACGTCATCATGGTTGTTGGCGTGAATGGCGTTGGAAAAACAACCACCATCGGCAAGCTTTCGCATCAATTCGCCAAAGCAGGTAAAAAAGTAGTGATCGGTGCTGCCGACACCTTCAGAGCAGCCGCCATAGACCAACTCAGAGTGTGGGGCGAAAGGGCAAATGTGCCAGTAATCGCGCAGCAAATGGGCTCAGATCCGGCTAGCGTGGCTTTTGACACACTAGAATCGGCCATGAAAACAGGTGCTGACGTGGTGATTATCGACACCGCTGGACGTCTTCACAACAAAGTAGGCCTGATGAACGAGCTCACCAAAATAAAGCGCGTAATGCAAAAGGTAGTGGCCGATGCACCGCACGAAATACTTTTGGTGCTGGACGCCTCAACTGGGCAAAACGCCTTCGAACAAGCGAAACAATTCACGGCAGCCACAGAAGTAAATGCCTTGGCCTTGACAAAACTTGACGGCACTGCAAAAGGTGGCGTGGTAATCGGCATCAGCGATCAATTTAAGATCCCTGTGAAGTACATTGGCGTGGGTGAGAAAATCGAGGACCTCCAACTGTTCGACCGCAGGGCCTTCGTTGATTCGCTTTTCGGATCAGAAAAATCAAACTAATTCATGCGCACAAAAGGAAAAAGATCAGAAAAGATCAATGTTGTAACCCTCGGTTGCTCCAAGAACATCTACGATTCAGAAGTGCTGATGGCGCAGCTTAAAGCCAATGATTTTTCCGTTGAACACGAAAGTGAAAAGGAAGATTTCAACACTGTAATCATCAATACGTGCGGATTTATCGACAACGCAAAAGAAGAATCCATCAATACGATTCTTCAGTTCTCTGAAGCCAAGAAAAAAGGCTGGGTTGAAAAAGTGATTGTCACCGGTTGCCTTTCTGAGCGCTACCGAGAAGACCTTGAAAAAGACATCCCTGAAGTAGACGCTTGGTTTGGAACACGCGAATTACCACGGTTATTAAAAACACTCAAGGCCGACTACAAGCATGAATTGGTGGGCGAACGTTTTCTCACTACGCCAATCCACTACGCCTACTTAAAAATCAGCGAAGGATGTGACAGGCCGTGCGCGTTTTGTGCGATTCCTTTGATGCGCGGAAAACACATCTCTACGCCTATCGATGCATTGGTGAAACAAGCTAAATCATTGGCTGCGCAAGGCACAAAAGAATTGATTCTCATCGCGCAAGATTCTACCTATTACGGACTCGACATTTACGGAAAGCGAAACCTCGCTGAATTGATGAAAGCGCTGAGTGAGGTGGAAGGCATCGATTGGATCAGACTACATTATGCGTATCCAGCCGGATTCCCAATGGACGCCATCGAAGAAATGGCGCGGAATCCAAAAATTTGCAACTACCTCGATATTCCGTTGCAGCACATCAACGATACCATGCTCAAGCTCATGCGCAGAGGCACTACGCGCGAAAAAACAGACCGCATTTTAGCTGAAATGCGCCAAGTGAATCCAGAAATGGCCATCCGAACGACACTCATTACAGGATTTCCAGGCGAAACAGATGCGCATTTCAGAGAAATGTACGATTGGGTGGCTTCCACAAAATTTGATCGGTTGGGTGTTTTCACCTACAGCCATGAAGAAAACACACACGCCTTTCAGTTTGAAGACGATGTTCCTGCCGAAATAAAACAAGAACGCGCCAATGCAATTATGAAACTGCAGGAAGAAATCAGCTTCGAACGCAACCAAGCACGCATCGGAACACACGAAAAAGTACTGATTGATCGCAAAGAAGGTGGCTTCTTTATCGGCCGAACGCAATACGACTCGCCTGAAGTAGACAACGAAGTAGTGATCGATGCGAGTGAGCAATACCTCAGAATGGGCGACTTTGTGGAAGTGAAAATTACGGGCAACACGGCCTTCGATCTTGAAGCAGAAGTTATTCGTGATGTGAAATCAGTTTGAAGTTCTTTACTTTGAACCAATCACGGGAATCAAAACATAAATAGCGCATAAAAAACATCGATTTGCACCTGCACACCACGCTTCAACCAAACCTTCCATCACTCATTGCCGATTATTTTGAACGAAAGGCATCGCTTAAGCCATTGTATTCTTTTGCTCCCAGTGTTGAAGGTATCATTGAAGCATCTGCACAAAGGGAATCCTTTCCAAGCGATAGAGTAACATTGGTGAAGCAGCTGCAGCAGCAAGCGCAACAATCTAGATTCACTACAAAAACGACACACGAGCAGATCGATCGATTGCAATCTAAAAAAGTGTTCACCATTACCACAGGCCATCAATTATGCATTTATGGCGGTCCCATGTTCTTTCTTTACAAGATTGCCTCGGCCATCAAAACATGTCAAATCTTAGAGGAAAAAGGAGTTAAAGCCGTGCCTGTGTATTGGATGGCATCAGAGGATCACGACTTTGAAGAAGTGAACCACATTTTCTATCACACGCAAAAAGTTGAATGGAACGCTGAGGCACGAGGCCCCGTTGGTCGATTGAAGCTTAAAGGATTAGAAGCGTTCAAGAAACAATTGGCAGAATTGATGGGCAATGATCCTTTGAGGCACGACACGCTGCACGTGATGGATCAAATTTTCGCACCAAGCAAAACCCTCGCTGAGGCGCTGCGCGACCTTGTTTATTGGTTGTTTGCCGACAGAGGCATCATTGTGTTAGACGCGGATGATCGGGTGTTGAAGAAACTTTTTACGGGTGTGGTGAAGGATGAACTTTCTGCGGCTCCGTCTTTTGCTGCGGTGAATTCTGCTACAGACACCTTGATTGAACTTGGTTATTCAGGACAAGTAACTCCGCGAGAAATCAATTTGTTTTGGATGCAAGACGGCTACAGAGAACGCATTGAAAAAACGGATGATGGTTTCGCCACCGTTGACGGGAAGTTTTCATGGAGTGCAGTAGAAATGATGAATCAAGCAGCAGAAAATCCGGAGTGCTTCAGTCCGAATGTGGTTTTGCGTCCCGTTTACCAAGAATTGATTCTGCCCAATTTGGCCTACATCGGTGGGCCAGGCGAATTGAGTTATTGGCTGCAACTGAAGCCTGTGTTTGATCATTTCAAACTATTCTATCCTGCGGTATTACTCAGAGACATGGCCATTGTACTCGATGTGAAATCAGTAAAACGACTCGAGCAACTCGACCTTCAACTCGATGACCTTAACGCACCGTTTGATGAGAATTTTACGGCATTGGTGAGAAAAGGCGGTTCGCACGAGCATTTGGTGGAAAACGAAGCGAAAAAAGTAGAAGAAATACTGGGCCGAATTGCTGATTCGATTGATGCGTTTGACCCATCCCTTAAAGGAAGCGCAGAAACCGAAAAAACACGCATACTAAAACGACTCACCGTTCTTCAGAAGAAAGTGTTGCGCAGCGACAGAAGAAACAGCGAGGTGATGGAAAGACGGCTTACAGAACTTTATAACGACATAAAGCCATTGAACGCACCGCAAGAGCGAATTGAGAATTGGTTGCGGTTCACAACAGCACAATCAAAGGTTGAATTCATTGATTCGCTGCTCGCATCCTTCAATCCTTTTCAGCAAAGGATAAAGGTCTTCGAATAAAATATTTTTCTACATTAAATGTAGGTACATCTTTTTTGTACATTTGCACAAATAATCTAAAAAAATGAAAAAGAATCTATTATTTATTACTGCTATTTCTGTGTCTGTTGCTCTAGCATCATGCGCTGGTGGTGGAGAAACTGCTACTGAAGAAACAGCTACAACGGAAGAAGTTCCTGCTGTTGAAACAATCAATTGGACTGTTAACCCTGCTGCATCTAACATTCGTTGGGAAGGTGGTACTGCTGGTGCTCAAGTTTATTCTCACTTCGGATCTATCGCTGTTCAAGAAGGAATGGTTGTAACTGAAGGCGGGACAATTGTAAACGGCAAGTTTGTGATCGACATGACTACCATTACTCCGCAAGACGAAAACTACGGTAAGGAAAATCCAGCTGAAAAGCTTGTAGGTCACTTGGCCAGCGATGATTTCTTCGGTATTGAAACGTATCCAACTGCAAACTTTGTAGTAAAGTCGGTAAACGAGAACACTGTAACGGGTGATTTGACAATCAAAGGAAAAACGCACGAAGAAACAATCAACCTTGAGAACGTTGCGGTGAACGGAGATGAAATGACTGCAACAGGTACATTGGTATTTGACCGTCAAAAATATGACGTTGCTTGGGCTCATTACCTAAAAGACGTTGTTCTTTCTGACGACATCACATTGAACATTACCCTTTCAGCAACGAAAGGATAATTCATCGTTAGATGGATCAATTTTAAGTCCCGCCAAGGCGGGACTTTTTTTTGCGTTAAACTCCTGCTTTGGATTGCTATATTTGTGCATAACCAATTCGAAAATTATGGGTAAAGGAGATAAAAAAACAGCGAAAGGTAAACGAATTGCAGGAAGCTATGGAAAGAAGAGAAAGCGCGCGAAGGCAAAGCCAGCGATTTCAACCCCAAAGAAAAAGACAGTAGCCAAGAAGACTGAAACAAAAAAGCCAGTAGAAAAGAAAACTACCGCTGCAGCAGCTAAAAAAGCACCAGCAAAATCAACTACAACAAAGGCAGCCACGGCTAAAACTACCGCCACCAAGAAAGCACCAGCTAAAAAGACCACAGCGAAGAAAGCTGAGGATAAATAGATTTTACAATCCTTTAAGGGAAGAGCCTTTTGAATTTCCAAGCATTTTCAAAGGGCTCATATTTTATCCGGTCGTGAAGGCGGCTAGCCCTGCCTTGCCAAAACTCAAAAGCATTGGGTTGCAAAATGAAACCACCCCAAAATTCGGGTCGTGGCACTGAACTGCCTTCAAACTTTAGAGTGAACTCCTCTACCCGTTTTTTCAGTTCATCGCGCGTTGTCATTTTATCGCTTTGTGAACTTGCCCAGGCACCGATTTGACTTTCACGGGGTCGTGAGGCAAAATAAGCATCACTCTCTGCTGCTGATAGTTTGGTAACGGTGCCTTCTACCCTTACTTGCCGCTCGACCCATGGCCAGAAAAAATTTACTGCAGCGTTGGGGTTTTGGCGAAGATCACTCGCCTTTTTGCTGGTGTAGTTTGAATAAAAAATGATCCCTCGCTGGTCGAGTTTACGAATCAGCACTACCCTACTCGATGGTTTGCCTTCAGCGCTTACTGTGGTAAGTGTCATCGCATTCGCGTCTTCGGTTTCAAGCAGCGCTTCTCTCAACCAAGCTTCGAGCATATCAATCGGATTATCGAGACAATCCGCTTCTTCCAGCACGTGCTTCACATAGTCTTTTCTCACTGCTTCGTAACTCATTTCATCGCGATTTTGACAAAGGTAAAGATGTGAACCTGCTAATGACCCAGCAAAATTGAATTAAATGCAGTTGAAGATTAAATCAATATTTCGAACAATACTTGTTTTATAATCAAACGTCTTCTATTTTGCAGGCGAAACAAATGTTTAAACCAGACAACATAGAGAATGAGTTTTTCCTGAAGCTGGGCTTTAGTTTTTCGCCATCTGAATTGGCCAAAGGTAAGATCCTGATTTCAGAACCATTTTTGGGCGATCCAAACTTTAGTCGATCGGTAATTTTGTTGCTCGAATATTCTGATGACGAAGGGGCAATAGGCTTCGTGTTAAACAAACCCACCGACCTGTTGATGTCAGATATGATAGACGATTATCCTGCTAATTCTTTTCGTTTTCACTACGGTGGCCCCGTGAAACCCGAGAATGTTTTTTTTCTTCATTCATTGGGTACTGTCATTAGCAATTCTCAATACATCATGCCCGGACTGTGGTGGGGAGGCGATTTTGACGAGATTACAGCCTTGATCAAATCAGGAACGATCTCTGACCACGAAGTGAAATTTTTCGGTGGATATTCTGGGTGGTCGGCATCACAGCTTCAAGAGGAACTTTTAGAACGCAGTTGGATTTTGAGTTCAATGTCGATTTTAGAGATCTTAAAAGAAGACACGGAAGACATGTGGCGTGAAAGTCTCAAATCATTGGGTAAGAAATTCTCCATTATGGCTGATTTCCCTGAAGATCCCGCACTGAACTGAGGATAAGCTCGTTTAATTTCCCCTTCACCCCTTCGATCAGCACGTCATCGCCAAAACTATGTTCACGGGTAATCAATTTCGAAATACCCGAAATGCTGTTGGATGAATACCATCCGTCAACGCGCTGAATATCATCAGCAGTTAAGCATCTTTCTCGACACAAGTTATTTTTAAGCAGCACTTGGCGCACAATTCCTTCAAGACATCCTGAGTTGAGAAGCGGAGTAAAAAGCTGCCCACCGATAGCCGCATAGATATTACCACTCACCGATTCGCACACTTCATTCCGTTCATTGAAGACGATAAGGTCGTCAAGAGATCGCTCTTGTGCCTCTAAAGCTGCCAACACGTGCGCATGCTTGCCGATCAGTTTGTGGTTTCCTGCTGTGATTGCGGGCATCAATAGCGTTGATACTTCAGCGCGCTTATCGGCAGCTTCGTTGAAGGGGTTTTTAGAAAGCGTCTCAATATTCAAGTGCATACTAGAACCGTTGCTGCCAGGCAAATACTTACCGCTGCCATCTCGCACTATGGTCAACCGAGCCCTCAAAAACGGAGCGTTTTGCTCTTTTGAAACCTCCATAATAGCATCTAAAAGCACTTCAAATGAAAAATCTTGCAGGATGCGTAAGTAATTCAACGACCGGCTAATCCTATCCACTCGTTCATTCCAAAACGCAGGAACTGCATCAATCACCAACATGGTTTCGAAAAAACCATCACCATAAAGAAACCCGCGATTACTGGCTTCAATGTGTTTGACGCTCTGAAAACGATTATTTCGAAAAACAAAATTCATGGCTACTGAAAAAAGCGCAGCAACAGTTCAGGTTTTAGAATAAACGTGAAGAGTAATCCGAATACCGCACCAAAATAATGGGCTGAGTGCGCTACGTTGCTTTTGCTATTCTTATCCAAGTAGTATTCGAGTGCCAAATAAAGCAGCCCGAATATCCATGCAGGAATGCGGAAGGGAATGAGAAACAATCCCAAAGGTGCCATGGGTTCCATTAAAATGAATGCGTAAACAATTGCACTCACTGCGCCTGAAGCACCAACGGCATGATAGTTATAATTCGTCCTGTTTCGGGCATAGCCTGGAATGGTGCTGAACAGTATTCCACCCAAGTAAAGGAGGCAGAAATAGACAATCCATCGCGGACCAAAAAACAATTCAAAATACGACTCGACCATTTTACCAAACTGGTAAAAGACAAACATATTCACCACCAAATGGCCCCAATCAGCGTGCAAAAATGCATGGGTCAAAAACCTATACCACTGCTTGTTCCTATCGATCATGAAGGGCTGGAAATCGAGCTTGTAAAACAATTCGCGGTTATTAAGTGCCGAAGCACTTATCAAACCTGTTGCAATTAAAATGACGAGGGTAATGCTCATGTTAGAATTTGAATGCTTTTACCATGGCTGCACCAAGATGGGCCGTGATATCTGATGCGATGACAGATGCTTGGCCTTGCGCCTTTGAAGCCAGGTCGCCTGCTAAGCCATGCACATATACCGCGGCAACGGCCGCTACAAGTGGGTCGTTTACATAAGAGGTGAATCCTGTAATGATTCCTGTGAGCACATCGCCACTGCCAGCGGTAGCCATTCCCGGATTTCCAGTTGAATTAAAAAACACGCGTCCATCCGATGATGCGATCGCAGTATTGGCGCCTTTTAAAACGATGATCACTTTGTATTTCATGGCCATTTCACGGAGCAATTTGATTCGCTCGTAACTGTTTCTTGAAGCCCCAAACATCCGTTCAAATTCACGAACATGAGGTGTTAAAATAGTGTCATGCGGAAGCGCCTTGAGGTAATCCTTGCTTTCAGACAAAATGTTCAGTGCATCGGCATCCAATACGATTCGCACCTTCGTTTTATCAAGCAATATGCGAAGCATTCGTTTTGTCTTTTTGGCCGTTCCTATTCCAGGGCCACAACCTATAGATGAATACCCTGAAAGGTTCGGCACTTCTCCTAAAAAGTGATCATAGTCATCAACGGTGCACATCGCCTCTGGCACAGATATTTGCATGATCGAATAGCCCACATGAGGCAAGTAAGTGGTCAACCTTCCAACACCGCTGCGCAAGGCGGCCTGAGCAGCGAGAATGGCTGCCCCCATTTTGCCGTGACTTCCTGCCATGATCAAGGCATGACCAAAGTTGCCTTTATGATCAAACTTCTTGCGCTCAAATAGTGATCGAAACTCATCAATGGCATCAACAAAGATTAAATCACTTTTTTCAGAAGCTAAAAAATTTGGATCTAAGCCAATGTCTAATACCTTCCAAATACCCAAATACTCCTCATTTTCAGGAATGAAAAAAGCCAATTTTGGCGATTGAAAAGTAAGCGTGTGCGATGCTAAAATCACCGGACTTGTTTGTTGTGTGAACTCGTCAGAAAACAAACCTGAAGGCATGTCGATGGAAACTACATCCGCGATACTCGCGTTGATTTGCTCGATGCAAAGCTCTGCCAATCCATCAACATTCCTATTTAAACCTGATCCGAAAAGACCATCAATGATTACCGTGTTACTCGAAATTTCTGGGAATTGACTTTCCTCAAGAATGTAGTTTACTTCATATCCAAGTTCTTTTAATCGATCTAAATTTATTTGCAGATCTTCTGAAAATCGCTCAGAATAGCGCACGATGTATGTTTTTACCGAATAGCCCCGATCGAGCAGTTTACGTGCCATTACCAGCGCATCACCGCCATTATTGCCCACGCCCGAAATAACAACAACAGGCCTATTGACATCGTACTTAGAAATAAACCACTCCACGCATTTTCCTGCGGCTCGCTCCATTAAGTCAACCGAAGGAATTGACTCTTTCTGAATCGTTAAGCGGTCTGCTTCTCTTATTTGGTTGGATGAAAATATTTTTAGCATCGATAGCAAATGTACCTCAAGGTAAGATAAATGCTTTACGGACGATTGTCGAAAAACTGAAAATGCTCTATGATGTCTAAACCATAGGCCATTAATCTATCATGATTAAAGAGAACGGGGTAAATAAAAACCTTTTCAGGAGGAGTATCGCCTTCGTTATCAATATTAATAATCAGGCACTCAATCGACTTGCGCTGCAAATAATCGATCACATTCTCGCATTGCACACAATGGTTAGAAACGTAAAGAATGTACCTTTTATCTGTTGGCCTCTGCATTTAAAAACTACCAAGCGAAGCTATTTTGCGATGAGTTTCAGGTCCCGCTCAATTTCTGGCTGGAATGAACTTTTACCCAAAATTTTCACCTCAAACGACACCGGCTCGAACCCAGGTGAATCAACAAACACCTCGAACTCTCCTGGAGGTAAAATGATGACATATCGGAGTGAATTTGGGTTGGGTGTGTAAATACCAAACAATCCACCGTTGTTAAGGTAGGTCACTGTTATTTCGGCTGACAATACTTCAAACTGTGGTTCAGCGCTGGTAATTTCTCCGCGCAGGACACTGTATTCACTTTCCACCTCATTGATGGTAACGCGATAGATGTCATAGTCGCCATACCCATCTTCGCGCAAGGCTGACATGTAGCCGTACCTGCCTGATCGTGAAATACGAAAGTTCATGTCGTCATCAACAGAATTGATGGGGTAACCTAAGTTTCTAGGGTTTACGAAGCGCAATGAATCAAGATTCCATTTGGCTTTAAAAATATCGTAGCCCCCCATTGAAAAATGACCTTTTGAGCTGAAGTATAAAAACTCTCCGTCAGGAGATAGGTTAGGAAAGTCTTCATCGCGCTCGGTATTAACATCCGGGCCTGCATTGAAAGGAACAACCCATTTTCCATTAGGTAGTTTTTTAATAATCCAGATATCTGTTCCTCCATAGCCATTTGGTCTGTCACTTACGAAGTAAATGGAATTGCCATCGAGCGAATATGAAGCCGCGATCTCTCTGTACTTGCTATTTACTTTCTGATCTAGAGGCTTAATGTTAGAAAGTTTACCATCCTGAAAATCGCCCGATAAAATATCGCCACTCACACCTTCTTCACCTTTCATGAGAAGAATTTGGGAACCGTCTCCTGACATACCAACGATCACTTCGCTTTCTGCAGGGTCATTGGTTGCACCCGGCATTGGAATTCCATCTTGATATTCTCCATTCTTCACTTCAGAAAAATAAATGTTGGAAGCGTAGGTTCCGTTTGGAATAATCTCACTTCCGTCATCGCGCTTTGACGTGTACACTACGAAGCGCTCATCATTGGTTACAAAAGGGAAATAATCAGGGAACGGACTGTTGATGTGTTCACCCAAGTTCTCAAAGGTGCAATCCTTGGGAAATTTCATCAACTCGTAGGCATTCTCACAATATTCAATTTCTATCTGCGCTTCTTCCACTGAAAATTCAGAGCCCATGTCGTGAAATTCGATGAACTTATTGAACATGTCGATAGCACGGTCAAATTGATGATCCACTTGGTAGGCTTTTCCCATAAGGTAATACACCGTGGAGGCTTCTTCATCATAGAAAACGACCTTTTCGAAATACGGTATCGCTTTGATTTGATTAAAATCGGAATTCAAATAGCACAATCCTGTGTTGAAGTTATATTTCAAATCTTCCGGACTTTCTTCTAACAAGACTAAATATTCATCTAAAGCAGCTTTATAATTTTCATCAAAGAAAAATTGATCAGCCTTCGTCTCATCCCCAGCAGCAGGTGATTCATCCGAAGCCACACTAACTGGAGTATCCTGAGAGAAAATTGCAGGTGCAACTAACAGGCTCAAGATGAGTAGTAATAAAAGGTTTTTCATCATACGATTTTGGAATGCCAAATTTAACAATGCGCTGCAAAGGTGACACGTTTTTTATGAACTATGATCAGCAATAATGCACCATTTGTTATTTATCTTGCGCAAGACCAGTGTAAATCGGCCTTGCAATGTGTCTGAAACCCTCGTTAACCGCCACTCACCCGTGGCAAATGCCGATTCATTTGAAAGTAACTGAACATCCAAATCATTGAACTGCAACGCGCCCATGTCGGCCTTGCTGGGATAAGATTTTTGATACCGCGCCAATGTTTGATTCCATCCTCTATTGATCTTTGTACCACCCGTGAAAATCAGCAAGTCACTTTTCCAATAGCCTTTCATGTAGCCTTCGATATCGCCTCGATTCCACGATTCTACCTGTTGGTTTAAAACGCTGTGAATTTCAAGCATATCTTTCTCTTCGTGGGTACACGAAGAGCATAAAAAAAGGATGAAAAAGATATAACTATAGGTGGACATCAGTATTTTCAATTTCCCATGTATGATCGCCCATCAACCGTATCGCACTCAGGTGTTCCCAATCAGGTTTCCGGCTTCCCCAATCGCTTTCTGACAGCATACTCACTTGGTAACGACCGTCTTCTTTACGATAAAGATGGTAGGTGTTTCCAATAATCGGTTGAAATGAAATTTTAGCCTCGTATATTTTCTCTGAAAGTGATTTCCTCAACTCAATTGCCTCTACTTGCTTTGCCAGTAAAGTGATTTGTTCTTTTATTTGAAGTAATTGACGGTCTGTTTGCTCATACATTGCCGAAAGCGACCTGCCTTTTATCTTTCCTTGATCTTCAGGTTTAATTATCGCACTACCAACATGGTGGGCATATTCGAGTAAGCCGGGCGTATTCGTTATTTTATCAGGATCGATGGGGTTTACAAATTCTTTTTCCTCCATGAACAGACAAACAAGTGCTTGGCTTTTTATGTTTAGCGGATCAGCGAGAATGTGCCAGTCACTTCTTTTTCTTCTCCGTTAGAAGTCACATAGCGGATTACATACACATACGTTGTGTTGGGTGCATAGGTATTGCTGTTGGGCATTATTCCATCCCACGCTGCATCCATGTCATCGGATGAAAACATCTTCTCACCCCAACGATTAAACACCTCAAGTTCGAAAGACTTACCCTCATTGAAGCCTTCCACCGTCCAAACATCATTGATACCATCGCCATTAGGGGTAAATCCATTTGGAATGTAGAGCGTAGTGACGGGATCGACTATGAGTCGCCAATTTTTATCGTTTGAACTTTTTCCTGGTTCATTCCAACTCGGACTAAAAGCGGTGTCAGGGCAATTAAAGGTGTTCCAAGCCACTTGATAAACGGGATACTTTCCAGAATTAATGTAGGTATGACTCGGGGCGAAATCGTCTGAATTATTACCATCGCCAAAATTCCAAAACCACCGCACTCCGTTGGCTGATGTATTAATAAATTGAACGAAAGGATCGAACTTATTGACTGTTTGTTGGCGCATTTTAAATGAGGCCGTTGGCTTTGGTAGAACCACCAAAGGCAATTGATATTTGAGGGTTGCGTCACAGCCAAGCTCGCTCACCGCACGCAATGCAATGCGATGAAATGTCGGAATCACCGTATCGTTGTGGATGATAATGGTCGCAGCAAATTCATTTGAAACCAAAGAATCATTCAAAAACCACTCGTAGCTCAATATTCCCGAATTGATAAACGATAAATTATCAGTCGAAACTTTCAATGGCGCGCAACCCTCGATTGGGTCTAGAATAAAGTCAACCGATGGCGTTTCAGGAATAGTGATTTCTTTTGTGATTTGGTCTTCACAACCCTTATTTGATACTGCGATCAATTCAACCTGATATGCTCCTGCATTTAAGAACACTTCTTCGGGATGCTCAGTAGAAGATGTGTTTCCATTACCGAAGTCCCAATCGGTAAATTCAATGTTTCCATTGGCCACTCGTGACGTATTTTGAAAGCTTGAAGAATCACCTGAACACGCTAGCTCAAAGGTAAAATTAGCGGTGGGAAGTGGGAAGATCGATGCTGTATTTGTAGCGAAAGAAGTGCATCCATAATTGCTCCATGTAGTAAACCTGACGTTTATGTTTTCGGGTGAGTTTGTTTCAAAAACGGCATTTTGGGTGGTTACTGTGTCTAAGGTGTTAAACACCCATTCCCAAGCCACAATTTGGTCGCCACCAGGTGTTGTTTGCGGTATTGAAGATTGGTCATTAAACGGCAGAGGATCGCCCTCGCACACGTTGTTTTGCCAACCGAATGCTGTGATTGGCGAAGGGTAAACGCGAACGTACTTATGAACCGAGTCTTCGCACCCAAAATTAGACTGAACTGTGAATGTTACTTTGTATTCGCCTGGCATTACATAATCGTGGTCTACATTGGCTGACAGTGACGACTGACCATCTCCAAATTGCCACTGATAGCTGCTCAAGTTACCACTGGTATTGAACGACCCATCTTCAAAACTGGTGAGTTCATTATCGCACGCAGAGTCGGCAGAGAAATTCGCAACAGGCAGGTGATACACTTGAATTGTTTTAAGCATGGAATCAACGCAGCCACTGTCTGAAACAACCTTCAGTTTTACGGTTTGAGCACCGGGAGCCAAAAACAAATGCGATGGACCAGGAAATGGCGCATTTGAGTTAGAAAAGTTGTCGATACTGCCATCACCAAAGTTCCATATCCATGTGGCCAAATTTCCTAAATCAACAGAAGAGCTATCATCAAATGCGGTTGCCACATTAAAACACACACCATCGGCAAAGAAGTTTGATTCAGGAATTGGATGAACCGAGATATTCTTAACAATAGAATCTCTGCAGCCATCTTGATCATAGACTTTTAATTCTATCGGATAAGTTCCCCAGACGCTAAACGAATGACTAGCCGAATCTGTCGTATAATCACTTACCCCATTGGCATTAACGTCCCATTCATAAGAAGAAATTGGCGCTGCGGCTGGCGTTGAATTATCATTGAGTATGACCGCGCTTCCTTCACAGGCATTTTCAAACGTAAAATCAACATTTGGCGGATCTTGTACCGACACCAACGCTTCAACGGTATCAATACACCCAGTATTTGTTTCAATGATCAATTCTACCGTGTAGGTGCCAGACGCTGCATAGGTATAGCTCGGATCCTGAACCGTATCGGTGCCAGTGGCATCTCCCATGTCCCACTGCCAGGAGACAACATTCCCCATGGGCACATTTGAACTGTCAGTCAAGTTTACCGGATCACCGAGACATCCTAAGGTTGAACCAAAAGCTGCTGTTGGCGGAGAATGAATGAAGATGTACTTGTTACTCGTATCCGTGCAACCGTTAATATCTGTAGCAATCAGACTGACCAAAAAGGTATCAGCTGTGTTGTACAAATGAGATGGATTTGTATCTGTGGAGGTGGTGCCATCTCCAAAATCCCAATAAAAATTAACCAGGTTACTGAAGGCATTGGCGCCAGCGCAACCACTTGTATCGGTAAAAAAGAAGTTGGCCGTATCTCCTAAGCACACATCTTGACTTTCTATTTGATAATCAACATAGAGCTCATAGTTGAAGTTTAAATAGCGTGCGAAGGCTTGTGAATAGTTATAAAACCCAAACAAACCAGGCTCAAAGCAGCCAGGCTCATCGAAAATCGTGTCGTTGTCAATCATAATGACTGCTCGAGTTGGGGTGTAAAGCAATTCAAAGTTGTAATACGCGTTCGTCACCCAACCATTGATCGCGCTGTAGTCTGTTTGCAATACATCAAATGTCGGAGAAGGTGTATGAACCCAAAAACTGGGAAAAACGCTGGCATTATTATAATTAAATGTTCCATTTACATGGTTTAGAGAATACCCTTCTTGGGCTATCCATCCTAAATAGTTTTGGGTGTTCTTTTTCCAATCGAAGAGGTAATACTCATGGTTCATAGCGCTATTAAACGCTGGCCCCCAAGCAAATCCATTGGTTTCTTGGAATCCAAACACGAAACCTACGTAGTCATCATCCACAAAATCCTCCACGCGAAATGTGCCTGTTATACGGACATTAATTAGTGTATCGGGACCAACATTCATGGTTGGGAAATTCAAATTAGCACCTGAAAGCAACTCAGTATTCGCGGCTTGCACCGTCCATATGCTATTAAACGCTCCTGTAGCTGTCCAGTTGGTAAAGTTGACAGATTGCACACATTGCGCGTGAATAAAAAGTGATTGCAAAGTGAATATGCAGAGGATTGATATGTGGGTTAGAATCTTCAATTTGGCGTGACGAATATACATTTCACATGCTATAAAAACGCACGCATCTGCAATTGGTTGGCATAAAACAGGAATTAGTCGAAGAAATTTTACAATCCGTACTTATCAATGAGGTAAACCAACGCTGCGATCGAAGCCGTGCCCAATTCTAACTCTCTCTTATTCACAGTATCAAATGTATCATTGGCGCTGTGGTGGTGATCAAAGTAGCGTTGACTGTCTGGCACAAATCCAATCAGCACATTGTTTTCGGTTTTTAACGGACCAACATCAGCACCTGCACCACCTTCTTCAACCTGATGTATGCCGTATTCATCTAGCAACTCCTTCCAAGATTGAATTTTCTGAATTTGGGATTGATTCCCCTCTACATGGAAACCGCGCGGAGTAAATCCACCGCGGTCTGACTCTATGGCCGCAATGTGTTCTTCTTTGCCTGATTGAGCATATTCACTATAGGCTGTGGCACCGCGCAAACCATTCTCCTCGTTCATAAAAAACACAACCCGCACGGTATGTTTCGGTTGGTAGTTTATTTTTTGCAGAAGTTCGAGAACGCCCAGCGATTGCATCACTCCTGCCCCATCGTCATGCGCCCCGTCTCCAACGTCCCAACTGTCTAAATGTCCACCAACCAAGATCGCTTTTTCGGGATGTTCCGTTCCTTTTATCTCACCAATTACGTTAAATGACTCTTTATCGTCAAGCGTTTTACACATCATCAGCATCATCACTTTTACGTCATTGCCAACGCTGAGTAATTTCGATAGTGTTTCAGCGTCTTGAGTGCTAACAGCCGCTGCTGGAATCTTTGTAATTCCATCCTCATATTTCATGCTTCCTGTATGCGGAAAATCGTCAATCCGAAGGTTAAGCGACCGCACCAAAACACCTACTGCTCCATACTTTGCGGCCTCCACTGCTCCGCCCCAACGATGCATCACACAATGTCCGTAGCTGTGAAACGTGTAGAGATTTTCTGGATTCATCTCCTCATTGAAAAACACGATCTTTCCTTTTACGCCTTCCTCACCGAGTTGCTTGAGTTCGTCCCACGTTTTCACTTCAACCACATCAGCCACTAATCCATCATCGCCCGTTGCGATTGAACCGCCCAACGCCAAAATACTGAGTTCGTCTTTCTGCCCGTCCTCTGAAACGTAATACGACAATTCCTTTGCACCGCGTTTCCACACAGGCACCATGAGTGATTGTTTCCATGGATTCAAACCAAGGTCATTCATCAGGTCGAACGAATACTCCACCGCTTCATCCGCTTGAAGCGAACCGCTCAATCGATGACCGATGTTTCTACACATGTCACCAAGCCACGGATACACGTTACTCTCGGTAAGAGCCAACCGGAAAATTTCTGCTATTTCAAGGCTGTCCGAAGCAAACTGCTCATTCACTGAACCAAAAGAACGCTTGGCATCGTCTTGTCCTATTGCGTGTGAAAAAATTAAAACCGAGCCTAGAATGGCAAAGACAAATGGTTGAGTTCTCTTCATCAGCCAAAAATATTGCGCTTATCTTAAATACAGCTTATTGCTTGACGATTCTGTGCTGAACCGTTTTGCCATCAATAACCAAAATGGCGTTGTAAATTCCATTTTCTAGGCCTTGAAGATTTAAATCAGCCTGATTCGCATTCACTTGGAATGAATTTACCAGCGAGCCATGCATCGAGTAGATTCTCACACTTTCAATGTTCTTATCCGATTGGATGGTGATGTTTTCAGAAGCAGGATTCGGGAAAATGTCGATGGTCGTGTTAATTTCCCCGATCGACAAGAGGTTCAATGCTTTTTCTACTTCGTCTTGGCCGTAAGCATTGTACGCAATCAATTTGATGAAATAAATCTCATCTGTAGCATAGGTGTGGCATATCTCGGATACATTCGATGCGTTGGTAGTGCCATCGCCAAACAACCAAAATAAAGTTTCTGCGCGCGCTGAAGTGCTCGTGAAACAAATTTCGGTGGTACTCCAGTCCCAATAGAAATCAGCTACGGGAGCCAAACATGAATCTACGGTTAAACTTGCAGAAGAAGATGTGGCGCTATCGCCATTCTGATCTACTACCAGGCAATAAAACGCATTGCTATTGAATTGAATCACAGAATCGCACAGTTGCAGAGTAGCCATATTTCCAACAAGCGACATTTGACCTGCCGAGTCTTCCATTATCCAAGCATACGATAACCCATCACCTACCGCACTCACTGAAAAGTTGGCGCAAGAATCGACACAAACAGTTGTGTTTTGTGGATTTTGAGTGATCACCGGCTGCGCAAACACAGCTGATATTGAGAAAATAAACGATGTAAAAGCGAGTAAATTTTTATTCATCGGAGCGATTTATAGGTTGTAAATTTAACACCTAGACGCAAATTTTGGGTATGGTGGCTAATTTTTCGTTTTAGGATCAACTGTTAGGCGTATTCCCAAAAACACTTCACGCCCGTGCAAAGGCGCATAGGCGTAGGATGTATCGAAAAACGGACTAAAGCCTGGATTCGTACCTGGATCATTAATCCCTACCAATGGCGAATATGATTGTATGAAATCAAATAAATTTTGCACTCCACCATAGCATTCAAAACGCTTCATTTTTCGAAACTGCTTGGTCAATTGTATATTTTGAATGATGAACGGTGCAGAGACCGTAGGTCTTGACTCGCTCAATAGTTCACCCGCCTGATTCAATTCAAACACTTCAGGCAAACTCATCGGACCCGCAGCGTTTGCTGTGTAAGATAGGTCAAGGCGAGCCTTTTTAAAGCGGTAGTTAAGGCTAAACATCCCACTCCACAGCGGAGCGTATTGAAGCGGTGTAAGCTCAAACGCGCCACTTTCATCAACGGTCTGAAGTTCAGACTTATTCACATTGATGCCGATGTTGTAAGCCAATGGAATGCTGAACTGTTGACTGAATGACAACGCAACACCATAACTCTGCGCCCAATCGGGGGAATTGGAATAAATTATTTTTCCGGGCGTGTCGTAGTTGGGGGTGATTTTATTATTGAAACGCGTGTAATACACATCCACATCAAAGCTTCCCGAAGTGCCGAACCATGCGTGTGTATGATTAAAATTAGAAGATACGTTCCAAGAGCGCTCTGGATTCAATTCTTCTACAATTTCAACTTGACGCTGCCCCGTAATGAATGCGTGATCTTCGGTGAACAAGTTCACAATTTTAAATCCCGTTCCTGCACTCATTCTGAGGTCGGTCCATTGGTTGAGCTTGTATTTTGCCCCCACACGAGGCGAAGGAATAAATCCGTGACGGTGGTAATGGTCAAGTCTAATTCCACCCAAGATCACAAGCCGATCATTTAAATCGAGTTCGTCCTCAGCAAATATACCCGGTATGTATTGAAGCGCCTCGCCATTTCCTGAGCCAGGGTCAGTAGCCACTGTATTATCGTCATAAAATTCAACTCTGTTGGTCAAGCCGATATTCAAAGCGTGCTTCTTCTTCTTGAACTGCCAGATAAAATTAGAAAATGCTATTCCTTGCTTGGCGGTGTAGCGATCAGCCCCGTAATAACTATCTTGATCGTGCCAACTCAGCGAATAATCGATGCGCAAGTTTGTCTCAGTGGGCAATTCATAGGTTCCAAAAACTTCTGCGCGCAGCGTATAAATGCTTTCACCATACACCGCATCACTTCCCCTCAGCTGCTGGTATGCTCGATCTTTAAAAAAATCTTCGACTCCATTTCTGCGGTCTTCATAATAGAGTTTAGAAGCTATCGTGAACTTGCGGTAATCCTTGCGTTTCAAGGTCCATTTAGAGAACAAACTCACGCGATCCATTCCAGCAATGTCACCAAAGTTGTCTCCATTGTCATCGATAAAATTATTCATATGAGCGATGTTAAAACCGGTAAGTGCGCGCCAACTGCCCAATTGATTGCTAAAGGAAGCATTTCCAAACATTTCACCGTGCGAGCTTCCCATCACATCAAACGAAGCCAACGGTTCAAACTCCGGATCTTTCGTGATGATATTTAACACACCCGCAATGGCTTCGGAGCCATAAAGCGTTGAACTTGGGCCTTTCACCACCTCAATGCGCTCGATCATCTGAATTGGTATGCCATTCAACCCGTAAACTGCAGCAAGGCTGCCGTAAATAGGGCTTCCATCCATCAAAACTGCTGAGTAATTCCCTGGCAAACCATTGATGCTGATACTGTTGGTCATACACACTCCGCACGCAACAACTTCCTGAACCCCATTGATTAACTTTAGGCCTTGCATCAAATTGGTGACAGGAATATTACCGAGCATGCGATCAGAGCTAATCACCTCCACCTTGATTGGAGAAGCTTTTACAAAGGTCTCTTTCATGGTGCCGGTAACCACTATTTCATTCAAACCGAGCATATCATCTTCAAGAATAATTTCACCCAACGAAGTGCTAAGTTTGGCTGGATTGATGGAGATTATCTTGCTTTGATACCCAAGACTGGATACGCGCAAATTCTTTGCGTTTGACGGAATTGAGTCGAGGATGAATGCTCCAAATTCGTTTGCCATTGTACCTATTTGACTTACTTCGATGGCCACCTGAACAAACGGTATTGCTTCGCCATCGTCATTCACTGCGCGTCCACTCACTTGTGAAACGCAAACCTGTATATGAAATACGAAGATGAAACCGATAGAAAAAAAGAATTTCATGACGCAAATCTAAAAGTATTTTTAGACTAGTCTAAATTTAATTTTATAACAATAAAATAATCAATTTATATTTGCCGAAGTATGGCATCATTTACCGTAGAAAACTACCTGAAGGCAATATACCAGCTCAACAGAAACAACGAGGCTGGTGTTTCAACCAATGCCTTGGCCGAACATTTGGGCACCAAGGCCGCGACCGTTACCGAAATGCTGAAGAAGCTAAACGACCAAAAGCTGGTGCACTATAAAAAATATCAGGCCACTTCATTGACAGAAACAGGCAAACAAATTGCGCTGAACATCATTAGAAAGCATCGAATGTGGGAGGTGTTTCTCGTTGAAAAGCTCGACTTTAAGTGGGACGAGGTGCACGATATGGCCGAAGAGCTCGAGCACATCGAGTCGAATGAATTAATTGACCGACTCGAGCAATTTTTAGACAATCCAAAATTTGATCCACACGGTGATCCGATTCCAAATAAGCACGGTGAAGTAGAGAGAAGGGATCAGATTCTACTTACGGAACTTGAAGTTGGTCAGAAAGGATATGTGACAGGTGTAAAAGACAGCTCCAAAGAATTCCTGCAATACCTCGATACACAGAACATCGAATTGGGTCATGAGATAGAAGTGAAAGAAATTTTTGAGTACGACAAGTCGCGTGTGCTCGTGGTTGACGGAATTGAAACCACATTTAGCCAACAAGTTTGTAAAAACCTATACATCAATATTAGATCATAATGGAAGCACTTCTCGAATTCATGAGTAGTCTTGACCCCGTTTTGGCGGCCTTTATCGCCACGATTTTCACGTGGCTGATGACAGCAGCTGGTGCCTCTTTGGTGTTTTTGTTTAAAGAAATGAAGCGCGCGTGGCTCGATGGCATGCTCGGGTTCACGGGCGGTGTGATGATCGCTGCCAGCTTTTGGTCGTTGTTGGCGCCTTCCATCGAAATGGCCGAAAACCAAGGCCAAATCGCATGGGTTCCAGCAGCCGTTGGATTTGCAGCAGGAGCATTGTTCTTGTTTGCACTCGATCGACTGATGCCACACTTGCACATCAACTTTAAACGCGAAGAAGCTGAAGGTCCGGAGACCAACTTGCACAAAACCACGCTGCTGGTGTTGGCTATTACGCTGCACAACATTCCTGAAGGTTTGGCGGTAGGCGTTTTATTTGGCGGTGTAGCTGCAGGAATTGACGGTGCGAGTATCGGAGCCGCTGTGGCACTGGCCATTGGAATTGGAATTCAAAACTTTCCAGAAGGGTTAGCCGTGTCTATGCCATTGAGAAGGCAAGGTGTTTCTCGTGGTCGCTCGTTTTGGTACGGCCAGTTAAGTGCCATTGTTGAACCTGTAGCTGGAGTAGTAGGCGCAGCAGCAGTGTTATTTTTTGAGCCCATCTTGCCTTATGCGCTGGCCTTTGCAGCTGGAGCGATGATTTACGTTGTAATCGAAGAAGTGGTGCCTGAAACTCAACTCGATAAGTACACCGACATCTCAACGCTAGGATTTATCGGAGGATTTTTGGTGATGATGATCTTAGACGTTGCGCTGGGTTAAAGCTACTCACCTATTCCGCAGTCTTTTGGGTCTTCACCAAACGGCACAAACACCATGGCTGCTGAATTCAAGCAATAACGCAATCCTGTTGGTGGCGGACCATCGTTAAAAACGTGTCCTAAATGACTTCCACTTTTGCTATCTAGAATTTCAATTCGACTCATCCCGTGCGCCTTGTCTTCGCGGTAGATGATGGCATCTTTATCAATTGGTTCGAAAAATGAAGGCCAACCGCAGCCAGAGTCGAACTTAGCATCAGATAAAAATAGCGGCTGACCTGAGGCCAAACTGTAGTATGTTCCCGCTTCCTTTGAATTCCAATATTTTCCGCTGTAGGCGCGCTCAGTGCCTTGCTGACGAAGGATGTAATACGATTCCTCGGGTAATTTTTCCTTCCATTCTTGGTCACTCAATTCCATTTCTAATGGCACCTTCTCTCCAGAATTGTAAATTTTTTCAATCAGCTCGTTTCCCTTCATTTGTTCTTTGCTTTGGCCACATGCAATCAATGATATGGCGAGTAATGCTATGCTAAAAAGTGATTTCATTTTTTTTGTAATAACCGTTTGATGCAACGAATTGTTTAATCAATTCAGTATCCTCTGAAGATCACTTCCTTTAATCCTTACGACATTTTCTGGCAGCATGAAGTAGGTTTGATCGATCGGTTCATGCTTTATTTCCCGCGCAAAAAGGGTCATTGAAATTCCATTCTTAACAATCGAATATTCTAACGGCAAATATTTTAACCCACTGAGGTCTGCCTGCAGGTGATTTTGGAATTTCGCATCAACCCAAGCATCCACATGCTGACCATCGGCCGATTGTAAAAACATTTTTTGGCCTTGAACTCCCGCAAGTTCTTTCCGCTCTTCCATCTCAACCACACGGTATTTAATCGACTTATTTTCAATTGGTTCAACCATCAGTACGTTACGATCCATGAAATGAAATATCTGGTAAATCGAATCTATGCTTGATCGATGAATTTGAAGCAATTCTCCGGCAAGCGCGCTTTGCTGAATTATTCTCACGTTATGTCCTTTAATGATCATCACCACTTGTTGCGGTAAAGATTGCTCTACGCTTTCCATACCATCTGGAAATGAATTATAAGTAACGTCATAAATGATGCGGCCTTCAAATGCTTTTTGTGCTGAAGATGTTAAACTCCATAAGCCAAGTGCAATCGATATAACGACAACCTTAGTCAACAACCGTGTTCTTTATCTGATCGATGGAGTCGCTCAATTTCTGGTATAATGGTTTACTCACTGGCGCCAATGGCAGTCTCACATGCTGCTCCATGATTCCTAAGATTTCGAGGGCTGCTTTCACTCCACCTGGATTTCCTTCTTCAAACAACATGTAAATAAAATCGACCAGCAAGTAATGATATGCTCGCGCTTTGTTGTAATCTCCGATAAAGCACGCTTTTGAGATGGCTGAAAATTCCTTTGGAAAAACATTGGCCACGACAGAAATAATACCATCGCCCCCCAATGACATGTGCGGAACCACGAGCGGGTCGTCACCACTTAAGACCAAAAATTTAGACGGTTTGCGTTTGATGATTGCGCCTACTTGATCGAGGTTTCCAGAAGCCTCTTTCATGGCAATGATATTGGGATGTTCTGCCAATTCGAGGGTTGTTGACGACAGCATATTCGAAGCTGTTCTGCCAGGAACGTTATACAGAATGATCGGTAAAGGACTGGCATCGGCCAGTGCCTCGTAATGTGCGATGATTCCGTTTTGTGTAGGCTTATTGTAATATGGACTGGCTGAAAGAATGGCATCCACTCCTTTCAGGTCAATATTTTCAAACCCTTCAATCAAGGCCCGTGTATTGTTGCCACCATGACCAAAAACGATTGGTAACCGACCTTCGTTCACATCGATCACACAGTCGAGCACTTCTTGTTTTTCGCTTTGTGTAAGAGTTGCCGATTCTCCCGTTGTGCCTTGCACCACGAGGTAGTCAACACCGCCTTCAACTAAATGATTGGTGAGTTTTTCGAAGGCTGGAAAATCAACCTCACCGGTTGCTTTAAATGGAGTGACCATCGCCACACCTGTTCCTCTAAAATCTGTCATGCTGCTTTTGTTTTGTTAAAATTGAAAATGTACTGATCGATATGGTGAATTAGTTTTTGAATGTCTTTTTCATCCTTCAGGTCGATCATAAAATCGAGCAGGTATGTTCGCTCTTCGCTGTGCGACCCCGCCTTCCATTTGGCATTGAGTTTTGATACTAACACATCGCAAGCCATCGTTTTCCCCAACGACAGGTCAATCAGCACTTCGTAGTCCTTGCGCAAGGCTTTGGTCAACTCAGAATTAATGATTTTTCCGAAAGGATTGAAACTAGATTTGGTATAATGCACGGCATTTTCCTTTGAAGTGTATGCCTCAAGTGATTTCTTAGTTGGGAAATACACGTAGAAATCAACCACTTTTATCCCTCTTTCTCTGAGTTCACGCACATAATTGAGTACGTGCTTAAACGAATCTCCGTCATCGTAATTTGCAACAACGGCAACGTTCATGATTAAATTTCCGTGCACCAAGCACGAGCTGCGATCGCTTTCTTTACTTTTCTTTCGAAGCAGGTATTTTACAATGGGTTTAATCACAGATTCAAAAGTAATTATCGAATGTTCTGAGGCTCGGGTGGGTCGTTATAAATTCTGTCTTTGGTGCCTGCCTTTAACTCCACATTTTCGACAAACACCCACTTTCTTTTCCTCCACTCAAATGCGTCAAACTCCAATACTGGAATATAAAATTCGTACAGGCCTTCGAGGTCAGGCTGCATCGGAACGAGGTGGTTGAAAACAATGCGTTTGCGTTTCGCATCGTAGTTCATCGAAACGCTGGCATCAGCCTTATACTCGATGATGAAACGCTTAATTTTAGACTCGTATGGGTAGTCGAAAATGTCATCGCCAAATTTCAGTCCTCGTTTCGTGATGGTCATCACATCGATTACTTTCAGGGATGAGTATTGGTCTTTTCCGTCCCAACCGAGCAACATGTAGGCTCTTTTGCGCTTCTTGCGACCTGATGCCTTTGACGGTATGATCTTATAATACAGCGCACCGTACCAATCTTTCTCACTGAAAATTTTACGGTACTCGCCTTCCAAGTCTCGGTAGCCGCGCTTTAACTCAATCACCTTGTTGATGTTTTCCTTCTTATCGAAATATTGAACGAAGCAGTAATATCGATTTGTTTGGTCGTCAAAAGGTAAGTTCCAATTGACCATCCTAAAGTAGCCATCACCACTGCGCATGTCGCCAATCATAGGAATGGTATCGAAATCTGTAATAAAACTATTAGGGTGGTTCAGTGCATCGCGCATGAACATCAAGAATTCAGCGTTCGCTTGAATTCGATCCTTATCATTTTCAGCATCGAGAACCTTTTGTCGCAGTTCGACCAATTGTTTCAACTTGGCCTTCATGCTCATTTCTTGGCCATCTTCAGCGCTAAGGAAAAAGCTGGAAAACAATAAACAGCAGAGTAAAATTCGAGTAATCATCGATACGAAGATTGATGGATTATTCGCTCAAAAAACGGGGATATCAGAAAGTAATTGACGTTTAGAGGTGGAGAAACTCTTTCTTGCTCAATAATTGCTCTTCTGACTCACGAAAATCCGGGTCATCAATGCAGCAATCAACCGGGCAAACAGCTGCGCACTGCGGCTCATCATGGAAGCCAACACACTCAGTGCATTTATCAGTAACGATATAATAAACGTCCATCGACTTTGGCTCGTTTTCATCATCAGCTTCTGCTTCTGTTCCATTCCTACCTGCAACGTGACCTGTCAAGCCTGTTCCGTCAGAGAACCTCCACTCCATTCCGCCTTCGTAAATAGCATTATTAGGACATTCTGGCTCACAAGCTCCGCAGTTGATGCATTCGTCAGTAATCATTATCGCCATGACCGCAATTCGTTTTTTGATTCGATGGCAAATGTAACACGATGAAATGTGATATGTTTAAAGATCTTTGTTCGGTTTTAAATAAATAATCGACCGTGAGCGACATCCAAACCCGAGAAGACATCGAGCTATTGATTCAAGCCTTTTACACAAAGGCAATGAAGGATGAAACAATAGGTCATTTCTTTACTGAAGTGGTGCATTTAGATTTGGAGGAGCACTTGCCCACGATGTATGACTTTTGGGAAATGGTATTGTTTGACTCGAACGGCTACAAAGGAAACCCCATGAAAGTGCATCAGACGCTTTCCGCGAAAAGCCCACTTAAAAAAATGCATTTCCAAACGTGGATTCGTTTGTTCAACGAAACGGTTGATGCTCATTTTTTGGGTGTTAAGGCCGAGTATGCAAAATCGAGGGCGCTATCGATGGCGCATATGATCGAGATAAAAACTCATCAATGAGCACTGGCCAACCGTTGCGGTCAAAGCCGAATATTAAGTAGATATCAAATTTATGGCCTTTCTCGATGAAGTTTTGATTACACTATTGTGAAAGAACACGAGGGCTGATTCTTGCTGTTTGATTGTCGCTTTCTTCGCACAAAAGGTAATCACCATGGATCGCAACATAAGCGTGCTAAGAAAGATCATCGTTCCTGCAAATTTCAGAAATCGGCTCTATTTTAGTTTTGGCAGCATTTTGCTAATTATCCTCATTGCAGTTGCCACCGCAGTGAACTTTGCCGATAAAATTCTTGAATTGGGTGAATTGCGTGATGCTACCGTTTCAACTCAAATTCAGGTGTACGAAATGTTTGAACGCGACCAGCGGTTCATCCAAAACAACACGATCAACTTATATTATTATAGGACTGGACAAAGTCAATTTTTAGACAAAAGAGACTAGGACAAACGAAAACTTGACGCCTCGTTTTTAAGCGTACAGACTGCTGCATCCAGCGTCCAGATTCCTGTGCTGAAACTGTCAATGATTTCAGAAGAGTTAAGCGATTATCACAAAGTGTTTGCAGAATTATCGAGAAAGCAACTGGCCCGTGGGTTCAAAGATTTTGGAAAAGAAGGACAAATGAGGCATTACGTGCACCTGCTCATGGAAAACTCTAAGCTGCTTTCACAATCAGATTTGCTTATGTTAAGGCGACACGAGAAAGACTTTTTCCTCCGATTCGACATGAGTTATGTGAATGCACACAACGAGCTTTCAGCAAGCATGCTGGCAGAACTTGATCGATCAACAGCCCCTCTCGCTAAAAATGATTCAAAATTATTGAGCGCATATGTAGAAATGTTTAATGAAATAGTGGCGCTGGATGTGGCTATGGGAAGAGACTTTTCTAGTGGGCTGAGTCAATCAATGTACGCCAAGCAAAGCAGCATAAAGCAGAACTTATTCATCGCTTCGAATCGGATTTTTAAGGCCATTCAAGCGCAACAAGAAGATTCTTTGCAAAACATTTTCAATGTGCTCATGGCCGCTTTAGGAATTACCATCATTCTTATTTATTTCATGGTAAGGTCTATAAGCAGACCAATAGAAGAGATTGCACAACGGGTAAGAAACAAACGCAAACTCGCTCAACCTCAGATTTCGTCAAAGAAATTTTCCTCTGAATTAAGAGCAGTAGCCAGAAAGCTCAACCGCGATCAGTTGAAGTCTGAAGTTACACGTTAAACCTAAAGTGCATCACATCGCCATCCTTCACAACGTACTCTTTTCCTTCGATGTGGAGTTTTCCGGCATCTTTCACGGCACTTTCTGATTTGTAATGGATGTAATCATCATAACCGATTACTTCAGCGCGAATGAATCCTTTTTCAAAATCACTGTGAATAACACCTGCTGCTTGAGGTGCTTTAAAGCCTTCAAGAATGGTCCAAGCGCGCACTTCTTTTACACCTGCCGTAAAGTAGGTTTGAAGTTTGAGCAATCGATAAGCGCTTTTGATCAATTTTGATACTCCAGCCTCTTTCAAACCGAGGTCTTCTAAAAACATTTCACGTTCTTCAAAGGTATCCAATGAAGCAATGTCTGCCTCAATTCCAACGCCCAACACCAACACTTCTGCATTTTCATCCTTTACGGCTTCTTTCACTAATTCAACCAATGCGTTACCGTCTACAACTGATGCTTCATCAACGTTGCACACATACATTACAGGTTTATCGGTAAGCAAATAAAGGTCCGAAGTCAGTTCGCGCTCTTTCTCATCTACGTCAGCTGAGCGGGCCGACTTACCCATTTCGAGGTGCACGCGGTATTTCTCATAAATATCAAAAAGCTTCTTTGAGTCTTTATCGCCTACTTGGGCTTGTTTTCTGATTTTATCAGCGCGTTTCTGCAGGGTTTCCAAGTCTTTTAATTGCAGCTCCATGTCGATCACTTCCTTATCTCTCACAGGATTCACACTGCCGTCAACGTGCACAATATTTCCATCTTCGAAGCAACGCAATACGTGGATTATGGCATCGCACTCACGGATATTCCCCAAGAATTGGTTGCCCAACCCTTCGCCTTTGCTGGCTCCTTTTACTAAACCTGCAATGTCAACGATTTCTATTGTTGTAGGAAGAATACGCTCTGGCTTCACCAATTCGGCCAATTTATTGAGTCGCTCGTCTGGAACAGTAATCGTTCCGACATTCGGTTCGATGGTACAAAAGGGAAAGTTTGCTGCTTGCGCTTTCGCATTGCTCAAGCAATTGAAGAGGGTTGACTTACCAACATTAGGAAGTCCAACAATACCGCACTTTAAAGCCATTTCTTTTTCAATTTGGGCGGCAAATGTAGGTTAAAACTTAGCGTAAAACAGTTACGTTATCCTTTACCTTCACCACGGGAACATCGGTGCACACAGTCTTACCTTCAAACAGGTAGAAATAGGTTCCCTGCTCGACAGGATCGCCTGCAGGCGTGCGACCATCCCAATTGTGATTGATATATTCTGAACTGAAAAGTAACGATCCCCAACGATTATACACATACAAATGATAATCAGTGATAAGGCTTGGGTCAGCTATTTTCAATCCTAAGTCGTCATTAATCCCATCGCCATTCGGGGTAATAACATTGGGCACCATAATCAGCGAATCGAGATTAAAACGTTCAAATGCAACGTGGATTTCCTCTACTTTCTCGCAACCGGCATTGAACATTGATGCACTAACAACTCCTGAATCAATGACGATAATAGAAGATGTTGTATCACCAGTACTCCATCGAACTGATGACCATACTGAATCCACTTGAATCTTTGTAGTTTGTCCATTACAAATCACTTGATCACCGCCAAGACTAAAATTTGGCGCGTTGCCGAACCTCACCTCAACTGAATCTGTTTGGCTGCAAAAATCGCTGGCGACTGTCACTACATAAACGCCTCCTTCACGCACGGTAATTGACCTGGTTGAATCACTGGTATTCCAGGCGTAGGCAAAACCAATTTCACCGGGCGCATCAATTGACGCACTGTCGATATCGCAAAAAAGATACTCAGTCACTTCAAAGTTAAACCTCTGCAAATCAATATTAACTGTATCGGTATCCGAACAAAATTGGCTTTCCACAATTACCCAATACGAGCCGGATGAGTCGATTGTAATGGTTGAAGTAGAGTCGCCTGTACTCCACAAATAGGAGACAAGAGAAGGATCAAAGGCAGAGAGTTGAACTGGTTCACAAATTACAGTGTCAGGACCAGCATTTGCCAAAGTAGCTGAAAGAATCACGTCTATCGTGTCTGTGGTTGAGCAAAAACCATTGTCGAGCACCACCCAATAAACCCCGCCATTTGAGACTGTTATACTTTGAACGGTATCGCCCGTAGACCATAAGGTATTTCCTCCATCATTAGAAACGGTTATGGTGTAGGTAGAGTCGCACACTATGGTATCATTGGAACTGAAATTTGTGTAGGACGCCCATACTCTGATCGTATCGCTGTAGGTGCAAAATTCATTGCTCGCGGTAAGAATGTATGTTCCAGAAGAATCGATGGAAATATTTTGCGTGGTTTCGCCATTATTCCACAGGAATGTTAATGCATCTTGGGGACCGCTAATCAATAAACCCGGCTGGCAAATACCCGTATCGGCTGGCAGTTGAAACTCATAAGGTGGAAAAATTTCAACGTCTAAAGTATCTGTAAAAACTCCGCAAGCATTTTCTATTTCCACCCAGTATTCTCCGCTTTCAGTTACGGTGATGGATTGGGTGCTTTCACCCGTTGACCATGTGTATTGAGCGAATGGACTATCGGTGCTCAGGTCAAGTTCTGTTATGCAAAAGACGGTATCCATCAGAATATTTATCTCCGCAGAATCATAAACAACAACCACTAAACTGGCTGTATCACTCAGCACGCAGCCCACGGTATCAAAAATAACATACTTCACCTCGTAAGTGCCGGGATCTGTGAATTCATGCGTTGGAGTTGGAACATTGGCTGTATCACCATCGCCAAAATCCCAAAAGTGACTCAATCCAGCGCTTCCAAAATTGGTGAAATCAACAGTAAACGGAGCACATCCAGTGCTATTAGGCGCCACTTGCGCATTGGCAACTGCCGCTTGTATTTCAAAGTCTATTTTAAATACAGTCAAGTCATATGTACCTCCATTCTGGTTTCCTGACCAAGCATTTCCAGTGAGCGGAAAAAAGCCATTCGAACAAGTAGCTTGATATACAGCTCCTCGCTTATCAAACCTACTCGTTCCGCCATCTACATGCGATCCACCGTTTCCATAATAAGAACCAAAAACGATCGTATCCGCTTCTGGCGCAAGCGCCATTAAATAAAACCCTCCCTGAGTGGATTGCACAGCATCCAACGTATCCACCATTCCTGGACCATTACCAGCGGCATAAATATTTTTGCAGTTGTCAACCAAGAAGGCCGATTGGGCTAAATCTGAGAAGGTTGAAGTCCAGTACAAGCTGTCTAATTCTTTCGTGTATTTACGGATGAATGACCCTGATGATGGACCGTCATATTTATTCGAATCAGCTTCAATCACATTCGAGGATCCTAGAATGTAAATATCACCCGATCGATCAATCTGCAAGAAAAAGCCTTTATCATCTCCATTGGAGTCTGACTCAACCAGAGTGCTTTGCAAAATTGTTTCACCGTGTTGGTCAAATCGGGTAATGAAGGCGTCATGAGGCCCGAAGTTCCATGTCTCATCATGCGCACCAGCAGTTGTCGGGAAACCCATTCCAGCAGTTGCACCCACCACATAAACACTATTATCTTTTGCAGGCTTGAGATTGAATGCTGCATCATTAGCGCTTGTTCCCAAATAAGTACTAAATATGAGCTGACTCAAATTATAATTTAGCTTGGTAACAACAGCGTCTTGCAAACTGTCTCTTTGCATTTGGTAAGCGTTGTTAGAAACTGGAAATGAGTCACTGCTCGATGTGCTAGCTACATATACATTACTGTATAAATCACACACCACTTCACCCTTAAAGCTGCCGTAGGGCGCAGAAACAACATTATTACCATCCGATCCTTCTCCACCGAGGTATGAAGAACCAACCAATTGATCTCCGCTGTCTGAGAGAACCGTTATGCAGATGTCCCAACTTCCATTGTAGGTTGTATCAAAAGCTGTTTCAGAAACAGGGTAATCGGGAGACATCGTTCTGCCATAGACGATCACATCGTTGAATCCGTTGACCACAATACTGTGCACATATTCTTGATCTGAACCACCGATATACGTGCTCCACAACATGTTACTTCCATCTTCATTCAATTTAGACAAACCGATATCCACACTTCCGGCAATATTCATTTGAAAAGAACCTGTATCCGTTGGATATGCCCCAAATGGCCGACCACCTCCGTAAATATTACCGAACTGATCGAATGTTGCGGAATGGCCAAAAACAGAACCTGTGGCTCCAATATTGGTGGAAGCAACCACCACAGGATCGATAAACAACGACCGCGTTTGATCATAGGCGCCCACGTTAAAAAATACAGTATTTCCTTTAAGTTCGAAGGTGCATTCTACCTCAACATTTTGCCCATCAATAATTTGATATGCATACGGTTTCTGTTCTTCAACTGTCAAATTGGGAAGTTCTATGGCCAACTTATCATCTTGCAGCGAAAGCCTGCGCACTGCATCATATTCAATATAAACCTGATTGGGATTTGTAAATTGATTTACTTCAAACGTATATTTCAAATTTCCTCGTTCGAGTGTCCAATGCAAATCGATTCCCTCAGCAATTTGGGTATAATTAATTTGATCAAACACACCTACCCTCGAAGCCCATTTTGAGCGATCATTACCGAGGTAATAATTGACGTAATCGTTATGCTTTCCGAGATGTTTAATTTGATCGCTGATTCCAAATCGCATGGAATAAGCATGACCGTTAACCAACACTTCAGGTGCATGATCATGCATCAACTCCACTGCCTCTAAAAATTCTTCTTCTTCAATCAAGGCAATCACCACTTGATCGTGCTTGAACCAAGCTGTCCCATTGGCCAAAGCGTATTTTGAAACGACTTCATCATCCCATTGTCCCTTATTTTGAATAAAGCCAAGGGATTGGGCGAAGTTCACGTTTGCGTAGAGCAAAAAAGAAACGAAAAAGACACTAATTTTCAGCATTTGACTCATTAGTCGAAATTTCAATTTTTCGTTCATATTCAACAAGGTATGGTTATGCAACTTCTCAAAAGTTTTAAACATTCGTTTTCTGCCCAAGCAAGGCCTTCTATTTTCGCTGCCTGAAGCAAATATATATGGCAGAGCTAGACTTCCTCACGAAACGTTCATCACAAGTAAGACGCGATATTTTGAGAATGGTGCACTCGTGCTCGAGCGGGCATCCCGGAGGGTCGCTTGGTTGTGCTGATTTTTTTGTCGCATTGTATGGCGAAATCATGCACTATGACCCGAAAAAATTTGAAATGAATGGAAGCAATGAAGACTTATTTTTCCTATCAAATGGTCATATTAGCCCGGTGTGGTATTCCGCATTGGCTCGCTTTGGATATTTTCCAATTGAAGAACTGGGCACATTCAGAAAAATCGACTCTCGATTGCAAGGTCATCCAACAACTGCTGAGCATTTACCAGGAATCAGAATGGCGTCTGGCTCTTTAGGACAAGGATTAAGTGTGGCCATTGGAGCGGCTTTAGCGAAAAAACTCAACAATGATGACCGAATCGTTTACACCCTGCATGGCGATGGTGAATTGCAAGAAGGTCAAATTTGGGAAGCGGCCATGTATGCTCCACACCACAAAGTAGATAACCTAATCGCCACCATCGATTTCAACAACAGGCAGATAGATGGCGATGTAGAAGAAGTGCTCTCCTTGGGCAACTTAAAGGCGAAATGGGAAGCATTTGGATGGAAAGTACTCGAAACGGATGGCAATGACATGAACACGATCGTTGGCACCTTGAAAACAGCCAAAGCAATGACCGGAAAAGGCACGCCCATCGTAATCATTATGAAAACCGAAATGGGCAAGGGAGTGGACTTTATGATGGGAAGCCACAAATGGCATGGAGTGGCTCCAAATGACGAACAATTGGCCGATGCTTTAAGTCAACTCGCTGAAACCGAAGGTGATTATTAATCTCACTTTCAAAACAATGAAAATGCGCATTTATTTATTTAAGGTCGTTTTGTTGAGTTTTATGTGTTTGAGTTTGCAGGCTCAGCAAGAACAACCTTTGACGCGCATACTCTTCATCTTCGATGCCTCCAACAGCATGAATGGCGTTTGGGAGAACAAACCAAAAATTGACGTTGCAACCAAACTGCTTTCAGATGCGCTTGACTCATTGGCAAACATTGAACACCTTGAGCTTGCCCTTCGCGTTTATGGCCATGAGAAATACTACCAAAAAGGACAAGACTGCGATGACACCAAACTGCTGGTTCCATTTGGAACGCGAAATGCCATCCGCATGAAAAATGAGCTTAGGCAGCTCAAACCAAAAGGAACTACGCCCATTGCGGCAACGCTAGAAAAGGCCGCTGATGACTTTCCACCTTGTCCGCGGTCAAAATGCCGAAACATCATCATCTTAATCACCGATGGCATTGAAGAGTGCAATGGCGATCCTTGCGCTGTATCGCTAGCCCTCCAAAAAAGAAATATCGTTCTCAAACCTTTTGTAATCGGGGTGGGCTTAAACGTTGAATTCAGAGAAGCATTTGAATGCGTGGGCACCTATTTTGATGCAGCCGATCAAAAGAAATTTAGATCTGCACTTGATATTGTAATCTCACAAGCTTTAAACAATACCACAGCGCAGGTCAACCTGCTCGATTTTGCTGGAAATGCCACAGAAACCAATGTTAACATGACGTTTTACGAGCAACATGAAGGATCAATGGTGCACAATTTTGTGCATACCATGAACAGCCGAGGAAATCCAGATACATTGGCACTGGAACCAGTGCACATGTACCGCATCGTAGCGCACACCATTCCACCCAGGGAAAAAGATAGCGTTATAATCACCGCAGGGAAACATACCATTATTGGAATTCCTACTCCTCAGGGCGACCTTACCTTTAAAATGCAAGGCGTAAATCCAGAGAACAATCAATTGCCCGTTATTGTGCGTGAAGCAGGGTCGATGAACACCCTGAATGTGCAGCTTTTCTCAGAAAAACAGAAATACATTGTAGGGAAATACGACCTTGAAATTTTGACCGTTCCGCGCACCTACATTGAAGATGTAGATATTTCTCAAAGCCATACAACGACCATTGAAATTCCGCAACCCGGTATCGTTTCATTTACAAAGTTGGGCTACGGTTATGGCAGTGTATATCAGGTTAAAAACAATGAAATGCAGCTCGTTGCAACGTTGGACTTGATCAAAGAACGCGAAACGTTAAGCTTGCAACCGGGCGACTACATTGCCGTATTCAGACCAAAGCAAGCGAGAGAAAGCATTTTTACCGTAGAAAAGAGTTTTAAAGTAACATCAGGAGCTTCCGTTGCCGTGAAGTTTAACTAATATATTATGAGCATACACGATTTAAACTCAACAGAAAAGAAGGACACACGAAGTGGATTTGGCGATGCATTGCACGAGTTGGGTAAAGAAGACGAACGCGTTGTGGCGTTGTGTGCCGACCTCACCGGTTCGTTAAAAATGAATGCCTTTGCCGATGATTTTCCTGATCGGTTTTTTCAAACAGGAATTGCGGAAGCGAATATGATGGGCATGGCAGCAGGACTGAGCATCGGAAACAAAATTCCTTTCACTGGAACATTCGCCAACTTCAGCACCGGCAGGGTATATGACCAAATTCGGCAGTCGATCGCTTATTCGCAGAAAAATGTAAAAATCTGTGCCTCACACGCAGGGCTTACCTTAGGTGAAGACGGAGCAACGCATCAAATTTTAGAAGATATCGGGTTGATGAGAATGCTTCCCAACATGACGGTAATCAATCCTTGCGATTACAACCAAACATTTGCAGCCACAAAAGCCATCAAAGATTTTGAGGGCCCAGTTTACTTGCGCTTTGGACGTCCAAGTTGGCCAATATTTGCCTCAAAAACCTCGTTCGAAATTGGAAAAGCATGGAAAATAAATGACGGAAAAGATGTGACAATCATCGCCACCGGACACATGGTGTGGTATGCGGTTTTGGCCGCAAAAGAACTCGAGAAACTAGGAATCACTGTTGATTTACTCAACATCCACACCATTAAGCCTATTGACGAAGATGCTATTTTAACATCCGTATACAAAACAGGGTGTGTGGTAACGGCTGAAGAGCACAATCGCTTTGGCGGTTTAGGCGAAGCAGTGGCACAAGTTACGAGCACTAATCACCCTGTTCCTCAAGAGTTTGTGGCAGTAAACGACAGCTTCGGTGAAAGCGGCACGCCCACTGACCTTCTGAAAAAATACGGGCTCGATGTAAGCGACATCGTAAAGGCAGCCCAAAAAGTGGTCGGACGAAAGTGATCGAACGAGCTGTTGATTACCTTTCGACCAACTTATTGATTTGAAGCAATGGCATTTTCAGAACACTTGGCGCAAACCAGTCCTTTCCCTTTGGGAATTGAAATAGCACGCGCTGAAGGATGTTACATCTTCGACACAAGTGGAAAACGCTATCTAGACTTGATTTCAGGCATTGCGGTCACCAATATCGGACATCGACATCCGCATGTAATTGAACGTATTTATTCTCAATTAGACCTTTACCTTCATGTGATTCCGTTTGGAGAATTTTCTCAAGCTCCACAAAACAAATTGGCTGACAAGCTGGCTTCCCTCCTGCCCGACTCGCTCAATTGCAGCTACTTCGTCAATAGCGGAACCGAAGCCAATGAGGCTGCCCTGAAATTGGCAAAACGCGCGACCGGAAGGCATGAAATTGTGGCGATGAAACGCAGTTATCACGGAGGAACACACGGTTCGCTGAGTGTGAGCGGGAATGAAGTAAAAAAGCAACAATTCAGGCCTTTTGTACCAGGCACAACATTCATCGATTTCAACGATGCCAGTCAATTGCGTCACATCAATAAAAAAACTGCAGCAGTAATCGTAGAGCCTGTGCAAGGCGATGCCGGTGTGCGCATTCCTGATGCTGACTACTTGAAAATTCTGCGCGAGAAATGCACTGAAGTAGGCGCACTTTTAATTTTTGACGAGATTCAAACTGGAATGGGGCGCACAGGATCACTATTTGCTTTTGAGCAATTTAATGTCGTACCAGATATTCTCACCTTGGCCAAAGCCTTTGGCGGAGGCATGCCAATCGGAGCTTTTATCAGCTCAAAGAAACTCATGGATTTGCTCACGCACGATCCGATTCTGGGCCATATCACCACGTTTGGAGGTCATCCCGTGTGCTGCGCAGCAGCATTAGCCAACCTTGAAGTGCTCACTGAGAAAGAATCGTGGCTCGCAGGAGTGCACGACAAAGGAAAACTGTTTGTGCAGCTTCTTCAGCACGATCGCATCAAAGAAATACGACAGATCGGATTGATGATGGCCGTTGAGCTAAATACTCCCGAAGAAGTGGACCGTGTAATTGAAAACCTTTTGGAAGCGGGCATTATTGGATTTTATTTCTTGAGTACTCGAAATGCCTTCCGCCTTGCCCCGCCACTGTGCATCACAACAGATGAAATCAAATGGGCTTGTGAGCGTATTATTGAAGCCCTCGATGAATTATGAGGTGGGTAATTTTGACAATTGCAGTCTGCGCTTCGCTTGACGCATTGACTCAAGAAAACGTACTTCCCATTTCTAGCGTTGAGACATTCCGACACCATTCCATCGACTCGCTTTTAGTCCATTGTAAGATTGATCAGTCTGTATTTGATGTTCAGCATAGCGTTGAAACAATAACTGAAACAAAACATGGTGTTTCTGCCTTATTTATTAAATCAAGCGCTGCGTGGGAATTTCCATTTTTCAACCCCTCACCCGGTCATCGTATTCAAATGGAAGAGGTAGAGTCGTATGATGTGAACCTCGATGGAGTGTATGATTTGATTGTTACATTGAGCCATCATTCCGCGCAAAGTACAGTCGCTGAAAACTTCCGAGAAACAGTGCGCACAAAGCACATTCTTGACACGGTGCATTCGACTATCCTGCTCAACGACACCACCTTTATTGAACGAACAAACTTGCCCTTACTAGCTGATCAATCCGATCTTGATTCACTCGCTATGACGTGCAATTGCCTGATACACGTTTTTGAAGGGAAAATTGTCTTTATGCCGTGTCTCGGAAAGAAATGTGAAAGGACTAGTGCAACAGAAGAAAGGGTCTATTTGTGGAATGGAACCGCATTTACACTGGAGGCACACTAATCTTCGAACAACCTGCGCTGGCGCGATTGAGTGGCTCCCATACCTTGCAAGTTGAGCGAAGCATATAATTCGTAATCGTATTCTTTAAAAATACGTTCACCAACCGGTTTGAGCAGGTGTAAACTATTGTTTTTCGGACTTTTAATCTCTGCTGATATCGGATAGGCATTCATTCGCTCACCATTCATGGGTTTCAAAAGTGCCGTGATTTCATTTAATTCGGCCGATGAATCTAGCCACGTGGCTTCGTCTTGTTGATGAAGCACGATGGGCGACCGATGGTGTTTGATGTTAGCTGTTACACGATTTGCTGGACCTGTTATTATGGCAAATGATTTCGTGATTTCGCCCGATGATTGATCGACCCATTCATCCCAAATGCCCGCAAACGCAAATGGTCTTTCACCATTACGCATGTATACACAATGCGGCTTACTGAGCTTTTCAATCGTAGGTCCTTCGATAAAAGCATCGGCTATAACCAAGCAGCGCTTAGAGCGGATGGATGCGCGAAACATGGGTTTTGAAATGATGCCTTTTGCACCGTTGTATTGGGGGTCGTCATCGCGATTGTGATCACCTTCAGACCGCGCATTGATCACATACATTTTTTTCTTTGCCCATGCTGGCGTAAAACCAAACATAAACATGTTTAATTCCTTCGGCTGCATGTTGGTGATTACAGGTGCGAATTGACCTGCGGAAATATTGGCATTCGGAGTGATTTCAAGTCCATTGGATGAAACACCAAATCGCTTTTCGATCTCTTGAACCTTGGTTATTGAAACGTATCTACCGCACATACTTACAAAGGTGCACTTCTTTATAAGGCATAAAAAAGCCCCGTAAAATTTTCACTTTATGGGGACCTGTATATTCCTTAAAGGTTGACTTGCTAATCGTCAAAATCCTCCGTTTCTAAAAATTTCTTCCAATTCTTACTCAACTGCTTGTTTACGTCTACTTTCTTAATCTTGAATTCCCGCTCAAAGCTGGATCGCTGACGATCCTTCGGCTGCATTTTTCTCATAACCTAAAATGAATAGTTTCACAAAAGATAATTTGTACGAATTAAAGTGTTACAGATTTTTCAATCGAATACATAGTTAATAAAAACAATAACAGAATATTCAATGGTTGAAAAAAAATTTGATCAAAAAAAATGCTCCTCAAAAAGGAGCATTGCCATTATTGTAATAAGGAATTTATTTGGTTTCTGCTTTGTTGGCTATCAACTGCGCTTTAAACAATCGTTCATAAATCAAGAATAGAGCTACAGAATATACCAAGTCACCAGCCAAGGTGTTTTGAAAAAACGGAATGGCAGCGGCATAGCATGCTATGAGGCCGTCAAACGTATTGGGATACATTGTGCCGGCCACCCACACTCCAAAATTGGATACCGCAAAAAAGATGATAGAAGCGAGCAGACTTCCGCCAAGCATTCTTCCAATGGTAACCTTTGAAAGCACCTTCGTTCCTACCGCGTAAATCAGCACAATACTTCCGTAAATGAAAAACGCTCCTTCCGTAAAAAAGGTAAAACTCCCTGAGGAGTAAACTAGATTATTGAGCAACAAATCGCTAAACATCCAAGCAATCATCGTAACCAAAAGCCCTACTCCTTTTTTACCCAAATAAGCAGACCCGAATAACGCCATCGCGCCTAGGGGAGCAAAATTCATTGGATGCGGAATTAATCTCGTAAGTGCTGCAGCGACAATTATGCCCAGCAGGACGATAGTTTTCTTATTCATTTGCATGCTGCGAAAATAGCCATCGTATTGAAAAGATCATTCAAGAAGTAGATGCATTTTGTTTCCTTTGAAACAAGGATCACACATCATGTATTCAGACGAACTACTCAAGACACTTCAAATTCATGCTTCCGAAGAAAAACGCAAAGGGATGGAAGCCTATATGAGGAATCAATTCACCTTCATCGGTGTGCCATCAGAATTGAGAAAAGAACTCTTAAAAAACCACATCAAAGTGCACGGCTTGCCGGAAGGTGATGATTTTGAACGCGTCATCAAAACACTTTGGATGGCCGATCAGCGCGAGTTAAATTATTGCGCTCAAGAATTGGTTATGCGCAAAAAATGGTTCAAAAAAGAAGAATCACTTTCGCTTATAGAATGGATGATCACCCATAGATCATGGTGGGATACCGTTGATTTTAATGCCGCGACCATTGCAGGCGCTTACTTTATTGAATTCAAGCACAAATCAGAATCCATGGCCATGAGGTGGAATCGATCGCCCGATATGTGGCTTATTCGTGCTTCCCTTTTATTCCAGTTGAAATACAATGAAAAAGTAAATCTGAATTTGATGACCGAATTGATCGTTCCGCATTTAGGTTCAGATGAATTTTTTATTCAAAAAGCAATTGGATGGGCGTTACGTCAGGTCTCAAAAACCTATCCAACCTACGCGAGGCAATTTATCACTGCACACAAATTAAAGCCAGTGAGCCAGCGCGAAGCGATAAAGTACGTGTGATTAAAGTTTAAATCGCGCTGAGCAAACCACTGGAATCAGCCATCGTTAAAATAGTGGCCCAATTGCCGACATCAGGATTTGACCTTCTCCACCAACGCGTCCACATCGTTAGTATAAGCTTGTCACTTTCCTAAATGGTATCAAAAGCGTTGATATCGAGTGCCCTTCCATAATCTACATGCACATCCAACGTAGGATCAGCATTAAAATATTCATTATGCAGTGTATTGGATTCTGTTTGCCCTATGCCAAAGATCAAAAAAACTACCGATAAAATGGATTGGTTGATTGTTTTCATAACTTCTTTCATTCAATGCTATAACATGAGCATAAATACTGATTTTCAATATTTTATACTTATGAGGCTCGGCATTAATTAAACTGATTTTAAACAGAAAAACCAGCGTAAATTACGAACGTGTACAAGATGTGGATAGAAATGAAGATCTAAGGCTGATTTAGCTATTGTCATTCTATCTGCTTGTTTATTTTTGACGCTCAAGCCTATTTGGCCAATTAGACAGAATAAATGAGTGAGAAGCTTCTAAAAGCGTTGATGCAGCTGTTTGCTATTATAGCTGACGTTGACGAACTTAACAATAAAAGTAGAATCGTAGTTGAGCACTTCCTTAAGCAAAGGTTGGCGCAAGATCAAGTTGCAATCTACCTCGGTCATTACGATGAATATTTAGAGACCCACCATAAGGTTTCCACCAAAAAAGAAGGAAAGCGAAAGAAGACTTCGTTGAACTCAGTGAAGGTTTTGAAGATCTGTACTCAGATTAATGGTGAATTAGAGCAGCGACAAAAGATTTTCGTGCTTCTGCGTTTGGTTGAGTACATCAATACAGACAAAAATCCTACTGACCAAGAGTTGGAATTTGTTGACACTGTTTCAGATGTGTTTAACATTCCGGGCGAAGAACTCGAAGACATCAAAAAGTTTGTCATTTGCTCTGAATCTACTGCTGAAGACTCAGAGAAACTTTTGATTATTAATGCCAAAGAAGATTTAACAGGGAGAACAAAAAACAAGCACATCCAGCACGACACTTTATCGGGGTCGCTGTTGATCTTGTCGGTTGAAAGCGTGAGCATGTATGCCCTCAAATTTTTTGGCGATGATGAATTGCTGCTGAATGGACAAATTATAGATCCAGAAAGGGTTTATATCTTGACACAGGGCTCGTCCATCAGAAGCTCAAAGGTTAGCCCGATATACTACAGCGACATTATCAGTAGATTCTTAAGCGATAAAAGTGTAAGCAAAATCATTTTTACTTCGGATGATATCACGTATCGTTTTAAAGGCGGTTCCATTGGGTTACACCCATTAAGCTTTAGCGAAGAGTCGGGCAAACTGATAGGAATTATGGGCGCCAGTGGCTCAGGAAAATCAACATTGCTCAACATCCTCAACGGAAACTACACACCCTATTCTGGAGCAGTAACGATAAACGGAAACGACATTCACCACAGCCGTGGAGATGTAAGTGGGATGATCGGTTACATTTCACAAGACGACCTTTTAATTGAAGAGCTAACGGTGTATCAGAACCTTTTCCTCAACGCCAAATTGTGCTTCGATGGACTGAGCGATGAAGCCATAGGCGAGCGTGTAGACAAAACGCTGATTGCTCTTGGCTTGTATGACATTAAAGACATCGAGGTGGGAAGCCCGATGAATAAAAAAATCAGCGGTGGCCAACGAAAGCGACTCAACTGTGGGTTGGAATTAATCCGCGAGCCTTCGGTGCTGTTTGTTGACGAACCAACGTCAGGACTTTCATCGCGGGATTCAGAAAACATCATGGACTTGCTCAAAGAACTTGCCTTGAAAGGCAAGTTGATCTTTGTTGTTATCCACCAGCCATCGTCAGAGATTTTTAAGATGTTTGACAAGCTGATGATCATGGACACCGGTGGATATCCGATTTACTTCGGTAATCCATTAGATGCCATTGTTTATTTCAAAAGTGAGGTTCAAGCCATCAATCAATCAGAGAGTGAGTGCGCTCGATGCGGTAATGTTAATCCAGAACAAATCTTCAACATCATCGAAGCGAAAGTGGTAGATGAATATGGAAACCTTACGGAAAAACGAAAAACTTCACCGAAAGAATGGAATGAAATTTTCAAGCAGAAATTCGATGAGGAACTCAATAAAGAAACTCCTGAATTGCCCGAGGTTGAGTTCAAAACTCCGAATTTTTTCAATCAGTTTAAGGTATTTGTGACGCGCGATGTCTTGTCAAAAATCACCAACAAGCAATACCTCGCCATCAACCTGTTGGAAGCACCTCTGCTCGGCTTTATCCTAAGTTATTTCTTGCGCTACATCATGATCGGAGAGCATGATGCAAAGGAGTATATCTTCTACGAAAACGACAACCTTATCGTATATATGTTTATGGCCATCATTGTGGCTTTGTTTTTAGGCCTCACCGTAAGTGCTGAAGAGATTTTTAAGGACCAAAAAATTCGCAAGCGCGAATCATTTCTAAACCTGAGTAAAGGCAGCTACTTGATTTCTAAGATTGTCATTATGTTTTTACTGTCGGGTATCCAGATGTTTATGTTCATCATTTTAGGGAATTTCATTTTGGGCATTGACGGCATGTTGTGGGATTATTGGTTGATTCTATTCTCTACCGCTTGCTTCGCCAATATGCTTGGATTGAATATTTCTGCGAGTTTCAATTCGGCTGTTACCATATATATCATCATTCCATTTCTCATTATCCCACAAATCCTTTTCAGTGGAGTATTGGTGAAATTTGAGAAATTGAATCCCGTGATTACCTCGCAGAGTATTGTACCATTAATTGGAGAGGTAATGGCTTCGCGCTGGGCGTTTGAGGCCTTGGCTGTAAATCAGTTTATAACCAACGATTACGAAAAACTATTCTACCAGTTTGACCAACAAATGAGTGATGCCAACTTCAAAAAGAACTTCTGGATTCCAGAAATGAAGGCAAAAATTGGAACGTTTAAAGAATACTTAAGAAACAAGGAAAGTGCTAGCGCTGAAGAGCTTGAATCAGAATTCAAAACGGTTCGCAACGAGGTGAGTAAAGAAAACAAAATCAATGATGCTATTGCTTTTGACGAATTGGATCAGTTTACATTGGAAGGTGTGAATGAAGAATTACTCGATGATTTTTCTACCTACCTCACTACCCTCAACAAATTGTATGTAAGGCAGTGGAACTACAACAGCGATGAAAAAGACCGGGTAATTCGAGAACACCAAAAAACAGACGAAGAAAAAGCAGCGTTCAACGACCTTCGAAACGACTTCGAAAACGAATCTTTGAGCGATCTGGTTACAAATAAAAATGAGTTTAATCAGATTACTGAATACGATGGCGAACTCATTCAACGTGCGGATCCTGTATTCAACATTCCTGATGGATTTAGATCTCATTTCTACGCGCCCAAGAAGCTTGTGTTTGGTAAATACTACAGTACCAAACAAGTAAACATCGTGGTACTGTGGTTGATGTCATTAGGCCTAGCGATAAGCTTGTACTTTGACGGCTTGAAAAAACTTCTTAATATCTTCTCTGAAGTGAAAATCTTCAGTAAGAAGAAATAATGATTATCGTCATTAGGGACTTTTAACGCACCTTAAACATAACGGGTTCCTTATCTTCATTGCATAAAATCAAGAATCATGAAATGGGACATTCAAACAGTCGGATTCAACGCAAAGGATGAGTTGATGGAGACTACCAAAGAACAGGTTTTAGGCCTCGAAAAATTTTACACTCCGATCATTGGTGCTGAGGTTTATTTGCGCCTCGAATACGATGAAAACCAAGAAAATAAAAAAGTACAACTAAAGCTAAATATTCCTGGAGAGGATGTTTTTGCAGAGCACCAATCAGATACGTTTGAGTTTTCATTGCGCGAAGCCATCGACAAAGTGAAACGTCAATTACTCAAGAAGAAAGAGCTCGAACGGGCACACCGTTAAAACTAAAAAGCCCCACGTTAAAACGTGGGGCTTTTTAATTCTCATTCATTGTGCACTTAACTCCACTTGTCCATAACCTTTGAAGAAATTCCTGTGGTAGAATATCCGCCATCATGGAAAAGGTTTTGCATAGTCACATAGCGTGTTAGATCGCTAAACATCGCTACACAGTAGTTAGCACAAGCATCGGCATCGGCATTGCCCAATGGCGACATATCGTGCGCAAAATCGAAGAACTTGTCAAACCCTGCTATTCCACTTCCCGCTGAAGTAACTGTTGGCGATTGAGAAATGGTATTCACCCTTACCTTATTCTTCACTCCAAAATGATAGCCGAAGCTTCGTGCGATCGACTCAAGCACTGCTTTCGCGTCAGCCATATCTCCATAAAACGGATAAGCTTCTTGCGCGGCTATGTATGACAATGCTAAGATTGAACCCCAGTCGTTCATTGCATCTTTACTATATGCCGTTTGAAGCACTTTATGGAAAGAAAGTCCTGAAATATCCAAGGTCTTTAAAAACCAATCGTGATTGAGGTCGGTGTAGGTTTTATCCTTGCGCACATTTGGAGACATGCCGATGGAATGCAGCACAAAATCCAGCTTTCCGAATCGCTCTGTTGCCGTGTCAAACAATTTCCCTAAGTCTTCCATGCTAGTTGCATCGGCAGGCACAACAATGGTATTGCACTTTTCGGCCAACTCATTGATTTTACCCATACGCATTGCTACAGGTGCATTACTCAACACAAACTCTCCGCCTTGTTCGTGTACCTTTTCAGCCACCTTCCATGCGATAGATCGCTCGTCAAGTGCGCCAAATATTATCCCTTTCTTGTTTTGAAGTAATTTGCTCATGTTTCTCTTCCTAGATTAGTTAGTGCGTAAAAATAGTATTGTTCGTTTAAGTCAGTTTTCTTGAAGTAAATTTCTTGCACTATCGAGTGCGGCATCGGTTAATCGATGGCCTGAAAACATCGCAGCAATCTCTTTGATTCGTTCCTCTTCTGTCAATCTCTCTAAGTGTGAAACAACCGTTTGGTTCTCTTCGGTTTTCTGGATCTTAAAATGGTGCAGGCCTTTTGCAGCAACACCAGGCAAATGTGTAACTGCTAGTATTTGTGTGTTTGCGCTAATTTTTCGCATTAACGAACCAATCTGCTTCGCCACTTCCCCACTAACGCCTGTATCGATTTCATCAAAAATGAGTGTGGGCGTTTGATCATTAGCGGCTAAAATGCTTTTCAAGCCGAGCATAAGTCTGCTGACCTCTCCACCTGAAGCACTTTCGCGAAGTGGTACCAAATTATTGCTTCCATTGGCGTCAAACAGCATATCGATGGCATCGCTTCCGTTCGAACCCAATTCTTTTGACACGCCCAACTCAACTTTTACGGTGGCTTTTGCCATACCCAACTGTCGCACGCTTTCCGTTAATCCTGCCTCAAACTGCTTCAAGACTTTTTTACGGCTCTTTGAAAGTACATCAGCTTTCGACAAAACGTCTTGCTCAGCCAACAGCAGTTTTTGTTTCGTTTCTTCCAATTCTGAATCATACGAAGCGATACCTTCCAATTTAATGCGATACTCTTCACGAATATCGATGAGCTGCAACACCGTTTCTGCACTGTGTTTGTGCATCAATTTATTATAGAGGTCTAACCGATCGCGCACTTGCTCTAATCTCAGTGGATTCCACTCGACCGTCTGCTGCACGCGGTTACATTCAGCGATTATGTCTTCCATCTCGATGAACGAAGAGTTCATCCGCTCAAACAACTCTTGAAGCTTGGCACTGAATGATTTCACACTTCGCAATTCACTTAAGGCAGTTCTGATTGCAGAAAGTGCGCTGTCTTGCTCTCCATCTATCGCACCTTGAACAGCAGAAAGCGAACGTTGAATATCTTCTGCGTGCTCCAATTCACTCAATTCATCGCACAAGGTCGAAAACTCTTCCTCATTCAATGCAATGGCCGTAAGTTCTTCGAATTGGAAAGTGAAATAATCTTCATCTTTTCGCACCTGAATTGCTGCATCTTTCAGCTGGATGAGCTGCTTTTCAAGGGCTCTGTAGCTCATAAATGATTGCTCGTATGCTGTGATCTCAAGCGCGTTTTGCGCAAAGCTATCGAGCTGCTTCATCTGGTATGAAGGAGTTTGTAAGGAGATGTTCTCTTGCTGTCCGTGCAAATCAACCAAGGAAATGGAGATTTCTTTTAGCAATGAAATGCTCACGGGAGTATCATTGATGAACCCCCGGCTTCTTCCTGAACGCGTGATTTCACGCCTCAAAATAAGCTCATCCCACACATCCAACCCGTTGGTTTTGAGAAACGTATTCACTCCATCGCTATCATAATCAAAAGATGCTTCAATAGCACACTTCTCTTCTCCTTTTCTGATGCTGTTAAAATTGGCGCGACTTCCGAGCACCAAACCAAGTGCTTCGAGTAAAATTGACTTTCCTGCGCCTGTTTCGCCCGTAATAACTGTAAAGCCACTATCAAACTGAACTTCAGTTCGAGCAATCAATGCATAATTTGTAATGTGAAGATGCTTGAGCATGGCTTGGTAGAATTACTTCAAAACTATAACCATTGCGATGAAATGCATCCAAATGCAGATAATTTTGCAAACAGATTATGAGGCATTTGTACGGCTGCCAAAAATTCAAGGCCATAAATTAAATAGGAAATACATCATTTTAACAACGAAACAATGAAAACGAAAAGTCCACTGCGAAGAAGTGGAGAAACCAGTCTAAGGTAAACTCATGACCAAAGGGTGCTTGGATGCAATGAAAGATTGTGAGAAAATATAGTTTGGATGACTAAATCGCCCCTGCTTCAATCAAGTAAATAATGCTTTCGATTTCAGCATCTTCGCCATACGGGTCGTACCTGCTTTTTAAATCTTGACCAAACATTTTAGATAGTCCTTGCCAAAAAAATGCGGTAATATTTCCGCGAAATTCTTGCACGATTTCATACGAGGAATTTCCTGTTTCGCGGTCGATGAGTTTCACTAAAATACGACCTTGTGTGGTGGTCATATCGCGAATATCATCGTCAAATTCGGCCTTCAGCTCCTTTTCAATCAGTTTGAAGTATTTCTTTCGCTGGCGCTCTGTTTCCACCGAATCGAGCTGAACTTGATATTTGTCGAGTAAACTTCCAGCAAGCTTCGCATAGGGATAAACCTTTTTTACGTTGCGCTTGAGCCGTTCCCATTTCCGTCTATCAAAATCGTTCTTGAAACGCTTCTCTTCAACAATTGTGACTGACGGCAGGTAGCGCATCGGAAAGGTATCTCCATCGATTACTTCAGCCACCATGATTATCCCTTTCGCCCCGTCACCTTGCGCATACGACAGCTGCAACGCACCGAGCATGAAGCACACGAATAAAAATAGGATATGTCGACTGAAGACCATTAGATTATGTGAATTTCGAAGGCCATACCAAAGTATACAAAAGTCAGATCAGTCTACTTGCGGTTTATTTTCCACAAAGAGGGACTTCGCTGGTGCTCTCTTTCATTGGTTCTTTCTGACGATCTGGAATTTGTCATCAAAGCAGAACCGATAAAAGCGGCCAATGCTTCTTCATTTTCAAGTTGAGGCTCATCGAGGTATTCAGGCTTAAAGTGATCCGTAACGAAGTGCGTATCAAAATTTCCTGAAACAAATGCCTCATGGTTGATGGCAAAACGGCAAAACTCCAATGTTGTTGCAACGCCAGATATTTCATACTCATCAATAGCACGTGTCATTCTATCGATCGCAGATTTCCGATCTTCTGCAAAGGTCACCAACTTGGCAATCATCGGATCGTAATAGATGGGGATGCTCATGCCTTCTTCAAAACCATCGTCAACGCGCACTCCAGGTCCTTGAGGTCTTCTGTAGGTCTGCAATTTTCCGATATCGGGCAAGAAGTTGTTCCGTGGATCTTCAGCGTAAACGCGCACTTCTAATGCGTGTCCTCTTATTTGAAGGTCTTCTTGCTTAAAGCCGAGCTTTTCTCCGCGCGCGACAAGAATTTGTTGCTTAACCAAATCAATGCCCGTAATCATTTCAGTAACAGGATGCTCAACTTGGAGTCGCGTATTCATCTCCAAAAAGAAGAAGTTCATTTTATCATCGACTAAAAACTCGACTGTGCCGGCACCTTTGTAATTGCACCCTTTTGCCAAACTCACAGCACATTCGCCCATTTCCTTGCGCATTTGAGGCGTTAAAATTGACGCGGGTGCCTCTTCGATTACTTTTTGGTGTCTGCGTTGTATGCTGCATTCGCGGTCGAATAGATACACACAATTGCCATGTTTATCGGCCAATACTTGCACTTCGATGTGGCGCGGAGATGTTACGTACCGCTCGATAAAAACACTCGGGTCACCGAATGCTGATCGCGCTTCGTTCATTGCCAACTGCAATTCTTCATCGATGGATTCTTCGTTGTAAACGGCCCGCATTCCTTTTCCACCACCGCCAGCCGAGGCTTTGATAAGCAACGGAAAACCCACTTTGCGTGCTACAGCTTTCGCTTCTTCGAGGTCATTTACAGCGCCATCAGAACCTGGAACCAATGGAACGCCTTGCTTGAGCGCTGTTTCTTTCGCAGCTAGCTTATCGCCCATCACTTCCATTGAATGCGCTGAAGGACCGATTAATTCAATTCCTTCTTCTTCCAATCTGCGCGCAAAAGCAGCGTTTTCCGATAGAAAACCATATCCAGGATGCACTCCATCAGCTCCTGCTTTTTTAGCTGCATCGATAATTTTATCAATCACCAAATACGACTGTGATGATGATGGTGGCCCAATGCAATAGGCTTCATCAGCAAACCGAACAAACAGCGCGTTTCTATCCGCTTCAGAATAAACAGCTACTGTTTTAATACCCATTTCTCGGCATGTTCGCATAATTCGCAATGCGATTTCACCTCTATTTGCAACTAATACTTTTTTCATTTTCCTAATCTAAATGAGAAACTAAAACGATTGTAGGTGTTTCCAAAAACGCGCTGCTCGTTTCCCAAAGAAGAGAAATAAATAACACGTGTTGGATTCACACCCATCGTATAATACAAAGTCATGCGACCGAATCGAAGTCCGAATCGACCTACCACAGATGTCCAACTCAAAAGGCCTTTATACTCGCTTCGTTCGTATTCTTCGAATATATTCATGACCAAGGGCGCTGTTATGTAGTTTATACCTCCGGCAAAACTCACCCCTAATGCCTTGGTGTTTTCAATGGTGGCACCCTGAAAAAAGTTGAATGACAGTAAAGCGCCTACTTCACCGTTCAACGCACCCAAATTTGATGTTCGTTCTTTCGAAAAAACGCCTGTATTAATATCGTTAGTGGTTATAGGTTCAGTTGAATAACTAATAGACGATGGTGTTCTGAGATCAACGGTAGAAAAGCCTAACGTAAATGGCACATCAAACGATAAGGAGAAATTTGACCCCACTTCAACCAACCTAAGCTGTGGTTCATAGCCCATCGTAAAGATGCTGTAGACACGATTAAATACCGGTTGAGGATAAGATACTCCTGACGAAACTAAATTGTATTCAGCCTTTAATGGCGACTTTGCAAAATGCGTGAGAAACGAAAAACCAAACTCGTGCCGCATGCTTGAATTGAGGTTATTGACATCAAAAAAATAAACCGATTTTGACGACTGATTGTCTTGCGATTTAGCTTTAAAACCGACACTAATTAAGACTGTGACAATGAATAAGACTGTTTTGAAATTCATTCTTGGTAATACGCTAACAATTGATTGAGGTAACTGCTTACTGCTCGGGTTTCAATATCGTAAACGAACAAGCCGTTGTTGGTTCCAATAAACACTGTATTTCCGTAAATATCCATGTCTTGAACCAAGCTGCTATTGGTGAGCTCATTTCCTGACTCGATGACCATAACATCGCAGTCGCCCGATACTGCGTTATACGAAATTATATATCCCAACGCATAAATTGACTGGTTTGGTTGGCCTGAAGCGCTGTATGCGTAAAGTCGAACTACATTTTCATTCCAATCGACCAACTTGATAATTCCTCTTGAAAATTCTGGCATAGCACAACTAGCCTCTATTTGGAAACTTTGCACTTCGTTCTCATTAATTTTGGTAGTGAGGATATTTTGCAATGGTGAGTTAAAATCAGGAATTTTATCGAATCCAAATACGGTTCCGTCTGAGCTTAAGTAAGGCTGATAGATCGTTTTAAATTTAAACGTATTTCCCACTTTACCCAATAGAGTGAATTGTGTGTTTGCCTTGGAAATATTGGTTACCAAAAATTGAGGATTGGTTGCGATGATCAAATCGCCTTGCGGAGTAAAGACGCTGTTGGGGGCTGCTACATTTTCACTTTTGATAATCATATCGGTCTGAAATTCCTCCCAAGTATTGTTTTCATTGCCAATAAATTTATAGATACCAATGAATAAATCAGTTGAAAACCCGCTGGATGGTCCGGCCCAAAACTCTTTATAAAAGCCAATTCTATAGAGCTCGCCATTATTGGAAAGTGTGTATGAAAAGTAGTTTGACGTTGAGATATTAAACTGCGATCGATCGGTATGAATTTTTAATCGTTTGTTTCTATCGAAGGTTAAAAAAATCGAATCTTGAATCACCCAAAACGTTTCTGTAGCGCCTGTATAAAGCACCTCTGAATTAGGCCAATCTATAAAACTCAATTCAGGAAACCGCGAGGCATCAAATATCACTTGCTGTTTCTCATCGCCATAGAGCAACAAAACGCCTTCGTCTGTTGCAATAAATGCAGCTTTCTCTTGGTCAAAGCATTCTACTTTCCTCACAAAAGACTGCACCAAATCAGGGAGCTCAAATGGTTTTAATACTACTTCTTTTACACACGACCCCAAAACCAAAAGAGTGAAAATCGTAAAAGTTATGTACTTCAATCTATTCATACTTAAGTCCTAAGACGTTGTATAAGTACCTTGCGTCAATGGCGAATCCGAGTCCTTCAACCCCTTCATCGATTAATTTAGCGTTGATGATTCCAACGATCTCACCGTTCATATTGATGAGTGGACTTCCGGAATTTCCGGGACTAATTTTGGTGTCGGTTTGAAGAATTTTCACTCCATCATTGGATCTTTTACCACTGATAATTCCTTTGCTGACACTCTGACCCAATTCTTTAAATCCGGGTGCACCTACCACAAATACTTCATCACCTTGCCTTACATTCTCATCGTCTTTAGCAATTGGCAACGCTGTTAGCCCTCCCGCACGCACTTTAATCAATGCCAAGTCGTACTTTTCTGATGAAGTAATAATATCTCCCGGCAAGATGATTCCATTGGCAAACTGCACATCGATGTATTTTGCTTTTTCTATGACGTGATGATTAGTTACGATGTAGCCATTTGCGCTCACCACTACTCCACTTCCGTGACCTCGATCATCGATAATCACCGTTACGCTTGCGTTGGTTGACAAGGCAACTAAATCTGCAAAGACGTCCATTTTTTCGAGCTGCACGAATGGAATTTTCACTTCTTCATCGAACAAAATTTCATCCTCAAACAGGTCGCTCTGCACAACCTTTTCTGATTGAATATGGGTTGAAACGCTGTCTTCGTCTAACTCTTCAGTTTTACCCTGTGTTGAAACATTGGAGGAAAAATCTACCCGTTTAGAAGTTTGATTTTCAAGAATAGACTTCACATTGGTTCCTTTCCCAAAGAGCACATAAAAATTCTCTATTACTGAATTGTAAAACTCTTCTGTAATGAGGCTTGACTCAAAAAAATACTCCGAAGAAATGGTCTCTTTGAAAATTATTTCTTTGTTATGTCGGTCGTAAAACTGCCAGTTTATATCAATGTTTGAGGTGTATCCATACGAAGAGTATCCTGCCTCACCACTACCTCTTTTCAGTGTAAATTTCTCTATCCTTCCTGCGATCAACACATCTGCAGTGCGGGGTTTATTCTTTCCCGTATTAAAAAGATCATCGCTTGGACCAGACAAGGTTTTTAGTCCCATTTTAGAAAGCACTTCGATCATTTTAAACTTTTTTTGATCGAGATCAATTTCTTCATTGAAACGAAATTTCCATCGGGTATTGGCGCCTACTTCGGTGGAGTATTCAACTCCTGAAATCACCTTCTCGATGTCGATGTAAAAATCGGGCGATGGATCGAATGATGGAAGTTTGCGCTCAAGTTTAATGAAAACGGACTCTTTTCGCCCCATACCATATTCAAACACCTGCTTATAGTCTTGATAGCCTTCGGCTTTCAAGACTAATTCATGCTCGGTAATTCCCTTTCGTTCGTTAAACCCGATTTTAAAGGTTTGTCTATTGGCTTTGCCCAAGTCCTCTCCGTCTAAACTCGCCACAGCATTCTGTGGGGTAACTTTTACATATACTTTAGACTGCTGCCCAAAAGTGCTAAGCACAGAGAGAAAAAGGATCAAAAAAGACCCTGCAAACTTCATATTTTACGTTTTATGCCAGCACCTCTTTCACGATATCTGCAGCTTCTTGAAGGGCGATGGCTGATTGAACTTTAAGTCCTGATTCATCGATAATCTTCTTTGCTTCTTCGGCATTTGTTCCTTGCAAGCGCACGATGATTGGTACTGGAATTTCACCGATATTTTTATACGCATCAACAACGCCTTGCGCTACCCGGTCACATCGTACGATACCACCAAATATGTTGATCAAAATAGCTTTTACATTCTCGTCTTGAAGGATGATTCTAAAGGCATTTTCAACGCGCTCAGCATTAGCAGTTCCTCCAACATCTAAAAAGTTTGCGGGTTCACCACCGCTCAACTTAATCATATCCATCGTTGCCATTGCTAATCCTGCACCATTAACCATGCACCCCACATTGCCATCAAGCTTTACATAATTCAAACTGAATTTACCTGCTTCCACTTCGGTTGGGTCTTCTTCAGTAACATCGCGCATCGCTGTATAGTCAGGATGTCTGAACAATGAATTTCCATCGAGCGTCACTTTAGAGTCAACAGCCATAATTTTATCATCCGAAGTTTTCAATACAGGATTGATTTCAAACATGGATGCATCGCACCCTTCGTATGCCTTATACAACGAGGTAACGAACTTGGTCATTTCTTTCAGGGCGTTGCCAGAAAGTCCGAGGTTGTAGGCTATCTTTCTTGCCTGAAAAGGCATCAAGCCAACTTTTGGATCAATTTCTTCTTGAAATATGAGGTGTGGAGTTTGTTCTGCCACCGTTTCGATATCCATTCCACCTTCTGTAGAATACATGATCATGTTTCTGCCTGTTTGGCGATTTAGTAACACGCTCATGTAGAACTCCGAAGTTTCGCTTTCGCCTGGGTAATATACATCTTGCGCCACCAAAACTTTGCTTACCAACTTGCCTTTTTCGCCTGTTTGAAGCGTTACCAATGTTCCACCGAGAATATTTGACGCGATGGTTTTTACATCGTCCAATGATTTGGCTATCGCAACACCGCGCTGCTCACTACCTACAATTTTTCCTTTTCCGCGGCCACCGGCATGAATCTGAGCTTTCACCACCCACCACCCGGTGCCAGTTTCTTCTTGAAGCTTCTTTGCAGCAGCCACTGCTTCATCTGCAGAAGCGGCAACGATGCCTTCCTGTATTCTAACTCCAAAGCTTTTAAGTATTGATTTCCCTTGGTATTCGTGTAGATTCATGATCTCAATTATTCTAGTTGTTGTTGTTAGTTTTCAAATGTAGACTTCCAATGATTAGATTCAAATTCAATTTATCACGGCAGCATGGCCTTGAACGTTTCGAAACTGCTTGGTGCGAAATATTCCGTTGAGCAGCCTATTCCGGCCGCTTTTGCCCTAATATCTTCCACGCGTGTTTCAGGGTTTGGATGCGTGCTCAAAAAGGTAGGCACGCTTGACCCGCCCGCTTCAGCGGTGATTTTTTCAAAAAATACAGCTGCCCCATCGCATCGGTAAGGTGCAGTTGAGAGGTAATCAACGGAGTAGGAATCTGCTTCTGTTTCGTCATTCCGACTGAACTTTAGCGATGCTGCGTTGCCTGCTAAACCCGCTGCAATTGATGAAATGGCTGAAGGATTTTCTCCCAGCGCCATGGAAAGTAATAACTGAACTCCGTATGTTTCCATCATTTGTTTCACCGAGTGACGTCTGTCGGCATGTGCAATTTCATGCCCCAACACCCCCATCAAATCATCTTCATTGTCGAGAAATTTGATGATACCCGTGTAAAAATAAATGTAACCGCCTGGCGCAGCAAAAGCGTTGAGCACATCTGCATCGATGATATGCACTTCCCACGCAAATTGGTCTTTATACCTCACTTCAGATGAGGCGAGCACTTGGTCTCTCAGGCCTTCCAGATAAGCATAGGCCTCTGCGTATTCTGTTCGATTTAGAACGGGGTATTCGCTCGGATTAGCAGCAATTTCAGCCTGCAACTGCAGCCCGAGGTTTTTATCGTCTTCGAGTGAAAAAACCAAGTCCACCGGTTCTTTGCCGCATCCGCTGAAACCTAACGATGCAATAATCGTTATGGTCAATAATTTGGAAACAGAATGCGTTAAAGAACCGATCATTTTAATCCTTTTTTATGACGCTCAATATGAGCACTCAATAAAGGAAATGCAAATGATTGAAATACTGTAGAATTGGCAGTGAACACCTTATCGTAAATCGACTCTAAATTTCGTCCAAACTCGGTGGTAAAAACGGGGCCAACCTCGTTTAAAACATCCATCGACTCTTCAATCCTCTTTTGAATAAAGGCCTCTTTCGCATCATACGCTTCAGGAAGCATTGCCGAGTAAGCATCAAAATCGCGCTCAAAATGCAAGTCCAACTTTTCATAAATCGGCTGCAAGTACTCTTCTGAACTAAATGTGCGAATGTGGGTCTGCTTTATTGCTTCAGCGCGCTCTTCTTCATCGATTACTCCATCTTGATGAATGGCAGCAAGAATAGTTGTCCATACTATAGCATCACCCAACTTGGCGATTACTTCATCAGAATACTCATAGGTTTCTTCCATCAACTTAAATTTTGACTTGCAAAAATGTGATTTTTCTTCGTTAAAACCTATGTAAAGCTTCAGGCCTTTTAGGAAGTTTTCAATACAAGATCAACGTTAGACATCCTTCCATCACTTGAGTTTATCGGCAAATGCCTTTCTGAATTTCTCCATTTTGGGTTGTATCACAAACGTGCAGTAGGGCTGTGACCCGTTATTGTTGTAGTAGTTCTGATGGTAGTCTTCTGCCATGTAAAAATCAGACAACTCCTCGATGGTAGTGACTACCGGATTGGTATATGCTCCTGATTCATCAAGTTTTGTTTTGTAGTATTCGACTTTCTTTTTTTGGTCATCGTTGTGGTAAAAGACAGCTGACCGGTATTGCGTTCCTACATCGTTGCCCTGTCTGTTCAAAGTGGTAGGGTCGTGCGTTTTCCAAAACACCTCCAGCAATTCATCGAACGAAATCACCTCCGTGTCAAAGACAATTTGAGCAACTTCAGCGTGTCCTGTTCTACCCGTACACACTTCTTTGTACGATGGATTCTTCACAAATCCACCCATGTAACCTGAAGTTACACTGTGCACTCCTTTCAATTCTTGAAAAACGGCTTCAATACACCAAAAACATCCTGCGCCTAAGGTAGTCGTATCCATTCCTTCAACATTCATATCATCTTCAATTTGTTTAGGCATCTCAACCACAAACCTCGTGTCTCGCGCATTACCGCAAGAAAACAAAGTCATAAGCATGGCAAGCGATGCCAACGTTTTTCTTTTTAAGGTCATATTGAATGAGTTAACATTCAGCAGGACGATAAAGTTCTGAATAACTTACAAATCCGCTTACTCAGCGATGTCTCTGAAGCCATCATCGTCATCATCGTCATGCAATTCATCGAGATGCGACTCAAGCTCACGCACTTCGATTGTTCCTCCGAAATCAAATATTGGGCAACCTTGAGCCATTTCAACAGCCATTTCCATGTCGGTAGTTTCCAAGATTAAATAACCCGTAACGCTGTCATCGGCACTTTCTTGTCTGGCGGATGCGCCATCTCTATCAACAATCACCGCGTGGTCCTTCATGGGCAAACCATCAATCAGCACTCCTTCTTCTTCTAAACTATCCATCCATTGATCCCATGCGCGCTCATGCTCATCCAATTCTTGCTCTGTTGCCGAATTTGTTTTGCCGCCTTTGAAAAGAAAAATATACTCTTTCATCTTGTTTTATTTTAGAGTGCTAATTAAAGACAATCATTCCACAACTCACATGACCATTATCAAAAGATTTCATCGTCTTTACACCGCAACAAATTTAACCTTCTATTCATGCTGCATTTTCTAATATTGAAGTCAATTGAACACCTATGAATAAGACCTTACTTCTCGCCCTGATCGCGTGCACAGCCATAAGTGGCGAATCCATTTCACAAGTTAAGATCCAAAGCGGCCCCATGCTGGGTTACAACGCCCTCAATGAAGCCACTTTGTGGGTTCAGCTCGATGATTCGGCCGCAGTAACGGTGGAGTTTTGGGAAACGGGAAAAGAATACATTAAAAAGACCGCGAAGCCTGCGTTTACTGAAATGAATGAAACCCACATCGCTAAATTCATCATCAGTGAATTAACGCCAGGAACAACCTATGAATACGAGCTTTCAGTGAATGGCGCGGTGCAATCTATTGACAGTGCTTTGCTCTTTAAAACGCAGGAATTATGGCATTATAGAACTGACCCACCCACCACGCGCATCGCACTTGGAAGCTGCACCTATATTAATGAAGCCAGTTACGACCGCCCGGGCAAATCTTACGGCAACAACTACAGCATTCTTGAACGCATCGCGGATAAAAACCCTGACGCCATGGTTTGGTTGGGCGACAACATTTACCTCAGAGAATACGACTATTTTACATGGAGCGGTTACATCCACAGGTACAACCACACGCGAAAAACAAACGAAATGCAGCGTCTTTTGCGCACAGCACCCAATTATGCCATTTGGGACGACCATGATTTTGGACCGAATGACGCGAATGGAAGTTGGATTCATAAAGATTGGGCACTGGAGTCATTTAAACTCTTTTGGATGAACCCCTCCTTTGGCATCCCCGGAACTCCTGGAATTACGACCGCTTTTCCAATCAACGATGTGCACTTTTTTTTCTTAGACAACCGCTACAACCGCACCTCGCCTGACAACAAAGGGATTGAACCTCAAATTCTAGGTAAAGAACAAATCGAATGGTTGATTGAAGCCTTGAAATTCAGCAATGCTCCGTTTAAGATGGTTGCGGTGGGCGGACAAGTGCTCAATCCAGCCAAAGTGTATGAAAACCACGCTCGGTATGAAGCCGAAAGAAAATATTTACTCGAACGCATCATCGAAGAAAAAATAAATGGCGTGGTATTTCTGACGGGCGATCGGCACCATACAGAGCTGCGCAAAATTGAAGTGGAAGGCATTTCAATTTACGATTTAACTGTCAGTCCGCTTACTTCAGGGGTTCACAGCGTGACAAACGAAGCCAACGAACACTTGGTGGCGGGAACCATGGTTTCAGAACATAATTTCGCAATTTTAGAATTTACAGGCGAACGCTTGGCTCGTCAGATGAAAATATCCATTTTTGACAACGAAGGTTCGGAAATTTGGAGCCGAGCCATTAATCCAAAATAGAGTGTCATGGGAGATTTTCAAAACGGACTTTCAGATCAGGCAATTATCAATGCTTCTGGCCGAACATGGCAACAATGGTTTGATGAATTGAAACAAAAAGGGTTTGACCAAATGGCCGAAAATGAAATCGCGCATGAACTGCAAACCACATATTACCTCGACCATGATTGGGCGAAAGATATTGCACGCACATTTTCGGATGCCTACGATTTAAAAAAAGCGGGGATTCGGAAAAAAGACTTCGAGGTGTCGGTCAGAAAAACTTTCCCCTACCCGATTGAAAGCGTTGTGGGTCATGCCAAAAATTGGTTTAACCAAGAAAACAGAGCCGTACAAACCAAGTTTCACGAGCGGTGCATAAGCTGCGAATGGAAGACAGACCAATCTAATGTAGAGGTGCAATTTGTATCAAAAGGGAAGTCAAAAACGCAGATGGTAGTGCAGCACGATCGGCTCAAAAGCTCGATGGACGCTGACATCATGCGTAATTTTTGGAAAGAACATATTTCGAGCATTATTGAGGCCCTGTAGTATTCTTATTTCATGCTTTATTGGAACTTGTTTTTTGTTGACTTTTTTAGTCTTCAATCAAGCACACGCTCAAACCAAACACACTTTATACCTCATTCCGGGGCAAGGTTCTGACTACCGCGTGTTCGATTCGTTGAAAATTGACACTGCTCTTTTCGACACATCGCAGGTGCATTTCATACATCCCATGCGAAAAGAAAACATGCACCACTACGCTTTGCGCATGGCTGCTCAAATAGATACGTCAAAGTCCTTTTCGCTCTTGGGGGTTTCGCTAGGAGGCATGATCAGCTCAGAAATGATGACGTTCTTGTCTCCCGAAAAAGTAATCATAGTTTCCAGCGCTGCGTGCCGCGAGGAATTGCCAAATCAATATAGATTTCAGCGTTTGGTGCCTTTGCATACTTTGATGCCTGCTTGGCTCGTGAAAAAGGGGGCACTTTTCCTGCAGCCGATCTTTGAACCCGACCGAAAAAAACACAAAACCACCTTCGTTTCGATGCTCAAAGCCAAGGATAAACGCTTTTTAAAGCGCACCGTGCGCATGATAATACGATGGGAAAAAGAAACGTGTGACTCGGCTATTTACCACATTCATGGAAACAACGATCACACCCTACCCATCAAGCATGTGGCGGCCGATGAAATTATTGACAATGGTTCGCACATGATGATGCTGACCAGGGCTCATGATCTGAATCCACTGATCGAGGCTTATTTAAAAGCCCCATTGAATCAGTAAAGATCTTCGATTTGCCCCAAGCCTTGCCTGATCACTTCAATATCACCTGAAGAGCAATCGACTATGGTTGAGGCTATTTGATTTCCATACCCTCCATCGATCACACAATCAACAATGTTTTCGAATTTTTCGTAGATCAATTCAGGATCGGTAGAATATTCAATGATGTCATCTTCGTCATGGATGGATGTTGTGACAATCGGGTTACCGAGTAGTCTCACCAATTCGCGCGGAATGTTGTGATTAGGTATTCTGATGCCAATGGTCTTCTTTTTAGAAGTAAAAATTTTTGGAATCAAATTGCTCGCCTCAAGTATGAAGGTAAATGGCCCCGGGAGCCCTTTCTTCATCATTTTAAATGTTTTATTGTCAACGTGCTTTGCATAGTCGGTAATATGACTAAGGTCGTAGCAGATGATAGACAAATTCGCCTTTTCAGGTTTCAATCCTTTGATTTGCGCTATGCGCTCCACCGCTTTCTTACTGTTGATATCGCAGCCCAAACCATAAACAGTATCGGTTGGGTAAATAATTACTCCGCCATTTTTTAAAATATCAACCACCTTGAGCAACTCTCGCTCATTGGGGTTTTCTGGATAAATGCGTACAATCATGATTTCAAAAGTGTGTAACAATATTAACCAATCGCAGTGTGAATAGCCCCATTAGTTCTGTTATGAATTATACTTGTGCTTAAATTTAATTCTGATGAGAATCTCAATCCTCTTTTTAGTGCTTGCTGCGTCAAGTATTTGCAGTGCTCAGCAAACGCTAACTCCAGAAAACTTATGGAAGATCAAACGGGTGTATGGCGAAGAAGTATCACCCAACAACAAGGCAATTCTTTACCTTGTGAAAGAATACGACTTAGAAAAAGACAACGGTATTGCCCACCTGTATGTGGCGAACCTTGACGGCACGAATAGCCGCATAATCTCTGATGGAAAGAGCAGTATTTACGATGCGCATTGGCGCCCTGATGGCATTAAAATCGGGTTCCTCAGTCCGCAAAGTGGCAGCATGCAGTTGTGGGAAATAAATCCTGATGGCAGCGGTGCAAAACAAGTGAGTTTCTTTCGTTCGGGCATTTCCAATTGGCAATATTCGCCTGATATGAAGCAAATCAGCTATACGATGGATGTAAAGGTTGAAGAATCTCTTGCCGACAAGCATGAAGACTTGCCCAAAGCCACGGGTCGCGCTTATGACAACCTCATGTTTCGCCATTGGACGCAATGGCACGACTATAACTATTCGCATGTATTTTTTAGCGCCTATGCTGATGGATTGGTGGGCGATGATGCCAATGACATCATGATCAACGAGCCTTATGACGCGCCAATGAATCCTTTTGGAGGAGCAGAGCAAATTACATGGAGTGGCGATGGATTGTCGATTTTTTATGTGAGTAAAAAATTGGTTGGGAAAGAATACGCGCTGAGCACCAATTCTGAAATCTACCGCTTTGACTTGGCTACTGGAAAAACCACCAATATCACGCAAGGCAATCTGGGCTATGACAATGAGCCGGTTATTTCACCCGATGGAACTAAAATTGCTTGGATGAGCATGGCGCGCAATGGTTTTGAGTCGGATAAAAATGACATCCGAATTTTAGATTTTGCTTCGGGCCAACAAGTGAATGTCACACAAGACATTGATCAAACATTCGGAAACATTGTATGGTCAGAAAAAGGAGATAAAATCTATGCATTAAGCCCGGTCAATGCCACCTACCAGATTTTTGAAATCGAAATTGGCAGCGACTTGAAGCGAAAATCATTCAGAGCGATAACTACTGGCGAACACAACATCAACAGCATTCAACGCGCTGGAAACGTATTGATCGGAACGAAAAGCAGCATCAGCAGTCCGAATGAACTCTACAGCTGGAACATCAAGACTGGCAGCGAAACTATGCTGATCAACACCAATAGAGCTTTGCTTGAAAATATCGAAATGGGCAAGGTAGAAAAGCGTATGATCAAGACCTCAGACGGAAAAGACATGCTCACGTGGGTAATTTATCCGCCCGATTTCGATCCGTCAAAAAAGTATCCCACACTGCTCTATTGCCAAGGCGGTCCGCAAAGTGCTGTAAGTCAATTTTTCAGTTTCCGCTGGAATTTTCAGTTGATGGCTGCCAACGGTTACATTGTTGTTGCACCAAACCGAAGAGGATTGCCATCGTTTGGCCAAAAATGGAACGATGATATATCGAAAGATTGGGGCGGGCAAGCCATCACCGATTATTTAAGCGCCATTGATGAATTAGCCAAAGAGCCATTTGTTGACAATGAAAAAATGGGCGCGGTTGGCGCGAGCTACGGAGGTTATAGCGTGTATTATTTGGCTGGTGTGCACGAAGGAAGATTTAAAACCTTTATCAGCCACTGCGGACTGTTTAACCTAGAAAGCTGGTATGCCAGCACCGAAGAGCTGTTTTTCGCCAATTGGGATATTGGTGGCCCATATTGGGAAAGTCCTGTGCCCGATAGCTACAAGAATTTTAGTCCTCACAAGAACGTGGGCAATTGGGACACCCCCATCATGGTAATTCACAATGAATTGGATTTTCGAGTACCGTTGAACCAAGGGTTAGAAGCATTTACAGCGGCTCAACTTCAAGGTATACCGAGCAAATTGCTTTATTATCCTGACGAAGGTCACTGGGTGTTAAAGCCTCAAAATGGAGTAATGTGGCATCGCGAATTTTACGATTGGCTCGACCAATGGCTCAAGTGATTTAAAGCTCCTCCACAGGAATCACAAACCGAACATCAGACCATTCGCAGATGATTTGAACGCCCTTATTGCTCTCACCCAATCGGATGGTAAACTGATCGATGGGTGGATCAACGCGCTCAATAGCCAAAGAAAGATTCACAATGTCTTGAGAATAATCAGGCTCAGAAAAGCCCCAACGGTCCCAGGTTTTATTCAGTGCAATGGCGAAAGAGTCTTTACCCGGAAAGGCGTGAATGCCGTATGCACCAGCAGGAACGCGTTGATTGTTGATTGCCACTTCTTCATTAAACTCAACCACCGTTGCTTCGTTGGCTCCTAATCGCCAATACTTGCCATAGGGTTGCAACGCGCCTTCGTCTTCCGCTCCAAAAACCAAGCGGCCGCGCATTGACGGTCGGCTGTAGTCAATTTCGACTGACAAACCATCAGCAGTAGTTATGCGTTGCTCGGCAGGTGGACTCAATGTTCGATTTCTGTAGTTAAGGTAAAGCATACCCGCCCCTAGAATGACAACAATTAAACTAACCGCGATAAGTATTTTCTTTTTCATGGATATCAATTCGCGGCCAAAAATAGATTTAAAATCCGCGATCGCTGAGTGATAATTTATGTGTGCTCAATGATTTGAATTACATCACTAGGCGAAGGGCGTCTTTGTCGAGCTCAAAGACAATATTTTCTCCTTCATAAAGAATGTCTAGAAACTCACCATCGGTTTCGATGGGCATTTGCCCGCTGAGAACGGTGATTTTCACCTTTTTACTTTTGAAATAGTTCACTTCATGTCGGTCAATCTTCTCTTTTCGACTCAATTTGGAACGAAACGAAATCATTTCCCAAACGGTGGCTCGAGAGACAACCGTCACGCCAAATGCCCCACCGGTGAGTTGTGCTTGCGGCACAAAACCCAGTCCATTGCCTACAAAGTTTCCTTTACCAATGACAGATAACAATATTTCGCCTTCATAGGTTTCATTATCCAATTCGATCTTTACAAACGGGCGCTTGTATTTGATTACCCACGCCAAAGTGTTGACGAGGTAATTCAACTTCGATGGTAAACTTCTTCGTAATGTTGAGACGTCTTTGCACACCAATGCTCCAATTCCTGCAGTTGAGCCATTGACAAACCTGCGTTCTTTCCCATTTCGATCAATAAACGCACAGTCAATACTTTCGTATTTTCCATGAATGATGCAATCGAGGTAGTATTTGAGGTCCTTTGCCCCGATAGTCTTTGCGAGATCGTTGGCATTTCCCGATGGAAAATGCGCAAAAAGAACTTTATTTTCTGGTTGCGCATTGAACACGCCATTCACTACTTCATTCAATGTACCATCGCCACCGCACGCTAAAATGGCATGAATGCTTCTGGTGGTGGCCGCATATGCAAAACGAAATGAATCTCCAGCTGACTTGGTTACACGTATTTCGATGTTGTGCTCAGGATATGATTTACTCAAGTTAGCAGCTGTAGATTCTGTAAAACTTGACCTTTCAGAGAGGCCATTTATAACGATGAGTATATTCATAGGGTGTGCCAAATGTATCTCAATTTGAACGAATAAGAAAAATCTAATAATACCTCATTATAGGTATTGCTCTGTGAACATTCGAATCGTTCTTTTGTCGTTATCTAAACTTAATCTAAATAAGATAAAATCTTAACATGGCGAGGAAGCTTACGAAAACAATATTCACATTTATTATTCTATTCTTCAGTATATTAAACACATCTTTCGCCATTAGTGATAGTGAAACCACGAAAGTGAGGATGTTGATTAACCTAATGGACTACATCGCCAAAGATTATAAAATGGCGGTGAGCGATGGTGAGGTAATAAATGAGTTTGAGTACAGTGAAATGTCTGAATTTTCAGGTAACGCTCAAAAATTCTACAGTGAATTGGTGAATTCATCGGCCATTGTTCAAGATGAACAAATCGTAAAAGAACTTGAAAACCTTCAATTGCTGATCGCTCAAAAGTCTGATGCAGATGCGGTAACGGAGAGCGCTGACCGTATAAAATTATCCATTGTTGCCCTGGATTTAGTATCGTTGGTTCCACCCGCTTGGCCAAATCACCAAAGAGGAAAGGCGCTTTTCGAATCGGAATGCGCTTCTTGCCACGGAAAAAATGGAGCTGGCGATGGCGCGGCTGGATTGGGATTAATTCCCTCACCTACCAATTTCACGGATGCTCACATTATGAATGGCGTTTCTCCGCTGCAAGCCTACAATACCATTACTTTGGGAATTGAAGGTACTTCGATGCGCGCTTTCACCGAATTAAGCAGTGCAGAAATTTGGGATCTTTCGTTTTACATTATGCAACTCCAATACGGAGAACCTCGTGCTGAACTAGGATCTGCTTCGCAAGCCGTTGACTTGGAGCAGCTGGCCACCTTAAGCAACGAAGATTTACTCGCACAGCAACCTGAATTGGACGTAAAGTTGTTGCGCACTACAACCCCTGTAAGCAAAGACGACCACATAACCATTGCACGTGACCTATTGATAGAATCAGAAAAGGCGCTCAGAAATGGCGAAATTGATAAAGCTACTACGGCAGCCTTAGCAGCCTACCTTAAAGGAGTAGAACCCATAGAAGCCCGCATCAAAGCTTCAGACAATAAGCTTTTCCAAGAGCTAGAGTCGACCATGCTTGGTGTGAGAAATGTGATCAAATCGGCCCCGAGCGAACAAGAAATCGATGATGGATTCTCTGGTGCTCATGCCGCGCTTGACGAAGCAGAAATTCTATTAGGCAATGCCGATAGAGGTGTGTGGATGACTGCCATGCTCACCTTTTCAATTCTCATCAGAGAAGCACTCGAAGCATTATTTGTCATTTTGGCCATACTTAATATTCTGCAATCGGTAAATGCAAAAACAGCGATTCGTTACGTGCATGGCGGGTGGATTACCGCAGTGTTATTCGGCCTGATTGGTTGGTTTTTTGCGGGCTATCTCATGCAGTGGGATGCGCAAAGCAGGGAATTGATGGAAGGTGTAATCGCCCTATTTGCTGTAACGGTGTTGCTTTACCTCGGATTTTGGATGCACGGAAAATCTAATGCTATGAAGTGGAAAGCTTTTGTTGAAACCCGCGTAAAAGGCTTACTCTCGCGCAACAATATGATCGGATTGGCATCCTTCTCATTTATAGTGGTGTTTCGCGAAGCCTTCGAATCGGTGATTTTCATCTCTTCACTAACACTTGACGGCAATCCTGAAAGCAAAACAGGAGTTGCGCTTGGTGCGATTGCTTCAGCAATCGTTGTGTTTGTTTTTGCATGGAGCATGCTCAAGTGGTTCAAAAAAATGCCGATTACAAAAGTGTTCCTCTACTCGACATATGTGGTGTTGGCGTTAGCTTTCATTTTAGCTGGTCAAGGCATACATGCCATTCAGGAAGGCGGATACTTAGACATCAGCTCTTTTCCGATAAATTTAAGGTGGCCTCTCATTGGGCTCTACCCAACGTATGAAAGCATATTCACTCAGCTGGTGGTGTTTGGATTGATTGTTACGCTTTGGAAACTGAGCTCGCGCAAGCTAGCTAAAGCTTAAATTCCTTAAAGAATGTTGTTTTAATCTAGATTAGTCTCATCTTAGCCTAAATTTTAAGATTATGGACGCCACCCATGCACATTTACTGACCAATCATATCCCAATTTTAGGATCAATATTTGGAATAGTTCTATTAATTGTAGGAATGCTCCTGATGAATAAGTCTGTTGAAATTACGGCTATTTCAACAATCCTTCTTGCATCAATCTTTACAATCCCTGTTTACTTATCGGGAGAAGAGGCTGAACATAAAGTTGAACATTTGGAAGGCGTTTCTGAATTTGAATTAGAAGAGCATGAAGAGCATGCTGAACTTTCCCTTTGGCTGATGCTTATTGGTGGTGGTTTCGCCTTGATGACAATAGCATCATATAAGGTGGCACCTAAACTCACGAAAACAGCCCGTATTTCTACATTAATAGTAACTAGTGCTGCATTTATTAGTTTGATTCCATTGGCGAACCATGGTGGTCAAATCACGCATTCTGAATTGAGAGATGCTGAGGCTTCTTCAAAAGGAGTGATTGAAAAATATGATGAGGTTATTATAGAAGAGAAAAATAAAAAAAAGACGCCCATTTGAGCGCCTTTTCTCGTCTTGAATTGAGCTTTATTCTTCGTTCATTTTCTCTGTCTCCTTGATGGGTTTTCGAAATACATACTCGCCATCGAATATGTCGAGCACCACATCTTGACCCTTGGTCACTTTACCCGATAATATCTGTTTACTCAACTCGTTGAGTATGTTTTTTTGAATCAACCGCTTAATAGGTCGTGCGCCAAACTGCGGATCAAAACCCACATTGCTCAAGTGATCAATCACTTCTTCGGTCGCAATCATTCGAATGTCTTGCGTTTTGAGGTGCCCAAACAAATGCTTCAACTGAATTTGAACAATCGCCTTCACATCGCGCTGGTTGAGCGGTTTAAAGATGATCGTTTCGTCAATACGATTGATGAATTCAGGTTTCAACGTCCTGCGCAACATTTCCTTCATCTCCATTTCAGTTTTGGCAAGCACAGCATCTAAATTGGCGTCTGTGATTCCTTCAAAATTTTGACTGATGATGTCTGAACCCAAGTTAGACGTCATGATGATGATGGTGTTCTTGAAATTCGCCACCCGTCCTTTATTGTCGGTCAACCTGCCTTCGTCCAACACCTGCAATAAGATGTTAAACACATCTGGATGCGCCTTCTCAATCTCATCGAGCAACACCACTGAGTAAGGCTTTCTGCGCACCGCTTCGGTCAATTGGCCGCCTTCATCATAACCCACATATCCGGGAGGTGCTCCCACCAATCTGCTCACCGCGTGGCGCTCTTGGTATTCGCTCATGTCGATTCGTGTAATGGCATTTTCATTGTCGAAAAGGTATTCGGCCAGGGCTTTCGCCAATTCAGTTTTACCAACACCGGTTGTGCCCATGAAAATAAACGAACCGATGGGTCGGTTCATGTCTTGCAATCCACTTCTACTTCTTCGCACAGCATCTGCCACCGCTGAGATGGCTTCTTCTTGACTCACCACGCGCTTGTGTAATTCATCTTCCAAATGGAGAAGCTTCTCGACATCGCTTTGCAGCATTTTCTGAACTGGAATTCCCGTCCACTTCGCCACCACTTCTGCGATGTCTTCTGAATCAACTTCTTCCTTGATCATGCGCGAACCGCTGGTATCTAATTCACTCCACTGTGCTTCAAACTCCTTGAGTTTTGTTTCTGCCTCAGCCACTTTTCCGTACCTGATTTCGGCCACTCGACCCAAATCGCCTTGGCGCTCGGCTTGATCGGCTTCGAGCCTCAGTTCTTCAATGCGTTTTTTCTCGTTTTGGATGCCTTCCACCACTTCTTTCTCGCCTTCCCACTTAGCCTTTAAGCTGTCCCGCTTCTCTTGCAACTCTGCAATCTGACGGTTCAATGCTTCCAATTTCTTATCGTCATTCTCACGTTTGATTGCTTCGCGCTCGATCTCCAATTGGCGCATCTTTCGTTGCACTTCATCCAATTCTACGGGCATGCTGTTAATCTGCATCCTCAATTTTGATGCGGCCTCATCGATCAAGTCGATGGCTTTATCGGGCAAAAATCGATCGGTGATGTAGCGCTGGCTCAACTGCACCGCGCCAATGATGGCTTCGTCTTTGATCCTCACTTTGTGGTGTGTTTCATAGCGTTCTTTCAATCCGCGCAAAATGCTAATGGCATCCTCTTCTGAAGGCTCATCTACCAATACGGTTTGAAACCTTCGTTCGAGCGCTTTATCATTTTCAAAATACTTCTGATACTCGCTCAGCGTGGTTGCTCCGATGGCTCTGAGCTCTCCGCGCGCCAAGGCAGGCTTGAGGATATTTGCCGCGTCCATCGCTCCATCACTTTTTCCTACACCCACTAAGGTGTGGATTTCATCAATGAAGAGGACGATTTTTCCATCACTTCCAGTCACTTCCTTCACCACTGCCTTTAAGCGTTCTTCAAACTCGCCTTTGTACTTGGCTCCAGCGATCAACGCGCCCATATCCAGGCTGTAAAGCTCTTTATCTTTGAGGTTTTCAGGCACATCACCGTTCACAATTCGGTGCGCTAATCCTTCGGCAATCGCTGTTTTACCCACACCTGGTTCTCCGATTAAAATGGGATTGTTCTTCGTTCTTCGCGAAAGAATTTGAAGCACGCGTCTGATTTCTTCGTCACGCCCAATCACTGGATCAAGCTTGCCATTGCGCGCTTGTTCGTTGAGGTGAATCGCGAACTTATTAAGCGAATTGTAATTGGCCTCGGCCGACTGTGAGGTCACTTTCTCTCCTTTTCGCAATTCCTCAATCGCTTTTTTTAATGTTGCTTGATCGATGCCGCTGTCTTTCATCAGCGAACTCGCTTGATCTTTCACATCGAGTAAGGCAAGTAAAACATGTTCGATCGACACGAATTCATCGCCAAATCCCTTGATCAAATCTTCTGCTTTTGCCAGTACTTGATTTGCTTTCTGACTCAGGTATTGACTGCCGCCATCCACCTTCGGCATGGAATCAATCATCTTTTCGAGCGCCAAATTGAGCATCTGGCTATTGGCGCCTACTTTTTTGAAGAGGTAAGGCGAAACATTCTCATCCACCTCTACCACGCCTTTTAAAATATGCGCAGGCTCGATGGACTGATGCCCTTTGCTCATCGCAATTTGCTGCGCTTGTTGCACCGCTTCTTGCGCTTTGATGGTAAATTTATTAAAATTCATTTCCGTTTAATTTAAGATAATTCAACGTTTGGCCTTCAACTGAACCCTTTGTCATCCAACTGAGAGTCAGACGTTGACGCGATGCAATGAGCAAAATACAGTCCAAGGAAGTAAACACCTCATTTATCAGTCAATCTGTCGCGCCTAACCCTCTGATAAAGCCAATTTGACGCTGATTTTAAAACCCGACTGACGTTTTGTTTATTATTTAATCGCAAGCGCTAATCCGAGACGAAACCAGCGGCCTGGCATCGATGCATTGGCTGTTTCGATGTACTCGGTGCCGAGCAAATTGGTGCAATCAATCCAGAAGGACGCGTTTGAAACGCGGTATTGAAGTCGCAGATCAGCCAGCCAATAGCTGTTGTACACAGGGCGATCGAGGTAGCGAGCTGTTACACTTAGGCTCAATTTTGTTTTGTAAGAAAAACTCGATTGCATGGTTACTTGATGGCGCAAATTGCTGATCGCATAGCGGGAAATATTCTCTCCGCTGCGCATCATTTGCATGTCTAAATAGGTGTAGCCAACGCGCGCCATTTCCCATGCAAAATCACTCTTTCCGAACGCCTTTCGAGCGCGCAATTCGTAGTTTACTTCTACCCCACGCGTTGCTACCGCTTCATAATTTCGCGGTTGCCACGGTTGAGAAACACTGTCGCGCACCCAGTCGATCAAATCGCGGGCATCCTGATAAAAACCACTCGCTTGGATGAAATGAGCGCCTGCTCGATACTTCAATCCTGTTTCATAATTGGTGCTGCTCTCAGGTTTTAGATTCGCATTACCCACGTTGGTCGGGCCCACATAATACAAATCAGTGAAGGTGGGAACGCGAAACGATTGCCCTGCGTTTCCAAACAGTGCAAAATGCTCATTCAGCTTATAATTCATCTCAAGCGATGGTAAGATTTGAGTACCAAAGTCGCTAGAAACATTGATGTAAGCACCCGTATTGATCGCAAACCGCTCGTTCATCAACCACAGTCTATTCTCAACAAATACTCCGATATTGTCGCGTGTCCAAAGCCCTAAATTCGAACTGTTGATCGCTTCTCTGCGGTATTCCGCCCCAACGCCAATTGTGCCCACGCGGTAAGAATATGTCCCGTGCACTTCAGCACCTTCCACATCCGTTCGGTGTATGTTCTGAAATATCTCTGGACGCTCGCGAAACAACGTGTAGGTGTCAAAATTTTTACGGCTGTAAAGCTTTGAATGCACTTTAAACGCTCCTTTCTTTAAGGTGTGCTGAACGGCCGAAAGGAAGGTAGTTACCTGTTCTTCGCTTGACGAGTCGATGGGAAAGGCATAAAAACCGCTCGCGCCAAAATCATTGCGCACAAAGGAACCCATCACGTTGAACGTCCCAATTTTCGACTCGGTGATCGATTGATACATCACAGTATTTCGGTTGAGGTCAGTATTGGGTCGATAACCCGTAGATTGGGTGTTGGAAGCACTGAGCACGTGGCGCGATTTGCGCTTGCCAAAATGCACACTCGCCTGCGCGTCATACCCACCATAAAATTCGTTGGGCAACTTCGAATTATCGGCTTGCCCCATTGAAGTGGCGATCCGCGCTTGATTCTCCGCGGATGGTTCTGTGATGATGTTGATGACTCCGCTAAACGAGTTCAGTCCATAGCGCGAAGCTGCTGGTCCTTTGATGACTTCAATTTGCTTGATTGTGCTTAAGTCGATGCCCAAATTCATGGCGTGATGACCCGTTTGCGGATCGGCCACCTTGATTCCATTCACCAAAATGAGCGTTTGATCGAACGTTCCACCCCGCATGCTGACATCGGCTTGCGCGCCCCACGGTCCGCGCTGACGGAAGTCAACCCCCGACACGTGCTGCAATAAATCGTTGAGGTTTTGAACCGGCAAGGCTTCGATCTGCTTTTTTGTGATCACTTGCACATTCCTTCCTGATTCCATAATGGAAGTCTCAATGCGGTTATCCGTTACCACCACTTCGTTTAAGGCATTGGTGTCTTGAGCAATAGAAACGGCAGGTAGAAAAAGCAAAAACAGCAGTCTCTTCATGTTCTTTTGATTGGGCTGCGAAGGTATTTTTTCAATCCACTTTTCAAAGTTTTATGCCTTCGTTATGACATGCATCATGAGTATTGTGAAATTATGAGAGCATATTTGCAGCCACTTAAAAACAATCCCATGGGCAAGTCAAGAGAAGAATTATTGAAACTTTTAGAAGAAAAGTACGAAGCGATTGGTCAAAAACTCGATACGCATTTGAGTGGCTTATTGCACTCAACGCCCATCACCTATTGGGATTATATCCAGACAGATGCTTTGTTGAATTTGCAAACGCAGCGCACCAATCAACCCGATGAAATGGTGTTTATCATGTATCACCAAGTCAACGAACTACTCTTCAAAATGATCTTGTGGGAAATCGATCAAGTGGCGAATAACACAGCACTCACAGCCGAGTTCTTTGCTGAGCGCTTGGGGCGCATAAGCCGATATTTTGATGTACTTTCTTCTTCGTTCACCGTAATGGGTGATGGCATGGAAGTGGCTCAATACATGAAGTTCAGAGACACACTTGCGCCTGCAAGTGGTTTTCAAAGTGCCCAATACCGAAAAATTGAATTTGCTTCCACAGAATTGATCAACCTGATCGACATTCGCTTCCGCGCTACCATCGATCGCAATACGCCTTTCAAACACGCCTTTGATCATTTGTATTGGCAAGCAGCGGGAAAAGATCACGCCACTGGAAAAAAATCAACCCTCTTGCAGCTTTTTGAAGACCGCTACATGGACGACTTCATTCTGTTTATGCAGCGCTATAACACTTTGAATCTCTGGACAAAGTTTCAGCAACTTCCTGCCGAGTCGCAGGCCAACACTGCGCTGCGCAACGCCATGCGCCATTACGATCACACGGTAAATGTGAAATGGGTGATCGCGCATTACCATGCCGCGGGGAAATACTTGAACAGCGGAAAGGAAAAAGCCGAAGCCACAGGCGGAAGCGATTGGCAGAAATACATGCACCCGCGCTATCAAAAACGCATTTTCTTTCCCGGATTATGGAGTGAAGAAGAACTAAAAAATTGGGGAATCACCAACTTAGAAGCAATCGATATTTTGAAATAAAAGGTCGAATTCAAGGATTAAAAATCAATTTCTCGCGCTCAACACGCAGAGAATAGATTGGGCTTGCTATATTGCCACCCAATCATGCATATACACGAACCACTTCTTACAAACGATGCCACTGTCCTGGGTATTTTGATGGGACTTTTAGGCGTAATATTTTACACAAACTCCATAAAAACAGGCGCTTGGAATAAATTTTACACCGTGATTCCTGCCTTGCTCTTGTGTTACTTTTTGCCGAGCGTCTTCACTTCGCTGGGAATCATCGCACCCAGTTGGTACGATCTGGCAGCTGTTGCGAATCATTTATCGGAACTGGGTTATGCACTACCCGACCACTGGACAGAAAAAGACCTGCAAGCAGGCGCAGAAGCATTAGGCTTGGAAGCCGATGATCTGAAAGCATTCAAGAAAGAATCGAAACTGTATTTTGCCGCTTCGCGCTATTTCCTCCCAGCGAGTTTAGTGCTGCTCACCTTGAGTATTAGCTTGAAGGAATTGGTGAAACTCGGTCCAAAAGCATTGATCATGTTCTTGACTGGAACCGTAGGTGTAATCATTGGTGGGCCCTTGGCGATTCTTGCATTTTCATTTATCGCATCCGATGTGGTGGGTGGCGTTGGCCCTGAAGCCGTTTGGCGTGGAATGACCACTGTGGCTGGAAGTTGGATTGGCGGTGGTGCCAACCAAGCTGCGATGTTTGAAGTGTTTGAACCCAGCTCAAAACTCTATTCGGTCATGATAACGGTTGACGTGATCGTGGCTGAAATTTGGATGGCCGTCTTGCTCTTTGGCGTAGGCAAAGCCGATCGCATCGACCGATTTTTTAAGGCTGACGCCAGTAGTGTGGAAAATCTCAAGAATAAAATGCACGAATTCAGCATGAAAATGGCGCGAATTCCGAGCATGACAGACCTGTTCATCATCCTGGGAATTGCGTTTGTAGCCACTGGAGCGGCACACCTTTTAGCAGACAATGTAGCGCCCTACATCGGAGAAAACCTGCCCTACTTAAAGAAATTTAGCCTCGATTCGAAATTCTTCTGGCTCATCGTTCTTGCTACCACCTTTGGATTGATCTTCAGTTTCACAAAACTCAGAAACTACGAAGGAGCGGGCGCGTCAAAAATCGGTGGTGTATTTATCTACTTCCTTGTTGCGACCATCGGAATGAAAATGAACGTCATGGAGATCTTTTCTAACCCAGCGATTTTCTTAGTTGGATTGCTGTGGATGGCTATTCATGTGGTGTTGCTTATTGTCGTTGCCAAGATGATAAAAGCGCCCTTTTTCTTCCTTGCTGTTGGTTCAAAAGCGAATATTGGTGGTGCCGCATCAGCGCCAATTGTGGCGGCTGCGTTCCACCCGTCATTGGCTCCAGTGGGTGTTTTACTTGCCGTTTTGGGTTACGCTCTGGGCACGTATGGCGCCTACATATGCGGGCTGTTGATGCAAGCTGTTGCACCCTAGAAAATCAGGAAACTCGCAATGAAAATGATCACTCCGTAACGCGCAAAAGCACCGGCAGAATAGAATACTGCGCTCGGTCGGTCAACGAATAAAATGAATACCGGCACCAAAATAAAGAGCAAGAAAAACAAATAAGGCGGCTTGTTAAATCCACTGATCGTAAACTCCTTGAAGTTTTTATTCACGATATGAATCTCGGGGACATCCCTGAAAATCATCGTCTCGGCTAGGCTGACGTAAGAAGCTACCGAAATATTATTGGCAGGACGAGCACCCAAAATAACGTGCTCACCATCCTTAAAGTTGATGGAATAGCCGGTGATAACTTCTACTCCAAAGGCTTCAATTGTCACGGGTGTTTTGGAAACGACATAGCCCGTCCGAACAATGTTCACCGTAAATGCATCCACCAACATGAGGATGATAAAGACCAGCGAAAAATAACTCATTCCCATCGTCCATGGATAGTAGATTGTGCGTTTAAACTTGGCAAATTGCTTGGCATCGTGTTGCAATTTGATCTCTTCGTATCGCCTAAATTTCTCGCGTGCTTGACTTATCGCCTCTTCCCTGCTGATTTTTACTTTGTCGCGGTCGCGTGATTTCCGAATTGAACTCTTTACTGCGGGTTCTTGATTGAACGTGCGATCGGCCGTGAGAATGATGTCGTAGGCCTTTTTTATGAGGATGAATTTCTCCTGTGCTTGTGGATGCGAGTTAAGGTCGGGATGGTAGCGCAAGGCTAACTTTCGATAGGCCTTTTTGACTTGCTCGAGACTGGCATCGGGCGAAAGCTCCAATAGTTCATATGCTTTTCGAAAACGTTCCATCTATAGTAGAACGAAAGTAAGCGGATTAAGGTTGAGTGGAGTGATTGAAAGGCAGTGGATTCTTACCTGCGTTGTTTACATTACCGCAAACTTTAAAAACTCTTCCCATCAAAATAAAAAGACCAAACTAACTTTGCGCCATGCAAAACTCCTCGTTTAAGATTGGTGATCGCGTGCGGCTATTGGATGCTCAAGGTGAAGGCGTGGTGTGCGATGTAGTGGGATCGAATGTGGTGATAGACTTGGATGGCATGGAGATGACGTTTGACGCATCAGAATTGGTAGTGATCGAACACGATGACTTGATCGGTCATGCAATCGAAAAAAAGGAACTGAGCGCCAAAGACAAAGAAACACGCGCCAAAGGAAAATCGAAACTGAAGGAATTGGACGATGTCACGCAAGCGGTGTACGAACTCGACCTTCACATTCACGAGCTGCTGGATCACTTCAGCAATATGACCAATGGCGAAATCCTGCAGTATCAAATGCGCTGTTGCCGCCAGTTTGTGCGCGAAGCCATCGATAAACGTTTCCACAAAATAGTGCTTATTCACGGTGTGGGTGAAGGCGTGTTGCGCACCGAAATCCACCACTACCTCGATACCTTGCAGCGCATTGAATACCATGACGCACCTTACCGCATCTATGGATATGGCGCTACCGAAGTGATCATTCATCGTTGAAATAGAGATACCTTCGCAGCGAAATCGTTCTGTCGCTCTCAAAAGCTTCGGCCAATGAGGGAGGAAAGTCCGGACAGCTTAGAGCACTGTACCTTGAGAAACTGAGGGTGTCAGCAGAGGAATCTCCGATATCAGAAAGTGCCACAGAAAACAAACAGCCGATGTTCAGGCTTCGGCTTGGGCAGGTGATGGTGAAAACGTGAGGTAAGAGCTCACGCGCTGTGTTGGCAACAACACTTTGGGTAAACCTTGCAGGCTGCAAGACCATGTAAACCCAGGTTTGAGGGCTGCTCGCCCAACTGGGAGGGTAGGTCGCATAGATAAATGGCAGAACATCATCTTCGGATGAGGACAGAATCCGGCTTATAGATTTCATCAGGCTACCTTCGGGTAGCCTTTTTTAATCGTAGCTGATGCGTTGATGAAAAATCCCTTTCACAGCCGTTTTCAACACACTTTTAGCAATGGTTATGTCTTTAAACGTGATCGGTGCTTCGGTAAACTGACCGTCATCTTTCTGTCCATCGATGATCGAATCCACCAAGCGCTCAAGCGTCTCATGGTCGTATTTCTTTAAACTTCGCGATGCAGCCTCCACCGAATCGGCCATCATTAAAATCGCCTGCTCTTTGGTGCTCGGCCGCGGACCAGGATAGGTGTACTTTGCTTCATCCGCTTCTGGATTCAGCACCAATGCGCGCTTGAAAAAGTAGCGCACCTTGCTCGTGCCGTGATGGGTTTGAATGAATTGAATGATGTCTATCGGAATGTTGTTGGCCAATGCTTTTTCGATGCCCAACTTCACATGACCGATGATGATGTGCGCGCTTTCTTCGGGCTCGAGATCGTCATGCGGATTATTATCTGGCAATTGATTCTCGATGAAATACTGTGGTTCGTTCATCTTACCAATGTCGTGATACATGGCTGCTGTGCGCAAGAGCACCGTATTGCCGCCAATTTTCGATGCCACTTTCTCCGCCAAATTCGCCACTTGCATCGAATGCTGGAACGTGCCAGGAGCCTTAATTGCCAACTCTTTCAACAGCGGTTGATTGCTGTCTGACAATTCGAGCAAAGTCGTTTCTGAGGTGTATCCAAATACTTTTTCCACCACATAAATCAACGGAAACACCATCATGCACAGCAATCCGTTGATGGCGAACCAACCAAAATTTGCCGTTACAACACCACTCGCACTGCCACTCTGCGCGATCGAAATAGCAATGTAAATGACCGAATACCCTAAAAACACCAAGGTGGCTGTTCCCAACATCCGCGACCGTTTTATGGATGACGACTGATAGAGCGTGGCAAACGAAATGGCACTCATCTGCACCAAAATATACTCCAGTGGATTTGACGCAAACAGCGCCACCATCAGCACCAAAATGAGGAAACTAAAGATCGAAACACGGAAATCGAAAAACATGCGCAGCAACAATGGTGCGATGCCTACTGGAATAATGTACATCGAAACGGCATTGCTCGAATACGCCAACGCACTCATTGCAAATCCCACAGTTACCAACGAAAGCGAAAGTGTAATCGGGCGCGGATCGTTGAACAATCGCGTTTGATTCATGTAAATAAACAGCGCCAACAAGCCCAATAAAATGGTTACGATGGCCATTTCGCCCAACAGCGACCACTGAAAGCCCGTAACCGACATGGTGCGCTCTGTAAATTCCTTTTCCAAGCTCACCAATACTTGGTAGCGTTCGTTATTGACGATCTCTCCTCGATCGATGATGGACTGTCCTTTGTTTACCTTGCCTTCGATCTGGATGATTTCTGAATAGCTGTTTTCGATCAAGCGCTGCGTGAGGCTGTCGTTGTACAAGGCATTCGAAACCAAATTCTCGGACATAATGCGCATCGCAATGGGCGCGCAATGGCTATCTGCCTCCACTTCCACCATTCCAGCCATGTAGTCGAATACGGTATTGATGTTCAACGCCTCGCTGAATGGAATGGTCGTTAAATTCCCACCGCGATCGATCAGAATGGGATCAAAAGGCGAAAGATCGCGCGTAGCTTCTCCGCGCTGCACAATTCCAGCGTTGAGCCACTGCCCTATCAGTTCTGTGCTTCCTTTGCGGATAGAGTCGCAGGCATACGAACTGTCTACACTGTGTTCCCAGGCATCGTCAATGCGCGATAAAATGTGTGCGTTAAAGTCTTCGTTGATCGAAAAAACAGGAGGCTGATTCGAAGTAATTTCTTCGCGTTCTTTCGCAACATCTTCCACCGATTTGCGCACGCCAAAATCAAACGGAGCAAAGAGTTTGTCGTGTTTCCACGGCTGGTTCAGCTGATACTCGTAGCGAATCATGCCTTCGTTTGGAAAGAATAAAAAGACCACCAACAAGGTCAAGATAAAAGCAACAATGCGTTGAATCAAGGCATAGTTTTTAAAGCGGTCTTTGAGGTTGTACTTCACTTAGGCGAATGTAGCATTAAGATGAAGAAGATTCCGCACTAGGTTGCTTACTTTTGTCGCCCTTTAATCAGAATTCAGTTCACAAACGATAAATAGAAACAGATGAAAGAAGTAGTAATAGTAAGTGCAGTGCGCACGCCCATCGGAAGTTTCATGGGAAGCCTTTCGAGCATTCCAGCCACCAAATTAGGTGCTGCAGCCATCAAAGGAGCTGTTGAAAAGGCGGGCATCGACCCAAATGCGGTGCAAGAAGTGTTCATGGGCAATGTGTTGCAAGCAGGCGTTGGTCAAGCGCCTGCAAGGCAAGCGGCATTGTTTGCAGGCTTGAGCACCGATGTGCCTTGCACCACCATCAACAAAGTGTGTGCTTCGGGCATGAAATCGATCATGCTGGGTGCGCAGAGTATCATGACGGGAATGAACGACATTGTGGTAGCGGGAGGAATGGAAAACATGAGCATGGCTCCACACTATGTAAGCATGCGCAACGGAAACAAGTACGGCAACGGAAAAATGGTGGATGCCATCATCAACGATGGTTTGATGGATGTGTATTCTGACCAATTGATGGGCAGCTGTGCCGAGCTTTGCGCTGAAGAGTACAATTTTTCACGCGAAGACCAAGACAACTTCGCCATCGAATCGTATAAAAAGTCGGCCAAGGCTTGGGAGAACGGTTGGTTTGACGAAGAAATCGTTCCGGTGGAAATTCCACAGCGCAAGGGCGACCCGATCATGTTTAGCAAGGACGAAGAATTCACCAATGTGAAATTTGATAAGATTCCGGGATTGCGTCCAGTATTCAAAAAAGACGGCACGGTGACTGCGGCCAACGCGTCTACCATCAACGATGGTGCTTCTGCCCTGGTATTGATGAGCGCTGAAAAAGCAGCTGAATTGGGATTGAAGCCAATCGCAAAGATCAGATCGTTTGCCGATGCCGCGCAGAGCAGCGAGTGGTTTACCACAGCGCCTTCAAAGGCAGTGCCGATTGCACTCGACCGCGCAGGACTAAACGCAGGCGATGTTGATTTCTGGGAATTAAACGAAGCCTTTGCGGTGGTGAGTTTGGCCAACGTAAAACTGTTGGGTTTAGACCCAAGCAAGGTGGATGTGCACGGTGGAGCCGTTTCTTTGGGTCACCCGCTGGGCAACTCAGGCAGCCGCATTATTGTAACCTTGATCAACGTATTGCGCCAGCAAGGCGGCAAGATTGGCGGAGCGGGCATTTGCAACGGTGGTGGTGGCGCCAGCGCCATGATCATCGAGCTGGCATAAACTAAATTTTTAAGAGAGTGAAAGTATTGAAGCGCCCTTTCGGGCGCTTTTTTGTTGACCTAAAATGGGTTTTGTCTAGCCGAAGCAGATGGTGTAATATTGCGTGAAGGCATCATAACAGGATTGAATGAAACACCATTCAACTTCATGGATAACCTATTCAATTCTGTTTAACGGTAACATTATAGCAGATAAAACAAGTTGGGCTTCATGCAAAATAAAATCGAAACAAACGAAACATTGTTTCGAATATTTCGTTTATTTGTAAAACAAAACAAATAAACATGGAAAGTATAGACGAAATTATGAGACCGACAAAGGAAGAGCAGAAAGCTGCAATGGAATCCTATGCTGCTCTAGCATCAACTCTAGAACAGATTCACTCTGATTATCCTGAAATAGAAATTGAAGAAACGAATGAGAGGATCAAAATCCCTCTAAATGCCCTCAAGCTTCTTGCTAAAATTCTTAAGGAGACTAGTCAAGGAAAGCCAATTTCAATTGTTCCAATTGCAACTGAGATTACAACTCAAGCAGCGGCAGAATTAATTGGCTGCTCAAGACCCCACTTGATAAAACTTTTGGAAAAAGGAGAAATTAAGTTTACCAAAATAGGCAAGCATAGGAGAATTAAGTACCAAGATGTTCTCGAATACAAAAAGAAAATCAAGTCAGAACAAAGGAAGCTCTTAATAGAAATAATGAAGTCTGACGAAGAATCCGGTTTATATGATTCATAGTTTAAGATTTACCTGTGTACTCGACACTAATGTCATATATCCAATTGACATAAGGGATTTGCTCTTCTGGTTCGCTTCATATGACCTTTTTACACCCAAATGGAGCAAACACATTTTCTCAGAATGGGAAAATGTTATGAAAAGGAAAGAAATACCAGACGAAGAAATCAAAAAGAGAATTTCTAACGCTCAAAGAGCATTTCCTGATGCGTTAGTTGAAAACTATGAAACATTGGTTGACTCGCTTACATTACCTGATGAAAAAGATAGACATGTTCTTGCAGCTGCAA
>JAGYJZ010000013.1 GCA_018401875.1 Salibacteraceae bacterium
ATTTGTTCTTCTACTTCTAAATGATTTGAGTTCTATTCCTTTGTAGTCGGGTTGTTTGGATGAATTGATGTCAATTCCCAATGCGGTTTCCAATGTTCTCCCAACAGAAGTGTCAGCTGCAACCATTGATGGAATAGGACCTGAACTGGCAACCTTTCTTAACATTGTCAGCAGTTCAACTGCTATTTCATTGGCTTTACCATTAATCTCTGAAACGAGTTCTTTTAAAGGATTTACAAGGTTGGAATTCAACAATGTTTCAACATTCAATTGAGACAGATTGAAAATGTGAAACGACCCGGAATAGAAGATTAAAGCTATAATATCATTCGGGTTGGCAACTTTTGTAAGTCCAGAAAACCAGATTCTTGGGTCTCCTTTCTTTGTTTGTGGTCTGTATAAGGAAGCTTTTGAGTTTATAATACTGTAATCTTCGTAAATCTTTGCGTCAACCTGTACTTTATTCTCAGGACCTTGTCCTTGAATTTCGTAATCATGAATATTATTTTCCTTCAAAAAACTCCTCACAGAACCAGTGGCATCCATTATGGATTTTTTTAATCCAGTTTCTGTAGGCTCAATAAGAGTGAGTGAAACTTGATTCTTAGTCAACACCTTTATTCTCTCCTGCTCTAATTGAGTTAATACTCTCATTTAATATTCTTTAAAATTTCAGTTGCAATTGCCCTTGCCAATAATGGTGGTACAGCATTTCCAACTAATGTATACTGAGGTACATCAGTTTTCCTATTATTCCCACCCGTTGACCTTTTCCCTTGAAACACAAATGAATCATCAAACGATTGAAGTCTAGCCATCTCACGAACTGTCAATGCTCTCGGTGAGTTGTAGTGAATATAGTCATCAGGAATAGTCATAATAGTTGAGCTCTGTGATTCAGGTTTCAGCACATTATAATTTCTCTTGTTTGAAGTCAATCCGCATTCCTCAAGCTCACATTGTGCCGCTCGATAGTCACCATTCTTCAATATGATTTCAAGTCTCTTTACCACATCTTCATTTTGCTTGCTGGTCTTATGATTGTTGAGTAAGTCAAAATATTTTTCTCCTTTTTGAAGACCTTCGAAGCTTTTTACATAAAATGGTTTTGTTTGTGGTTGATACCTTTCAATTAACCGGCCTTGCTTAGACCATTCAGCAAATGATTTTCCTGATTTTGAGTCTTGTTTGCCGTTGATGGATCGTTTCTTCAAAAGACTTTGAAACTTCTTTGCTGATCCATTAAACTGTTTCGAAATGTCGACCAATTCATAATGGTGAGCTTCTTCATCATTTCCTACAAAATCCAAATCATGCAATGCTTCAAAAACAGATACTTTTTCATTCTCCGAAACTGTTGCAGGAATCTCTGAAATGAATTTTTGATCCTTTCGACAGCCAATGAATAGAACTCGCTCCCGATTCTGTGGAACACCATAATTTGAAGCATTTGCAACAAATGGTTTCTCAATTTTATAAAGACGAATACTGTCAAGAATCTTGCTTAGTTCTTTCCCTTCAGATTCTGAGGTTAAGGAAGTCAAAAGCTCAACCGACTCATCAAACGATGAAGTGTAAATCTTAAGGGCGCTAACTATATCATTGCATGCTGCTTTGAATTCTACAGGAACTTTCAATGCATTGAAAGCAGACTCAATTTCATCAATGACATTTTCAGGACTAATTTGAGTGAGGAAGGAATTGAATGATCCCACATAAGCATCGCTATCTATGTTACACTGATCTTTTTCTTTTATGATATCGCGCTTTAATTTCTGCCATTCCTTAGTTCGCGCGAGAATATTAAAGCCGTGCCTGATTGTATTGATTCGCGAATCGGTTTTACTCGTTTTGTAGTCGGCAATTTTCGGAGTCAATTGCTTAAATCTGTTATCAACAAATCTTATATACTCTTCTCTGCTGAGTTCTAAGTCAGTTTCCCTAAATTTCTCCATTTCAACGCGCTTGATAATGCATTCAATCAAAAAGCTAGCATGTTTCGCCTTAAGTCTTTTAATAAAGGAAACAAGTCCTGGAATCTCCTTGACGTCTACAATAGAATTTATTTCCTGAATAATGAGGTCTTTGATTTTACCGTTTTCCTTAGTCAGAATTCCTTTAACATTCTCCATCACAAAGTACTTCGGTTGAAGTATTTTTATTACGTCTAAATAATGCGAGAACAAGTCGTCTTTTTTATCAAACTTCTTTCTCTTTCCAGCTAGACTAAAACTTTGGCAAGGCGGTCCACCGCAAACTACATCAATTTTTTTGTTGCCAACTTTCTCGAGAAGATTGTCCAAAAAGTCAGGCTCTGTAATATCCTGCTTTAGAAACGATGCATTCAGGCCTAATTGATGATTGTATCGCACTATATGTGTAAGCTCACAGTTCTCATTAATGTCACTTGCTGCTACAAAATCAAAATACTTATCATTCACTTCTGCTTGCAAAAATCCTTCACTAAACCCACCTGCTCCAGCAAATAAGTCTATAAAGGCGTAAGGCCTTCCGTAAAGTGAGACTTGCTCCTTTACTATTTGAATTGAACTCTGTTCTTTGAAAGTTTCAATATGTTGGTTTAGTGTTTCCTTAATTTCATCGTGAGTAAAAGTGCGTTTATTGGAACTATGCAAAAGCTCATCTGCTCGATCTCTCAAGAAACTCAAATAATGATTGAATTCTGTTGATTCAATTGTAAGTCCAATTGCCTTCTGTTTTTTCTTATCAAAATGCTCGGGGCTAATCTTTTGACCAGTTGAAAGCTTTATCTGACTCCCATTGCAATTGATTCTTAAGTAAACAGGCGCTAGTCCTTTTTTATCAGGCTTGTCGAGGTAGAAATTGATAGTTGCCATATTCGCGGACAGATTTACGTACACGGACAAATTTACGGACATCCAATTATGCAACAAGTATTATTCATTTTTTATTCAAGAGAATATCAACAGCTTTCTATACTGCAGAATGAGCCCAACAAGGTTTTTATAGCTTTCAACTTCTAGCACCATAACCTTCCAATTGGACTCGGAGCAGTCTGATAAAATGTCTGTGCTGGCTGGTGGACTGGCCCGAAGCTGCAAACGCATTCATTACAGCCGTGAATTTGACGAGTTTGACATTGTCCATGAAATCGATGAATCGTTTCAAGAACTGCCAGCAGATCCACTGGGCACGCAAACCAACCTTTTGGAGGCTATTGAAAAAGGGGCGTTGTTTCGGGGTTGAAGCGATGGATTGGATAAAAATACCAGCGCCATTGGATTTATCTTACGATCCGCACGCATTTTGGAAATGCGCGCGAGGGGGAAATCGATGAATCGTTTCAAGAACTGCCTGCAGATCAATTGGGCACACAAACCAACCTTTTGGAGGCTATTGAAAAAGGGGCGTTGTTTTTAGCTTGATTCAGTTTCAAACAACACCACAACCCTAAAACGCCTCACCGATATAGAGGTAAAAGCCGGTGCCTTCGTGGGTAAAGGCGAGGTCTGCGCGCACCCAAATGTCTTTTTTAGGAAACAATAAAAACCGAAGACCTCCACCACCAGAAGCTACAAACCTAGAAAGGCCAAGGTCGTTTACATCACTAAAAACGGAACCTGCTCCAGCAAATACGGCTGCGCCAATTCTGTTGGTGAAGCTAAACGGGATGGGCAAAAACCGGTATTCTACTTGGGTGGCCAGCTGATTGTTGTCGCGGTAACGGCCCAAATAATAACCGCGCATCATGCTTTCGCCACCCAGCAAGGCCAGTTGGTTAAAGGGAACGTTGCCAAGGTTCACTTGCCCGATGAGTTGGGCCGCCAGTACATTGTTTTTGCCCATGCTTTTATACACGCGCGTATCAGACGTGAAGGTGGTGAAATCAAAGCTGCTGCCCCAAGCCGTGTTATAATGCAGCATAGCCAATTCAGCAAAGAAGCCTTCCCTGACGTTCAACACGTTGTGTCTGTCGTCTCGCACTAATCCTAAACCAAAGCCCATGTTGGCAGATCCTTCGCTGCCGCGTGGTTTTCGAAAGCCGGGTAAATCAGGATCGGTCAGCACAAAGTCTACCGCTGCCATCCGCTGATAATCCAGTTCTAACCCAAAAAACAGGTTCTTTTTTACCTTTCTTAAAATACGCTCTTTTATCAAAATTTGATTGGCTTCTATCTTCGCATAAGCTTCGGCAGGAGTATTAATTCCTATGCCATGATAGAATAGCGGAAAGCTTTGAAAACGCAGTTTTCCTAAAAAAAACCATTTGTCTTGATCGGCATAAATGGCATGATCAAAAAACAATCCGTATTGATTTTGTAAGGTGAAAAACGTGAAGCCATTGATTTCGCTCAATCGGTTGGTGGTGTCGCGTTTGGCATAGTAAACAAACAGCGAGCTGAAACCGATTTCCCATGTGGTTTCTGGTGCATAGGCAAACACGGGATACACCAAAAACTGCGGTTTTAAACGATCGCTTTGGTTATTAAAAACACTGGTCAAATACCTTTTGGCAAAATTCTGAGCACGTAAGCTGGGGCTCAAAAACATGGTACTCAGGCAGATGAGCACAAGAGGGATAAACCTAGCTTGCATGCGATTTATGGTTGATCAATTGCATGAAGTGGTAGTCTAAAAAAAGGAAATGCTAAAATGAGTTCTGAATGCAACAATCGTCACTAGTCTCGTCCAATTATCCTTTGCCATCCTCTATTTCCATAATTTTCAGATTCAACGCTGAATCTTCTTTCAATTTCAACCCGCAAGATATCAAAACCCGTCATTCATTTTGAGCGAGATAGAAAGCATTTACAAACAGAGTTTGCGGTGTGTTTTTGAATTCCGCAAACAATGTCTGCGGTTTTGAGCAAATAACTCGAATACCTCTTACGATCCGCACGCATTTTGGAAATGCGCGCGAGGTGCCAGCAGATCAATTGGGCACGTAAACCAACCTTATCGAGGCCATTGAAAAAGGGGCGTTGTTTCAGGGTTAACCTCTCAGCAATTCAATCAATTCGTGATTGATGTAATAATTGCTTCGCCCCATTTTCAACTTGGTCAAGAGCTTCATTTCAGTGAGTGTTTCCAAATAACGACTAGCGGTTAACCGTACCACACCCAAATCATCCTTCAATAGGTTGATCTTGGAATAAGGATGCCTGAAAAGGTTGTTTATCAAATCTTGGCTGTAGATTTTTGGATGTTCGCTGCGTATGCGCTGTTTGTAGCGCGTCATCAATTGCTTGATTTGCTTCACTGTTTCAACGGTTTCCATTGATGTCTGCTCTACCGCGTCTAACATATAGAGAATCCAGGGTTCCCAATTATATGTGTCCCTTGTACTTTGCAGCAATTCGTAATACTGCTGTCGGTTGCGTATGATGTATCGGCTGATGTAAAGAATGGGCAGCGACAACAAATCGTTTTGAATCAGGTATAGAATATTTATTATCCTTCCCGTTCTGCCGTTTCCATCGTAGAATGGATGAATACTTTCAAATTGGTGGTGGATAATCGCCATTTTTACCAGCGGATCTACTTCCATGCTGATTTCATCGTTGATGAATTGTTCAAGGTTGTTCATCAATTCTAAGATTGTTTGATAATCCTGAGGTGGTGTGTAGATAACCTCATTTGTTAAATCATTCACCAGTTTGGTGCCCGGTTGTTTGCGGATGCCCGCATCGTTTCCTTCGATAACTTGTTGTATCTGCTTGATGAGTTTCGTGTGAATGAATTTGTTTTGCCGCACATGCACAAAGCCCATCTTCAAGGCCTCCGCATAGCGGTGTACTTCTTTTGCAGCCGGAGAACTAAAGCGCGCATCTCCCAAATCACTTCCATACACTTCATCATGTGTAGTAACGATGTTTTCAATTTCTGAACTGTCTTTTGCTTCCTGTAGTGATAGTGTATCGATCAATATTCGTTCATTCGGAATGGTGCTTGCCACACCCTTCAACTCAGCCAATGCGGCACGCGCAGAAGTGAGTTTCTTAAGTACATCTCGGGTTTCAACCTTTTCCAGCGGTATATTGATTGGCAAATGTCTCATGTGTTTACATTTTCATTTTTTGTATACACATTTTCAAAACGTGTATACATTTTGCGAAAATATATACATATTGACTTCAATGTGTATACTTTTCTTGGGTTTTAATGCATAAGCACGAAGTGTTTGCGAGCGGATTTTAATTGAGCTGCTGTGCGCACGGACTGCAAGTCCGCGCGAACGGGGATGGATTGGGTAAAAATACCTACTCCATTGGATTTATCTTACGATCCGCACGCATTTTGGAAATGCGCGCGAGTGGGTTAACGGAAAATCGTGTCTTCGGTGGTTTCGCCATTCGCGCTGTTTTGCACAGGCTTAAAGGTTTTGTTGTGGTAGTTCATCCCTTTTCAGCGATAATTATCGTGTGTATTTCATGGTGATCATCCGTCTTTTTGTATTCAATTTCACGCTTGTCTTCTATGGTGAGATTATTCTGCTCCAAGAGGCGCTTTATTTCGTTGAATGCATAAAAATGAAAGTAGCTGCGGTCTCCTGTGCTTGATGCCACAAAACCTGATTGTTCGTAGTCACCTTCCACGTAACTCAAGTACAAAACGCCCCGCTCATTGAGCAAATTTGCACAATTGGCAATGAATTGGGAGAGATCAGATTCCGACAAATAGGGAATTACAAAGCCACACACAATGCCATCGAACGTTCGCTGAATTTGATGGAGCTGTCGGCCATCAAGCACCATGGCTTCAATCCTTGGATTGTTTTTCACGGCCAAAGCAAGCATGTTTTCAGAAACATCCGTAGCCAAAACCTTTAGGTTTGGATGTAATCCAAGAATGTATTTAGTGATGTTTCCAGGTCCGCAACCGATTTCTAGCACTGAGGCAGATGACGTGGGGAGTAAATCGCAAAACCGCTGGTAGGAATCATTGTAGATATCCAAGTCCATGAATTTCTCTTCATAGAGATGGGCAATCTTATTCCAAGTGTGGTGTGTTTCAGAATAGCGTTCTTCCATGTTTTCTAAATGCGAATAAACTAAGAAAATTAGTCATTAAATATAGCAGGAAAAAGCTTTGCGCTATTCACACGTCCAAACGGTCGTACCACCTGAAGAAGCTTCTAAATCTGCTGCTTCGCTGTCATCGCATACTTCGCGCTCTTCATCTACGAATGTGCCGGCTACACCACCAATGGTTTTGGTGCACGTTTGGCATTGATCTTTTTTGCATGACGATAAACCAATTGAAAAAAGAAAAAAAGTCGTGAAAAAGAAATACTTCATGGTGGTTTTAATTGGTTATTTCAACGAGTCACTAATACAATTATTGCTAATTCCATATTCCTTCGCTTTCGCGCGCATTATACCCATCAGTTTAATCTATTTTGCCTAAACTTGATGACCTAATTTATCAAAGTATGCGCATCATAAAGGGCGTAGCCATTCTTTTCGCTGTCATCGGGGTTGTAGTTGCGGGAAGTTTCTTAGGACTGTATTCGCTGCACGCGCCTGACACGGCTGAGGAAGCTGAATTCCTGGGACTAAACAGCGCCTCAACGGTGCATTTTGATGAATTCGGAATACCACACATCTATGCCGACAACAATGAAGACGCATGGCGTATTTTGGGTTATGTGCACGCCCGCGATCGGCTGTTTCAAATGGATGTGCTGCGCAGGGTTGGCGCAGGAAGATTGGCCGAATTGTTTGGTGATGACGTTGTGCCTATTGACCGACTATTCAGAACGATGGGCACAGCCGAAATTGCCCGCGAATCCTACGAAGCATTCATGCAAAACCCTACCGAAGACTGGCAGCTGTGGGCACAAGCTTACGTTGATGGCATCAACCAATTCAGAGAAAACAACGCGCATCCGATCGAATACACCATCCTCAACCTCGAGCCCGAGCCGTTTAAAGCAGTAGACATGTATCACGTGGCGGCATACATGAGTTTTAGCTTTGCCATGGCGCTGAAAACGGATCCGCTGGTCGATAAAATCAAACACCAATTGGGCGATGATTACCTCGCCAGCTTAAGCGTGCATTCAGAAGACTGGCACCCGAAAATGCCGACCACAAATGCCGACTCTGCCCTCACAACACAAACAGACCGAGCTTCCATCGCGGCCAGTGTGCACGAAGTACTGAACAGCCTTCCGTTGCCCTTGTTTGAAGGTTCAAACAGCTGGGTGATCTCCCCAAAAAAATCAAAGTCGGGCAAGGTGCTTTTCGCCAACGACACCCACATCAATTACGCACAGCCGGCAGTGTGGTATGAAGCCCACATCGAAACGCCCACGATGCGCTTGTACGGCAATTTTTTGGCCGGCTTCCCCTACCCGCTTATCGGCCACACGGCTGACCGCGCATGGGGATTAACCATGTTTGAAAACGATGACATGGACTTGTTTAAAGAACGCATCATCGAGCAGCAATTTCTCCACAAAGACAGCCTCAAGCCGCTCGTGTCGAGGCAAGAACAGGTGTTGAGCAGCTCGGGCAAAGCGCTTGAGTTCTCAGTAAACTCTACGGTTCACGGCCCGATCATCAATGCCATTTTGGGCGATAGTACACTGACCGATTCCATTTCGTGCTTTTGGACGTTGACCAAATTCCCCATCAAGTTTCTTCAGGTAACACACCAGTTTTGCACCGCTCAATCGATGGCTGATTTTAAACGCCTCTTACCAGAAATTGCTGCGCCCGGATTGAATGTGATGTATGGCGATGCCGAAGGAAACTATGCGTGGTGGGCAACGGCAAAACTGCTTCATCGGCCTGCACATGTCAATCCGAAGGTCATCTTAGACGGCAGTTCGGGCAATGATGATCCGCTGGGCTATTATCCTTTTGAAGAAAATCCAAGATCAGTAAATGCTCCTTCAGGATTTGTGCACTCGGCCAACAACGCACCGCAAACCATCAACGGTCGTGAGGTGTTTGGCTACTATTATGCCGGTCAGCGGTCGTTGAAAATCAGCGAAGAACTGGCCAACGCTGATCTGTGGGACGTGGAAATGATGCAGGCCTTGATGCTGAATGACGTATCGCCTTGGTATCCCTCAAACGCGGAGTTGATGACCGAAAACATAGTAACGCAATCCGATTTTCAAAAAGATATACTCAGCGCCTTAAACACTTGGGACGGCAGCCACGATTTGGACGAACATGCCTGCATCATTTACTACCAAATGCTTTACCACACGCTGAAACTCGCCATGAAAGACGACTTGGGCGAGAAAGACTTTAATGCATTCATCCACACGCTGTTTTACTTGAGGTCGGTTCCTGCGTTCTTAAGTGCTGAGCACAATCCGTGGTGGGATGTGAAAGGCACCGACCACATTGAAAGCAAAGATGAAATCCTGCAAATGGCATTTGATTCGGCTACCGCGCAATTAGAAAGCGCTTTAGGCAGCGATGTTTCAATCTGGAAATGGCGCGATGTGCATCAATTGACCCATGAACACCCAATGGGAAAAGTGCCTGTGTTGGGCGACTTTTTCAATGTCGGTCCAATTGAGATTGCCGGAGGCGAAGAAGTGATCAACAAGCAGAGTTTTTGGATTGACGAAGGCGTGAATTACCGCGTGAAAAGCGGTCCTGCGATGCGCATTTTGATCGATTTCGCAGACGTTGAAAACAGCCTAAGCGTGCTGCCTACGGGACAAAGCGGCAATCCGTTCAGCGATCATTACGATGACCAAGCACTGCTTTTTGCCGAAGGAAAATGGAGGAAGCAGCGCATGAACAAAGGCGATATTGAGGCCAATACTTCGCTCAAAATCCGCTTTACGCCTGCAAAAGCGCGTGAACCTCAAGCACTTGTTGAATAACAGAACGGGCGCCATTGTTGTCGATCACAAAATCACTCTTGGCGGCTTTTTCATCTTGTGGCATTTGCTGTGCCATGCGCGCTTCTACGTCTGCCCTGCGCGATTGGTCGCGGTTGATTACCCGATGGATTCGAACTTCTGCATCGGCCACCACACAAATCACTTTGTCGCAATCTGCGTGCGCGCCACTTTCGAACAGAATGGCCGCCTCGCGAATGCAATAAGAATGTGTTTTGGAACTTCTTTCGTACCACACATCAAACGCCCTGCGCACCGCAGGATGAATAATGGCGTTGAGTGATGCGAGCAATTGCTCATCACCAAACACTTTCTCAGCGATGAGCTTGCGGTTGGCTTTCGAACCGCTGTAAGCTTCGCTACCCAATAAGGCAATCACTTCTTTTCGCGCTTCTGCATCCGTGTCTAACACTGTTCTGCCTGCCGCATCCGCATAAAACACGGGAACACCCAAAACCTCAAACACTTGCGCCACGGTTGATTTACCGCTGCCGATCCCGCCTGTAAGTCCGATTATTTTCATCAGTCGATGCGGGTTAGAACGATTTCTACTTGACTTGGTTTGATGGACACGTTTTGTGCGATCGGATTCCACGATTCCAATTTTACGGGAAGCACCATGTAGCCCTCTTCCAGCTGGTCGTAATCAATTACAATATCAAAGTCAGATTCAAATACCTCATCAAATTTGCTCAGTGGAATTTGGGCAATCACCTCGATGCTGTTTGGAAAGGTGAGCATTTGCAGCGAGTCGGGCACGTTCAGTAATGTTGGTGCGATCATAAAACGTTTCTCTGTGAGCTTGTCGATATGCACAATCACGGTTACACTATCGAAACTCGTTTCAGCATCTTCACCGATGCGTTTTCTTGAAATCCCTGACTTGAATCGCCTGGTATCATTCAGCTCACCGAGTTCTCTAAATTCTGTTTCGAGCGCTGAAAGTGTGTCTAAGATAGACAAGGCGCCAAACACTTCCAATTCGCTCGGGATCACCTCGATCGAGTCCAGTAGAATGTAGCCTTGCGCGATGGAATAGCCCACTTTTGGTTTGAGCTCAATGATGCGGGAAACTTTTAAATCGAAGACAAAGAAAATGCTGTCGCTCAGCACGCGGTTGATGGCGAGCGCGCCATTGAGCCGGTCTTGCAGGTCTTTGATCAATGCCGACTGGTCTAAGTAACCCCGTTGAAACCCGCCCAGCACGTTGATTTTAAGATTGTCGAGGTTCACCACTAAGGTGTCGTCTGTCAGTCGTTTATCAAATTGAAGCAGGTCATACCCGGAGCCGCTCACGTTCACTGCAAAGCGATTGGGCACTGAATTGAGCAAGGTTTTGTTTTCAGGGAAATTGATGTATTTGACCGGCACCAGTAAGGTTGAACTGTAGGATTTACCCAACGAAATAAACACCCAACTCAACGATGCCAAAACGAGACAGACGATGAAAATTAACAGTTTTCTTCGGTCTTGAAATATATCGCGGACACTAAAAAATGATTCTCTTGGCATAAGGGTCAAACCTACATTAAAACATGGTAAGGAGCGACAAAAATAAGCCCTGTGGGATATTCGGGATTCATCATTGATGACTAGAAGCTGTCAGATATCAGATATCAGCCATCAGTTGTCAGTTAACTATGAACCGCTTAACCATGAACTCTCCAGCTGTCAGTTCGAGTGGCGCGCCTTAGCGCGGTGTATCGAGAACCAAGACAGCTAGATCAAACATCCTGCAATGTCTTGTCCTTCTCGATACGTACGCCAACTGGCGGACACTTGAAGTGACAGACATTGGGCAAACCACAAACCACTGAACCTTGAACCTTGAACTAAAAATCGCGCTGGCTGAGCGGAGTCGAAGCCAAGCGCGGAAAACAAAAAAGCCCTCCTCAATCGATTGAAAAGGGCTTTCCATAAAATTCGTCTTGCATCAATTCTTCTGCGCCAATTCGCTGTCGCCTTTGCCTTGGCTAAGCTCAGGACTCACAGCCGACTTTGTCACTTTCACTTCAACGCCATTGGCAATTTGAAGCATGACGTATACGTCTTTCACTTCGGTGATTCTTCCGTGAATTCCACCAATCGTGATTACTTTATCGCCTTTTGAAAGTGCTTCGCGAAACTGCTTCGCTTCTTTGGCTTTCTTCGTTTGTGGTCTGATCATGAAGAAGTAAAACACAATAACGATCAGAATCAAGGGCAAAAAGCTCATGATTCCACCTTCTCCACCACCAAACTGTAATAAAATTGTATGTAACATAGTTGTCTATTATTCTGTTTCTTCAGCTGGCTCGCTCGCAGTTTCAGGAGAAATCACCTCTCCTTTTAATGTCACAGCCGTTGTTGAAGGCTCTGTATTGGCTACGATAGAAACGCGCTTGTTCTGCATTCCTTTCTTGCCTTCGCTGTTAAAAACAACACTGATTTTTCCTTCTTCTCCAGGAGCAATAGGCTCTTTTGGCCACTCAGGCACGGTGCATCCACAGCTTCCTTTTGCTGATACAATCACCAAGTCGGCATCACCTGTATTGGTGAAACTAAAAACGTGGGTTACTTTTTCACCTTCCGTAATGGTTCCGAAATCAAACACTTCTTCAGCGTAGGCAATCGTTGAGGTTGATTCTACATTTTCTGTTGTTATTTCTTGCTGCGATTGATCTGTCGACTGCTCGCCACCTCCACATGCAGTTAGCATCATGCTTACTGCGACTACTGAACTTAGGAATACTCTTTTCATTTCTTGTTTTTTGATTTTGATGGACAAAAATAGGGTCATGCACGACTAATTATCTCTAACCTTTTGGTTTTAGTTAACAAATCATTCGTTTAATCCTCTTCCGCGCTTGTTAATTCGTTTTTCTGATTTAAAATCGATCACCAATTTATCGAGCACTCCGTTGATAAATACCTTGCTTTTTGGCGTGCTGTACACTTTCGCCAATTCAATGTACTCGTTGAGCGTCACCTTCACCGGAATGGTGGAAAAATGTTCCAATTCTGTCAGCGCCATGGTCATCAACTGCAAATCCAAAAACGCGATGCGTTCGGTTTCCCAGTTATCAGCTTTTGAAGCGATGATCTTTCCGTATTCATCGGCAAATTGAATGCTTTTTCTAAACAGTTCTTTCGCAAACAATTGATCTTCTTCCTTATTCTTATACAAGTCGGCCAAAATGGTGGTATTGGTCGCGTCAAAATCAGGCAGCACCTGAAGTGTTTTTATGACGGTGATGGCCGCCATCGGAAGGTCGTCTTGCCAATAAATATCCTTTTCTTCCAAGGCCGAGTGAATGATATCGTTCATCACCAAATGGTCGCGAAACAGTGTAATGATCAGTTCTTTGTCGATCTCCAAATCATTATCCTCGCGGATCATATACAAACGATAGGCTTCGTCTTCTTTGAAGCTCTTAAAAATCCTGCGCACGTCATCGTGTTCTTCATCCCAAGTGATCTTGGCGCGTTCGAGCAAAGTTTTCAGCTGTGCGTTGTCCTTTAAAATCTTAAATACACGATTTTCAATGAACCGCAGGTTTGGATTCAGGTCTTCGCTCGATGGTAAATTCTTTTTGCGATTGGTAGCGGTGATTTCATCGGCTGCCACCCCAACCTGCATAATCAGTTTGATCAGATACAAATAGAGCGTATACAAGCTGTTGATGCTCTCAAAAATCTCGCGTTCAAACTTCAGTGGATCGGCATTTTCGGTGCGGTGATACGCGTAAAGTCCCTGAAAAATCTTAATCCTTAAATACCTTCTATTGACTAATGCGGGTCTTGCTTTGTTCATTAAAGGCTTCGGTGTATTTGCGCAATTTTGTTGATTCTGTCTTCAGCCATTTGATTGGCGATCTGGTAAGTCGGCTTGCCGTCTTTCTCAGATTTATCGAGCACGGTCATGGTGGTGTCAAAAATCTGTTCGGCTTGGTCCATGGCGCGGTCTCGGTTGTAGCCTTCCAATTCGCTGTAGCAATTGATCAAGCCACCTGCGTTGATGAGGAAGTCAGGCGCATAGATGATTCCTTTCTCGAGGAGCATTTGTCCGTGTTGAGCTTCGTTGGCCAATTGATTGTTGGCTGCTCCGGCAATGATTCGGCAGGTCATTCGTGCAATGGAATCGTCATTGATGGTTGCACCCAATGCACACGGAGCGTAAATATCAATTTCCTGGGTGAAAACATCACCCGCGTCTATTACTGACACGCTTTGATTGCGGTCAACTACTTTTTTGATGTTGTCGTTATAAATGTCGGCAATCATCACGTTGGCACCTTCATTCACGAGGTGATCCACTAAGTAGCAACCCACGTTTCCGGCTCCTTGCACCAAGATTTGTTTTCCACCAAGGCTTTCATTGCCGTACGCTTTTTTGGCTGCAGCTTTCATGCCCATATACACGCCATAGGCCGTTACTGGTGATGGATCTCCCCCACCGCCAAGCGTTTCAGGAATTCCTACTACGTGGTCGGTTTCCATGTGGATGTATTCCATGTCTTTGGTGGTCATTCCAACATCTTCAGCGGTGATGTATTTGCCACCCAACGACTCTACGAAAAGTCCGAACCTGCGCATCAGCGCTTCGTCCTTTATTTTACGCGAATCGCCAATGATTACGGCTTTTCCACCACCGAGATTTAATCCTGAAATTGCGGCTTTGTAGGTCATGCCTCGCGACAAGCGCAACACATCCGTCAACGCGTCTGCCTCTGAGGCATATGACCACATGCGGGTGCCACCCAACGCGGGACCTAACACGGTGTTGTGAATGCCGATGATGGCTTTTAATCCCGTTGCAGGGTCACTGCAAAACAATACTTGTTCGTGACCCATGGTCTCCATTTGCACCAGTGGTGGTGATGATTGATTATTCACTTTCAACTAAATTTAAAAGTACCTGTTCTAAATGTCTGCAATGTGATCGACTACATTTGCGCCCTTGAAAGGCGGGGCAAATGTAAGTTTATTCATAGAGCGTACAAGCAAAGATGCCAATCAAAAACAATGAAAGAATTAGCATACCTAAATAAGCATTTTGGCAACTACAAAACCCACTTAATTGGGGGAATTGTGTTTGTGGCGATCTCCAATTTATTCGCCATTTTTCCGGCTCAAGTAATCCGTTATGCCATTGATTTTGTGCAGGATACTTTGAGTGTTTATCCTGCGTTTAACACACCCGAATTTGCCGATTCGTACAAAGAAATTCTCTCGCAAGCCATTCTGCTGTTTTCTGTTTTGGTGATTTCACTTTCAGTGCTCAAAGGATTTTTCATGTATCTAATGCGTCAAACCATCATCGTGATGAGCCGGCACATCGAGTTTGACATGAAGAATGAAATTTTCGACAAATACCAACGCCTGCACATGGCGTTTTACAAAAGCAACAATACGGGCGACTTGATGAATCGCATCAGTGAAGATGTGAGCCGCGTGCGAATGTATGTGGGCCCAGCCATCATGTATACCATCAATCTGATCGTGCTGTTTGTAATGGTCATTTTCACGATGTGGAATGTGAATCCGACATTAACCGCCTATGTATTGACGCCTCTGCCCATTTTATCGATCTTGATTTATTGGGTAAGCCGCGAAATCAACGTCCGCAGCGAAGCCGTGCAAGCGAAGTTGAGTGACCTTTCTACCTTTGTGCAGGAGGCTTTTAGCGGAATCAGAGTGATGAAGGCTTACAACAGACTCGATGAAAAAGAACACGAGTTTACGGAGCATTGCAACGACTACAAAACAACCAACCTCGGATTGGTGAAAGTGAATGCCCTGTTTATGCCCGCCATGATTTTGCTGATCGGATTGTCAACCATACTCACCATTTACATCGGAGGGCAGCTGACGATGGAAGGGAAAATTTCTCCCGGCAACATCGCTGAATTTGTGATCTATGTAAACATGCTCACGTGGCCAGTGGCTTCGGTGGGTTGGGTAACATCGTTAGTTCAACGTGCCGCAGCAAGTCAGAAAAGAATCAACGAATTTCTAAAGGCTGAAATTGACATTATAAATGAAAATGATGCCGTGTTTGAACCCGAAGGCCACCTTGAGTTTAAGAATGTTTCGTTCAAGTATCCAGAAAGCGGTGTGCTGGCCGTCAACGATATTTCCTTCGAGGTGAAACCCGGAGAAAGTTTAGCAATTGTAGGCCATACCGGTTCTGGAAAATCAACTTTGGCCAACCTCATTTGCCGCTTATACGATGCCGATTCGGGCGAAGTATTGGTGGATGGACAAGACATTCGAACGATCAACCTCGATGCCTACCGCAGCGCAATAGGCTATGTTCCTCAAGAAGTTTTTCTTTTCTCTGACAGCATAAGCAATAACATTTCATTCAGTACGTCCATCTCTGATGGCAACGTAGAAGCGATTCAACAAGCAGCCCACAACGCGCAAGTGGCGCGTAACATAGAAGGCTTTCCGAAAGGATACGACACGCGGGTTGGAGAACGCGGCATTACGCTTTCGGGTGGACAAAAGCAACGCATTTCCATCGCCAGGGCGATCATCAAACAACCTAAAATTTTAATTTTTGACGATTGTCTTTCAGCGGTAGACACTGAAACAGAGGAAAAAATTCTCGCCAACCTGAAGCCGTTGATGAAAGGCAAAACAACGGTCATCATCAGTCATCGCGTATCGTCCGTAAGGCACTGCGACAAGATCATCGTTTTGGAGGATGGAGCGGTTTTAGAGCAGGGAAACCACGATGAATTGCTAGAGAAAAAGGGTGTTTATTTCGAAATAAACGAGCAGCAGCAGCTGGAAACGATGCAATCGTCAGATTAAATTTGTTCAATTCATTATTTTTTTAGATTTGTCTTAGTCGGTAGCTTACAGAGCGTTTAAACTGAATGGGGAATGGAAGAAAATGAAGAAAATGAAAGGAAAAAGATCTACGCAAACGCGGTGAGAGCAGGAAAAAGAACCTACTTTTTTGATGTGCGATCTACGAAGAACAACGACTACTACCTCACCATCACAGAAAGCAGAAAACGATTCAACGATGACGGCTCTGTGAGCTATCAAAAGCACAAATTATTCTTGTACAAGGAAGATTTCGAGAAATTTTCGGATGCGCTGGGCGAGTCGTTTCAAAAGGTGATCGACTTAAACAAAGCGCAGAGTTCAGAATTGGAAACAAAACTCAACAATCAATTTACGGATATCAGTTTTGATCAATTGGGCGATGCCTCAAGCAATGGCGAAGCATAGTTAAAACCACTTTTCTTACAAATCGAGCAATCCTTCAGGTAAATCTAAGTGGAGGAGTTTTTTCTTTTCATCAAACCCAACGATGAATTCTTCCACGAGCGGAATCATAAATTCATCTTCACCGTCTTCGAGCACAATGATCAGTTGCATATTGTTTTCGATCACCTCTACCACTAATCCAATCTTCTTGTCTTCCGCATCAAATACAGTGAACCCTTCCCAATCGATGGTTTGACTTTTCGGTAATTTGGCTTCTTCTTGAAACACCTTCACGCCACGCAAGGCATTGGCCGCTTCAATGGAATCGATTCCGATCAAATCAGCTTTGAACCTGCCATTCGACAGGCGACTTACCTCTTCGACTTTGTAGGGTACTTTCGAAGAAAACTGTTCGAGGTAGACGCTCGAAAATCCCAGCACAACACCTGCGTACAAATCTTCGATGTACAATACCAATTGTCCATTTAACCCGTGAGGTTTTACTACTGCTCCAATTTCTATAAAATTCATCTCATAAAAAAACCCTGACGAATATGCCAGGGTTTCGATGTATTTATTCAGATTAACTTAATCTTTCTTTTCTTCTTCTTTCGCTTCTTCAGCGGCAGGAGCTACCTCTGTTGTTTCAGCTTCTGAAATTGCTTCTTCTTTCGGAGAAACTATAGCTTCAGGTGCAGCTTCTTCAATTACTTCCTCTACTTTTTCAACAACTGCTTCCGCAGTTTCGGCTACCACTTCAGCTGCTGCTTCAACAGCGTCAGCAGCTTCTTCCAATACTTCTTCTGTGGCATTGGCTGCTTCTTCTGCCGCTGCTTGAGCGGAAAGACGTGCATCGTTTACGGCTTTCTCAGCAGCAAGTGCGGCCTTCTTAGCGTCTTCTTTGGCTTTGGTCAAACGGCCTTTCTTAGAGTCAATCAATGCTGATTTATCTTCTAACCACTTGCTAAATTTAGCCTCAACTTGCTCTTCAGTTAAAGCACCTTTTGCTATACCGCGAATAAGGTGATCCTTCATCATTACACCTTGATACTTCAAAATTGCACGCGCGGTATCAGATGGCTCAGCGCCTTTCTGAACCCAAGCTAAACTTCTGTCGAAATCTAGATCTATGGTTGCTGGATTTGTGTTTGGATTGTAAACTCCGAGCTTCTCGATGAAACGTCCGTCTCTCTTTGCTCTTGAATCTGCTACTACGATGTGAAAAAATGGTTTTCCTTTTTTACCGTGACGTTGTAGTCTTATGCGTGTTGCCATCTATTTTTAATTTTAATCTTTTCGTTGCGAAAACTGGTCGACTAATGCGGGTGCAAATATGCGACTATTCTTTCACGCAAAACACATTTCAAACAAATTTCTTTTATCTACGGCATCGTGTGAGTTTAATAGGCCATTCATCTATATTATTTCGTAGTTCATCTATATTTATTTCTACATGAACCAACCCTCGCACTACTTAATGCGTTCTATGCAATACTTTCGGTCCTTTTTCATCAACAACCGATTGTTAACCTAAACCTACTGTATTTATGAGAGTATTTTCTTCTCTTTTCAACGCACTCACCCTATCAATTATTTTTTCCACGCTAGCGCTGCAATCAAAGGCTCAGTGCACTCAAACCATTACAAACTTTCCATTCACAGAGAGTTTTGAGAATGGATTCGGGACGCTTTGGTCGGGTAACATAACCACTGGCGGAACACCGGGTTGGCAGCTGACTACGAACGGCACACCCTCTGGTGGCACAGGTCCTACGAGCGCTCAAAACGGCAGTTTTTATGCCTTCACAGAGGTTTCTGGTGGAGCCAATGGTGCAACCTACAATTTGATCAGCCCTTGTTTTGCTTTTCCAGCAAACTCAGCTCCGTACATCCGTTTTTACAACCACATGCTTTCAAGCAACGGTGTAACGAGTATGGGATATTTGTATTTTGAAGTAAATACCAACCCAGGCGGAGCTGCGAACTGGATTACTCTTTTTGCCGATTCAGGAAGCAATGGAGTTGTTTGGATTGAGCACTTTGTTGACCTTTCAGCATATGCTGGACAAACCGTTCAAACAAGGTTTAGGGGCGTTCGTGGAAATAATTGGGATGGCGACCGAGCAATAGACAATATTTTGGTAAGTACAGGTGTTGAAGCCACCGATGGTTATTGCACGATTGGAACGCACGGCTCTGCTACTGCTTCTGCCATATTTGGAACAGGACCTTACACATACAGTTGGTCTACTGGAGCAACCACACAGACCGTTAATAATCTCGCAACAGGCAGTTATACGGTTACGATCACAGACGCCACAGCTTCTTCTAACACAGTAAGCTTTTCAATCGGGGCTGGCACTGTGCCCGTTATTCCTGCGTCCAATTACACTGAAGGTTGGGAAACGGGCATTGGCGATTGGTTTAACGAGACCATTAATGACGATTTTGACTGGACAATAACCTCGGGAAATACACCCACAGGTCCGACAGGTCCAATTGGCGCAAGCCAAGGTTCTAATTACATTTTTACTGAAGCATCCTTTCTGCCAGCTTTTAGCGAAGCCATATTAAACAGCCCTTGTTTTGACGTGGATGGCAGTGAATTGCCATACCTCGTATTCGACTATAACATGCGCGTTCAAGGTTTTGGAGGCACTGCAGGTGATATGGGAATCCTTTGGTTGGTCGCAGATGTCACGCCACAAACACTTGGTGACGGAGACACCATTTGGACACAAATTGGTGCCAGTGGTAATAATTGGCTCACTGATTCAGTGGATCTTTCGGCCTATGACGGAGAGCACGTAACCTTGCGTTTTATTGGCCAGTTGAGCAACGGAATCGTGCAGTATGGTGATAGAGCTGTTGACAACCTGCGCATTAAAAGTGGTGTTCAAATTATTGACGCTTGTGCCGGCACAAATACGGGAAGCATAACACTTGACCCACAATTTGGCAGCGGCCCATACACTTACGCATGGAGCAACGGGTCGAGCAGTAACCCACTTGGCAGCTTGAACGCAGGCTCATACACAGTGACCATTACAAATTCAGTTGGAGCTATTCAAACTCACACGTATACGATAGGCACGGTAACAATTCCAACCCCTACTGGACTGAACGCATCGTTGGGAAGTTTTTGCGAGAACAATTTACAGAGCACTACACTTTCAATCAATTATGTACCTGGGGATGCCATCTTCAATGGCACCTCGCCAATTTCTAATGACTTGGGCCCAAATAACACTGTTGGAGCACCTGTCAATTATTCCATAAGTTCTACGCCACCATTTGCTACTGGGTCAGGAACGATCACGCTTTTCTATCGCGGTGACATTGAAGCTCCTGGAGAATACGTCAACTTATTCTCAGAAAACGCAGTATTTATTGGTATTGCGAACGTTCCTGCCACGCAATGCAATGCAAATTTCGTTCAAGAATCCTTCTCCGTACCGGTTGATTCCATCAACACATGGGCTGGAAATAACTCCATAGATTTCGTTGGCTCACCTTTTGGCATGACGCGCTACTGTGGGTCGGGTCCAAACAGATTTAGTCAAGAAGGTCGAGTTTCAATCACGTATCCCTACTCTACCAATATTCCTTACTGGTTCGAGAATTCTTGCGATAACGTTATCGCCAATGCGGTGGACAGTGGATTCATTGTCACTCTTACGCCTTCCGCAACAACAACCTATTACGTTCGATATTACAACACTACCTGCCAGACGTGGGGAGCCTGCGAAAGCATTACCATTACGGTTAATCCTAAGCCTAACATTTCTATCACTCCACCCAACCCATCGTATTGCAGCACACCAATTGCTTTAACTGCAAGTGGAGCAATTACATACGCTTGGTCTCCAGGAGCAGGATTAAACAACAGCACGGGAGCAACCGTTTTGGCGAGTCCATCTTCTACAACCAATTACCAAGTCATTGGAACAGACGCCAACACCTGTTCTGACACAACAAACATCACGGTTACCGTAACTACAGGTCCATCCGTTTCAATAAACTCAACCAACCCAGCATGCAACGGTGGAACCACGGGAACCGCTACAGCTATTGCAAGTGGCGGAACAGGAACTTACACCTACTTATGGTCAAACGGTGCGACATCAAACTCAATTTCTGGTTTATCAGCCGGCACTTACTCAGTGACTGTTAATGACGGATCTACTTGTACTGCTACACAATCGGTGGTTATTTCAGACCCTGCCCCATTATCTGTAAATATAGCTGGAAACAACATTGGATGCTCAGGTTTCAATTCAGGAAGCGCCTTTGCATTTGTTACAGGAGGAACACCAACCTACTCGTATTTATGGTCAAGCGGCTCCACATTTAACACAGCATTTGGATTAGCAGCGGGCGTTTACACGGTAACGGTAACAGACGCCAATGGATGCACGGGCACCCAATCGGTGACCATCACCCAGCCAGCATCGCCTCTCACCTCTTCGATCACTGCTTCATCCAATGTGAATTGTTTTGGTGGAAATGATGGTTCAGCCACAGCCTCTGGCGCAGGCGGAACTCCCGCATATTCATACGCCTGGAGTAATGGCGCCAATACAGCTACAGCATCCAATCTAACCGCAGGTACATACATATGCACCGTATCAGATATTAACGGCTGCGTTTCTGTAGCAATTGCCACGATCACCCAACCAGCCACAGCTGTATCTGTTTTAATAACGGGCTCAACCAATGTTACCTGTAACGGTGGCAATGACGGTTCAGCCACAGCCTCTGGCAGTGGTGGAACTGGTGCCATTACATACGCTTGGTCCAACGGGTCAACCACGGCTACTGCAACCGGCTTAACCGCAGGCTCATATACTGTTACCGCAACAGATGCAAACAGTTGTACGGATATTGAAACGGTTACGATTTCAGAACCGCCAGCGGTAACTGCATCATTTACAACGGTGAATGTTTCTTGTTTTGGTGGAACTGACGGCTCAACCGCAGCTGTAGGGTCAGGTGGAAATGGCGGTGCGTACACCTTTTTATGGAGCACTGGCGCAACAACATCATCAATCACAGGACTTGCAGCTGGGTCGTACTCCGTTACAATCACTGATAATTCAGGTTGTACAGGAGTGGAAACACAGATCGTCACAGAACCGGCCGTTCTCACTGCTTCCATAGCACTTGGAAACAACGTATCGTGTAACGGTGGCAACGATGGTTCGGCTACTGCTTCTGCAACCGGTGGTTCTACGGCCTACTCCTTCGCTTGGTCGAACGGATCTACTACTGCAACCGCAACAGGCCTCGCTGCTGGAACATACACCGTGACAGTTACCGATGCTAACCTTTGTACAGATACTGAAACCATCACCATCACTGAGCCTACACCAGTGGTTGCTGCAACTACACTCAATAACAACGTTTCATGCTTTGGTGGTAACGATGGCTCTGCCACGGCTTCGGCCTCGGGCGGAACTGGTCCTTACACTTTCGCATGGTCGAACGGTGGAACAACGGCAACCGTTTCTAACCTCACTGCTGGAACATTTACCGTGACTGCTACCGATGCCAACGGTTGTACCAATACAGAAACAATAACGATCACTCAACCTGCTACTGCAGTAACTGCTTCTATCACTTGGAAACAACGTGTCTTGTGCCAGTGGAAATGACGGTTCAGCTACCGCTTCTGCTTCCGGGCGGAACAGCTCCTTACGCAGCCTTCGCGTGGTCGAATGGTGCTACTACTGCTATCGTGACTGGTCTTGCTGCTGGAACATACACTGTGACTGCTACTGACGCAAATCTTTGTACCGATACGGAAACCATCACTATTGCGCAACCTGCTGCGTTGGTCGCTGCGATCACACTTGGAAACAACGTATCATGTAACGGTGGCAACGATGGGTCAGCTACTGCTTCTGCCACAGGCGGAACTACAGCTTACTCCTTCGCTTGGTCGAACGGTGCTGCAACAGCAACAGCAACTGGACTCGCGGTTGGATCTTACACCGTAACGATTACTGACGCTAACCTTTGTACCGATACGGAAACCATCATTATTACCGAGCCTGCTGCTTTAGTCGCTTCAATCGCGCTCGGATCGAACGTATCGTGTAACGGTGGCAACGATGGTTCGGCTACTGCTTCTACTCCCCTGGTGGAACTACGACCTACTCTTTCGCTTGATTGGGATGAATCTTCTTCTGAATCACTGGACTGGCAGCTGGAACATACACCGTAACAGTAACCGATGCTAACCTTTGTACTGACATTGAATCCATCACCATCATTGAGCCAACGCTTGTTGTTACTGCAACTGCACTCAATAACAACGTTTCGTGTTTTGGTGGAAATGACGGTTCTGCAACGGCTTCGGCCTCGGGCGGAACTGGTCCTTACACTTTCGCATGGTCGAACGGTGGAACAACGGCAACCGTTTCTAACCTCACTGCTGGAACATTTACCGTGACTGCTACCGATGCCAACGGTTGTACCAATACAGAAACAATAACGATCACTCAACCTGCAACTGCAGTGACTGCTGCCATCGCACTTGGAAACAACGTGTCTTGTGCCGCTGGAAATGACGGTTCGGCTACCGCTATGCTTCGGGCGGAACAGCTCCTTACACCTTCGCGTGGTCGAATGGTGCTACTACTGCTATCGTGACTGGTCTTGCTGCTGGAACATACACTGTGACTGCTACTGACGCAAATCTTTGTACCGATACGGAAACCATCACTATTGCGCAACCTGCTGCGTTGGTCGCTGCGATCACACTTGGAAACAACGTATCATGTAACGGTGGCAACGATGGGTCAGCTACTGCTTCTGCCACAGGCGGAACTACAGCTTACTCCTTCGCTTGGTCGAACGGTGCTGCAACAGCAACAGCAACTGGACTCGCGGTTGGATCTTACACCGTAACGATTACTGACGCTAACCTTTGTACCGATACGGAAACCATCACCATTACCGAGCCTGCTGCTTTAGTCGCTTCAATCGCGCTCGGATCGAACGTATCGTGTAACGGTGGCAACGATGGTTCGGCTACTGCTTCTGCCACTGGTGGAACTACGGCCTACTCTTTCGCTTGGTCGAATGGAGCTACAACTGCCTCAATCACTGGACTGGCAGCTGGAACATACACCGTAACAGTAACCGATGCTAACCTTTGTACTGACATTGAATCCATCACCATCATTGAGCCAACGCTTGTTGTTACTGCAACTGCACTCAATAACAACGTTTCGTGTTTTGGTGGAAATGACGGTTCTGCAACGGCTTCGGCCTCGGGCGGAACTGGTCCTTACACTTTCGCATGGTCGAACGGTGGAACAACGGCAACGGTTACTAACCTCACTACTGGAACATTTACCGTGACTGCAACTGACGCAAACGGTTGTACCGATACTGAAACAATAACGATCACTCAACCTGCAACTGCAGTGACTGCTGCCATCGCACTTGGAAACAACGTGTCTTGTGCCGCTGGAAATGACGGTGCTGCTACCGCTTCTGCCACAGGTGGAACTGGTCCTTACACCTTCGCGTGGTCGAACGGTGCTACTACTGCTATCGTGACTGTGGTCTTGCTGCTGGAACATACACTGTGGGCTGCGTGGCTGACGCAAATCTTTGTACCGATACGGAAACCATCACTATTGCGCAACCTGCTGCGTTGGTCGCTGCGATCACACTTGGAAACAACGTATCATGTAACGGTGGCAACGATGGGTCAGCTACTGCTTCTGCCACAGGCGGAACTACAGCTTACTCCTTCGCTTGGTCGAACGGTGCTGCAACAGCAACAGCAACTGGACTCGCGGTTGGATCTTACACTTCTGCCATCTACCGCGAAAGCGATTACTGACGCTAACCTTTGTACCGATACGGAAACCATCATTATTACCGAGCCTGCTGCTTTAGTCGCTTCAATCGCGCTCGGATCGAACGTATCGTGTAACGGTGGCAACGATGGTTCGGCTACTGCTTCTGCCACTGGTGGAACTACGGCTTATTCCTTCGCATGGTCGAACGGAGCTGCTACTGCCTCAATCACTGGATTATCGGCTGGAACGTATACAGTAACCGTTACGGACGCTAACCTTTGCACTGATACCGAGTCAATCACCATCACAGAACCAACGCCTGTTGTTGCTATAACCGCATCGACTAACATTTCATGTTTTGGTTTATTTGATGGCTCTACCATTCAAAGTGGTTCCTGGCGGAACCGCCCTACACCTATGCATGGGTTCAGGGAGCTAATACTGCCATCGCAACAGGACTCGGAGCTGGCATTTACCGTTTCTGTGACGGACATAAATGGTTGTGTGGATATTATGAACGGTATGTGCATCATATTTAACATTAGCGGTTTGCTTCTACAATTTTAAACAACAACGTTTCTTGCAACAGGAGGTAATGACGGTTCAGCTACAGTATACGGAACTGAGCACTGCGCACCGTATTCGTTTCCATATTGGTAAAATTGATACTAAAGCCATTTAACGGTCATCAACCTTTCGGCTGGAACCCACATCGCAGCGGTAACCGATGCGAATGGATGTGCTGCCACAAACAGCATCACAATTAGTGAACCAACTACCGCCTTCTCGCTTCATCCGGCATGACAACACAAGTTTGCTTCACGTGCTGCGTGGCGGAAGCTGGATGGATTCGAACACAGACTTCGCGCAAACAGGTGGAACAACACCTTATACTTACCTTGGTCAACGGTACCCACAACAGCCCTCGCCACAATGCTGGCGGAAGCTACGTGGTTGTGCCGGACGGATTATTGGCGACCAGTTGTTTTGACACGTCAACAGATGGAAGGTGATCCGCAGACAGAAAAACAATTGGGCGGGCCTTCATATGTCAACGTACTTTGTTTGGAGCTTCCAACGGAACAGCGGCAGTAGTTGCAGCTGGCGGAACATCACCTTACACGTATCTATGGTCAACGGGAAATACATTAAGCACAGCCACAAATATGAATTATGGCACATACGGTGTAACCGTTACTGACGCCAATGGATGCCTGGAAACAGCATCCCAGTGAACATCACCAGCCTGCTCAATTGGTCGCAACAGCAGTAGTTATTAGCAATGTTTATGCAACGCAGGCGCTAACGGACAAACAGAAGCGTGACTGCAGTTGGTGGAACCTGCATACAATATTATGGTCGAATGGAGCTACTGGTAATACAGCGGTGGCCTCAGCGCGGGAGCCTACACTGTAACGGTGACTGACTTTAACATGGATGGCGCTTGCTTCAACAATTACCGACGATTACTGAGCCTACTCTCGTTTTACTTACAAGCACACTCGGAAACAACGTATCGTGCTTTGGTGGGAATGATGGCTCGGCCAGTGTGAACGCTACCGGTGGAACTTCACCGTACACGTATCACTATGGTCGAATGGTGCCACAGCAGCGAGCCAATCAACACTAATTGCAGGCACCACCGATTACCGCACGACCGGTGAAGTGGTTTGGGAACCCGCAACGTATTATTCCATTTCAAACCTGCATTGTTAGTTGCAGCGACCGCTGTGACAACAGATATTTCGTGCAACGGTGGAAATGACAGTTCAGCTGCCGCACTTGGAATTGGCGGAACAGCACCTTACACCTATGCTTGGTCAAATGGAGCTTAACTACTTCATCCATCACTGGACTAAGCGCTGGAACCTTACGGTAACTATAACTGATGCGAATGGATGTACTGACGAATGAACCTGTTACAATTACAGAACCAACAACACTCATCGCGGCAACTGCATTTGATCCAACAATGTATCGTGCAACAGTGGAAACGATGAAAACCAGTTACTGCAGGCAGCCTGGGTGGAACTGACACCTTACACCTATGCTTGGTCGAATGGCGCAACGGCAGCTTCTTGCTGGATTGGCCATCGGAACGTATACCGTCACCGTGACCGACTTCAACAGCTGCACCGACACTGCGAGCATTACGATTACCCAACCAACAACATTGGTTGCCAGGTGCATCATCACTCGACAATGCATTGTGTAGTGGAAGCAGCTCCGGTTCAGCCTTCGCCTCGGGTGTTGAACAGCTCGCTAGCTCTATTCATGGAACAATGGAACAACCGATACCGCGTTTAGCCTTGCCGCTGGAACCTACCAGAAGTGACCATCCCACTGACGCCAACGGCTGTTTTGACAGTGCTTCAGTAACCATCTTCGAACCAAGCGCGGTTTTAGCCAAGCCAACTTGATTGCTGCAAATGCATTGCAATGGCGGTGCATCGGTTCAGCGAAGCTGATCAAACAGGTGGAACAGCTCCTTACACGTATGCGTGGAGCACAGGCAGCACCACCGATACCATCGCCAACCTCCTGGCTGGCATGTATTTCCTTACCGTAACCGATGACAACGGTTGTACGGGAATTGACAGCGGCGTAGAAATTACCGAGCCTGCTGTTGACCATGAAGGCGTTGACAGCACCGCCGATGCATCGTGCAACGAAATGACGGAGCCATTGCAACAACTAAGCCTGGGCGAACTGCACCTTACACACCCCTATCTATGGTCGAACGGAGCACTTACAGCCAACATTTCTGGATTGACAGCTGGTTCGTATACCATTACCGTTACTGACGCCAATGGATGTACAACCGCGATCAACCCGATTGTGCAACAGCCAGCAGTACTCACAAGTTCGATCTTCATTTCAGAACATTGAGTTGTAATGGTGGAAACGATGGATATGCCATTGCCAACGAGCGGAGGCACTTCGCCTTACGCCTATGCGCCTGGAACACAGGCACAGCCATTGATCAACGGGTGGATTGATCATCGGGTCGTACATTAACCATCACAGACGACAACGGATGTGTGGTCATTGACACAGCAACGATTGCTGAACCAACTCCATTGGTTGCCAGCATTGTTTTTCTACAGACTCAGTAAGCTGCGCCCAGGAGACTCAACAGGTGCTGCCGTTGCCGGATGATTCTGGGCGGATACCTTATCATCTACAAGCTAAGACCAAAATATAAAATGACATTCAAGCAAAGACGGATTTAATAACGTTGTTGGTTGGTTTCACACCAGTGAACAATTACGGATGCCAACGGATGTGTGGATCACGGCTACCGCGGTGATTCATGAATACCCAACGATTGCAGTAAGCATTGACTCTACAGAAAGATGTGACATGTGCCGGTGGCAATGATGGCTATGCATCGAGTAGTTGCAACGGGCGGAGCAGGTATTCTACCAATGGACAAATGGCGCAACAGGAAGTAACACCGATACTTTCAACTGGCGATACCAGTGCGTAACAGTGACGGATGCCAATGGCTGTTCTGAGTGATTACGCGCGCCAAAGCAAACATGGTTTGCGGGCGGATGAATGGAAGCCGACACTTTGTGGGTTTATTGCGTTCTGGTTTGCGCGATCTTACTTCTGACGGCATGATGGGCGTGCAGACACGACAGAAACTACGCAGAGGCATTGAAGTTCAATCTTCAGGTCTTTACAGCGTTACTGTAACTGATTCCAACGGCTGCGAAACGCTGACGACATCGTGGTGAACTTCAATCCCCTTACCTCGATTTCGACATCACTACCGACAGCACCATCTGTGCGGGGTGCCACAGGATCTGCAAGTATTGTGAACTTAATCGGTGGTGGTGGATACAATGTGAACTGGAGCAATTGGTCAAATTGGCGGAATCAGCTTCTGGCTTGCTTATGGAGCTTACAGCGTAAGTATTACAGATGCCAGGCGGTTGTCAAGCATGGCGAGGTCGTTCTTCATCTACAACCAGGGAAGTAATACTCTGCGGATCGGTTTTGATGCAAACAGATGTTTCGTGCTTCGGAGCGAATGACGGACAAACTATTGTAGCTATCGTTAATGGAACTGCTCCGTTTACCTACAGCTGGTCAAACGGAACTACCGCGACACGGCTTCTAACCGCTCATGGGCGGTGTGAGTTTGCGGTAACTGTTTCAGACAGCAATGGCTGCGAAGTGATCGATTCGGTGACCATCAGTGAACCTGATCAAGTGACGTTCAGCATTGCAAGTTCAGATGCAAACTGTGGCATAAACGATGGTTTTGCGGCAGTAACCAACATTTCTCCTGCTGGCACATACAGCTTTGCTTGGAATGATCCTGCGCTGCAAACCACAGACGGCATTCGCATTGGGGCGCTGGCGTGTATAGCGTGATGATCACTGCTTCAAATGGCTGTGTTGACTCAACAACAACGATCGTCAAGCGCAAACATGTTTGCTAGCGCAGGTGCGATTGTTGAAGGGGCTGGCAGCGGAAGGGACGGAAGCGATTCAGTATCGTGTACGCTTTATTGAAGGCGCTTCTTCTGTCAGTTATGACGATTGCGGCGTGATGAGACTGCGTGGGTGGGTTGGATTTTCGTAACCGTGACGATACCTTTGGTTGCATCGGCATCGATACGGTAACTGTAAATTCATTGAGTCCGCTTCCTCAACCCAACCTCCAGGTGCCGGATACCTTAGTGTGTGAAAGCAACTTCAGCGCAGTAACCGTTATGGTGCGGGATTCGTTTCATTACCTCTGGTCTGATGGTAGTTCAGCCGACACGTTGAACGTAACTGTATGGTATTTACAGCGTAACCGTGAGCAATGCTGGCGGCTGTGAAAACGTGGATCGGTGGAAGTCACTTTGAGTACGTACCGTCGCATTTACGAGCACCATCAGCTAACTCGAGCTGTAGTCAGAAACACAGGTAGTGTTTCCTTAAGTGTTACCGGTGGAACCGGAAGCATCGAATACAACTGGAACACGGGCGACACGGTGGCAAGCATTACCACTAACGTTGGTGCAAAAAACTGTTAGTAACCATCAGCGATTCTGTTGGATGTGCCATGAAACCGACTTTGATGTAGACAACTTCAATGCTCGATTGTAACCATCAGCACAACAGACTTGAGCTGCTTCGAAAGACAACAGCGGCTCTGCAAGTGCATTGCTCGCGGGTGGAACAACTCCATTCACTTATTCTTGGAGCAATGGTTCGAACAACGGATGATTTAAAATGGTTTGACGTGTGTTTAAACTATGACCTTACCGTGGTTGACGACAGTGGTTGCGTGGTAATAGAACCATTTGATCGATCAGCCATCGGCCATCGAACGATCCTGTATCGGTTGTTCAACCCACATGTGGCGAAAGCAATGGCAGTGCATTGGCTGCGGTAAGTAATACACAGGACCAGTATCGACCTACTTGTGGAACGGTAAACTCAATACGACTACCGACCTCTTGGCTCCCTATTTCTGCTGCGTTCTACACGGTAGCCGTAACTGACTCTGCGGGATGTGTGGCCATTGAAAACATCGCTGTGAGCGACCTTGGAGCGGCCATACTCGCGATCAACGCAACTGCAAACAACTGTTCGAATGAAAACACGGCCTTCCCTTGGTAGTTACTGCCATCGGTGGTGCGCCATTCACGTATCAGTGGAACGATGGCTTCGCTCAAACGGGCGACACGGCCTTCAACTTGTTTAATGGTACGTATGCTGTTTCTGGTGGACACCTGCTACAGTGGTTGTGGGTTGGTGCGATCAGGACTAGTTTGCAGTTATTAACGGGCGACATCAACGCGTGCATCGGATCGGAAGTGATTTTGACCGCAGGTGGCGGATATACAAGCTACTTCTGGACAACAGGTGAAACAACGCCTTCCATCATCCTGCAACGCTCTCTCAAACTATGATTTGACCGTGAGCAATGCAGCAGGATGCTTTGCTTCGAACACGATCGCTGGTACAGTTTGTAACCCAGCCAACGGTTGATCTTGGTCCAGACACCATTGTGTGTATTGACGACTTCTCGCAACGCTTACTTTAGATGCCGGTGAAGTTCAACTTCTACGAATGGTCAGCCAAAAGCAGAGATCACGCAAACGATCGATGTTTCGAGCGATGGCATGTATGCTGTGAGCGTGAAGTGAGTTTGCCGAATGTGCGGAACAGATCAAATCATTGTAATGACTGACACCCCTGCGTGAATGTGAATGTGGAAGAAGCCATGAATGCACTTTCACCAACCATTTCCAGTGTATCCGAACCCGAACCGAGGAAGGTTCGCGATCGAATCAATGGATTGCCCATGGGCGATTACCGCATCAGAATCATGAATGCTTCTGGTCAGTCAGTGCTTACAGAAAACATCAAATCACAGGATCAGCGAGCAGCATTACTGAAATTGAAATGGAAAGCAGTGCACGTGGGTTGTATATGATGATCTTGTGAAGGAGAGTCGATCAGAATGGATCAGCGCGTGATCATTTCAATAATTCTGAATTGAAGATTTAAGTGAAAGCCTCACAGTTTGCGGGGCTTTGCTTTATTTTACGAAGTCTATTTGAAACAAGTCTCTCTGAACTTACATCGATCTTTTCGTTTGACGTGTGTGATGATTACATTTAACCATGTCGAGTCTCGAATAGAAATTATGAAAACCAAGCTGACAATAAGATTGAGTGATCGTGTGATTGAAAAAGCGAGAATTTATGCACGAAGTCATAACATCGATCTTTCTAAAATGATTGAGTATTACCTCGACAGCCTGACCAAAAAGAAGACAAGGACAAAGGTTACTATTACCCCATTATTACTGGGAAGTTTGGGCGGGTGATTGACTTCGCAAGTGATTTCGATGACAAAAAGACTACCGCGATTACTTGGACGAAAGAATTCATGAAAAACCGTGCTGCGATGAACTGCTGTTAAGCGGGATCATATGCGGTTTTGAGTAACCGACAAATCCACATTTACACAAAACACTTAGTCTACGTGTTTCACTTTAGAGCAACTTTTGTAACTTGCATCACTGGATAGAAATCGGAAATATAAGAAAAGGAATAACGTTTTACATGAACTACTTTCAGGACTTCTTTGCAAAACAAGAAAGTAAAAGCAAAAGCAAAAATTGTTTGGACTTTTGACTTGGTTGAAGACTTACAAAGAGTTCCTGAAACATATCTTAAGCACATTGTAAACACAGATGGACTTTATGAAATTCGTATTCAACAAGGAGAAGCGACATTTTAAATTTTCTGTTTTTTTTTTTTGACCAAGGCCAAATTGTTGTTTTAGATAGGTTTCAAAAGAAAACACCAAAAGACACCTAAAAAGAAATAAATGGCACTTAAAATAAAAGCAGAATATGAATTGGAATTCGCGAATACCAATAATAAATAAATACAATTATGAGCAAAGCGAAAAATAAAAACTTGATGACTCTAGAAGAGTTCAAAGAAAAAAACTACGGCAAACATGGGACAAAAGAACGTGACGAACTTGAAGCAGGTTATGAAGCATTTAAAATCGGTGCTTTAATCCACGACACTCGTGTTGAAATGGGAATGACACAGGAACAACTTGCAGAAAAAGTTGGGACAACTAAATCCTACATTTCAAAAATTGAGAACAATATAAAAGAAGCTCGCATTTCGACACTTCAAAAAATCATTGAACTTGGTTTTGGCGGACGACTTGAACTAAGTGTAAAACTCTAACGGACGACTTGACCGAAGAAAGAAAAACCGCATATAACAGCACTAAGAAAACATGTGGCAGTCGGTTATATCTGAAAATCATGTTATTCGCGGATACTTTTGCTATGAGTAGACGGGAAAGTACTCCGAAAAGCCCCTTGTTTCTATGCTGTAAAACGAAAACCCCTACTTCCCACCCTCCTTCTTATCCTTCGATTTCCGTTTAAACAAATCGCCCAGCGTATTAAACTCTTTGCGGTAAAAAAGTCCTAAGCCTTGTGTATAGGGCGACTGGTTGAGGTAAATAGCATTGTTGTTATTGGACTCGTTGAAGGCGCGGGCTCGCAACGAACCGTCTTTATTGATTTTGTATTCCACGTTAAATTCGCCCGCCACGTTACTGGTAGATTGTGACGCACCATTATCGCCTTGCACACTGCCGTTTACTTGCACAAAAACGCGGTCGTTGAGCAACTCGGTCGATAGATTGAGCTCGGTTTGATTGGCTGATCGGTCATCGCCAGGACGATAATTGAGGCCAACGTCTAGGTTGTCAAAATACTGCGAAATGTAGTTGCTAAACTGATTGGTCAACATCTCTGTGGTGGTGACTTGAGTGGTTGAAAATGCCGAAACACCGCTTCCTTGAGCGAAAAAATTGTTGGTGAGTAAGAGTGAAAACACCTGCTGATTCAACATTTCTTCGCTGGTAGTGGCAGGATCGAGCAGCTGATTGGCGAGGTCTGACTCTGAAAACGCTGGCAAATCAACGTCAAACGAAATTGAAGGCTCGAGCAGGTCGCCCTTCATGATCAGAAAAACGTTCACTTGGGTGCGGTCTTTATACACGTTGGACGTATCGCCCATGGATGCTGTGAGGGCGATGGGCGATGCCCTTAAATCGTAAACAGCGGTAAGGTCTAAACGTGCACCGGTGGGTTCGCCTGTCCATGTGATTTTACTTCCATTTTGTACCGTAAACTTCTTATTCACAATATTTTGAAGGGTAAACAGGTAATCTCCACCGCTGATCGTGTAGTCGCCATACATTTTAAATGTGCCGCGATTGTCAATGTTGAGCAGCATGTCGCCATTGCCACGCACCTTGATGATGTCGCCCACTTTTTCGTCAAAAATGATTTGCACTTCTGATTCGTCATTTACCGTGAGTTTAAAATCGAGGTTTAAGCCTTGCATTTCTTCTGCCAGTGCATCACTTTGCTGTTTCTTTACGGTTACTGCGTTTTTCGGCTCCACGAACCTGATGTAGTCAATATCGCTCACATCGCCTCCGCCCTGCATTGGAATGGAAAGCTTCGTGCCCTTATTGGTCACCGCATCCACCACAATATTGGTTTGGCCTTGGTAACCAGAGATATTTATATCGCCCGATATATACGCTGTTCCGTAATATGCTTCGTTTTGCACGAGGGTGGTGTTGAGCGCTTGAAAGCGATCGACCTCAAAAAACAGATCGTAGGTGAAGTCTTTAAACTGATCGTGGAAAATGGAAGCCACCAACGCCCCACTATCGCCTTTCTGATCAAACACTTTTACATAATCCAATCCGAAATAATCGGGCTGAATCACAAGTTCAGCATTTGGAATGGAGTATTGGGTATTGAGGTATTGCACCAAGCCCGAAAAATCGCTAAGTGTAATGCTGCCGCGCAATTCTGGAGCAGAAATATTGCCACCAACCGCCACAGTTCCATTCAATTCGCCTTCTAATCCTGACGCGTATTTATAAATGAACGGCTCAATGATGGACGCTCTAAAACTATTTAACGTGACATTGAGGTCGAGCTGATCTTCATCGCGCAGCGGGTGGTATTGCCCAACGATGCTCACATTTCGTGTGCCGTGGTAGTTCAAATTAAGGTTTGTTTCGAGGGCTCTGCTTTCCGAATTGTACTTCGAAAATCCTTCGATTGTGCCAATTTCAAACTGATCGAGCACCAATGAGTCGATGGTGAGGTCGGCATCAGCAACGATCATCTTGTTGAGGTGATACACATCTACTTTTCCTGAGAACAAACCCACCACATCGTTGGTTAAAATGCCGAAGTTGGTCAAGTATGAAAGGTCGAAACGCTGCAAATCGAGCAGAAGGTGTTTTTCAGTGTAAGGATCGACCATTCCTTGCCCGGTGATGTGGCCTACTCTGCTCTGAATATCGAGGTTTCGAATTCGAAGTTGAGCTGAGTCAGCGCTGAGGAAGGCTGTTTTCACGCTGGTCCAACGTTCGTTGGCAATACGGGCATCGAGGCTTTTCAAAATGATATTCACCGGAAATTCTTCGCTGGTGAATGCCAACACTTCAACGGCTCCGCTGTCGGCCAAGGTCGACTCATTAAACCACGCCACTGAAATTTCGAGCGAATCATTGTAGAGCCGCGAGTTGAGTTCTACATTGTCGAGGAAGTAATCGCCCGAAAAACTAAAGCCATCGGCCCACATGGTAAAATCGAGTGTATCGGCATCGGGTTTGGCAAAAAATGTTTGCTCTCTAAAGGACATCGAACCAAGTTTCCATGAAATGGTGTCGACCTTCAGGTCCATGTAATCGTTAGCAGCACGCACCTTTCCATGAATGCGAATCGGGTCAGCCACGCTGAGGTCGGGGTGAATGAAGGCCATCAAACTCGATTCATTCTTTACGTTCACTTCGTAGTCAAAGCGCTGTGAAGTATCGATACCTGTTAAACTGATGTCGGCAAAATATTCTGGTGCGTAAGCCTTCCCCACTTTGATTAAGGCATACGGCAAATCCATCAAATTGGTGCGCCCTCTAAAGTGAGCCTCCACAAAATCCGTAACCAATGAGATATCATGTCCTTCGGGAATCAACGCATCTTTCAGCAATACGGTGTCTAAGCGCAGCTCGCTGTCAGCATTGGAATAGGTGAAATTATCGAGCCTGAGCGTTCCATTCATGTTTTTCACCGAGTTGCCGTTCATGTCGAGCGTGAGCGTAGTAGAAACCATTCCGAAGGTGTCTTTGGGCACAAGGTGTAGTCGAGCGAGGCTCATGTCAGTAATGCGGCTCACGCAGGTGATCTGGGGAAATTTATCTTGAAAATTTACGGCTCCTGTAAAATCCAAAATCAGGTTTGGATCTTTTAGGGAAAGGTTTCCTTCAAAAATTTTGTTGGTGATGCCACCGTCAACGGTGATGTTGCGATAGTTATACCCCAAGGCTTCGAAACGGGCGATTCTGCCTTTTGCTTCTACACGCACTTTTTCGATGTCAAACTCGCTTCCGTTCACGTTTAAATCGAGCGCAATATTTCCGAGGGCTTGCGATTCGAGCATTCTTCCCAATTTGAATGATTTCGTGGTCAAATGACCCGAATACGACACTCGATCTCCTGTTTTGATGTTGATGTCAGCATTCAAAGTGCCTAACTCGGTTTTCAGCGCTCCGCGCGTTGCAAAGTCGCTGATAAAGCCCACATACGAACCTTCAAACACCATGTTACCCAGATTATGGAGCTGATTGGGAAGTGCGATGCGCATGGCTCTATCTCCTGTTGGGATAGAAATCATTTCAAAGTCGCGGGCGGTAAATGCGAGTTGATCAATTTTGGCGTTTATGAACATGGCTTTTGGATCTGGCAGTCCTTTGATGCGCACATTACCCGAGAAAAATCCCGATTTCGCAAATTCCAAATACTCGATATCGCCCCTTAAATCAGCCAAAGTTCCATGCACTTGTCCGTTGACGCGCATCGGAGTGAGAATGCCATCTACAGCGCGCGAGAAGTAAGCGATGTCTGTGAAATTGATGTCTGTATTTTCCAGTTTCGCATCGAGCACTACTTCGGTAAAAAACTCAGAAAATGCGCCAAACCCCTTGTAATGCATCGCATAGCTTCCTTGAAGCACTGAGCGGTTGGTAACCAACTGCAGCTGCCGACATTGGATCGCTGAATCAGAAAGTGAAAACGCAGTGTTGAGGCATCGCACTATGAATCCGCTCTGCTCTTTAAAATGCAGTCCGCGCACTTCGGCTTCCAGCGAGTCAGCAAAAGAAACATCCACCATGCGAGCCGAAAGTCCTGTTACCAATAGGTGATTGAAATCTACTTCGTCTCTTTCGCGGTGCGGAGTATTGGCGTCATCGAACCTGAATTTCAACCGGTCGAGCACTACTTCGTCACACACGATGGAAAAGGTGGCGGAAGTGGAATCTTCTTCGGTTGTTTGGAAGGCATCAATGACGAACTGAAGATTAGAAACGCTGTCGTTTTCGAGCGTATAGAGATTGAAGTAGGCGTTATGAAGCGCCACATAATCTACATTTAACGCATTGTTTTCACGGTCAAACGAGGTCAAATCCAAATGCAAGGCTTCGGCATAGAGCAGCGTGTCGTGGTGTTGATCATACACCATTACTCCTTCTAAGCGCACGGTTTTAAACGGTTCTAGGTAGAGACCATCGAGTGAAATTTCGGTGTGCAGGTATTCACCACCCAGTGCAACTGCCTTGTTTACAACATATTCTTGCACGGCTGGAACAAAAAGCAATCCTCCAATCACAAACGGAACTGCACCGATCAGCAAGAGAATTACCGCACTTATTCGCAGCAGCTTTTTGATAGTTTTGCCGATGGTTGTTTTCACTGAATTCAAAGTTCAAAATTACGCTAAAGCGTGCAGCACATTACAATACTTGGCATAGAGTCTTCCTGTGACGAAACATCGGCTTCGGTGATCAGAGATGGGCGTGTGTTGAGCAATTTCATCGCCAACCAAAGCATTCACGAAAAATATGGTGGTGTGGTTCCTGAATTGGCATCGCGGGCGCATCAGAGCAACATCGTGCCGGTGGTGAAAATGGCCTTGGAACAAGCGCGTGTCAATCTAGACGAGATTGACGCCATCGCTTACACCGCTGGACCAGGATTGATTGGCGCGCTGATGGTGGGAAGCAGTTTTGCGAAAGGATTATCCATCAGCCTCAACAAACCGCTGATTGAGGCACACCATATGAAGGCGCACGTGTTGGCGCATTTCATCAAAGAAGAGAACAAGCCGATGCCCACATTGCCCTTTCTGTGCTTGACGGTGAGTGGCGGACACACACAAATTGTGTTGGTAGAGCAGCCACTCGACCAAAAAGTGATCGGCACCACCGTTGATGATGCCGCGGGCGAAGCGTTTGACAAAGCCGCAAAGATTTTGGGCCTTCCCTATCCCGGTGGTCCGTTGATCGATAAATATGCCGAAGGTGGCGACCCGCAGCGCTTTTCATTTCCCATTTCTGATATTCCCGATCTCGATTTCAGTTTCAGCGGATTGAAGACTGCAGTGCTCTATTTTGTGCGCGACCACGTGAAGGTGAACCCCAATTTTGTCAGCGAAAACCTCAACGACATTTGTGCCTCAGTGCAGCACACCATCGTAGAAACGCTGATGCGCAAATTTGAAAAAGCGATGGACGAAACGGGCGTTAAAAGTGTGGGCATTGCAGGTGGTGTTTCGGCCAATTCACTTTTAAGGAAAAGAATGTTAGCACTTTGCGATAAAGGGTGTGAAGTGTTCGTGCCTAAGTTCGAGTTTTGTACAGACAATGCAGCAATGATTGCGATCTATGGGCACTACATGTATGAAGAACAACGATTTGGCCGACTCAACACCGCTCCGAAAGCGCGCATGGAGTATTAATACGGCCATTTTTGCGTTGTTTTTTATGTGCAGCTTTTCTGCTTTTTCGCAATCGCTTTCCAATCCAAACATTGTTAAAACGCCCGACACCAAGCGGCTTTACTTGAAAGTGAATCCGATGAGCGTGCTTTTTGGCCCTATTCCGCTCACCTCTGAGTATGGGTTGCGTTTTGAGATGGTGGTAAACCATCGTTTCACCTACCAACTTGGCGCTGGATACCTCAATAAAACATTGATTTTACAGTCGGCATTGGTGGAAGATACAGTGCAAAGCATTTGGGACGACTTTCACTTTCCGGGTGTGCGGGTGCAAGGTGAGGTGCGGTATTACTTCGTAAAAGCGCGCTCGGGAAAAAATTTAAACGATTACCTCAGTCCTTCTGGATTGTACATTGCACTGCACGCTTCATACGCCACGGCAACATTCAAAGCCAAAACGGTAACCCTTCCGAAAGAAGAATGGACCAACCTGACCGTCAGTGTCTTAGTAGGCGCTCAACTCATTCAAAAAGAAAGTGTGGGCATTGATGCTTACTTCGGGTTGGGCTATAAAAACAACACCGCCACCTTCACCGATTACCGATCGCGAACCAGAAATACTGACATTTCTGATGTCTATCAAGACGGCTTGGGTGCATATTTAACATCGCCCATCAAGGTTAATCTGGGATGCAATTTTACCTTTGGATTGCTTTAAACGAATCAATGCAACACCTCAACCTCTCATTTATCATCGAAAATGTATCAGACGAGCCTGAATTTATCGTCATGCTGTTGGGTGTTTTTAAGAGTAATGTAGATGCTGATTTAGAAGCATTGCGCGCTTCTATCGAACAAGAAAACCACGTGAAGATTAAGAAAGACGCCCACAAGGTGAAATCGAGTTTCCGCAGTTTAGGCATCGCTGATATGGCGCAGATGCTGCAATCGATTGAAGACATGGGGAAAAACGAGGAAGACATCAGCGAGATTCGTGTGAAGTTTAACCGACTCGAGCAGCTCTTGCCCGAAGTGATGATGGAAGTGGACGCTTACATCGTCAAACACACGACCTAAACTCCCGTTAAGGCACCACTTTAATGGCCTGCACAAAATTATCGGTGAAGCGCTCAGCCAAGATAAACTCTTCGATGTGATCGGTGCTGTGCGTAACGCTTTCCTTTTTTATATCGATGCGATCATGGGTATAAAACAGGTCATCCCAATCTACTGAAAGCGCCAAGTGTTGTTTTTCACCGATCGTAAACTCAAGGTTTATCTCGCGCGACAAGCCCGAGCGGTAAAGCGAATCTAATCCTGTATGAAAAATGACATCGTGGGTGAAATTTTCACCTCCTGTGGTGTCAACTTTGGCTTCAAGAATGACAAATCGATACATGGAAGCCCACGACCAATACATGTTTGAGTAGGTGCTCAGCGGATGCTCATTGTTGTAGGTTGCCGGATCAATCGCGTTGAGCCCACCGGGCACTCCGATGCCGAATGCGATGCCATCATACACTCCTTCTGCTGCATTAAACACGTATTCTGTGCGCCATTGCGGTGTTAAAATACCTGCGTCATACGGCTTTTGATCAAACAACTCGATTTCTGATATTGGCTGCGCTTGTTCTGAAGAAACAAGATTGATTTCGGCCATATAGAACTTAAAGGTCACCACTTTAACATTGTTTCCTTCCGCATCGATGAAGGATTCGTTGAGCGCCACCTGTTGCCCATTATGACTCAGGTAAAACGAAAGCGCCAACGATGGTTCTTCTTTTCTAATTCCGGGTAAATCACCGTCACCACGGCAGCCGCTTAGCGCGCTTCCCACAAGCGCCAATGCCGCCATCAAAGCATATGCGCATATTTTATTCAACGGTGATGGCGTTTACTGTGTTTTCAGTAATCTTTTCTGCCAGCGGCACGTTGTCAAATGTGTGGGTTGAAAGTTCGGTAGTGAAGTCAACCTCAGCGAAAATCTTCTCGAAATCCACATTTACACGAATGATTAAATCATTTGCATCTAATTCTTTGGAATTCAAATCTATATATACCTCTCTAAGCAATGAATTCAATCCCGTATGGTATTCAAAATTTCTGATATCCGAGCCGTCAGCATTGGGCGAAACATCAACGGTGCCGTTGAACGAAACGAAGCGGTAGCCTGATGCCCACGACCAATACATGGTGGGGTTGTGTGGCATAAACGGTCCTGAGGTTTGGGTGGTCGGGTCGAGGCCATTGTTGCGACATATATCTACACCAAGGTTGAACGAGAGTCCGGTGAGTGCCACATCAGCATTGGGTAGAAATGACGATTCAAACACGCGGTTATCGTCTTTAAACAGAATTGCATCAGACGTTTCCGTCACAACACAAGCTTCATTTTCATTACCCAGTAAAATATCTTTTTCGTCTAGCTTCAGGCTGATTTCAGTGAAGTAGATTCCGTAAAAATCCATGGTCAACGCGCGACCGTTTACTGTAAATTCTTGGTTTTCTTTAAATGCTTGGTTGCCAAACACGGGGTTAAACTCCAGCCTCACTTCGATCGGTTCCCACACGCAATTCTCTTCGCTATTTCCGACAGGATCATAGTTGAAGGCCATTTTTTGGTTGCAACCATCCTTCTTGCAGGAGGTGATGAGCAGCAGGATGAGGGGCAAAAGTGAAAAAAGTCGTTTCATGGTATTTCTATTTGATGTGTTAAGACGCATAATCTTTCTTTTACGTTTACAAAGCATGCCAAAAATCATCATGTTAATCGAACGTTAAAAGGACTTTTATCACAAACGAATTTTGAATTGCTTTGAAGCACTAATTTCATCGGCATGAAAAAAATCCATTTCTCGTTTCTTTTCGTTTGTGTGTATGCCTTCGCATTTGCGCAAGAACCCATAAAAAATTTCGATTTCAAATTTAAAATTAACGGCCTTTCTGACTCTACTGACAGTGCGGTTTACATAGCCAATTACTACGGAGGCAAGCAGTATTACTACGATACAGGAAGGGTTGAAAATGGTGTAGTACATTTTACAGGCGAATCGATTAAAGGTGGAATTTATTCGATCATCACGTGGGACAAGAAAGCCTATTTCGAATTTGTGGTGAACGAACCTGCCATTGAATTGGAAACCAACGCCAGCAATTTTGTGAATACGATGAGGGTGAAAACTTCAGAAGAAAACATAAAGTTTTACGAGTACCTCAATTTCATCAACGACAAATCTACCAATGCGCAGGCCTTGAAAAAGCGCATCGAAAACGATAAAGACAAAGCCAATGAGGCCGAAAAGAAGAAATTGCAAGAGGCAATGGCGGCCATCGACAAGGAGGTGATTGAATACAAGAAAGCCTTCATTGCCAGTAATCCCGACTTATTCATCTCGAAAGTGTTTCAAGCTTCTGCTGAGCCGGATATTTCAGATTATGCAGAGATCGAAGACGAAACCGAGCGCAACCGAAAGCGCTACATCGAATTTAAGCGTCATTATCTTGAAGGCATGGATTTTTCGGACGAGCGATTGCTGCGCACGCCCATTTTCAACAACAAGCTTGAATACTACATCACCAAGCTTACGCCACAGGTTGCTGACAGTGTGATTGAGGCAGCAGATATGCTGGTGAGCATGGCAAAGGGAAATAAGGAGCCACACAAATTCATTGTACACACGATTACGAGCAAGTTTGAAGATTCGAAAGTGATGGGCATGGACGCGGTGCTTGTGCACATGGGTCAAACCTATTACTGTCCTGACAAGGCGTGGTGGTTGAGCAAAGAAAAACTCGATAAGTTTTGCGAACGTGTTGACGCGATGGCTCCTTTGCTTTTGGGCAAAAAGGCGCCTAATTTAATCCTTCAGGACACATCGGGTGCGTGGAGAAACATGTACGATATCAAATCAAAATACACGGTGCTTTATTTTTGGGATTCTGGCTGCGGACATTGCAAAAAAGTAACTCCGAAGCTCAAGGAGTTTTATGCCACCTACAAAGAACAAGGCGTGGAAGTATATGCGGTAGGCACCGAATTTGAAAACGAAGAGTGGATCAAATACATCAGCAAAAACGACCTTTTGTGGATCAACGTATCAGACACGCCTGAATCGAACAAAAACGCGCACCAGCTCATTCTTGAAGGCAAAACGACCTTGCAAAGCATGAATTTCAGAGACACGTACGATATTTACAGCACGCCAAAAGCGTTCTTGCTTGACGAGAATAAGAAGATCATCGCGGCTAAGTTAATGCCTGAGCAGTTGGGCGAGTTTATCGACAATCAGCTAGAAAAAGACGCGAAAAAGTGATGCTGGAAAACGGATGCTGAAGTGTTCTTTGGCTTGATTTTTCCCCATCCACACCAAACCAAAAAAGAAAAGATCGACTGTGATTGTCACGGATCGGTCTTTTTTTATTTCGCTCCACGCGCGTTTCATTCCTGCCGAGTAATACAGGTCGTGCAGCACGATAACTCCACCCGGGTTGAGCATTGTTTTGATGCGGTTGAAATAGCGCATGGTAGGTTCGTAATGATGGTCGCCATCGAGGAAGATGAAGTCGAAGGTTGAGGTGTTGGCTGCGAAAAAGCTGTCGAATGCTGCGCAGGAAACGTGCGCATTGCGGAGCTGACATTCGCGCAGTGCGTTGTTTGCAATATCGGTAAGGGCTGCATTCCCCTCCACTCCTTCTGCCCTGCTGTTTGGATTTGCGCTGGCCATGGCAGCCAGTGATTTCCCCAAGTTTGTGCCCAATTCTAAGATCGAGGCTGGTTTTAGGTAATGCACTAGGCGATGCATGAGTGCTACTTGAAACTGCGGCATGGCAGAGCGTTTGGCGTAGGTGGCGATGGGCACGCTGGTTTCTTTGCGCTGGCCATAATCCATGCCTTTGATGAGGCGTTGATCGCGCTTGAGTTGATTAAAATAAGCGGTGATGGATGCGGGAGTTGTTGGTTTAGTAGAATAAATGCATTGATCGATAAGGCTGTAAACAAACGGAGAATGCACGCCATGCCTGGTTTTGGATAAAAACCGATGGAGAATAAAATCGCGCGAACGTTGATAAAGACTCATTGTGATAATTACGATGTGCGAAAATGGATATTTCCTACATTTGCGCCCCGATAAAAACGAATTTCTTGCCCGGGTGGCGAAATTGGTAGACGCGCACGCTTGAGGGGCGTGTGAACTTAGTTCATGCTGGTTCGAGTCCAGTCCCGGGCACCGCAGGTGCACGAAAGGCTTTCCGCAAGGAAGGCCTTTTTTGTTTGTACTCAAACAAACGACTGATGAGAAGTTTATCATGAGTGAGTGAAGGATGAACGAATCGAATGAAGTCCAGTCCCGGGCACTTGATGATGAAGCCTTGTTGCGGAGCGACAAGGCTTTTTCCGTTTTGCAAGCCAAGCCGAAGGCTTGAGCGAAGCAAATAAGGAAAAAGCCTTAGATGAGCGGAGCGAATCAGGCTTCATCCATTTCACGGCCAAACACTGGTCCAACGACCGAAGGGCGTTAATCCAGCATTACTTCCCTCGATTTAGTCGTAATGAAATCTGCATTTCGCTATCAGTATTTCATCTGACTTCACTTGATAAATCAATCGGTGCTCATCATCAATTCTCCTTGACCAAAATCCTGAATATTTATATTTCAATGGCTCGGGTTTTCCAATTCCATCAAACGGGTTTCGACTACTATCTTTCAATAACTCATTGATTCGCTTCAACTTCTTTTTATCCGTCTTTTGCCAATAGTGTTAATCTTCCCAAGATTCATCCACGAAAATGTATTTCATTCTTCCAAAAGATTCTTGGCGCTTGAATTTCCAGATTTTAACTTTTCAATCGCTGAATTCAGGCGTTTTTCGTTTTCTCGGGAAGAAAGTTCATGTTGTGTTGCGCACAGCGCATTGTATTCAGCCAAGGACATGATCACTACACCATTGTTTTTTCCACGATTAATGATTAAGGTTTCAAAGTTTTGGGTCACGTTATCGAAATATCGCTTGATGTTTTTTCTGAAGTCGGATAGTGTTGTAGTAAGCATGGCAATTTATTTAAGCGTATAATAATGTGTACATAATTATGTACAATATTCTACCTGATCAAGTTTTTTGCGTTTGTTTATCAATGTTGATCACAGAGCGTAAGCATTGCGATCATCGATCAAATAAATGCGCTTTCCACGTATGGTGTTATGGATGATTACGCCAATGAAAAGGCTCGACCTCGGCAGTTTTGAACGTCAATTAATGCTATTGATAGATTTAATGCGGCCACAATAATTCATGAGCAACAGATCTATAAAAGTGGCTTTAATGCCATGGAATAATCTGACGCATCCGTTATTTTCTTCTTGCATTTGGTCTCCACCTTTTCTATGTTTGCTCTACTATGGAAGATCAACAAAACACTACTGAGGTCAAAATCAGGCGAATATTTCACCGAGATAAGTTTCGGCTGGGGCTATTTTTTCCAGTGAACCGTGAGTTTCAGAATATCGCTAAAAGTCTCGGTGCAGAGTGGTCTAGAACTTTTACATGTTGGTATATCGATGATGAAACTGACTCAATCAAGAAAATACTTTCAGCATTCAAAGGAGTAACGTGGATTGATTACAAGGATATTAATTCGCTTTTATCTGACACGGAAGATGAGCAGTTTAGAATCGAGTTTAGAAGAAGATTTTCTAATTCTCCTGCGCAATTGCCTGTGCAAGTCACCGAATCAACGAAACCACGAGTTCTCTTACCGAAAGAGTATAAGGACATGTTGATTCGAAGAAGGTACAGCAAAAGCACAGTATCAACTTACTCTGGAATGTTTCTTCAATTTGTACGATTCTTCCATCCAAAAGCTCCTGAGGACGTTACTGAAGAAGAAATCAAAGACTACATGAAAATGTTGGTTGTAAAGCGAAAGGTTGCCCAAAGCACACACAACCAAGCTATAAATGCCATTAAGTTTTACTACGAGCATGTTTTGGGTTTAGAGCGCAAAAAGTATTGGCTTGAGCGGCCGAGAACCGAAGAAAAATTGCCTGAAATTTTAAGCGAGGCAGAAGCTCTTAAGCTTGTTTTAGCTGGAAATAATTTAAAACATCAATGCATTATGGCTTTGATGTATTCAGGCGGATTGAGGCGTGGAGAAGTCATTCAATTGCGTATCCAGGATATTAAGACAGACCGAAATCAAATTTTTGTGCGTGGTGGAAAAGGCAAGAAAGACCGCGTAACGATTTTAGGTGAAAGCATTCGCGTTGGCATTGAGCGTTATTTAGAAGAGTATAAGCCAAATTATTGGTTGTTTGAGGGTCCGAATAGGAAACAATACAGTGGATCGAGTATAGGTCAAATTGTACGCGCAGCTGCAAAAAAAGCAGGTGTTAAGAAAGCCACACCGCACATGCTTAGGCATAGTTTTGCAACGCACTTAATGGATCATGGGACTGATTTGCGTTTGATACAGACAATGCTTGGCCATCAGTCGCTGGAAACCACAGCGATTTACACGCACGTAAGTACCCGTGATTTGCAAAAAATCGTAAATCCGTTAGACAGAATTTTAACCGGAAACCCTCAATTTAAAAGGATTACAGGAGATGATGTTGAAAAAAAATAAATATCAAATTAACCTTTTACAATTCTTTATGGGCAAGTTAGAAACGACACAACGGAATGACACAGACAAGAAAACCACGAAAATACTTAAACTGACAGTTCTTAAAAGATATTTTACAAATTGAAAACCAAAGATGAGATTAAAAGCTCTGCTTTAAAAAACAGGGCGTATTCCGAAAGCCAAACGAGTAGGAACAAATTTAAATTCAAAAAAATAGGCAATAATACAGTAGCCACACCAAGGGGCAAACCCACATATTTCCAAAAAGAGGTGGAAAATAAAATGAAATATTTGTGTGAAAACTACCTACTTATAATTTTCTAAACCAAAATGACACATTAAATTCAATCCAGTTAGGCAAAAGGAACTTGCAGGCCAACACTTAGATTTTCGCTTTCAAAATTCAAGATGAAAGTACATATGTTTTTGAATTAGAAGTTTCAAAGTCCACGGGCGGAATGACCAATGATAGCATATTAAAAGCAAGAAAACATGGACGAATTCATGGGTATCTTACAAAATGCCTCGGAGATTATGGATAACAGAGAGATGATATTAATAAACTAAAAAAGCAAAAAATAATAGTATAATATTGTATATTATATTCTTTATCATTATTATTTGGTTTTGCCTTGGTAGTGGACTAGAAATATTAATTACTAAAAATGAAAAATACTACTCTATACAATAGCTGCAATATTTGCATTTTAGTTCCACAAGTTATTTTCCATGACTAAATAAGAAGACATATATTACAAGATATCTAATGACATGTCTATTTCTCAAGTTGAATCAATACTTGGTAAAGGAGAATCGCAAGCATCTTCAAATGTTGACCTCGGAGAATATGGAGGAAATATAGCTCTGAGTAATGACATATGGCAATCAGGCACAAAAGTGATTTCAATTACTTTTCAAACAAAATAATGGCTAAAGCACAAAATGGGCTTTAAGTAAAAAATGAATAGGGCTTTGCCCCATTCATTTACACAAACATTAATAAATTCAAAGGAATAGAAAGAATTTTTACAGCCCAATACCTGTGTTGGCGCTCTAACGTCTTTATTTGGTTTGTGGGAATATGTGTCAAAATCAACTAACAACTCATCACCAAATGAGACTGAAAAAAATCTGAAGATAAACCCGAGGAGGTTTGTCGGCTGGGTTAAGGAGTATGCGGTATTCCAGCACAAGCTATTTTATGAAAAATCAATATGGTGATGATATGGTAATTAACGGAAATAAGGTTTCAGTTCCATCAATCGACTATAAATTCCTGATTAAAGCTACAATCGTAAACACAACAAATCAATCTTGAGGACAACGGCAGAGTTTACTAGAGGAACTTACAGGAAATCATTTCGGGTAAATGTTATTCCTGACAAAATTCAGATATTCTTCAAGCGATGGTCAAGGTTCAAATCCTACTTATGTGTTAACCATAAATAGAAGTGATCAGGGCATTTGTAGCGCTGGGAAGTAACAGACCTGTAACCAATAAAAAAATAAAACTCAACAATATGAAAATATCAAAATATTTTGCCGTAGCATTGATCTCAATGTCAGCTATGGTATTATTACTGTAATAGTAGCTAAACAAAAGTAACAACCAATTCAGGTATAATTCTGAGAAAGCAACTCATCTACACAGCAGGAACAAACCAAAGTAGAGGATAATGGCCAGTGGGGTTTATTCTTCAGCTTTGAATATTTCTGAAGGCGTTGGACAGGGCTGTGAGGGCTTTAATAATTAGCGGAAGCAACAGAATGGTCTGCTACATCACAATTAGGTTACTTAATGTAGATATCAAAATGGGGTTGTAAGGAAATGATTTATATGATAATTGGAATGATAAAAATCGGATATATATCAAAATTCAGCAAATATTAATAGTTATCAAGTATGCAGCCAATGATAGCTCATTCCCATAGCACCTACCCAAAAGGCAAGGAAGTTTTCGTGTTCCAAAGACAGTTTGTAGTTAATCAAACATTAGTTTTTCAAATCAAGTTTTGTGGTAAAGTCGCCCTTCAGGTGGCTGCACGACGTTGGCACACATTAAAAAATAACAAATGGACATATTCAAAAAGTTTAGTGGAATAACTCCAATGCATCCCAATATTCCTTTTGACTTAGGCGACCAAGAAAAAACAGCAAAATTGATACTGCAGTTTTTAAGTGACCAAAGCTCCATATCGAGTCGACAATTTAAAACATCTAGAAACTTAATCATTGCTTCCATTTTAATCATGATTTTACAAGTTGCTTATGCTTTTTGGACTAACCATGAAACTAACTCAATACAGAATAAATCAAATAGCATAATTGAAATGCAACTAAAACAATCTGAAACAATATCACAAATGTCATTGAGTTTACTCGACCTTGAGAATCAAGTAAGAAACTTGGAGACAGAAAATGAATTATTGAAAGATAAGTTGAAATAAAAAAACGTGTGCCAACAATACCTATAGCCAATGCTTTGTCTCGTAACTTTTTCATGTCTTTGTTCATTTAATTATACTTTTCACGGCTGGACAGAAACGACTTTAAGAAATCTTGCTAGCCTTCAGCAATTTATAGATAAATTGAAAAGAAATACTAAATTTGAAAATCAATAAAAAACAAAAATGTGATTAAATTAAACCTACACCATTGAGAATGGTATTAAGCGATCTTCACAGAAGGAAAAAAGGAACCATTAATGGAACTTATAGCGATGCCAACATTAACCGGTACTTTAGAAGAGGTAATTTTATAACAACATTCATGGCAAAAAGTAAGTAACTGGTTTTGATGAAATCACCTTTCACGAAAACAGGTTTCAGTGCAAATGGAAGAAAGGCCTTAGTAGGACCTATGCAATAGAAGTGGAGCAGAGGGTAATCCAAGCGGAAGTCAAAAAAATGAGGGTTAAAACCAAATAACAGTGGAGTTTCCCTCTATAAATTTTTAAAGAAGTGTGAGAAAATAGTTGTTTGGAATTAAGATCATTTACCTTCAGGTCAAACATTGGGCACTTCAAGAAGAAGGAGCTCAACTATCTAGATGACTCATTCAGCAATTAATCAGACATGGATGGGAGGAAATTATGCTGTTTTTTGAATGAGAGAGCCTTTTGATGGAATCTAAATTCATTAGAGTATTATTCAACCAGAAGTGGGAGCAGAGTTACTAAAAGACATAAAAAGAAAAAACTATATTTCATGTTGTTTAAATATGGTGATAATATCATAGTGACTATCAGCCCATTTTACAAATATGAATAAAGTCAAAATTTCTGAAGAAACATATAACTTTGAGTGAAAAAGCAGATTCATGAAGCCATTCTGTAGTTTTGGCAGCCACAATAAATGGAGGCCTTACTTTGGCAATGATTTAATTTATTAGCCACTTGAGTGAAAAGAAAAACTGATTCAATTGATAGAAAATCAGATGATTATGTGGGTGTATGCTTCAACGATGACTCTGAATTAACTTATAACGAAATAATGCGAAAGGCCATAGATATTAGAGGTCTGACAGACGAAATTGATCCTGAGTTCTGAGGATTTCTTCGTGAAGATTTAGCAAATAACGATTATGACTTATTGGAAGGTGCAATAGAGTAATAATAGCTAAGTTTAAATCACTACAATAATGATGAAATGTTTTTAAAAACTAAAATCGACACATCATTCACTTTCTTCGAAGAACATTTGCTTCTCTCTGTGAATGAACAAATTATTGATTTGGATATAAAAAAGTGTTTATGAAGCATTGGAATACTTTTGAAAAACTGTGGAGGCTGCTATACAAAAGTTATGAAAAAAAGAGATAAGAAATTATTAAGGCATGAAAAACAATGTATCCTTCTAACGCATATTTATTGGTGTTAGATTTGCCTTCATGGTTTGGTGATTTACAGAAAGCAAAATAGAATCATGACAAATGGAATAGATCCGATGAGAGGTAATAGAGACTTTGAAATAGCACATGCTGATAAAGAGCAGCATGCCCATAATCAGCCTCCTTAACAGTAAACAACAAGAATAGAGATTTGGCCAAAAGAAATAAGCACTATTTTGGTTTTATTGATTCCATAAGTTCTGAAATTTTGTGTATCTCACTGATATATATAAAACATTTTTACACTAAGGACATTGGCAGTATAAAAGAGCTGCAATATTACAATGATGCAGATAAGAAAATATTGAAGATAAAAATAGTGTAAGAAATTCAGTTTTAAATGCCTTATCTTAAGGAAGTTGAATTAAGTGAGGCTAACATCATTATAACTCTTGGAGGAATCAGTTTTTCACAATTAACAAACAAAAGTATTACGTTCAAAAATAATCCAAAAAATTGAAAAGTACATTTTTCTGAGAAAAGTATTAGTAGATAAAAAGATATTGATATACTCCATTTGTTCACCTCGCTGCTCATTTTCCAAGTATGCACAGATTTATTAAAAGCAATTTGAATAAGAATTAAAAGGGTGAAATGAGAATTACGGAACCTTTACTATGAAATGCTCCAAGAAATATTTAAAATAGTATGACGAAGAACTAAAAATAAAAAATTATAAACAAAATGAAGTCAGAATAGATAAAAGGTGGTTATGTCCATAAAAATTATGGTTTGAAAATCAATCTATATATGTGGCGTACAGCGCCATAGCCCTGCCGCAGGCTGGCACAGGGCTACACGTTCGCCTGCACGCAAGCCGTTAGCACACATTAAAAAATAACAAATGGACATATTCAAAAAGTTTAGTGGACAACTTGGCCCATCCCAATATTCCTTTTGACTTAGGCGACCAAGAAAAAACAGCAAAATTGATACTGCAGTTTTTAAGTGACCAAAGCTCCATATCGAGTCGACAATTTAAAACATCTAGAAACTTAATCATTGCTTCCATTTTAATCATGATTTTACAAGTTGCTTATGCTTTTTGGACTAACCATGAAACTAACTAATACAGAATAAATCAAATAGCATAATTGAAATGTAACTAAAACAATCTGAAACAATATCACAAATGTCATTGAGTTTACTCGACCTTGAGAATCAAGTAAGAAACTTGGAGACAGAAAATGAATTATTGAAAGATAAGTTGAAATAAAAAAACGTGTGCCAACAACCGCTATAAAATATAGGGCGACAATCGTTTCTCATGTGTTTGTTTTTCATTGTTTATTTTTTCACGGGCGGACGGAATTGTACTCCGAAAAGCCCTACATTTCATAGCGAAAACGTTATGGGCAAGTTTAAAAACCAATACGGTCTGCGAAAGCCAAAGGGCTGACCACCCAAAGTGACAAAAAAAGAGTATTATTGAATTTTCAAAGTGGAGTCCAGAACCCACTCAAAAAAACGGGGCGTATTCTGAAAAGCCTTATGAGTAGGAAAAATTAAATTTAATTAAAATGAGAAAAGTAAAAACAATTTTTGCATTACTCGCAGTTGTTGCAATGATGTCGAGCTGTGCATTGACATTACCTGTTAATGCTACAAGCAATCCTGTTGGAAACAAAGTTGGAACAGCTAAAGCAACAGGTTATTTAGGAATTCTATTTTTTGATGCAGATGCAAGTATCAGAACCGCTGCAAAAAATGGTGGAATTACTAAAATTTCAACAGTTGACATTAAGCAAACTAGCTTGCTTAATTTGATTGTTACTTATGAAACAATTGTAACTGGAGAATAATGTAACCCATAAGTCAAGGGGTATCCACCCCTTGACTTATTTAATCTTATCGTATGAAAAATGCTTTACTTATTTTAATTATGAGTACAACACTTTTATGTTGTACTTCTAAACAAGATGAAAGTGTACTTTTGTTCAATACAATTTCCTTTAAGCTAAATAATGGTGAAGAAGTTGTAGAAATTGATACTAAGAAAAAAGAGATTTTCAATTCGTATTTTGATAAAAACGATGTTCAAATTCCATTATTTAGGTGCATAAAGTCCGATAGCTACTTAATCTTTGTTGGAATTCCATACAATACATCTATAAAAGAATTGACCGATTATAATTTAATATATACTTTAAATCAAACGTATTTCGAAGGCGATTCTGCCAATTACTTTTACAAAACATACAGTAATGAAAAAGACCAAATTACAATTTACACAAGGAACTTTAGCAATAATCTGGTGTATGTTTTAACTGTAACAAATTCGGCAGCATTATCTGATTCTTTATTCAATATAAAAGAACTTTCAAGTCGATTTAAACCGTAAAATATGAAAAACCTCTTGATTAGAAATTGCAATACTTCACACTTTAAATTCGTTTCGTTCATTTTGTTATTATTAATGTTTAGCGGTTGTTTATCAATTAAACCATCAACAACAAAATCAGGAAAAAATTATTTTGAAACGTTTTACGTTGGCGAAGAAGGAACACAGTATTTTATAAACCCTATTTTATTCAAAGACGAAAAATCAAGTGAAGACTTGATTTTAGACATTACTTTTAGGTACAGAAACGAAATAAAGGATTCTGCCATAGTAAATTTTAGCATTAAAAGCTCAATCATATACAAAACCATTGACAGCTTAAAGCTTTCAAACAAAGACATTAAGATAGAAAGCGACCAACTTGTACTATTATTCAACGAAAAAAGCAAAACAGGATTTACATCACGATATTCAACAAGGTTTAGCTTAAAAGAAATAAAAGAAATGTTTAATAATGATGCGTGGGAAATGATTATTTATAATCAAAACAAAATAACCACATACAAACCTCATAGAAAAACAATTAGGGCTATCAACACAGTTAGAGATAGAGTTTTTGTTCTAATGTGAAACTACTCAACCAGTCAAAATGGATATAAAACCAGCCCATAACAGCACCTAAAAAAAATGGCGGGGGAAGTGCGAATATAAACAGTTGTGCATCTAATAAAGTTTGGTGGGTACAGACAGTTTAGTGGTCCAAAGCCGCCACTTCTTTTAGCTGCAAACCGTTATGGGCAAGTTAAACAGACATAGCGGACAAACAAGAGAACCACCGAAAAACGGATTGGACTCATCATAAGAGCATTTATTTGCCGACATAAAATAGTGGAGACAAGAAAACCACTTTAAAAACAGCGAGTAAACTGAAAATCGAAAAGAGTAGGAACATAAATTTAAAAAATAATAATAAAATGAAAAAGTTATTGATTTTAGCAACTATGTTACTCACGTTTGGGTTAGCAAAAGCGCAAAAGGTATATTCGGTTGATTATGAGAATCAAGCTGACGTAAAAGTATTTGTAGTTCAATACGAAAATCAGGCTGATCTTAAAGTTTACAAAGTCAAATACGAAAATCAAGCTGGTAGCAATGATGGTAAATGGTTTTTTACTCAATACTCCAATCAAGCAAAGAAGAGAGTGTACTTCGTGAAATATGAAAACCAAGCGGACTTGAAGATTTATTTTGTGGATTACGAAAATCAGGCAGGTTGGAGTAATTCATCTAAAAAAAGTTTGATGTATTAAAACCAGCCCATAACAGCGTGCAAGCGCCATAACCCTGCCGCAGGCGCAACACAGGGTTACGATCGCCTGCACGCGAAACGTTATAGCCAATTGAAGAACGACACCGCAAACAAACAGACAAATTGAACTGGATTGACAAAATAAAAGAGTTGACAACTAAGCAAGACAAATCACCCGAACTGAAAAAAGGAGAGATAAAACAAATTCTCATTCAGACGGCAAGTGCAGTTTTGCCTGAATTTGAATTTTTAGCTTATAAAAACAGTTGCTACTCCTTTCAGCGACTAAGAAAGGTAAACAATTTGACAGTTTATGAAATACTTCGCATAATTTTTACGCTTAAAGACAAAAACTTTGCTTGCTCAATTTCTTCAATTCTAAATTCAGATTACATTTTTTCAAATCATAAAAATAAAATTTGAATTTTTAGAACCCGCCTTTAAAACAACACGCTATGAATCGTATCTGCACCCTCTTGTTAGCTATACTTTCTGTTGGTTCAATCAATGCCCAAGGCATCTTTTGCAACCCCAATGGCAATGTGGTCATTTTCACCAACTACGATGGCGGCACGCTCAACATCAACGTTGATGTCAATACGCCCAACATAAAAATTGGTGTAGTGAGCTATGAGGCAGTAACCATCACTATTTCAGGTGCATTCGCAAGCAATGTTACGGAGGTAAGGTATGCGGGATACAACAGCGGTGGCACCACAAGCATAACGGGTGCAGGAGCTGCAGCCACGAGCATCACCTTTGCCCCACCTTCGCCCCTGCCAAATGCATCGGGATACCCGTCCATCATTTGTGGGTATTCGTGCTCAACCAACAGCTCACAAGGCGGATGCAACACCGTTGATCAAATCGAATCGTATTTTAATTCCGTTTTTAGCACTACCTCGCTTTACATGCATCGCGTACAATACGGCATATGGTCGGGCACGCAGAACATGTCGGCCGGTGGCGATTGCTGCGCACTTGCTGTTCCTCTTTCAGTGCAAGTAAGTGCCATCGATGAAGCATGTGAAGGGGCCTGTGATGGCGCATTAAGCGCGGTGGCTAGCGGTGGTCAGTCACCCTACAGCTATGCTTGGAGCACGGGTGCAAGCACTGATAGTATTGGCGGCCTATGCCCTGCCACCTACAGTGTAACCGTCACCGACAACAACGGTGCAACGCTAGTTGAAACAGGCACAATTGCTGCCGCCAGTGCCATTGTAAGCAATCAAAACCTCACCCTCTGCGGTGGCGAGAGCGTGAGCGTGGGTTCAAACACCTATACAAGCACAGGCAATTACACCGACACCTTGATTTCGAGCGCAGGCTGCGACAGTGTGGTAAACACCGATTTGATGGTGTATCCGGTTTACGAAACAGAAATGGCCTTTTCGTTTAACGCATGCGAAGAAATCAGCGTAACCATTGGGACAAGCACCTACACTACTGCAGGCATTCATTATGACACCTTATCTTCAGTGCAGGGATGCGATAGTGTGATCGAAACGATGATCAACGTTACTCCGGCAATGCTCATCACCCAACAGCCCAATAATGTAAACTTACCGGCAGGAAATAACGCTGTATTCTCATTGTCAGCCTCAGCATCAGCGAATTTGCAGTGGCAAGAAAACAACGGAACGGGATTTATCAACCTCAGCAATGTAGGACAATATGCAGGAGTAGATGCGCCAAGCCTCACCATTTCAAACACCGCACAGCAAATGAACAATTACCTCTATCGATGCATTGCAACCGAGTCGAACTGCTCAGACACGAGCACTGCAGCAGTCCTTACCGTTAGAGAACCCTTGGGTATTGAAACCACTGAAAACACTTCCACTTGGCTGATTTATCCAAATCCAGTCTCGAATGTGCTTCTGGTGCAAAACGCTCTTTCGCAAAACGCAAAATTTTCGTTGATTGATCAAACCGGGAAATTGGTGATGACTGGAAGGCTTATGAGTACAAGCAATCACATCGATGTGTCTGCGTTGACTGATGGCGTGTACTTTCTAAAAATTGAAGGCGAAACAAGGAGTACGCATTCGGTGAAAATTTCACATTAATCTGACTTTCAATTCGAAGCACATCACAGCGTATAGAGAGTTGTTGTGATCTTCCCCATTGTTAACGGAATGGAGAGCAATTGTCGTACTGCTTTTACTTTTAGATTAAACGGTGCTGCCAAAGGATCTACCCCACTTTGCATTTTGAGACGAATGCCTTGACCTGAGATGATATCAACATTAGGTACGAAATTACCTTCGGGAATATGTTCAGTTAAAATCACATACTTATACTGGTATAACTTGTCAACAATGCGCTGCACTTCGGCATTGGATAAATGCTGCAACACTTGCCGCACCAACGCACAGTCGCCTTTTGGCAAAGCTTCTGCAGCGATATCCAAACAATGAAATTCTAAGTTCACAACATGAAACTTGTTTTTATTGCGCTCGATAAGCTCGGCTACAATATCTACCGCCACATACTTTTTCGAGTGTTTCACCAGTTCTTTACCCACGTTAAAATCACCGCAACCCAAATCGCAAACTACCAGTGGCTGATCAAAAGAAGTAAGAAATGCAGTCACCACATCTACGTACGGCTGCACCAAATAAGTCAGATGCGAGCCTTCTCCTGAATAAAAGTCAACCTGATGCCCACCCCAAAGTTTCTGCGTATACACCTGTTGCATGGCATCTCTAGTTGGCCAAGGCTTTTTGATATGCTTCGAATGGTTTTCATTCTTTGTCATTCTCTCGTTCTTGTAAGTGAATTTATAATTTTAGTCATTAAGGTTGAAAGAGTGAAAGCTGCATGAATGGATCGGAATTTAGAAAGTTTTATTATTCAGATTCGAATGATACAGCCAGAATGTGCTCACCATTTAGACAATAGTTTTCAACACTTCATTTTCAGATCGTTGGCTGATCTAATTTTATTTAAATTATCAACGATTAATGATTCACCCTCACACCGAGCTCCAATTCATCAACGATGAAATCGGCTACGGCATAGTTGCCAAACAATTCATCCCAAAAGGAACCATCACATGGGTGCTAGACAAGTTTGACCGCTCTTTCACTCCGCGTGAGTTTGAAGAAATGGAAGAACCCTACAAAAACATCATCGACATCTATGCTTTTCGCAATAACATCGGAAACTATGTGCTGTGTTGGGATAACGCGCGCTTCGTAAACCACAGTTTCAATTCAAATTGCCTCACTACTGCCTACGATTTTGAAATCGCAGTGCGAGACATTCATCCGGGCGAACAGCTCACGGATGATTATGGCTACTTAAACATCAGCGTGCCGTTTCGAGCGATTCCAGAAGGCACCCGCAGGAAGATTGTCTATCCTGACGACACCTTGCGCTACCATAAAATATGGGACAAAAAACTGGTCAATGCGTTTAAAGACATCACCAGCCACGAGCAACCACTCAATGATTTTATTTCTGATGCAATGTGGAATAACATACACTCCATTTGCAAAGGTGAGCGCCAGATGGATTCAATTTTATCGACTTATTACAACTCAACCGACAATACCTAGCTGCGCTCTTCCCAAATCTTAGCAAGGTTGACGAGCGTCTCCACTGCTTTTTCCATGTCTTGAACACTCGCCCACTCCATTTTGCTGTGAAATGAGTGCTCGCCTGCAAAGATGTTTGGGCAAGGTAACCCCATAAACGAGAGCTTCGAACCATCTGTTCCACCGCGAATACTTCCGATACGTGGTCTCAATCCCGATCGTTTGATCGCTTCGATGGCGAATTCTGAGACCTGCGGACATTGATTGATGATGTTCTTCATGTTTCGGTATTGCTCCATCACCTCGAAGGTGAAGTTCGAATTGGGGTAGTCGCGCATGACTTCTTCGAGCATTTTGCGCAGCCGATTTTCATAATCCACATGGTCTTCATCAACGAATGAACGTATGATCATGGTGATTTCTGCCTTCTCTATTCCACCCGAAAGTTCGTAGGGATGCACAAATCCTTCACGACCTTCCGTTGTCTCAGGCGACCACGCGTCTTTTGGCAAGCGATCGATAAACGTACAAGCCGCTTTCAGCGCACTTTCAAGTTTTCCTTTTGCAAATCCGGGATGAAAATTCACTCCTTCGATCGATATCTTCACCATGTGCGCGCTGAAGGTTTCGTCTTCAAACGAACCCAAGGCTTCGCCATCAACCGTATATCCGAAATCTGCAGCGAGTTTTTCAATGTTTACTGCATCTGCGCCCCTGCCTATTTCTTCGTCAGGAGTAAATAAAATACGGATGGTTCCGTGCTTTTCTTCCGGGTGATTCATGAAATAATGCGCCATGTCCATGATGGCTGCTACTCCTGCTTTATTGTCTGCTCCGAGCAATGTAGTGCCATCAGCGGTAACGATGTCGTTGCCCATTTTCTTGGCCAATTCGGGGTGAGCTGCCGGATCGATTTTAATGTTGTTGTCGGCAGGCAGCAGCAACACACGTCCGTCATAATTGGTATGAACAACTGGATTGACATTGGTTCCGCTGCTTTCGGGTGAAGTATCGACATGCGAGCAAAAACATATCACCGGCACGTCTTTCTCTGTATTGGATGGAATGGTGGCGTAAACATATCCGAACTCATCCATTTCCGCATCATTTACACCTAATTCTTTCAATTCTTGAACGAGTATTCTGCTCAAATCCTTCTGTTTTTCAGTGGACGGAATGGTATCGCTGTGAGGATCAGACTGGGTATCAACCTTTACATATCGAAGAAAGCGATCAAGAACAGTGAAGTTATAATCCATGAATAATTCGTTTGGTCAAAGATGGGAATTGAAAACCTCCCAATCAACACAACCAAAGTCATAAATCTATCCATTAAAAAAACTACTGAATAATCAAGCGTTGGCTTGATTTTGAATCCTTGCTTATCACCGTCAAAAAGTAAACTCCTTTTGATTGATTGGTGAGGTTCACATCAAATATGGATGACTTACAATCATTAGAAATCGACTGTTTCAACACCATTCGTCCAAAAGTATCGTAGACAAAGAACTCGACTTGTTCACCACAAGCTTGATCCAACTTCACATTAAACTGACCGTTAACACTAGGATTTGGGTACACATGAAGTGCAGAAGCAAGTTTAGTCGCTTCGTCATCAACCCCTGTGATTGAATCTTCTTCACCTAAAAATAGCGCCTCAGCATAATTGAATGCTTCAATGCCGATTACGTGGCCAATTCTTCTCCCCTTAATATCATCAGCCGGTGGGTGAATACCGCCCCAGATTCGCGACAGACTGCATTGGTCAGAAGCATCGTAATATTTCGCCCATTCTAAGACGATGGTATCGCTTGGCCCTTTTTCAAAAACAAGGAAATCGTTTTTTGGTGCGACAAAGCGTCCTACTCCACCTGGGAAATACTCATCGCCTGTGAGTAAAGTCATTACCTCGGCCGCTGCGCGCGAATAGGTTGAGTGACCCGATACAAAACCAGGAAATGGCGGTGTTACGAATGATGGACGTTGATACGGCCACCAATTTCTCGCTAAAATCCAATCGACATGAGCAATGTCAGTTTCTGAATTTGATATGAAGTTATGCCCGCGCCATGCCTTCACCTTAATTGTTCCAACAAATTGATTGTTATTTCCCGCTAAAGGGTCGCCTATTTGCACTTGCTCGATAAAATCAGGAATCAACTGTATGCCTGCAGGATGATAGTTGGGCAAATTCGGATCAGAAGATTGCCCTAACTTGGCCATATACCTAAGCGCTGAAATTGGGCGCACATAGTCGTAATAACCTTTCACGCCCCATGACGAAATGGCCACATCGTGCATCGCTCCGCCCAGTGCCAAATAAGCCTTTACCTCATATTCAAGGTGATCCAGCTCTTCGCCCTCGCCTTTAAATCGATAGTTGAATTCGGGGTAATCCATCACAGTATTGAGAATGGTGTGCCAATGTCCGGGTGGTGTTTCACTATCTGGACCATCCGCCCAAAACTCAGCCAACACGCGCGTGTAGTCACCACGTTTCTTCATTTGCACTGGATATGGCAAACCCGAAGCCGGATTTACATCATAGCCTTGACTTACGTCACCGCCATTTTCAAAATCATAAAAAGACGGATATTCGGAAAAGGAATCAGGATACATTTCCATCGGCACATTGCCAATGTTATTGGGTGAAATATCCCACATGGTAGTATCATCAGGATCCAAGTGACTGCTCCAGGCAGTAACCAAAGAAAAGGTCCATTTATACAGGTCTGAATCTCCTCCTCCATCAACCGTATCGAGGTAAGGCGGATGTCCAGGATTGTGATAAACCCACCATTCTTCTGAATCGCGCTCCAGAATTTCAAGGTCTTCAGAGGTCAATGAAAACGGAACAACACTGCCCCATTCAGGACTCAAACAAGGCGGAATTCCACCTAAATATAGATTCCCGCTTTGATCAACAAAGGTGTCAAATTCGAGCGGCTGCCAGCGATTTGGGTCTATCAGGTCAGGATTTCCAGGTAAAGTTAAATCCAATGGTGGATTCACTTCATCGTAAAATAAATTCGCATAATCATTAATTTCATTTGATCCGTCTTGTTGCCCAAAATTGATCATGTACGCTGCGATATAATTGCCGAGAGCTGCGGGATCACCGGAAGCGTAATTCCATGATGTTTTATTCTTATCGAACCCCAAATCAGCAAATAACGAATCCATTAAAAACAAGCTATGGCTCGCTCCTGGTGAGTTTTCAAATCGATGCGTCAGCAGTCGATACGCTGCGTAGCTCATTGCCTCTTCCCTGAATTTCTTCAATAAAAGTGGATCAATCGGTGCTTGAACTCCGTTGAACGGAACTGGAAACCCGCCCATTTCTTTTCCTAAAAAAAGCGTGCTCGCCACCGTATCGTATGCAGCCCAGGCGTCATACATCACAACAGAAGTATGATACAAGTTGCGAGCGTGAATCGTAGGTCGTGCAAAATCATTACGAATAGCTTCGAGCAGCACTTCATTCCATTCCCTAGCAACTGACCCGTTCTGAGCAGAGGAAATGTTAGCACTAAGAATGATTGAAAGTAAAACGAGTAGTATTCTATTCACAGAAGTAAACGTTACGATTAACGTGACGAATGTATAAATTTCTTCGATTAAAACATTACATGTGTCGCTCAGCGTGGTAACTACTTCTAACTAAAGGTCCACTTTCTACGTGATCAATGCCCAATGATTCGCCAAACGATTTGTAGGTTTCAAATACCTCTGGTTTCACCCATTCCATCACTGGCAGGTGTTTTTTTGAAGGTTGTAAATACTGTCCGATGGTCACCACAGAGACGCCTTGAGTATATAGGTCGCGCAGTGTTTGAAAAACTTCTTCTTGCGTTTCACCCAAACCGACCATGATTCCGCTTTTTGTTCTGGTGATTCCCCCTTCTTTCAATCGCTTCAGCACTTCCATGCTGCGCCAGTACTTTGCTTGAATACGCACATTTTTGGTGATGCGCTCCACGGTTTCGATGTTGTGTGATACGATTTCCGGTTTCACTTCCAAGATTGGAGCAAGATTTTCCCACTCGCCTTTAAAATCGGGAATCAGCGTTTCGATGGTTACTCCCGGATTTTTCTTGCGGATCATTTCCACGGTTTTCTTCCAATGGTTGGCGCCTCCGTCAGGCAAATCATCGCGGTCAACAGATGTAATCACCGCGTGTTTTAATCCCATTACACGAATGCTTTCAGCCACCTTAGCGGGTTCAAAAATGTCGACTTCTTCTCCTGCTCCTGTAGCTACATTGCAAAACTGACACGAGCGCGTGCAGGTATTTCCCAAAATCATAAAGGTTGCTGTGCCAGCCGACCAACATTCGCTTTGGTTTGGGCATTTACCACTCGAGCAAATCGTGTGGAGGTTTCGCTCTTCCACCACTTCTTTCACGCGCAAATATTCCTTGCCTCCGGGAATCTTCACCTTCAACCACTCGGGCTTTTTGATTTTAACCTCTTGGTCTGCTTTATTCTTTAATAAGTTAGCCATTAAATGCTTTATTTCTTTTCAAATGACGCAATGGTGCTTTTGATAATCGCAATGCATTGCATGAGTTGTTCTTCGGTCATCACAAGTGGTGGTGCAAATCGAATAATATTTCCGTGGGTTGGTTTTGCCAGAAGTCCGTTGTGCATCAGGCTGACGCAAATATCCCAAGCGGTGGAGCTGTCTTCAGTATCGTTGATCAACACTGCATTCAATAATCCTCTTCCTCTCACGAGCTTGACAATTTCGAATTCATCGGCAAGTTTTATCATTTCAGCGCGGAAAATCGCTCCCAATCTCCGAGCATTTTGCGCTAATTTCTCATCCTTCACCACCTGTAAGGCTGCAATAGCCACCGCGGCTGCAATGGGATTTCCGCCAAAGGTGCTCCCATGTTGGCCGGGTTTGATCACATTCATGATCGCGTCATCAGCCAACACTGCAGAGACCGGATATGCACCGCCACTCAATGCTTTGCCTAAGATCAATATATCAGGTCGGGTGTAGGTTTCAGCTTGCTGCTCGCAATGTCCGGCACAAGTGCAATTGCCACACACCGCCAAAAGCGAACCTGTGCGCGCAATTCCTGTTTGAATTTCATCGGCAATAAACAATACCTTGTGTTCTGCGCAAATGGCCTTTGCTTTTCTGATGTAATCGTCAGCCGGAGTATTCACCCCTGCCTCACCTTGAATAGGCTCCACCAAATACGCTACTACATTATCTTGCGCGACCGCCTTTCGCAGTGCGTCCAAATCATTGTAAGGAATGCTCTCGAATCCGGGTGTGTATGGCCCGAAATTCTTGCGTGCATCTTTATCGTTGGAAAACGACACGATGGTGGTTGTGCGTCCGTGGAAATTATCGTTCGCAACGATGATTTTAGCCTTTTCAGGTGCCACACCCATTTTTTCATAGCCGTATTTTCGAGCCAATTTGATGGCAGTTTCAACTGCTTCAGCACCAGAATTCATCGGCAACACCTTGTCAAAAGCAAAGTATTCAGTTATGTATTTCTCGTATTCGCCCAGTCTAGAGTTGAAAAATGCGCGACTGGTAAGTGCCAATCGTTTTGCTTGTTCGGTCATAGCATCCACAATTGCTGGATGGCAGTGGCCTTGATTAACCGCTGAGTATGCAGATAAAAAATCGAAGTATTTCTTACCTTCTACGTCCCACACAAATACTCCTTCGCCTCGATCTAACACTACGGGCAACGGATGATAGTTATGCGCTCCGTATTTGTTTTCTAAGGCTATCGCCTCATCCGTTGTTAGTTGACCTATTTCCATCCTTCAAAAAATTCAAAAATTCCCTTCAAAGATATAGGTTGTAAATCGGTCGTCATAGTGTTGTAGTCATTATATACATTAGCCCAAAATAGTTGACATGATCTGTAAAATTGTCTTTCTCACCGTTACCTTGATTTCTGCATTTTCTACCGTTCAAGCCCAGGAATTCAAGCACCTCACACGCATTGAACCCAAGGAGGAATTCGAAAACATCAACGTTTTGCCGTTGAATGACTCAAAGGATGCTTCAAGTTTTTTAATTTGGGTGAAGCAACACGTGAAAGAGCACTACCATGCCGAGCACACCGAAATGGTGTATGTATTAGAAGGGTCAGGCACCATGACCTTGGGCAACGAGAAGAAATCAATCACCGAAGGCGATTATATTTTCATTCCAAAAGGCACTCCGCATTCAGTTGAGGTGACAAATAGTGAGATTTTGAAAGTAATAAGCATCCAGTCGCCTCACTTTGATGGCACAGACAGACACTTTACATCGCCCAATTAGTGTGCGTTTTGACCAATTCTACTGTTCAAATCTTTGAAAAACCCCAAAATAACCCCTCACTTATCAACAAAGGGGTTCTTTTATTAACAAATGCACACAAAACACTTGCAGGCTGCGCGGTTGCGATACATATTTGTTCTCGTTGAAACAAAATGTTTAACCTAAAAACTATTTAAAATGAATAAAGCTGAATTGATTGACGCTATGGCTAACGGAGCCGGAATTTCTAAAGCTGATGCTAAAAAAGCATTGGATGCATTCATCGACACTACAACTGGTGCACTTAAAAAAGGTGACAGAGTTGCTCTTGTTGGTTTTGGTTCTTTCTCTGTGTCTAAGCGTTCTGCTCGTACAGGTCGTAACCCACAAACTGGTAAAGAAATTAAGATCGCTGCTAAGAACGTTGTTAAGTTCAAAGCTGGAGCAGATCTTGGTGGATCTGTTAACTAAGCAACCCCAGAAATCAAAGAAACCTCTCCAAATGGAGGGGTTTTTTTATGCCTCCACTTTTTTCCCATTGATATAAACTGCGCTCAAGTGCCCTTCGCCAAAAGCATAAGGTAAAAACGACAACGCGTTGATGCGCTCCGTAACGATAAAATTGGCTAAATAGCCGGTGGATATAGCGCCACAACGATCAGAAATTTCCATGGCAGCCGCAGCGTTGATGGTCATCGCGTTCACCGCTTCTTCTGGCCTCATTTTCATCTTTATGCACGCCAACGAAAACACAAAATTCATATTCCCACTTGGCGTTGATCCTGGATTAAAATCCGTAGCCAACGCCACCGCAATGTCATTCTCCATGAGCGCTCTCGCAGGTGTGTAGGGGATTTCGAGGAAGAATGAACAACTCGGCAAGGCCACAGCTATGGTTGAAGATCCCTTCAGTGCATGAATATCTCGATCGTCAAGTACTTCGAGGTGATCAACACTGATGGCTTTGTGCTTCACACTTGCCTCTATGCCGCCAATGGCATTGAATTGATTGACATGAACCTTCGCTTTTAGTCCGTGCGCAGCACCAGCACTCAAAATTCGTTCGGTTTGCGCCACACTAAAATATCCTTCTTCGCAAAACACATCGATGTATTCGGCCAGTTTCTGTGAGGCGACTTCAGGAATCATTACTTCGATGATGTGATTCACATATTCATCTTGGCGATGCTTGAAGTCTTCTGGAAAAGCATGTGCTCCGAGAAATGTGGATTTTATCGGAATCGGAACATTCTCCCTCAGACGTTTGATCACGCGCAGCATTTTTAATTCTGCTTCCAGATTTAATCCATATCCCGATTTGATTTCGATGGCGCCAGTTCCTTTATTGATCAACCCTTGTAATCGTGCAAAAGCGGCATCGTACAATTGATCTTCAGTTTGTTCATTGAGTTTTTGAGCTGAATTCAAGATTCCTCCGCCTCGTTCTGCAATTTCTTGGTACGTCAGACCTTTGATTCGATCTTCAAACTCTTGGTTGCGCCAATCGGCAAACACAAGGTGCGTGTGGCTGTCAACCCATGCAGGCAAGACAAATCGTCCCGAAGCATCAATCACTTCATAGCCATCAAAATCGGATGGCTGAAAATCGTCCATCGAACCAAAACCTTCAATTTTCTCATCGCGCACGCTCATCCAAGCATTGTTGATGTGCGGAAGGATTTTCATGGCGCGGCCTTTTACCACCAAAGTGGGCTCTGTTCTGGTTTGAAGTAGCGATTTTATGTGCGTAAATACGATCATTTGGGATTGTAGATGATTAATGTTTGGCAATATTAGTGGAAATGGCAAGGATGAAAACGAACATTTCGCGGCAATCTTTCCTTTATTCTGGAAGAGACACTTTCTTTGCATTCAATCGATGAGTGTATGGCTGGCAATAGCATAGGACAATTATTTAGGTTAACCACGTTTGGCGAAAGTCACGGAGCCGCAATCGGAGGAATCATCGATGGATGTCCACCCGGATTGGAGCTCAGCATCGCGCGCATTCAATCTGAACTCGACCGCAGAAAACCCGGCCAGTCGAAGATCACAACTCAACGCAAAGAAGCCGATACGATTCGAATACTTTCAGGAGTATTTGAAGGCAAAACCTTGGGCAGTCCGATTGGGTTCATCATTGAAAATGCAGACGCTAAATCAAAAGACTACGACCACATAAAAGATGTGTATCGCCCATCGCATGCCGATTTCACCTACGATGCCAAGTATGGCATTCGCGATCACCGCGGGGGAGGAAGATCATCGGCTCGTGAAACTGCTTGCCGCGTGGCTGCTGGGGCTATTGCACGTCAACTTTTAGAAAAAGAAGGCATTGAAGTGTGGGCTTACGTTTCTTCCGTGGGCGATATTGAATGCAAGAGCGATTATCGCTCGCTCGACCGATCGTTGATAGAACAGTCGATGGTGCGTTGCCCTGACATTGCTATTTCAGAAAAAATGATCACCTACATCGAAGAGATTAGAAAACTGGGCGACACCGTGGGTGGCACTGTTTCGTGCGTCATTCAAGGCTTGCCAGCAGGCTTGGGCGAACCTGTTTTTGACAAGCTCAATGCCGATTTGGCAAAAGCGCTGGTAAGCATCAATGCGGTGAAGGCTTTTGAATTGGGCAGCGGAGTATCCGCAGCAAAGATGCTTGGTTCAGAGCACAACGATCAGTTCACAGCACTCGGAAAAACCCTCACAAACCACTCAGGTGGCATTCAAGGAGGCATTTCAAATGGCGAAGACATCACCCTTCGCGTTACGTTCAAACCCGTGGCTACGATCATGCAAGAACAACCCACCATCAATGCAAAAGGCGAAGCTGTAGCGGCTGCAGGAAAAGGAAGACACGATCCGTGTGTAGTGCCGAGAGCGGTGCCTATCGTTGAAGCGATGTGTTTATTAACAATTGCCGATCATTATTTACGCCAGAAAACCAATGGCTGAATAGCCTAAGCGCTTAATTTCGGTCGTAGTGAAAGCATGCTATCTGACTTTTATATTATTAGTGCTAACGACCTCATTGATGGCGCAGTATGGCGTCAGTTCGAAGAGTTTTAGCATTATTCCGCTGGAAGAGTGCCAGGGTTCAGAAGAAAAAAAAGCCATAAAATACCTTGAGGAAGCCAAAGACCGCAAAAACGGAAAAGAAGACCGACTCGAGGCCCTGAGAAAAGCCATCGAAGAAGACCCTGAATGTGCCGAAGCACACTATTTACTGGGATTAGAATTATTGAAAACAGCGATTTCTCGTGGAGCATCATTCAAATCGGCCGAGTCATCATTAAAAGAAGTAGTGCGCATTTGCCCTGATTTTCATTTTGAACCTTACTACTATTTAGGCGCGATAGCCCTGGGTAAAAAAGAATATAATGCTACCGTTGAGTATTACGATAAGTATTATTCATTGAGCGCTTCTTCCTCAGATCCACTCGATGACGAGCTTGAAGATGCCATAAAGCTAGACTATGAATACGCTGTGTTTTTCCGTGATGTTTACGCCAAACCCGTTCCATTTCAGCCCGTGCGGGTGAGCGGAGTGTGCACCGATGACGATGAATTCTTACCGCTCATTTCGCCCGATAACGAGAAAATGCTCCTCACCCGAAGATACACCGTGCAATCAGAGGTTAAAGCGAGTTTGATGAGTGAGAAGGAGCAGTTTACTGAAAAATTTGTGCAGGCCAAACGCCTCAATGGCGAAAACTTTGATGAAGGCGACCCCTTCCCCGCCCCGTTCAACGAAAACGAATCGTTTAGGTATGGTGGAGCCACGATGACCATCGATAACAAGCACGTGTATTTGACCATTTGTAAACCCGCGAGTATGGGTTACATCAATTGTGATATTTATACCTCAACGCTCAAGTATGGCAGGGATCCTAAAACGGGAATGGACAGCTACTATTGGTCAGAATTAGAGAATCTGGGTGTAAATGTCAACACTGAAAATGGCTTCGAATCACAGCCAAGTATTTCTGCCGATGGAAAAACGCTTTATTTCACCAGCGATCGGGGAGAAAATGCCGGGCTAGAAATATACTTTTCTAAGAAAAATGACAACGGACAGTGGCAGCCCGCCCAAAACATTGGGCCACCGATCAACACGCCTTACAACGATAAAACTCCCTTCATGCACTCTGACTCGCGTACCTTATACTTCGCCTCTGACGGTCATTTGGGGTTGGGAGGATTGGATGTGTTTTACACCAAGCAAAAAGAAGACGGTACGTGGGAAAAACCAGTCAATTTGGGCTACCCAATAAATTCTGAATTAGACGAGCAAGCATTTGCTGTTTCCACCGATGGCCGCACAGTCTATTATTCAGCCAAAGACCGTAAAAACCCCAAGAGTATTGATATATGGAGTTTTGAACTGTACAAAGCAGCACGGCCCGACAATGTTGTTTTTGTGAAAGGAAAATTGACGGATGAAGGCGGTAATCCCGCGCAAAACGCCAGTGTTCAGCTGAAAACCATGGATTCAAAAAAGATTACCAACGTGGATGTGAGCAATGATGATGGCACTTATGCGGCAGTAATTGCAGTGAAAGAGCAAGAAGCGGTAGTGATGAACGTAAAAGGCGATGGCATTGCATTTCAATCAAAGCTCATTGAAACAGAGCCTGTTGGCGAAAAGAAGCAACGCACCAACAACGAAGAAATAAACGCATTTCAAGAAATCGATTTTGACGTAGCAGAAGTAAAAGCCGGTGGTGTATATAAGATCAACGACATTTACTACAGAACGAATTCCTCAGAAATATCAGAGAAATCAAAATACGTACTGGCTGAATTTGCCGACTATCTGATCGAAAATAAAGGAATGCGCATCGCCATTCACGGGCACACAGATGATGTAGGCAAGGCAGAAGATAATTTAGCGCTTTCCACTGACCGCGCTTTTTCTGTGAAGCAATACCTCGAGTCTATTGGTGTTTCAGGAAATCGTATCGAATACAAAGGCTTTGGTGAGTCAGTGCCCTTTACTACCAACGACACGGAGGAAGGCCGTGCGGCCAACCGCAGAACAGAATTCTTGATTTTAGACAAGGCAGACTAAATCAGGATGAAGTCAAGCGAAGCAATAAATCGAGCTATCGCCTGCTTTAAATCGCGCTTCACCATCGTCAAAAATCTATCTTTGACCTTATAAAAATCCACTGATTTTTCTGACTCAAAGCATTCGTAGTATGAAACAAATCATTCACAGCAATAACGCCCCAGATCCAATTGGCCCTTACTCACAAGCCGTTTTAAAAGGCAACACACTCTACGTCAGCGGACAAATCGCGTTGGACGCGGCCAGTGGTGAATTGGTGCTTTCTTCCATCAGCGCTGAAACAGCCTTGGTGATGAAAAACTTAGGCGAAGTATTGAAAGCTGCAAACATGGGCTATGAACACGTTTTGAAATGCTCGATATTTCTCAGCGACATGAACTATTTCTCGGAAGTAAATGAGGTGTATGGCAAATTCTTTACTTCCAACCCACCGGCCAGGGAAACTGTGGCGGTTAAAACACTTCCAAAAAATGTGAATGTAGAAATCAGCTGCATCGCTGCTTTGTAATACCTCCTGCTGCTGCACTTGCTGCCGAAAACTCAATCTCAATGGTAAATTAGATCGCGTGATGTAGCTTTGAAAAAAGATTATCCATGAAGCACCTTCTTACATTATTGCTCTTCACCACTGTGCTCAGAGGATTTGGCATTGACGCATATTTCAATCATGCTGTTTTTCATACACCTGAAGGTGATGCATACGTTGAAACTCACATGCTTTTCAACGCTTCATCGCTGCGATTTATGAATAGTGCAAACGGCTACCAATCAAAAGTTGAACTGACCTACATTTTTGAATTGGATGGTAAAGTCGCTGATTTCTCAAAAAAGATTGTAAAAAGTCCATTTGTGCAAGACTCAGTCAATGCGATTGTTGACTTTTTGGATGTACAACGCTTCAACTTGGCCCCAGAAAGCTATAAGTTATCGATCAAACTCCGCGATATCAACAATCCGAAAGACAGCGGCACGATCGTTCAAAAGATCACCATTGCAGCGCCCATAGAATCAGCGTTTTTTAGTGATTTGATCTACCTCGACACGATATTTCCCAACGCTGGAAAAACCTCGCCATACACCCGAGGAAACTATGATATGATTCCGCGTATCTCGGGTTACCACGGACCAAACAATAAATCAGCAGGCATTTACACCGAGTTGTATCAATCGGAAATTGCGCTCGCAGGCAATGATGACTACATTGTTTTGTTAGACCTTATCGACCCAAAAACAGACGAGGCGCTGGGTGAGTTTCGCGTGATGAAACGATTCAAGGGCAATGAAATTCAGCCGATTGTGCACAAATGGAATATCGAAAACCTCCCCACGGGCAATTTTTTAGTGCGATTGGAAGCACGCGATAGAAACAACGTTATAATTGCCTCAAAATCAAGTCTGATGCAGCGCCACAGCTTTGTTCCTGCATCTGATTCATTGGACGATTTTCAAATCAACTCAACCTTTGCTGGGCGTATTCACAACGAAGACTCACTGAGAAATATAGTGTACTGCATGCGCTATGCCGGTTCGGTGTATGAAGAAAACTACATTGAAGACCATTGGCAAACCGCAGACACCACTGAATTAAGGCGATTCTTTTACACCTTTTGGAGAGAGAGAAACAGTGTTGACCCCGAATCAAGCTGGAAAAAATATGAACAAGGCATCGCTTATGTAGAAGAAGAATTTAGTTTAGGAAACAGGAGAAGGCACGCTTGCGCTACTGACCGGGCACGTGTTTATTTAAAATATGGAAAGCCAAACACGCGGGTCATCCAAAACCGCGAACCAAATGCATCGCCTTACGAAATATGGCACTATTACAAAACTCCAAGGAAATCGAACGCGAAGTTTGTCTTCTACGACCGAAGCCTCGTTACCAATGAATATGTGCTGTTGCACTCAAACGTACCGGGCGAACAAGTTGATTATTCATGGTATTTACAGCTCTCAACGCCTTCTGTGGCACCTTCAGGAAATGACGAGCCTTTATCGAACTCAGGCGATGTAATCGACTACAATAATTTGAACGGAATACAGATGAATTCAGTGGGAAGCAGAGCCCTCGACTTCTGGAATAATCCGCGCTAATTATTGGATTTATCAAATAATTACAAAAGCATTTGATTTCGTTAAAGATGATTCTATATTTGCACCCCTTCAAAAAGAGACTCGGTAGCTCAGCTGGTAGAGCAATACACTTTTAATGTATGGGTCCTGGGTTCGAGTCCCAGCCGGGTCACACAAACCTCTTCGAATTCGGAGAGGTTTTTTTTTGGCAAAAAACAAGCCCCGCTTTGTTAAACGGGGCTTGAATTTAACTAACCATACCCTTAAGATAAATAACCTGACCTTTAGACGAGATGAACAAGTAAACCGTTGGGTGAGCGCCTTGAATCGCACACCTGAAAGGAGCTAAATTTTTACCAGTTTTGCAGCACGCATGAAAAACGACATCTACATAAAAAACAGAAAGGCCAAGTTCGAGTTCGAATTACTCGAAGATGTAGTGGCGGGCATCATGCTGAAGGGTACGGAAATTAAAAGCATCAGAGAAGGACAAGCCAGCATTAATGAAGCGTTTTGTCAATTCATCGGGCATGAACTTTGGGTGATCAACATGAATATCGCTGAATATAAGTTCGGCACCTACGCCAACCACGAACCCAAACGACCGAGAAAGCTGCTTCTGGGAGCGCAAGAACTAAAAAAGTGGCAAAAGAAGGTGAACGAAAAGGGGTTAACCATCGTTCCCACGGCCCTCTTTATCAATGAAAAAGGACTAGCAAAACTCAAGGTGACATTAGCGCAAGGAAAGAAAACCCACGACAAGCGCGATAGCATTAAAGACAAGGATACCAAGCGTCAACTCGACCGATTAAAGAAATCGTTTTAGTCGGTTTTTGAGAATTTCAATTCAAGCTTCTCAACCCGCTCTTCGAAAGCATTTACCTGCTTTACTTCATAACTCAACCACAATTCTTTATTGGTCAATCGATCGATGTCGTAAACAAAAGCATCGGTGGTGTTTTCGGTAATCGTAATATCAATATTCGAACCTTGGTCGGTTCGGGTTGAGCTTACTTCTTCAGGAAACAATGCCAATTTTGATTTAGAAGGAGAACTATTCCCTCCCGTGAATTCCCAAATACCTTTTTCATTCGTAGTCAACGCATAAGCGTCAGAGCCATTGAGTGAGTCTTGGGCAAAGTCCTCTTTTTGAATAGAAGCGTATAACCCATCGCTGTCGAATGTGATGTCCCAACTGAATTCACGCGTATATGAAGTGCTGTCTTCAGCGGAGTATGTTAAACCCAAGCTGGGGTCGAATGTAATAGAACGAATGTCACCGAACGTTGATGTAAAAGCATACGATTCGATGTTCCAAGTTCCAGTCAATCGATTCTTTCTTGTGCGTAAAGTTACGCTAGGGTCATCTTCGCCCTTCTTGCACGAGACGGGCGCGATCATGGTCAACACCAAAAAATATACTATCCACTTTTTCATTTAGAAGAAATAACCGAAGGTGATTTGAACCATCGGATCAACGATAAAGTTCAAATTTGAAGTTCGTGTCGAGCTCAGGTCGCGGGTAATGACATTTGCTCCGCTCACCGGTTCAAATTGCGCCACCTCTTGCCTATCGCCTCCTGTGATAATATTACTGAGGCCCAAGCCGTATTCAACGCCAAAGAATAATTTCTGTGCGAAGTAATAGTTCATTCCCAAGCTCAATTTAGCCCCAACTGTGAATCCACCATCCTCCGTAATTGTGCGTACAATGCGAGAAGTTCCTGTAGTATCAGACACATTTGAAGTGCTATTCGAATTCATTTTTCCGATCACGCCAAACTCAGCATCCACTGCCACATAAGGATCGAGTCTTTTCGTCCCTCGCAAGTGAAATTCGACCCCTGGTCTGAATGAAACTTTTGATTGGGAAGCGGTAGAGTCGAACTCGACCAAATCTTTACCGATCGAATCTGTTCTTTGTTCTCGATAACGATAGACATTAGGCGCAATGCCCAAGCGGTAGGTGATATTTTGATTATGCTTGTACCTCAATAAAAGTGAATTTGAATTCACTAAATCACGATTCGGACCAAGGCTTATAGAATTAATCAATCCGGATACGTTCACCGTAACCCCAAAATCTTTGTCTTCAGGATAGTAAATGCTAATGGAGTCATTTGATTCTTGAGCAAATGAACCATTCAATACGCAGAACGAAAGCAAAAAGATGGTCAGTAGTTTTTTCATAAGGTTGAATTTAGGACAGCAGAACGAATCAAACATAGAAATATTTTAATCGCCCGTGTCAGTTCGCTCGAGCATGGGCACAAATTGAAAATCGCCATGGACGGAAATTTCAAACTCATTTTCATCCACTTTATCAAGGGTGGTCATGTGCTGCACACCATTAAAGTCGCCCACCGGAATCACCATTCGTCCGCCTACTTTGAGCTGACGCTTCAAATCGTCTGGAACATGCGGTGCACCGCATGTAACTAATATTTTATCAAACGGAGCAAATGCTGCCTTGCCCGCGTAACCATCACCGTAAAAGCAACGTGCCTTGTAGCCCATCTCTTCGAGCAAGGTTTGACTCTTTAAGTGCAACGCATGCTGGCGCTCGATGGTAAAAATTTTCATTCCAAGTTTTGCCAGTACAGCAGTTTGATAGCCACTTCCTGTGCCAATTTCAAGAATTTTTTCGCGCTTTTTCGGATTGAGTAAACTGGTTTGAAAAGCCACCGTGTAGGGCTGTGAAATGGTTTGGCCTGACCCAATTGGGAAGGCTTTGTCTTCATAAGCCATGTGCAAGAAGGCAGTATCGAAAAAGAAAAGATGCCTCGGGATATCCATCATCGCCTCCAAAACCGTCTCATTTTCTATGCCTTTTAGGCGAAGTTCTTCGATGAGCTTCTTCCTCATTCCTTTGTGTTTTAGCGTGTCTGTCATCGTGGCTTCGAAAATATCTATTTCGACAATGGAATGTTAAACGAATGTTTGATTGTTTATTGACAACTCGTTATTTGAAAAGACCTTTGCTACATTACTATGAGTAAAATCAAACTAGGCATATTAGGAGCTGGCCACTTAGGCAAAATCCACATCAAGCTTTCACTAGAGTTAAAAGACCATTTCGAATTAATCGGTTTTTTCGATCCTGATCACGGAAAAGCAGCGGAGGCCAAGGAATCATTTCACATCAAAGCGTTTGATTCAATGGAAGCCCTAGTTGATGCATCGGACGCTGTAAGTATTGTAACACCCACGTTATCTCACTTTGAATGCGCTATTTATGCCTTGCGCAATGGCAAGCACATCTTTATTGAAAAACCTGTTACGCATACCATTGAAGAAGCAAAAAAGCTCGTTGAGCTTGCCCACGAAGCCAAAGTAAAGGTTCAAGTCGGCCACATCGAGCGATTCAATCCTGCTTTTACAAGCGTGAAAGAGCATTTTAACCATGTAATGTTTGTTGAAACGCACCGACTTTCACAATTCAATCCGCGAGGCACCGATGTGTCAGTGGTACTCGACTTAATGATTCACGACATCGACATTGTATTGAGTGTGGTTAAAGCCAATCTAAGAAAAACAAGCGCCAGCGGAGTTGCAGTAATCAGCGAAACACCTGACATATGCAATGCGCGTTTGGAATTCGACAACGGCTGCGTGGCCAACCTTACAGCGAGTCGTATTTCCCTGAAAAACATGCGTAAATCGAGATTTTTTCAGAAAAACGCTTACATCTCTGTCGACTTTCTTGAAAAAAAATCAGAGTTGGTGCGCATTCAAAATGCCGATGACCGCAACCCATTTGCCATCACTTTCGATCCTGAAAACGGCAAAGAACCTAAGCAACTCATTTTTGAAAATCCTGAAGTTCAACCTTCTAATGCACTTCTCGATGAATTGAAGGCATTTGCCGAATGCATCAAACACGACACGAAACCGGTCGTTACCATCGAAGATGGCTTCCAAGCCATACAAGTTGCCAACCAAATTCTTGAGCAACTTAGTTATTCGAATTCTATTTTCGCAGAGTAATTTAAGAGCGGAGGCACTAAAAGCTAAGATTGCTCGTTTACCTCTATCCAAACCCCTATTGAAGAAGTTGATGAATATCAAAGTCGATTTGCTAAGTGCTTTATTGCTGCTCTTTATTGGGTTTAGTTCCTGTAGCTTATTCGACAAAACTGAACCTACACCTGCTTGGATACGCATAGAGAAAATTGACCTCGTTGACAATCCTTCTGTAAATGAAGGCTCTTTATCCAATGACATCACCGATGCGTGGGTTTATATTGACGACAACATTATTGGCATGTTCGAACTGCCAGCAAACATACCCATACTCGAAGAAGGCCAGCATCAATTATTGGTTGGCCCAGGCATAAAAGTTTCAGCAATATCTACATTGCGTGACAACTATCTTTTTTACGAAGCTTATGAAACCACGGTCAATTTAATCCCTGGTAAAGTGCTGACCGTTGAGCCTCAAGTGCGGTACCGCGATGAAGGAGTCAATTACTTGTATTATGTGGTGGAAGATTTTGAGGATAGCTTCATTGAAATGAGTGCGATTTCTGGTAGCGATGTTTCCATTCTGCGAACTACCGATCCTCAATATACGTTTGAAGGAAAAGGTTCGGGCATAGTTAGAATAAGTGACACAACATCAGCTGTTGGGTTCAGAACCTCAGAGAATATTCAGTTTTCGATCAACGGAAAGGCTGTTTATTTAGAGATTGACTACTATACTGAATTTGATTTAACCATTGGCTTACACATTGATAACGGACCGTTAAGTGCTCAAACTTTGGATTACCTTACCCTAAAAGCTTCAGACAGCGGTGATATAAAGTGGCGCAAAGTTTACATCGCGTTGACTTCTGTGTTAAGTCGTGCCACCAACTTTCAGTTTGGATACGTGTATTTTGTACCAAACATCAATGAGGGTGCTCCAAAAAACGGAGTGGTACTGATCGACAACATTAAAATTATGAGTCAGATTTGAACCAACGTCTCCAAGCATTAAAGTACTTATTGAGTGATGCTATCGCTGCTGCACTTGCCTATTTCGCAGTATTTACTTTTCGAAAAATAGTTATCGAGTCGCGCGTTTTTGGCGATACGATGATCATCTATGACAGCAAGTTCTTCTTCAGTTTGATTGCCATCGTGCTGTTTTGGTTGAGTCTTTATGTAATTATTGGTGTGTATAAAAGCCCATATAGAAGGTCACGTCTCAAAGAATTCACCCAAACATTCACCATCAGTCTTGCAGGTTCCATATTCTTATTCTTCACGATCATTCTTGACGACTTTATCGATAGTTACAAAAGCTATTATTTCTCATTCTCAATTTTATTTGGTGTGCACTTTATTTTCACTGAATTGGGAAGGTTCACAATATCGAGCATAACAGCGCGAAAAATTCACAATAGGATTATTGGATTTAACACCTTAATCATAGGCAGCAACGAAAACGCCTTACACCTGTTTGAAGAGTTGGAAAGTCAAAAGAAATCGTCAGGCTTTTTCATCAAAGGCTTTGTTCACATCAACGGGGGCAAAAACCACGCGCTTCATGGTAAAGTGGAACACCTCGGGCATTTCAACGATGTAGAAGATGTGATCAAAGAACACGAAATAGAAGATGTAATTATTGCCCTAGAATCAAGCGAGCACGATAAAATCGGGCAAGTTCTCAATGCACTCGATGGATTGGTGAGCAATGTAAAAATCATCCCAAAGATGTACGACATTCTGAGCGGCCAGGTAAAAATGTCGTCCATTTTAGGCGCGCCACTTATCGACATTAACCAGCAGATTATGCCGGTGTGGCAGCAATCGTTCAAGCGTATTTTTGACGTGCTGGTCTCAATTGTTAGCTTGGTAATTCTTCTCCCGCTATTTATAGTGATCGCCTTTATTGTAAAACTCGGCTCTAAAGGAAGTATAATCTACTCGCACGAGCGCATAGGAAAGAAAGGCAAACCTTTTCAGATCTATAAATTTAGATCGATGTATGAAAATGCTGAGAAAGATGGCCCTGCCCTTTCGAGCGAAAACGACACCAGAATCACGCCATTTGGCAAATTCCTGCGCAGGAGCAGAATGGACGAATTGCCTCAATTTTACAACGTTCTGATTGGTGATATGAGCATGGTAGGTCCGCGGCCTGAGCGAAAGTTCTACATCGATCAAATTGTGAAAAGAGCACCGCACTACAAGCATTTACAGACCGTAAGGCCCGGAATAACATCTTGGGGACAAGTAAAATACGGTTACGCTGAAAATGTTGATCAAATGATCGAGCGGTTGAAATTTGACGTGCTGTACATAGAAAACATGTCGCTGTTGGTTGATTTCAAAATATTGATCTACACCGTGCTGATCGTCTTGCAAGGACGAGGAAAATAAGCTTTGAAATTGCTGCATAAAAAAAGCCCGAACACTTGTTCGGGCTTTTTAATTCAATTAAGGTTATTGGCTTACATTTCCTCCATTTCAATCATCTTGAATGGGATGTTAATGATGGCTTGATAATCTTCACCTGCTTCGAGCATGTCTTCATCATCTTCTTCATAATGCCAATTGATGGTAATGTTTGTTTTACCATTTACAGATTCTAATTTCTTGAATACATCGAGGATGCATTTTGACGAACTTGTGTTGAAGTATTCCAATTGAATATTCACCACAGTATTTGACTTGGCACTGTCACCATAGTTACCAATCCAATCTACAAGTGGCTTGTAGAATTCAATAGCATTTTCAGGAATTGATCTTCCTTTTACTTCAAGAATACCTGACTCGGCATCGAAATTAACAGTTGGTGTTTTGGGTGTTCCTTCAATTTTGATTGGATCCATCGTCTTTCGTTTATTTAAGAGAATACAAGGTTATACTTTAATTTTCAAAATGTAAAGCCCGAAATGATCATTTACATCACTAAAATTATACTCGAGCTTATTTCCTGACTTTCGGGCGATATCAATCATACCTAAGCCTCCACCGCCATGCACACTGTATTGACCATTATCAAGCACCTCTTTGTAATACTCTCGAAGACCATCTTTATCGAGCGAATTGATCTTGTCTAATTTAGCACGCAGTGGGGCAATGTTTTCGGTTTCGATAAAGTTGGCCGTCAAAATTGAATACTCACTTTCTTTCCTGCCGAGGACAAACGCAGCCGTTCTGCTTTCTGTGTCATTGCCATTGGACATGGCGTCTGTGTGGTGGTATAAATTCTGAAGACCTTCAACCAAAATGTTGTACACTTTACGCTGCTTTTTAAAGTCTTCTTCAGTGTTTTCAAGCTTTTGTTCAACCTCACCCAAAATACTGCCAATGCGCTCTTCGTTGACCTCACCATGAAAATTCATGAGGAGCTTCGCGTCAGTAAATTGTCCGACAAAATCTGAAATGATCTTACTTTCCAACAGTATTTCCAAAAGGTTTGAGCAAATATAAGGCATAAAACAAATCGTGAAGATCAATCCATTTCTAAACGTTTCAGCATTCGATTGTTAGTTGATCAACTGTTTTATTAAAAATCAACGTATCCTTTGCTACATTTGGCCTCCCAAAAAGATAAATTATATAAGAATGAAAAGAATACTTACCGCTGTTATTGCCCTTTCACTGCTCACAGGATCAGCACTAAAAGCTGACGAAGGCATGTGGCTTCCCATGCTGGTGAAGCGCCTCAACATTGCCGATATGCAAAAGCATGGGCTTCAATTAAGTGCTGAAGAAATCTACAGCGTAAACAACTCAAGTTTGAAAGATGCCATCGTTGTGCTCAATGGCGGTTCATGCACAGCTGAAATGATCAGCGGTAAAGGGTTGTTCCTTACAAACCACCACTGCGCGTTTGGGGTGATCCAAGACAACAGTTCGGTAGAGCACGATTATTTGACCGATGGATTTTGGGCTATGGCTATGAAAGAAGAATTGCCAGCAAAAGGAATAACCGCTGGATTTTTAATTGAAATGCGCGATGTTACCAACGCCATTCTCGGAAACGTAAGCATCACCCTGAAAGGAGCTGAAAGAGACGCTGCCGTTAGAGAAGCGATGGCCAAAGCCGAAGAGGAAATCAAAGCCGATGTAGAAGCGCATTACGACATTCGCATTAAAAGCTTTTTTGAAGGAAACGAATACTACGCTTTCGTTTATGAAACGTTTAGAGACGTTAGATTGGTGGGTGCGCCCCCATCATCGATTGGGAAATTTGGTGGCGATACAGATAATTGGATGTGGCCGCGTCACACAGGCGACTTTTCTATGATGCGCGTTTATTCAGGTGCTGACGGAATGCCAGCTGATTATTCTGAAGACAACATCCCTCACCAACCAAAACACTTCCTTCCTATTTCATTGAGCGGAGTGGAAAAAGGCGACTTCGCCATGATCATGGGTTACCCAGGTAGCACCGATCGCTATTTGAGCTCTTATGGTGTTGAACAAGAATTAACAGTAAGGCAGCCGAACACCGTTAAGGTGAGAGAAACCCGTTTGGCATTGATGAAAGAAGACATGGAAGCCAGCGATGCAGTGCGCATCAAATACGCATCTAAATACGCTGGGGTGAGCAATTACTGGAAATACTTTATCGGTCAGCAGCGCGGTTTGAAGCGATTGAAAGTGAAAGAGAAAAAACAATCACTCGAAGCTGAATTCCAAGAATGGGTGAATGCCTCTGAAGAACGCAAAGAAATTTATGGCGATGTGTTAAAAGACTGGGAAGAAGGTTTTAGTTCGTCTAACGAAACAACACTCTACCGCACCTACCTCAACGAGTGTGTGTTCGGCAGCGAAGCATTACTTATGGCTTACCGCACCTCGAGATTGGCCGCTGCGCTCAATGCAGAACCTGCAAATCAAGAAGAGATTGACAGCCAAGTAGCGCAAGTGAAAGCCTCTGCAGAAAAATTCTACAAGGATTACAACCAACCTACAGATCAGAAAGTAACGGCTGCTTTGTTTCAATTCTTTTCTGAAGACATTCCAGCAGCGCTTCAGCCTAAGTTCTTTAAAGATCAAGTATCTAAAAATAAAGGCGATTTCAGCAAATTGGCAGAGAAAATGTTCGCCAAGAGCATCTTCCGCTCGAAGGAATCGTTTGATGAATTCTTGAATGACCCTTCTGCAAAAACACTCGAAAAAGATATGGTATATAGCTACATGACTGAGTTTTTGAACCATTTCAGAAGCGAAGTTGCCCCAATGATGGGTCCATCGCAAGAAAAAATCGACAATTCAAACCGCTTGTTTGTGAACGGTTTGAGAAAAATGAATGAAGATGTGACCTATTATCCAAACGCCAACTCAACGATGCGCGTTACCTATGGAAATGTATTGGACTATTATCCAGCCGATGCCATTTATTACAACTACTACACCACCATTGATGGCATCATGGAGAAAGAAGACCCAAGCAATGACGAATTCATCGTTCCAGCGAAGTTGAAAGAATTGTATGAAAAGAAAGATTACGGTCGTTACGGTCAAGATGGCGATTTGCGCATTTGCTTTCTAACCAACACAGACATCACTGGTGGTAACTCTGGAAGCCCTGTAATTAATGGAAAAGGAGAATTAATCGGCTGTGCATTTGACGGCAACTGGGAAGCCATGAGTGGCGACATCGCGTTTGAGCCAACGTTGCAGCGAACGATAGCGGTTGACATTCGTTATGTATTGTTTATCGTTGATAAATATGCAGGCGCAAAGCACTTGATCGATGAAATGAAATTAGTGACCAATGAGCCTGCAACACCAACTCTTGACAGTCCTGCTGCACCCGTTGACGCAATTAAGAACGACACCCGCGCCAGTATGAAAAAGGGTTAATATGAGTAAAGAATGGTTCGAAACATGGTTTGATACCACGTATTACCATCTGTTGTATAGAAATAGAAATGAAGTAGAAGCGCGGCAGTTTATTGACGCGCTTCTACATTTTTTAACCCCCAAGCCCAACGCGCATTTCATTGATGTGGCTTGTGGAAAAGGCCGACACTCGAAATACCTCCATAGCCTCGGGTTTAGGGTTACGGGCATCGATCTTTCTGAAAACAGCATCAACGAAGCGATGGAAGATACCGCCCACCTCAAAGGAATCGATTTTCATCAGCAAGACATCCGACAGTCGTTCCCCGAGCGCGATGCAGACTTTGCGGTCAATTTATTTACCAGTTTCGGATATTTCGAGACCTATGAAGAGCACCAAGCAGCCATGACCAATATGCTGGAAAGCCTGAAGCCGGGAGGTAGAATAGTGTTGGATTACATGAACGCTTCAGAAGTATTGCTTTCATTAAAGCACGAAGAATTGAGGGAAGTGGATGGCGTACATTTTAAAATCAGACGCTACATTGAACAAGGCTGCATCATCAAAGAAATTACCGTGCGCGATCATGAGCAGGAACAAATCTTTGAAGAACGCGTGAAAGCCTATTCGAAATCTGATTTGGAAAAATTGATGCGCAATTCAGGTTTTAAAATTTGTGCGACTTTTGGTTCGTATAACCTTGAGCCTTATTCAGAACACAGTTCCAGGGTTGTTTTAATTGCTGAAAAATAAATATGATCGTTTACCTCATCGGTTTGTTGGTGTCTTTTGCGGCTGGAGCCTATTTCATATTCAGCGCGCCTACGAAAAAATCGTGGATTTACTTGTTCTTGTCGGCCGGTGGTGCGTATTTGATTACGATACTTTTCACACACATTTTGCCCGAGCTGTTTGAAACGCTCGGAGAAAAAGCAGGCATCGTCTTGCTCATCGGATTCTTGATTCAAATTGCCCTTGAAAATTTCTCGAAAGGAATCGAACACGGCCATGCGCATGCTTCCACTTCAAAAACAGCACTCATCATTTCATTTTCCGCACTCTGTTTACACGCCTTGATCGAAGGAATGCCCTTGGCCTCTTCCCTATTTTCATCGATGATAGATTTTGATCAAGAATTGACTATTGGCATCATGTTGCACAAAATTCCTGTGGCCATCACCTTGGCTACATTGCTGATCAAATCCGGTATAAAAAAGGCGAACGCCACCATTTGGCTGGCCGTCTTCATTGCGTGCACGCTGGTAGGCTCGGGTATTCAACACTATTTTGGTGGCGATTCTACCGACCTTATGTTCATGAGCTTGGGGTTGACTGTGGGCATTTTACTCCACGTGTCAACCACCATTCTGTTTGAAAGCAGTGATCACCACAAGTTGAGTCCGAGCCGCATTGCCGTTATTTTAGTGGGTGTAGCATTGGGTTTACTTTCCTAACCCTTTCTGAAAGCAGTTTTAGCTTCTTGCCAAATCGCCTCCATTTCTTCCAGCGTCATATCAGCCATTTTCTTGCCTTGAGCGGCAGCTTTGTCTTCTAAATACTGAAAGCGTTGAATGAATTTTTTATTGGTTCGCTCCAATGCATCTTCAGGATTAACGCCAACAAACCGCGAGTAATTGATCATGCTGAACAACACATCGCCAAATTCATCTTCGATGCGCGCGTGGTCTGCCCCTTTTTCAATTTCAGTTTGAAGTTCGTCCATCTCTTCCTTCACCTTATCCCACACTTGCTCTTGTTTGTCCCAGTCAAAACCAATGCCTCGAGCTTTCTCTTGAATGCGATTGGCCTTCACCATAGCAGGAAGTGATTTTGGCACACCTTCTAAAACAGATTTCTTCCCTTCGGCCAATTTTATTTGCTCCCAATTGCGCTTTACGTCTTCGTCATCCTTCACTTCTACATCGCCATAAATATGCGGATGCCTGCGCACCAGTTTGTCGCACACACTGTTGAGCACATCATCAATGGAAAACTCTTTTCGCTCATAACCGATTTGCGCATAAAACACCACATGCATCATCAAATCGCCCAACTCTTTCTTGACCTCTTCCATGTCGTTGTCGATGATGGCATCGCTCAATTCATAGGTTTCTTCGATCGTCAAATAGCGCAATGACTCGATGGTTTGCTTTCTATCCCACGGACATTTTTCTCTCAGTTCAGTAATAATGTCTAACAATCGCTCAAACGCTTCCAACTCTGGTCTCATCTATTCCGTTTTTATAGGTGTCAAATAAAAGTTCAAAAGAAACATATCCTTTGCAACTTTGCTCAAATGTTCACACGTACTTCTGTCATATTATCAACGTTGATGCTTATTTCATTTGGACTTTTGGCTCAAGAGCGCGAATGGGGAGTGGAATGGAGTTATGGTAGAGGTTTCTTGCTGCCGCACCGCGCCATAATGAATCACTTGCCACAAGGGCCCGCACAAACCGTTGAGTTGCGGATTTTCGAGCAAACCAACGGCAGTAAATCGTGGCAACACCTCTACAAATTACCACAAGTTGGTGTGGTGCTAAAAGGGTTTGACCTTGCCAACCGAGACTTGTTGGGTTTTGGAATTGGAATCGCAGGGTTCTTTTCATCACCGGTTATTTCAACCGATCGTTTTTCCTGGAATTTAGAAATTGGCGCAGGGCCAGGCATTGTGAGTAAACCATTTCATGAAGATGAGAATTACAAAAACATCGCCATTGGCAGCTATGGCAATGCCTTCGTTTTTCTAGGTCAGCGCTTCCTTTTTCATGCAACCGATCAATTGGATATTACATGCGCCACTGCCTTTAATCATTTTTCCAATTCGGCCTTTTCACTTCCAAACCTCGGACTTAACTATCCCACCGTCTCGCTGGGAATGAGCTATACATTTAAGAAAGCTCAAGCAATTGACACGCTGCCTTCTTCTGCACAAAAGCAATCCGGAAAATGGATTGCGGCTTTTGGTGGAGGGCTGAAGGAAGTTCCCGATCCGAAGTATGTAAAGTTCCCGACTTTTTCGTTGATGGCAGAGCGCAGTATTGGCCTATCGAAAAAAAGCTCAGCTGTGGTGGGCATTGATATCATGTACAACGCTGGACTTTATGCCAACCGAAATGCTGATAGCGCTACCGTTACGCCCGTTGGAAACACGCAACTCGGATTAAAAATAGGATACAATTTGCACATCGATGAAGCACAGCTTTTCCTGCAGGCCGGTTGGTATGCGATCAATACGAATGAAAAAGACGACAATTTTTATCACCGCGCAGGCATGCGATACTTTTTCACCGAGCATTTTGGAGCACATATCGCCTTGCGTACACACTTATTTAGAGCCGACTATTTTGAAATTGGAATGGCATATCGTTTTTAGCCTGGCACTCGTGCTGAGTATTAGCGCCTGCCAAAAGGAAGGTGCCGGGTGCTTTGAATCGCGTGGTGACTTGGTTTCTGAACAGCGATCGCTCGAAGGTTTTGAGGATGTATATGTGGATGGCAGGGTGAATGTGGTGTTGGTGCAAGACAGCCTCAACTTTGCGGTAGTTGATTTCGGTGAAAACGGCATAGCCGGAATAGAAAGCTACGTTGAAAACGGTGCGCTTTACATCGATGAAATCAATCAATGCGACTGGATGCGAAAAATATATCCGCTGCCTTTGGTGGAGGTGCATTACACTTCATTCAGCAATCTGTACTCAAAAAGTGCCGCTGAAATTCGATTCGAAAACTTCTTCACTTCCGATTCGCTGAACATTGAAGTAAATGATGCTGCTGGAAGCATCCAATTAAACGCGAAGTGCCAAGCCATCAACATTATCTCACACACGGGAGCCACCGATATCAGAGCGGAGGGAACGACAGACGAGCTCTACATCTACAATTCGAGCTATGCACCTATTCGCACTGAAAAGATGGACGCGCGCATTGCATCGGTGCACAACAATTCTTCAGGCGACACCTACGTGCGCGCATCCGAGGTGTTGAATACCACCATTGAAGAAGATGGCGACATTCATGTGTTTGGAGGTCCAGAAATTAGAGGTACGCAAAAAGGTGTGGGACAAGTTTTTATAGCCGATTAAGCCTTCTTGTGACATCGATCACTCGCTATACTAGGCGCTTTTTATACCTTCGCAGCATGAAAATCATTCTACTCGCCATCGGACTTTTAGCCCTTGCATTTGCAGGAATCGCCATTAAAATTTGGGGTAAAAAAGGCGGTGAATTTGCGGGCACTTGTGCGAGCAATAATCCACTTTTAAAAAATGACGAAGGTTCGTGCACCGTGTGTGGCGCACGTCCTACTGAACAGTGTCAAAAGTGATCACCTTCGCGCTCAAATCATTCCTTTTATTTCAACCTGAGGAGTGCCTTTTTCATGCCTAGCGTGAAACTTAAAGGCTAGAAAACACTTCCTTAAAATGAAGTCTTATTGACCAACTCCTTCGATCAAAAAGGGTGTTTTTCCGTTGGTGATGATCACCTTGCCGTTGTTGCTTTCAGCCAGTTTCAAAAAGGCTTCTATGCTCCGCAATTCAAGAATTTCATTTGTTAATCCCTCCGACAGTATCATTTGAGCATCGCGTTGACCTTTGGCTTGGATCACTTTTCGCTCAGCCTCCAAACGCTCCTGCTCTAATAAAAACGTCATTCTCATCACTTCTTGCTCGGCCTCTAACCTGCTCTCGATTGAATTATACAATCCGGGAGGAAGCTGAATGGTTTTCAATAAAACCGCTTCTATTTCTATCCCTCTGTTTGTGAGCTGTTCATTCATTACTTGAGCAATGGCAAGTTCAATTTCACCGCGCTTGCCTGAGTGCATATCCTTGGCCATGTATTGTGCGCAAATGTCAGCAGATGCAGACCTAAATACGCTGCTGATGATGGTTTCATAATTATTCCCCAATTGCTGGATGAGCATTGGTACCCGAACCTCGTCAATCCGATAGAGAATAGAAATTCCCGAGTTAATGTTTAGCCCTTCCTTGCTTGGCAGATTGAGGTTTACTTCCATATTCACTGTTCGCGTGGGCGCTTTAATAATTATGGTGGTAAACGGGTTGTATGCTATTGCGCCTTGCGAATACACTTCCTCTGATAATTTTCCAAATCGCTGTTTTACGCCAACTTCACCGGGTCTGATAATAGCGCAAGAACTGAGAAAAACACCACCTAAAAGGATCCCTAAAAATTTATTTACTTCAGACATGATTTAATTGTTTTTGATAAGACGAAAAAAAATGATTCGAAATTGAATGACTCCCTTTGAGTGCTCCCCACACATTTAAAAAGCACTGAATTGAAGCTTTCGGTTTCATCAAAAAACAGACCGTTTTTAATGTTCAATTGAAATTTTTAAAATGCGAACTGGCACTACCTAGAACATGAATCCAACGTTCAAATTCCAATGAATGTTTAATACTTCCTGAAAACGGTCAATCCTTTGTCGAAGGCTCAACTTGCGCAAATCACGTGAATTCGCGGTTTAATGTAACGGAGCGCTAAACGCTGTCATTGTCACTCCTTGTCCCTCGCGCCCAGTTCCTCTTCCCTACTCAACCAAACTAAAGCTCCCGCGAAACGACCGCTGTGCGCCTGCTTCGTCTGTAAATTGAAGAACGTAGTAATACGTGCCTTCAGCTGCGGCAATGCCGTTGATGTATCCATCCCACACCATGGCCAAGCTGCCACTTTGATGCACCAATTGCCCCCAACGGTTGTAGATGAAAAACGACACTTCAGTCATGCGGCAGTCGATGTCAACAGAAAATACATCGTTTACCCCATCGGCATTAGGTGAAAACACATTGGCGATGCGCGGTGTGCAGCGCTCC
>JAGYJZ010000014.1 GCA_018401875.1 Salibacteraceae bacterium
TAATGGCATACTCAACCATGTAGTTTCCATCGGCACTCTTAATTTTCTTGGTTGGTGTGTCATTCAGTAATTTACCGTCATAGGGCACGTATTCGTCAAAAAAGATCGAACTCACATCGCGCAGCATGATTTGCTTCGGTTGGCGGTTTACATAAATCACAAGAACATCATCGTTTAACGACATAACCACACCTTGCAGTTTATCGCCTGTTTTCAGCACCACACTGTGCTGAGCATTCAGAAAACCGACCGCTGTGATGAATAGTACGCTCAGAATAAATTTTTTCATGGAGTATCAATTGAAACTGCAAATTGCTAAAGCAAATCCTTGAAAATTGACTGACTCAAGAAAAGTTAGAACGACCGGCTGTGGAAAACCTTTCTAATCGTGCGTGTTGATGTCTTGACGCAATTTCTGCGGCTTTCTTCGGTAGGCTTGAAACCGCTCTTTGGTGAAGAGTACAAAGTCGTATTGACTCATAGAGATTAGCTGTTGGTCTGAAACGTTGATGAAATCGATAAAGTCGTCAAACTCATCGCGCGATAGATCGATGATGTCATAATCTACATATTTCACGAAGAGTTCTTTCAGCAATTCACGCTTTCTGTCTTCATTGATGATTTCATAAGCCCGTCTTTTCAACTGCTCTTTTCTGCTGAGCTGCTGATAGAGGAAGGTGAGGGGAGACATGTAGGCGTCAATTCCGGTCAAGATGTAGTCGCGGTCATTGTAACCCAATTTCTTGATGTCATTCTGAATAGAGTCGAGCGCACGCCTTGGAAATACTTGAACTTCCTTCAGGTCGATGCTGATCGGCTCGAGGTATATTCTGACAGAATAGATGCTTTTTGCTGCACTATCTTTCATCGAAAGTTTGAACGTTTTGTAGCCCATCGCACCAATCAAAAGCGTGTCGGTTTTATTGGCTGTCACTTCAAACGAGCCATCCTTTTCTCCGAAAGTGCCCTTCGATGTGTTTCTGTTGACGATTAAGAGATTGAACGTAGGATCTTCCTTATAAACAACCTGCCCTTTAATCGTCACTTTTTGCGCGATGGATGGAAGTGCTATTCCGAAGAGTAAAAGGAAAAAGACTAGAAATTGAACGTTTACGCGAAACATAGCAAGAAAGCGTTTATAGACGTCCTTTCTTGTGCGGCATATACCTGCTGTTGCTGCCTTTTCTAAACCCGGCTTTGTATCCAATGAAAACTTCCCACGCACCTTGGTAACCGTTCAGTTTGTTGATATTTCCAACAGAAACATCATACGAAGTACCAAAAGAAAAACCGGCAAGGTTGAACATCATACTCGCGATCAAATCTTTTTGCAGGCGGTGAAACATACCCAAAGACATGCTGTATTCTTTTCGCTTTCCTGTGGTGCGCGTTGGTTCATTGAAGTAAAACACAAAGTCGTTACCAAAAATCACATTGTTGGTCTTGCCTTGACGCGTAATCAAAAATGAAGGGCGCAAAGCAAACAGGTTGTCTTTTCTCAAGCGGTGCTCCATGCTGAAATGGATGCTGTGCCTTCTATCCAAATCAAACGTTGCTGAATCAATGTAGAGTGAATGGTCAGGTGTATTGGCGTGAAACATACCATATCCCAATGTCACATCGGCCAAGTCACCATCATACGAATACTGAATTCCAGTGCTTAAATCGAAGTAGCTTTTCACATCAGAGGGCAAGTTTTCTCCACTTGGCAAGTACAAAGCAAAACCTTCTCCAACCCATTGGTTATCCCAATAAACGCTTGAATAGTCGATGGCGCGTTGCCCTAAACCGCCTTGAAAACCTACACTCAAGCTGTGTTGCTGGCGTGGGTCTAAATACTGACCTACAGATAGCGACACATTGTAACGCGTATTTTTAAGTCTGACGTCTCCTTGGTCATCATGAACTACATTGAATCCTAATCCCCAAATATTCCCTGCCCATGCATTGATGGGTAAGTTGATGTCAAAGCTCGCAACGCCACTTCTGTAAGGTTGTGAAATAACATAGTTCTGTTCGCGTGCGGTAAGGTTGAGTCTCCACTTTGCTTCAGAATTTCCCGCTAAGGCAGGATTGATAGTTAGTGGCTGATAATTGTAAAGCGAAAATTCAGGATCGATACCTTGAGATTTTGCACCGAATGCGATCGCCAATAATGCCAATATGAATATCGATTTTCTCATTAGTACCTCAATAAAGTTACATTACCAGTAAGTTCCTCAACAGTACCATCTAAGAAAGTGACCCTCACAAAATAGTTGTACGATCCTCCGGGGGCAGGCACACTTTTGTATGAACCATCCCAACCGTTGTTTTGCGAATAGGATTCAAAAACCATTTCTCCATAACGGTTCCAAATGCGCATTACAAATCCTTCGTTAGATACGCCATTGCCGCGCACCCATAAGATGTCATTATTGTTATCGCCATTTGGACTGAAAATGTTTGGAATACCAGCAAAATATGATTCTTCCACATACACGATCAACGAATCGTAGGCTTGACAGCCGTAGTCGTCATAGTTGGTCACAAAGTATTTGCGCGTCTCGGTAGGGTAGATGGTCGGCCTCGGACAGTCGTAGCACGAAAGCCCTTCCTCTGGGAACCAGCTGAAGTAAGGCGCTGTTCCGGTGGTTTCAAAGCTTACCGTGTCGTCCAGGTAAAAGCGACTATCGATGTTGTCTATTTGGACAGTTTTATCCGGCCCCACTTTTAACACAGGATAACTGCCTCCGATGTTTAAAACAGGCACATCTTGAAGGTTCAAGATCGAAACGTCATATTCATTGTACGCGAAAATTTGAAGTCCGATAGAACCGCTGTCGTCAAAACAGAAAATCGGGTCGTCTTCGTTGGTAATGCGCGGCATGGCGGGGAAATAATCTTTCCAAACCACGAAGAATGTATCGTTAAACAAGCTGTCGTCAACCATCCATTCATAACCTGGAGTGAGAGGCGAAATCGTGTCAGCAGCTGTTCCCGTAATGGAATCAGGATATGGATGCCACCAGAAAAGGAAGTAGGTTGAATCGGTTCGAATTGACGTATTAAAGAATTGAACACACGTTGATCTACAAATCGAATCGCGCTCAACTTCAAAGCGCGGGTCGGGAGGAAGACAAGAGTCTACTTTGATGTATTCTTCTGCGATGAGTGTGTCTTCGCCATTTACGTTTTTCGCGATTAAAGTTACGGGGTAAACACCCGGTGTAGCGTAAAGAATATCGCCAGGAAATTGATCGTTTGATGTGCTGGGCTGTCCACCAGGGAATTCCCAAAACCAATCGGTTGCGAATTGTGAATTGTCTTGAAAAACAACTACTGTTCCCGGGCAAATCACCTTGTCGTTTGCGTTGAAAGCCGCAATTGGAACCGGGCAGTTGAGCACGGTAACGTAATCAACGATGCTGTCTGTAGCAACTCCAGCGCCATTCCAAACGATAACTTTCACATTGAATGTTCCAGGAGTAGGGTAAAACACACTGATGGTGTCGAGGGTGTCAAAAGCATTGGTGATTACAGAAGGATTTCCACCTTCAAAAAACCAAGTAATGCTGTCAGGGCTTCCTGTTGCATCAGCGTAAAACTCTACAAAGTCGTTGTTGCAAATTTCTGTAGTGTCGCTTGTAAAGGCCACTGTGGGCACAGCACAATTTCCAACGTTGATGAAGTCAGGGAATATCACCATCGAATCTAATCCTGTTACAACATCAGTAACGGTGAGGGTTACATCATACAAGCCTGGAGTAGTGTAGCAAATTGCTGCTGGATTTTGGTTGTTCGAAATGTTTGGTGAACCCCCTTGAAATTGCCAATTCCATGCACCCATGCCAAAGGTTCCCGGGGTTGAATTGTCTGTAAAATTAATGCATTGGCCTACACATAAATTGGTCGCGCTGGCCGAAATAGCGGGGATTGGAGGTTGGCAATTGAGCACTTCCAAAGTCATGGTGGTGTCATCTGATCCAACTCCGTTTGTTGCAGTTAGCGTAATGATGTATGTTCCAGCAGTAGCAAAAACAATGTTTTGTGGGTTTTTTGCTGTTGACGTATTGGTACCATCAAAGTTCCACAGATACGTTGCGTTTTCGCTGGTAGATAGATTGGTAAAATTCACCGATTCGCCTGCACAAATCGAATCATTACTCATGCTGAAAGCGGCTTCAGGAACTGTATCCGTAATGGTAATGTTGTCTATTGCAAATGAAGGCTGCGGGCCAATGCCATCGCCATTGCTTTGAAATCTGAAACCGATAAATAATTGGAATTGATTGTTTAAATTGGTGTCCAAGTAAACGGCAGCGTGCTTCCATTGTCCGTTTAAACCGCAGCCACCGCCTGTGGTTTTTGCCGGGTCGAGTAAGGTTACAAAAGCAGCTGTAGTTCCTACAGAAATTACTACAGTTCCATTGTCTGTTGCATCACCGCCTTCGATGTAGTCAAATTCGAGCAACATGTGTTCAGCTCCAACTGTGTTTATGGCCGGTGCCCAAACCACAATGTCAGATAAGCTATCATTATTATACGTTGCTCCGGGGTCGATTACACCTTGGTTGGTTGAAACGTGGAGTGTTTGATTGAGTCCTCCCGCTCCTGTGCATCCATCACCACAGTTGTTAAAGCCTGTAAATGCTTCGCGCGCACTTACGAACCATCGGTTGGTGGTGTCCGTTGCATTGGCTGTTGGATAGGTTTCTGTCCAGTTGCCGTTGGCAGATGTAAAGACATCGGCTGTAGTGGTGTTCGGACATGCAGCTGAAGTTCCAAAATCTTCAGACCACAATTGCGCCATAGCTGATTGTGCATAAACTATTAGAACGAAGATGGTTATCCATCGTCCAATCAACCTTATAGAAGTTTTCCCCTTATTCATCTAGCGTTTTCAGGTATTAACCCGCAAAGAAACTTTAATAATTAATACGATCAAAAAATTATTTGGAAGCCTTTTGCGGTCATAAATTCAGCAAAAATTTCATCGTATCCACTCCGTCAGCATAGTCGTGTAATGATGGGTGTTGTGCTTTGCCGAACGGAATATTTTTATTCCCCACCACACATTGAATGTCGTCCAGTTGCGATTCCATTCGGCTATTTAACTCAGCTACATCGTCATAGTATTCATAGTTTAAAACTCCAACGGGTGAAAATAGTGAAGAATCTTCAACCAGCAGTATCAAGTCGTTTTCGAGCACTGCTTTTTGTTGCATCATCATCAATGTCTTGTGATAAATCACGTTGTTGAAATACTTTTTATTGCTCGAAAGGTACGCAAAAGGCATCGAGGCGCTAAAAATTCGATCTAAATCAAAGGATTTTGGAACGTAAATCTTCGTCACATTTCGGCATCCGAGTCCGTAGTATTGAAACGCATCCTTTATTAATCCTTTCAGTTCTTCATCGCTTTCATCGCCTGTAAGCACAGCCACTGAGGTTCTGTTTCTGCGAATAATCGTTGGAACACCCTTGAAATAATGCTCAAAGTGGCGTGCAGAATTGTTGCTGCCCGTGGCGATTACTGCATCAAACGTTTTCATGAGGCCTTTTTCAACGCGGAAATGCGCTTCAAATCCTTCGGTTTGGCCCGACATCCAGTGGAGTAAAAACGGAATCAGAATATCGTCATTAGTTGAGCATTTAATCACAGCTCTATGTCCAGCCAAAAGTGTGCATAGCACATCGTGAAAGCCTACCATTGGTATGTTTCCCGCTAAAACCAGTCCTACAAGTTTTGGTTCTTTGACCTTTGCGTCATAGCGTTTGACCCACTGTTCTAGATTCTCTCGGGTTAATTCATTCGCCCAATAGGCGAGTGCAAATTCTACCTCATCGTGCGTAAACCATCCATTTTTGTGAAAAGAGAGATCGATAGCGTTCTGCATCGATTCGAATTCGGCCAATTCTTTGTTGTTGAGAAAGCGGGTAAGGTAGCCACCTAATCCATCAAATGCGGTGATTAATCTCGATTGTGAAATCATTCGGCAAAGCTAAGCACAGGATGCCTTAAGCAATTGAAAATCCTTTTGGTTTGTGCCGATTTATGTGCCACCCTTTGTGCAAATGGCTTGGCGAAATTTCTCTCCAATCGTGGATGTCGAAGGTTAAAGTCGTGACAGATGCCGTGACGATTTTATCGATGGGGGTGTTGATGAAGTAGTTTACAAAAGTTGAAATAGAAGGCTCGTGGCCAACGATCATTGCCGACTTCAGGTGATTGTCGAGGTACAAAATGATCTTGAGCATTGTCGGGAAGTCGGGAAGGTAGAGTTTCGAGTCTACCTTCAGCGAATCGAGCGGTAAGTTCATCTCATCCGCAAAAATTTTAGCGCTTTCATATGCCCTGACAGCCGGACTGGAGAAAATAATCTCTGGAACCGCTTTTCGAGCCAGCATGTTTGCGCTCATGGTTTTGCAATTCTCAGCGCCACGACTTTTCAGCGGACGCTCGATATCATTGTGATTCATGTCGTCCCAATCACTTTTGCCATGGCGCACGATGTACAGCGTTTTCATGTTTTCTGTTTGTGAAAATCAGGTGGTTAAAGTACTTTGAATTTGTTAGATCAACATCAAATGAATGTAAATAGCTGTGAAAACTATCAACGGTAGGGTGTTAAAAAACCTGTGCATAAGACTATGCAATCATATATGAATGCCGCTCTTTGTCTGATTAAATTCGCAACAATCCGAAAATTTGCTGGGCATGGAAGTGGAATATAATGAAGACAATATACGTACGCTAGACTGGTCGGAGCATATCCGAATGAGGCCCGGTATGTATATTGGCAAGCTTGGCGATGGAAGTTCTGCCGATGACGGCATATACATTCTTATAAAAGAGATCCTCGACAATTCGATCGATGAGTTTGTGATGGGCAACGGACGCACGATCGATGTGTCGATCAAAGGAAACGAGGTGAAAGTGCGGGACTATGGTCGGGGTATTCCCTTAGGCAAAGTGATCGACTGCGTTTCGAAAATCAATACGGGAGGTAAATACGATTCCAAAGCATTTAAAAAGTCGGTAGGATTGAATGGAGTCGGAACCAAAGCCGTGAATGCACTGTCGTCCTACTTTAAAGTGGAATCGGTGAGGGAAGGAAAGATCAAAGCTGCTGAATTTTCGAAGGGACAAATCACGGTGGACTCTGACATTGAAGAAACTGCCGCCCGAAAAGGAACGCGCACCACCTTTATTCCTGACGACAGCGTTTTCCCTACCTATGCGTTTAAGCATGAGCACGTAGATAGGATGCTGTGGAACTACGCCTACCTCAATCGTGGCTTGGTCATCAATTTTAACGGAGAGCGCTACGAGTCGAAAAATGGATTGAAAGATTTGCTCGAGCGCAACCTCGATGAAGAACCTTTGTATCCCATTTTACACATCGAAGGAGAAGATATTGAAGTGGCGCTGACGCATACGCATGGCTATGGTGAAGATTATTACTCATTCGTAAATGGTCAATTTACTCCTCAAGGAGGAACACACCAAACCGCATTCAGAGAAAGTGTGGCCCGCGTGATTCGCGATTACTACGGAAAGAACTTTGAATCGCAAGACATCCGTTCTTCCATCACTGCGGCCGTGAGCGTGAAAGTGATGGAGCCGGTTTTCGAATCGCAAACGAAAACCAAACTGGGTTCGCAAGACATCGCTCCCGGTGGGCCAAGCATGCGCGCGTTTATCAATGATTTCTTGTCGCGTGAACTCGATAACTACCTGCACAAACACCCCGAAGTGGCCGATCCGTTGCTCAAGAAGATTTTGCAAAGTGAACGTGAGCGCAAGGAAATGGCAGGAATTAAAAAATTGGCGAGAGACCGCGCTAAAAAAGCCAGCCTGCACAACAAAAAACTCAGAGATTGCCGCCTTCACCTCGGAGATAAAGATCCGCGCAGCATCGATACGTCTATATTTATATGTGAGGGTGATTCTGCCTCCGGATCGATCACTAAAATACGTGATGTAAATACGCAAGCCGTTTTCTCGCTGAAGGGTAAGCCGTTGAATACGTATGGATTAACAAAGAAAATCGTTTACGAGAACGAAGAGTTTAACCTCTTGCAAGCCGCGTTAAACATTGAAGATGGTATTGAAAATCTACGTTATAATAATGTCGTGATTTCAACCGATGCCGATGTGGATGGGATGCACATTCGATTGCTCTTGATTACGTTTTTCTTGCAATTTTTTCCCGAAATCATAAAACAAGGACATTTATATGTGCTTCAAACACCATTGTTTCGAGTAAGGAATAAGAAAGAAACGATCTACTGCTACTCTGAAGAAGAAAGGCGCGAGGCGCTCGTGAAGCTCGGTAAGAACGCTGAAATAACACGATTCAAAGGCTTGGGAGAAATTTCACCGGACGAATTCAAGCACTTCGTTGGTAAAGATATTCGCCTCGACCCGGTGGTGATCGGGCACGATTTTGCCATTAAAGAGCTTCTGTCGTTTTACATGGGTAAGAATACACCTGACCGACAAGAATTTATTATCGAAAACCTCAAAGTAGAAAAAGATACGGTTGACGAGGAAATAGCGGAGAAAGAATTGACATGAAAGAAACGGTAAAACTGCTCGCAACGGCTATTGTATTAAGCTTATCATTATCCGGCTTTTCACAGGGGTATATTCATCCTCTTGCCATTCAAGAAAATGAAAATAAGCTGGTGTATTTTATGAATGCAGACAAAGAAATTCTGCCCGAAGGAGTAAGCTATCAATACAAACGCATCGCAGAGAGAAAGAACAAAAGGAAGCCTTATCACGTGGTGGACTATTTCGCAAGTGGGGCCAAAGAATTGGAAACCGTAATGGAATATCCTGACCCCATATCAACGCGCTATCAAGATCGTTTTGTGTCGTATTATGCATCAGGTGACACCAACGTTTTTTGCACGTATAAAGACAACGTAAAGCAAGGCGTTTATCGCGCATTTTATCCCTCAGGTCAACTCAAACACGCAGGGAAGTATTTTCATGGAAAGGCATCTGGCGTTTGGAAATCGTACTTCGAAAACGGAGCGGTCAAAGAAGTTGGGAACTACATGCAAGGCGAAAAGCACGGTAGTTGGGAGACCTTTCACCCTGGAGGTCACATGAGCAGCGTTGGCGCTTATATCAATGGCCAGAAACACGGTAAATGGGAGCATTTTTACAGCACTGGAGAAATCCACATGGTGTACAATTATGTGAATGGTGAGCCGGTGGGGTCGGTAAAAGGAAGGTATCCGTCAGGCGAGGCATCTGAATATGGCGATTATGTTGACGGTAAAAAACACGGTGAATGGAATACTTTTTTTGAAAATGCAGAGAAAAAGTCAATTGTATCTTATGAGAAGGGTGTCTTAGAAGGGAATTATTTGATACTTGGCGCCAACAAAGAAGAGTTAACAGTTGGCGAAATGCACAGTAATCTGTTCACTGGTTTTAGTCAAGTGTTTTCAAGTAGTGGGGTTGTTCTCATAGATAATTATTACACTGAAGGAGAGGTAGCGAAACAAGCGTTTTATTATCCTGATGGCTCGCCAAAAAGGGTTGATAAATGGGCCCATGATGGCGTGAAATCTATTTGCTATAATACTGCTGGAAATGAAGCACCGTGTGAATTCGAATCTTATTCTTTGCCTTATGCCAATAAGGATTTGGAAAGTGAAATTGCGAAAGCAATGGAATATGCGCGCGTTAAAAATTACTCGCCAAGAGGGGTATATGCCTTTGATGTCGATACGAAAGGAAAGGTTGTAAATCCGAGGGTGGTTGAGTCAGCAAATGCTGATTACGATGCCATCGCGTTGGATGAACTAAGTCGATTGATGTGGAATCCAGGTACCGAAGCTGCGATGAAGGCAGTTTTTTCAAATCACATGGTGGTGCATTTTGATGAAATCTGTAAAGTGAAATTTGGAGAGTTTTACCTCAATGATTCTGTGTTATTTAAAGATGTTATTGGCCATGATCCGGCACTGGATTTACCCGATCAACATCCATCATTCAGGGTGGGAATGAAGGGTTTGACTGAATACATGGAGTCTGAAATTAACTATCCGGAAGCAGCCAAAAATGAGAATGTCCGAGGAATTTGTATTGCCAAATTTGCGGTAGAACCTTCAGGTGTATTGTCAGGACTAGAAATTGTTGGGTCGGTTCATCCATTGTTAGATTATGAAGCCGTTCGGTTTTTAGAAGATATGCCGGCATGGATTCCAGGTACTCGTTCTGGAGATCCCATTAAGATTTACAACCATTTACCAATTAGATTCACGCTGAATTAAATGAGCGAGGAAAACGAAAATATAGAAGAAAGAGACGAAGAGTTTTCGGGTCAGGAAGAACAGACTGAAGGGCTTGAAAAAGTCATTCAAATCAGTGGCATGTACAAAGAGTGGTTTTTGGATTATGCGTCATACGTAATCCTCGAACGAGCTGTTCCGCACTTGCACGATGGTTTTAAACCGGTGCACCGAAGAATCTTGCACTCGATGAAAGAAATGGATGATAGCCGCTACCACAAGGTGGCGAACATCATCGGAAACACCATGAAATATCACCCGCACGGTGACGCTTCTATTGGTGATGCCTTGGTGCAAATTGGCCAAAAAGACATTCTTATTGATTGCCAAGGAAACTGGGGAAACATTTTAACGGGCGACAGCGCTGCGGCACCGCGGTACATCGAAGCGCGACTTACAAAATTTGCCCTCGAAGTGCTGTTTAATGCCAAAACCACCAATTGGCAATTGAGCTACGATGGTCGAAACCGCGAACCGATCACACTTCCTGTAAAATTCCCGATGCTATTAGCCTCTGGTGCTGAGGGGATTGCGGTGGGCTTAGCGTGTAAGATCTTACCGCACAACTTTATCGAGTTGATCGATGGCAGCATCAGCAACTTGCGCGGAAAACGGGTGAAGATTTATCCTGATTTCCCCACGGGCGGAATCGCTGACTTTTCTGAATATAACGATGGGTTGAGAGGCGGACGCATCAAAGTGCGCGCACGCATCAATATTGACGATAAAGCCACCTTGCGCATCAGCGAAATCCCTCACACCACCACCACTTCTTCGTTGATCGATTCCATTCTGAAAGCCAATGAGAAAGGAAAAATCAAGGTCAAGCGCGTAGAAGACAATACTGCTGAACATGTAGAGATTTTGGTGCATTTGGCCAATAATGTCTCGCCAGATAAGACCATTGATGCACTGTATGCCTTTACCGATTGCGAGATTTCAATCAGCCCGAATTCAGTAGTTATTCAAGATGACAAACCCCGTTTTATGGGAATGAGTCAAATGCTGCTTGAAAGTGCTGAACAGACAAAACAGCTGCTCAAACTTGAATTGGAAATTAAAAAGAGCGAGCTGGAAGAATCGTGGCATTTTGCTTCGCTCGAAAAAATATTCATCGAAAACAGGATTTACCGCGACATTGAAGAATGCGAGACCTGGGAAGCCATCATCGAGACCATTCACAAAGGATTGAAACCGCACACTAAACACCTGCTGCGCGCGGTTACCGATGAAGATGTGGCGCGATTGACTGAAATAAAAATCAAACGAATTTCAAAGTTTGATGGGTTTAAAGCCGAGGAATTATTGGCCAGGCTCGAAGACGAGATTGCACAAGTAAAGCACCACCTCGAAAACCTTACAGATTTTGCCATTGACTACTTCAAAGACCTGAAGCGGAAATACTCAGCAGGAAAGGAGCGCAAAACAGAAATCCGCCAAATCGAAACCATTAATACAGCCTTGGTTGCTGCCAACAACGTGAAGTTGTATGTAGATCGCGAAGAAGGTTTTGTGGGTTCAGGACTGAAGAAAGCCGACTCTGAATTTGTGCAAGACGCATCAGACCTTGACGACATCATTATTATCCGGTCTGATGGCGTGGTGATGGTGACCAAAATGGCCGAAAAAGCATTCGTAGGAAAGGGCATTTTGTACGTCAATATTTGGAAGAAAAACGACCCACGCACGATCTACAATATGATCTATCAAGACGGTGCTGCTGGCAGTATCTATGTGAAACGGTTCAACGTTACGAGCATCATTCGCGACAAGGAATATCCACTCACGAAAGGAACGCCTAAATCAAAAGTCTTGCACCTCACAGCGAATCCAAATGGCGAAGCTGAACTCGTAACCGTGGTGCATCGCGCAAAAGCAAAATTGAAGAAGTTGAAATTCGACTTTGATTTTGCTGAAATAGCCGTAAAAAGCAGAAGTGCGCAAGGAAATATTCTCACCAAACACGCGGTAAACAAAATCGAACTTAAAGAAAAGGGCGTTTCAACGCTTGGCGCCAGAAAAGTGTGGTTTGATGAATCAGTAAAGCGCCTCAACTATGAAGGCCGCGGCCGCTTGCTGGGGTCGTTTCAGGCAGAAGATAGAATTCTCGCAATAATGCAGTCAGGTACTTATAGAATGACAGGTATCGATGAGACTACGAAGTTTGATGACGACATGATCATCATCGAAAAATGGAACCCCGAAAAGCCCGTCAGTGCCATTTATTTCGAAGGCGAAAAACAACAGTCGTTTGTGAAGCGATTTTTGGCCGAAGAGGCGGATAAACTCTATGGATTTATTGGTGATCATCCTGATTCGAGGTTGGAATTTGTAAGCACACATTGGCTGCCGCGCGTTACACTCAATTTTGACCAACGCGCTGGAAGTAAAGATTCTGAAAGCATCGAATTGGCAGAAGCCATTTCAATAAAAGGAATAAAAGCGCTGGGAAATCGCATCGCCAAGATTCGAATTAAAACAATCGATGAGTTAGAGCCTTTGCCTTATGAGGAAGAAGTGCCCGCAGAAACGGCATCCAGCGATATGGAAGCTGAAGAGCATGACGATGACGATGATCAACACGATGATGATCAGCCTGAAGATGCGCCATCTGAAGCCCAATCAATGGATGACGATGAACCAGAAAATGAGGTAAATCCGGAGGTTGAAGAAGCGTCCAAGCCACAACCAAAGCCACAACCAAAGGCTGAACTCAAAAACGAAGCCCCGAGCGCTGCTCAAGACGAAGAAATAAAACCTAAAAAAAATCTGCCTGACGCTCAAAAAACAGACGGTAAAAAGAAGGATGATGATGATGACTCGTTCGGTGCAGGCACTCAAATAACGCTCGAATTGTAACATCAAACACAATGTAACCGACAAATGGAAATTACCGTTTTCACTGTTCTTGATACGTTGGGCACCTTGGCCTTTTCAATTTCTGGTGCAACACTGGCCATCAAAAAACGCTTTGATCTTTTTGGCGTGTTTGTTTTAGCATTTGTAACATCTACGGGCGGTGGTACAATCCGAGATTTGATTATTGGTAATACTCCCGTAGAATGGATGTCAAACAACGCCTTGATCATTACCATCGTTTTTGGGGCTGTGGCTGCTGTATTACTGAATCCATACATGAATAAGTTGAACTACTACGTCTATTTGTTTGATGCGGTAGGGTTGGGGCTGTTCACCATGGCGGGCATTCAAAAAGGAATTTCCAATGATTTCAGCATCTTCATTTGCATTGCACTTGGCACCATCACAGCCACATTTGGCGGTCTTATTCGCGATTTGATCACGGGCGAACAGCCGATGCTCTTGACGAGAAAAGAAATTTATGCCTTAGCAGGCGCTACTGGTGGCGGTGTTTATTTCGTTCTTCGTTGGTTATCTGTGCCAGAAGAAATCAGTTTGCCGTTTTGCATCGTGCTCATTTTCCTCATCAGGCATTTGACGCACCGCTTCAATTTTAAATTACCCACCTATTCAGAAGAAGGTGGATGGAGTATTAAAGATTAGTTCAGAGGCCTGTTTCACGCTAGTATCTAAAACACCCGAAGCTAGAATTCCTGATCTTGGTAGAGCTTCCAAACTCGAATCCATTCCGTGTCTTTTGCCGATTCGTCATTGATGAAATTATATACACCACCCCAACTGTGCGTAACCCGCTTGTAAGTGACAAGTGCGTTGTCTTCGATGATGCGAATAGTTTCTGTTTCGCGACCTTCAGCGATGGTTTTTGAGTAGAGGATTGGCGCTGTGCCGATCATTTTATCCTCGTATGACTGATTGCGATATCCTTCAACGCGCTCGAGGATTTTTTTTGTTCTGAAAACACTGTTTTCGACCCACGATGCAGGGGCGAAGTCGATGAATGTTTTCTGCATTTCAGCCAGCACCATTTCGTGTTCACCTTTTCGAATCAAGCTGTGCATCGAGCGCACACCATTTGACAGCAAAGCATTTCCCGCGTAATACTTTTCGATGGGCTTAGTAATTTCTTGAATTTCGAGGAGTGCGCGTTCCGCTGTGAGCGTAGCTTCAGGATGCTGTTCAGAATAGGTTTGAGACGGATGGATTGTAGAAATGATGGCATCGATTTCTTCGAGAAGTTGACTTGTCCAACGCGGGTCCAGGTAGTTGATAATTGTTTTGTGGTATTCTTTTTTCGCGGTTTCGTATTCTTCCAATTCAATCAAATGACGGCAAAAATTGAGCTTTCCTTGAAGCGTCAGTTGCTGATCTTTCTGCTCTAAGATGCTCGCATAAATGAACGAGAGCGCTTGATCAATTTTTTTTCCTGCTTCATACTTGTCGATGCTCACTGCTTTCTGCGAAATATGAACAGATTCATCCGAAATGGGCTGGTAATTTTCATCCAACCCAGCGGGGCGCGATGCCATCATCAATGACTTGTTTGATCGATCAAGTTCGTTTTCAACGCGCATCATAATGTCATTGCTTACTTGCCGCTTCCATGCAATAGCCAAGGCCTCTGCATAGATTTTTTTCGCTTCTTCATAATCACCTGCGTGCACAAAACTCTTGGCCATATTGATTTTTGCTGCGAATGCGTCTCCGCGTCCTGCTTCAAGCGCTTCTAGCCTAGATTCGGCTAAGAGCTGATCAATGTTGCGAATGACTTCGATGGGCGTGAGCCATTTGATCGAAGAATTGGATGCCTTGGATGAGGGTGCTTGAGCTTCTGAAACTGTGGGAAATACCAGTAGCGCTAGTCCAGCAGAGAGAAGTAAGGTTTGAGTACGAGAAATCGGCATAATAACTTGCCGCGAATTACGGAATAAGCGCTGAGATGTTACATTTATAGCATGAAAATTATTCCTTCATTTTTGCTTTCAGTTACGTTGCTAACTGCTATCTCTTTGCGCGCTCAAAGCCATTTAGATTATTCGTATACACTTGACGCTTTGTCGTATTCTATTCCCGGCTACGAAAGCGAAGAACTCTACTTTAAGGCGCACCTTTATCCTGTGTTTCATGCGCACAGCAATGATTCGGTGCTCGATTACCTCAATGGACTATTTGCTGAAGAATTGGTGATGCCCAAATCCGCCCAATTGAAAGAACGTTTGGTGGCCGTGAAGATTGATAATTTGATGAGCGACAAGCAAGTGCTCGACATGTTAAAAGCGCGCATCGGAATGCTGAATGAAGACGCAAAAGACCTCAACTACCAATTGGATGTGCGCACAGATCGAATCGATTTTCCCGATAACCGCGAGACAGTGTTTAACTACCGATTTAAACGCGAAACCAGCGAACATCCGTACCTTACAATAGAACAAAATCATTATCAGGTGCTTGATTGGGCTACAGGCAAACAGCTGACGCTCGGAACATTGGGCGGAAAGAACCTGATTAAATGCATCGAAAACGCAAGCAAAACACTTGATTTCAAAGCAGACGACTGCGAAGGAGAAACGAGCTTAAACGAATGGAAGAAGAATCTTGGCTGCGAAATACCCCTCGGTAAATTGGGCGAAAAGGAAGTCATTTTTCACCTTTATGACAACGGCAAAGTCTGCGAGAAGACAAATGAATTTCCCATCGAAATTGCTATTCAAAAAGAATGCTTTGAAAATGACAAACCCTGTAATTAATTAAGAATCAACCACCATGCATCCGATTTTATTTGAATTAGGCAGTTTTACTGTTTACGCCTACGGGTTTTTTATCGTGCTTGGAGCAACACTTGGCTATTTGTTTTTGTCGCGATCAGCAAACAAGGTTTACGGCATCGACAAGGATAAAATAAGCTCGCTGCTGTTGTGGATTTTTGTGAGTGCCTTCATTGGGGGCAAGGTCTTTTTTTACTTGGAGAATCCTAAGCTTTACCTCAATGATCCAACGAGCATGTTGTCGAATTTGGGGAACGGATTTGTGTTTTTTGGGTCCTTGCTGTTCGCTGTTCCCACCACCATTTGGTTTTTCAGAAAACAAGGTTGGAATGTATGGGGAATGCTTGATTTGCTTGCATTTACAACGCTCATTGTGCACGCTACCGGGCGCGTTGGGTGCTTGCTGGCAGGCTGCTGCCATGGTGTGCCCACCGATTCAATGTTTGGGATCACCTTTACCCATCCTATGTGCCAAGCCGAACCGCTCAACACGCCTTTGCATCCTACACAGATTTATGAGTTTCTGACCTTGACAGCCATTTTCATCTTCTTGTACTGGTTCAGAAAATTCAAATCCTTTGACGGCCAACTTTTTCTGTTGTATGTGATCCTATATTCGGTGGGGCGATCCATCATCGAAACGGTGCGTGGCGATGAAGAACGCGGTTACTTGATCGATGGAATACTTTCTCACTCACAAAGTATTTCGTTGGTGTTGATCGCCATTGCAGCTTATGTTTATTTCAAAAGAAGGACGGCTGCTCGTGCATAATGGTTCAATTATGGTTTTGCGTTTTATCACTTGGTAATATCTGATTTCGAAGCGATTGTGAATGCATCGCTCAACACAAGTAAAGTTCAATAAAAAATTCGTGTTAAACATCGCTCATTCACTATGAACTGACGCGCTAATGCTGTAAACTTGCCCCTCATCTAAATAGTGATATATGAGTGAAGCAGTGAGGAATTTAGAACCCAAAGCAATGTGGAATCACTTTGCCGATTTAAATGCCGTTCCGCGGCCATCGAAGAAGGAAGAACGCGTCATCAAATTCATAAAGAATTTTGGAGGAAAACTCGAATTGCCTACAACCATTGACGAAGTGGGTAATGTAATCATCAAGAAGCCCGCAAGCCCAGGAATGGAGAATCGCAAAACGGTGGTGCTTCAGAGTCACCTCGACATGGTGCACCAAAAAAATGCTTCTACCCAATTTGATTTTGACGTTGAAGGCATTAAAATGTTTGTCGATGGCGATTGGGTCAGGGCAGAAGGCACCACTTTAGGAGCAGATAACGGCATTGGCGTGGCGTCCATTATGGCTTTGCTCAGCGCCAACGATATTGCACACCCGCCACTCGAAGCGCTCTTCACCATCGATGAAGAAACTGGAATGACGGGTGCTATGGGCTTGAAAGGTGGCCTGCTCGATGCTGAAATCATGCTTAACCTAGATACCGAAGACGATGATGAACTTACCATTGGCTGTGCCGGTGGCATCGATGTAACCGCTTCAGGATTGTATGTCGAACGTCAGGTTACTGCTGATTGTGTCGCGTTTAAAATGAGTGTCAACGGATTAACAGGTGGGCATTCAGGAATGGATATTCATCGTGGAAGAGGCAACGCCAATAAATTGATGAATCGCCTATTGATGAACGCGGCAAATGAATTTGGAATTAGCATTAGCTCTATCGATGGCGGTAGCTTGCGAAACGCTATTCCAAGGGAATCAGTGGCAGTGGTATGCGTGGCTAAAGACCAAGAAAAAAATCTAAAAACTTGGCTCACTGTGTTTGAAGCTGAAATCAAAGCTGAACACCAAACCACCGACCCGAATTTAAAGGTATCTATCGAATCAATAGAAACTCCTGCCAAAGTGCTCAAAGCAGATTTTCAAATCGGTTTGTTAAGGGCAATCTACGGATGTCCGGTTGGTATTTACAGAATGAGTCCCGACATCGAAGGATTGGTTCAAACTTCGAATAACCTTGCGAGGGTGTTGGTGAAAAATGGCGCCTACACGGTGCAGTGCCTCACGCGCAGTTCGGTTGATTCAGAAAAAATGGACGAGGCAGAAGCCATCAAATCGCTTTTTCAATTGATTGGCTCGAAGGTCGAATTTGGCGGCAACTATCCGGGTTGGGCACCGCGTCCTGATGCTGCTATTGTTACTACAATGAGTAGTTTGTATAAGGAGTTATTCAACGAACCAGCACATGTGATGGCCTGTCATGCGGGCCTAGAATGTGGTATTTTAGGAACCAATTATCCTGAAATGGAAATGATTTCCTTTGGACCCAACATCAGAGGCGCGCATTCGCCTGATGAATGCGTGCAAATCAGTTCGGTGCACAAGTATTGGAAGTTTCTGCTTGAAACATTGAAGCGCATTCCCGAAGCATAGTCCATGAAAATTTCACTCCTCTTTATTGGGTGTTTATTTTCAGTTCAGCTGTTTAGTCAAAGTCAAGACTCTGCAATCTCTGAAATCTTAAGCGAGGGAGCGAAGAATTATGAAGCCGGCCGGTTTGACCTTGCGCTGGTAGAATACAATCGCGCCCTGAGCATAAACCCCAAACACGCGCTGGCGAATTATGAAATTGCAGTGAGCTACTACGCTGTTGGTAATGATGCCAAAGCGCTAAAGCATGCGAAAATTGCTTCAAAAGACGATTCGGAAATTGGGATTGAAGCCACTATTTTACGCGGTGGGATTTTAGACTTGTCTGGTGATTCAAAGAAAGCCATGAAATGCTTTCAGAGCGGATTGAAACGCTTTGGCGACTATTATTTATTGTGGTATCACTATGGCATTTCAGCTACCAATGCTGAGAAAATGGACGAGGCCTCAAAGGCGTTTCAGCAAGCTGTTGGTGCAAAACTCGATCATTCTGAAAGTCATTTCGCGTTGGCTCGACTCATGCTCACACAACAACGTCTGGCAGAAGCCATTTATCCATTGGTCTTTTACCTGATGCTTCAGCCGAAGGGAGAAAAGTCAGTAGCTGTGTACAACAGCTTAAACAAACTTCTTATGGAGCCTTTGCCAGAAGCTGCTTTATCAAAAGAATCTATGAAAAGCAAAGGATTTAATATTCAGACGGCTGAACTTCTGCTGGCAGCTTTTGTTGAGGCAAGAACATTAGAGGCCTATGCACCAAAAAGCAAAGCAGAGATCGATGCTCAAATTCTATCAAAGATGTTTACCTACCTAGGAAACACTTCAATAAAACATCGAAATGATTTCTACACGAGCTATTACATACCGTTTTTTGCCCAAATAACATCAAGCGAATACACGCTGCCCCTCGTGCACTATGTATCACAGTCGGCAGAGAATGAATCGTCAGATTGGGTCAATGAGAATGCCGATCTCGTGGAAAAGATGTTTAACTTTTTGGATGAAATTGAAACGAACGAACCTGTAAAATGAAAAACCTTCGCTAGCATGATAACAATCATTTCACCGGCAAAAACCCTCGACTTTGAGTCGGATTTACCCGAGGTTAATTTTACAGAACCTGCCTTTGTTGAGCAGTCTGTGCGCATAATGAATAAGCTTAAAAAGCTGAGCAAGAAAAACATCGCCTCACTTATGAGCATCAGCAATGATTTGGTAGAGTTAAATGCGCATCGCTATCAATTGTGGGAGCCTAAGTTTGATGATGAAGCATCGCGCCCAGCGCTTTTGACCTTTAGTGGCGAAGTATATCGAGGCATTGACGCACACTCGCTCACTGCCGAGCAGCTTTCTTTTGCTCAAAAACATTTGCGCATACTAAGTGGCCTTCACGGCTTACTCCGACCCCTCGATACGATTCGACCTTACCGACTAGAAATGGGCACAGCACTGACGGTTGAGCGCAAGAAGAACCTGTATCAATTTTGGGGAAATCAGATTACCGATGCATTGAATGGCGTTTTGAGTGACTCCAGTTCTCAGACTTTAGTTAACTTGGCTTCATCAGAATATTTTAAAGTGATCGATTTCAAAAAACTTGAAGGTGAGGTAATCACGCCAGTTTTTAAGGATTTTAAAAATGGCGAATACAAAGTAGTGATGACTTGGGCAAAGCAGGCGAGGGGGAAAATGGCAGGGTTTATCTTGCGCAACGAAATTACAAACCCTGAAGACTTAAAGTCATTTGAAGACTATCACTACAACGAAGCAATGAGTACACCTGCAGAGTGGGTATTTGTGCGATGATAATAATTGATGATAAAAAGAAACGTGTCTAAAAAACCGATCATAGCGCGCACAGCAATTAGCTCATTGGTGTTTGTGATCACCACCATCATCTCTATTTGGGCATGGTCGCAATACAAACAGAAGGTTAAATCGGAGCAAATTAGCCAGGTTGAAGTGCTTGGTGAACACACACGAAGCCGCATTTGGAGCTTGGTAAACGAAGACATCGATCTGCTCAAAAACTTCACCAACCGACTTGAGTTTTCGAAAGGGGGATTCTTCAAATATTGGCAGAAAGATGCTAGTCAATTGGTGCGATTAGATAGCTCTATTTTATTCATAGAATGGATTGATTCAAACATGATCATTCAAGATGTGGTTCCCCTTGAGCCCAATCGCGAGATTCTAAACGTAGACCTCAACAATGTGAAATACCGCATTCACGGTTGGATGCGAGCTGCCGTTACAGGTGACCTCAACATCACACCATGGGTTAACTTGATTCAAGGTGGTGAAGCATTTTTGGTAGACTCTCCTGTTTGGATCGATAGTGTTTTCTTAGGTTCTATATCGGCTGGATTCAATTTCACCTACGAAATCGATAATTTTTTTGATGATAATAGGGACTATCACATCCATTTATTTGATCACACCAATCATCAGTTTTATTGCTCTGAACCTGATCGCTGCAGGGAAATTGATATTCATCCAGACTTTCTTTTTGAAGGACTCATCAACGTCAACAAAAGCTCAGAAATATGGTGGAAGATGCAGTTCTACCCAACCGAAGCATTCTTTAAAGAGAGTTCCTCAATTACCAGCATATTGTCTTTGGCACTGAGTATTTTCCTTGGCTTAACACTTTCAATTGCGCTCTTTTTTATCATGAAAACTAATCGTCAAGAGAAAGCTACCAAAGCCATCAATGAGCGCCTCGAAAAACTCAACGAAACCCTTGGCCAAGAAAAAGTGAAAGCAGAGGAAAGCTCGCGCGTGAAATCTGAGTTTCTCAGCAATATGAGCCATGAAATTAGAACACCGCTCAACATTATTCAAGGACTTATTCAAATGGTTGCTGAAAACCGCGACCCTGAAAAGCAGCAAGAATATTTAGGCCTGATCAGTAATTCTTCTTCCAACCTTCTTGGTTTACTCAATAATATACTCGACATCGATCGCATCGAGTCGGGGCAAATGGCGCTGGAAGAATCGCGTTTTCAGCCGGTAGTGAAGATTCAAGCCCTGTGCGAGCTGTTTGCTCAATCGTTTAAAGAGAAAGGCATTGAGCTTATTTTCGAAACCGTTGAACCTCGCATAACGTGGCTTTCAGGTGATGAAGTGAAGTTTACTCAAATTGTTTCAAACTTCATTCACAATGCGCTCAAGTTTACTACCGAAGGATCGGTAACGGTTTACTACGAACAGGAGAATAAAGAAGCTGATGATGTGGAGGTTGTGCTTCGCATCAAAGACACAGGTATCGGCATTCCACGTGAACAGCTTTCACTCATCTTTGAGCGATTCTCGCAGGTTGATTCTGGCTACCGCAAAAAGTATTCGGGCTCGGGTTTAGGACTTTCCATCAATTACGAATTAGTGCGCCTGATGGATGGCGATATTGTAGTTACGAGCGAGGTTGGCGTAGGCACTGAATTCGTGATTACGCTCACCTTTAATGACGGCAACGTCAAACAAGAGGTAATCGCGCCAGTAGAGTTGGTTACTGATTTTTCGGGAATGAAATGCCTGTTGGTTGAAGACAATGAACTCAATGTGTTGGTGATTTCAAAAATGCTGGAGATTTTTAAGTTTACATGGCATTCAGAGCCCAATGGGAAACGAGGTGTTGAAGCATTTGAAAAAAATGCATACGATTTGGTGATCATGGATTTACACATGCCTGTGATGGACGGCATGGAAGCTTCGCAAATCATTCGCGCCAAACAGCCCGATATTCCCATCATCATGCTTTCGGCCAATGTCACACGAGAAGCGGTGAATCAAGCCAAAGAAAAAGGCATCGAACACTACATCACCAAACCTGTTTCAAAAGACAAACTTCTTATAACCATAAATAAAGCACTAAAACATAAAGATGGATCTCAATAACAAAACCTTCATCGTAACGGGAGGCAGCTCAGGAATAGGCAAAGCAATCGCACAAAAGCTCGTGGGAAAAGGCGCGTCAGTATTAATCACCGGACGCGATGATGAAAAACTAAAAAGCGTTGCTGACGAGTTGAATTGCGAATGGGTGCTGGCCGACATCGGAACACCTGAAGGAGTAGAATTGACCATCAACGCAGCCCTCATCAAGTTAGGTGGTTTAAACGGACTCATCAATAACGCAGGCCACGGTTGGATGAATAAAATGCACGAATATTCTTGGCGAGATTTTGAAGAAACCTACCGGGTGAATGTCTTTGGAGCGGCAATGCTCGGACAAGCTGCAGCTAAAATATTCATGGAGCAAAAATCGGGCAACATTGTAAACATCGCCTCTACGGCAGCCACAAAAGGTTTCGCGGGAGGCAGTGTGTATTCGTCTTCGAAGTTTGCCCTTCGCGGACTAACCCAATGCTGGCAAGCAGAATTAAGGCCTTATAACGTACGTGTGTTTGGCGTTAATCCCTCGGAAGTGACTACCGCCTTCGCTCAATCAAATCGTGTGGAACGTGATGATGTGGAAAATAAATTGCGCGGAGAAGAAATCGCTCATGCCATCGTTTCAGCGCTCGAAATGGACGACCGTGGTTACATTCCCGAATTGTCAGTTCACGCTACTAATCCTTTCTAAAAGCAGGTTGTGCTGAGTTTTTGGGAAAAAACTTCGTTGTTGCAGACCGATGTCGCCATTGTTGGGGGCGGATTGGTAGGACTGTCAGTGGCAGCAAGTGTCAAAGAGAAATTTCCTGAAAAGCACGTGACTGTTTTTGAACGATCGTCACTTCCATACGGAGCAAGCACCCGAAATGCTGGTTTTGCTTGCTTCGGCAGCCTCACTGAAGTACTTTCAGACATCAAAACGATGGGCGAGGAGGCCGCAAGGGAATTACTTTTTCAGCGCTGGATGGGCTTGCAGATTACGCGCAAGCGCCTCGGTGATCAGTCCATCGGATTCACTGAAGAAGGTGGTTTTGAGTTGACCGCGTTAAATCAAAACTTCACAGATGCTATGCAAACGGTGAATCGTTTGGTAGATGACTTTTTGCCGGATTACGTCACGCAGAACAACGAACTAAAGGCGCAATTGGGCGTCAAGGCAGACGGTGATTTATTCCGCATGCAAGGCGAAGGCCAAGTGCACACCGGAATGCTAATGAAGTCAATCGAGCGGTACGCACTTCAATTGGGCGTGGTAATTCGCACAGGCTCGGAAGTGATTGCGATAGAGGGCAGCGCAGTGCGGATTAAAGATTCATTCAGAGGCGAAATCGATTTTCAAGCCGACCAAATAGTGGTGTGTAACAACGCTTTTGCTGCGTCACTTTTTCCCATGGTTAAACTAAAACCGGGCAGAGGACAAGTATTCATCACAAAACCAATTTCCAACTTGTCCTTTCGCGGAAATCTGCACCTCGATGAAGGATTTTACTACCTGAGAAATGTGGATGACCGGCTGCTTTTTGGCGGAGGAAGAAACATCGATTTTAAAGGCGAAGAAACAACCAATTTTGAATTGAATGAAAGCATTCAACAGCAACTGGAAGAACATCTCAAAAACCTGTTTGGCCGCGAATTTCAATTTGAAGTAGAGCAGCGTTGGTCAGGAATCATGGCCTTTGGAGAAGATAAAATGCCGATCGTAGACCGCATTTCTGACCAATTGTGTGTGGCAGTAAAAATGGGCGGAATGGGCATCGCTTTGGCTGGCACCATAGGAGAGGAAATCGCTGAAATGATACAGTGATAGGAAATACAACATCAATCGTCTGAACGACACATGGAAACAATAGATTATCAAAAAATTTGGAAAAGCGGCCACTCGTATCAAGCGTATCGTGCGCTTGTCGATCAACTTATTGCCGAAGGTAAAACCACGGGGCCAGATCAATCTCAGGCGATGGTTGATTACACATCACTGAACGCCCAAAGGATGAAGAGGATTGATAAAACCTACGCAGCCAACACTGAAATTGTGGAACAACTCAAGGCGTTTAGTAGTAAAATTGTGTTGCTCGTGATCACCGAGTCGTGGTGTGGCGATGCCGCCCAGATTGTTCCTGTAATTTCCGCCTTGGCTCGCAACGCTCAGGTTTCATCGCAAATACTGTTGCGCGATGAAAACCTCGCCCTAATTGATCATCACTTGACCAATGGCGCTCGGTCTATTCCGGTGATTTTGATATTGGATGCCCATGATTTTAGCTTCATAGCGTCATGGGGCCCGCGGCCCGAAGAAGTGCAAACAATGGTGATGGACTATAAACACCTGCCTGAGCCGAAACCTCCCTACAGCGAGTTTTCAAAGCAAGTGCAGTTGTGGTATGCAAAAGACAAATACAAAAGCATCGAACGAGAGTTTTCTCAAGCCGTATTCAATGCATTAAACGCAAGCGCTTAACGGGTTGAAATTGGAATCAACCTCGAATCATTATTTTTTCGTCTTTTGAACTCAATGATCAAACAACAATCACGGTTTGTTTTCTTCGCCTTGATATTGGTTGCATGCAGCCCCTGTAAAGACAATTGTGTAAACGGGGTGTGCATTAAAAAATACTGCGATTGCGATGTCTGGTACGCAGGAGATCAATGCGACCGCAGCCAATTGCTCGTTTATGAAGGAAACTACAGTGGCACGTTCAACCATGGCGCAATAGTGCAATCCATATCATTCACCTTGGTGAATAAGGCCAATGAACCGTCCTATTTATACGCTTCCGGAATTGATCTTCGTCTCGAGTTTACAACGTCATCGCGGTTTATTGTACCTGATCAGGAGTTTAAAAATCGCACATGGATAGGAGAAGGCGAGATGCTGATCGATCTGATTTCAATTCGGCTCACTTCTGTTGATAGTTTAGATGAGCAATCGGGGCTAATTGAAGCATATCGCGAAGATTAATCCTATCTCTGCATTTAATAATTGTTAGGGTTCTGCTTTAGCTTTTAAGTCCCATAAAATTTTCACAATTTCGCCACGCTTAAAAAAAACAACACTATGTCAAAAGTTCACAATTTCAGTGCTGGTCCCAGCATCTTGCCACAAGAGGTATTTCAACAAGCATCTCAGGCTGTTCTCGACTTTAATGGATTAGGGCTTTCGTTGCTCGAAATTTCGCATCGTAGCAAAGATTTTGTTGCTGTAATGGACGAAGCTCAAGCGCTAGTGAAGGAGATTTACAACCTTGGTGACGACTATGAAGTCATGTTTCTGCAAGGTGGAGCCAGCCTCGGGTTTTTAATGTCGGCCTACAACATGATGGGCGAAAACAAGAAAGCAGCTTACCTCACTACAGGTACTTGGGCGAAAAACGCCCTCAAAGAAGGTAAATTTCTCGGTGAGGCCGTGGAAGTAGCATCTTCAGCTGACGCAAACTTCAACTACATTCCAAAAGGATATACCGTTCCTTCAGATGCAGACTTCTTCCACATCACTTCAAACAACACCATTTTTGGCACGCAGATTCACGACTTCCCAAAGTCTAACGTTCCGTTGGTGTGCGACATGTCTTCTGATATTTTTTGCCGCGAGATTGACGCCAAACAATTCGATGTGATTTACGCAGGGGCACAAAAAAATATGGGGCCAGCAGGCACCACGCTCTACATCGTGAAGAAAGACAAAATCGGGAAGTCTTCATTGAACGTGCCCACCATGTTGAATTTTAAAACCCACGCTGAAAAAGAATCAATGTTCAACACACCGCCTGTTTTCGCCATTTACGTGAGCATGCTCGTGTTGCGATGGATTAAAGCGAATGGCCTTGTGAAAATCGGGCAGACAAATGCCGCTAAAGCAAACGCATTGTATTCAGAAGTTGATCGCAATCCGATGTTTAAGGGCACAGCAGCCAAAGAAGACCGCTCCATCATGAACGGGTGCTTCTTGCTGAATGACGGAATCGATGAAGCCTTGGAGCAAAGGTTCTTGGATATGTGCAAAGAAGCCAATATCAGCGGATTGAAAGGTCACCGATCAGTGGGTGGGTTCAGAGCCAGCATGTACAATGCACTGCCACTCGAAAGTGTGGAGACATTGGTGGATGTAATGAAAACGTTTGAATCGAAATTCGGATAAAAGTATGATGAGAATAACAGTATTAGCCGTGGCGCTTTTGGTGTCATCGGTTGCCGTGGCGCAAATGCCAAAAAATGACAATAAAGACTTCGAATACAAAGGTGAGGCTTCAGTGAAACGCGCGGGAACGGGCGATTTGATGAAGCGCATCGAGAAATGGGGAACCGATTACTTTAAAGATGCAACTGCATTTGAAATCGCCATCGATGACAGTACCAAGCGCTTTATTGAAATGGATATTACCGAGACGTTGGTTGATAGTCATTTTGGAGTCAACCGAACACATAAAAATCGCGCGCTGAGCTACCACATAAAGTTTGATGCCGACCGTAAAGATTACTCTTATGCTATCAACAAATTTCACTACAAAGCCTTGGAAATTGATCATAAGAATCGCGAAACGCAACTCGATGCCAAACTGAGCAACATTAAAGGAGCCGCAACCGGCAGCCTGGAAGAAGAAATCCACCGCAGAATGGAAACTACGATAGAGAACTTTACCAAAGCCCTAGAAATTGAATTAGAAGAATAAAATAAACCCACTAAAAACGTATGAGAATTTTAGCAAACGATGGTATTTCAGCATCAGGAAAATCCAAACTTGAACAACACGGTTTTGAAGTAGTAACCGATACAATTCCACAAGAAAACTTAGCCGCGGGAATAAACGAAGGCAACTTTGTAGGAATCTTAGTGCGAAGTGCCACGCAGGTGCGCAAAGAGCAAATGGATGCATGCCCAAATTTAAAATTGATCGGAAGAGGTGGCGTTGGAATGGATAATATTGATGTGCAATACGGTCGCGATAAAGGACTTCATGTAATCAATACTCCTGCTTCAAGCTCGCAATCTGTGGCTGAATTGGCGGTTGCTTCTTTGTTTTCAATGGCGCGTTTCACCTATGATGCAAATCGCAAAATGCCATCATCAGGATCTTCAGACTTCAAAACATTAAAGAAAGCCTACAGCAAGGGGACAGAACTTCGAGGTAAAACCCTAGGCATTATTGGTTTTGGAGGCATCGGTAAGGCATTGGCACAATATGCCGTTGGTTTAGGAATGAACGTCACCTACGCAACGCTTGGTGATGCGCCATCAACGGATATCGAAATTGACATTGCAGGTCAAAAAGTAACAGTCACAATTGTGCGATCTTCAATGGATGAGCTTTTGTCAACTTCAGACTACATCAGTTTACACGTGCCAAAACAAGCCAATGGAAGCGCAGTGCTTGGAGCGGCAGAACTTGCTAAAATGAAGCCAGGTGTAGGATTGATCAATACGTCACGCGGTGGCTCCATTGATGAAGATGCCTTGATAGCAGCGCTCGATTTAGGTCATGTGAAAGCTGCAGCCTTGGATGTGTTCGTGGGTGAACCTGCACCGCGAGCTGATCTTTTAAGTCATGCTAAAGTCATCAGCACCCCGCATATTGGCGGAAGCACAGTGGAGGCGCAAGATCGAATAGGAGAAGAATTGGCCGATCAAATCATCGCATTTCTCAAATAATTTAATCACTAAATCAAGTACCAATGAGTGTATTCAAACCATTCAAGGCAGCGCGCCCGAGCGCAGAGAAAGTATTGGACGTAGTATGCAGACCATACGATGTGCTGGATAGTGCCGAAGCAAAGGCCGAAGCCGAAGGAAATGCAGCGAGTTTCTACCATGTGATCAAACCTGAGATTAATTTTCCAGATGATTTTGACCACTACGATGAAGCCATCTATAAAAAAGGAAGAGAAAACTACCAATTGCTTCGCGAAAATGGCATCTTGAATAAAGATAGCAAGGAACAATTTTATGTCTATCAAATCATCATGAATGGCCACAAGCAAACGGGAATTGTTGGCTGCTGTTCGATCGATGACTATTTCGAAAACAACATCAAGAAGCACGAGTTGACGCGTCCAGACAAGGAAGAAGATCGCAAAAACCACGTGCGCTATGGAAAGATCAATGCAGAGCCTGTTTTTTTCTCTTATCCCCATGTCGATGAAATTGATGTGCTCGTTGAAAAAGTGAAAGCAGCGGCAGCACCTACCTACGAAATCACCACACGCGATGGCATCCAACACACCTTATGGGTGGTTGAAAATGACGACTGGATAGCCCGCATTGAGCAGTTATTCGCACAAAAAGTCCCCTCTATTTATGTGGCTGACGGGCATCACCGCACTGCCGCAGGAGCATTGGTGGGCAAGGAGTTTCGCGATGCTGCGGGTGGAAATCGAAATGACGGCAAGCGCTACAACTATTTCATGGCGGTAGTTTTCCCTGACAACCAGCTCAAAATCATCGACTATAACCGCGTAGTAAAAGATTTGAATGGCTTATCAGAAACTGAATTACTCGAGAAGTTAAAGTTGAGTTTTGAAGTAGAGACCATGAAAGGCCAATACAAACCAGAGCGCCTGCACACCATTGGTATGTATCTTTCTGGCACATGGTATAAACTTACTGCCAAAGAAGGAACCTATGACGATAGCGATCCAGTGGGAGTGCTGGACGTAACCATTCTGTCAAAACAAGTGCTTGAGCCGTTATTCAATATCGTGGATTTGCGCACCGATAAGCGCATCGATTTTGTGGGTGGCATTCGCGGACTAGGAGAACTAGAAAAACGCGTTAACTCTGGAGCCATGAAGGTGGCATTCGCTATGTATCCGGTTTCGATGCAGCAACTCATCGACATTAGCGATGCCGACTTGATTATGCCTCCGAAAGTGACGTGGTTTGAACCAAAACTGAGGAGTGGAATGTTCGTACACGAACTCGAAGATTAAACGCAGATTCTTCGCAAAACAATAATAAAAGCCTCGCTCTTGCGGGGCTTTTTGTTTGATAGATTTGCGCAAACCTTAATCTGAATGCTGCCTAAAATTAATCCTACTAAAACACATGCTTGGAGTGAGCTCGAGCGTCATTTTACGGAAATAAAAGACGCAAAGATGACCGTACTCTTTGAGCGTGATACTCATCGCTTTCAAACCTTTTCACACGAGGAAAAAGGATTCCTTTTTGATTTTAGCAAACACCGCATCACAGAAGAAACCATGACTTTGTTGCGATCTTTGGCACAGGAGTGCGGGGTAGAAGAGGCCATTGGAAGCATGTTTTCAGGTGAACCCATGAATGAAACTGAAAATCGTGCGGTACTGCATGTGGCCTTGCGCAACCGCTCAAACCGCCCAATGCATGTTGATGGCAACGATGTGATGCCAGAAGTGAATGCGGTGTTGAGGCGCATGGAACACTTTTCAACAGCAGTGATCAATGGCACCCACTTAGGTTTTTCCGGAAAACCAATTACCACAGTGGTCAATATTGGTATCGGTGGGTCTGACTTAGGCCCGTACATGGTCGCTGAAGCACTGCATGGCTTTTCCAACCACCTTTCGATGCACTTTGTGTCCAACGTTGACGCTTCAGACATCATGAAGGTGTTGGCTCAAGTAGATGCAGAAACAACACTTTTTGTCATCGCTTCAAAAACATTCACCACTCAAGAAACCATGACCAATGCGGCTACCGCTCAACAATGGTTTCTAGAGAAATGCCACGATCAAAACGCTATCGCCAAACATTTTGTGGCACTATCAACCAATGTTTTTGCTGCTGAGGAGTTTGGAATTAGGAAGGAAAATGTGTTTCCATTTTGGGATTGGGTAGGCGGCAGGTATTCGCTGTGGAGCGCCATCGGACTGTCAATCATGCTGAGCGTTGGTCCTGATCAATTTAAAGAACTACTGGCAGGTGCGCATCACATCGATAATCACGTTCAAGAAAAGGGGCTCGACAGCATTCCTGCGACCATGGCGTTGCTGGGGATTTGGTATAATAATTTTTTTCAATCCCATACACAGGCCGTTTTACCCTATGAGCAATACCTGCATCGTTTCCCCGCTTTTCTGCAGCAGGCTGATATGGAAAGCAATGGAAAGTCCGTAGATCGCAATGGCAATAGAATCAATTATCAAACCGGGCCGGTCGTTTGGGGCGAACCGGGCACCAATGGGCAGCATGCCTTCTATCAATTGATTCATCAAGGCACGAAGTTGATTCCATGTGATTTCATTGCTTTTGCGCGCGCATCAACCGATGTCAGAGACCACCATCAAAAACTTTTGGCCAACTGTTTCGCCCAATCAGAGGCGCTTATGAAAGGAAGATCAAAGCAAGAAGTCGACCGCGAGATGGTGGGGAAGCTTAACGCTGATTCTATTGCTCCTTTCAAAGTATTTGAAGGAAATATTCCGTCCACCACCTTTCTGTTTAACGAACTAACACCCTTTTCTCTTGGCCAGCTCATCGCGATGTACGAACATAAAATATTCATTCAAGGCGTAATTTGGAATGTTTATAGTTTTGATCAATGGGGAGTGGAATTAGGTAAGCAGTTGGCTTTGCCGATCTTAAGTGAGCTACAAGGAAGTGTAAACGGCTTGCACGATGCAAGCACGCACGGATTAGTTGCACATTACTTAAAGATTAATGGGGAATAGTTGCGTGTGACTGAAAGAATCTCTTTACTTTGCTCCCGTGGAGCGCGATTTTAGAATACTAATCGTTGAGGATGAAAGCCTTATCGCTGAGATGATCAGAGTGATGATTGAAGAAATGGGCTATCCCAATCCATTGGTAGCACTCACCAAAGATGCTGCACTCGATTTTCTTGAACATAATGGAATAGATTTCTCCATTTTAGACATCAACCTGCGCGATGGAATGGAGGGAATTGAATTGGCGCGGAAGGCCAACGATATGCATATTCCGTTTATGTTCCTTACCTCATATTCAGATCAAAAAACGTTGAGAGAGGCCACGCAAACCAAGCCTGGGGCTTATGTTATCAAACCATTCAGTGAAGAGGATCTTCGGGCGGGCATTGAAATGTCTTTGATGCACGCAAAAGGTGCGGCTGAAGAAGTGGTGGCCATTAAAGATGGACACAACAGCCTTCTCATTAGACTGCGAGATATTCAATTGATTCAAGCGGATAATATTTACATCGAGATTTTTACGCCTGGAAAAAAATACCTTACACGGATGGCGTTGACGTCCTTTCTCGAACAATTGCCCTCATCCCAATTCATTCGTGTGCATCGTTCATACGCGGTAGGAAGGAATCACATCGACACCATCTCCAGGTCGTTTGTTAGTGTAGCAGGAAAAAAGATTCCTATATCGAGGTCTTACCGTGATGAGGTTCAGATGCGATTGAAAATGTGATATACACATACAGAAACTTAACATTCACAACATAGAATATATTTTTTCTTTACGTCTAGTTGCGAAATAAAATTCTTGCATATATTTGATTCAGAAACAGCAGCCGATTAGGCTTCTACATAATCCTCAATCCGTAGCATGGCGATGAAAGTCGTCAGCCGGCCCTCCTGGGCCGGTTTTTTTTTGGCCCATTTTCCGGCACTGCTGCGCTTTTCACATCAATAAACGCGAAGGCAAAGGCAGTGCTGTCTGATCGTTATAGAGCACACGTTTATGAGTGGGCAAAATAAAGTAATGCGGCATGAATTTTTTTTTTCGAAAATCGTTTGCATTTAAAAAAGTTATCTTATATTCGTTTTAGAAACAGCAGCTAATAAGGCTTCTACATAATCCTCAATCCGTAGCATGGCGATGAAAGTCGTCAGCCGGCCCTCCTGGGCCGGTTTTTTTTTGACTCTATTTTAGGACTGAGAAGGTCCTCAATCAGAACGTTTAAGTGGTGATTTATAAATAGTAAGGTGAGTGAACGCGCACTAAAACGGTGTGAATTCGTTTGTCAAAACAAAATGGTTTTTCTCTAAGTTTTGAATTGAAGTCTGGATACTGAAGCTCAAAGTCTAACTGCCACGTATGCCACGCTGTGTTTGGCGGAATAAGCGGTGCCAATTCATTCCTTACCCAATCGTAAAGCGCTGCATCAAACGAGATCGAACCCACATTTTGAACTTTGATTAACTTGGCTATTTCTGCGGCTTTCGCGCGGAGCTTAATGCCGCTCGTTTCTTGCGTAATTTCAGTGGGTAAATAATAGCTGGTGTTGAATCCGGCAGCGCTGATTTTCGCTAATACATCCGTTTTTGAGTCGCTTTCCACCAAAACTCTATGCTTAATACCAAAGCTTTGATCGAGAAACAGGAGCCGCTTTACGATGCGATCAATGTTGTCGTTGCGCAGGTTTTTGAGGTCTAGCCATATGAAGCGCAGTGAATCACCTACTGAACTCGCCAGGTAATCTTCCAAAGAATTTCTACTCATGTATTCTTCACCGCCATGGCCTACTTCAAATAGAGAGTCGTTGAAGACCAAGTCGCACTCAATGCCCCGAAACCCTTTCGCAACCATTTCATAGAGCATACCTTTTGTATTGACGCGATGCGGAAACACATCGAACGAAATGGAAGTGTCGTTGGCCAATAATCTCACATTTTTCGTTTCATGATAAGTCGCGTGATCATCTGCTGTGTAATCAATACTATTCAGGATTTTAATGCGATCCTCATTCAGGGAGTAACGGTTGCTGAAAATGTTGAAACTATCGCTATTCACCGCCTTTGTTGTAAGGCCTGTGAAACCTATAATAGCGTCATAAACCAGATCGTTGGTAAATACTTTGAGCCTGTTGTGCTCGAGGTTCTGAATCCGCTGTGGATAGGCATCCATATAAGCATCACTAAACCAGAAAAAACTTGGAATATGGATCATTCGAAAATTGAAAAGGGAACTGCTATGCCCGTGTTTTTCAATCAAATCTTCGGCATGATCGGCAAAATAAAACATGGCTTTTCTCTCTACAGAAACGTGATCCAACAGGCGCACCATTTCTGCTACAACATAATCACTGTAAGCAATGCTATTGTCATAAGGATTAACCTCATACGGATCTAAGTTGCCAAACAAGGATTTAAAGTCGTCATCATCAAACAAAGCAAATTCTTTCGGATACCGCTTGTTGTATTGGGTATGACTGCCCATTAGATGAATGAAAAAAACATGGCTTCCTTCGCTTAAGTCATTGACTTGATCTCGAATTACATCCAATAAAGCACCATCATGGTCACTGGTTTCATTGGTTTTACCGAGGTGATGGTTAATGAAGGTTTGATCATCGCATTGCTCGGCCATAACAGAAACAGGGTTATCCCAAATGCCATATTTTAATTGATTGCTGATCCAATGCGTGTGCACATCAGCAGCGTTTAAGACATTGATTATGGAAGGTGACGTTTCAAATTGAAGTTTATTTACATGGTTTGCTAACGTCAATGCCGCAGAAAGCGATACAGCAGTGTGCGTGTGCGGTGCGATAGCATTGCGTAAAATGAAACTATTGGATGTTTTCGCCAAGCTGTCGAGCCGTGGAGTGGTAGGTCGCACATAGCCATAGTGTGACATGTGAAATTTACTCTGCGCTTCACCGATTACCACAAAATATATTTCTGTTCCCTCTTTCTTCGACACATCGAGTTGCGCTTGTGACGCATCGAATGCTCTCAAGCTCTCCTTGAATCGGTCCACCTCCTCTGTGTAAGTCACATAACTTTCCGAAGCCAAACGAAATGCTTTGGGTGTTTCAACGATTGAAGCCATTGCAGCAAGCACCACTGAGCTCAAAAGATATACACCCACTGACTGCTTGCCTTTTCGCTTTACCAATGCCAATGGAGCGAAGAGCAGTGGAAGAAAGACCACGATCAAAATCCAATAGTGAGACGCGGTAAATTTCAGGTAAGAAATACTTTCCTCGATGTGGGTTTGAAAAAACGCAAAGTAATCGATGGTTTCTAATGGCTTTCCGAAGATGGAAGCATACATAACTATTGAGAAGGGTAGTGCTGTGAATGCAATAAGCACCACCACGAGCATTATCCTCGACAAGGCGCTAAATGGTTGTTTGTGAGGGATTAGCGCAAGTTTGAATAGACTGATCACGAGCGAAAAATAGCCGATGGTCCACACGAATTGCGTCCCACTGCCTTGTTGATCGTATGCTTGCATAGCCATCCAAACGAATAGCGAACTGATGATAATTGGAATACTTGCCAGCCAATAACCTTCCCAAAAGAATAGGACGATCACCAACCAAAATAAAAACATACTTAGAATGACTAACGCGCTGTGGAAGGGGCGATATTCCTTTAGCTCAACAAATCCGAGGTCTTCAAGTACTATCGTTCCTTTATTGGCTTCCACCGAAACCACATCACCCGAGTCTATCGTTAAAACTAAGGTTTGAGCGTTGCCAGGATGGGCAATAAAATTAGAAAGTAAAACCAACTGATTCTGCCTCACGCTGAAAACTACTTCAGCCGCACCTTCTTTTTCTGTTGGCGCCCAATTTACCACTCCCACTTTTAGATGGATGCTTTTGGGCGCTAAAAATGTCCAAGAGGCTACGGTTGATTCTTCATTGCCAGACACAATATCAAATCGCGTGTGATTACTGTCCATGCGGAATTTACCGCCATTGCTGTCGTCCATTCCAAAGACGTTAACCTTGTATTCCTCTTGAGAAATAGGCGAGTACCTGTACTTACCTGGTTCAATTAGAAGGATGCTTGTAACCGATAAAAAAACGATGACCCACAGCTTTTTTGAGCGCAGAAAAGAGGTGGGGCGATTCATAAATGCGGCTTAAACAGATGCCATGAAAGTGCTTATGTTTTCTTTCATGTAATCGATCATTGGTCGCGTTAAACCGTGGTGACAAGCCAAGAGCATTCCTCCGCGCATCACCTTATCTGATTCGGCATAACCTTCCGCTGAGCGCATGCACGCAACGTTTTTAAAACCTGGTTGACGCAGGATGTTCCCAGTGAAAACTGTGCGCGTTTGAATGTTTCTCTTCTCTAAAAAGATCTGCATCCGAGTGCGTTTGAACGGTGCACTGTCTCGGATGGTGAGCGCCAATGCTAACCAGCCAGTGCGGCTGTTAGGCAATTGCTTTGGCAACACAAAAAACTCTTCATACTGTTTAAAGAATTCTGTCAATTCAGCAAAGTTCTTTTCGCGTTCGCTGATGTTATGATCGAGTTTACTCAATTGCACCAATCCAAAAGCGGCTCCCATTTCAGACGGCTCAATGTTGTAACCCGGTTCAGCAAAAATGAATTTTGAATCATACGGAATACCATCCACTTCAACGTTAAAACGGTTTTCGATGGCTTCAGATTCAACAAACAATGAAGACGATCGGCCCCACGATCGGAGCAATTTCCCGCGTTCGAAATGCGCGCTGTCTCTTACGGTTAGCATGCCGCCATTGCCAGCACAATTGATCACGTGCGAGCCATAAAAACTTGTAATGCTCATATCAGAGAAAGAGCCAGAGCTTTTCCCATCGATGGTTCCACCGAGGGTATCGGCTGAGTCTTCAATCACCATCAAGTTGTGCTTGTCTGCGATGGCTTTCAATTTTTTCCAATCTGCCAAGTTGCCGATCAGGTTTGGAATCATGAGTGCCTTTGTTTTTGGCGTGATCATGGCTTCTACCTTGTCGGCATCAATGTTGTATGTGCCTTCTTCCACATCCACAAAGGCGGGGATTAGTTTATTGCGCACCAGCGGAGCTACGGTGGTAGAGAAGGTGAGGGCAGGAGTAATCACTTCGCTTCCTTCGGGAAGATTCATCAGTTCTACCGCTAAGTAGTTTGCTGAAGACCCGCTGTTGAGCATGATGCCGTAAGGCTTATCAAACAATACTGCGATGCGGTCTTCCATTTCGCGCACATTTTTACCCATTTGCGTGCTTGTGCGAAGCACATTAACTACAGCTTCAATTTCTTCTTCGCCATGCACCGTCATTCCATACGGCACTCTGATCATTTCTTTGGTCTCGCTCATTGCTTGTTCTTGTTCTTTATCTTTTGTAAATAGTCATCCACATTACTCCAGCGAAAATGCGGAAATTCTTGGTTAAATTTTGCGGCACTCATTCCTCCGAGTAAAGGTCTTTCAGCGGGTTGAGTCAATTGCTGTGATGTAACAGCGATCAGCGAAACCTGTTCATGACCAACGTAGGTGAATACGCGTTGTGCAAGTTGCACTCGGTTTAAATAGTCGGTTCCAGCGAAGTGGTAAATGCCATTTTTACGCTCGTTCAGCAGCGAGAAAATGGCGCGTGCCACGTCATGAGCGTTCACAGGCGTAGCGTATTGGTCAACGGGAAGTTTCAACTCCATGGCATCGCCTTTCTGCATGTTTTCGCTCAGTCGTGCGATAAAGTTTTTTCCTCTGATTTCATCGCCATACACATTGGTAATGCGGCAAATCAGGTAATTACTGAGGTGCGTGCGCACATGGTTTTCAGCATCTAACTTGTGTTTCCCGTACACGCTCAGAGGATTCACAGTATCGAGTTCGGTGTAGAAACCACGCTTTCCATCAAATACATAATCAGTACTTAAATAGACCAGGTGTGCATTGTATTTGAGTGCTAATTCGCTGGCGTTGTGGGTAGAAACGACTGTTTTTTGGTAACTTTCATCCGGGTGTTCTTCGCAATAATCGACCCAAGTGAGCGCTCCGCAATGTATAATTACCTCAGGTTGGAAATCATCGATGTTTGCGTTCGTGGGATCTGTCGGATCGAGCGTGTTGTAGAAGACAGTGTGGTCTGTTTCAAATGAAAAGTGGGTGCCAAGGCACGCCCAACCTTGCGCTTTGAAGTAGTGCAGGCAATTGCCACCTACCAATCCTGAAGCACCTAAAATCAATGTTCTCATCGCGGTGCAAGATTACACATTATTGAAAAGTTTAGCTGCGTGCATCCACTGTTTTAAGGCTTCATCTGCCAGTTCATTCACTTTTTGTCTTGTTCGTAATCCGTTGGATGTTTATTCGATGCACGCGCTGCAATACGATGGGGTAGAAGTTGATTATAATGTTGATGCTTGTAGTCAAGGTGAAGGCCAGCACATGTCCTCTAGAAACTAAAATCAATGCTATGGTGGTGAGTGCTATGAAGGCACCGAGGTGGCCAAATTCTGACTGCCTCGTCTGAAAATCAAACTGTTGAATTCCTGATTTGGTTCCGTTGAAGTATTTTTTTCGATTTTTTTCTTTTCCCCAAAACGTGACAAGCAAAAAGGATCTGAAATACTTGACTCCCAATAATGTATGCATTTTTGCACTAGTTTTGGATGTTTTACAAAGTAATACGCATCGGGAAGGAGACGACTGCTAGGGAATTCAAAACCAATGAATGCGAAAACACCGGTCACGAATAAATTAAAAAGAAACGCTAAAATGGTCACCTCAACCCAAGAAAGCTGCTCGGGAGTTAAGGCAAGAAATATTTTCACCAACTCTACAGAGCGGTAGGCTAAAAATATGGAGATCGAAGCAAAGAGTATCTTCTTTGGCATATATGTGAGTTGGTTAGGCTGCTGTGGTTACGTATTAATCTTGTGGCGTTGCTTCTTTTAGGTCTAACTTAAACCATCCTTGTCAAAAGCTTAATCTGTCGCACCGCAGTTGGCGCCTGAAGCGTTTTGAGAAGTCGTTATTTTTTCTTTTCACATTCTTTTTTAAGAGCCTCATTCATTTGATGAAATCCAAGCTTCGTATCTTCAAGTAATTTGGGCATGAATGAAACCAATAGACCCCTAAATTTTTCGCCATGCTTAAACGTTACTGAACCGTTTTCATCTTCGCTTATTTTGAAATAGTGCTCACCTTCAAAAAGCCCCTTTACAGGTGCGCTCCCCAACCATCTTAGCTCCTTGTTAGGTTCAAAGGCCAGAACAGTGGGGTTGAACTTCATGAGTTTTCTGTGAGGTGGTGTTATTTGAGTGGCCAGTTTTTGACCAACTCCTTTTTCACCTTCTATTGATATGATAAATGGATTCCAAGTTGAATAATTGTCAAAATCTGTGAGCACTTGCCATACTGTTTCAGGAGTTGAATTGATTCGAATTTCGGTTGTTATTTCTTTCGCCATGGTTTGTTCTTTGTTTAGTATTGACTTCCGCTCAATGCAATGCATTGCTCTTCAATTTTATTTAGATGATGTCAAGGGTGAATTTACACCTCCATTCTTTTGCCAATACCTGCTTTAGTTCAATAAACTTAATGTATAGACGCCAAGAATACGTATAGATTCAAAATCAGAAAAAAACCAGCAGGTAGAGAAACCCAGATGCTATCTTTTAACTTTATTCTTACTGCCAAACCAAACAACATAAGTAGAGCAAGTCCGAGAGACGACAGGGTTAGAATGAGGTTAAACTTTAGTCCAATTAATAACCCTGTAGCACCCAAAAACTCTAATATAATTACGAGCAGACCAAGCTTTTCCAAATTAAATCGTCTGAATTCGTTTTTCATTTGGGGTGAAATGAAATAGGAAATTGCGTAAACGTAGAATGAGACACTTGATATGAGTACAAATAGTGTGACTATCGTCATTTTAAAACGATTGAGAACCTAATGCAATGATTGCAGACAGAATCAAGAGAATGAGAGACGGCAGGCGTTTAATAAATGGATTTTTAATCTTAAAATGGAAATACTGAGCACCGATCATGAACAGCCCCATTATTACAGCGGAAATTTGGACTAAAGACGAATACCAAATACCAGCGATGAGCAATGTTGCCAAGGCAATTTTAGATGCTCCGACCATGTTGCGGGTTAAGTCACTTAATCCAAATTGCTTAAACTCTGTGACTACATTGTGAAATCTAAAAACCCAAACGAAGGCTACAGATAGTCCTAACGTGATTTGCATAAGGCTTAAAAGAATATGTTCCATCTTATTATGTCTTTTTTGATTTTGTAATTTCTTTTTGAAAATCAATTTATTCCCGCGAAACGCGCTGAGATACAATCTGTAATAGGTCGTTTCGTTTCGAAAAATTCATCCGTACGATCAACCATGAGCAGATGTAGATTATAAAAGCTTACTTCTTTTTATTTTGATTAAAGTTCCAGCCGTTGGTAATGGCATAACTGAAAGCCGTGCCAAATAGTATGGTTATGATTCCGGCAAAGTAGGGTATAAATTCAATCATTTTTATTGTTGTTTATTAGTTTTAAATAGATACCAAAAGCTAAGATACTTGGAACCCAAAGCCCGATGAAAATTGCCTGATTCGGATTCCCGCTAAAAAATAAAATTTCGGAATATACCAACGATAGTATGGCCGATACGAAGAGCAATTTGTCTGTGAGTGTGAATTTCTTGAACATTATTTTACATTTTATTGCCTACTCATAAGGCTTTTCAGTGTTGTCCCGTTTTTTTAAATGGTCTCTGGTCTCCATTTGATTAATCAAGGTTTAATAGCAGTGCCGTCTAATTAAAAAGACTCTGCAATATATGAATTCAGTGGTTCTCTTTTCTGCGTCAATCCGTTCTGCGTTTTTCTTAACGTGCTGCTAACGTTTATTCTTCAAGTTCATGATTCTTTGTGAGTTCTTCGATGTCTAATTGCTTTTCAAATTTGTTGTGTATTAAGATCACCATCAGTCCGAATACAACTGCGGTAACAATCAATAAATTATTGATTATTCCATCCACAGAAAAGGATATTCTTAGCAAGATGGTCGAAATAATAAATCCAGAATTTCGAATGACTTTATGAAAATGGTCGGTATGAAAAAAAGAAAATAGCAGCAAGAAAACATCCGTGATAATGAGAATAGTAAAGAACTGTTCAAAGAAAATATTATTGATGTTTTTGAAGGACAAAGCATCCGCATCACTCGGCTGAAAAGCGCCTAGACTCCAATTTAAAAAGGAAAAAATGGAAATGAAAACAAGAATGGGCACCAAAGCTATGGCAATCCATTTTTTGATGCGAATGAATTTCGATATGCTCACAAAATTCTTCTGCTTTTGACTCACAGATTCAAATATTTTGGAACGATGAATATGAAATAAATAAATTAAGTAGAACAGGATAATTGCGGTAACTAAATCGAAAGTAAACTGCAAATCACTTTTATTATTAAACCAATTAGCTGTTAAGTTTAAGTCTGAAAGGTCTTTAAATAAACGTCTAAATATTATGAGTGTAATGATCTCATATTGCTTTGACACATAAATGGAGGTCGATTTAGGAAGGTAGTAAATCAATAAATACACCTCATATATTAGAATAAAGGAAAATGGGGTGTAGATGGCAGCGATAGGATTCTTCAACAAGTTTGATGGCCCATCGATAGAAATAATATTAAAATTGACCAATACAATAATTACGAGGTGGACTATAAAACTCATTATAGCAACCCATAGAATTATTCGTTCGCTCTTTTCTTTATTTTTTTCCGAAAGAAAATTTTGAAAGATGGTTTCCGATATCCTGTTTAAATTCATGTTGATTTTCTTATCGAATTAACGTGATGCATTAAGCTTGTTGTACTTTGTAGAGCTGTCTTAAACCGCTGAAAAGCCCAAAGATAGTTGTAGAATATCCACGTTCGGTTATCGGTTAATGAAAAGATGGAATTTCGAAAATGTTTTCTATGAACCAGTATTCAGGGGGCACATTCAACAAAAACTGTTTACGAGGGTTTAGCTGAGCGTTGAATGCACCAAACAGAAGTGATAGGCTAGGGTAGAACCCGTTTTGCGAACACTAATAAGTTTGAGTGTTTGCTTGAGACATCTTAGCCACGATCCAAAAATAGAAGCTCTTATCCTGACAGCTATCGAGAGTCTTATTTGAATTCATTTTTGGAGGTAATATATAATACTCCCCAATCGTAAGACAGTAATTGCTCAAATATAAGTTTGTTTTTATGCTGATTTTTTAAGTTGGTAAAACATTTGATTTGGAGGAAGATCACCAATGCTTTTGTGACGTCTTTTTTCATTGTAAAACTCCACGTACTCTTTCACGAGTTGGTATAAATGCAAACCTCCATTGGGTGGATTTAAATAGATTTTCTCTCTCTTTATTGATCTCCAAAATCGTTCTATGTAAACATTATCCAAAGCTCTGCCTTTTCCATCCATTGAGATTTGGATTTCGTGTTTTTTAAGTGCTTTGATGTAAAGTTCACTGGTGTATTGACTCCCCTGATCTGAGTTATGGATTTCGGGCTTTCCGAAACGAGCGATTGTATCTTCCAATAGTTCAAGGACCCAAGATGTATCCATGCTATTGGAAATACTCCAGTTCAATACCTTTCTACTGTAAACATCTATTATCGCAGCCATGTACATGAAGCCATGTGCCATTGGGATGTACGTTATATCGGTTTGCCAAACTTGGTTAGGCCGTGTTACCTTTAAGTTTCTAAGCAGGTATGGATATACGTAATGTGTTTTGTCCCTCTTTGTTGTTTTAGGATGTGGGTAGATCGTCCTCAAGTTCATAAGCTTGTAGAGTCGCCTCACTCGCTTTGCATTGACGTGATAACCCAGGTCTTGGTTCAAGTATGTAGTCATCCGTTCTACTCCATAGTATGGATGTTCAAGAAACTGCTTATCTATTCGCTTCATCAGTTGTAAATTCAAATAACTCTCACCTCTGGGCCTGTAATAAAGGCTTGTGCGATGAATTTCTAGGATATTACACTGTTTGAGGAGACTTAGTCTTGGATGAGATTTTACTACTTGTTGTCTCTTTTCGGTAGCGCTCATTTTCCCAAGACATGTTTTAAAAAATCAATCTCCACTTTTTGCTCACCAATTACCTTATACAATCGGTCTTTTTCTGAATTAGCATCCGCTTTAGAAGGTTTTTTATCCTCAAAAACAGACGATGCGTTTTCTAAAAACTCTGTCTTCCAAGTAGATATTTGGTTGGCATGAACCTCATATTTTGAGGCTAATTCTTGCAGTGTCATTTGACTTTTTAGAGCTTCTAACACAACTTTTGTCTTGAAGCTGGCCGTAAATTTTCTTCGTGTTCTTTTCATGTTTTCAGTGGTTAAATTTAAACTTAACTCACTGTCTTAATTTCGGGGAGTATTATAATTAATCCATCGTAATATTTGTCTGCTTGTTGTTCCGACCAAACCTCAAAAGTGTAATCCCAAATTTTTGATAAATCCTCGACAGCTTTGTTCGTCAACTTATATTTAGCCATTCGTGAGTTTTTTCGCTTTTAGAGATTCAAGATGTTTTTTTGGGTCGAAGTCGTGAGCTATTCCGCTGTCAATTCCTTCTTGTATTGCGGTTTTCAATGCAATTACTTTGCTTTCTTCTTCCTCTAGAAGTCTCAATCCGGCACGAATTACTTCGCTAACGTTCTTAAATCTTCCTTCATTTATTCGACTTTGAACGAATTGGTCAAAATAATTTCCGAGTGATATTGATGTGTTTTTGTTCATTTGATTACTATTTTACTCAAATATACCCAAAATTGGTATAAATGCTAAAATTTTCTCAAATGTCACAACGTTTTGCAGCTACAAGAAGTTGACGATTTCGGAGACGAAAACTGTCTGCTACCACTCAACTTGTTACAAAGCACAAAGTTATATTTTACAACTGAACCGCCAATTTCTTGTAGGTGCTGTTAGCAGTAGTTGTTCTTTCTGTCAACTGTCTGTATACTCCATTCCACAATTCAATTCTTTGTTTTAATGAATATATGACTGCGTCTTCTGCTTCGTTCCAATATTGTTCGTTGACTTTACAAAGATTGGTTGTCATTTGTATAGCAAGATGGCTATGGTGGTCTCCATCAACTTCAATGTGTCTTTCGATATAGTATTTAAAAATAGAAATGTCGTCAGGAAAGTTCTTGTGCATTTCATTTATTATTGAGATGAACATTCCTGGTATTAGGTCTTCACGTCCAAAAGTAAAAATAGCTGATTGCAAATAGTCTTTACCGTTTTCAATGACTTTGAAAGTAAAGTCAACAAAATCTTTTGCTTCCTTGGGAGTTTCTGAAGCTAAATAAGCGGAGTCAAAGTCGCCAGTATTTTTTAATACTTCTGTAAAAATTTCAATTTTAGAAGTATCTGCACCGCATTGTTTCATAGCATCTAAGTACAATTCAAAATGACTTTTTCTTATGCCATTTTGGTCTACGTCTGACTCTTCACCTACAACTATTTCATTAATAAGAAATCTTGTGTCAGCTGTTCCTTTAGGAAACCAAGGAACTGATGTGCAAGTCAAGTTGGTTTGTAACGTTTTTAACAAAGACATAAAGTCCCAAACAGCGTATACGTGAAATTGCATAAATACTTTTAAGTCGTCTATGTCTTTAATAGCTGAATAAACTTTATGATTAATAATCTCTTGTCTTAAGGGTTCAATTGTGTTTTTAATTTTTTCAATTTGAGTTGTCATTATTTTATTCTTTTTGTTACTATGTAAACATTTTAAATGAACAAATGTTTGAATTCTGTGCTTTCACTGAGGTCTGTCACAATTACTGCCAACGGTTTCGGGCTTGGCGAAGGTGGCGATTTTCACCACAAATGTAGATGCGGAGAACCAAACTTTGATTAACCACAAATGTGTCTGCGGTGCACTGAACCGCCACTTTTGCCAAACCCGTGTTACCGGCTGTGGCTTTGTTTTTAGGGTGTGCTTTGTGTGTTTTCTATGTTGGGTTACAATTATTTCTCTTTGAGGGATTAATCCATTTTCAATGAGCAGGTCAGAGACGATTGTTTGTCCCTCGTTTACGATGCTTATATTTTTAATCAGAGTTTTTTCTGTCATTATAAATTAGATGTCTGTTTCGGGTCGTGCCATTTCTGCTAGCGGTTTTGGCTGTAAAAAACATGGGGGCCTTTGCGCCTCCAATAGAGCTTTAGCAGCGCATGGAAAACCCACATTTCTGTCGCCCGTGACCAAATATACAACGAAGAACAAACCCTGCGTTGAGCATGTTCCGCCCCATGTTTTCTTAGGTGGTGTTAGCATCAGTCATTTCTTTTTTCACTTTCGTTTTCTTTCCTCTCCGTTCAACTTGTTATGAAAACCGAGTCAATCGGGTAGAGGAGAATCAGTCTCCAGGTTCAAATTCTTCAGTCCTTAAAATCTCCAAACGAAAGTGAATTTTGAATCAAGTTTGAAGCGTCTACGAAAGATGATCTTCATTGGTCCTCAAGTTCAAAGTTTTTAAGTTCTCGTTCATGTCCAATCTACCGAAATTCTCCTTTTAGAAACTAAAACTTGAACTAAGCTAAAACTTGATTTTTTGATTGATGCTAACGGTTTTGGCTAAGAAACGTGGGGCATTTCAACCTTCGTTCCTGTCCGCCCGTGACCAAATATACAACGAAGATCAAACCCTGCGTTGAGCATGTTCCGCCCCATGTTTTCTTAAACATTGTTGGGCTCAGTGCTTTTTATTTATCCTCTGTCCAGTCTTCAAGTTTTATCTTAATCAGTCTTGTGAAGTGTTTGGTGTTATTCGTTACTAAGGTCAAGTCGTTGGATATTGCAGTAGCTCCAATCAATAAATCAAAGTCGTCAATTGGCGTTCCTAGTTTTTGTAATCGTGTTTTCTCCTTAGCATAAACATCAAGAGAGCTGTAAATAGGCAGAATATTCATCTGGTCTATGAATGATGAGCTGACTTTTTGATTTTCCTTGACCTTTTGACTTTTCTCTGCTCCGAATTTTAGTTCAGCAACAGTGATTTCAGAAATAAAGCAATTATCGAGTCCGATTGTCTTTAACTTAGAGTCAAGATTAAAAAGGCCTTTCAGAAAGTAAATACAAATGTTCGTATCTAGAAGGTATTTGGTCAAAGTTCAGCAGTATTTCTGATGAAGGTTCGGCTTTCTTTGATGTCACGAATAATTTCGTCAGCAGACTTTTCGTCTTGAAATGCACCAAACGTTGAGAAGAAGGATTCTGATTGTTCAGATTTTTCAAATTTCATAGACTTAGTCAACTTTGATATTAGTTCTTCTTTTCCTCTTGAGCTCAGTCTGCGGAAAAGTTCAAAGTAACTGTTGACCAGGGTTGTATTTATTTCCATGTTCTTCATATATCAAAGTTACAATTTTCTATTATTGGTTTCTTCCTTGTCACGTCCGTCTATAGGTTGACAGATTTTAGGTTAAAGAATTAGGATAAAATTAGCTTTTTTCTTGACCAACTTTTAGGTTTGATTTTTTCGAGACAGTGAGCCTTATCAGGGACAAGAAAATCACAAGTAAGATGGGGTCTAAATAGGTTATAAATTTCGATTGCTTTTTTGGTTTCAGATATAGCGTGTTTCTGGTTTTCAAAGACGCTGTCGAGGCCCAGTTCGTTTTTTAAGATTCCATTGACCCTTTCGGCTACTGCATTTTCGTAAGGATCATGGTTTTCAGTCATGCTGATAGAAAAATTGTTTTTCTCAAGAACATCAGTGTACCTGGGAGAACAGTATTGTAAACCACGATCAGAGTGATGAAAGGTGTGAGGGGAGAGGTGTGATCTATTGCCGAGAGCCATTTCCAGGGCTTTTAAGCAACTATCAACCCTCATGTTATCATCAATATTATATCCCATGATTTTTTTAGAAACAGCGTCCGTAATTAAGGCGAGATACATCACCTCTGATTTGGTTTTGATGTAAGTAATATCGCTTACCCAAAGTTGATTGGGAGCAGTTGGAATAAAGTCAACTATTAGGTTTGGATATTTTCGCATCCAGTGATCAGAGAAAGTTGTAACCGGAACTCTACGTTTTCTTTTCCTTATCAATAATTTATGAGTCGCCAGTAAATCAAACATGGCATCTCTGCCAATCTCAATATGGTGTTCTCTCATAAATCCTTCCATTTTAAATAGTGACTCGTCCTGAAAAATGAAAGTTGGGCTATTTCATGGGCAAAATCGTCTAGTTCAATGCCGTAGAATTGGTTTAGTTGTATTCGGGAGAATAATTCCACTTGAAATGAAGCAGCCAATTCAAGCTGAGCTTTTGGGATATCAAATAAGAGAATCGGTTCATTTTTTCGTTTAAAACCGTCAGCTGCTTTTTGTAATGCTTGTAAATGCTGAATGATTTTTATTTCCAGTCGCCTCAATTCTTTATAGGCGATAATCAAGAAGTTACCGCTACCACAAGCTGGGTCAAAGATTTTGAGTTTGCTCAATCGGTGCAGGAGTTCATTCAGCTTTTTCGGATTTCCTTGTGCTTTTTCAAAAGTTTCATACAAATCATTCAAGAACAGTGGCTCAATCACTTTCATGATGTTGGGCACAGAAGTATAGTGCATGCCCAAGCCACCTCTGTGTTCAGGGGTAATCACTGCCTGAATCATAGATCCAAAAATGTCCGGATTGATGGCAGACCAGTCCAATTCACCACTGTCAATTATCGCCTGTCGCGAACGTCTAGTAAATGTGGGTGTCTTTAGTTTTTTCTCAAACAAACCACCATTCACATAGGGGAAATCATCCAAATAAGAGGGCAGGTTCTTTCGGTCCTTGTTGGCTGTGTTCAGCACTTCGAAGAGCTTATCAAGGTATTTATTTAGGTCGCTTCCATCTGCCTGCGTATGTGAACTGATGGCGTTCGTAAACTGAGCGTCTTTAAATATTTTGGTGTCTTCTGCGAAAAAGCAAAACAGCAAACGAGAAAGAAAGACATTGAGACCATGTATAAACTTAGGAGAGTCATCCGGATTGTCTTTTTTGATTTCATCAAAAAGCTTGGCCATTTTTTCGGCCGCTTTTACATCAGCCGGGTTCTCATTGGCATGTGTGGCTTTCTCCATACCCGCCCAAGGCAAGAAGAAGTCATAGTGTTTTGGTAAGTCCTTTAGCTCAATGTCTAGTTTGTCATCCGTTTTGGTGTCGATGGCAAGCAAAAGCTTATAATCTGTCACAATCACAAAGCGTTCATTGTGCTTGATGCTTTTTGCAATTTCCGAAACAGTGATATGCAGGTCCTCTTTGTATTCCTCTTTGAAAAGGAGTTTCTTTTTCCAAATGATTTCACCTTCATTTTTTGAAAGATTCAAGTTCCCTTTTTGCAAACGGGTGATGGAAGCCTTAGGCGAGCCATAAGCTAAAAGCAATTCATAGATGAAGCTTTCCTTATTGAAGGACTTCATCAGCATTTGCAAGTTCTTTTCTATTTGGGCGATGTTCATGCTAGTTCCAGTTTCTTTAAGTGTCGCATAACTTCTCTTTCTACTTGGTCAAAGTCCGGTAAATCTTGTATTTGGTCTGCCATGGACGCTTGCCAACGGCCTTTGTATTGTGGTAGTCGCTGTTCCAGTTTCTTGTGAAATTCAGTCGGGTCTATCTCTTTGCTTTCACACTTGGTTCGGAACTCTGCTAAATAAAAATCAACAGCCATTTCATGAATTTCCAAGAGGTACCAGATGTCGTAAAAATCGCGAGCCTGCATTCGCTGCATTACGGACCGCAATTTTTCGACTAAAACTTCTTCTAACGGATAACAGAGTAGTCTATGGTCCTCTTGATCAGTATAACCCAGAAATGCTTCTTTCATCACTGGCTCGAAAACCAATGATTCACTTCTTGAAATATCGACCTTGACCTTTTTATTGGCTCCCATTCCACCAAGGGGACCAACATAGCTGATATAGAAATTGATTCCTCCATCTTCATGTTCGTTTTTATCGATAATTTCAAGTGGAATGTTAGCTTCATCTCTGACGTATTCAAAAACTTCCGCAAACCAATCAAATATCTGGTCGTTTGAAATCTCATTTTCAAGTAAAGTGAAATCAAGGTCTTCTGAAAAGCGGTAGTCCTCGAAGTAAACCTTCTTCAATACTGTACCTCCTTTAAAAGTAATGGTTGTTGAAAGATGCTCATGTTGAGCAATGCCTTGCAGTATCCAGGAAAGGATATAGTCTTTCTCAATCTGTTGATCTCGCACACCAACTTCTCGTGCTTTGTTTTGTATTTCGCCCGGCTTGATCATGTGTAGATGGCAGATTTAATGGTTTCTGTCTCTAAATTCTGTTGAATGCTCCATCTGCTAATCATCTTGCCCGATTTCGGTAATTCAGTATCTAACAGAACATAAGAAGCTGTTTTCGCTTTCTGTAATTTCTTGGTGATACCCGATTCTATTTCGAGAGTTTCAAGAAGGAATCCCAACCGTTTAATCACTGCTTGCGATTTAAAACGCTGAGTATATTCAAGTAGCTTGTCGAATTTTATTTTGTCCTTGGATGTATATATTGCTCTAGCAACTTCAACAATACCTCCTCCATAATCAGGTTTGAATAGACAATCGACAAATGTCTTTTCAAGATCGGAGCACTCAACTTTATTGAAACTATCAATCCATATTTTTTTAGAACCAAAAAAGTGTTTCTCGTTATGGTAAATGAATTGAAAAGATGTGTTCTTAATCTTTAGGGTTGATGGTCGCATCTGTTTTGCAACTACAATTTGTTCCTTTAAAGATGGTTGAGTTATCAGATTATGAATTTGTAAAGCAGAGTAGTAGCCTATGTAATGCTTAGTTCCTTTTGTTAGATGCTCTGCGATTAAATGCCAGTCAGGCATAAAAGCTTCGGCCTCTTGCTCATAAGGTATGATGTAGTATAATCCTTTTTTTAAACGCATCAGAAGCCCTCTTTTTACCATGTCGCTAAGAAGTTCTTTTAAAGCACTCTCATTGGAATTAGGCATAGCTGTGATAGCCTCCGAATAATCAAAGCAATCCTTATTCATCTGATTGAAGAAAGTCAGAATCTCGTTTGATTGCGTAGATATGAACTTATGTTTCATAGTTTATATGTCAGCTTTAACCTGACTGCAATGATACAAAAAATAATTTAAATTTTTATTATTCATAGCAATAAGGTCAGCTTTAACCTGACTAAATTGATATAAAACGTAATTTTTGTAAAGCGAAGGAGATTTGGCTCTTTTGCAAAGCTTAGGTTGTGGGTTGGCTTGCATGGCTTTGTAAATGTGCCAAATGCGGGTTGGCAGAGAAATTTGAAAAAATGCGAAGCGGGAGCATTCAGATTATAAAGTCTGTCAGTTTGATTTTGTCCTATTTCAATTCGGTTAGCATTCAAAGTTCAGTTCTTTCTTTTTTGCATGAAGCACAACGGTCCCGGGCTATGACAAGTGCGGGAATTTAAACCCACTTTCGTCTCCACCGGCACAGCGTATTTTAAGTGCAATATCGTAATTTTTAAAAACCTACACCCGCATTTGTTTATAGCCCGTGTTATGCGTAATATTGAAAAGACTAAATAATGACAAACAGGGAAGCAGAAAACTGAGTAGAGTAGGCAATTATAAAAACCAAACAAAATGGCAGAACAAAAACAAGTACAATCAAAAACAACAATGATTTTGATTAGTTTCTTTTTAGGCGGTCTTGGAATTCATCGCTTAATGATGGGTTATTCTAATTGGTGGTTAATGCTTATCACACTAGGTGGTTGTGGTATATGGGCATTAATTGACTTCATTAAAATAATCACTGGCAGTATGAAAATGGCTGACGGAAGAGACTTAGTTTAAAATCTAAGGGGAGAGAAATCTCCCCTTATTAATTTTTTTTTATGAAACAAGTAAACGAAAAATATTGTACCGAATGTGGTGCACTGATAAATATCAAAGCTGAAATTTGTCCCAAATGCGGAGTTAGGCAGACGATGCAATCAACACCTATTAGTGCTGAAATTACCGAACAAAGAAATAAGTGGATTACTTGCCTCCTACTATGTTGGTTTTTAGGGATATTCGGTGTCCATAGGTTTTACACAGGTCATACGGCATTAGGAGTTGTTCAACTTTTGACGCTTGGCGGTTGTGGAATATGGACAATAATAGATTTTATAATAATCGTCTCAGGTAATTTCAAAGACGCTCAAGGCAATCCTATAAAAAATGTCTAATCCAGTAATAAAATATATTGCTATCAATAAAATTATAGTAATTGTAGGTGCTTATATTATTTTCTCTGCAATTCTAAAAGCTACGACAGGCATTGATGTATGTATTCCTTGTCTATGGAAAACGATTTTTGGTTTTCATTGCCCAGGGTGTGGTTTGACAACTGCATTCATCAGTCTAATGGAGCTTGATTTTAGAAAAGCATTTGAAAGCAATTGGACAATATTTATACTTGTGCCCTTAGGAGTTTATTACTTTACAAAAGACTATGTTAGATTCAAAAGAAAATACAACGCATAACCACACCTATAAGAAATTGGCGGTTCAGTGGTTAAATGAAGTTCATTTTTTCAATCAAACTTTCGTGCAGGTTGACAGTTTTGTGCTTCGAAATCGCCAACTTCTTATAGCTGCAAACCGTTAGCTGTAGTCATTTCTTTTTTCACTTTCGTTTTCTTTTCTCTCCGTTCATATTCTCATGAAAACCGAGTCAATCGGGTAGAGGAGAAGCAGTCTCCAGGTTCAAAGTTTTCAGTCCTTAAAATCTCCAAACGAAAGTGAATTTCAAAGCAAGTGGTTAGCGTCTTCGTAAAATGATTTTCATTGGTTCTAAAGTTCAAAGTTTTCAAGCTTTCTTTCATCTTGAACTCACCTTAATTCTCATTCTGAAAGCGGAAACTTGAACTCAGCTAAAACTTGATTCTTTGATTGCAGCCAACGGTTTCAGCTAAGAAACGTGGGGCTTTTCCACCCACTTTCCTGTCGCCTGTGACCAAATATACAACGAAGAACAAAAGGTTGCGTTGAGCATGTTCCGCCCCATGTTTTCTTAGGTGGTGTTAGCGCCAGTGTTTTAATTCTTCTTCAATTTTCTTCGGGTCACGTCTGTTATCTTTTACAGAGATGATTTCAATTTCATTTATCAAAATTCGATAGTAAAATGAAGTTTGTTTTGTAACGATACACTCGAATAAATTATCGTGAAAGCCAGATTTCTTGCAACTTTTAGGTTGAATAGAAATTTGATGAAAGGATTTTTTGATTTTGATGAGAAAACCATCTCTAGTTTTACGAGACCATTTGTATTCTAAAAACTCGAGTAACTGTTCAAGCTGTCTCTCAGCAAGAGGTGAAAGAAAAATGTTCATTTCTGATTAAGAAACTTTCTTTAAGAAATCGTCCAGCGGAATACGTTGTCCAGCATCCAGTTGTTTGATGCCTATTTCAATTTCTTCTCGTTCAAGGTCGGATAGTTCAAGCCAAAAGTCCTCTTGTCCAGACTTTAAGACACTCAATATCTTGTCGATGATTTTCTGATTGTCAATATTGACTATCATTTTTACTAATTCCAATTTCGATGTTTGAATGTCCATTTTTTCCATTTTCTCAAAAGTAAAGAATTCGTTTCTATTCTTGAAAGATGTTCATTTGTCACGTCCGTCTATAGGTTGACAGATTTTAGGTTAAAGAATTAGGATAAAATTAGCTTTTTTCTTGACCAACTTTTAGGTTTGATTTTTTCGAGACAGTGAGCCTTATCAGGGACAAGAAAATCACAAGTAAGATGGGGTCTAAATAGGTTATAAATTTCGATTGCTTTTTTGGTTTCAGATATAGCGTGTTTCTGGTTTTCAAAGACGCTGTCGAGGCCCAGTTCGTTTTTTAAGATTCCATTGACCCTTTCGGCTACTGCATTTTCGTAAGGATCATGGTTTTCAGTCATGCTGATAGAAAAATTGTTTTTCTCAAGAACATCAGTGTACCTGGGAGAACAGTATTGTAAACCACGATCAGAGTGATGAAAGGTGTGAGGGGAGAGGTGTGATCTATTGCCGAGAGCCATTTCCAGGGCTTTTAAGCAACTATCAACCCTCATGTTATCATCAATATTATATCCCATGATTTTTTTAGAAACAGCGTCCGTAATTAAGGCGAGATACATCACCTCTGATTTGGTTTTGATGTAAGTAATGTCGCTTACCCAAAGCTGCTCTGGAGCATCAAATTGAATGTTTTTAATTCTATTGGGATACTTTCTGTATCGATGTAAACTGTTGGTTGTTTTAGTAAAGTTTTTCTTTTTACCAACCAGCAAACAGTTGTTTCTAAGAATATCAAACAGCCTGTCTCTACCACATTTGATGTTGCTTTGATCAAGGTCTTGTTTGATAAGGAAAAGCAACTTTCTAGTACCGATACGAGGCATAGATTTACGGTGATTGAGGATGAAGCTCAGAATAACTTCTTCCTCATGATTAAGCAAATGAAATTGATTAATTCCTTTATAATAGGCGTTTCTAGAGATCCCGAAAAGCTTACACATCAAAGCTGTGTTTACTTTTTTTTGATGTTTCTGAGCGTATTTTTCAGCGATTCGGGTAAGTACTTTTTTTTGACATCGACATTGAATTCTTCTTCTATGATATCAATAGCGGTTTCAAGGATGCTGTTTTGAGTCTCCAGTTCCAATATTTTCTTCTGAAGCCTTTTAATTTCTTCTTTAGGAGATCTACCACCCATCTCTCGGAGTTTTTTGTCTTGAAGACCAAATTTATTCATCCATTTCTGAATAGTTGATCTACCAATTTGATATTTAATTGCAGCTTGGTTAATGGACAGTAATCCATTTTCGACATCGGCCAGTACACGAAGTTTAAATCCATGGCTATATCCTTGGTAGGTAATTTGGTGGCCGGGATGTTCGTTTTTGTTGTCATTGTTAACACTCATTATTGATGATTTTGTGTCAACCTATTTTAGGACGATTCAGATTCTTTGATTGCAGCCAACGTTTTGCAGCTTGGCGAAGTGGCGGAATTAGAAGTATTAAACTGTCAGCCTGCACTAATGCCCAATAGAGACACTGCACTTGACTTGACCACAAAACCAGCCATTGAGCCAAACGCCTGTTATAGCCAGTGCTTCTTGTTTTTCTCTGTTTATCCATAAAGTTCTTCAAGTTCCAATTTTTTAATTCTTGATGTTATTGCACCCCTTGTCCGCCCAAAATGTTTAGCCATATCTTTTACATTTACTCCTTCACAATACATTACTGTTAGTTCATTGTCAAGTTCAGGTGTCCAAGGTTTGTATGCGTCCTTATGTTTGGTTCTCACTTCTTCAACCGAATAAGCTTTTTCTGTTTTGCTTTCTGTCTTGTCGGCTTTTTGTGTCAATACTGCTTTTCTTTGTTGTTCTTTCTCTTCTTCACTCACAACTTTCATAACGTGAATTTGTGGAGATTTCGGAAACTCAGAAGGCATTAAAGGTTCGGGAATATGAATACTGTTTTTTGTCCGAGTAACTGCAACATAAAGCAAATTGATTTCTTCATTTAGTTTTGTGGCGTTGATTTCTTCGGCTTTCTTGTCTTCTTTTAATTTGGCTAATTTTTCTTCTGAAATAAAGTCGTTTACAAGTTGAATGGCATCATACTCCATTCCTTTGCAACGATGAACTGTCGAGAAAATCATTTCTGCATTTTCTTTATCGTCATTGTCAACGTGTTTTTCTTTGATGGCTTTTATGATGTCAGGAATTTTATTTCCATACTCTTTAACTATTTCAACCATCATTGCAAGCTGAACATCTTCTGTCTTTTCGATATAATCTTCTAGCTCGTCAAGGTCTTTCATTGCTTTGATTAGTTTGTCCTTAATCAAGTGATGCTTTTCGTTGTAAAGATTTAGAACATCATAAAGGGAAGCTCCTTCGTCTGCGTATGTATAGGAATTGATATTACCTTCAAAGTAAATCTGTTTTACCTTTTTCTTTTCAGTTACATATTCGATTGCTTTAAGCAATAGTCCGAGATTGGTTCTTGCAAGAACAGCTTTGGTTTTAATTTCTTTGCTGTTGCCTTTTCCTGTGATTGGAATAGTTTGGTGTTCGTCAAGGTGTTTTTTCAATTTTAAAACTTCCATTGCAAGATTTGCAATGTCTTGACTAAATCGAAAGCTTGTCGAAAGATGATAAGTTTTAAAGTCGGCTTTTTCTAACGAGTTTACCGCAAATCGCCACCCGTAAATTTGTTGGTGTGTGTCGCCAACGATTACTTTGGTCGCTTTTTGATTAAAGAACACATCAAGCATTGCAGGAGATGCGTCTTGTCCTTCGTCAAAAAGTATGTAGTCGTAATTTAGGTTTGGGTTTGAAAGTTGAAATTTTTTTAGGTAGAAGTCGTGGGTAATTTCAATTTCTCCTTTATCCATTTTACTTAATAAAAGTCGAGATTGAGAAACGATGTAGTCGTAAAATGATGAAACAAAAATTTTCGCTTTCGAGTCTGTTACTGTGTCAAGGTAGTTTAAGTCTTGAACTTTTTGCTTGTCGCTGTTGCAGAAATAGGCAATGAACTTGTTAATATGATTGGCAATGACATATTCTGTATGCTTTTCTCCGTTGCCTTGCAGTTTTAGAAGTTCGGCAATTTCATTTGTCTTGTAACCTTGCGGTCTTACTTTGTATCCATTCTTAAAAACAATGTGTCTATAAGCCAAAGAATGTGCTGTCTCAACTTTTACATTGTTAAGTCCTTTGTCGGCAAACTTTTTGGCTGCTTCAAGTTTTACTGATTTGTTGAAAGCTAAATAAAGAATTTTACTTGTCGCTGGTCTTGTCTTGGCGTATTCAATTACGGTCGTAGTTTTCCCAGACCCGGCAACAGCATTTATTTTAATGTTTCCAGTCGAGTTGATGATGTCATATTGTTCTTTCGTTAACTCCATTTTCTGTATCTGTCATTCTGTGTCGGGTCGTCTTTCAGCATTGGCTATAACGGTTCCCAGCTAAGAAACGTGGGGCTTTTCGGAGAACTTTCCTGTCCGCCCGTGACGAAGATAGCCACAAAGAACAAACCCTGCTTTGAGCGTGTTCCGCCCCATGTTTGCTTAGGTGGTGTTAGCTCCAGTGCCTTTTTTTCTTTTTCATTTTTTCTGTCGCGGGTAGGAAAAGAAAGGCTCTTTAATGAAGCTTTGGTTCTGAGGGATGGAGTTGCGCGGCTTTATTAATGTGCCTTTTTGTGAGTGGGGTAGTCACTTAGTTTGTTGTCTTTACAATTCTCTTGGTCACAGTTTTTTGTTCTGTTTTAATTCTTAAAAAGTAAAGTCCATTTGGTAGATGTCCAATGTCAATGTCAGTAGACATATCATTCAAAGTTTCAAATTCTTCTAGCTTCAAACCTGAAACACTGAATAATTCTAACCTTTTAACCTTGGCTGTCGATGTAATTGCTGTCTGACCTGTTGTCGGGTTAGGATGAATTTTAAAGTAAGTGGCTTCTTGTTCAGGTTGACTTAAACCGAGTGGCCAATCAATATAAATTGAATTTGTAAGCACTCGATGGTGTGCCTGTCCGTTTTTGTAGGCAGTCACATGATATGTTATAATGTAAGGATGGTTGCGCTTGTAAATGGAGTCGGTTATCCACGAAACGTTGACTGTAATACTGTCACCAATGTCAGTTACTGTGTAGTCGGTTTCGAAAAAACTGTGTTCGAAAATTTCGGAAGATGGATTAACACTAATGCTGTCCCATCCTTCTTTTGCAATGCGAAATGCGTAGTTCCATGTTTCATTGGTTGACACTTGAAACTCACGACCGTCAGTTTCAAAAAGACTATTATTGTCAATATTATCGTGACCAATTAAGTAGTTTATGCAGCTATCAGTGACCTTTATTGAAAATCGCGCCATGTGAATTCCCATAATTTGATCCCAACGTCTCAACTCAGTCAAGTACAATACAAAATGATATAATCCGGTGTCTGCATGGTTTGTCCATGATAATTCACCTGATAAAGGATTTACTTCTACACTATTGGGAATTGGCAAGTCTCCTGCGAGGTCGTTCAATTCAAAGTGAAGGCTGTCACCGTTAATTTCCTTTAGAAGTGTATTAACATAAAAGGATTCACTAGAACATCTGACTAATTCATATTTGAGGTCAAAAAGTGGTGAATTGTGAAAATAAAATAGGCTTGGAGTGGTATACGTCACGTCCTGACGAAAATAATACGGAAAAGCACCACTTGAAACGTTATGTCCAACAAGCTCAAAGTCAACGAATGTTAAATCTCTTGCATAAGTGCCACACCCAGGATATTCATGAAATAAAATTGTATCAATGTTGTTCGATGCTTCAATTGCTATGGAGTCATACGTGCCATCACCATAGCCAAGTAAGATTGTGTCGAGGTTTGAATACTGATATGGGTCAAAGACATAAATCCGCATTGAGTCCATTGGTATACACCCCCATTGATCTGTTTTATTTTCTATCCAAATATTTTGCGCCCTCGTTGAGAGGGCGCAGAAGATTAAAATATATATTATGATTCTAGAGTGTAATTTCATACTCTATTGTTTCACGATCTTAAATGTCTTGGTGCTCGATTTGGAAGCTACTTTGAGAACGTAAGTTCCAACTTCCAAATATTCGAGATTTAATACGCCATTTTCTGATCGTTCGCGTGAAATCAATCTTCCCTGAAGATCATAGAGTTCGATATGAGTTGCTTCCGAAAATCTTCCTGAAACACGAATTGTTTCGGTGAACGGATTGGGGTAAACGGATGTGTTGGTTTCACTTAACTCGTCCACTTCCAAGGGGGAATCAGCCAAATCGAACAAGCAAATAAACCCTTCGGGGTAAGCATTAGATACACTTTGAAACCAAGAATTTCCTCCTGGGTCTTGAAATGGCAAACCCTGCTGAGAAATCATTGCACCACTGACATATAATTTATCAAGCCCATCTATTTGAACTGAAAACATTTCGTCCTCGGCAAATTCAAATGTTCCTCCGTAACTTCCAACGAAGGAATTCCAATACAGATCATAGTTCTCATCCAAAGCCATTACATACCCGTCTGTATGCACATCATTACCATCCTGATGTGTAGTTTCAACGTACATCACAGAAGGATTAGTTGAAGGAAAAGGTAGTCCGTTCGCAGAACCACTAATCCCAGTTGCAATCAAACGATCATGGTGAAAAGTCATGTCGCGCATCTCATCGGATGAATCGTCTCCAAAGTACGAGCATTGCACCAAGTCTCGATTGGAATCGAATCGTGCAAACACACCATCACCGCGGTTCAGTGCAATCGTACCTGTTCCGCCATAGGTGTTTTGCAAAAAGGCACTGCCACTTGAGGTTAGAGGTAAATCTGAATCTGAGGTTGTATGTCCACTTATAACAATATCATTGTTTGAAGAAACATCAATATCCCAAAAATTATCTCGCTCGTTTCCACCAATGAATGTAGTCCACTCTTGACTGTGATCCGTGTCAAATTGCGCTACAAAACCTTCAAAAGAGCCTCCATTTGAAGTAGCCTCATTGTATGCTCCGGTCATAGACATGGTAGGGAATGAGCTATGATTGCTTGTAAATCCAGTTATTAAAAGTTTTCCGTTCTGATCTAGGTCGCAGCCATATATGAAGGTTCCTGCGCCACCAAATGACGTAGACCATAACATTTGCCTATTAGCATTAAACTTTGCAATAAGTCCTATACCATTTATCGAATAGTAGGCTCCACCGCCAGGATCTTGATATGGGTAATTTCCAGAACCCACAACGTAAAAATTGTCATTGGCATCAACCACAACACTTCGAAGACGTTCGCCATTTCCAAAATCACCGAAGTAAGTAGAGTAGGTTAATGAGCCACCAGGCGAAATTTCAATAATAACACCATCATCACATGATGTAGGATTTTGTCCTTGACAATCATTATTACTATCAAAGTATGCACCACCACCTGGGTTTAGCAACGGAAAGTCAATTGATCTGGAATACGCAGCAATAACAAGACTGTTATTAGAGGTTAAGTCGAACCTAAACGGTTCACGCCCTGCATCGTCATCTTGAGAACCTCCAAGATACGTAGCCCAAATCAATTCATGATTCGAATTGAATTTCAGGAAAATAAAATCCCTCAAGCCTTCAAGGTCTTCCTGAATTGCCGTGTTGCTTGCAGGAAAGTCTGCACTGGTGGTATAACCTCCCGCATACAGATTTCCTGTGTTATCAGTTTCGAGATCGAGGATTTTGGTTTCACCATCACCACCTCCAACCAAAGTACACCAGTCGATGTACTCAGGGTCATCATCTCTTGAACCACTAGCTCCAAATTGAAAGATGAGGGTTTTGTCAGGATCCCATGAACCGAGGTCAGTAAACTGAAGTTTTCCGTTACCGTTGTGCGTGTATTTGGGTCTCCATGAAAGTTGGGTTACGTTCCCGCTTCCGTCCACTTCATAAGCAAGTCCTTCGGGAATTACATGAGAATAACCTGCTTTGTGAATCACGAGATAATTGAGAACCTCTGTAATATCATCGTAACCGTCAACCGTCATTTCAAAATCCGCAGGGTCTGCACCATTTTCAAACACTATGGCCGATTTCGGGCCAAACTCGTTTGTGTAAAAATGAACGTCTATGTCCGTATAAAGGTCTTCGTAAACCACTCGCTTTCCAGATGAAAGGTTGTCGAATGTTCCCATTTCATTGTAGTACCGAATGTCGGCACTGGTGGGAGATAGTATTCTCGGGTTTACTTGGTTTGCGCCATTTGTAAACGCGAAGTCAAGTCTATGAATCGTGTCAGGTTTACTTTGATCTTCTGATCTTTTTCTTCCTGTGGTAAAGAAATTAGAAGTGGTGAAGTACATAGTGCCAGGAGCGCCCAATGTATAAACCTGTATGACATCCGCCATCCATTGGACTTCACTTTTAAGTTGTCCGCCATTTTCAACGAACATGATTCGGTCTGATTCTGGTTCTCCTTTGCCGTCAGGGTAGATGGTTTGTGAGAATCCAATTGTTGAAAGAAGTATTCCAAAAGATGCGATTATTAATTCGGAAAGTGTAACATTTGTCTTCATAGATAATAAGTTTGAATTTGTGATGAATTTGAACTTTGGAGCGGTCAATCTTTAGTCAGTGAGACCGCTCTTTTTGGTTTATGGACTTTACTTTTTGGTTTTTATTCATAGGCGTTGTTTGTATTTAGGGTGTGCGTTTGGTGATGCAAATGTGTCTCGCTTTGAGCGAGACTTTTTTGCATGTGTGCAGGAATTCAATTTTCTTTTCATTTTCAGTGTCCGTATTTCACGAAAATATGTTATATGTCTTCCGTGACCAAGAAAAAATGTTAAATTTTAGTCTGTGGTTGT
>JAGYJZ010000015.1 GCA_018401875.1 Salibacteraceae bacterium
TTGTTGTTTGAAGCCACTATTGATTAAGGGAAATGGACCAGCACCGATACCTGTAATCACTCCAACGCCAGGAAAGTTTGCCCATTCACTGATAAAACCACCCACGTATTTTCCATCGTCTGACAATGCCAAGGCTTGATCGTTCAGCGGCCCACCAGCCACAGCTTCATCTTGGCTGTTTAGATCAAATCCATTAAACCGAACTGAAAAAAGATCCCATTTTCCATTGCTCATATATGAGGTGCTGCCTGAGCCTGTCTTTATAAATGTTATGCTATCGGTAAAAGTGCCGCTCATGTATAAGTCTAATCCCGAACCTAAGTAACCAGAAGATAATTCAGAAGCCAAGTCTTCTCCTCCACGTCCCATTTCAATGGCGTAAATCAATTGGTCTGAAGCCCTATCTATTTGCCCTACATAGATTTGATACTCTGCTGGATTGGCCGTGCTAAATGTATTTATTGGTAATTGATCATAAGGCGGAATTGGCTGAGGACCAGAGGGAAACCGTTCCGCCCAAACCGCCTCTCCACAAAAATTGGCAGCCATAAAAATGGAGTTGTAATCATTATAACCGAAGGCAACATCTGCCGCCAAACCTCGGTCAGCACATTGTTCACTCGTAAAAACATGGCAACTAATAGGAATCATATTAGCATCATATTGTGCTAAAAAAACACTCTGCTTTTGATCGGGCTGAATATTAGGCTGATGTGCCGAGAACTCAAATCCTCCTGAAGGATTATAAAAATCTATGCTACAACCAAAGAATACGCCCAAAACATAAATGTGCCCGCCTCTCGCTACAACTACTTTTTGAGCATCAGCGTAGACTCCTGCACCACTGTAAAAAGAACAGGCTGCATTGTTTGGTAGCACAACTACCGAAGCAATCGGATCTGCTGTAATTGGATCATATTTCACTAAATATCCTGCAGACTCGGATGCTAAACCCAACGGACTCGGCTGAATCGAACCTGATGTGCTTCCACCACTAAACTGGGCATTGGCTGATGTAGTTTTAAATCCACCAACTACATACATGTTTCCGTCAACGTCCGTTGTGGTACTGTGGCCAGCAGAACGGCCCGTCATTCCATTTAGCCAACCAAAATTTTGAGCTTTAACGGAGTTTACTGGTACGGAAAATAATAGGCTTAATGCTGACATGATGAGCAAGAATCTCCCGTTTGTGTGTGTGTGTGTGTGTGTGTGTGTGTTCAACCTCTTCATAGCTAGATTTTTAAAATGATAGAACAATAATAGGCAATTGAATTTTAGAAAGCAATCGCAGTGAGGGAAAAGGAACGAGTTGCGAGGGACGAGTAGCGAGGGGCGAGGGACGAGGTGCGAGGGATGGTGTTTGTGTTGCTTGTCACTCGTAACTCGCGCCTCGCGACTGTAAGGAATTTCTTCGTGGTGGGTATAAGTATGAATTATGAATCGTACAAAATATCCCTTGACCAATTGGAAGCAGTTACCACCTTTGCAGCAATGTCTGACATCATCAAACTTCTTCCCGATTCTTTAGCCAACCAAATAGCCGCTGGTGAGGTAATTCAACGCCCGGCTTCTGTGGTGAAAGAATTGCTTGAAAACAGCGTAGATGCAGGTGCCGCGCACATACAACTGATTATTAAAGATTCTGGTCGAACGCTTATTCAAACGGTTGATGATGGCAAAGGAATGACCGAAGCGGATGCCCGCATGAGTCTTGAACGCCATGCCACCTCAAAAATATCGTCAGCTGAAGACCTGTTTCGCATCAAAACCATGGGCTTCAGGGGCGAGGCTCTGGCCAGTATTGCAGCGGTGGCACAATTGGAGATGAAAACGCGATCGCAAGACCGCAAAGTGGGCAGTCACTTGCTGGTGGAAGGATCAAAAGTGAAATTTCAAGAAGTGTGTGCACACGAATCAGGGACTACAACCTCGGTTAAAAACCTCTTTTTCAACGTGCCTGTGCGCAGGAAGTTCTTGAAAAGTGATGGCGTGGAAATGCGTCACATCATCGATGAATTTCAACGTGTGGCACTGGTGCATCCGGCCATCGAGTTCAAGCTTTTTCACAACGACCAGCAATTATTCTTCTTACCGGCATCGAATATGCGTCAGCGCATCATCGGCATTTTGGGTAAATCATACACCGAAAAGTTGGTGCCTGTAGAGGAAGAAACCGACTTGGTAAACATCAGCGGATTTATAGGAAAGCCCGAATCAGCGCGCAAAACTCGAGGTGAGCAATTTCTCTTTGTCAACGGCCGGTATTTCAAAAGTGCCTACTTCCATTCGGCCGTTCAGAAGGCTTTTGAAGGACTTATTCCACATGGTCATCACCCTTCTTATTTCATCTATTTTCAAGTAGAAACGGACAGTATCGATGTAAATATTCATCCCACCAAAACGGAAATTAAGTTTGAAGACGAACGCAGCATTTACGCCATCCTCCGCGCGTCTGTAAAACGATCGATCGGCCAATACCACGTATCACCGTCTTTAGATTTTGACCGCGAAACAAGTTTTGACATTGCTCCAGCGCGAAAAGACGCGCACATTCCTTCGCCTTCGGTTACCGTGAATCCATCCTTTAATCCCTTTGACGAAGGGCAAAAAAGGCAGCAGCAAACCAATTGGGAGCGGGGTTCGAGTTTTGGACATACCCAAAGCACACAAGGTTGGGAAAAACTGTATGAAGGACTGAATAAAAGCTTAAACGAAACCCCACAGGCTTCACCCGGCTTGGAATTGATTGGCGAAGAAGACAACACCATCGTAAGGCAAATAGGATTGAAATACATTTTAGTGCAGAGCCAAGAAGGCATTTTCATGATCCACCACTATCGAGCCCACGTCAGAATTTTGTTTGAAGAATTTGAAACGGGATTCCTAAACGAACAAAAAGCATCGCAGCAAATGCTTTTTCCAGCCGCATTAGACCTCTCAGCACAAGATGCTTCGGTGCTGCATACGATGCTCGAACCACTCAACAACATGGGCTTCGAAATAGAGTCGTTTGGCAACAACAGCTTTATTGTGCGCGCTGTGCCTGCGGCTTGCACCAACATCAACATGGAAGAAACCCTTGGTGGATTTATTGATGATTTGCGCCACGACAAACCCACCGATGAAAATGAACTCATGCACAACGTGATTCGCAGTATGGCACAACAATCTGCCATCAAGTCAGGCAAAGAACTAAAGGCACAAGAAATGCTATCGCTTTTCAGGTCGTTGATGCGGTGTAAGAATCCGCAGCACGATTTGAACGGACGGCCCACTTTTGTGTTGTTAAATGGCAACATGCTGGACAAAATATTTGATTAATGCAATTAGGCGGAAATAGATGGAGCATGATGCCTCCGGTAGTAAAGAATCTTTTGATCATCAATGGTCTGATGTTTCTTGCCACCATCACCTTTGAAAGTTCAATAGGGCTTGACCTCCGCGACCTTCTCGGATTGCACTACTTCCAAAGCGAGAAATTCAACATCTTTCAAATCGTCAGTTACATGTTTATGCATGGCGATATTTCACACATTTTCTTCAACATGTTTGCGGTGTGGATGTTTGGATCAGCCATTGAAAACGTGTGGGGAAGCAAGCGCTTTTTAATCTACTATTTGCTCACAGGATTTGGTGCAGCCATTATCCACTACACCACTATTTACATTGATATGGCACCCGTGATTGCACAAATGGAAGCCATCATTTATTCGCCCAATGCCGATGCGATCATCGGGTTTGCCAACGCGCACCCGTGTGGCAATTACATCGACAATATTCGCTATCCGCAGATGTATGAGAAGACGCTCGAGTTTTGCAACAACACCTTGCAAACCCTCAACGTAAATCCTGACGATAGCAGCGCACTGCGCGAGTCTTCCGTGTTTTTTCAAGATTATTTACGGCACTATTTAAACCTGCCCAACGTTATTGGCGCGTCAGGCTCGCTGTTTGGAATACTCTTGGCGTTTGGGATGATGTTTCCCAACATGCGCCTTTACATGATATTCATCCCCATACCTATCAAGGCAAAATACCTGATGATAGGCTATGGTGCCATGGAGTTGTTTTCAGCCATTCAAAATAACCCGGGCGATAATGTTGCGCATTTCGCACACCTCGGTGGGATGTTGTTTGGCTTCATCATCATTAAATTTTGGCAGAAAACAGGCGTGCGATGGCGTTAATAGATAAGTTAAAATAAACGATGCTCGAAGATTTAAAAAGTTTGTTCCGTGGAAACAACTTCATCGGTCAGATCATTCTGATCAATGCAGCGCTGTTTCTATTGGTAAACATTGTTTCCAACATCTTTTTAGACGGCAGTGAAGGCCCGATTTTCTCGTGGCTCGCATTGCCATCATTCCTCACCGAATTCATCTTGGTGCCTTGGACATTGATCACCTACATGTTTATGCACGGTGGGCTATGGCACGTGGTGTTCAACATGTATATGCTCTATTGGTTTGGGCGAATCTTCAATGATTTCATGGGCGAAAAGCGCCTCGCAGGACTTTATTTCCTAGGCGGAATTGCAGGTGGTGTAGCGTATTTATTGGTGTATAGCTTATTGTACCTCACCAGCGACTCGGGTGTCAACATTATTTTAGTTGGCTCTTCGGCAGCCGTCATGGCCATTACCATTGCAGCCGGACTTCGTTTTCCAGACTACACCATCCACTTGATGTTTTTTGGAACGGTGAAATTGAAATATGTGGCATTGGTAATTTTCATTCTCTCTACCATACTTGATTTTAGCAGTAACATGGGCGGAAAAATCGCGCATTTGGGTGGCGCAGCGATGGGTTACTTCTACATTAAAGGACTCGAAAAAGGCAACGATTACGCCCTGTCGTTTTATGGGGTGTATGATCGCTTTTTAGGCTTGTTCAAAAAATCGCCAAAACTGCGCGTAGTGCCAAATGACCACGGCAAAAAAGCCACCCCAAAAGCACAGTCAAAGGCCACGGCTTACGCTTCAAAACACACTTCTGAAGTGCAAGCAAAAACGGACGCCATTTTAGATAAAATCTCAAAATCGGGTTACGAAAACCTGACCAAAGAAGAGAAAGACTTTTTGTTTAAACTGAGCAATAAGCCTTAAACAACGCAGCACCTTGAAGTTCATCCACTACCTCAAACGATCGTTGTTTGCATTGAATGCACTCACTATTCTGGCGCTTTTTGTCAGCGCATATTCATATTTGGTTGATCCAGACCTGACGCTGATCCCCGCATTTTTCGGACTGGCTTTTCTCCCGATAGTGATCGTAAATGGAGGTTTTCTCATTTTTTGGAGCATGAGTAAACCCAAGTATGCTGCTATTGTGCTGGCATCGATCGTACTGACATGGGGAGCTACAAAAAAACACGTCAACTTCTGGCCTTCGAAAAACACAATGACCGAAGCATCTTTTAACGTGATGAGCTTCAATGTAAGGCTATTTGACCTCTACAACTGGGGCGGAAACAAACAAACGCGCAACGAGATTTTGGCTTACCTCCAAGAAAAAAATCCACCCATCATTTGCTTTCAAGAGTTCTTTAACACCAACGATCCTGAATACTTCAATACACTCGACACGATCGTAAAAAGCATCGATGCACGTAATGTGCACGACCATTACACCGCAGTGCTGCACTACGGCAAAAACAAATTCGGTATTGCCACTTTTTCGAAGTATCCGATTTTACACAAAGAGCAAGTTCCGCTCGACACTGCCGCAAATAATGCTGCCATATTCACTGATGTGTTGGTGAATAAAGACACGGTCAGAATCTTTAACATTCACCTCGCTTCGATCTACATTTCGGGCATCGAAAAAGACTTGAGCAAGCACATTGAAAGCAACGATCAAGATGGTCAGATCAAAGATGTCAAGCGTATTTCTGACCGAATCGCGGGAGGATTTAGGCGTAGGGCTAACCAGGCAGAAGTGATCAAAAAATACATCGATGATTCGCCCTATCCTGTGGTTGTGTGTGGCGATATAAATGATACTCCGGGCAGCTATGCCTACAATTTACTGAGTGATGGATTGAACGATGCCTTTTGCGAAAAAGGATTCATCGGCTTGGGATCAACGTATATCGGGATGGTTCCAGGACTGCGCATCGACTTTATTCTAGTGGATCCACGACTCTCTGTTGATGCTTTCTATACCGAACAAATTTCACTTTCTGATCACCGACCCATCATCGCCTCGCTTTCCGTTTTAAAAGAGTGATGCTGCGTTAGGTCAAAACAAGACTTACATTCGCTCCGTGCATATTGTAGTAAATACACGCTTGCTCCTTCCCAAAAAACTCGATGGCATCGGATGGTTTAGTCATGAGGTATTATCGCGATTGACCGCTGACCTCAGCGATTGGAAATTCACCTTCCTTTTTGATCGTCCATACGACCATGATTTTCTCTACCACAAAAACGTTGAAGGGAAAATACTGCACCCACAAACGAGGCATCCACTGCTCTATCAATGGTATTTTGAGCGCACGATTCCGCACAAACTGAAAGGCATGAAGGCCGATTTGTTTTTCTCACCTGACGGCTTTCTGACCACGCGCACCAAGGTGAAGCAAGTGCCCGTGATACACGACCTTAATTTTGAGCATCGCCCCCAAGATTTGCCGCGCGCCTACCGCAATTACTACAAAACATATTTTCCTCAATTTGCACAAATTGCCGACCGCATCATCACTGTGAGTGAATATTCGGCCAACGACATCCACGAAACGTACGGCATCGCAAAAGAGAAAATTTCGGTTGCCTACAATGGATATAACACAGCCTACCGAATATTAAATGAAGCTGAAAAGGCTCGTGCAAAAAATGCATTCGCCCACGGTGAAGACTATTTCATTTTCGTAGGAAACTTCTCTTTTCGAAAGAATATTCATGGAATCATCGATGCCTTTGGAAGTTACAGAACCAAAGGCGGACAAGGAAAATTGCTGTTGGTGGGAAATCCAATGTGGCGCTATAACGAGATGAACCAATCGTTGCAAAGCTCTGCATTTAAAAACGACATCATTTTTACGGGTCGCATGGAAATAGAACAATTGGTGCACGCCATGGGCGGAGCAAAAGCCCTTCTGTTTCCGTCATATTTCGAAGGATTTGGAATTCCGATTGTCGAAGCATTTGCTGCAGGCGTTCCGGTGATTACGAGCGACAAAACATCGCTACCAGAAATTAGTGGTGATGCCGCATTGATGAGTGACCCTGACGATATTGAAAAAATTTCTGCGCACATGCTTGAAATTTATTTCAATGAAAATCAGAGAATTAACTTAATAAATAAAGGCCTAGACCGAATTTCTTCATTTTCTTGGGAACACACAACGAACAAAGTCAAAGAGGCGTTGTTCTTATCACTGAACTTAACGAAATAAACCAACCTTGAGTTGGAAAGATCATAGTGGTGGTTGATAGTGTGTGCCCAATCTGCATAGCAGAGCGGGCACATACGCTTTTATAGACTTACATCCACTTCACGTAATCATCAGTTCCCTTCCTTTTTTTCACCAACGATTTTTCCTGAGTGTAGCGGCCTAAATAAAACCACCCCATGTGCACATCATTGTCGGAAATTCCGAGAAATGATCGAATAGCGGGATGGTTGGTCATGGCACCTGTGCTCCAATACCCACCAATGTTGAGCGAGGCAGCGTGCAGATGAATATTCTGAACGGCACACGCCACTGCCCACAATTCTTCATTTACGGGCAAGCGCTCCTGTGCATCGCGCTGCATGATGATGGCAACGATGGCAGAAGACTTCTGGCCTATCACTTTAAATTTTTCAGCTTTGGCGCGCGTCATTTCAGAATCGCCCTTCGAAGCCAATAGCGATTGAACTTGATGTTTGACCAACGCCTCTTTTTTCTGCATAGAGCTAATTACCGTAAAACGCCACGGCTCAGTTAATTTATGCGTTGGCGCCCATTTCGCAGCTTCCAAGAGTAACTTAACCTCAGCTTCGCTCACCTTTTCGTTTTCAAATTCCTTCGGAAAAACCGATCTTCTGCTTTCTATCCATCGGATAGAATCTTCGTGTGTTAATCTCATTTTCGTAACTAAATCTTTATATACTTATCGTAGAATTGCAAAGAATGGTCTAAAAATAATGCGATTCGATACGCTGCAGAACAATTCTTCCGTTAGTAATCCAGTTCTTATGAAAAGAAGTAGGGGTGCTTCACCGGAGGATTATCTTGCAGCAAGGTAATCGCTCCGGTTTTTTTTTATTGAATACATCATCATTATACTCGTTGCATTTGGAGCCTCAATGCTCACCTTCTTTTCTGGGTTTGGATTGGGCACAATGCTCACTCCCGTTTTCATCCTGTTTTTCCCACCCGAATTTGCGGTTGCCGCCACAGCCATCGTGCACTTTCTGAACAATGTTTTTAAATTGTTTTTGGTAGGAAAACACGCGGTAAAGTCTGTCATACTGCGGTTTGGAATCCCGGCAATTGTGGGTGCATATTTTGGCGCCTTGGCGCTCGGAAAGCTAGCGGTATCAGACACCACATTGCACATCGGCCCTATCGATACCAATTTACTCAACGTTGTGATGGGTATCTTGATCTTTGGTTTTTCGATGATGGAACTTCTTCCGCGGCTTAAAAATCTTGAGATCAACAAAAAATACCTCATTCCTGGTGGAGCAGTGAGTGGCTTTTTTGGCGGATTGAGCGGACACCAAGGAGCACTGAGAAGTGCGTTTTTAGTAAAACTTGGACTTTCAAAGAGCCAATATGTAGCATCAGGTGTAGTGATTGCCTGTCTGGTTGACACCATTCGCATTAGCACGTATGCCGTTTCCTTCGATTTTGGCGTCTTGGAAGGTTCGGCTGACTTAATTGGATTGGCCACGCTTTCGGCTTTTGGTGGCGCGCTGATTGGAAAAAAGCTCCTCGAAAAAATCACCATCTCATTTATTCAAAATCTTGTGGGAATTCTGATGATAGTTATTTCTATCCTATTATTTTTGGGACTTATCTAACCACCTTTGAACTTGTTGCAGAGATTATTTGTTACTTAAAAAATGAAGCCGGGAGAATATGTTGTTTTAGTGTTTGTGGTGCTCATGCTCGCAGCCTTTTTCAGCCTATACATCTGGTTTCAAATCAAGCGCGTAAAGCGACATCAAGCCACCAGAAAAGCCGCACAGGCATCTAACATTGAAACCGATAACAAAGGAAATAATGAATGATATCAATTTACTGGAAGAAATGGCGCACGCACAGCGTGAGTTTGAGCAAAACACCCTGATCGAAGAAGTAAAAACACTCTTGGCCAATGACTCGAAAAACGAGCGCTCGATTGCCGAAAGAATTACACATGGAAAGTTCAATATGAACGACCAACTCGGTTGGATGAATCAGTTAGAGAGTACAAGAAAATTCAACCTGGAAGCCATCGAAAAAATTTGTACCCGATTTCGCCTGCGCTTTCTCGATAGTGAATTATTTAAAGGTGATGTGCCGAGTGATGCCATTAGGGAAGTGAAAAGGATTGAGTCGGCAATTGGCACCACATTCTCATCCTTCAAAATCATTGCCCCACAAGAGCGATTTAACCTAAAAGACAGTACGAAAGATCCGATTTTGATGGCTGAATTGCCCAACGGTCAATTCTATTACATTTTTCAATGGGGCGATGACATGAAATGGTATCAAGAACTTTTGAAATATCCGTTCCGCCATATTGGAGCGCTTGCCGCATCCTCATCGGCCATTGGTTTATTGGTTGCTATTCTCGTACCTTCACAGTTCGAAGTGGTTCACAGTGAATTCTTCTTCCGATTTTTCATGTTTAGCATGACCACATGTTTGATCATGACTTTATCGGTAATCACCGCCATCATGTATTCAAAGGATTTTAGCGAGAATGTTTGGAACAGTAAATTTATCAAGTAGCCGAAACACACTCTTTTTAGGCCTTATTTTTATTACGAGTGTGAGTTCATGTTCGAATAAGCCCGCATCCAATAGCGATTGCCATTACGACATTGTGACCACGCACGCGGAGATAACCAACATGAAACCGCATCCTGATGGAAATGGACGAATTGCAGTAATTATGGATTTTAAGGCGAGTGTGTTGGCTCTAGAAGATCAGGAACTGGGCGAACTGAAAGAGGTAGCCATCGACCATGACTACATTGTTAGAAACAAACTTGAAATTGGGCTGAAATACGAGGTAAATGTGAGTCAAATCACTAAAGGTGATTGCACTCCGCAGTTTGTAAGTTTCAATCACGATTTAAGATAATCACAGAATTTCTATCGCCAACAATTGCTTTCTTTGAAAAACTGTGGCACACCCAATAGACATAGAAAAGCTAACCCAAGGCGATCTGCTCACCCTTTCGCGTGCGATCACACTGGTTGAAAGCACCTTGCCCAAGCATCGCAAAGAAGCCATCGCTTTGGCAGACTCCATCTACGATCAGCGAAAGCCTGCGATACGCATCGGCATTACGGGAATTCCCGGAGTGGGAAAAAGCACCTTTATCGAAACGCTCGGGAAACACATTTTAGCGCAAGGACTAAAGCTCGCAGTGTTAGCCATTGACCCAAGTAGCCAAAACAGTGGCGGGAGCATTTTGGGAGATAAAACGCGGATGGAAGAACTGAGCCGTGAGCAAGACGCGTTTATTCGTCCGAGTCCATCAAGCGGCACATTGGGTGGTGTGGCTGCGCGCACCAGAGAATCGATGCTGTTGTGTGAAGCTGCAGGATTTGACGTCATCATCATCGAAACGGTAGGCGTAGGACAAAGCGAAACGGAAGTCATAAATATCACCGATTGCTTTCTGATGCTGGCAATGCCCGGCACGGGCGATGATTTGCAAGGCATAAAACGGGGCATCATGGAAGCGGCAGACATCATTGTAATCAACAAAGCTGACGGCAACAATTTGGATGCAGCACGAAAAGCAAAAAAACAATTGGAAATGGCCCTGCACCTATTTCCGGTATCGCATTCAGGGTGGAACACAAAGGTGCTCACCGCGTCAGGACTCAACAATGAAGGTGTAAAAGAAGCGTGGAATACGGTGCATGAAATGTTGGAAACGCTGAAAGAAAACGGTCAGTTTGAAGCCAAACGCGTGAATCAGCAAACCCGTTCCTTTGAAAAATTGACTGAATTAAGTATGTACGAGTACGTGATGCAATCGTTGGGGAAATCACACGATGTCAATCATTTAAAGATTGCGGTTTCAAACGGCTCGTTAAACGAATACGCAGCATCGCTCAAGGTGCTTGCATCATTGCAAGCACTAATGACCGACTAGAGTTTTAGCTTTTTTCTAAACTCGCTTTTCAAAATTCCTATCGCCACTTCGGTAGGTAATTTTTCTAAACTACCCACCACTTCTAAGATCGATTTAGACAATGCAAACGAATCTGCATCGCGGTGAACCCGCTCAGCAGCAGCATTCAATATGTTCAACGTTTCTTCACGCGCTGCTTTCACCGCCATCCAAGCTTCGGAGCTAATGTATAATTGCTGCGTGAGGTTGTGATCAAACTCCTCTCGAATTACGCGAAGTATTTCAGATTGCAATAACCTTGCACTCATCCCGGGTTTGTTGACGCGAAACACCAATCGCTCGGGGTTTATTCGCTCTAAAAAAAGGATTAGTCGCTCGTATGCCTGCATCTGAATGGCCACATAATCTTTGCGCTTTCGTTCTTCAAATTGAGATGCATTCACCTCTTGCTGCTGCTTAAAGTACTGATTTAATATCGTGTACACCACTGCTACAATTGCTCCTCCAGTGGCAATTACCGCAACAATCAATGCTATTCCGCTCATATTATCCATGCGGCAAAGATTGGAAAAGAAAGCGTGACAAAGGCCCAAATGAAGCAGAATAAGCATGTCAGAAAAGTGCTTCATTTCTTTAGCTTTGCCCATCATAAAAATAGTATGAACGTATTATCAGATCGTATTCAGAGGTTGGGAGAATCAGAAACTATCGCGATGTCGCAAAAGAGCCGCGACCTCAAAGCCCTCGGGCACGATGTCATCAACTTGAGCTTGGGAGAACCCGATTTCAACACGCCTGAAATCATCAAAAACGCGGGCATTCAAGCCATAAAAGACAATTATTCGCATTACACACCTGTGCCTGGATTGGTAGAAGTGCGGGAAGCGATTGTGGCAAAATTGAAACGCGACAACAGACTTGAATACTCGATCGATCAAATTGTGGTGTCAACGGGTGCAAAACAAAGTTTGATGAACACGGTCCTCTGCTTGGTCAATCCCGGTGAAAAAGTGGTGGTAGCAACTCCGTATTGGGTGAGTTACAAAGAGATGATCGGTTTTGCCGAAGGTGAAATTATTGAAGTGCAAGCCGGTGTAGAACAAAACTTCAAAATCACACCTGAACAGCTCGATGCACACCTCGACCACGACACGAAGATGTTTATGTTTTCATCGCCATCAAACCCCACAGGTGGGGCATATTCGAAGGAAGAGTTATTGGCCTTGGGCGAAGTGTTCAAAAAGTATCCCAACGTATTTATTGTATCAGACGAAATATATGAGCACATCCGTTTCGAAGGCGAACACTTTAGTTTAGCGGCTATTCCTGAACTCTATTCGAGGGTCATTACTGTAAACGGAGTGTCAAAATCATTCGCCATGACGGGCTGGCGCATTGGATACATCGCTGCATCAAAAGAAATAGCCAAGGCGTGTAATAAGATGCAAGGTCAGTTTACGAGTGCACCCTCTAGTATCAGTCAAATGGCCACTTTGGCCGCAATGGAAATGGATCCTATACTGTTAAAACCAATGGTGGCCGAGTTTAAGAAACGCAGGGAATTGATGATCGGAGGATTGTCGAGCATTGAAGGGTTGGTGTGTAACCGTCCGGAAGGTGCGTTTTACTTATTCCCTAAAGTATCGAGTCTTTTTGGCAAACGTCATGCAGACCGCACGATCAATAATGCGGGCGATTTGTGCATGTATTTACTGGAAGTTGGGCACGTGGCAACTGTTTCGGGCAGCGCATTTGGAGCCGATGAATACATTCGCTTGAGTTATGCGGCCTCAGAAGAAGATTTGAAAAAAGCACTTACACGCATAAAAAAAGCGATTGACCAATTGAGCTAATGAACAAGTCAGATCTTTTGCATTCTGTTTCGCAGTTTAACGAGCTCAACATCCTCGTTATTGGTGATGTAATTTTAGACGCGTATTACAAAGGTGAAGTCTCACGCATTTCACCTGAAGCACCTGTTCCTGTGCTTGACATACGCTCAAAAGAATACCGACTTGGAGGCGCTGCAAATGTGGGGTTAAATGTAAAAAACCTCGGTGCGGCATGCTTCCTCTGCGCGGTGATCGGTGACGATGAAGCCGGTGAAACCGTGAAGCAACTGATGAAAAACGAAGGCCTAAGCACAACAGGCATCCTGACAAGCAAGGCACGCAAGACTTCGAAAAAAACGCGCATGGTAAGCGGATTCAGCCAATTGCTTCGCTATGATGAAGAAATCAATTCAAATTTGAGCGAAGACGATGAAAAAAAATTGATCGAAATGATCGATTCGCAGATCGAAAAACACAAGCCCAATGCGATCATTTTTGAAGACTACGACAAAGGTTGTATTACTCAAAATGTGATCAACGTAGTGATTTCAATGGCAAATTCGCGTGGAATTAAAGTAACTGTTGACCCAAAGAAAAGGAACTTTTTCAGTTATGCAGGCGCCACTTTATTTAAACCAAACATGAAGGAGTTGAAAGAAGGCCTCAACCTTCCCAACCTCACGTCTATCGATGTTGAATTGCGGAATGCCTTTCACTTGTTGCGAGAAAAAATGCCTATTGATACGGCTTTTTTCACCTTATCTGCAGAAGGTGTTTTTATAACGAACGGAAGCGATGAACACCGCATTCCTGCCCTAAAAAGAACCATTGCAGACGTGTCAGGTGCTGGCGATACGGTAATTGCCACAGCTACTTGTGCGTTGGCTATAGGAATGAATTTAAAAGACATTGCCACCATTTCAAATTTAGCCGGTGGGTGGGTGTGTCAATTCCCGGGTGTAGTTTCAATTACCCAAGATCATCTTTTAGAAGAAATTAAAAAGTCACTTTAAGTGGATATTCGATCATTTAGGGAGAAGGTAAATTTGATCATTTACAACAGCAAATCAAAGAATCTGAAGATTCTTAAAGTGCTGAGCATCCTGATTTCTTTGGTGGCAATTGGAAGTTTATTTTACTACCATGGTTTCAGCCATGACGACTCAACGGGGTTGATAATACAAGGCATTGTGCAGTTTTCATTTGGCTTTTATGTGCTGCATTATTTAGTGAAGATATTCTATGATTTTGAGCCTATAAAATTCATCAAAGACAATTGGTTTGAAAGTGGATTAGTATTGGTGTTGGCCTTGGAAGGAATTTCATTCAATCTGTTTGACATGCTGATTGTGCAGACCCTTTTTGATGCGCTGGGTTTGAAAAGTTTGAGCGCACTGTCGGTCGTCTTCTTGCAGTTTTATTTGTTTGTTGTGGTGTTTTTTGAGCTGAATGACAATACCAATATTTTCAACAACATTAAAGTCCATCCATCCACCATCTTCATCGCTTCTTTTCTGGTGATTATTGGCTTGGGAACGGGATTGCTGCTCATGCCAGAAATGACCGTTCAAGCAGGCAGCATGGGCTTTATTGACGCTTTATTTACATCGGTGAGTGCCACTTGTGTTACAGGTTTAATTGTTGTAGATACCGCCACTTTTTTCACTTACAAGGGCCATTTCGTGATCATGCTGCTGATGAAATTGGGCGGATTGAATATTGTGTCCTTTGCGTATTTGGCTGCATTTTTAAACCGCGCAGGCTTTAGTTTGAAGCAAGATGATATTATTGAAGATTTCGTAACGAAAAACGCCTTTTTCAATGCCAAAGGGATGTTGATCAAAGTGTTTGCATTGAGCGCCATCATTGAGATTGCTGGTGGATTAATGATCTACGCGTTGATCACTCCAAACATGCCGTTAGAGTCGACTGGCGACCGCTTGTTTTTTGGCTTATTTCATTCGATTTCTGCGTTCAACAATGCGGGTTTCTCAACCATGTCAAGTGGCATGTATGAGCCATTTATTCGCGAGGCGTACTTAATGCACTTAGTGGTTGCTGTGTTGGTGCTGCTCGGAGCGTTTGGATTTACTGTTTTGTTTGACCTTTTCACGCCAAGTTTGATGCGCGATCGGCTGAAGCATCCGTGGAAAAGGCCCAATATCAGCACGATATTAGCGGTTCGCACGCACTTAATTCTGGTGGGGATTGGCTTGGTGCTCTACATGGCGGCCGAATGGAACACGACCCTTTCAGACCTCACTTTTGTAGAGAAAGGTGTGGTCGCGCTATTCCAATCGATTTCTTCGCGTTCGGCAGGACTAAACACAGCGGATATCTACAGTTTGTCAACGGCAACACTCTTTATGCTCATTTTTATGATGTTTGTGGGTGGAAACACCTTCTCGACCGCTGGCGGAATCAAAACCTCAACCTTCGCGCTGATTTGCATCAATACGTGGTCGATCATAAAAGGAAAAAAGAATGTTGAGGTATTTGGCAGAACAATTCCAACAGACGATATGCTGAAAGCTTTTACGGTATTGGTAACCTTCAGCGGTGGGATGCTTGTTTGCATCTATGCGCTGTGCCTCACTGAAGATCATATCCTTGCGATGTCTGACAGGGGAATAATTGACTTGATATTCGAAGAGGTATCGGCTTTCTCAACGTGCGGATTAAGCACTGGAATTACAGGAATGCTGAGTGATCCGGGGAAGATTATTCTGATCATTTCAATGTTTATTGGAAGATTGGGAACATTATCCATCATTTTTGCGTTTTCTAGAAAAATCATCAGCACGAATTATTCGTATCCTGAAGAACATATAATGGTTGGTTAATGACGCAGAACGCAGCAGAAAAGGTAAAACCTTACACAGAAGAAGGCAGTAAGAAAGAGCAAGTAGCCCAAATGTTTGACAACATCTCAGGTCGCTATGATTTACTCAACCATGTGCTCAGTTTAAACATCGATAAATTGTGGCGAAAAAAAGCGGTGCGTCTGCTCAAGCCATACAAGCCATCAATAATCTTGGATGTAGCAACAGGTACAGGAGACTTTGCTGTGGAGCTAATGTCATTAAAACCGAGCACCATCAAAGGAATTGATATTTCAGCAGGCATGCTCGAAGTAGGAAAAGTGAAAATGAAAAAGCGCTCGTTGGACAGCACCATTGAACTAAAATTGGGTGACGCTGAAAACATTGATTTTCCAGATAATCATTTTGAAGCCGTGACCGTTGCTTTCGGAGTTCGAAACTTCGAAAACTTAAAAGCTGGCTTGCATGAGATTAAGCGGGTGCTAAAGCCAAACTATGCCGTGGCGATTTTAGAATTTTCGAAACCGCGCGTTTTTCCGATGAAGCAGCTTTACAACTTCTACTTCAAAGCCATTTTGCCTTCCATCGGAAAGTTGATTTCAAAAGACCATCGCGCTTACACCTATCTTCCTGAATCGGTGAAGGCTTTTCCTGAAGGAGATGCATTCATTTCGATTTTGAACGAAGTGGGCTTCAAAAACATTAAAGAGTACCGATTGACATTCGGAATTGCTACAATATACATGGCAGAGAAATAAAACTAGCCTAGCTTTCGTTCCTTTGCACTGAATGCGAAACTTAAAGCCCATAATTGTCTTGCTTGTTGTAACTGCCTCTCTCAATGCTTGGGGGCAAAGAGAAGTTCCACAAAATCTGCCAAAATTCGACAGTAGAAAACTTCACTTCGGGTTCCAATTGGGCTTCAGCAACAACGGATTCAACGTTGAGCAAGACCTGACGAAAAACGACTCTTTGATTCGTCTAGAAATGGGCCGTCAGCCCGGTTTTATCATTCACGTTATCTCAGAATTGCACCTCGGTCCTTATTTTGGATTGCGATTTACGCCAGGAATAGCGTTTGCCTCGCGCACCCTCAACTATACATACATGAACGCAAACAACAATGCCACATCTACCGTGGTGAGAACCATCGAGTCAACATTTGTTGATGTGCCATTGTATTTAAAATACCGCTCGGCTCGGGTGAATAATTTCGCGCAATACATCTTCGCAGGTTTTAATTACAGCATCGACCTCGCTTCGCAACAGTTTGTCGATAACACCATTGATGAAAAAGGTGAATTCATCGTAAAACTGCAGCGCATGAACTACATGGTTGAAGCGGGCGTTGGATTTGACTTTTTTCTAGAATACTTCAAGTTCAGTCCTGAACTCCGTTTCAGCTATGGCCTTAATAACATCATCGTGCAAGACCAAACCCGATTTGCACGTCCGGTGAATTCGCTGAACTCGCAAATTATTGCCCTTTCCTTCAATTTTGAAGGTTAACTTTCGGTCCAATACGACATTAAGACAGCCGCTGCAATACTTGCATTCAGCGATTCGGCCTTTCCTTTTCCCGCTATGGTAATAAGATCGCTGCACCGCTGTTGAACCGATGCGCTAATGCCGTGTGATTCGCTTCCGATAATGAGCACACCAGCCGATTGCGAGCCGTTGATCACTTTTGCATCAGCACCGTTAAGCACTGCGCCAAACACCCTCAACGAAGGATTCTTCATTTTCAATTGATCGATCATTTCAGTCAATTCTCCCTGCAGCACATCAACGTTAATAAAACTGCCCATGGTGGCTTGCAGTGCTTTTGGATTATAGAGATCAACACAATCTGAAGAGAGTAAAACACTCGAAATACCAAACCAATCGGCAGTTCGAATAATGGTTCCGAGGTTTCCGGGGTCGCGAATGCCATCTAAAACCAAGACCTTTTGATTCGACATTTCATCATAGTCAGCGCTGGTTGATTTCATCTTCATTACAGCCAAAGCAGGTGAATGTGTTGACAAAGCCGATAGTTGCTTCATCTCCTTCTCAGAAATCAAGATACCCTCTTTAAGTAAATCTTGCGCTGCGTGATCGAGCACATACACGCTTACCATCTCAATGTTAGACGAAAGTGCTTCGCGCACAGACTTCTCACCTTCAATGATGTATTGCTGTGCTTCTTTGCGCCCCTTCTTTAGATGAAGGCCGCGGATTCGTTTTATTTCGTTTTTTGAAATCAAATGAGTCGCTTAAATACCATTAGCTTTGAGCCAAAGATAAGGTCACCTCTTGATGAGGAAATTACTTCACGTCATATTTCTTATAGTTGCGGCTTGGATTTTCCAATCGTGTCAAGTAACACGCCACATTGAAGAAGGGCAGCACCTTGTGGTGAAAACAAAAATCCACCTAAATGAGAACCGCGAATTTGATTACGAGGCAGACCCCGATGCGCTCGAAAACGTACTCAAACAAAAGTCGTATCGCAAGATCTTGGGCTTTATTCCATTTCATATCACGATGTGGAACTTCGCATCAAAGCACAACCAAGAAAAGAAGATTTATGCCTACCTCAAAAACACAGTTGGAGAAACACCAATTATTTACGAGCCAATTTTACTCGAAAAAAGCAAAGAACAGCTGCAACGAATCCTAAAAAATGAAGGCTACTTTGATGCACGGGTCAATGCCTTTGCATTTCTAGGAAATAAAACTACCGAACTTCATTACTATGTATTCAGTGGCCCGGCATATACGGTTCGAAACGTGAAATACGCCTTTGAGGATACGGCATTAATCAAAGAATTTCAGAACGAAAACGGAGTAAAAACAACGCTTACGCCAGGCGATCGCTTCAATGCAGCGCAATTCGAACAAGAACGCAATCGGCTCACTAATAAAATGAAGAATCTGGGTTATTTTTCGTTTGACAAGATTCATGTGCTTTATGATATAGACACCAATATAGCTGGTACCCGATTTGATGTTACGGTGCGATTGAGAAACATTAGAATGTCAGAAAGCTTAAATAATAAAGACTCGATCATTGAGGTATCTCATAAAAAACACTACATCCATTCCATTACCATCAACGAAGACTTTGTGGCACGATCTACCAATCAAGATAAGCTTGATAGCCTTTATTTTAAAGAAATCACCTTTTTATATTTCGACAAACCATTCATTCGGCCGCTACGCATCTCAAGAAACATCTTTTTATCTCCTGGTGAGCAGTATACATTGAGTCGCACGAATTACACTTACGAGCGACTAAACGCTTTGAATAACTTTCGTTTCATCGACATGCAGTATTCGCAAAGCAACATTGACACCTCCGCTGCATTGCTCGATTTAAGAGTGAATTTAACCCGTACTCCAAAACATTCGTTCAGCCTTGAAACCACAGGAACAAACCGATCCGGCAACTTAGGGATTTCAACATCTGTCAACTACAAGAATCGAAATGTCTTTCGTGGAGCCGAGCAGTTGGATTGGAAAGTGTACGGTGGATTAGAATCGCAACGCACCAATAGTACCAATTCAGACGCCAATAATGAAGTGATTAACAACATCAGCATTTTCAACACCTATGAATTTGGTAGTCAAGTAAGCCTTACCATTCCCGACTTCCTGCTTCGCTTGCCCGGCACAGAATTCCTGTGGCTGAAGGAACCAAAAACCAACATCATCGCTGCGGTAGATAGGCAGGTAAGGCCATTATATGAGCGAAACCTGCTAAACATGACCTACCAATACACGATGAGGCTGCGCGAAAGAGATCAGTTGATCTTTGCCCCTGTTGACCTGAGTGTGATTCAACTTGAAAAAGAAGATGTATTTGAACGTCAACTGCAAGAAACGGGAAATTCACTCCTAATTAACAGTTACAACAATCACATCATCGCTGCTGGTCGAATTTCGTATTCAAACACCACCCAAGATCTGAACAAGTTTAAAAACTACTATTACTACCGCTTGAATTTTGAGTCGGCCGGAAATATGCTAAGGGCTGCCAGCAGCACGCTCAAGCTCCCCTATAACGAAGAGACCAACTCCTACTTAATCGACAGCATTGCTTTCGCCCAATACATAAAGTTAGATGTGAATTTTGTGAAAAACACGATCGTCAATGAAGGGTCGAAAATGGTTTATCGTTTTTTTGGTGGAATCGGCACACCACTGAGCAACCTCAACACGCTGCCATTCGAACGCAGTTATTTTGGTGGAGGCTCAAACGGCATTAGGGCATGGCGGGCTAGAGCGTTAGGCCCGGGAAGTCTCTCAGAAATTGAAACCTACGGCATCGACCAAGTGGGCGAATTGCACTTGGAGCTCAATTTGGAGTACCGCTTCCACATCATCAAACAGGTTGAAGGCGCCCTATTTACAGACATGGGAAACATTTGGCTGTTGCGCTACGACCCACAGCGCATTGGTGCTGAATTTAAGTTCAATCGATTTTACAATGAAATTGCCATTGCTCCAGGCGCAGGAATCCGTCTCAATTTCAATTTCTTCATTCTCAGGCTAGATGCGGGGCTTCAAGCAAAGAATCCTGCCTTGCCAGAAGGAGAGCGATGGATCTTCCAACCCAAAACAATAACCAATCAACAGCGGTCGGCTGCCAACGATGCCCGTCAATCTCAAGGGTTTGCACGCGTCAACCAATGGGACACACCGTACCGCCCAGAAGCCACATTCAACCTCGCCATTCAGTATCCTTTTTAAGCATTATGATCTCAAAAATATTGGTATAGCTTTGCAGCCGATTCAAAGCATTAGGCATGGGATGGTTTAAAAGAATGACTGAGGGGATCAGAACTCCGACAAAGGAGAAGAAAGAAACCCCGGAAGGATTATGGTACAAGTGCCGGAGTTGCAACCATGTGGTGAGCTCAGAAGAGCACGCAAACTCACTTTGGGTATGCGAAAAATGCAGTTTTCACGAACGTTTAAGCTCGTTGCAGTATTTCCAAATTCTGTTTGACAATAACCGCTACACCGAGATTAATCCACACATGATTTCGGGAGATCCATTATCGTTTGAAGACACCAAGAAGTATGGCGACCGCCTAGAGGCAACCATTAGAAAAACAGGATTGCATGACGCAGTGCGCACCGCGGCTGGAAACATCAACCGCAAAAAAGTGGTTGTTGCATGCATGGACTTCCAATTTATTGGTGGAAGCATGGGTTCGGTGGTCGGTGAAAAAATCGCGCGCGCCATTGATTACGCCATCGAGCATAACTCGCCTTTTATTTTGATCAGTAAAAGTGGTGGAGCCCGAATGATGGAAGCCGCTTTTTCGCTGATGCAAATGGCTAAAACGAGCGCTAAGTTGACACAATTGAGCGAACATAAAATCCCGTACATCTCGATGCTCACCGACCCAACTACTGGAGGAGTTACGGCATCATTTGCCATGCTAGGCGATATCAACATTGCTGAACCGGGCGCTTTGATTGGATTTGCTGGTCCTCGCGTTGTAAAAGAAACCATCGGCAAAGACTTGCCAGAAGGATTCCAAACCTCAGAATTTGTGCTCGAACATGGCTTCCTCGACTTCATTGTTGAGCGCAAAAATTTGAAAGAACAATTGAGTCAATTTTTGACTTTTATCAAAAATTAAATAAGTGATTGGCGCAGAGATAGAAATGTATATATTTGCGCCCCTTATAAAGAAATAGAAGCTGTAGCATGTATTTGACTATCGAAACAAAACAAGAAATTTTCAAGAAGCACGGAGAAGCGGCTTCTAACACTGGATCGGCTGAAGGGCAAATCGCTCTTTTCACATTCAGAATTGCTCATTTAACGGAGCACTTAAAAAACAACCGTAAAGATTTTACGACTCAACAAGCGCTTATTAAGCTTGTTGGAAAACGCAGAAGTCTTCTAAACTACCTCAAAGCAAAAGATATTGAGCGTTATAGAAGCATCATTAAAGAACTTAATTTAAGGAAGTAATCTTCCAATCATTTTTGAAAAAAAGGCAATGAACATTGCCTTTTTTCATATTTACACTTATCGTTTTAATATGTTATTAGGAACACAACAAAGTATCGCCTCAACGAATGGCGATGAAATTATTATCGAGACTGGTAAACTTGCCAAGCAAGCTGACGGTTCGGTAGTTGTCAAGCAAGGAGGAACCATGTTGCTGGCAACGGTAGTAGCAAGCAAAGATGCCAAAGACGGAATCGACTTCCTTCCATTAACCGTAGAGTATCGAGAAAAATATCCTTCAACTGGAAAATTTCCTGGAGGTTTTTTCAAAAGAGAAGCGCGTCCTTCAGACGGTGAAATTCTCACCATGCGACTCATTGACAGAGCGTTACGCCCATTATTTCCAGACGATTTCCACGCGGAAACACAGGTAATGGTGAGTTTAATCTCTTCTGATAAAAGTGTTCAACCCGATGCGTTGGCCTGTTTGGCCGCTTCAGCAGCAATCGCTGTTTCGGATATTCCATTTGCAGGTCCTGTTTCGGAAGTGCGTGTTGGAAGACTGAACGGTCAATTTATCGTGAATCCAACATTTGCCCAGATGAAAGAATGTGATATGGATATCATGGTTGCTGCCACGATGGATAACATCATGATGGTGGAAGGTGAAATGCACGAAGTGAGCGAAACTGAGATGCTTGAAGCAATCAAGTTTGCGCACAACGAAATAAAAATTCATTGTCAAGCACAATTGGATCTCGCAAAACGAATTGAGAAATCAAGTCCAAAAAGAGAATACTCACACGAAACCAATGACGCGGAGCTTGAAGCCGCAGTAATGGCGTATTGCTATGAAAAATGTTACGCGATTGCTACATCAGCGAGCGCGAAACACGACAGAAGCGATGCATTCAAAGCACTCGAGGCTGAATACTTAGCTACATTGAGCGAAGAAGATCAAGCTGAAAAAGCTGGTTTAGTGGGGAAATATTTCCACAAAGTGGAAAAAGAAGCCATGCGCAAAATGATCCTCAACGAAGGAAAACGTCTTGACGGCCGTTCTAAAACTGAAATTCGTCCGATTTGGACAGAAATTGATTACTTACCTGGCACACACGGTTCAGCCATTTTTACGCGCGGTGAAACTCAATCGTTGACCACCATCACGTTGGGAACAAAGCTTGACGAACAAACCATTGACGGTGCGCTTCAACAAGGCACAGAGAAGTTTATGCTTCACTACAATTTCCCACCTTTTTCTACCGGTGAGGCACGTCCATTGCGCGGTGTTTCGAGAAGAGAAGTTGGTCACGGAAACTTAGCGCTTCGCGCGTTGAAAAATATGATTCCTTCTTCTGATGTGAATCCTTACACGATTCGAATTGTTTCTGACATCCTCGAATCAAATGGCTCTTCTTCTATGGCAACTGTTTGTGCTGGAACATTGGCGTTAATGGATGCCGGTGTGAAAATCAAACGACCCGTGAGTGGAATCGCTATGGGATTAATCATGGATAAAGATGGCAAATACTCTGTGCTTTCTGACATCTTGGGTGATGAAGACCACTTAGGCGATATGGACTTCAAAGTAACTGGAACTGAAAAAGGAATCACCGCTTGTCAGATGGACATCAAAGTGGATGGTCTAGCCTATGAAGTTTTGGAGAAAGCCCTCAATCAAGCGAAAGAAGGGCGAGCACATATCCTAAATGAAATGCTCAAAACCATTTCAGAACCACGCGAAGATTTCAAACCTCACGTGCCAAGAATTGAAACCATTCTTATCGACAAAGAACAAATTGGTGCGGTAATCGGACCTGGTGGTAAAGTAATTCAAGAGATTCAAGCGAAGACTGAAACTACCATTTCGATCACTGAAGAAGACAACAAAGGTGTTGTGCAAATCGCATGTGATAATAAAGAAGGTATGGACAAAGCGATGGCTTGGATCAAAGGCATTGTGGCTAGGCCAGAAGTTGGTGAGATTTACCACGGCAAGGTTAAGAACATAGCTGCGTTTGGAGCTTTCGTTGAAATCCTTCCAGGTAAAGAAGGCTTACTTCACATCTCAGAAATTGATCACAAACGCATTGAAAACGTTGAAGACGTGCTCAAAGCAGGTCAAGAAATCGAGGTGAAATTGATCGAAATAGATGTAAAAACAGGTAAATTAAGGCTTTCAAGAAAAGCGTTAATGCCTCGTCCAGAGCCTAATGCAGCTCATTAAGAGCAACTTACAACTACAGTTTTAACAAGCCGATATTTATAAGTCTAAATATCGGCTTCTTTTTTCGCCCTTTGGATGGTATTTCTTTATAAAGAGAAAAATCAATCCTATGCGTCAGCTTAAAATTACCCAACAAATAACCAATCGAGAGACTGCATCGCTCGACAAGTACCTAACAGAAATCGGTCGCGAAGAGTTAATTACTGCCGAACAAGAAGTTGAATTAGCTCGAAGAATAAGACAAGGCGACCAACAGGCACTCGCTAAAATGGTGCGGGCAAATCTGCGTTTTGTGGTTTCTGTTTCTAAGCAATATCAAAATCAAGGTTTGAGCCTTCCCGACTTAATCAACGAAGGAAATTTGGGATTAATTAAAGCTGCAAAGCGTTTTGACGAAACCCGTGGATTCAAATTCATTTCGTATGCAGTGTGGTGGATTCGCCAATCGATACTCCAATCATTGGCTGAGCAAGCACGCATTGTTCGACTCCCATTGAACAAAATTGGAAACATCAACAAAATCAACCGAGCATACGCCCAACTCGAGCAAGTGCACGAACGGGAACCAACGGTGGATGAATTGGCCAATGAACTCGAAATGGCTGAAGGCGACATTAGCCAAAACATCAAAAACAACAGACGTCACGTTTCGATGGACGCACCGCTCTTGGGTTCAGAAGATGACGAAAGAAACATGTACGACACTATGAGTGGCGACAATGAACACAACCCAGAAATGACGTTGTTAAACGAATCGTTGCGCAGGGAAATCGAGCGTTCGTTGGCGACTTTATCTGAACGTGAGTCTGATGTGATTCGATTGTACTTCGGATTAACCGGCAAACACCCCATGACGCTGGAAGAAATCGGTGAAGAATTTGACTTGACTCGTGAACGCGTGCGTCAAATTAAAGAAAAAGCCATCCGAAGACTCCGACATACTTCGCGAAGTAAGCTGCTTAAGGTTTATTTAGGATAAAACATTTAGCTATTCTTCTGTACTCTTTATAATTTCCACCCTTCGGTTTATCGCCCTTCCCTCTTCCGTTGAGTTTGGTGCAAGTGGTTCTTTTTCTCCTTTCGGACGCACTGTAATTCGTGTGTCTTCGATACCATTCATTTCAATGTGATACAGCACATTCGAAATCCGAAGTACTGACATTCTATAATTCACATCCTCTGTTCCAATGCTATCGGTATGTCCTTCCAACACCAAGGTCATGTCAGGATTTTTTCTAAGCAGCGGAATCAATACTTCATACACATAATCCATCTGATTTTGACTCAACAAGAATTCATTGAAATCAAAATGCAGGTTCCAGCCTTTGCGCGTTTCAACCACCTCGGCAAAGCCTCCATCTTTTAATCTAAAGTCACTGTAGTCTGCAGATACCGCAGCTTTCTTCACTTTAGCTTCTGCTTTCACAGGTGGTTTTTCAAAGACGGTATTATTCACCACACTTTCCTCAACCGCAATGGATTCTTCTTCTTCATTGACGGGTGGCGTAAGTGGATACGGCTCTTCGTCTACCCCAACTTCTTCGGTCTTCGCTACTTCTATGAGCGATGAGTCAGCGTTTAAGAAACTAACACGCATCACTTTTCTTTCCCCGTCCAAAAGATCGATTGGCTTGATAATGAAATTTCCGTTCTCTTTTTCGACTTCCTTTTTATCATCGCCTAAAATGGCGTACAATTCTGATTCTTGCGTATTAATAGTACTATCAAAATCTACGCGATAGGTTTTCGTTCGATCCAAGTCATTGATTGCAAAGGCTCCATCGGCTGTCATGCGCATGGTGTCAACGTAGCGATGCTCATCCATATCAAAGAGGTAAACATCTTGTTGCTCGCTTAACTCAGATTGAGTTGCCAGCACAAAATTTGACTGTTCTAGGTCGATTTTCTCTTCGACTATTGCTTGTTTCACAGTGAAGACAAAACCATCTTTTTCCTTCTTCATTTCCACCCTTCCATCGGAGGTCAATGTGTAAAGTCTTCCTATGCTGTTGTCGTATTTTGGATCATTACTCGAAATGTAATAATTGCCCGGTTCGGACATTTTATCAGCAATAAAGACTCCGTTCTCATAGATTGTTGCCGTTTGGAGGCGATCACCTGCTTCATTCGAGATGATGATTTTAGTTCCAGCGGCCGGCACATTGCTTTCCTCAAACTGGAATTGATCGTAGCCCGCATACCGCTCTTTGCTATTCAAAGCCAAGTAAGCTTCGGGCAATGGCGGATATACCGCAACTTGTTCAGGCTGCAGTTCAGGCTTTGGCAGCGTTTCAGGTATAATAGCAACAACAGGTTGTTCTTCCGTTAGCATGATGTTACTTCCTTTCATTGAAGGCAAGTACGTATATCCATTCTCGGTCGATTCTAATTTTGTTCTTCGCACCGAAGAAATTGCATACACAGAAGCAATGCTCGTATCGATCGAGTCGTTGAATTTGATGAATGCATCGCGTGTGATGTCAACAGTAAATTCAATCGATCCGTCTTGGTCAATGACTACCGAATCAAGTGCATTTTTGTTTTCAGCATCGATCAAATAGGCCACTCGGCCTTCAAGCTTTGGTGCTTTTTGATCCGCTGGAATTTCCAAGAAATCAGCTATATCAAGTTTTGTATCTTCAACTTGGTCAAGGTTGTCGAGCGCGCTGTATTTAAATCCCAATAATTCATAGTTCAGTTTTCGCTTGCTGTCTGAGAGTAAGGCATACAAAATCGCATCCCTCTGACTGAAAGAGTTGTCTTTAACTTTTATATAATATGTGGCAACGTCATCCAACTTTTTAAAGTTAAACGATCCAATACCGAAGGTGATGGTCGAATCCATCTTGGTTCCGCGTTCATTGTATAAATACACTTTCGAGCCTGACTTTGGAAGGTTATTGAAGTCAAATTGGAAGAGTTCATAATTTAAGCGCACGTCATCTTCCGACATACTCGCAAAGAAATCTTCGATTGGCATTGCGGGATTAAGCTTGAATAACTTGCCCGATTTATCGATCAATTCAAAATAATCTGCACTGAACTCACTTCCATCTGGATTCACAATTTTCAAGCTGTACTCTTTCTTTGGGTCTAGTCGTTTGAATCGAAATCCACCGTTTTGGTCAACACGGGCGGAGTCGATCACAAAATTGCTTGCATCGAGTAAGTAAACCATGCTTCCCTCTTGCGGTAATCTCGAGAAGTTGAACTTGTAATAATCGGTGCGTAGCGCTTTTTCCTTGCTCACCAAGGTCATTTCAGTGGTGCCATCGGCATTGAAGCCAACTTTCTCACCTGTTCCGTCAGTAATAAAGAACCGGTCGAGGCCCATGCTGTTGTCGATGGCCTTATCCAGCTTCAACTTGTAGTTTCCATCAGGTGGCAAGCGGGTAAAACGAATTTCACCAAATTCATCTACCGTGGCAGAGTCAATCACATTGTCATTTTCATCTGTCACGTAAACTACTGTTCCGGGTGGTGGGCCGCTCTCGCCTTCAAATGTAAAGGTCTCGGTAGTTTCAGCCAAGGCTTCTCCGATAATGGTTTTTACGGTTTCACCGTCAGCATTGAATCCAATCTTATCACCTTCCGCATCCACAATAAAGAAACGATCGAGGCCCATACTTCCATCAATGGCCTTATCCAATTTCAATTTATAATTTCCATCAGGTGGCAAGCGGGTAAATCGAATCTCACCAAACTCATCTACTTCAGCTGAATCAATGATAATGTCGTTTTCATCAGTTACATAAACCATTGTTCCGGCTGGTGGTGCAGCATCCTCAGCGAATGTGAACGTTTCCGTGCTCTCAGCGAGTTCCTTCCCTACGATTGTCTTGACAGTTGCACCTGAAGCATCAAATCCAACCTTCTTCCCTTCAGCATCGGTAATAAAGAAACGATCGAGGCCCATGCTTCCATCCAATGCCTTGTCGAGTTTCAATTTGTAGTTTCCATCAGGCGGCAAACGGGTAAATCGAATTTCTCCGAACTCATCTACTTCGGCCGAATCGATAACATTGTCGTTTTCATCCGTGACGTAAACCATGGTGCCAGGTGGCGGAGCAGCATCCTCACCAAAGGTGAAGGTTTCGGTGTTTTCTGCCAGTTCAGCAGTCACAATCTTTCCAATGGTTTGCCCGGTTTCGTCCATTGCAACTTTCTTGCCTTCAGCATCAGTTACAAAAAAGCGATCGAGGCCCATGCTCAAATCATCCGTGTTGGCCAATTGAAGTTTAAAGTTGGCATCAGGCGGCAGGCGAGTGAACTTTATGTTTCCATCGGCATCTACATAACCTGAATCGAGCACGACATCGTTCTCATCTTTCACGTAAACTTTGGTTCCAGCTGGCGGTGCATTTCCATCAGCATCGCTGTATTTGAATACTTCCTCGTTTTCTTTAGGCGGAGGAGAAAATGCTGGATTTCCATTGAATCGCTTTCCTTTTGAGATGTCTGAGGCCAGCGGTATGCGTTCACCATCCTCGGTAAAGCCATAAAGCGTAAAAGGCAATTGCGCATCCACGCTTTCTTCGAATTTCAGCGCATATTGTTGGTCAGGATCGAGTTCTGAGAATGCGAATAATCCTTCTGCATTCACCACACTGCTTCCCACTTCATTCCCATTTTTGTCGAGCAAAAAGACACGCGTTCCAACCACATCGAGTCGATTGTAGTCAAACGCAAACTTCGCTGCAAGAGGATTGTCGAGCAATTCATCCTTGTAAAGTTCTACCGTTCCATTGGGTAATTTTTTGAAAAGCGCACCTTTCAACAGTGCTTTAGAAAGTTCCTTTTTCCCTTCTTCACTGAACAAAAACAAGCCATTTTCATCGCGCAATGCTTCAGCTCTTATAGCATACACACCATCTGTACTCAGCTTTTTGAAATCGAACTCACCCTTTTCGTTCAACACCACCTTTTCAACTCTATTTCCATTGATATCGATGGCTGTAAGTGTCAGATTATTTACCCCAACATCAGCGCACGTAAACGTTGAATCGCTGCTTATAAACTGAGCTATCTGACAATTGTCGAATGAGGCGCTGTCGAGCGTGTCGGGCAATATGCTTGCGTTTCCTGTTGCATCTAACCAAATCGTGACGTCATTGGTCAACAACACCGGTGCTGCAGCATCGATCACTTCCAAAATGAATGCCGAAGAATCGATCAAACCAGCAGAATCTTGCACAAATAAGTAACCCGTATCACCATTCATTCCGCAGATAATGCTGTCTGGCACCACCCACATTGTGTCAATTCCAGAATAATAATCGCACGAAGCTGAATCTACCGCTGCGGGAGTAATCAGCGTAAACATTCCGGCTAGATTTACGGTAACTGTATCAAAGGCCAAGACGACAGGCAGAACGTTGTCACCCAATAGAGAGCAGTTATCGCCTACGCTATCTGACTGGCTCGTCCAATTTGAAACATTTCCGGTGAGACCGAAGTTTGTCAGCGTTCCGTTAGCCGTCAAAGCACTGTCGCCTGCGATTGTCAGTCCAGCGTTCGAACTATTTGGAAATACGGCAGCGTTATTAAAATTAAAGTAGTGCACCAAATTGCATTCGTCACCGTCAAGTTCGCAATGGAGTGTTGACTGAATCTCATTCAGATTGCGAGCTCGATCCCAAATGCGTACCTCGTCCATTTCGCCTTGGTAGTAGAAACCTGATTCTCCACGACCTAAATAGTAGGGCGTTGCACTTGTAGGTGTTGTGCCAACATAGGCGACTTGGTTATCGAGCGCCCCGTTGACGTACAAGCGCATATCTCCGCGATAAAAGGTGGCCGCCACGTGCACCCATTCGCCTGCAACTAGGTCGTAATTACTGATGAGTGAGGCCGTTGCTGATGCTCCAAGCCATATTTCAAATTTCGTCCCATTGACATACAAAGCTGCTGGAATAGGCACCTCGTCCTTAGCGATAAGAGCTTCCCAAGTGGCGGATAGAGCATCAGGTTTGAACCAGCCTTCAAGCGTCCATGAAGTTGTCAAGTTATTCGCAACAGAACTCGGAATTGAGACAAAGTCGTTTGTTCCATCAAAATGCAATGCTCCTGCAGGACCATTTACCACGCCTTCTATTTTGAATTGATACGGTGAAGCATCGCAATCATTGCTTTCGATGTTCACCAAGGCCTGGATGGTGTCTACCGCATTTGGGGTTATGATTACGGTCAGTAAACCCGAATTCCCAGGTAAAATAAACGGAGGATACGCAGCATTGAACACCCCAGACTGAACGTTGGTGTACGTCACATTGGTCAAGAAAAGCGTATCGAAACCCGTATTGTGAATCTCATAAGTCACTGAAAATGGTTGACCGAGGTTAATCGTTCCGAAGTTGGTGCTGTCTGCGACTGCCGTGAGTGTGTCGCCATTAAAAATTGTATCGCCTTCGCTTATGACGAGTATTTGTGCGTAGCCCGAAACAGCGCACAAGCCTGAAACTCCGGTTGAGCCATTGCGCCAATTGGAAACTGTTCCCGATAGCGCAAAGTTGCTCAGCGTCCCGTTAAATCCATTCCCACTTTGGTCGATCAATGAATCCAAGCCCGTATTGATGCTGTCAGCCACGCCTTGGTTGAAACTGTAGTAGGCCATCAAGGCATTTTGGGTGGTGTCAAATTCGCATCCTGACAAATCTTGCACTTCAGCCGAACACAATTCTCGTTGCCAAATCCGCACTTCGTCAATCAATCCGTTGAAATAATTATTGGCATTCGACACACTTCCAACAAACAGCGCATTGGCAGGATTATAAGCATAGCCGATCACATCTGACCGAGTGCCTTCTTCCACCCCATCGATGTAGAGTGAAATAACTGAATCGCCATTGAACACTGCGGACAGATGATGCCAAGACCCCGCAGTAAGCGATGCAGTGCTGGTTATAATGCGCCATCCTAATCCTGTTGCGATTCTAAACTCTACTTGTTCGGTGGGCAAAACACTGAGCACCCAGCCATCCGTAGCAGCTCCATTTCTGGTGGAAAGAACGGTTCGCGTAGTGGCTTGATCATCAATTTGCACCCATGCCTGTGCTGTAAATGCTCCCGAAACATTGGCTCCAGCAGCAGTTGCAACTCCGTCATCAACTCCGTCAAAGTCGAGCGCATTATTGGCGGCTACAATTCCTGCGTAGTGCGTACCTGTTTGTCCGGGCAAGAAAACCGTGTTCGTGAGGGTATTCGTGGTTCCTTCAAACCATTTGGATTCCCAAACGGGATCGGTATTATCTTCCCGTGAGGCAAGTCCAACACGGTATTCAGTAGCACTACCCGCGAGCAACGCTGTGTTGCCATAACTGTAATTCACATCGTAGGTTGTGCTATCAGCGCCAATCTTAAACACCCCAAAATGGTAGGCATTATTTTGGGCTGAGGCGCCAGAAATTGTAGTGAAATTAGGTGGATCTTGAACCAAATACACATGAATTCCCACCAAAAAACCATTGTAATTACTCACACTCATCGAGTCGCCATTGCTGTGTATTTCAGACACTAAAGCACCACTGTAATCACTCGAACTGCGATTCCCCAATGGCGCCCCAGAAACCACCCACGCGTTAATCGTGTCCATGTTGGTTAACTGCGCATGGTTACCTCCTGCTAAGTCAATCAATTGGCTCACAGCTGATTGATCGAAATTGTAATACCCAAGTACCGAGGTAATGAGCGGATGCGAAAGATTTAATTTTTGGCACATGCGTTTTCGACCTGTTCCTGTGGGCACGGCCGCATCCCAAATCCTCAACTCGTCAATGCTTCCGGAGAAGTAGGAAAAAGCTGCATTATCGTAACTATTTCCAACGTGCACCAAACCAGAAGGCCTAATCGCACCTTCTGCCGAAATAAGTGCAGTCCCTTCGATAACTCCATCAACGACAATCGAAGCATTGGCGCCATTGAATACTGCCGCCAAATGGTGCCACTTATTATCTCCTCGTATGGGTGTGGTTGATTCGGTAAAAATGGAAGTCCCAACGCCATCGTTCAATTCTAGACGCACGAATGAACTTGAGCCTGCAAAACCGATCCAGAAACCACTCGAATTTAGTGAACTTCCAGTTGAAAGAATGTATTCGTTGGTCGTACCCGAAACAGTGCTTTTAACCCAAAGCTCAATGGTTTTGACGTGCGTGTTATCCATTCCAAAAATGGATGAGTCAGGCAACACCAAGTAGTCATCAGTGCCATCAAATGTCAAGGCATTTCCTGATCCTGACATGCTTGGACCGCGATTAAAATCGCCACAACCAATAACACAACCAGGAGCAGTGTATTCAGTGAAATTAACAGAATTCCAATTGGATGCAGAATTCAATTCCACTGCGAGGACTGCAGACGGCCCAATGATTGAAGAACAATTATAAATCCAATTATTATCTCCACCCGTTAACTCAATAGCGCTGACCCCATTCAACAAACCTGGCGGCAAACTTGATTCACCGTTATTGGCTGGAGAAACAACCCAACCTGCATTTGAAACATTAATGCCCGAGACGAATGCCGATTGAACTCCAACGGCAGTTCCAACATAAGCCAAAATCGCATCTCCAGAAGTGAGAGGATTAAAACCTGCACCAGGCATTGAATAGACTCCAAGATTTACAGTCCCGAGTGTCGGATTAATTTGAATCTCAGTTCCACATGGAAGATACCCATTGTGATACCACAAAATAGTGCCTTCGTTATTGTTGTACCAACCACTTGCAGAAGCATCCCAGGCATTGGTCGTAAAGTAAAGTGCTGTGCTATCAGAAACATCCGTCAAAAGCACAAAACTAAAGCGGTTATTGCCGCTAGAATTGTATGAAGTAAATGCTATATCTCCAGGACCTAAAACGCTAGAATATGCCTTCGGCAAGACGGTAAAGAGTACCGAACAGACAAAGAGCACCCGAAGAATTGAAAAACTAACGGTCATAGGTTAAATGTGGTCTAGAGCTTAGACCTTCAAAACGTGATTTTTAGCACATTCAGAAGGGCCAACTTCTAAAGCTCCCAATCTAATGAATACAACCGTTGATACGCAACCACTTCATGATAAGATTTAACTTAACTTTTTAGGTCGTTTTTTATGGCAAAAGCGCGCTCATTTGTTGCACAAAAACGTTTGAAATAAATCAACCAATTCTGCGAGAAATAAGTCTAAAACACAGGCTTAAATTTTAACCGGAATGAAGCTGTAATTTTGGGTTGAATGAAATTTAATCTCACCTCCTTTCTCGCGCTTGCATTTATTTCAAATGTGAGTATCATAACCGCACAAAATTCATCTGTTTCACTCAGTCAGGATTCCAATAATAACGCCTTTAATTCAGCACCCGATGAGGTGCTCAATGCACTTCAAATAGACAGCTTTGTTAAACACACATTCATCATTGATTCAATAGATTGGACAACGACCAGTGGCGACACTAACGATCGCTTAATGTCTCAGTTTGCTCGAGCAAACTACTTTACCAATAGAGGCGAAAAGAAAAAAGGAATCGCACTGTTGAATCATATTCTATCGAGTGATTTGATAACCAAATCAATGGCTTTTGATGCGCGTTTACTTCTTCGAAACACATACTTTTCAATCAATGCCTACGACAAGGCGATGTTTGAACACAAAAACCTCAACTGGTCTGATACGAAACCTTTTTTCGAGTCGTATGCACCTTCCTATTTCATTGCATTTGTCTATTTGGAAATCGGAAACTATAGACGTGCTTCGGAACTTCTAAAAACAAGCATTATGCAAATGCGCAAACACGGCTACAATTACTATGAAATGTCATTGACCAACAGCTTGGGTGTGTGTTTTGAAAAAATGGGCGCACTCGACAGTGCGATGATCTATTATTCGAAGGCGACAGACTTATTGAAAGCAAATTTTCGGCCAGGTGAAGAATTATCAGAAGAGCGATTCAATGCGATTTACGGACTATTCGAGGGCAATAAAGGTCAAATTTTGGCAGCTAAAGGCAGGCATCTTGAAGCCATTCCCCTGCTAAAAGTTGATGTTTATGCGAGCTTTAAAGACAGTACGAACATTTCACAGCGCGAAAACGGGATAATAAGTCTGCTGAAACTAGCTCAGAGTTACACGGCAACAAACCAAACAGTGATTGCTCAATCAACCATCAAAGAAGCTGCACACATTATGCGAAAAGTGGAAAATCCTGAGCTTTGGGAATTGCTGTATCAGACAAAAATTCTATACTTTGAACAGCAAAAAGCTACTGATAGCGCATACTTGGTATTAAAATCGCTAATCAAGCACCGCGACTCCATGAACATCAGTGCAAGAAAAACCCGTTCACAAAACCTGATCATGGCTTACGAATCGCTCATCGAAGATGAAGAAAAGTTAAAGAACATCGAGGAAATCGAGGTTTTGAAAATGAAAGCAGAGAGCCAAAAAAACCGAATCATTTTATTTTTAATCGTTCTTATTCTCTCGCTTGCCATCGCGGCTTATACCTCTTACCGTATTATAAAAAGGTCGAAAGAACACAGAGAGATTCAAGAAAAAAACAAAGAAATACTCGCGCAAAAAGTGGTCATTGAAAAGGCACTCAAAGAAAAAGAAACACTGTTGAGGGAAGTAAATCACCGGGTAAAAAACAACTTACAAATCATCGCAAGTCTGCTCTATTTTCAATCAAAAAAAATCGATGATGAGCAGTCTAGAGAGGCACTTAGAGTGAGTCAACAACGCGTGCAAACCATGTCACTGATTCACCAAAAACTCTATCAGGCAGACAATTTCGAACACATCGAATTCCAAGTTCATATCGAAGACCTTGTGCGACAAATTATTTCTTCCTACAAAACAGACGATATTCAAATCAAACTATCAATCAACACACATCAAGTGTCGATATCGGTTGGGCAGGCCGTTCCGCTCAGTTTGATTGTCCACGAATTGGTGACCAACTCAATCAAACATGCTTTCGTTGGTAAAAGCGAAGGCACTATTACATTGGCACTTAGCAAACAAGGCATAAACGGAATTCTCGAATACAGCGACAACGGTGGCAGATTTTTACCTGCAGACGCTCAAAACGGTAATGGCCAAATCGGACTTAATGTAATAAGGTTACTCGTAAATCAGCTAAAAGGAGAAATAGAAATTGTTGAAAATGAATCTTTCAATGCTCGGATAATCTTCAAACTGGAGTGATCGCAATCTATACTTTTGTGCAATGAAAAACATCGTTGCTCCTTCCCTTCTCTCGTCTGACTTTTCTCGCATTAAAGAAGAATCTGAACGCCTCAATGCAAGTGCTGCACAATGGTTTCATTTGGATGTAATGGACGGAGTTTTCGTGCCAAATATTTCTTTCGGCCTGCCGATTATCGAAGCATTTAGAAAACACACCACCAAAGTGTTGGATGTGCACGCCATGATTGCCAACCCTGATCCGTATATCAACGATTTCAAATCTGTAGGAGCGGATATTTTAACGGTTCATTACGAGGCCTGCACACACCTTCATCGCACGGTTGACGCTATTAAAAAAGCAGGTATGAAAGCAGGCGTTGCCTTGAATCCTCATACTCCTGTCTCGCTGTTAATGGAGATCATTCATGACGTTGACATGGTCTTAATCATGAGTGTAAACCCTGGCTTTGGCGGACAAAAATTCATCGAGCACAGCGTTAAAAAGGTAAGGGCAGTAAAAGCGATGATCGATGAGTTCGCACCAGACGTATTGATCGAAGTGGATGGTGGAGTAACCGTAGAAAACGCACCGCGATTGGTAGCAGCTGGAGCCCAAGCTTTAGTCGCAGGAAGCACTGTGTATAAATCTGCTGATCCGTTAAAAACGATTAAAGCACTCGGAAACGCTTAATCATTAACCCATTCGCGCAAGTAAGCGTAATAATCTGTGATTTTTCCGTCTTGCGCAATCGTGGCCTTCTTGAGAATATCCTTTTTATCTCCATTTAAAAAACTTGGTAACACGGTCGAGATAAACATTTCACCAAAATCATGACTCGCGTCACGCGGCAATTCGCAAGGTAGGTTATCTACCGCCATCACAGTAATTGCTCCTTCAGCATCAAAGGCTACTTCCTTTTCCGCAAGCGGATCGTAACCATAAAATGGATCAGCGATGGTTGAAGGACGTATGGTTGAAGCAATCGGACCATCAATATCGCACGAAATATCAGCCACCAATGAGATGTTAAAGCTTGCCGATCGAGCATCTTCACGAGTAAACAAAAACGGTGACTTCGAATCCCAATAATGCCCTGCAATCAACACATCAGAACATTTTGCGAAGCGCATAAAATCACTTTTAAACCGCTCAGGATGCGCATAAAACTCCTTAACATCAAAACCACCTTGGTCTTTTGGTTTGAAGTATTCGGTAAAGGTGATTTGGCAGTAAACTGGTTCGTCAAACCCATTTCGAATGTATTCGCGAATCCCCACTTTTTTTATTCCCATGAGGTCTAAAACTTCCATGGCACCTTTGGCTACTTTTCCCCTGCCCGTCAATAGTATTTTAAGATTCGGCAAAGACACCTGATCCAATTGCGCCTCCATTTCCTTGCGGTCTTCACAATCATGGGCTTTCTTTAAAGCATAGGTTTTGTGCTTCATTCCATAGGCGCGAAAAGCATTATACGTGCCCACTATACCAGCATATCGGCCAAAGCCAATGACGCGTCTGCCCAATCCATCGCGCAAGCATTCCCAATCAATCAAACGCACGTTCTTATCGAGCACTGCCCTCAACAACTTCTTATTGTATGGCTGCATCTTGATGGTATGTGAAAAAAACAGGTGCGTCTTTCCTTGAACAAGTTGACTTTCGGGCACTTCTTTCACGCCCAATAGCACATCGGCACCCGAAACATCATCCGCCATTTCGATATTCAACGCTTCGTATTCAGCGTCTTTTATTCTTCGAACCTCCGAACGCTGAACAATAAATTTTCCTTCTTTCTTCGTTTCTATTAATCGTGCAATCTGTTTTGGTGTGAGCGGCACACGCTCGTCTGTCGGCACTTTCCCTTCTTTGATGATTCCAAATTTTATCATTTACCTTTTCGCTTTTGATTTGGAGTCTTTCCAATATTCGCCTTCTTCTTGTTCTGACCAAATGTGTAGCCCAACTTTACGGTAAACAAGGTCATTCCGTCATTTCTTCCACGCTGAAGTCCTTCCAAGTTATCTGAGAAGTACATGTGATATTGCATTTGTGTTTCTAAACTCCACATAGGGTCAAATCGATACCTCACGCCAAACACAAAAGGCACATAAAACCCGAACCCTGAACCAGAACCAGAAGCTGAAACAGGATAGGTGTAAGAAGAGTCATTCCCCAAACTGTCTAACGCAGTGGCAGTGGCATAGCGCAATGATGAATACGACCCATTGAACAGTGCAGCTCCGCCACCTACGCCAACATATACATTGCCTTTTGTTACCGGATCGCGATCGGTGAATTGCCGCTGCGTAAAATCCTCCCACTTCAAAATGCTAAATTGAATGGTCATGTTTGCTTCCCAAAGTTTTCCGTTTGCTTCTTCTATTGCATCAGGAAAACCTGCGCCTTGTTCTGCCTTGCCTTTATATCCTCGTCCAGCTCCATCGAGTGTAACACCTAACCTCGGATTAAATTGATAGCGCGCACCTGCTCCATAAGCCAATTTAACTGGATTAAACAGCGAACCGCGCTGTTGAATATCGCCTGAATACATCCTTAAACCAAGACCAGCATTCACTGTAAGGTTTTGAATGTGTTTTTTCTTGCCGCCACTGCCCCAATAATAACCTTGAGCACTCACCGAAAGGCTGAGCGAAACGAGCATTGTCGATATAAAAAGTGTTCTTATCACTGGGATTCAAAATAACGAAAAAGCCCCGCAATAGTGCAGGGCTTTTATTAATTCTATGTTGTTAAATTATTCAAGGATAATAATTCGGGCTCTTCGCGCTTAATTTTCATCGGTTGAAGGATCTTCTCCTTTACGAATCGCCTCTATTCTGCCTTTGTCGATTCCGTATTTCTCGATCAACAACTCCTTCAACTCATCGGCTCTTCTCTGGCTTAGCAGACTGTTGTAGGCTTCAGTACCTGGTTGTGATGCATAGCCTTGAATTTGAATACGCATCGCAGGATTGTCCTTCATCTTTTTGGCAATCACCGAACCTTTTGACCCTGTTTGATCTTGCGAAATACTGTACTTATTGTGCTCAAAGTAGATCGTTTCTTTCTCGAAGTCAACATTATAAATGTTAGTTTTCTTATTTACCGGCTTGTCTTTCGAATCTGGCGTGCCTTCAACCACATCAAAGACATGCACTTGAGCTGAGTCAGCATCAGAAGCTTCGATATACTCGCCATCAACACTTTCTCTTCTGTAAAGCAGTTTACCTTCTCCTGCGACTTCCACCTTCAACACTTGAAGTCCTGCAATTTCGTCTTCCGGCAATGCTGAGAATGAGAACTTATTGTTTTTCTCGGTACCTGCCCGCATAACTGGTTCGTTTTCTGCATTTAAGAAAAAGAACTCAACACCTTTTGTGTCGGGAACAGATTTCTCATCTATGCGCATCATGTAGTTTTTGTTGGGCTCTAATTCTGAGAATTGGAATGAACCATCAACTCCTGTGATTACAGAGTCAATCTTGTTATCTTTTTCATCAACGATGTAAACTTTTACCCCGGCTTTTGGAAGGTCATTGTACACAAACACACCCTTCATTTTCGCTTCTTCATCACTTTCTACTAAAATTGGCATTTGATTTACAGCATTCATACCCACTTGTTCAAAGGTGAATTCATTGAACTTTGGTCGGGTAGTTTTCTCAACGCGTTTGTTTTCGCTGTTCAAGATATACAATCGACCTTCGTTAAATAAGTCTTCATCGTCCTCGTTCAGTTTCACCAAGTAAGTTTCATTAGGACTCAACCCTTGAAATTTGAACTGACCTCCGATATCGGTTACCGTAGAGGCAATTTTGTCGCCACTTTGGTTGTAGAGGTTCAGTTTCACGCCAACTTTTGCAAGTTTCTTGTACGTGAATAATCCCTTCATAGAAGTCTCTGCATTGTCTACTTCCACAGGGGCGAGCAATGCAACGTCATCTTGGGTAATGTGCGTATAAACAAATCTGTTGGTTCCTTTCTTATCTGCAATTGCTACTTTTTCTTTGGCCTCGTTTATCACATAAATATTACCATTCTTGGCATATTGTTCGTCTTCCTCAACCACACGGACAGTGTATTCTTTATTCGGTTTTAATCCTGGGAAGCTGAAGTTTCCGCTATTATCGGTTTCAGCTGTTGAAAGCAAGTTATCTTCTTCATCATACAAGTTCAAGCCTACCCCTGATTTAGGCAGGTTGTTGTAAGTAAATTGGCCGTTAAACAATCGCTTTGGATCGATGTCTTTTGAAATATCACCTGAATTGCCGCCACCACCAAGCGTATAGCCTATTCCTACAAATATGTATGACGTCCAATCGTTTCCTGATTCAATGTTCGCAGGTAGATTTAAACCGCGATATGCATCCAATTCATCGGTAAAATAGTAACGCATATCCAATCCTGTAAAAGCGCTCCACGTTTCGTTGATTTGATAACCTACACGGCCACCCCAAGCAGCGGCAAAACCAAATTGTTCACCTTGATTCACGTGGCCCGCATTGGTGATAGGAATTCCAGTACTTTCTCGTGTAATCTCAGAAGAATAATAACCCGCAGCAATTCCAATATTAGGAGAAATTTCCAATTTGGAGTCTTCATTCAATAATTTCATAAGGTCGAACTGCGCCTTCAAACTACCCTCCACTAATAGACCGTTTAATGCGACATCCAAGTATTCTTTCCGTCCACGCATTTGACCACCCATCAGTTGAAACTGAGGAATAAAAGCTTTGCCAAATCGTTTCTGAATGCTTAGTGCACCTGCAGGACTCGACCCGTTGATGTTGAACGTGCTGTAATCCGATGCATCTCCGTAAACGTTGAGTAAACCACCTGACAACCCGATAGTCCAATCGCTTCGCTGGGCGTTCGCATTCAATGATATTACTGCTAAGGAGCAAATAATGAGAAGTGTAGAAAGTTTTTTCATGCCTAAAAAATTAAGTTGCCAAGGTAAGGTCTTAATTGAATTATGACGCATAGTTTTAATTACTTCTGGCCTTTTTCAGCACTATGTTGACAAATGCTTTGAAAAAGTAACGTACATCGGTCTTCAAAGCTGCTTTAACATAGGATCTGATGTATCTTTTTTCGCTTTCAATAATCTCCTCTAACGTCTTGGGCATATCAGCATAAAAAGGAGGTGCCAATCCGGGCTTCACCATGCGTCTCATCAAACGCAATTCCTTGTCGTATAATCCTAAATAATGCGGACTAATCGGTCGAACACCTACCAATTTGATATCCCCTTTTAATATGTTATAGATCATAGGAAACTCATCCAAGAATGTCTTTCGCAAGTATGCACCGAGCGTTGTAATGCGAAAATCATCTTTGATTTTTCCGCCTTCTTGCAAGTTGTTCAAGTCATACACGTATTGCTGCAAGTATTCACTGTAGGCGTGCATCGATCGCAATTTATAGACATGAATAAATCTACCACCTTTGCCCACACGTTTCATCTTAAAAAGTAGACCATACGTAGGCGTCTCTAAATCTTTAACGTGCTTCACCTTCTTTAAGACAAAATATAAATTTGACCCAATTGTCTTATGTTCCACTATTTCAAATCCAGCATAGTACAATCGCCCAAAGGTCTCTGCCATCGATATGCTTCGGTTTTGACCGCGTGTGAGTAAAAAGTACAACTTCTTGAGGATAGGTAATTTTGGGAAAGCCCTTTTTACGGTAAAGTCAATGGCGTAGTATGCATAGTTTATCCCCCATGGAAATTTATTCAAAATACGCTGTTTTCTCAAACCATAGGTTTCAATACAGCCCACATACACCCCACCAACGGGTAGGTTTTGGTTGGTGACTTCAAATAGTTTATTAATCCAACGCACATCATTGATGCGCTTAAGATTCACAATGCACTGCACGTGCGAAGCTTCTCGCCCCTTCAATCCGTTCGTAATATTCAGTCCTTCCGAGGTAGAAAGAACCAAGGTTTTCGAAGGGTTATAAATATCGAGGTAATACGATAATAAATCTTCTAACTCATCTCCAGGAACACCGGGAAACTCGTTTAAGTCGAGCTTGTGCGCAACACTTCTTAATTTTTCTTTTTCCGATAGCAATACCATAACTAGTCCATCTCGTAGCAGAGATGCAGGGTTTAGTTTCACATGTAAATATGCAGTTTTAATTTACGCTTACGGCATTAGTTCAGAGAAGGTTGGGCTTTTTTTCAACCTTAGTTGCAAATAAATCGCACTAATTACGGCTATTCTTTCGTGGTTAGAGGGTTGTAGAAGTTAACGATCAGCGATTTCAGATGAATAATTTATGCCTTAAGGATAAATCACAAACCTTGAACAACGAACACCATAACCACGAATGATTTATCAAAAATGACCAATCAAAACCCCCAGTGCATCCCAACCGAAAAAGTAGTATTGTTCCCTCTTAAATAGGGCATTTGGTATGCCTCGTTCTCCTTCGGGCGTTGAATTCTATCTACCCGAGCCATAATGCGAAAGCGATAGATCGGCTGTGCCACTATGCGAAAAGAATAAATAGACTCTATCCATTGGGTATTGGCCAAATAGTCGATGCCTTGAACCAACAATATGCCGGTTACCGGATCTTTTGTTACTCGATCATCTTTAATATCGGCACCCTTTTCAGCGAAGCGATACATCGCTTGCATGCTCAACCAATAAAGTGGCTTAAAGTCGATGGCAACGACTGCTTCTTGCGCATTGTCGCGCAGATAGTGCCCCATATTAAAGCCTGCATTGGTGAAGTCGGTGGTTTCTAAGTAATGCTTATATACCATCGGATTGCTGCGCGTATATTCAGCGGTGAGTGTGACGTTTGGAAGAATATTCGACACGCGACCTCCTGCTTTCAAGCTGAACCAATTGGAATGCCGCTCTTCGTCTAACATTCTGCGAAACGAAATTTCATCTACGAAAAGCGTTGAATACAAATGCAGCTTTTTGAATGGGCGCAGCGAAAAGGCACCAAACATTTGGGCGTTGCCTCCTGCATTGTTGCTTCTGCGATTGAGGTAATGGTCTGCCGACTTGTAAAACATCAACGGAACGAAAAAGGTGGGTTCAGGCGTTTGTGCCGAATAAATAATGCTGTTTCCAAATGATAACCACAAAGGCTTCCAAGGCCGAAGACTCACCATGTTGGCTGCCATGTATTTATTTATGAAACCATAGGTGGCGACCCCGCTCACATTGGCAATGCTGGATGAGTCAACTACATCTGATTGCAGCGACCCGTGGAAATAGTCGAACTTAAACCAAGGCGTTGGATTCAAATGAAGCTTTAACTGCGTGAATGGCGCAGTGTTGATATCGAAAATATTACTTCCGTAATATCCGTAACCCCAACGCACATGGTCGCGCACCAAACCCACATAACCGCCCTTCCATCCGTAGGTTATCCCACCGCGTGTTTCGCTGAATTCAGCGCTTCCGTCAGGATTAAATTTGTATAACGAACCCTCACGCTGCACGAGCATTGAGTCGGTTGACATGGGTTTTAATTCATACACATCGCGCACACTTCCATACAACCCAATTCTCCCGAAATAGGCTTGAAAGTCAGCCCCTACCCTGCGCTGCCAGTTGGCGCCATTTTCATTACTCATGTATGTGGCGCCAATAATCGGATTGACCGTTATGGCGGTTGTCCCGCGTTTCAAATACAGTAAATCATACTGCTTGAAACGCGACAATCCATCGATTGGATTTACAAACTTCGTGGCAGATTCAGGGCGATCAGATGGGTCTGAATCTTTGCTGAACGCCAGTTGGTAAAATTGTAACTCCTTTTTCTGTCGTGCATTGAGGTTTGATACATCGATGCTGTCAAGAAAATTGGCAACCTCCTTTCGGACCAAAGGCTGGGTTAAGAAACTTTCATCGGCCAGTCGTAAATTATTCAGTTCGTCTAAAAACTGAATCACTCCTTCATCAGCCCGCTGATCGAGCTGAAGGTGCTGCCCACGCGCATTGAGCGCAATGGCGCTAAGGGCTAAAACGAATATGAAAAACCGCATTGGCATAAAGGTGCGAAAGTAGCGACAAATGGAAAGGCAGCGTACGTATGGCATTGCTAAACTGCCACCAAGTCGGGTGCATCAGTATGCGGGTAGGCAGATTGACGCTGACTTTCAGCCTAATGAGCAACTATGAGCCAAACACGCCCAAAATCCTCTGCGTAGCAGCGCCATCCCAAAGCGGTGGAATTTGCCCTTTCTTATACTTCCCACTGAGCACTACCTCAAGGTGATGGATGATATCAGCAACGTCAAAATCGAGCAAGGTATTTGAACCGATTTCAACGGTAATCGGGCGCTCGGTATTCGGCCTTACGGTCAAGCACGGAACCTGTCTGAAAGTAGTTTCTTCTTGGATGCCTCCACTATCTGTTATTACCACTGTAGCGTGTTTCACCAATTTTTGAAACGAAAAGTAATCCAAGGGTTCGGTGAGGATGATGCGTTTATTGGATTTCAACTCGGCCAATAGTGATGCCTGCTCCAACATCTTAATGGTGCGCGGATGTACGGGGAAAACCACCGTCAAATGCTTCGCGGCTTCGAGTAAGAGGTGGAGTAATTTCTTCAGGTTTTCGATTTCGTCAACATTTCCTGGACGGTGAAATGTGAACAAACTGTAGGCTCCATTCACTCCCAAGGCATCGAGCACTTTATTTTTATCGATGTTAGGCTCAAACGCCACCAAGGTATCGATCATGGTGTTTCCCACCACATGCAGCTGCTCTTCGCGTTTGCCGAGTGTTTTTAGATTCTCAAATCCAGACTTTTCTGTGATGAAAAAATGATCGGTAATTTCATCCGTAAGAATGCGATTGATCTCCTCGGGCATCGTGCGGTCTAAACTGCGCAATCCACTCTCGATATGACCCACAGGCACTTTGGCCTGATAGGCTGCATATGCAGCCGCAAAGGTGGAGTTGACATCTCCTGGTGTGAGCAATACATCGGGCTTATACTGATCGATGATTGATGTTACGTTGTGCATCATTTGGGTGATTTGCTCGAGCACCGAGCCCGGCTTCAAGTCTTGACGAAAGTCGGGCTGTACTTCGAATTGATCGTAAAATACCTGTGCCATTTTGTGGTCATAGTGCTGACCAGTATGTAATATCTTCACCTCTACTCCATACGCCAAGGCGTGTTTCTTAAATTGGGTGATTTTAATGATGTTAGGGCGTGTGCCAACGGAGATGAGGAGTTTTTTCATGGAGCATGTGTTTTGCCGAGGTGCAAATCTATCAGTATCTGGTTACTTGGCCCATGGTCTTTGCGATTAGAACCGTGGTTCAAGGTTCGTGGTTTGCGGTTCGAGGTTCATGGTTTTGAATTCGTGGTTCGTGGTTCAAGGTTGGATTGTTCTTCTATTATCATTGATCAATCACGAATTATAAATTTTAAATCACAAATTATAAATCGCGCAGCGCGCAAACCATGAACTGAGGACGCCCTCAGGCGAACGAAAGAACCTTGAACCACGAAGCCTTTAAGGAACCAGACTAAAACTCCCGCGAAACGACCGCTGCTCGCCTGCTTCGTCTGTGAATTGAAGAACGTAATAATACGTGCCTTCAGCTGCGGCAATGCCGTTGATGTAACCGTCCCACACCATGGCCAAGCTGCCACTTTGATGCACCAATTGCCCCCAACGATTGTAGATGAAAAACGACACTTCCGTCATGCGGCAGTCGATGTCAACAGAAAATACATCGTTTACCCCATCGGCATTGGGTGAAAACACATTGGCGATGCGCGGTGTGCAGCGCTCTGGACAAAATCCCTTTTCGCCAATGGTGGTGCTGTCGAGCACGCTGCACGATTTCAGCGTAACGGTTACAATGTATCTTCCCGTTTCAGATGAAAAAACCGTGATGGACGAATCTGTGCTGCCCGTGCTCCATGCATACAACTGACCAGCAGGTGCATTTTGGACCAGGTTGAGCAGCAGCACTTCTTCTCCCGGACACAGCAGCGTATCGTTGGGTAGAAGGACTTTTGGTTCTCCGTTAAACTCGATCTTAAACGTATCGATGAGTGTGTCGCATATGCTTGAACTTTTGAGCCAATACGTGCCGCTTTCGCTGACGCGGTATTGCGGACCTGTGGTGCCGTCATTCCACTCGTATTGAATGCCCACACTTTGCTGATTGAGCAAATAAAACGCATCGTCTAAGCAATACACGCTATCGTTTGGCAGCACACCATCGGGTTGGGCTAAAAACGTAACCGCAATGCTGGCGCTGTCGCTGCCGCAGGCGTTGGATGCAGTAAGTTGGTAAGTCATGCTAGTTTCAAACGGTGCCTGTCGTGTGGCCAGCAGGCTTCTCGTTGAATCTCCAGTATTCCACATAAACTGTGTAAGCGCTGACTCATTTTGAATGTTTGGCATTATCACATAACTGTCGGTACACAGCGCGGTGTCGGGTGGCAATTGCACAATAAGCGGCAGCGCTGCTTCTACTTGGATGGTGTCGCTATCGCTGCCACATTCGTTGGTGAAGGTGACGCTGTAAACGCCCGTGGTGCTGACCCACAGTGTGCTGTCTGTGCTACCATCACTCCACAAATAAATTCCTGGCATGCTTCCTACTTCGAGTTTTACACTGTCTGGTGGAGTAGCACAAAACGCCACATCGGGCCCTAAGTCTATTTGGGGCTTTTCTTTCACCTCTATGGTATTAACAACCGTATCGGTTTTTATACCATTCTGTGCAATTAGAGTGACCGTGTAGCTGCCGGCAGTGTTATACACATGCGTTGGAGACAATGCTGTATCTGTATTGAGCACCCCACTGCCCGGGTCTCCAAAATTCCAAAACACCGAGTCTATAAAGGTGAAATTCATGTAAAACCGCGTGGTATCGCCCACGCACACCGTGTCTGCATAAAAGTTGGTTTTGAAAAAATTGGGGAGAAACTGCGGCACACTGATTCCACCTTCTTTTCCCTGCAAGTAAATCACGCTGTCTTCATAATTGCAAGCAAACCCGGCAGCATTGGGGTTGTGGATGCAGCCCATGTAATAGGCCTGATTACCATCAAAATTATTGCCGTAGATCTTGCCGTCAAGGCCGAGTTGCAGGCCTGCCAAGGGTGGATCCCACACGTTAAACAACATGATCTCAGACGCTTGAATGGCGGCCTGGGTGGGAACAGTCATATCATACTGTATGGGGCCACCCGTATAAAGTTTGCTATCGTCTGCACTAAACTCTAATCCATTACCGCCAAGCGGGTTTATCGTTCTAAGGTTTGATAATGCACCTGTGTTATTGTCAAAGTCAAAGATTTCTAATATATTACCTCCGTTATGCACAAACATATCGCCTCGGTGATTGAAGCGCAGGTTGCCTTGTTGCGTGCTGAAGGTTGAGGTAGCAAGCCCTAGGGATGTTGTAACCGGTTCGGCACTGATGCCACTTTCAGTAATTAAAAAGGCGTGGTAATTGTTGGTGCCGCCCTGCCGCACCATCAGCCAATAGTCTATTCCATTGGCATGGGGCGTTGCGCTGAGTTTTTCTTCCGTGCTGTCTATGATCAACACGTTTTTAAAGGTATCCACCACATCACCCAAACCTCCGTCCAATTCCATATCAACTAAAGTGGCGAAGGCACCTGCAATATAGCCGTCTTGATGTAATTGATTTGCAGTTCTTAAGAAAATAAAATAATACTGATTGGGGTAGTTGGGCCTAGGGATGATGATTGATCCTTCTTCCGCTGAATGACCAATTTCACCACCAGGGGAATAACCAATTGTGTTATGCGGTAATCCATTGGGCATTGATTTATGACTTTTATTGAACATCCCAATTGCAGATCCATAGAACAGTAATTCCCCATCGCTACTGCTAATTGAAGCCACATGTGACGCACCAATAGCATTTGACAAATACACATATTGCGTTGTTGAATCATTATGTAAGGTATCCGGCTCTGGTACAACATTAGAAAACTGAATTCCAGCATTTGTAACAAAATACCACCAAGTACTTTCCTTTTGTGAAAAGGATACTGGCGCACAAAACAGCAAAAAAACAAGACCTGTAAAGACCGCTCGAACCAAGAGTAGCCGCATTAATCTACTGAATCACAAATTTCCCGTA
>JAGYJZ010000016.1 GCA_018401875.1 Salibacteraceae bacterium
CGCACAATGTCATTAAGTTAAGTCTTAAACATTTGACTGTTAATTAGTTATGTATTATTTTCACATCTTTTTATGTATATTTATTTGGTAATCAAATATTTATAATGAAAAAAAACTACCAAATCTATCTTAGTAAGAGTTAGTAAATCACTCTTTTCTGAAGCTCTTCAAAATACCTATAAATTAAACCCTTCGGACTTTTCTAGAAGAAGGAAACAAAGCTTTTCTGGAACTATCGTTTTTATGATAAGTTTAATCAGAAAAAGTTTGTCTATTGAGATTGAAAATTTTGTGAGCTATTGCAACGTTTTCTGCCCTGAATCTGAGCTAAAATTGTTTACTAAAAGTGCTTTCGTGCAGTATCGAAAAAAAATAAATTCTAAAGTGTTTAAGCATCTTTCTAATGTTCTTGTCAATGAATTTTATACCGACAATGACTTGTCTGTAAAACTGTGGAATGGATTTAGACTTTTAGCCGTGGATGGTTCGCGATTAAATCTACCTAATACAAAAGAGCTGGTTTCTTATTACGGTGAAACAAAAAATCAAAATACATCAGGCGTTGTTCAAGCGCGGGTTTCTGTTCTATATGATGTGCTCAATAATTATGTTCTTGATGGAGTTTTAAGTCCACTGAAAATTGGAGAAGGCAAATTAGCGATTGAACATTTAAAAAGCTGTAAATCAAATGACTTGGTCATTTTTGACAGAGGGTACCCAGGTTTTCCGTTGATATACGAACTCAACAGAGCTAATATCCACTTTGTGATCAGGGTAAAAGAGAGTTTTAGCAGAGTGGTTAAATCATTTGTTGAGACTGGTGAAAAATCAAAAATTGTTGAGATAAGCCCAGGTAAAAAGAAAAGCTTTATCGGACTTCCTTTTAGCAAGAAATCAAGCATTAAAATACGACTAATCAGAGTTGATTTAGGAAATGAAAACATTGAAATTCTAATGACTTCTCTTAGCGATGAAGCAACCTATAGTCATTCAATTTTCAAAGACTTGTACTTCAAAAGATGGAAGGTAGAAACATTTTATGATGAGCTCAAAAACAAACTAAAAATAGAGTGTTTTTCTGGGTACTCTAGGCAAATAATAGAGCAGGATTTTGAAGCATCATTATTCGTAAGTAATGTTCAGTCGCTGATTGTCGGAGAGCTAAACGAAGAACTTAAATCAACGCCCAATAACACTGAAAAACAATACCAATACAAAGTAAATACCGCCATTTCTTATGGAATACTTAAAAACAAAATCATTTCGATATTTCTGAATCCGACAAAATCAGAGACAATCGTAGATGACCTAAAAAACGCATTTAAAAATCACCTTATTCCAATCAGACCCAATAGACAAGTTGAAAGAAACACTGAGAAATACAGAAGGAATATCAAACCAAAAACACCTAAAAATCAAAGAGATACATTTTGAAGATCTCTTAACTTAATGACATTGAGCGCGCGGCAGGGGATGCCACCTCGATGAATACATAGAATGGGCTGATATTTCTATTCGACTGGCACAAGACAGCGCAGGTGCATTTTTATTATTATCAGATTCTACTCTTGAGCAGCGTGTGCGAATTTTAGCTGACACAACATTGACAGATATTGTCAATTACGATGCAAAGGCACATTGCTATTAAATTGACAAGTTGAAACTATGCCCAACAAAACCTTTAAGCAATAGACCCTGTGGGACGCTACTCCAACCCGTTCGCAGCAACGCAATAAAATCCACTAACCCAGAGGATAGCTTTACAAAAGGTATTCAATAATAATTTCAATTTATCAAAAGTCTGCTCGCAGACCGCTGCTCCAATCAGTGATGTTACCTTTGCGGCAAACGATAAAGATCACATGAAAGACTTTTTAAAAGAACTTGGCCTGGCCGAAACCAACGAAGGCACTTTTACCGGTGAAAAGTGGATCGCTTCTACTGGAAAAACATTTGAATCCTACTCTCCGGTTGATGGAAAATTGATCGGTACCGTGAAAGGAAGCTCCATCGAAAATTATGAAACTGTAGTTGCCCAAGCTCAAGCTGCTTTTGGCGAATGGAGAATGTGGCCAGCGCCAAAGCGCGGTGAAATTGTCCGTCAAATCGGAGAAGCATTGCGCGAAAAGAAAGAACCACTCGGAAAATTGGTGAGCTATGAAATGGGCAAAAGCTACCAAGAAGGATTGGGCGAAGTGCAAGAAATGATCGATATCTGCGACTTTGCCGTGGGCCTTTCACGTCAGCTGCACGGACTTACAATGCACAGCGAACGCCCAATGCACCGCATGTATGAGCAGTATCATCCACTGGGTGCGGTCGGAATTATTTCTGCCTTTAACTTCCCCGTTGCCGTGTGGGCGTGGAACAGCATGCTGGCATGGATTTGTGGAGACGTTTGCATTTGGAAGCCGTCTGAAAAAGTGCCATTGTGCGCTGTGGCTTGCATGAACATCGTGACGGATGTGTTCAAGAAAAATGATGTGCCCGAAGGCGTCAACTGCCTGGTAGTGGGCGACTATGAAATTGGTGAAGCAATGAGCAACGACACGCGCGTACCGTTAATTTCTGCAACCGGTTCGATCAGAATGGGGAAAAAAGTGGGCGAAGCCGTTGGCAAGCGATTGGGCAAAACCATCCTTGAACTGGGTGGAAACAACGCGATTATTTTAACGCCAAACGCTGATTTGAAATTGGCCATTCCTGGAATCGTATTCGGTGCTGTAGGCACCTGCGGACAGCGCTGCACGTCAACCCGAAGGCTGATCATCCATGAAAGCATTTACAACGAAGTAAAAGAAACCCTGGCAAAAGCGTACAAACAGATCAGAATTGGCGATCCTCTAGATGCAAACAATCACGTAGGTCCGCTGATCGATAAAGATGCGGTTCAGCTCTATTTGAATGCGCTCGAAGAAGTGAAAAAAGCAGGTGGAACATTTGCTGTGGAAGGTGGTGTAGTTGAAGGCGAATTGAATGCCAGTGGCTGTTATGTAAAACCAGCAATCGCTGAAGCGAAGAACGAATGGCAAATCGTGCAAGACGAAACTTTTGCTCCGATTCTGTACTTGCTCAAATACAGCGATTTTGATGAGGCCATTGCCATTCAAAATGGAGTAAAGCAAGGGTTGAGTTCAGCCATCATGACTACCAACATGCGCGAAAGCGAAATTTTCTTGAGCCATCGAGGCAGCGACTGCGGCATTGCCAACGTAAATATTGGAACAAGTGGAGCTGAAATTGGCGGTGCATTTGGAGGCGAAAAAGAAACTGGTGGTGGCCGCGAAAGTGGTTCAGATGCCTGGAAAGCTTACATGCGCAGACAAACCAATACATTGAATTGGGGAACGACACTTACGCTTGCCCAAGGCATTAAATTTGATTTCTAAAAAACGAATTTGATCATTGAAAAGGCGCTCACTTAGGGCGCCTTTTTTATGGAATATCGTGCGTTGCCGCGTTGATGATCGGCATAACGATGTCTGAAGATTCTGACACAAAGGCAATCACTCGATACGCTTGCGGTTGTTTTTCCAGTTCGCTCAAAGCAATGTTTCCTGTCCAATTGGATGCTAGACTTGAAAGGTCAATACCATCTCCTTCGTAGGCTGAAAGCACGTGTCGAATAACATTGGTGTGTTCGAATCCTTGGATGGAGCTGCCTTGCCCGTAATATGGATGATTGGGATCTGTATTTCCGTAGTTGCGTTGGTCGTAACCGGTGCCCATGCCCACCACTGATTTCTCCACTAAAATTAACGAAATCATAAGGTTTGGGTTCGATAGCAAGGCTTCAGAAAAAACATCAACACTTATCGAAAGATCAGATTCAGTGATATTGGATGCAATTTCCAATCCCACATTGGTCGATTCGTTGATCTCGTTTCCTACCAATCCTTTGAATGAAGTGATCGGATAGTACACCACACTGCCGCCTTCATGCCTGCGGTTTACATGACCGATCGGAGTGTAAATCGTCTTGTTGATTCGTTCCATCAAATAGGAAGTGTAGTCGTGATAAAGCGGTCCAAACAAGTAATGACTCATGTGTGTGACATTGTCGAGCGAGTCTTCAATTTGCTCGATTTCATGGTGACCTAACGGACATGCACCACAGTTTACACTCACCGTTGGCTCGATGAGAATGGTGTGTTCAATGCGTGCTGATTGCTCCTCTTCTACCTTGATTTCAGGCAGGCCGATCATGGAATCTTTCTTTGTGCAGGCGCTCAACAGAACGATCGAAAATACAAAGTATGCGAACTTTTTCATAGTGCTATAGACGTTGGATGAAACAACCGCGTTGACGATCAGTTTAAATTTCCCTTACAACGATCTTCTGAAAAAGATGGTATACGTAGTGCGCTGAAATGCATTCGGAAGTTGCACCATGCTTGCCGTAATACGGTTTGAATCTTCAAAATAATAATCGAGCACAAAGGGTGCTGCGGCTGTATCTTGTATGCTGTCGAGTTGATTATATACGTAAAAGCGATTGTCGATTGCATCAAAATTCGTAGAGCGCACATCTTCTGTTTCCACACCTGCGAAGGTGATGTAACTCAATCGAAAAGCTTTTTCCTCATCGCATTTCACATTCAAGTAATAGGTCAACGTGGGAGATTTGTCTTCCGAAACAGAATCCACCGTATCGATCACGGAAACGATATGAACCGAGTCTGAAATCCACAAGCCTTCAATGTCTTGGTCAAGTGAACAAGACACCACTTCCTTAGGCGAAAGGTCTTTGATTTCTACCACTTTTTCGCATGCCATACAGAGCACAGGAATGATAATGAGTACGCTTTGTAATTTCATTTCCTTGAAGTATAAATTTCACCGCAGGTCAATGAATCCAATGGCGACACTGCGGGATCGCAAAACGTAAAAATAGTGCCTTGCGTATCTGAGCAATCCACACATTTCACTTCTGCACAAGATGCCAAGCTCAATGCAACCAATGCGATAAAAGGAGATAAGTTGCGCATGCCCCGAAAGTATGAAAAGGTGCATTGACAGAGATAAAAAAAGGGCCCCGCCATTACAACGAAGCCCTCATTGGGTGTTCACAAACCACAAAGATTTTTAAATTAAGCTACCACCACATTTTTATAGTCAATATGATAACGCACTAAATGTTCGACTGGATTTTTGATGATTCGACCGAGTTGGCAATCTCTTTTAGCCAGTTCTTCACGCAGAATATCCTCGAATAAAAAGGCAATCGTGCCCACAAAGCCCACTTTATAATGGTGGTAATTGCTAAAATTAGCGACATGAATATCGATGAAACGAGCCATTCCTTCTTTGACCATTTCGATCACATAGGGGTTAGACTTATGCGCGGCAATAAACTTCATAAATGAAGCCAGATACACATTGGCGTGGGGATTTTGATAGACATTCTGTACAGTTTGACTCCAATCGATTTTAAACCAATTGATAAAATCTTCCTGCATTTCAAACGGCAAGCGCTTGTAGAAATAATCAGCGAGCACCTTCTTCCCGAAGTAACTTCCGCTTGCCTCATCGCCCAAAATAAAACCAAGGGCAGGAACCAATTCAACAGCATTTTTACCATCGAAAAAGCACGAATTTGAGCCTGTTCCAATAATGCATGCTATGACGGGTTCTCCTTCATAGAGCGAATAAGCTGCCGCAACTAAATCATGATCAACACTAATTTCTGCCTCGACAAAAAAACGGCTCAATGCTTTTTTTACAATCGTGTTTAGTTGCGTTGAAGAGCATCCCGCACCATAAAAATAAATGGCGGTAATTTCTGATTTCACCCCGACCAATTCAGACGTTGCGTTCAGCGTATCGAGTATATATTGCTCTGAATGGAAGTAGGGGTTAAAGCCAATTGTTTTCGCTGTTAAAACAACTTCGGCCTTTCCGTCTAACACTACCCAATCACATTTCGTAGAACCACTTTCTGCTATGGCTATCATATCTATTGAACTTGACGTTTAACTGCTACGAATTCATCGCATTAATCAAGTCAACCATGCGCGCTGAGTAGCCAACTTCATTATCATACCAACCAAAAACACGAATCAAATTTTGATTCACTTTGGTCAATTGACCGTCAAAGACACACGAGTGATGATTGCCCAAAATATCTGTTGAAACCAGTGGCTTCATCGAAAATTCGAGGATTCCTTTAAGCTCTTTATTGGCGTATTTCTCCATCAAAGCATTCACTTCTTCTGCCGTAGTATTTTCTTCAATCAAGATTGTAGCTTCGGTTAATGAGCCAGAAGGCACGGGCACTCGAAGAGCGTTTCCATCTAACTTTCCAGCCAATGAAGGAATCACTTTTCCGATGGCTTTTGCCGCACCGGTTGATGTAGGAATCACATTCAATGCTGCCGCTCGGGCTCTTCTGAAATCTTTGTGAGGCGCGTCCATCAGGCGTTGATCGCCTGTGTAGGCATGGGTGGTTGCGATGAATCCGCTCTTGATGCTGAAATGATTGTTGAGCACGTGCATCATCGGAGCAAGGCAGTTTGTGGTGCACGATGCGCCCGATAAAATTTGATCGTCAGCATGGATGATGTTGTCATTTACTCCGAACACAATGTTCTTAATCTCGCCCGGTGCAGGCGCTGAAATAAGCACTTTTTTCGCTCCGGCTTCGACATGGTAGTGCGCCTTTTCAGCGTCAACAAAACGGCCCGTACATTCTAAAGCCAAGTCAATGTTTAAGGATTTCCACGGCAAGTTTCGCGGGTCACTTTCTGCGAACACCTCTACCGACTTTCCGTTCACCGTGATGTGTTTCTCGCCTGAAGAAATCACCGCGTTTGGCACGCTACCATACACGCTGTCAAACTCAAACAAATGAGCGAGCATATCGGCCTTCACCAAATCATTAATGGCAACTACCTCTACGTTTTTTTCGTTGAGTAATTGACGCATTACATTGCGTCCAATCCTTCCAAAACCATTAATTGCTATTCGTTTCATATTTGCTCTATTTTTTCGTTAGCCGTTGACGTGCAATAGTAAACAATCTTAGTGTAAATAGTACACTTAGTGAGATAATTCTCGAGGATAGACAGGTAAAAGTATCTTTGAAGGCATAAACAGATTGATCGCTCATGGCCAAAAGCATCACTTCATTAAACGCTCCAAATCCCAATGTATCGGTAGATTGTGTTGTGTTTGGTTTTGACAATGAGAAGTTGAAAGTTTTGCTCATTGAGCAGCGAAACACTGGTCAATTTGAGGCGCAATTGGCGCTTCCAGGCGACCTTGTTTTAGAACGCGAAAATTTAGATGAAGCGGCTACACGCGTGCTGAAGCAGTTGACGCATCTCGAAGGAATTTATTTGAAGCAGTTTAAAACCTTTGGTGATCCCAACCGGGTGAACAATGTGAAAGACAAAGAATGGCTGCGCACATTTCGGGAAGATCCAGCGGCTCGAGTAATCACCGTTGCGTATTACTCGTTGGTGAAATTGGAGGATTATCTTCCGGAGGCAGCTTCGTTTGCAGGAAAAGTGATTTGGCAACCGGTGGATGAAATTCCAGCCTTGGCGTTTGATCATAACATCATTGTAAATGAAGCCTTGAAGCGTTTGCGCGAAGAGTTTGAATTCAAGAACATCGGCTACGAATTACTCCCAAAAAAATTCACACTTTCTATGCTGCAGACATTGCATGAAATCGTGCTCGGAGTGAAACTCGACAAGCGAAATTTTAGAAAGAAACTCAAGAATTCTACCACGATTATTGCGCTCGAAGAAAAGCAAACAGGCGTTGACCACAAGCCTGCCCAACTGTTTGTTTATCAAAGTAAAACCCTTTTGTAGCGGTTATAGATGGGCAGTTTGCCTCGTCAAAACCACACCGTGCTACTTCGCAAAATCTTTCTGAAACCATGATCCTCCAACGGCAAAAACGTTAGAAAGTGCCAGGTAATCGCTGCTGGTAGCTTTTGAAATGCCGCCTGTTGGGCAAAACTTCACATCGGGAAATAATTGGCCGTATGCTTTTAGGGCATCGAGCCCACCAAACAAATTTGCTGGGAAAAATTTAAGCGTGTCGAGTCCTTGCTCTCTCGCCCACATGATCTCACTTGGCGTGGATGTGCCCGGCAAATAAGGAAGTTTTGACGCCTCCATTTCTGCCTGAAGTTCGCTGGTCAAACCCGGGCTCACCACAAAGTCGGCATTGATTTGAACGAGCTTATCCAATTGCTCGGGAGAAGTGACGGTGCCTGCTCCTACGAGGAACCTGCCTTTGTACTCTTTTTTCAGCAACTCGATGGCTTGCATGCCTGCTTCGGTGCGCAAGGTAATTTCGATGCAACCCACCTGCTGAGCGATCAAATACTCGATGAATGCGGGCGCTTCTTCCGCGTTTGAAAACGTGACCACCGGCACCAATGTGTGCCCTTCCATTAACTTTCGAATTCCGTTTTGCATAGTCATGGATTAAATAATAAACGAAGCTCCTTCCTCACTTTCAGTGACCAATGGTTTCAAGCGGTTGAATAATTCACGTCCTACACCAAAAGAATCAAAGTTTTCAGCAATCGTGATAGATCTTTTTTGAACTTCTTCAAAATTCAAACACGTGAGCGTGCCTTTGTGTGCGTCCAATTCGATGATGTCGCCTGTTTTCAGCTTCGCAATTGGCCCTCCTTTGGCAGCTTCAGGACTCAGATGGATTGCAGCTGGAACTTTTCCTGAAGCTCCCGACATTCTGCCGTCAGTCACCAAAGCCACCTTGTAACCCTGACTCATCAGCAAGGCTAATGTTGGCGTAAGTTTATGCAATTCAGGCATTCCGATTGAATGCGCTCCTTGGTTTCTTACTACCACTACAACATCTTTATTCAATTCACCCTTTTTAAATGCCACGATCACATCATCTTGGTCTTCAAAAACCACTGCCGGTGCTTTCACCACATAGTTTTCTTCTTTTACGGCTGAAACTTTAATCACTGACCGTCCTAGGTTTCCACTCAGAATTTTCAATCCGCCCGTTATCGCAAACGGATTATCAACCCCTCTTAGCACGGTTTCATCCAACGACTTCTCGGGGGCATTTCTCCACGCTAATTGACCATCTTTTAAATAGGGCTCTTTTTCGTAGGCATCCAAGCCAATGCCTGCCGCTGTTTTTACATTTTCATTTAAAAACCCGCCAGCTCTGAGCGTTTTCATCAAAAACCCCATTCCACCACACGCTTGAAAATGGTTAATGTCTGCCGATCCATTTGGATAAACACGCGTTAATTGCGGCACCACATCAGCTACTTCAGAGAAATCTTCCCAATTGATGATGATTCCTGCTGCCTTGGCGATGGCTATTAAATGAATCGTATGATTTGTGGAACCGCCCGTGGCGATCAATCCAACCAAGGCATTCACGATACTTTCTTCAGTAATTACCTCAAAAAGAGGAGTGTATTCCTTGCCTTGGGCAGTTATTTCTGTCAATCGTTTAACGGTGTAATCATTCAACGCTTCGCGAAGCGGTGTTGCTGGAGTTACGAATGAGGCTCCAGGAAGGTGCACGCCCATAATCTCCATGAGCATTTGGTTGCTGTTTGCGGTGCCGTAGAATGTGCATGTGCCGGCAGAGTGATAAGACGCTGACTCTGCTTTCAACAGCTCGTCACGGCCAATTTTTCCCTCAGCATAATCCCTTCTGTATTGGGCCTTTTCTTCGTTTGTTATTCCGGATTCCATTGGTCCTCCCGGAACAAAAATGAACGGAAGATGTCCGAAACGCAACGCCCCAATCATCATTCCGGGTACGATCTTATCGCAAATACCTAAGCACATGCCGCCATCAAACATTTGATGCGACATGCCGATGGCTGTTGACAGGGCGATTATATCGCGGCTGAATAAAGAAAGCTCCATGCCTAGTTGGCCTTGGGTAACCCCGTCACACATGGCCGGAACGCCCGATGCTACTTGCGCCACTGCGCCATATTTTCTGGCAGATTGCCGCAGCGATTCTGGGTAATACTCGTAGGTTTTGTGCGCGCTCAGCATGTCGTTATACGCTGTGATGATGGCCAAATTTGCTTTGGTATTTCCACTCAGCGCCATTTTTTCATCGTCAGCACATGCAGCAAAAGCGTGGGCTAAATTCCCGCAAGCTAAATCGCCTCGTTTTACAGATGCGTTCTTTGAAGAGGTCATCAACGCGATGTATTCTGCCCTTGTTTTGCTCGAGCGTTGTTTAATGCGCTCGGTAATTTCCTTGATTCTTTTATTCATAATTTCTTTATTCTGCCCAAAACACTTCTAATTTTTTGGAAGTATTGCCTAAAAAAGCTGCGATGGGATAAGTGTGATAATCCCTTTTTTCTTCCGCTTTCTTCAAGATTAGCTGTTTTTCTTGACCATAGCAATGAAGAAAGAGCCGGTTGGCATCCATAATAGCCGGTCGAGTAAAGGTAATTCGTTGATGAGGTGCCGATTGCGGATTGGTAATGATGAGTTTTTCTTCCCCATTGATATTCATTCCCTGTTCTAATTCTGCTGCGTCAGGAAAGAGTGATGCGGTATGCCCATCGGTTCCCATACCCAAAATAACCGCACTGACGGGGAAAGGCTCTGAAGAAAATGCATCACGCACGCATTGTAAGTTCTGCTCAGCATTGGCAGCATCGATCACCAAAGGAATAAACGTGGCCTTAGCAGCCTTATTTGTCAATAAATGCTTTTTCACCAACCCTCCGTTTTGATCGGGGTGTCCATTAGGCACGAACCGTTCGTCTACCAAGGAAACAGTCACTTTGGTCCAATCAAGTTCCGTCTCCGAAAGCAATTTAAATAGATTCACAGGTGTTGAACCTCCTGAAACCAAAAGCGTTGCACGGCCTCGTTGCTCGATATCTTGCTTAAGTGTTGTTGCAATTTCGGTCGCCAGCTTCGATTCTAGATCGCTTCTATTCATCGCTGTCCTCCAACTTTTTCTGGGCTTTTATGACGTGGCGTGATTTCACCCATTCGTGGTCGCCATCCATTATTTTATCTCCAGGTCCCCACGTTCCGGCTTCGTAAAGGATATTCGGCATTTTTGTTTTATCCCAATTGGTCAATAGCGACTCTGCCCATGTCCATGCTGCTTTTACTTCATCTCTACGCATAAACAGGGTTTGATTTCCGCGCACAACATCCATCAAGAGGCGTTCATAGGCTTCTGGAAAACGCTGGTCAAAATGCTCAGCATAGTCCAGTTCCAGTGAAAACGGCTTGTATCGGTAACCCCCAGGACCGGGGATTTTAACCATTTGTTGCAATTCGATGCGCTCTTCAGGCTGCAGTCGGATGGTCAACTTATTGTTCGCCATTTTTTTCCGGTCGGGGAATAAGTTGTGCGGCACATCTTTAAAGTTGATCACGATTTCTGAATACCGATGTGGCATGCGTTTGCCTGTGCGCAAAAAGAAGGGTACTCCGCCCCACCGCCAGTTATCTACATAGGCTTTCAACGCCACAAATGTTTCGGTATTCGATTCAAATTTATCAATGTCTTCGAGGTACGATGGCAGTCTTCCTTCACCTGTATTTCCTCGCGTATATTGCCCCCGCACTGTATCTGTTAAAATCGAATTTTTGTCGTAAAGGCGTAAAGCCCTTAATACTTTCAACTTTTCATCGCGCACCAAATCGGCCTCGAGCATTACCGGTGGCTCCATCGCAATCAAGCAAAGCAGTTGCAGCAAATGGTTTTGAACCATGTCGCGCAGGGCACCGTATTTATCGTAAAATCCACCGCGCGTTCCCACGCCAATCGACTCAGCCACCGTGATTTGGATGTTGTCAATATCTTGGGCATTCCATGAGCTTTCGAAAATGTTGTTGGCAAATCGAAGGACCATAAGATTTTGCACCGTCTCCTTGCCGAGGTAATGGTCAATACGATAAATCTGCTCTTCGGGAAAGTGCTTTGCCACGTGATTATTGACTTCTTCTGAGCTCTTTAAATCTGTTCCGAGCGGCTTTTCAAGAACAACACGAGAATTTGGGATGATGTATCCGTGGTTATCGATGTATTCGCAAATTGGACCGAACGCTGCTGCAGGCGTTGCCAAATAAAACACCCTAATCGGATGAAAATCTTTGGTGAACCATTTGGCCACGTGCGCATCTTCAACGTTTTTTCCCGTATCGATTTGCGCGTAGGTAACCATCGATAGAAGCTTTGAAACAACCTCATTGTCTGCGTCAGGGATGAACTCTTTGAGGCTTTGTTCGAGTTGATTGATAAACTCTTTTTGGGTGCGTTTGGTGCGTGCCACGGCCATAATCCGGCTCGATTCATCGATTTGATGCTCGTTTAAACGATGGTAAAGCGCGGGGAATATTTTCCTCAATGACAAGTCTCCATCTCCTCCGAAGATTACGAGATCGAAATTGTCCATGGTTTGCTTTTGATTGGTTGTCATAGTTGTAATAAGATGCTCAAAGATAATTTACTTAGTGTAGTTTTTACACTATCTATTTGATATTTAATCTGCGCTTAACAAAGCATAACTAACACTTACTATTGTTATATCAAAGCTAATTACTGAAAATGTACTGGATAGAACTTGGACTGATCGGCTTATTTATCGCCACGTTTTTGGCGGCCACAATTCTTCCGTTTAGTTCTGAAGCAGTGCTTGCAGGCGTGCTTATGGCTGGACTCGACCCTGTTTCGTGCCTCATCGTTGCCACGTTGGGCAATACGTTGGGTGGAATGAGCAGTTTTGGTTTGGGTTATTTAGGTGATTGGCGATGGATCAAACGCTATTTGCGTGTGGATGAAAAAAGCGTAGTGAAATGGAAACAACTGGTGGATCGCTTTGGCGCTTACACGGCATTGTTGTGTTGGTTGCCATTTGTGGGCGATGTTATAGCCATCGCTTTAGGCTTGTTTAAAGCAAACATTGTGCGTGTGCTGCTTTGGATGACCATCGGTAAAATGGCCCGCTATGCCGTTGTGATTTGGATTTATTATTCAGCTACGAACTGATCAAGATTCAAGGTGCATCACCTCTTCCATGGTTTCTGCCGCCTTATCGAGCGTAGAAATATTGGTGAATACTAAACTCAAGCGTTCATTGCGCTCCCTGATTTGAACGCGATTCGGATGGGCTTGAACATACTTCAACACCTTTTCAAATTTTGGCGATTGAAAATAGGTCGATGTTTTATCAGCGATGAAGTAGCCGATGATCTTCTTGTTTTTGAACACCACCTTCTCAAACCCAATGTCTTTTCCTGCCCAAATCAATTGCTTCGACTTGAGCAAGCGATCAAACGAAGGCGGAATTGGCCCGAAACGGTCTTCTACACCTTTCATGAAATGCTCCAACGCCTCCATATCATTGACATCGGCCAAGCTTCGATAAATATTCATGCGCTCGGTGATGTTGTTGATGTAGTCATCGGGAATCATCACTTCGAGGTCAGTTTCTAACTGACAATCGCTCACATAAACGCGTTCTTTATCTTCCTCAAACAAGCCTTTAAACTCTGTTTCTTTGAGTTCTTCCATGGCTTCTTCGAGGATCTTCTGATAGGTTTCATAGCCAATATCGGTGATAAACCCGCTCTGCTCGCCACCCAATAAATTTCCAGCACCCCGGATGTCTAAATCGCGCATCGCAATGCTGAATCCGCTCCCCAATTCACTAAACTGCTCGATGGCCGTCAAACGTTTTCGGGCTTCGTTCGTTAAGGTACTCATCGGTGGACAGAGTAAATAACAAAACGCTTTTCTATTTGAACGCCCAACTCGGCCGCGCATTTGGTGTAAATCGCTAAGCCCAAAGTTTTGCGCTTGGTTGATAATGATGGTGTTGGCATTTGGAATATCCAACCCACTTTCAATGATCGTAGTTGAAACCAACACGTCAAACTCGCCTTCAATAAACCGCAGCATCACTTCTTCGAGCTGATGGCCTTCCATTTGTCCATGGGCAAAATCAACTTCTGCTTCGGGAACGATCTTTTTGATCATGGCGCATACTTCAGCAATATTCTGAACCCGATTGTGGATGAAGAAAATTTGGCCGTTTCGCGTGAGCTCCGCATAAATGGCATCTTTAATCACCGCTTCATTAAACGTGTGAAGCTCTGTTTGCACCGGATAGCGATTGGGCGGTGGTGTATTGATCACACTCAAATCACGGGCTCCCATGAGCGAAAATTGGAGTGTACGAGGAATGGGCGTGGCTGTTAGCGTGAGCGAATCCACATTGACGCGCATCGTTTTCAATTTGTCCTTCACACCCACACCAAACTTTTGCTCCTCGTCAATAATCATGAGGCCGAGGTCTTTAAATTTCACGTCCTTCCCAACGATGCGGTGCGTTCCGATGAGGATGTCAATTTTACCTTCGGCCAACTTCTTGAGCGTTTCCTTTTGTTGCTTAGCCGATCTGAATCGGTTGATGTAATCTACCGTAACAGGAAAATCTTTCAGTCGATCGCTGAAGGTTTTGTAATGCTGAGCTGTGAGGATGGTTGTTGGTGCGAGAATCGCCACTTGCTTTCCGTCAGTGGCTGCCTTAAATGCCGCACGCACTGCCACTTCGGTTTTTCCAAAACCCACATCGCCACACACTAAACGGTCCATCGGATAGGGTTTTTCTAAGTCGGCTTTGATGGCATTGGTGGCTTTTTCTTGATCGGGTGTGTCTTCGTAAATGAAAGACGATTCGAGTTCGGTTTGCAGGTACGTATCGGGGCTGTAAGCAAACCCGTCCTTCAGTTTTCGCTCGGCATACAGTTTAATCAAGTCGTAGGCGATCTCCTTGACCTTTTTCTTGGTTTTATTTTTAAGATTTTGCCAAGCATTAGAGCCCAACTTATTGATTTTAGGCGGAGTGCCTTCTTTGCCCACAAATTTTGAAATGCGGTGCAGCGAATGGATACTCACATAAAGCACATCTCCACCAGAATAAATCAGTCGGATGGCTTCTTGCATTTGTCCGTTCACATCAATTTTTTGGATACCAGAATATTGCCCAATGCCGTGGTCAATATGCACTACGTAATCGCCTGGCTGAAGGTCGCTAAGCTCTTTCAGGGTGATTTGCCGTTCAGAATCAGCAAAGCCTTCTTTCAGTCGGTAGCGGTGGTAGCGCTCAAACAATTGGTGGTCAGTGTAGCACACCAATTTCGCATCGTGGTCGATAAATCCTTCGTGAATGGCTGTATTGATGCCCTCAAAATCAAACGGCCGTTCTTCGCCATCTTTCGTTTGAAGAATATCTTCAAAGATTTGGTGAAGGCGCGCAATTTGCTTTGGGTTTGACGTAAAAATGTAGTTGTAAAACCCATTGCGGGTGTGGTTTGTCAAGTCATTGATCAGCAGATCAAAATTTTTGTTGAACGAAACCTGAGGTGTTTGATTAAACCTGATTTCCACATCGGGCTTGATCAAACTTGGCCGATCAAATTCCACTTGCGTGAAGGCGCTCAGCTCCTCCAAATAAACCTCTTCGCTGAGGTATAATTCTGATGGCGGCACCTGTTTTATAGCTCCCTTCAACCGCGAAAACTTCTCTTCTGCTTTTTTAAATCCGTCTGCCACATGCTCTTGGATCAACTCAAAATTCTTGAGCCAAATGACTGTGCTTTCTGGGATGTATTGCAAAAATGTTTGACGAATTTCCTTGAGCGCCTGCTTTTGAACATCTGGAATAATGCTAATGTGGCCGTGGTCTTTGACGCTCAATTGCGTAACAGGATCAAACGTGCGCAGGCTATCCACTTGGGCTCCAAACAACTCCACCCGATAAGGCCGATCGCTCGAAAAGCTCCAAATATCAACGATGCCGCCCCTGATGGCGTATTGACCCGGTTGATACACAAAATCTACGCGCTCAAACTCCAATTCTTGCAGCATTTCATTGATAAAGTCTTGCGACAATTTATCACCAACATTCACGGTGAGTGTATTCTTTACTAAGCTTTGCTTGGTCACCACCTTTTCAGAAAGAGCATCGGCATAAGTAACGATCACAAAATGCCGTTTTCGCGTGTTGATGGCACTCAATACTTCAGCCCGCATCAGGCCATTTTCGCCTTCTTTTCGTTTGCCAGAAAATTCTTCTAAATCTTCCTGCGCAGCCTCGTAGGCCTTTTTGCCGCTGTGTGGAAAGAAGAAAATTCTGTTGGGCGAAATGAGGTTTTGAAGGTCGTTGAAGAAATAGGCCGCTTCTTCGCGATCGTTGAACACTAAAAGGTGATGAACATCCTCTTTTTTGAACGCGGCTGCCACGATAAAGCTCAATGCCGAGCCTGCAATGCCTTTCAAGCGATGACGAACGGGCAGTTCACGGTCAGGTCCAAAGTTGAATTGATCAATTTGAGGACTTTTTTCAAAATGCTTTTTGAGGTCGTCTATTCCCACGTTTCTTACGAATCGCGAAAGTCGCTAAAAGTTGATTGCTAAATGGCGTTGGTACTGATTAAGTGCCTAATGCTTGCCAATTTCATTATTCTGTGGCAGCAATGTTAGCATGGCAAAGGATTATGGTTTGAAGTAAAATCGCCTTCGTTTATGTTCAACCTCAACGGTGAACCAACCGGCCTCAGTTGCGCTATTCAATTGTGCGTTTATGAAAGAGAGGTCGTTCGCGCTCAGTCGAAATGAAACTGTTTGGGCTGCTCCCGTTTCTAAATCAACTTTTTCGAAGCCACGCAATTGTTTAACTGGAGGAGTAATCGATGCAACTTCATCCGAAACATACAACTGCACTACATCCTTTCCCGACCTCACCCCGCTATTCGATAGGGTGACTATGATTTCAAGTTCTTCATCTGCACGCAAGGTGTCTTCACTCAACTTCATTTCAGAATATTCAAACTGCGTATAGCTCAAACCCTCACCAAACGACCATTGCGGATTGTATCCATTGCTGCCGTAGTTTTTGTCTACTTCTTCTGATTTTTTGTGATCATACGTTAAAAAATCATTGACGTATCTCGGGTAAGTAAACGGCAAATGTCCGCTAGGATTTACTTTACCAAACAGAACATCTGCCAAGGCTGCGCCACCCATGCTTCCCGGTTGATAGGCTAAAACTACGGCTTGGCAGCGATCAACAAAGGAAGAAATGATGCGAGGCCGGCCTTCAACCAGCACTAAGATGACCGGCTTCCCCACAGCGATGGCTGTTTCTGCCAAGGTCAGCTGCGCAGCTGAAAGGGTTAAGTCGCGAATGTCTCCGGGTTTCTCTGCCGATGGTTTTTCGCCTAAACAGAGCACAATAACGTCACTTTTGAGCGCATCAGAAGTCATCGTTGAACGGTTCACTATAGAATCTTCATTGCATCCGATGTGATACATTGCAGTGGCTGAATGTGCTAGAATGGCTTGATAAATAGTTCGTTCATCTTCTTGTTCAATAATGGTATCATTTCCCTGCCAAGTGCGTGTCCACGGGCCGTTCAAATAACTGAGGCTGTTTCCTGCCGGACCTACTACAAGAACGTTCATGTCAGTGCTGAGGGGCAAAATATGCTTTTCATTTTTTAGCAGTGTTATGGCTTCTGACGCTGCTTGATAGGCAATTTTTGCGTGGGATTCTCCTCCAAATCTGAGGTCAGCATCAAGCGGCAAAGCAAGTGGGTTATCAAATAGACCCAAATCATATTTAAGCTGAAGAATTCTTCGCACTGAGGAATCAATGCGCGTTTCTGAAACTTCACCCTTCTTGACCAAATCCACCAAGGCTGCGCAAAATCGAAAGTCGTTGGGCACCATACTCATGTCAATACCAGCATCTATGGCGATGGCAACGGCCTCTCTGTTATCGTGAGCTACCCGATGTATGGTGTGTAATCGTTCAATATCGCCCCAGTCAGAAAGCACAATACCCTCAAAACCCAACTCTTCTCTCAATACGTTGCGAAGCAAATACCCATTGGCATGTCCCGGCACACCATTCAATTCGCCTGAGTTTACGATCAAAGTGCGCACACCTTGTTGAATTGCCTCTTGAAATGGCGGAAGGTAGATTTCTCTCAACGTGCGTTCGTCCATGTAGGCGGGTGTGCGGTCTTTTCCTGATTGTGGAGCGCTGTAGCCCACATAATGTTTCACGCACGCTGCTACAGAAGTGTTATCTGATAAACTTTCGCCTTGGTAAGCGCGCACAGCTGCCGCACCCAATGTGGTGGTTAAATAAACATCTTCGCCATAGGTCTCAAAAAACTGCGACCACAGCGGTTGACGACCAACATCCACGATGGGCGAAAACACCCAAGGAATCCCGCAACACCGTGTTTCGTAGGCAGTGGTTTTAGCAATTTCAGAGACCAAAGAAGGATTCCAACTTGCCGCTTGGGCGAGTTGATGCGGAAATAAGGTAGAATTGCGTGCGTAGTTTGCTCCATGAATGGCGTCAATTCCATACAAAACAGGAATTTGAATCCGCGATTCTGACGCCATGTGCTGAATGGCAGAAATCACTGAAATCCATTCTTCTCTGCTGTGCGCCATGCGGCCGTTGTTGAGGAAAGACCCAACACCAAATTTCGAAATCGCTTCATGCAGTTTTTGGGAATCCACTTCAATGGGATATACAATAGAGCCGTTGTTTTTTTTGAGTACAACCTCGAGGTTGATTTGTGTCATTTGGCCCACCTTTTCTTCCAATGTCATGGAAGTCAGCAAGGCATCGATGCGTGCATTCGAGCCTTGTGGTTGAGCAATGGCGATTTCGCAACGCACAAGAACCATGACTAATGCAAGTGCTAGCCTAAGACGATTGTAATATGCATTCATCAAAATCATGCTGCTATCTGAAGACAATCCATATAACAGCAACCAAGATGAGCAGTCCAGCGGTTAAAAAGGCGTTCACTCTTTTATAGCCCAAAGAAGAAGGCGCGTAGGTGACCAAATGGAGGTTGGGGTTTTCATCTGATTTAGTCATTAAGCTCACTGAAATCAATATCATTGAGCAGAGGACAAACAAAATCAACGCGAAATGCAAGAAATTTATATCTGCCACGAAGTGCAAGACTCCATGCGCATCGAGGCTTGATTTGTTTAGTTCTAAAATCAAGCGAATTACTCCGATCACAGCACCCGTAATCAACGCAGACATGGCGCCTGCAGAATTTATTCGTTTCATAAAGAGTCCGAGCAAAAAAACCGCAGCAATGGGCGGAGCGATATAGGCTTGAATGCTTTGCAGTTTTTGAAAAAGTCCACCTTCAATGATGTTGAGCATGGGTATCCACGCGAGCCCTAGCACGACTAAAACCACCGTTGCTAATTGTCCAACCACAACCAATTTTTTCTCACTGCAATGCGGGTCGTATTTTTTATAAATATCGATAGTAAACAATGAGGAGCACGAGTTAAACACCGAGCTCAACGAACTCATCAATGCTGCCAACAAACCAGCAATTACGAGTCCTTTTAATCCACTCGGCAACAACTGCATTACCAACACAGGCAGCGCTGCATCGTATTGTTCTTTACCGTCAATCATCGGGAAAGAGATAATCGCATCAGGCCCTGTTGAGAGCGCGTAAGCAATCACTCCTGGAAGCACGAAGATGAAGAGTGGAAGCATTTTGAGGTAACCAGCGAAGATGGTCCCTTTTCTCGCATTCTCTAAATCCTTGGCCGCCAATACGCGTTGCACGATGAATTGATCAGTGCACCAATACCAAACCCCTAATATGGGTGCTCCAAACAAAATACCTGTCCATGGAAATTCCGGGTCACTCAGTGGTCGCCAAAGCGAAAGGTACGAGGCTTCTGTTTTTTGTGCTAATCCATCCATTCCTCCCACATGATCTAGCCCATAAAACGTAAGGGCCAATGAACCACCAACCAGAATAAACATCTGAATAAGGTCGGTATAAACTACAGCTTTTAAACCACCGAGCACCGTGTAGGCACCAGTAATCAAGACAATTAAAATCGCCCCGGTCCAAAAGTCAATGCCCAATAATGCCGTGAAGACAATTCCTCCTGCAGCGATGGTTACTGAAATTTTAGTCAATACGTAAGCGATGATAGACACCCAACTCAAGTAGCCGCGGGCAGCAGGATTGTAGCGCAATTCCAAAAACTCAGGCATTGTAAAAACGCCACTTTTAAGATAGAATGGCACGAACAGCCAACCCAAAATCAAGAGAATAAGTGCGGCCAAAATTTCGAATTGGGCGGCCACAAAATCGCCCGAAGCGCCTTGGCCCGCCAAGCCAACCATATGCTCAGAGCCAATATTGGATGCAAACAACGAAGCACCAATCACAAACCAGCTGAGGTCTCGGCCACCTAAGAAATAGTCCTCCGAGTTTTTAAATGAAGCCTCTTTGGCTGATTTGTTTTTTCTCACCACCTTGTAGGCGATGAATAAAATCAACAAAAAATAGCCGATGATAATGCCAATATCTAAGGTGTCAAGCTTAAAACCCATTGCTTATTAGTTGCTTAAAATGAAGGCTTACCAGCGCTCACATCAAAGGTTAAAGTCCGAAGGAAAAGCCCTTTGCCAAGAGTCGTTTATACGCCTCTTCATCAAATGAAAACAAACGACCTGGGCGATGCGGCACGTCAGACTGAAGCTCATTCAAATCTTTCAATAGGCCCATGCTCAATATTCTCTTGCGAAAATTTGCTTTATCAAACTGCTCGTCTAAGATGGCTTCATAAAGGGCTTGCATTTCGCCAAGGGTAAATTTTGTTGGCAACAAATGAAAACCGATTGGCTGGTGCCTCACCCTTTCGCGCAGTGCATCCAAGGCTTCATCAACAATCTTTCGGTGATCAAATGCAAGTTCAGGCAAGTCGTGCACATCCACCCAAAACACATTATCAGCCCACGATTTAGCTAACGGCCGATACTTGTCTACATTAATCAACGCGTAAAACCCAATCGTGGCAACCCTTCCAATGGGATGACGATCAACCTTGCCATAACATTTCGTTTGGTTCATTCTAACCGATCGAATGCCCGTGAGATCTTTCAAAACCCGCACCGCTGCAGAGTCAACATCCTCGTTAGGGTAGACCAAGTCGCCTGGAAGCGCCATTTTCCCTAAATGAGGTTCCGCACCGCGCTCAATCACCAAGAGCTTAATTCCTTTTTCATGGTATCCTAATATTACACAGTCAACAGACATGGCAAATTGGAAAAATTTTTCAATTGGAATTTTGTAGAATGCGCTGAACTGATGCCCTAAAACATCTTCAATAATTTCAGTTTTATTATCCTTCATGGTCTTTGAGGTTGGTGGCGAAAGTAGTTGTTGGGCTTAGCTGTTCTATTATCTAATTGTTAAGCAAACCGCGATTTTGGAAAATCACGACCGATTTCAAAACGCAATTTAAAAAAAAATTCAGTAATGGTACTTTACACCAAAAGTTTTGTATTCTTGTCTTTCTAAACCTATTCTAACTATGTTCAAAAAGATCCTTCTCACCCTGATAATAGGGGCTTTAAGCTCAGTTATCACAGCTCAACAAACGACCATTACAGGTCAAATAAAGGATGAGTCTGGCATTACTATACCAGGAGTAACCATAGTTGAAAAAGGCACAACAAACGGAACAGTGAGCGATATGGATGGAAATTACTCCATCAAAGTGACCGAATCGCCTACCACAAAATTATTGTACACATTTATTGGTTTTGCGCCCAAAGAGCTGGTCGTTGCTGGGCGAACTAAAATTGACGTTGAAATGGAGCCTAGCGTAGCTGCTCTAGATGAAGTAGTTGTAGTTGGTTACGGAACTTCTACCAAAAAAGAACTAACCGGTGCTACATCAAAAGTGAGCGGTGAAAGTATTGAACGGCTCAACATACCTCGAATGGACCAAGCGTTGCAAGGTCAAGTGTCTGGTGTTACCATCAACACCAACTCGGGTTCGCCAGGAGGTTCGTCCAGTATTCGAATCAGGGGACTTTCCACATTTGGTGATAACGATCCGTTGATTTTGGTGGATGGCGTTGTATATGACAGCGAAGGTTTAAATGCCCTTAATCCAAATGATATTGAGTCTATCAACGTACTCAAAGATGCAACCGCAGGTATATATGGAGTGCGCGCTGCGAATGGCGTAATCATTATTGAAACCAAGAAAGGAAAAGCCAACTCAAAGCCTCAATTTGAGGTCAGTTCTTACTACGGAATCCAGCAAGCCTCAAAACGACTCGACCTCCTTAATGCCCAAGAATACGCAGTAATTAAAAATGAGATGTTTGCTAATGGTGGAGAAACTGTGCCTTTTGCTAATACTGATTTGGGTGCTGGTACAGACTGGCAAGATGAGGTGTTTACTACGGCTGCCATCAGCAATTACAATGTTTCAATGTCGGGCGGTACGAAAAGCACAACATATTCTGTGGGTGGATCATACTTCACACAAGATGGCATTGTAGGTGGCGATAAGTCCAACTTTTCGCGCTACAACGCCAGGGTAAATATCAGCACCGAATTGTCTGAAAAACTCAAACTCAATAGTGTTCTTCTTTACACACACGAAAGCAGAAATACGCTTCCTGAAAACGGAATAGGCTCAGTTCTTTATAACACAGTGAATGCCTTTCCTACCGATCCTGTTATCTCACCTGATGGAAATTATAGCTACTTAGAAGAAGTGAGTGACATCATTAACCCCATCGCTCAGATGGAAAATACCCACAACAATTCTTTGGTAGATAAGATTGTGGGTAAAGAGGAATTGGTGTACAAAATCAACAAGGACTTCGATTTCACTAACCGCATCAATTACAACTACGCGTTGGTCGACACAAAAGTGTTCTCGCCATTGGCTTGGTATGGACCCGGAAAAGCACAAAACTCTGCCATCAACGAAGATCTAGACCCGTCATTGGTTGAAATTGGCGATAGTGTTTTTATTGAACGCGGAGCGAGCGTTTTCGAGCAAAGAGCAACTTACCTCGATTTAAACTTTGAAAGTTTCCTAAACTACAGCCATGTGTTTAACACTGACCATACGGTAAAAGGAACATTGGGCGCATCTGTTTTCACCCGGCAAGGTGCTGGATTAAACGGAACTGCCTTCAACATTCCAAACAATTCTGAAGATTACGCAGACATTTCAGCGAACCAAGCTCCCGGTGGTTTCCTAAATAATGTTGGTTCTTTCCAATTCGAAGAGCGTTTATTGTCATCGTTCCTTCGCGCTGAATACGGCTACAAATACAAGTATTTGATCTCAGGTTTGATCCGAAGAGATGGCTCAACGAAGTTTGGTCCAAACAATCGCTATGGCATTTTTCCAACGGTTTCAGGAGCTTGGGTGTTCTCTGAGGAAGATTTCTTCACTGTTCCTATCATCACTTTTGCAAAACTTCGAGCGAGTTATGGGGTATCAGGAAATGATCAAATCCCAAACTTTGCCTATCGAGCGCAGCTCAACGGAGAAGGAGTTTATGTGTTTAATGATGTCATCACCCAAGGTGTAGCATTGGGCAGGGCTTCAAACCCCGACCTGAGATGGGAAACCACGCGCCAACTCAATATTGGAGTCGACCTTACCTTTTGGGAGTCATTTAACTTTACCACAAACTTTTTCTTAAAAAACACTTACGATCTGCTTTTTCAACCTGATGTTTCTGCTGTTATTGGCTCCTATGGCCCTGGCGGGCAGCCACCGATCATCAACGCAGGTGACGTCTCTAACCGAGGTATAGAGTTGGAATTGGGATATTCTACAGATCCGCGCAAAGCACTTGTGTTTTCTTCAAATTTCAACATGACGGCCATCAGCAACAAAGTAACCGCAGTGCCTGACGGTGTTGACTTTTTACCCGGAGCATCGTTTGGCGTAGGAGGCAATATTGCAACTCGTTTTGAAGAAGGATTTGCTATTGGTTATTTCAACGGGTTCGAGACAGACGGAATATTCCAATCGCAAGAAGAGATCGACAATGCAGATGTCGTGCAACAAGGAGCGCAAGTGGGCGATTTAAGGTTTGTTGACCAAAATGGAGATGGTGTTATAAACTTCAATGACGAATCTGATAAGGTAGCAATTGGATCTCCAATACCTGACTTTACCTTCGGACTAAACGTCAATGTAAGGTATATGGGATTTGATTTATCTGCAAACGTTTACTCTGCCATCGGACAAGAAATTATCCGAAACTACGAGCGGCAGCAGCCTTATGCCAATCAATTGGATTACGTGATTGATCGTTGGACCGGTGGTAATCCGTCAGAAGTAAATCCACGGGTGACAACTTCATCTACACAGAACACCGTTTTCTCCGATTATTATGTTGAAGACGGCTCGTTCGTTCGATTAAGAAATATTCAACTTGGATACACTATTTCGAAATCGCTTCTGGAAAAAATCAAAGTGGAATCCGTTAGAGTGTACATTTCAGCCAACAACCTTATCACCCTTACCAATTACATGGGCTTCGACCCCGACATTGGATCAGCAGGAGGAACTTTAGCCGCAGGAGTCGACTATGGTTTCTATCCGCAAGCACGAACATTCATGGGAGGTATCAACCTAAAATTTTAAGTTATGAAGACATTAAACATCAAAATATTTTCTATCACTGCCTTTGCTCTTTTGGCATTAACCGTTGGGTGTAAAAAGTTTCTTGACATTGACCCACTCTTTACCCAAGACGCTGAAAACTATTTTCAAAATCCAGGCGATTATGATTTAGCATTGATCGGAGCCTACGACTTGCTTCAAGGTTCATTCTTAAATGTATGGATCGGAGAAATTGCTTCTGACAATTCAATCGCTGGTGGCGAAAGTGTAAATGACACCAAAGGCTTACACGAAATTGACGACATGATTCACGGTGGGGTGAACATTGAGCTGCGCCAAGTATTTCGATGGAACTATGCCGGTATAACACGGGCAAATTACATCCTTCAAAATAAAGACAATATTGATTTTGACGGTAAAGAAGTGATTTTAGCAGAAACACGCTTTCTGCGAGCTTATTACTATTTCCAACTTGTCAAATTCTTTGGTGATGTACCGTTGATTATTGACGAACGCCTTGGCGTTGACGAGGTGCAAGACCTCGAACGAACTCCGAAAAGTGAAGTTTACGCACAAATTGAAGCTGACCTCGAATACGCGAGTGGAATTTTAGACTGGACAAATCCAGTGAAAGGACGCGCCACAAAAGGGGCCGCCTTATCTTTTCTCGGCAAAGTGTATTTATATCAAGATAAATTTACCGAAGCTGCATCAACATTAGACCAAGTCATAGCCGAAGGCGGATACAGCCTGATTCCTGACTTTAACCAATTATTTACTGTTGGAAACGAAAATCACTCTGAAACGGTTTTTGATGTTGAGTACAGCGGATTAGAGGGCGGAAGCTACGATTGCCTTATTTGTTTAGAAGGAAACGCAGCACCCGGTTTCCACGGAATTCGCCAGTACAATGGCCCTGTGTATGGCGATGGAAATAGCTACAACTTGCCCACGCAAGAACTGTACGATGCCTTCAGCAGCAATGATTTGAGGCGTGATGCCTCCATTTTAGACATCGATGCTTTTATCGCGGCTCAACCTAATTCAGGAGAAATTACCTACGCCATTGGAGGTGGCGGACACACCGGCTATTACAATAACAAATACATCAAAAAACAAGGCGAAATTGGTTTGCCAGACAATGACTTAACAAGCCCCGTGAATTATCGTGCAATTCGCTATGCCGATGTATTGCTCATGGCAGCCGAAGCGCACAATAGGGGCGCTGGAAATGACGCCAAAGCGCTCGAATATGTAAACCTTGTGCGCAGCAGAGTAAACATGCCAGCGCTAGCCAGCGGTGGGGCTCAGCTAACTCAAGAAATTTGGAACGAGCGCAGGTTTGAACTTTCAGGTGAAGGTCATCGTTTCTTTGACTTGGTTAGAACCGGTCAAGCCGCTGATGCCATCGATGGCTTCACCTCGAATAAAAATGAATTATTTCCACTTCCACAGGTTGAGATCGACCTCGCTGGTGGCAACTGGAATCAAAACCCTGGTTACTAAGATTTAATACTTTTAATTATGAAAAAGTTAGCATTACTCATCGTTACTCTTTCGCTTCTAAGCACTTATTCTTGCAAGAAAGAAGATTACCAGCTCGGGCCAGCACCTACTGAAGCCGATGCCGCCTTTACCTACGCAGCATCTTCTGAAAGCGATAACATCATCGTCTTCACAGCGAGCAATCCAGATATTGTTGCCAAATGGAATTTTGGCAATGGCTCTCTTGGAGAAGGCAAAACAGCTCGAGGAATTTACCCCGAAGCCGGAACCTACACCGTGGTGCTTACGGTATTTACCAAAGGCGGCAGCGCCAGCACCTCGCAAGACATCGTGATCGCTGAAGACGATTTGTCGCTACTGGATGATCCATTGTTTAACATACTTACCGGAGGGATCGATATAGGATCGAAAACATGGGTCGTAGACTCAAACTATGCGGGACACTTTGGCGTTGGACCAAATCCATCAGACCCGGCATTTGGAGATTTTCCGAATTATTATGAAGCTACCGCCAACGAGAAGGCTGGTGGTGGTATGTATGATGATAAGTACATCTTCTCGCTTGAAGGTTTTAAGTTCGATATGATCACACACGGTGATGTATATATCAATTCTGAACAAGCCAGTAATTTTCCCGGTTCATTTGAAGCCTCAGTTGGCGACTATACCGCGCCTTATGAAAATCAATTGGGTAAAAGCTGGACGCTCACCCAAGGCGATGAAAATATTCTAACCCTTTCTTCCGGTGCCTTTATTGGTTACAATACAGGCGTAAATAGCTATGAAATCGTGAGCATCGAAGAAAATGAAATGTTTCTCCGCCAACTCGATGCCGCCAATGGTGAACTGGCATGGTATATCCGTCTTGTTGCTGAAGGATATGACTCTGGTGGTGGTGGCGGAAATGACACCACTGGAAATGGTGGTGGCGGTGGTGGTGGAGACACCACTGACATGTACACGCTTCCTATAGATTTTGAAACAGTAGATCCGGTGTTTACTGTTTTTGGAAATAGCACGTATTCAATCATCGACAATCCTGATGCCTCTGGAATTAATACGAGCACACGAGTATTAGAAACAGTTCATGGAAATGAAACATGGGCTGGACTTTTTGTAGACCTCATCGATCCGCTCGACTTTAGCACTGAAACAACCATTACATTCAAAATATGGGCACCGGTAACCGGCACAGTGCGCGTGAAATTGGAAGAACAAGCGAATTCAAATTCCTTTGTTGAAAAAGACGTAAATGTTACCACAGCAAACGAGTGGGTTGAACTAAGCGTTGATTTCTCAGGCGAGGCAGCCACTTTTGATCGATTGGTGTTGTTTCCCGGGTGGGGCGTTGGAGACTCAGATACTTTCTTTCTAGACGACATTGACCAACAGTAAACAAACGTTTATGACTGCGGTTACCGTCTTAGTGCTTTAAAGTTATTGTTATGAAAACAGTTGCATTTATTTTCCTGATTCTTCTTTCTTTCTCTTTTAACAGTTGCAAGGAAGATCCCGTAGAAGACGGTCCTTCACTTCCTGAAAATTTGAAAGTTACGGTTACGCAATCGAGCGAAGTAGAAGGTTTAGTTGAAGTTACTGCAACTGCCGAAAAAGCCAATTTCTACACCTTTGTTTTTGAAGATAATGGTGATGATTTGATAGAAGAGAACAACGAAGGAATAGCATCCTATCAATACAGCGAAAATGGCACCTACAAAATTGAAGTGCGCGCCAACGCTACTGCAGCCCAGTACATTAATCAAATTGAAACCGTAGAAATTGTTTTTGAAGACAACACACCAGAACCTGGTTTTATTCCTACACAAGGCTACTCTACTCCCATTTCTTATCCCAATTATACTTTAGTTTGGAACGATGAATTTGAAGGCAATTCGCTTTCAACAGCTGATTGGAACTTTGAAATTGGTACAGGAAACAATGGATGGGGCAATAATGAGTTGCAGTATTATAAGGAAGAAAATGTCACCGTCAGTGACGGATTGCTATTCATCGAGGCGAAAAAAGAATTCTTTAACGGCCGCGATTACACCTCGTCACGTATAACTACTCAAAATAAGCAGTCGTTTCAATACGGAAGAATCGACATTCGAGCCGCATTGCCTTTCGGACAAGGTATGTGGCCAGCGCTATGGATGCTAGGCGATGATATCTCATCGGTTGGTTGGCCCCATTGCGGTGAAATCGATATCATGGAAATGGTTGGCGGCAACATTAGTGGTGGTGGCGATAATGTGGTTCACGGCACGGTGCATTGGGACAATGGAGGTTCATACGCCAATTATGGTCAAAGCAATACCCTGCCGAATGGAATTTTTGCAAATGAATTCCACGTGTTCTCTATCGTGTGGAATGAGCAAAGCATTACTTGGTATCGGGATGATATTCAATACAACGTTATCGACATCACACCGGCTAATATGACGGAGTTTCATCAGAACTATTTTTTCATTTTCAATGTCGCTGTGGGAGGAAATTGGCCCGGCCCTCCAAACAATACAACCGTATTTCCTCAAAACATGATCGTTGATTATGTGCGTGTTTTTCAAGCACAATAACCTTAATTCGGTCATTTGATCGACCAAAAAGGGAAAATTATCGAACATTTTAGCAGGTTAAACCATCTTCAGCGAAAATTTATTTAACCTCAATCCCTTATTTTTAAAGGGCTTTAACGCCACAGAAACAAAACTAAAAATACTTATAGTATTTATAACTATATCTTTCTTAATATTGTATTAATCTTAAATTTCAACATATGAAAAATTTTACACTAACTTGTTTATCGCTAGTTCTTTCAATTGGGCTGAGCGCTCAAACTCAAATTGATCTTCCCATCACTTGGGATGATGGTACTGTTAACTATACAACAACCGCTTTTGAGGGTGGTCAATCAGCAGCGGACGTAGATCCTACAGATCCTGCAAACAACGTTTTGAAATTCACTAAGCCAATTGGGGCTCAACCATGGGCGGGCGTTACTTTTGGTGACCAAGCTACAGGTCAAGCATTGGCTTCGTTAATTCCATTTGATGTAAACAACAACCTAATATCTGTTGAGGTATATTCTCCAGCAGCAGGACTTCCAGTAAGGCTTAAAGCGGAGGTTTCTGGAAATCCTACACAAAGTGTTGAGACAGACGCTACAACTACCGTAGCTAACGCATGGGAAACCTTAGTTTTCAACTTCAGCAATCAATCTTCTGGAACAGCTGCCATCAACTATACTTTTCAGTACAACATGCTTTCATTCTTTGGTGATTTCCTAACTGCAGCTAGCGGTCAAATATTCTACGTTGATGACGTTTATTTCGGAGGCACACCACCACCACCACCTGCTCAGTACAATGTAACGTTCAGAGTTGATATGAGAGGATATACAGGCACATACACTACTCCAGAAGTGAATGGAACATTTAACGGCTGGTGTGGCAACTGTAACCCACTTACCGATGTTGACAATGACAGCATTTGGGAAACGACCATCGATTTAACAGTTGACACCATCGAGTACAAGTTTTCTCATGATGCTTGGACAGGTCAAGAAACATTGGATTCAAGCTTGGCATGTGTTTTAACTACCATTGATGGATCAAATGTATTCGTGAATAGATATCTTGTAATTCAATCAGACACAGTTCTTCCAGTTGTTTGTTGGGAATCTTGCGAAGCTTGTGTTGCCGACACAACAGTAGGTGTTTTCAATATTGCTAACCTTGAATTGAACCTTTATCCAAATCCATCTAACGGGATTATTAACATCGAAACAGCGTCTTTCGAGTCGTATTCGATTACCATGATGGATGCTTTAGGAAAAGTTGTTTACTCAACAAATAATGTGAATAACACCCTTGAAACAATCGATGTTAGCTCATTCGAAAACGGAATTTACATGGTAATTCTTCGTGCTGACAACAACGTTCACACTTCAAAAGTGATGGTGTCTAAGTAATTGTTCATATGTGATTTATAGTTTGTTTTAAAGTTAAAAGGCCCCAACTTCGGTTGGGGCTTTTTTTGTTCCATTAAAATTGACACGAACCTTAATCGCAAGTCGTATGTTTAGAAAATAATTCACGCAGTTTTGCCAGTATTCATTAATCAAATCACGACCGCTCTTCCCGATAACACATATCGCGTTGAAGAAATCAGTGAATTTCTAGCAAAGACTGCAAAAAACATCTCCTCTGGCAGGAAGGCCAAAATAGTGGCCTCAAAAAGTGGAATTGAAACGCGGCACTCCGTGCTTGCTGATTTCAAAACAGATGCCGCCAAAGAACTGTTTAATACACCCATTCCATCTATTGAAGATCGTCTCCAGCAATTTCAAAAACACGCCTTGCCGCTAGCCTTGCGAGCAATCGGAACCTTTAAGCATTTTGATCCTGCAGCCATCACCCACATCATTACTGTTTCTTGCACAGGAATGTCTGCTCCAGGATTGGAGTTGCGTTTATCAGAAAAACTTAAACTGCGATCATCCTGCGTCAAGCATGCCATAAACTTTATCGGTTGCCACGGAGTATTTCACGCAATGAAATTTGCGAAAAGCTTTGTCGAAGCAGATGAAAACGCGCACGTCTTGATCGTTTCTGTAGAATTATGCAGCCTTCATTTTCAACCTTCTGATGATAATGATTCAATTCTCGCAAATGTTCTATTTAGCGATGGTGCCGCAGCCGCACTCATAAGCGGAAGTAAAAAAGATGACCGCTCGATCGAACTGCACCAATTCGAGCAAGAATTCATCCCGAGCGATGATAAAATGATGGCGTGGAACATTCACTCGAAAGGCTTTCTGTTGAAGCTAAGCTCGTACGTTCCTCAAGCCATCGAGCACGAAGTATCAACGCTCTTCAAAAATGTGAAGCAAGGTGACGCTGATCTTTGGGCCATTCATCCGGGTGGAAAATCAATATTAAATGCGATAGAAAATTCGTTACAGCTAACCGAGTCACAAATGACTCCTTCGCGTTCGACTTTGCAATATCATGGGAATATGTCTTCTGCCACCATCATGTTTGTTCTCAAAAAACTGCTCGATGAAACCTTGGTCTCAGCACCGTTGTATGGATTGGGGTTTGGGCCAGGACTCACCATCGAAAAAATGACCGCAACACTCCACGTTTGATGCTGCATTTCAAACAACGCCATCCCGGCCCCGAATTGATGGACGATCCAAACGTAAATCACGAAGATCTTGTACACAATTTGATCGAACTTGAAACCATTAACACGCTGCTTGGCGGCTACAACACTACGTTTAAAGGGCTTGCCCAACTCATGACCGACAAAAGCAAAACCTACCGCATACTCGACATAGGATGCGGAGGAGGCGACACCATTTCAGCAACCCACGGCTGGGCCCAAAAAAACGGTTATAGAATTTCGTTTACAGGCCTCGATATCTCGGCAACGGCCATTGCACAATCTCAAAAAAGATGTGCACACATCGAAGAAATCGATTTCCTTGAAATGTCATTTCAAAAGTTATCATCGCATGAAAGCCATTTCGACATCGCGATGTGCAGCTTGTTTACGCATCATTTAGATGATCAAAATTTAATCGAACTGCTGCGCATTATGAAAAAGAAGTCAACATTGGGTTTTGTAATCAATGATCTTCATCGCAGCAAAATAGCTTGGCTGAGTATTTCTATTCTCACTCAATTTCTTTCAAAATCACACTTGGTAAAGCACGATGCTCCCTTGTCAGTAAAACGCGGGTTCATCGCCTCAGAGTGGAAATCAATCCTCCATCACTCGGGTTTAGTAAATCACACCGTGCGTTGGAGTTGGGCATTTAGACATTGTATCGTTTTTAAGCATGCATGATGTAGCCATCATAGGAGGTGGATTGGCAGGCTTAGCACTGAGTATTGAGCTAAGTTCAAAGGGTTTTGATGTCGTGCTTTTTGAGAAAAACCACTATCCCTTTCACAAAGTTTGCGGGGAATACATTTCAAATGAATCGCTCGATTACCTCGCCTATTTAGGAGTAAACCTGAAGATGATGGGAGCGGCCAAAATTGATCGATTTTCTCTTTCCACTTCGAGTGGCGCGCGCATGTCAACACATCTTCCGTTCGGTGGGATTGGAATTAGTAGATATACCCTCGACAATGCTCTGGCTTCAATATCCAGAAGTCAGGGAACTACAATCTTAGAAAACACCACAGTGCTTTCTGCGCATGACGGCAAACTTGAAACGACTGCGGGTGATTTTTCGGCCAAAGTTGTCCTTGGCGCTCAGGGAAAAAGGTCAATTATCGATAAGCAGCTGCATAGGCCATTCATCACTACACCGCTTGCCACAGAACACAATTTTATCGGAGTCAAATACCATGTAAAAGCCGACCTGCCTAAAGACCTTATCGAGTTACACCTGTTTAAGAATGGGTACTGTGGTATTTCAGCCATCGAAGAAGATAAATACTGCTTGTGTTACTTAAGCAAAGCTTCGAACTTGAAGCCAGCCATGTCGATCGAAGAACTTGAAAGCAACGTGCTTTCTCAAAACCCGATTCTAAAAGATTACTTCTCACGCTTCGAAAATCTGTATGATCAACCCAAGGTAATTTCTCAGGTAAACTTTCAAAATAAGGAGAAAGGTAACCCGTCCATCTTGTTTGCTGGTGACGCAGCTGGGCTGATTGCACCGCTCAGTGGCAATGGCATGAGCATGGCGCTCCACAGCGCGCACCTACTTCAAGCTGAAGTTGTTGGCCACCTGAAAGGGCAGCAAGACTTAAACGGAGCTCTAAGCAATTACACACGCCAATGGAATGCAGCTTTTGGCAACCGATTTAGCTTTTCAAGGTGGATGCAACGCGCATTTTTCAGCGAATATTTTATGGAAAGCTTGGTCAAAACTGCGAACATCTTTCCACCTTTGGCACAAACGATCATCAAACAAACACATGGCGAAGCTTTCTTCGAGGGATAACAGCAGCGCCCAAATGACCAGCAATTCTGCGAAATCTGGAGTTTGGAAAAATGCACTCGTGTTGATGCGCATTCCTTTTTCAATTTATTTGATGCCTGTATTTTGGTTTGCGCTAAGCAACGTGAGCCAAGACTTTGACCAATGGAGCGCGCTGGGCATTTTCATCATTATTCATGTGTTTCTGTATCCCGCTAGCAATGGATATAACAGCTATTTCGACAAAGATGAAGAAAGTATTGGTGGACTGGAAAAACCGCCAATCGTGACGCAAGAATTGTTTTACTTGGTTCTGTTGTTTGATGCCACTGCCATTATTGGGGCATATTTAATAGCACCCCTGTTTGCAACCATGGTTTTTATATACACAATGGTTTCGAAAGCATACAGTTTTGATAAAATACGGTTGAAGCGTTTTCCCATACTTAGTACTGCAGTGGTTACGGTTTTTCAAGGTGCGTTTACCTACGGAATGATATTAATCGGGTTAGGCTTGCCTATCGACTCCACACACATGATTTATGCTGCCGTAAGCACTTTTTTAATTGCAGGCTCTTATCCGCTCACACAAATCTATCAGCACAAAGAAGACGCTTCGCGAGGTGATAAAACCCTGTCGTTGAAATTGGGAGTTAAAGGAACATTCATCTTTTCATCGCTGATGTTCGCAATCGGTTTCTCTGGAATTTTGGCTATGTATTTTTTAGAAGGAAAATTTTTAGACCTCTTCATTTTGATCCTTTGCACCTTGCCCATTGGGTTTTACTACGTGCGATGGATGATACTCTCGTGGAAAGATGACGGCCATATTAACTTTCGCAATGCCATGAACATGAACGCCATTTCATCCATTGCTTTGAGCATCGCCTTTATGGTGATGCTGCTCCTGCACCGCTATTTATAAGTCGTCAAGCTTTCATCGCCTCATCCATCATGATTTTACTCCCGAGGTAAAGAGGCGATTTTTGATGCAATTCGGTGGGAGTCAATTCAAGGATATTCTTTATTCCATCTGTAGCATAACCAGCAGCTTGAGAAATCAAGTACGCCATAGGAATGCACTCATAAACCAATCTCAATTTACCATTTGGAGCTTCGCTCGTGGCAGGATAAACGTACATGCCGCCTTTTAACAGGTTGCGGTGAAAGTCAGCTACCAGTGAACCGATGTATCGACCAGTATATTTTCGCTTTCCTTGTTCGTTTTTCTTATCTCGGCAGTATTGAACGAAACGCTTCAACTTCGGATCGAAATCGTCAAAATTTACTTCATTGATGGAATA
>JAGYJZ010000017.1 GCA_018401875.1 Salibacteraceae bacterium
CCTTCACAGCCATTGTTAGCCGTTACGGTAACAGAGTAGGTTTGAAATCCAGCCGTAGTAACACCATTACCCACCACGATGTTTGACGTGGTTGCTCCAGTGCTCCATAAGTAAGAAGAGAAGGTATTTCCTGCAGTTAAAAGTCGGGTTTGGTTGAAGGGGATACACAATTTGAAATCCTCACCAAGGTCAACAGCTGGAACATCCAATAGCGTCAGGTTGATGTCGTCAACGGTAACGCAACCTTCATCACTGGTAACGGTAACACTGTAATTTCCTGATGTTGTAACGGTGTTTAATTGAGTGCCGCTTCCGTCAGACCATACATAAGTAGCTCCGTCTCCGCCCGCGTCAAGTACAAAGTCATTCGCGCAATATGTAGAATCTGGACCTAAATTTACTACAGGACTTTCAGCAGCTGTTACTACAATTTGATCAGCGGCCAAACACTGCGCAAGGGTAACGGTCACACTGTAGGTGCCAGGCGTGTTGGTGATAATTGTAGGAGAACCGCTTCCGTTGCTCCAAGAATAAGTATTGAAAACTTGGGTTGAACCTAGGTTTTCAAGAATGATAAATGAGCCAGAACAAACGGCTTTGTCAGGACCAAGATCGAGGTCGATGGTTATCACTGAATCAATGGTCAAACTCGCAGTATCATTCATGGTTATGGTGTCAACGTTGCCATTTGGCATGCTTGTCCAAGCAATTAATTCTGAGTTTCCGGTAATATTGATGTTACCCAAGTTAACGGTGTCAACAGAGTTGCCAACACCACCGAATGTGTCTAGCAATGAACTGTAAGTGACGGTTGGCTGAGCCACACCACCAAAGGTCCAATCAATGTTGAGGCTCGTAATTTGATTTGAGCCAAAGTTTTGAATGACAACGTCTACCGATGAAAAACCCGAGCATACAGTGTTGTTCACAAAAGTAGGGTTGACAAAAAAGTTAGCACCAACATTGTTGGGTGCGGGTGCCGATAAAGGAGTAATAACAACCTCGCCTTGACCAGAATTGAAGCCTGCAACATTGGTGGGGTTAATGCCAATATTGTAAGAGCCACCGCCCCCGCCACCGTGGTTTGGAGAGTTTGAGTTAATTTGACCTGCGCCACCACCTGAGTAGCCACCACCACCTCCGCTTCCGCGAAAACCGGTTGACCATGTGGCGCCACCACCACCAAAACCTCCAGTAGAACCTGCTCCGCTCGATGTTCCTCCATTAGCGCCATTTAAGAATGATCGGCCTCCATCTGCAGCTCCTGGAGTTTGACATATGCTACCACCGTTGGTTAAAAAACCACCACCGCCAGCACCTCTGTCTAAAGAGCAACCTGTAACTGATTTGTTTCCACCGTTTCCACCTGTTCCACCTTGTCCATCAGGGTTTGAAACTGTCGCGTCCACTAATCCGTCATTTCCATTGTTGCTCGCTGAAGCATGCCGGTCAGGGTGTAATGTACTTGCTGCACCACCGCCACCGCCAGCGATAACTAAAATGTCGCCAACAACTGTAGCCGGTGCTTTCACTACAAAACTACCGCCACCTCCACCAACTCCATTGGGTGAAACAGGATCTTCTAAGCCCCGTTGTCCGACAACTATATGCAGCACATCCCCGCCATTTAAGAAAAATTCACCTTGAATACTCGCACCAAGACCACCATTCGATCCTCCTCCTTGGGCACCAAGGGCTTCAATGCTATACAGTCCGCTCGAAGGCACGGTCCATATCTGAATTCCACTGGAAGAAGTGACTAATCCTTGCAGGTTTGTTCCTGTGTATGCAGTGTTAAGTTGAGCTTGAGTGGGGCCAGTAGCTCCCGTTGCGCCAGCATTCGTGAATACATAACTGGTTTGTGCATTCACCTGTGATAAAAGCAAAATTGCTATAGAAGTGAATAATAGTATTAATCTTTTCATAGTCAATATTTTAAGTGTAGTTTTTGAAATTTATATCGACTAAAGGTAATTATTTGTCGATAAAACAAACATATTGTCTATGAAAAACAATTGCTCAATTAACAATCTCCCGTTGGGGTGATACTGAATTTGGACCAAAAGCCCGCCAACGAAAGCCCTGAAATGATGTGCCAAACACCCCACCACGCGGCAATAAACGCCATGCCACCTATGGCTAAATTTTGTGGGAAAATAGCAGGATTAAAAAGTAACGCCAAGGCCAATCCCGAATTCTGAATGCCCGTTTCAATGGCGATCGTCTTGCTGTCTCGCTTGTTTAGCTTAAACAGTTTTCCAGCGCCAAACCCTAAGGAAAGTGCAAGTGCATTGTGCGCCAACACGATAAAAAAGATGTAAGGAATGTACTTTACAAACAAGTCAACATTGCTTGAGAAAATCAGCACGATGATGGCCAAAAAGGCCATGATTGAAAATCGTTTAATCGGAGTCAAAATTTTTGCGGTGATGCGTGGAAGCTTCAATTTAAAGGTTAAGCCCAATGCGAGTGGAATACCGAGGATAATCACAATGGTTTGCAATACATCGAGCACATCAATGTTGAGGTCGCGCACCAATTCAGAAGAGGCTGAACCACTGTAGTATTTTATGTAAAGATTTCCCCAAAAGGTGAAGTTGAGCGGGGTGAGAATAATGCCACCTAGACTTGAAAAAGCGGTGAGACTCACCGAAAGCGCAATGTTTCCCTTTGCCAAGCAAGAGATGAAGTTCGAGATATTACCACCCGGACAAGCGGCCACCAAAATCATCCCCAGTCCGATGGTTGGAGTAATGTAGCCACCTAAACTCAACGCAAGTAAAAATGTAAAAAGCGGCATTAAGAGAAATTGCGATAATATTCCGACCAAGGCAGGCTTGGGCTTTTTGGTGAGGTCAACAAAGTCTTGCATGTTGATGTCAAGCGCCACACCAAACATGATGAGCGCAATGGTAAGGTTGAGAAACAACTTTCCGTTTTCTGAAAAGTCAATCGTTACATGGTCAATTTCTTGAAGGATTTCGAGCATTTGTTCAATAGGTTAAATGGATAATCGGTAGGTAAGTGAAAGTTTAATGAGCAGCTCGTCTAATGCCGACTCATAGAGGGCGGTTCTGTAGTCGTTTATTCTAAATGATGGGAGCGAGACCGCAGCTGCATCACCTGATTCGTATTCCCAAAACTCTCGCCATAACGAATGTCCAGCCATTAGACGCAGGTGCCATTCCTTTAGGTTTACCCGCGCGTACAGGCCAAGTTCGTTGTTGGCTTTTTCGATGTAGCGATTGGCTGTGTTGTATCTAAAGTATGATCGACTGATGCCATCGTATCGAAATCCAACTGCCAGTAGATTTTCTTTCAAGGTGTAGTTGATGTCAGCATTAATGGGCAAGGCGAAATTCATTTCCCAGCGATTCTTATGAAGGTAGAATCCGACAACGGGCACGATGAACGGCCCGAAAAACTCAGCATTGGTGTACACGCCAAACTTTACATTGAAAGATTCAGAATACTTCTTTTTGAGGATAGCAATCGCACCCAATTGAAAGCTATTGCCGTTTAGTTTTACATCACTCGATGCAATTCTCGGCAGCAGTACATAGGTGCCCGACCATGATTTTCCGTGCGAAAGGTTAAGCCCTGCTTTCAGCATCAATCCATATACTAACATTGCGTTTCCGCTGCGGTCGTTGAAGTAAGTGCGCTCACCCACAAAACCGGTAAGAATCGTTTTTGAGCTGTCTAACTTTATTGGAACTAGAAGATCTACACTCGATTCGGTGAAGTTGGTTTGTTGGAATGAAATGGCGTCTACTTTTCCGATGCTGTGCGAATGTTGGATGTGCACTAAATCAACATACTGTTGAGCCATAATCATCTTACAAATCGATATAAACAACACCAGTAGGGCTGTTCGAGGAGAAGGAAAGATGCGAAACATGGGCAAACATAGCTTTAATGCATAAAAGTCGATGAGAATTTAATTTCTTTCGATAGAAAGGGTTCCTGCGCAGATTTAATTCTTTCTTTGTGATCTAGGCAACGGGCATTAATCTTAACATCACAGCGATGAAAACCATCTTTACACTCTTTCTTTTCGCAATTTCTATATCAGTTTCAGCTCAATCAGTCATTGGAAAGTGGAAAACCATCGATGATGAAACAGGAAAGTCAAAATCGGTCGTTGAGATTTATAAAAATGGGGATTCCTATGAGGGTAAAATTGTAAAGCTTTTCAGAGCACAAGGAGATAAACCAGATCCGATCTGTGATAAATGCCCGACTGATGACACCAGGTACAACAAGAAGGTGTTGGGCATGGTCATCATCAAAGACATGGAGATGGACGATGGTGAGTTGGATGAAGGGACCATTCTCGATCCCAAAAAAGGTGAGGTGTATGACTGTAAAATTTGGCTGGGCGATGAAGGCAAACTAAATGTACGCGGCTACGTAGCGTTTTTCTTTCGAACTCAAAGGTGGGAGCGTTATACGGGTGAAATTTAAGTCTTTACTCTTCACTCACGGTCATCATATCAGCATCAACGCCAACACTGATGAGTCCGTTTCGTTCAATATTGCCCAAGACCAATACCTCTGTTTTGTTCACAGATTGCTCGTCAAATGGTTTTTGCACTTTCACGTAATTGTCTGTAAATCCGTGCATCATTCCTTCGCTGTCTGAGCCTTCCCACAGCACAGGCCGCTCACTGCCGATCTGCGTTTCGTAAAAGGCGCGTTTCTTCTTGTACGAAATATTGCTCAAGATTTTATTGCGTTCTTGGCGCACTTGCATCGGAATCACATCTTCGATGCGCAGCGCTGTGGTGTTGGCCCGCTCAGAGTAAGTGAACACATGCAGGTATGACACATCGAGCGACCTTACAAAATCTACGGTTTTCATAAACTCGTCTTCTGTTTCTCCTGGAAACCCGACAATCACATCAACACCAATGCAGGCATCAGGCATGTGCGAATTGATGCGTTCAATTCGGTCGCGATACAAATCAGTGAGGTAACGCCTGCGCATGCTCTTTAGCATGGCGTCAGAACCTGACTGCAGCGGAATGTGAAAGTGTGGAACAAAGCGCTTGCTCTGGCCCACAAAGTCGATGATTTCATTGCTCAATAAGTTAGGCTCGATGCTCGAAATACGGAAACGTTCAATGCCCTCAACTTCGTCTAAAGCCTTTATCAGCTCAAAAAAGCTCTCACCTTCTCCTTGTCCGAAATCACCAATATTCACCCCTGTTAACACCACTTCTTTTACGCCCGTTTCAGCCACTTCGCGCGCAACATTCAGGGTTTCTTCGATGCTTTGGTTTCTGCTTCTTCCCCTGGCCAGCGGAATGGTGCAGAACGAACAGAAATAGTCGCAACCGTCTTGAATTTTCAAGAAGGTGCGCGTGCGATCGTTGGCCGAATAGGACGGAATGAAAGTCTTTACTTCTTTGATGTGGCTATTCTCGATTTGCGCTTTGCCGCTCACCGGTTGCTTGTCGAGGTAGTCAATGATGTTGAACTTTTCATTGGCGCCCAGCACTACATTTACTCCTTGAATATTTGCAATTTCATCAGGCTTCAATTGCGCGTAGCAACCAACAACAGCGATAAACGCATCTGGATTTTTGCTCTTTGCCCTTCGCACCAAATTGCGGCATTTCTTGTCGGCATGATCGGTAACCGAACATGTGTTAATGACATAGATGTCTGGTCGATCATCAAAGTCTACTTTGGCGTAACCTCCTTCTTCAAACAAACGAGCAATGGTGCTGGTTTCTGAGAAATTGAGCTTGCAGCCCAAGGTATAAAATGCAACTGTTTTGTAAGGGTTCATAAAAGAGGTACGAAAGTAGGAAGTTGATTCCTAAGACAGGCGAGCATTTGTCATTAAGTTACCACGAAATATGAAGAATGAAAATCTAGAAGCTCTTGCAGCTTAAGGGAAGAGCAAACATTTGGACCCGCTGAGCAAACTGTTTGAGCTTGGCTGTGTTTCTTTGCAGCAGAATGAAAGTGCTTTTTGATCCCCAAACCGCTCAAGATTTAGAATTTGAAACGGTGCGCAGTATGCTCGCTGGTGCTTGTTATCAAGATTCAGCGCGGAAAAGAATGCACTCGCTTCTGCCGTATTTGCGTCAAGACGAAGCCACGAAAGCACTGGAACAGGCGCACGAATTGATGCAGATTCGTCAGGCTGATAAAGGCTTTCCGCGCTTGGATTTTGAGGAGTTGCATCTCGAGATTCAACGCCTCGAATTACAAGGTACACCGCTCGATTTGGAAGGCTTTGTGCGCTTGATCGATGCCAGCAGATTGGTCAATGATCTACTTCAATTTTTCAAAAACAACGATCCGCTTTACCCCGAATTGCGAGCCTTGACCCAAGAGGCGTATTTTACGAAAGAAGTCATTGATCCCGTTGAGAAAGTGTTGGACATTCGTTTGCAAGTGAAAGACGATGCATCGCCTGAATTGTTTCGCATTCGCCAAGATTTAAAGAGCAGAAGACGCGACATCAACCGCAATTTTGAGAAGGTGTTGAAGCGCTTGTCTAAAGATGGTTTTTTAGCAGAAACAGTTGAAGCTTACATCAATGACAGACGCGTTTTGAGTGTGCTGTCTAACCACAAAAGACAGGTTCCAGGAAATGCCTTGGGATCTTCAAAAACCGGTGCGTTTACCTACATCGAACCGCGCGAAAACATGGCCCTCAACAACGAACTCGAAATGCTTCTTGACGATGAGCGCAGCGAGATTAGACGCATTTTCTTAGCGTTGACGAACGAAATCAGAAGGCATATTGAATTGGTGCGCGCTTACCAATTGGTGTTGACAGAACTTGATTTCATTAATGCAAAAGTGCGTGTCGGCCTGAAGATGGAAGCATCAAAACCTGCCATTGCCTATGAAGTAAAAATCGAGCTGATCAACGCATACCATCCACTATTGCTGCTCGCCAATAAAGACGCAGGACTGAAAACCTTGCCTCAAAGCTTATACCTCGATAAGTTTTGTCGCATGATGGTGATTTCCGGTCCGAATGCTGGAGGGAAATCCATCACCCTGAAAACGGTTGGATTGCTTCAAATCATGGTGCAATGTGGCTTGTTGGTGCCTTGCGACCCATCGAGCACGTTTGGTTGGTTTCAATACATCTTGTCAGATATTGGAGACAATCAATCCATTGCCAATCAGTTGAGTACCTATAGCTATCGCCTAAAGAGAATGAAATACTTCCTCGAAGTAGCCAACAAACGCACCTTGCTGCTCTTGGATGAATTTGGCACTGGCTCTGATCCTGAATTGGGCGGTGCACTCGCAGAAGTATTTTTTGAAACGCTGTATAACTGCAAAAGCTTTGGTGTGATTACCACGCACTACGCAAACATTAAAATGAAGGCTGCACGATTGCGCAACGCAGTCAATGCCAGTATGCTTTTTAACAGCGAATCGCTGGCTCCAATGTATCAGCTTTCAGTGGGACAGCCGGGGTCGTCATTTACCTTCGAAGTGGCGCAAATCAATGGCATTCCCAACGCATTGATCGAAGATGCAAAAACACGACTAAGCGCGAACAAAGTCGAGCTTGACGGACTGATTGCAGTGCTTCAAAAAGAGAAGTCGCAAATTGAAGAGGTGAATTTAGCAGCCCTGCACGCAAAGCAGGAGGCGGAGCAGTCAAAGCAAGAATACGAGGCGCTTTCAGAGCATTTTGAGCATCGACTGCAACGTCAACAAGACATCATCGAACGAAACAACAAAGACTTGTCTAATGGCAAGCGCATGTCGCAATTCATCCAAGGTTACCGTTTGAAAGGCAGTAATAAAAACCTATTAGAAGAGGTGCGGAAATTCATCGCCATGGAAAAAAGCAAGCTCGTTACGAAGAAAGAGCAAGCCAAGACCAAACAGATGGTAAAAGACGCACCAACGCGAGAAACCGTAAAAAAGAAAAAGTCGGTGCCGAAAGCTCCGCCAAAACCCATTCTCGTAGGTTCAAAAGTACGCATGAACAACGGCTCTCAAAATGGTGAAGTGGCTGATATTAAGGGTGAAGAAGCGACTGTGTTGTTCGGGAATTTCAAGATGAAAGTGAAATTGAGTGAGTTAGAGGCGGTCTAATTCCACAGCCGAATGAGCTTAAAACTAAAGTCTTCCTCATCGGTGATCAAGCGAAGAATAAACACGCCTTGGGGTAAATGCGCTCCGTCAAATTCATACAGTAGCTGCTCGCTTTTTGTCCATTCTTCTGCATAGATCAAATTTCCCGAAAGGTCAAAAATTTGGATCGCTTCAATCTTTCTTGAGTTAGGATAGATGTAGAGCGGTTCTCTGTTGTAGGCAAAGTCATAGCTGTTTCCAAGGTAGGGATCATTCAAAGGCAAAGACGAAATCAAGGTGTCTTCGCAACCCGGTAAAAGTCCGCGGTCGCAAAAAATAATCGAAGCCAGTTCAGCATTTGCGGCAGCGTTGAGCAGCGTGTCTGACTGCATAAATAAATGTGCGGCATCGCTCATAAGCATGTATGGAAACCATGAGTAAAGTGAATTAAGCATGATACGATCTGCGTTTTCGCTGCCGATATAATCTGAGATTTCTGCCACTGCTGAAGCCCATAAAATGCCGTCTTCATAAATGTTGCGTTCGAGGTCAGTAGGGTAAGTTCTTCGGTTAGTAAGAGTTCTTCCCGGCCAAAACTCGTTGTGTCCGTCCCAATCAAATACCGTATTTCGATTGAAGTCACTGAGCGCCCTCGAATAGCTGATGGCGAAGTAATCGCAAAAGCCTTCGTCTAAGGCGGCACGCTCAGCGCCCAAGTTGGTATTTGGTGCTGCGCTAAAGGCAATGGCATGGCCATATTCGTGGGTGATAACGTCAGCATCTTCTGCGTCATCAACTCCGCCAATGCCAAATTTTAAATAGGGAAAAATACCGCTCGGCACAAAGCTCGATTGATCGGAAGTGCTGCCACGTGCATCAAAGGCCAGTGGATAATTCACCAAGTTTGGAAATCCCAGATGCTGGAGCTTTTCATGCGCTTTGTTGATGTGGTAAAAGGCATTGAAGTATTCAAATTGCTGCTGGCTCCGGTTGAGAAGCAAGTTACTAACATCAGGTTTCTCAAAGGCTGGTGGTGCATCGAAAGGTGCGTCAATGTCAAGAGCTATTGCATAATCAGATTCTAGCTTCCATCGTTTTTCTGCATCATTCCAACGCAAGCGAATGGTGTCGGTTTCCAGCATCGCTTCCAATGCCGAGTTGTTGCGGTCAAAGTCATCGACATATGGAGCTCCGTATGCTGTGCGAGCTGATGTCAACGGATCAGGATTATAAATATTTATATACACCAATGTGTCGGCCTTGTCGTGCACAATGAAGTCGTTTTCCTGTAAAATTTCTCCTGCATTTTCAATAACAACTTCTTTGTATTTATTTGGAGTTTCATAGCGAATTACCCATTTTTTCACCAGTGAATTCCCAATTATAAACCATTTAATATCAGAGTATAAAATATAGTTACTTAATTTATTAGTTTTTATAAAATTTTGAACAATCGTTGAAGAAGGATTTGTTGGATTGAGCGTAATTTCACCTTCGAAAACTGGAAATGAAAGGGTAGAGGCTGTGGATGAAAAATCGTTCCACTTCACCAAGCCGTGATGCACTTCAAATCCATCGATTGCGAGATCGAAATAATGATGTCTGCCTTTAAGGCTTTGAATAATAGTGTCTGTTTGCAGCGTTACAGGTCTTTCATATTTCGCAGACAAGAAGGATTCGAGCTGCGTTAGCGATGTGACGCTCCAAGGAAGTTGCTCCATCGTATGCCGAATATACGATTGACCAAGCGCAGCAGTGCTTAGAAGCACAGCGATAGCGATATTAATGCAGCAGACTAACTTCAACTTCATTGGTGTGATCAAACAAATGTAAAGCTTTGTCGAGCTCCGATTTTGGGATAGAAACTGTGATCTCACAGTCCTGATCAAACCGCTGTTCGATGATAGTCGAGTGCTCGATGTGTTCGATGGCCTGCATTACCGGGCCGGTGGCATCGTACCCAAAGCGAAAGAGAATCTCAGTAGAGTTGAAACGAGTGACCAAGCGTGCATGCGCGAGGGCATCCTTTGCGCTCTCTTTGTAAGCGTTGATCAGCCCGGGTTTGCCCAGTTTCGTGCCGCCAAAATAGCGAACCACCAGCAATGCTACATTCTTCAATTCAGCACTCAACAACTGATTCAGAATGGGCAAGCCAGCCGTTCCGTTTGGTTCGCCATCATCATTGCTTCGCTCGATGATGTTTTCAATGCCCATCACTGCGCCATAGCTCACGTGTCGGGCCGAAGGGTGCTGCTTTTTGAGTTGAGTGATGTGCGCTTTCAATGTTTCATCATCTTCACAGGGAACCAAGTAGCTCGGAAATTTGCTTCCGCGTTCTCGGTAGTCGCCTTCTGACGGATGAATTACAGTTTTATAGGCATCAGGATGCATCATTTAGAAAAATAGAGAATAAGAATCGAGCAAAGCGCTAGTCCAATACTCAGCCAGCCTTTAACGGTTACCTTTTCTCCAAAGGCGACAATGGCGAAGAGGGTTGATCCGGCAATGATTCCAAAGTTATTGATCGGAAACACCACTGAACTTTCCCAATTGGGTAATGAGAGTGATTTCAAGATGTAGAAAAGCGCAGTGAAATTTACTATTCCGAGCAGAAATCCTCCTTTTATGGAAGCTTTTGAAATGCTGCGCCCTTTGCTAAAAGCGTGGTGCACGAGGGCAGTGATGAACGCAAAAAAGAAAATATTGGTGATGAATACAGGAAATTCTGATTCGCTGACGCTCCACGTTTGAAACAGGTTCAAGCTTGTGTCGATCAATCCACTGCCGATAAACAGAATTAACGGCCAAAGCCATGTACCTTTTTTAGAATTTCCGCCCGCGCTGATAACCACTGATGCTAATCCGAATACGATACCGATGATTTTTAATGCGTTAACCGATTCTTGTAAGACTGTTAATCCTACAGCAACAGGAATCACAACGCTCATTTTAGTGGCGATGCTCGAAACAGACATGCCGTTTTCTTGCGTCACCTTGGCCATCACGCGAAAAATAACATAGAAAAATGCGCCCAAGATGCAGGAAGGAAGAAACCAAGAAGTTGTAAACCACAGCGAATCAGGCCGAAACACGGCCAATCCTGTAAGCGCAGCCACTGCGTAGTTGATCATGATGGCGTGTCGCGTATTGGTGCCTTTGCGGTTAAACAAGCGAAAGGCAATAAAAATCCCGATCGAGGAAAGTATGCTAAGTATGAGGTAGATCATGCCGGTAAATACACTTGCAGTAAATCGTCACCGAAATGATTCGAGGCAATCAATTTCCCTTGAAACTCAGGAGCGGTAACTCCAGATCCGATGCGCATATTGCCGGTAATTATGCGCGCTTCGTCCCAAACACTGGCTTCAATGAACCGCGACAATGTTGCCGCTCCACCCTCGATGATCACAGACTGAATGTCGCTTTTGTGTAAGTAGGTTAAGATTTCTGAATGAAAATCGCTCGGGTCATTGATTTGGATGAAACACAACTTGTTTTCGCAATATTCATCGCGCCTTGCATTGAAAATCCACGTGTGGTTTCCATCGCTCATTACGGCCTTCGTTTCTGGAACTTCCAATTCAGGATCAATCACGAGTCGTAGCGGGTTTTTTCCAGGCCAAAGTCGAGTCGTGAGGCTCGGATTATCTAATAAAATAGTGTTTTTTCCAACCAATATTGAAGCCTCTTCACTGCGCCACTTGTGAACGATTTGGTTCATTTGACTGCCCGAAATTTTCAGGGCTTCTGCATCGTCATCATCACTTCTGTTGCCGTCTAAAAATCCATCGATGGTTTGAGCAAATTTCAAGATCACATAAGGTCGTTTTTTCTCGTGAAATGTGAAAAACCTTCGGTTGAGCCATCGGCCTTCTTCCTCAAGAATTCCTGTGATCACTTCGATGCCTGCACTTTTTAGTCGTTCAATCCCTTTTCCATCAACAGCTGAAAACGGATCGATGTTGCCGATGACCACACGCTTTAATTGGCGCTCAATTATCAGATCAGCACAAGGCGGTGTTTTGCCGTGATGCGCGCATGGTTCCAGGTTTACATAAAGGGTTGATTCGGCTAATAGAGACTTGTCTTCCACAGCATTGATGGCGTTCACCTCAGCGTGCGGACCACCGTATTTTTGGTGATAACCTTCTCCGATAATGCTTCCGTTGTGCACAATCACGCTTCCCACCAGCGGATTTGGAGCTGTGTTGCCCAATCCCAGTGACGCCAATTCGAAGCACCGCTTCATGAAGATGTTATGCTGTTGCATGCGCCAAAAGTAACGAGAAACAGTGCGCTAAAAATGCGGTCGGCACGATTAACAAAGCAGAAAATTTGAGAAGCGCGATGCGTGAAATGCACACCTTTGCAGCCATGACTCATGCCGAATTACGACAATCGTTTTATCAGGCGCTTTCCGCCAATTACTTGCAAGGTGAATTGCTTTCGCTTTACCATTGGTGTGCGCAAGAAATCGAAGGTTGGAGTAAGTCGAAGACCTACCTGATGAACGATACGCACGTTTCAGAATCCAGTTTGTTGCGTTGGAAAGAGGTGATTGAGCGACTGAAGGAAAATGAACCCGTTCAGTATATTTTCAATAAAGCGCAGTTTGGCGATTTTGAATTGTATGTAGATCACAATGTGCTCATTCCACGCCCCGAAACAGAGGATCTGGTAGCCCTGCTTTTAGCGCATGAATCGGACGGTAAAATGCGTGTTCTAGACATTGGCACTGGCTCTGGATGCATTGCCTTAGCGATGAAGCATGCGCGAATGGAGTGGGAAGTAAGCGCCTGTGATATTTCAGCATCGGCCATTGAAGTGGCGCAGCGAAACGCAAAAAACTTGGGTTTGCCTGTAAATCTTTTTCAACGTGATGTGTTGAGTGACGAAGCTGAATTTCCGGAAGTAGATATTTACATCAGCAATCCGCCATACATTCCAACAGAAGCAAAGTCCGCCATGCACAGCAATGTGCTGAATCACGAACCGCACGTGGCACTGTTTGCGCCTGAAGATGACCCATTGGCGTTTTATAAACGCATCGCACACTTGGCGGTGAAGAATGCGGTGAAGCGGGTCTATTTTGAAACCCATGCTACCGATATGGATGCATTTAAAGATGAGCTTAGCACCATTTGGAAAGGAACAATTTCGGTGCACAACGATATTTCGGGCAAGGGCCGATTTGTGATTTTAGGGTAAAAAAAAAGAGCCACTCAGCGAGTGACTCTTTTGCAAGACGCGCTCTAAAAAAAATTAGGCTGCGTCTTTCTTACCGAGCATGACAAGCTCATTCACCACTACTTCGGTAGTGTAGCGCTTTTCACCTTCTTTGGTTTCCCAAGATCGGTTCACCAATTTACCTTCCACGGCAATTTCTTGGCCTTTCTTAAGGAATTTCTCAGCGATCTCTGCAGTTTTGCCCCACATCACAATGTTGTGCCATTGCGTGTCTTGCACTCGCTCGCCTTTGGCGTTGTAATACACTTCTTTGGTTGCGATGCTGATTCTAGCCATCTTTTTTTCTTTGTCAAAAGACTTTACTTCTGGGTCCATTCCTAGGTTACCGATCAATTGTACTCTGTTTCTTAAAGCGTTCATAGTTTCTAAAATTTAAATTATTTGGTTAATTGAACTTTTACGTCCTGTCATTCCACGTCTGATTCTGTGTGCATTATTCCATCTGTTATTCTTGCGCCTCTTGCGTCTGCTTGTTACTTCTATTGGCATGCATCTGTTGAATTCAGACTGTGGTTTGAAAGAACGATGACGCAAAGGAATGGCGGTTGTTTCGGCCGATTCGGTAGATACCCGCTTAATGTCGATAGCAATTGGTTGTAACTATTTGTTATCGGTTAAATTGACAGCAGGTGGCGGATCCATCGTTTTATGGTTTGGATGAAAAAAGTATCTTTATTTTGAGAAGCAAACAAATGGAACAACGAGACATCATAAAAGATCAAATCGAACAGCTTGGAAAAGTGTTATCAATCATACTTTCTGATCTTATTGGGCGGAAGAACAACGGTCAATTATCGCAGGGAATTGAAGTGTCTCACCAACAACTCAAAAGCGAATTGGATATTGACCTGGAAACATTGAGTTCTTTCGATAAATCGGAATTACGGAGTTTTATAGAGTTTAGAAAATTTACACCTAATCATGCAGAAGTCTTATCTGAAATCGTGTCTGAAATGGCAAAAGCCGGCATTCAGTCAGATAAAGCAAAGGCAATGATGTTGTTGCAAAAAGCGAGCGACCTGTTAACGATTGCAGACGAACTTTCAAACACCATGTCGTTTGACCGTATTTATAAGAATAAGGAATTGGAGAATTTATTGAAGCAGCATATCTAGCATACACATTCAAACTGTCTTTTGAATAATTTGATCTAAAAGGTCAGTTATACTTTGCAAATCAACCAAAAGGAAAGTCACTGAACGCGTTTAAAGCCGATTCAATTCACCGTCACCAATTCAATATCGAATATTAACACTGAATTTGGTGGAATATCTCCAACCTTTTCGCTGCCATAGCCCAATGCCGAAGGAATGAGTAAAATTCCTGAGCCACTCGGTTTAAAATAAGGAATGCCTTCTTGCCAGCCTTCAATAACTTGCTGTAAGCTGAATGTAATGGGTTCGCTTCCCGTTTCGTCAAACACTTTTCCATCCGTAAAATAACCTTTGTAGTAAACTGAAACGGTGCTGTTTTGACTCGGTTTGAATCCCGCACCTTCATTGTCAATCACTACATACAATCCTGAGCCAGTTTCTTCAGCATTGAGGTTATTTGCAGCAATGTAATCACGGATTATTTTATCGTCTTTGGCGGCTTGTTCGCTTTTGTCTTTTTTGCATCCACTAAGTGCTAAACAAAGAGCAATCATAGTGAAGGTAGAAATGAATTTCATGCAGTCAATTTTATCAAGCGAATATGTGAATAATAAAAGCAACTAACCGGATCAAAATTTTCACATTTGCCGTTCAAATTTTAGAACATACAAAATGAGCAATCCAAAGTGTTTTTTCGATGTAACCGCAGGTGGCGAGTCGCTGGGTAGAATAGTGTTTGAACTGAGGGCCGATGTCGTGCCCAAAACAGCTGAAAATTTTAGAGCACTCTGCACAGGCGAGAAAGGCTACGGTTTCAAAGGAAGCAGTTTTCACCGCGTGATTCCAGAGTTTATGCTGCAAGGTGGCGATTTCACTAACCACAACGGAACCGGTGGAAAGTCGATTTACGGAGACCGCTTCCCGGATGAGAATTTTACACTTAAGCACGAAGGGCCTGGCACATTGAGCATGGCCAATGCAGGTCCAAATACCAACGGCAGCCAATTTTTTATCTGCACCATCAAAACCGATTGGTTAGACGGAGCGCACGTTGTTTTTGGCAATGTAACAGAAGGAATGGATGTTGTTTCAGCCATCGAAGAATTGGGCTCGCGCAGCGGACAAACATCTAAGAAAATTGAAATCGAAGACTGCGGAGAACTCTAATCCGTAGCTTTTTTCTCACGTTCTTCGTTCAAAAGGAGTCAGCTAGTTTGTAGAAAAATTACCCTTATGTTTTTCTGAGAAATAGACAAAAACATACAGTTTCTCGCACATTGAGTGTCTTCGAAGCTAGCCTAGAAAATCTGGGTTCTTGCGCATTCATCGAAGTTACCTCAAAAACTTAAACCATGTAACTAGCATCTCTAAAAGCGATGGAGGTGGTGTGAATATGATTTCGGGTGAGTTTGTGCCCATGAGGAAATCCAGGCGAGAAGACTCGCTGGAAGTTCTTCAGAAGTATATTTCCTTCGTTTAAAAAGGGAAGAATAACGGAATAAGCAATGTGCCAAGTATCCAAAACAACAGGTTGAGCCAAACACCCACCTTGAAAAAGTCCTTGAATTTATAACCTCCAGCTGAATAAATCATAGTGTTGGTTTGGTATCCGATTGGAGTCATAAAACTAGCCGAAGCAGCAAACATGACAGCCATTACAAAAGGAACAGGCGATACACCCAATTGATGCGCTGTGGCTATGGCTAACGGTGCAACCAAAGCTGCCGTGGCGTTATTGCTCATGGTCTCTGTCATCAAACTGGTGAATAGATAAATTCCTGAGAGAATGGCAATTGGTCCAAATTCGTGCAAATTATTGACGATCGCTGTGGCAATTGCTTGCGCTAATCCTGAGTTTTGCATTGCCACACCCAAACTGAGTGCACCTGCCAATAGAAAAACGATGGGCCACTGAATACTTCGATAAACTTCCTTCATGGTCAAGCAACCGGTTAGCACCAGCGCACAAACTCCTAAAAGTGTACTTATTACAATGGGCAACAACCCTGTAGAAGCTGCGGTAATCACAGCTACAATGATCGATAGCACAATGAAAAACTTCTTTCTATCGAAGTTTAAAATTCCTTGTTCACTCAGTATAATGAATGGAATATTTTGGTCGCGTGAATTGCTCTTCCATTGATCCATAAAGTGCGTTTTCATTTCCACTAAAATCACGTCACCCGCGCGCAACCTCACGTCTTGCAATTGATCTCTCAGCACTTCTTCGCGATGACGAATGGCTAACGGTGCTGCTCTGTAGCGCCTCCTGAAGTCAAATTCCCTGAGGGTTTTACCTTCTAAGGCCGAATCAGTAGGGATGACAAGCTCCACATACGAACTTTTCTCAATGAGATCTTCCGTGTCTTCATCGTCAGCAAAAGGCGTGATCTTTACCTTCAGTTGGTCTTTCATTTGTTTCATTTTAGAAACATTGCACCTCACTTTTAGAATATCGCCTACCAATAGGGTAGTGTCCCCCTGAGGTAAATTCATGGAAGTGGCGTTGCGCCTTAATTCTAATATTTCCATTTCCAATTCCTTGACGAGTGCCGATGATAAAATGCTCTTGTTTGCCAAATCAGAATTCTCAAGAATTTCAATTTCAGCCAGGTAGTCGATCAAACTGTCTTCCAAATCATCTTCCGTATCCACCGACCTGCTTGGCAAGAGGCGTTGTCCGATAAATATCATGAATAGCGATCCAGCCAATACAAACACCAATCCCATTGGAGCGAAGTCAAACATCTTAAAAGGCACCATGCCATTTTGTTTAGCAATACCACTTACAAGGATGTTTGTTGAGGTTCCGATCAACGTACACATGCCACCAAAAATTGATGCATAACTTACAGGTATTAAAAGCTTTGAAGCTTTTCTGTTAGAGTTTTTAGCGATCTGAATTGTTACAGGTATCATAACCGCTACAACGGGCGTATTGTTGATGAACGCGCTTACGCTGCTTACCATGAGCATGAGCAGTACAACTCCGCGCTGGTAGTGATTTCGAAATGTTTTCGTGAGTTGACTTGCCACAAATTGCAGTGAACCAGTTTTTAATATTGCGGCAGAAATCACAAACATGAATGCAACTGTCATGGTAGCGGGGTTGCTGAACCCCGCCATTCCTTCAGATGGAGAAATAACACCAGACACTACCAAAGCGCCCATAATAAGAAGCGCAATAAGGTCTACCGAAAGTTTATCCCATATAAACATCACGATCGCTGCAATGATCACAGCGGCTGTGATGTAAGCATCAATGGTTAGTGATTCAAACATTTAAATTCATATTGTGTGAAACAGTGTCAGCCAAAGAATATTCCGATTAAAAAAATCCACTAATGTTGATTGTTGTTGATGCCAATTTACAAGTAGTGCTTCGATCTGCAAGCTTTCATTTAAATTGGTTTTAACACCTGCGCCTAGCCTGTTTTGATCGAAAAAATTATACTTGAGATCTTTACCTTGCTGTACTAAAATTTCATTAAAGATAATGGCTTCTAACCAGGATGAGCTTTGTGATCGAATCAATGGGTATGAGCTTCGAAATAGAAAGCGCTCCCTACTTATAAAAAGAAATGAATGATTTATGTCTTCCATAAAGCGCTGTTCTATCTGAAGTCTGGTCGTAAATTTAAAGTTTGAAACATTTTTAATTAAAGTTATTGATTGGTGCGGTCTGATTTCATTGTATAATGAGGGCGCTTTGGCTGCATCATGCGGTAAGTATTGTTGAAAGTAGGTTGCCCCCATATTAAAGATTAAGTCATCCTGTTTCAAATATGCAACGCTCAGATTTGGGATAAGCCTCTGGTGCTGACGATAAGGAGCTATGTAACTTCTTTCCTCGATTTCGGTATGGATGGAAACCTTATCGGTCAACTTGACCGTAGTGAAATATCGCAACCAAATAAGATTTTGATGGGTTGTCGTTTGGCCGCTTAACGAGGAAAAAAGACCTGTGAAAACTATTATAATGCAAAATGTTTTAAGTTGCCTCATGCTGCAAATATATAAACTCTATCTACTTAGTAGAGTAAAGATATTTTGCTCAAACTTAACCTTCAGATTTCATTAGCTGGGTGAGGGTGCAGGCCTTGAGTATTTCGACTGTTTGGTTGCGAACTTTCATGAATGTTTCTCGTATACTGCAGGTTTCTTCATCCTTGCATTCTTCACAACGTTCGTAATATTTATATGTGACACAGGGCAGCAGTGCGATGGCCCCATCAAAAAGCCTCATCACATCAGCCATATTTACTTCATCGGGTGATTTAATGAGGTAATATCCACCGCCTTTTCCCTTTTTACTGGCGAGGGTACCATCTTTTTTTAAATCCAAAAGAATGGCCTCAAGGAATTTCTGGGGAATGTGTTCTTCTTCTGCAATTTTGCTGATCAACACAGGGCCATCGTCTTGGTGCTTGGCCAAGTGCACTAAGGCCAGCATGGCGTACTTCGCTTTTTTACTTAGCATGGCCGCTAATATACTCTAGTTTGCCTATAGAGTGATCTTAAAATGATAACGAAGGTTTAATTAATGTCTTCGTTGCGCTGAAGTTTTTCAATGTTCGTTTTTACAATGGCTCGGTTAACGTCATCAGGGCAATTTTTTTCTGCCAGCTGCAAGTATTCTACAGCCTTAGCATATTCACCTTTGGCTGAGAGACCTCTTGCCATACCGTAATTAACGGGCCAAGTATTGGGATGAAGTTCAGCATTGGATTTAAATACTTCCATGGCTTGATCTATTTTGCCTTCTGTGATCAGCTGTCTTCCGTATGCGTGCAGTTCAAAGATGCCTGCAAGCGGCATGGCTTATTTCATCGTTTCTTTCGCTACATCGGTCATTCCTAATGCATATTCAGCAGCTGCTTTCACTTGCAGCGTTTGAAATTGCTTTTCCATGGTGGCTGCTAATTTCGCCCATTCATATGCTTCTGGTAAGTTGGTTTCATTGGTGATGCACCAATCGGCTGCCTCGAGCGGACCTATATAAGAGAAGCGCGCGGTTCCACGAAGGTCATTTCGTAATTGTTCTACTACGGTGGCTTTTACATCCACTTCAATTTCAAATGGTATTGATTTTTCTTCCCAATTCAATGCGCAGTAAACACTGGTTTCGGTGAAGTCATTAAATTCATATTCGAGGTATTCAGTAAACGGATGCTCTTGCCATGATGTTTTGGCTCGGGCTATAACTTCATCTTCACTAAAAAAGTAGGCACCCCAACTTTGATTGTTTGTGGTTAATAGAATTTCAACCGATCCGTCTTCCTGAACAACCATAAATAGTCCATAAGATCCAGCTTCAACAGCAACATCATTAAGTTTTACAGGCGTTGAAAAAGTGATCACCGTATTTTCATCTGCTCCCGCTCGCTACGGAGCACTTTTAGCCGTGCCCCAGCCCGGATTTTGCATCCCATAAGGAACTATTACTCCCCAAACTTTTCGACCTCTGACTCCTGGTCGAGAGTACGAAATGGTGATCTCAGTAATTCCAATGGTTTGTGATATTTCAGCACGTGGACTTGTTCGAGGTGTATGAACTACCTGTGTTTGTGCATCCGCTTCTGAAAAAAGCAAAGCAGAAAGCGCTAGAATAATTATGGTTCGCATAGGGGGCAAGTTTATATTCAATTTGTCCAAAAATAATCTAAAACGTCATATTCGTTTCGGATAGTTTGAGGGATAAATGAAAATGAAATTCTATTTTTGATTTTATGGCTACCGAATTAAAATGCTTAGAGTGTGGGGATAAACTCATCGGACGAGCGGACAAGAAGTTTTGCAGTGATCAATGCAGAAATGCATTTAACAACCGAAACAATAGCGATGCAAACAATTTGGTGAGGAATGTCAACAACACATTGAGGAAGAATCGCAGAATATTGGTGGAGTTAAACCCCAAGGATAAAACAAAGGTTTCGAGGGATAAGCTGCTGAGTAAAGGATTTAGTTTTACTTACTTTACAAATATCTATGAAACGAAAACAGGATCCATCTATCATTTTTGCTATGAGATGGGATACTTAGAGCTTGATAATGATGAAGTGCTGATTGTTAAACGAGAAAGAGACCTTTAATTACCATTTAACGAATGGTATAAAGCAAAAAAGGTGCCTAGGCACCTTTTTTAATTCTCTATTCTTAATTAAGCTCATCACTCGTCAAAAAAGAGAATCATCCTCCGCAGATGACGACATATATAATAGTTTACATAGATCCAGAATCGATTTTATGAGACGAATCTCATTTGATTGGGGCGAAGTTAATTGGCTTCAAATTTTAAATTTTCTCGATTCGTCAAGAGCTGCTTTGAATGTTTGAACGGTGATTTTATGTGACTAAACCATCGGGCTGTCTATTCGCGTTCTAATTCGAATTACTCAAACGATTTATCAGTTGATTGAGCAGCATAATGGCCGCCTGACTGATTACTGTGCCGGGGCCAAAAACAGCTGAAACGCCAGCGTTATACAAGAAGTCATAATCTTGTTTTGGTATTACTCCACCAGCAACAACGATAGCGTCAGCTCTTCCGATTTTTTCTAATTCACTCACCAACTCAGGCACCAAAGTCTTGTGACCTGCCGCCAATGAACTGACGCCTACAAAATGCACATCGTTTTCCATGGCCATTTTAGCAACCTCTGCTGGAGTTGAAAAAAGAGGTCCTACATCTACATCGAAACCAATGTCTGCAAAGGATGAAGCGATCACCTTAGCTCCCCTGTCGTGCCCGTCTTGCCCCATTTTGGCAACAAGAATTCGAGGCCTTCGTCCTTCAAGTTTTGACACTTTTTCAGCCAAAGAACGGGCTTCTTCAAATGTTTTGTCTTGTTTCATTGCACCAGAATAAACGCCACTTATTGTTTTAGTTTCTGCTTTATGCCTTCCAAATGCGGTTTCCATGGCAGAACTAATTTCTCCAAGTGTTGCCCTTTTTCGAGCTGCGATAACCGCGAGTTCTAGTAAGTTACCCTCGCCTGATTGGGCACAAGAGGCTATCGCATCGAGGGCCAGCGTTACTTCAGCTGTATTTCGTGAGGCTTTTACTGCATTGATGCGCTCTATTTGAGATGTTCTAACCTTAGTGTTGTCAACGTCTAAAATTTCGATCTCTGTGTCATCATCAAACTCATAGCGGTTTACACCCACAATAATTTCTTGGCCATTGTCAATCCCAGCTTGCTTCCGTGCCGCTGCTTCTTCAATGCGCATCTTCGGAACACCGGCTTCAATAGCCTTGGTCATTCCGCCAAGTTCTTCTACCTCTTCAATTAATGTCCACGCTTTTTCTATCAATCCAGCAGTGAGTTGTTCTACATAAAATGAACCTCCCCAAGGGTCGATGCCTTTGGTAATATCGCTTTCGAGTTGCCAGAAAAGTTGAGTGTTTCTTGCAATTCGAGCTGAGAAATCAGTGGGTAAAGCAATGGCTTCATCCAGTGAATTGGTGTGGAGAGATTGCGTTCCGCCCATTGCTGCAGCTAAGGCCTCAATGCTCGTGCGCGCCACGTTGTTGAATGCGTCTTGCTCGGTCAAGCTCCATCCGGAAGTTTGACTGTGCGTGCGCAAGGCCATACTTTTTTCTTTTTGTGGGTCGAACTGCTTCACAATCCTCGACCACAACACTCTGCCAGCACGCATTTTGGCGATCTCCATAAAGTGGTTCATTCCAATTCCCCAAAAGAAGGAAAGCCGAGGTGCAAACTCATCAATTTTCAATCCTGAAGCAATTCCTGTTCTGATGTATTCGAGACCATCGGCCAAGGTGTAAGCCAGTTCAATATCTGCAGTGGCACCAGCTTCGTGCATGTGATAACCAGAAATGCTGATGGAATTAAATTTCTGCATTTTTTCAGCGGTATACTTAAAAATATCGCCAATGATATGCATGGATGGCTGAGGAGGGTAGATGTAGGTGTTTCGAACCATGAATTCTTTGAGAATGTCATTTTGAATCGTTCCTGTGAGTTTGTCAGGACTTACACCTTGCTCTTCAGCAGCAACAATAAAAAAGGCCATGATCGGAATAACAGCGCCATTCATGGTCATCGAAACGGACATTTGATCGAGTGGAATTTGATCGAACAGCATTTTCATGTCTTCCACTGTATCAATCGCAACTCCTGCTTTCCCCACATCACCCTTTACGCGTTCGTGGTCGCTGTCGTAACCGCGATGCGTGGCCAAGTCAAATGCTACCGACAAGCCTTTTTGACCTGCGGCTAAGTTTCTGCGGTAAAAAGCATTAGAGTCTTCGGCCGTGCTGAATCCTGCGTATTGACGAATGGTCCATGGCCGAATTGCATACATGCTGGCATACGGGCCTCTTAAATACGGAGCAGCACCAGCACCTGAAATTAAATGCGGCAACGAGGAATCTGATAACTTGGGCTGAACGAGCGGTACATCTATGCCTTCAGGCGACTTCCATGATTTCGTGTTTTTAGGTGCCTCAATGTTTGCCGAAAGACTCACCAAATCATCAAAGGCTAAGCTGCTGTATTTGCTCATGCGTGTTGATTTTGAAGGTGAGTAGGAATATTCATGGCATCGGGTAACAACGCGTAATGACTTCGCTTGATTTCAGGTTCTTTTAGCGGGGTTGCCGGTGTGAATTTGTTTACACCAAGCAGCACCGATGCATTGTTTTGATAGGCGTCAAGCTGTTTCTTCTTCGATTGTTCAAGCAAAGCATTCAATCCGCCATTCTCAGCAAAGGCGGAAAAACCTCCAGTACGTTCTATTTCCTGCACTTTTTTCCAAGCCGTTCGAGCTAATTCGATCGTTAGGTGCTCGATGAAATACGATCCATCGGCTGGATTGAGGTTTTTATCCATTCGCGCCTCATCTTTCAACAAGTTTTGGATGTTTCTACTGATGCGCGCGCTAAAAGGATTGCCTTCTTTCCAATTTCGATCCCAAGGATCAATCATTATGAACGTTGCACCACCAATCACTGAAGCCATGGCGGCAGATGTTGCCCTGAGGATATTCGTATGCTCATCGTTTTGAGCATAAGTAATGGTGAGGTTTTTTGCCAAAACGGAGGCGTTCTGAGGTTCCTTTCCTTCGCTGATTAAAATGGATTTCCATAGCCATCGCAGCGCTCTCAGTTTTGCAATTTCTGTTAAAAACGCATTCCCGACTCCAGAGAAGAAGAGTGGCGCGCTCACGAAATGGGTTTCTTTACCCAACTCAATTGCTTGCGCAATAAGCAACGCCAGTTCATCAATTACGGCGGCACCGCGCTCGCGAAGTTTATTTCCATCTAAATAAAACTCTGTTTCTTTTTGTTTGAACTCAGTGCGCTCGCCTGTTTTTAATAGGGTGTGAAACGTATCAATGATGTTTCCACCACGGATAAATATCGGAGCAATCTTTTGATCTATGCCTTGAGAAGCAACTTGGGCCGCTGCTCCCAGAAAACTTTTTTCGAACCAAATAGCCTCAGCTCCTGTATTCAGAGCGTTTAACGCCAAGAGGTTTGCTTTTTTAGCATCAGTGGATGAGACACATTCCACGATTTTCCAAGGTGTTGTATTTGGAATTAAGTCTGGTAAACATTCAGGTCGGGTATTTTGCCAAGCTTCAATTTCAAATCCTTCCGTGCTCTTCCAAACCAGAAAATCTTCGTAAGACTTGCCCTTCAATTCGCGCTCAACGCGCATTCGCCAAGCTTCGGTAGTATCTTTTGGAAATGAATCTAGATAGTCGTTACTGCTCATGAAGCGAAGATACTATCCAATGAAAACTAGCGTGTCTTTTACCCGTAGAATCATTTCAAAATAATTGGCTTGGAAGTTCGATAATCGTCTGTTTTGTTCTTGAAATAGGTGCATCTTTTATCGAGTTGACTTTCCTAATTGTTGACAAGTCATGTGATATCAGTCACTAATAACAATTCATCGTTAAGAACTAGCACGAAATATTGCGCGGTGTATATGAGATTTGATTTACGTTAGCCGAGTGTTAATTGAAAGACTTAAGCGCAATTATGAACTTAGTAAAGAAAAGATCTGATATCGTTGAAAATCTGATTGCAATTGAAAAAATGTTAACCTCTTCAAAAAAAGAGGAGCGTGATTTCGCTGTAAATCAGGTTCTTAATGATCCAAATATAATAATCTACAAATCTCTTGGTGAAAATCATTTCGGCCCATGTTCCTTTTTGGGTGTAAAGAAATGTACCATCGAAGAGCACGCTACGATCACCGAACTTGACGTGAAAGAGATTACAAAGGCGGTTACAGCAGTGATTGGTCGCTCTTTTGCAAACGAAACCACCAATGAGAAGTTTCGCGAGTATGCAGTGACGATAGACAAGAAAATACCAAAAATTGACCGCACTTACTGGCGGATAAAAGACGAGCGTGGGAAAAACCTGAACCTTTCTGAGAAGGATTTGAAATAAAGCTTATCGTCAACTATTGAATGTCAAACTTGATGGGAATGGTGTAGAGAACCCTCACACTCTTCCCATTTTGTTTTCCTGGAATCCAGTTTGGCATTGCCTTTATTACACGAATTGCTTCTTGGTCTAATGGTTCGAATGCGCTGCGCAGGACTTTGACATCACCAATGCTGCCGTCAGCTTCAACCACAAATTGAAGAAATACCGTACCCTCAGCGTTTACATCTTTGGCGATTTTCGGATATTTTAAATTTTCACCAAGGTATTTCATCAATTCACCTTCACCGCCATTGTACGAAGGCATAACCTCTACAAAAGAGAATGTTTCTTCTTTCACGGGTTCTTCCACAGCGATCACTTCATCCACAATAATGCTATCAACGCCTTCGCTTTGAACAGTACTAATCTGAACATCTTTCAATTCATCCATCGTTGGAATGTATTCTTCTTCGATCACTTCTTCGTCTTTCTTGGCTACAGGTTGAACAAACTTGACCTGTTTAGCCTTTGGCGGTACTTTGAATAATTCTGGTTCCGGTTTTTCAAGGCCAATGGGCGGAGGCGCTGAAAGTTGAGAGTAGTTGATGACCCGTGTAGCTTCAACTTTAATTGGGTCTTCTTCTTGCTTAGTCAACATTTCTTTTACGATCGGATATACAATTACCGCAATCAAAAACATCGAAGCGATAGACATAGAAAATACCACGTACTTCGCATAGAAGCTTTTTCGGTCTTCAACACCAAACGCCAGGTATCCATTGGTTCGGCTATTCATTTTTCACAGAATCATTTTCCAGGCTGAGGTCAAAATCGCTCAAGTCGCTGATGGCATAGCGTTGAATATTTGTGTAGTTCAGCGCGTCAAGCACATCAACTAAGTTAGCATATCTACTTGATTCTAGAGGTTTTATCAATACTACTAAACCCTCGATGTTACTATTCACTGATAGCAACAGTTGCTCAAGTTCATCGTATTCAATTTTTTGGGCTGTTGGGTCTGTAATTCCTTTATACCATTGCAATTGGTCTTTTGCAGCGCCAAGCTCAGCGTTTTAGACTCTTTCACCGCCATTTCTTTTTCTGCCAACTCGTCTTTAGGCTTGGCTGGAATCAGCAGCTCCATGGCTTGAGGCTTACTGAAAGTGGTCGCCAGCATGAAGAAAGTAAGCAATAGAAATGCGAGGTCAACCATGGGGTTCATGTCGACATTCAGTGCGCGTTTGTCAGTTTTATTATCTGACTGACGCACATTGATTTTTTCAACTTCTATGTCATCAAGATTCGGCAGCATCGATCTCAGTGTCAGTTACGAGGTTAAATCGGGTGATATTTACGTCTTGGAGGATGTCAAAAACGCGCTTAACTGTTGTCACCGAAGCTTCTCCATCGCCATTAATGGCAAATCTCAAATTTGGATTAGCCAAGCGCGAACCAATGAGCCAGTTGCGCAACTGGTTGTTCTCTTCTGAAAATGGAATTCCTTGCTGAAAGTATGCTTTGCGTTCATCACCTTCCAACATCAAATAGTAGCTGAGTTCCTCCATCGGCAGCCCCGTTGAAGGCAGCAAAGAAAATAACTCAGCCTGATCGGTATTGAGGTTGAGCGCATTCTGTTGTGCTACATATTGAAGCATTTGCTTTCTGTCGAATTTATTGTCTAGTCCAATAAACACCCGGCCTTCTGCATCGATACTAATGGTGCAAATGTTCTTTTCGGGAAGTTTGAGTTGTGCCTTTGAAAACGGAATGGTGATTTCTGCAGGCAAGTCAGCCTTGAAGGTTGTAGTCATCATAAAAAAGCTCACCAATAAGAACGCCATGTCAACCATGGGATTCATGTCAAGTTTTGGAAGTTTCTTTAGTCCTCGAAGTTTAGACATTGCCTTCTTTTTCTTCTGATTCGTTTGCAAGTGGAGGCACGGTTGGCTCAATTTCAACGGGCTTCAACGACTGCTTATAATGATTCAGAATGGCATAATTTGTTTCGTCCATCGCATACGTGATGTTGTCGATGATGTTGGTGTAAAAGTTATAAATGACAATCGCCACAGCTGATGTAGAAATACCAAGAGCGGTGGTAATAAGCGCTTGTGAAATACCTCCTGCCAACCCAACAGCATCGGGTGTGCCCGCAATGGCCAACGCTGAAAAAGCCTGTATCATACCCGTCACTGTGCCCAAAAGTCCAACCAATGTGGCAATGGAAGCAATCGTGGAAATGATAATCATATTCTTTTCCAAATCAGGAACTTCCAAATGTGTCGCTTCCTCAAGGTCTCGTTTGATCTGATACGCTTTTTCTTCAGGACGTAACTCAAGCGATGATTCACTCATGTAGGAGTTTAATCCTTTAAACACCACATTCGCTACAGCTCCTTTTTGGGTTGTGCAGGAGTCCAGCGCCATCTCGAGATTATCGGATGATAAATGTTGCTTTATGGTATCGGCAAATGCTTTGCTCGATTTCTTCCCTTTGGCTCGATAGAGTGAAAATGCGCGCTCTATAGCATAGGTTAATAAAATGATCATGAAGCTGATTTGTAAGACAATAATTTTACCGCCTTTGTAGATGGTTCCTAAATAGTGGCCTTCTTTCGGTTGATTATTTGGGTCACCATCAATAAAATTGTCGGGATCCCCTAAAATCTGAGAATAAATGAAGTAGGAAACGATGATCGAAAACACGATAACGACAACTCCCATCGTATTGGCTAGTGATTCGTTGAGCTTTTGTTTTTTATCCATAGGGTGGTTATGTATTTATCAAATGTAGTAACTCATTATTTTCTTTGTGTGCTCCTGATTACATGATAAATTTGATTTCGACAATGAATTGGATATGAGTTTAATAATTTACACGTGTTGATCAAAACAGTGCTCGAAATGACGGACTCTTCGTTGGGTTGGAATTATTTCTTGCCCATCGATGCGGAGATTGCTTTGGATTTTATAGCTGGAGACGATAGAAGAGTAATATGCACAGCAGGAAAAAAAGTGACTTTTCATTGCGCTCTTATGCCCGATGGAAGAGGTAACTATGTGATTTTCTTGAATAAGGCTCGGAGAGAAAAACTCGGTTGGGTTGTGGGTCAGACAGTTGAAATAAGCTTGGAAAAAGACAACACACCTTATGGCATGCCTATGAGCGCTGAATTGGCTGAAGTGCTCAGTCAAGAGCAGGAGGGAAGCGCGCTGTTTGAACACTTAACCCCCGACAAACAACGCACACTTATTCATTGGACCGACAATGTGAAAAATCCTGACATTAGAATAAGGCGAGCACTGGTGATGGTAAACCACTTACTCAGTCAAAAAGGAAAGATTGATTTTAAACTATTGGGCGAAGAGATGAAGGAGGAGAACCAACGTTCAAAATTGCGCTAAATCAATCTTCGGCCACAAAAACAAAGATTTCTTCGTTGGGTTTTTTCATGAAATACTTCTCTCGAGCAAACTTTTCGAGTTTGGCATTATCGGATAATAATTCGTCTAAATCTTCTTTGATGCTAATGATTTCAGACTGGTAGTATTCGCGGTCTGATTCGAGTTGATACAACTCAGCCCTCAATTCAATTTGCCTGATCATGTTGTGCTGATCAAAAAACAACATCCAGATGGCAAATGCCGCAAGAGTCATGGCGTAACGTGTTTTGAAATACCACGGCAAATTATTCCAGAATCGTTTGATCATGGTGTAAATTTCATCATTTGAAGTTCATTCCAGCAAAAAAGGCTGCTCAATTATGAACAGCCTTCGTTTAATCATTGCATCGCGATTAATAGTAAATCAATCGCCTTACTTTGGCGATGTGTTTCGCCAATCGCAGCACCTGTTTGGTATAGCCAAACTCATTGTCGTACCAAACATACAACACGATATTTTTACCGTCAGGATGGATGATCGTTGCGTTGCTGTCATACACTGAGCAGCAAGAATTACCTACGATGTCACTCGAAACGCATTCTTCATTGATGTTATAATTGATCTGATTCACCAAATCGCCTTTCAGTGCTGCATCTTTCATCAATGCGTCCACTTCTTCGCGCTTAGTTTCGCGGTTTACGGTAAGGCTCAGAATTGCCAGCGACCCATTTGGCACTGGAACCCGCACTGCATTGGCAGTAAGCTTGTCTTTCAAGTCGGGAATAACCTTCGTAACAGCTTTTCCAGCGCCTGTTTCAGTAATCACCATGTTCACTGCTGCCGAACGTCCGCGTCTGCTGTTCTTGTGAAGGTTGTCTAAAAGGTTCTGGTCGTTAGTGTATGCATGCACCGTTTCGATGTGGCCTTTGCTCACCCCTAAATTATCGTGAATCACCTTCAATACTGGAACGATAGCATTGGTGGTGCACGAGGCAGCCGAGATAATCAAATCCTTTTCTAAATCGAGTGTCTTTTGATTCACTCCATAAACAATGTTTGGAATCTCTTTGCCAGGAGCTGTTAAAAGCACTTTGCTTACGCCTTTTGATTGCAAATGGCGACTGAGTGCTGTCTTGTCCTTAAAAACCCCTGTGTTATCGATGATCAAGGCATCGTTGATTCCGTGTGCGGTATAGTCAATATCCTCAGGATTATTCGCTGCGATGAACTTTACACGTTGACCATTGATGATCAACTCCATGTTTTCGTAATCTTCCACCACCGAACCTTTGAAAGGACCGTGTGATGAATCGTTGCGGAGAAGGTGCGCTCTCTTTCGAAGTTGTGTCTCGTCAATTTTTCGCACTACAATAGCGCGAAGTCGCAATTGCTGACCTCGACCGGCTGACTTCACGAGTAATCGGGCCGCAAGTCGACCAATTCTGCCGAATCCGTATAGAACCACATCTTTTGGATTCATTGGCTCACGAGCATCAAGTCCGAAATCAGCGAGTTTGTCCGCCAAAAACGACTTATAATCCGTGGCCTTCTCTGCATGATATTCTGAAGCGAGCAATCCAATATCCAATTTTGACGGAGCGAGTTCCATGTTCATCAATTCTCTGGCAAGCGCTGAGGTGTCTTGCACATTGATGGGCTTGTTTACAATTTCATTGGCGTAGTCATGCAATTGTAAAATCTCTGAGATACTGATATCCAAGAGAGGGTTTCTGAAAAGTACGAGTTCAATTCCTTTTTCAAAAAGCAATTGACCAATACTGCTTTGCAAACTAACAGCGGCTTTTTCATTATTGACATAGGCGCTGAAATTGCTCTGATAGTTGGTGGCTACCTTAGATTCCATTTGTTTTAAAGTTGATTTATAGTTTGTGAAGTTGTAATGAAAAAGGGCCGTGAATTCTCACGGCCCTTTCAGTTTGTTTTATTCTCCCAGATACATTTTTAAGAGTCGGCTACGCGAATTTTGTCGGAGTCGTCTAATGGCTTTCTCTTTTATTTGACGCACACGCTCGCGTGTTAGGTCAAATTTATCGCCAATCTCTTCTAATGTAAGTCCGTGATTCATGCCAATTCCAAAAAATAAGCGAATCACATCACGTTCTCTCTCCGTAAGAGTTTCAAGCGAACGCTCGATTTCTCTTTGCAAAGATTCTCTCATCAACTCACCGTCAGCACTTGGCGATTCGTTGTTACTGATTAAATCTAAAAGACTGAAATCTTCATCTTCTTTTAATGGTGCATCAACGGAAACGTGTCTTCCTGACACACTCATGGTGTCTTTCACCTTGTCTTCAGGTATCTCGAGCGCTGCAGCCAATTCATCGGCAACAGGAGGCCGCTCTAATTCTTGCTCGAGTTGAGCAAACACTTTATTGATTTTATTCAATGAACCAACTTGGTTCAAAGGAAGTCTTACGATTCTCGATTGTTCAGCAATCGCTTGAAGGATCGACTGGCGAATCCACCAAACCGCATACGAAATGAATTTGAAACCCCTGGTTTCGTCAAATCGCTGTGCTGCTTTAATCAAACCCAAGTTTCCTTCGTTGATAAGGTCAGGAAGTGTAAGGCCTTGATTTTGATATTGTTTTGAAACAGAAACAACAAACCTCAAATTTGCTCTCACTAATTTCTCTAGGGCTCTTTGGTCGCCTTTCTTAATGAGTTTTGCAAGTTCAACTTCTTGTTCCGCATTGATCATGTCTTCACGACTGATCTCTGTCAAGTACTTGTCTAACGACTGGCTGTCGCGATTGGTAATTGACTTGGTTATTTTTAACTGCCTCATATTCTTTTTTCCCCTCTTTTTAGTAAGCCCTAAACGGGGCTGCAAAGGTATTTGTTTTTTCTATTGCAGGCAACGTTTAGTTAATGATCTATTAATACAGACGTGGATAGTGCGTTAAACGTGCAGTTGCGAAAAAAGTTTTGTTGGTGTTTCGCTGGTATTCCAATTTATGTTATTATCCAGTTGATCGAAGTTTTGTTTAAAAGGTACGTGGTTGTTTCGTCCGCTTTTAGTGGCCTCACTTAATTGTTAGTTGAAGAGTTAAAGCGTTGAGAAGGGATTGATGATTACAGAACCAATTAACCACGAACCTCTGAACCATGAACGTTTTGATCGCTATTGCTGTGAAGTCTTCACCCAAGATTCAGTATTGCGTTAAGCACCAAGTGACAGACAAAAAGCAACTGAACCTGCTGGCTACGAAGTAGGAAAGGCCTTGAATTCGAGAGGTTTATTGCTCTTTTTCAGAAAGGTCATACTGAGGGCGACCGCAGGGAGC
>JAGYJZ010000018.1 GCA_018401875.1 Salibacteraceae bacterium
CTGATTACTTAGGTTAGGCGCAAAGGCACCCACAACATAAGTTCTATTCCATGAGTCTACGGTAACACCACTTCCCATAGAGCGTCCAGTGCCTCCATTCAACCAGTTAAATGACTGAGCGGATCCAGATATTTGAAACCCCATCATGATGATTAAAAGTACGTTGAATCGAGTGTTTCTGTGTGTGTGTGTGTGTGTGTGTGTTCAACCTCTTCATAGCCATGTTTTTAAAATGATAGAACAATAATAGGCAATTGAATTTTAGAAAGCAATTGAAGGGAGGGACGAGTAGCGAGGGACGAGGGACGAGGGGCGAGGGACGAGGGGCGAGGGGCTCGTTGTTTGTATTACTACTTGTTACTCGCACCTTGCAATTATAAGGGATGTCTCCGTGGAGGGAATAATTTTAAATCATGAATAATAAATTATTAATCCACAATCACAGGCGCTGTGCTCCTTCTCATTACTTTCTTCTCCGCTAAAGCTTCCAAAAGTTCGATACCGACTACTCTCTGCAAACAGCATGCACATCCTCTTCACTCTTCCACCTTTTAACTCTTTAACTCCTTCACCTTTTAACTCTTCACTCCTCAACTCTTCCCTAACTTCGCTGCCCAATAAACATTGATCGATTTTCCAACATGAAGACAAAACCTTTTCACCTCTTATTTGGATCTTTCTTCTCGCTTACCGCAGTAATTCTCGGAGCGTTTGGCGCACACTTGCTGAAAGAAATGCTCAGTCCTGAACAACTGCAGTCATTTGAAACGGGTGTTCGCTATCAGATGTTTCACGGTATTGTGTTGGTAATGATCGCACTGAAAGGCCACAGTTTTCATCTGCCTTACGAAAAAACCATCACTACGCTTTTCGGGTCAGGCATTATTCTGTTTTCAATTTCCATTTACTTGCTCAACCTGCAAGAGGTGTTGGGAATGAGTCTGCGCTGGTTGGGACCCATAACGCCCATTGGAGGCACGCTGCTCATTGCAGGATGGGCACTCATTTTTGTAGGCGCCATACAATTAGTATTCGCGAAAAAACATTAATTGTGCATAAAAAGTGGGTAAAATCACTGTTAACAAGCCAAATCATTCCCAACCTTTGCACGGTCACAAACGCCCTACGATAACTTTAAGTAGGCACAAACTATACATATGAACGAATTCGGAAGAAAGGCAAAGAATGCTACCATTGCAGATCTAGGCTTGGGTAATGTAAGGAATGCGTATTGGAATCTTGAACCGGCTGAGCTGGTAGAAGATGTAATCATTCAAGGTGAAGGTTTTTTAACCGAAACAGGCGCCTTGGCGATCGAAACAGGAGAATTTACGGGACGATCTCCGCTCGACAAATTCATCGTTCGCGATGAAATCACCGAAAACACCGTGTGGTGGGAAGGCAGTTTCAATAACAGCTTTGACCCCAACAAAATTGAGCCTTTGCTCAACCGCATGCAGGCCTATGCCATGAATAAAGATGTGTATGTGCGCGACTGCATCGCGTGCGCTGACCCAGCACACAAGCTCAATATTAGGGTGATTACTGAAACGGCTTGGAGCAACATCTTCGCCAGCAACATGTTTATCAGACCGAGCGAGGAAGAAATTGAAAACTTCGAAGCCGAGTGGACCGTGCTTTGCCTTCCGGGGTTTATGGCCGATCCAAAAATTGACGGCACACGCCAACACAATTTCTCCATCCTCGACTTCAAACGAAAACTAGCCTTGATTGGCGGCAGCGGATACACCGGAGAAATCAAAAAAGGAATTTTCACCGTGTTGAATTATGTGCTTCCCCAAGACAAAGGCGTATTGAGCATGCACTGCTCAGCCAACACTGGAAAAGATGGCGACACTGCCGTATTCTTCGGATTGTCAGGCACAGGAAAAACAACCCTTTCTGCCGATCCTAACCGCGCTTTGATCGGTGACGATGAGCACGGATGGACCGAAACTGGGGTGTTCAATTTTGAAGGAGGATGTTATGCAAAGTGCATCGACCTCACTGAAGAGAAAGAACCAGAAATTTGGAGGGCAATCAAATTTGGTGCTCTCCTAGAAAACATCCAAGTGTTTGAAGGCACAACACGCGTAAACTTTGAAGATGGCTCAACCACAGAAAATACACGCGTGAGCTATCCAATCGATTACATCGAAGGCATCGCTAAGCCATCCATGGGTGGAATTCCAAAAAATATATTCTTCTTGACTGCCGATGCGTTTGGCGTGTTGCCCCCACTTTCTAAATTGACCCCGGGCCAAGCCATGTATCATTTCATATCGGGCTACACTGCAAAAGTGGCCGGCACAGAAGCTGGTATAACCGAGCCTGTAACTACATTCAGTGCGTGTTTCGGTGCTCCATTTTTGCCTTTGCATCCTGCGAAGTATGCCGAGATGTTGGGTGAAAAAATGAAGAAGTACGATGTCAACATCTGGCTGATCAACACAGGATGGAGCGGTGGTGAATACGGTGTGGGTGCACGCATCAAGCTGAAATTTACCCGCGCCATGATCACCGCAGCATTAACGGGTAAGTTGGAGCACGTGGAATACAAAAAACACGAAGTGTTTGGATTGAACATGCCTACATCCTGTCCGGATGTGCCTTCTGAAATCCTCGATCCAAAAAACACATGGACCGACAAAAACGCGTACGACATGAAAGCCAACAAATTGGCTTCGTCTTTCGTGAAGAATTTCGAAAAATTCGCAGACAACGCAAGTGAAGAGATCTTGGCAGCCGCACCAAATGTGACAGCCAACGCATAAAAGTTCAAGTTTTATTTTACACCGAAAGCCCCGCCATAAACGGGGCTTTTTGTTTCTTTGAAGCCATGAAACCCTCTGCTGATATTCCGCGATTTTATTTACCTAACGCACAATTGGGTGCCGTTTGCGAGGTTGACGCGGAAGAGGCAAAGCACGCGCGGGTGTTGAGGCTGAGCGAAGGAAGCATCGTTCATTTAATGGACGGAAAAGGCCACCTCTTTGAAGGCCATTTAACGAAAGCTGGAAAAAAAATGGAGGTCACAGTTGATGCTCTTATCGAAGAGCAAACAGAACAAAAGAATCCGTTGATTTTAGCCGTAGCGCCCACCAAAAACATGGCGCGCTTTGAATGGGTAATCGAAAAAGCAGTGGAAGTAGGCGTTGACGAAATCGTGCCGATCAAGTGCGAACATTCTGAACGCGTGTTCATCAAAGCTGACCGATTGCTACGCATCGCACTGAGCGCTGCCAAGCAATCGCGGGCGCTGCATTTGCCCGTAATCCACGAAATGACATCCTTTAAGAACTTGTTGCAGATAGAGGTCGATGAAAAATGGATTGCTCATTGCAAACCTGCTCAAAAAGCAAATATCCTTGAACTTTCAAAGGGCACCGCTTCGCAATTGATTTGCATTGGTCCCGAAGGCGATTTCAGCGAGAACGAGATTGCCGATGCGCTCACTATTGGATTTAAAGCACTTAGCTTGGGCGAAAAACGACTCAGAACAGAAACTGCTGCCATAGCGGTCATAATTGCTGCGAACGTGTTTCGAACTTAAAGCCTTATTTTCACAGCAATGAAAAAACTTCTTCTTCTCGCATTCATTTTTTTGGGACTTGGCAGCGTTGCGCAAGAGTCGTATAAAATTGCCTTGCTTAAATACAATGGAGGTGGCGATTGGTATGCCAATCTCGAAACATCATTGCCCAAATTGATCGAGTTCTGCAACAGAAACTTAGGCACCACCATTTCCACCGAGCAAGCCATTGTGGAAGTAGGCGACCGCAGTATTTTCAATTATCCCTTCGTGCACCTTACCGGCCATGGCAACATTTCGTTTAACGACCAAGAAGCGCAAAACCTGAGAAAATACTTGACCTCGGGTGGTTTTCTTCACATTGACGACAACTATGGCCTCGACCCGTTCATTCGGGCAGAAATGCAAAAAGTGTTTCCCGAAATCGAATTCATTGAATTGCCTCCGAGCCATCCGATTTTTCATCAGAAATATGAGTTTAAGGATGGACTGCCAAAAATTCACGAACACGACAACCTCCGGCCACAGGCTTTTGGATTGTATTTTGAGGGGCGTTTGGTGTGTCTCTACACGTTTGAGTCAGACTTGGGCGATGGTTGGGAAGATCCGCGGATTCACAACGACACGCAGTCGAACCACGAAAAAGCACTCAAAATGGGAGCGAACATCATTTCTTTCGTATTCTTGAGCGATGAGCAAGCTGGATAGATCAAATCTTAGAGAAGAAATCTACACCATCATTTTCGGCACGGATACGCCTGCCGGAAAGCGATTTGATATTATTCTATTGGTGCTCATCGCATTGAGTACGCTTACCGTGATGCTTGAAAGTATAGTTGAATTAAACACTGATTACGGTGCGTGGTTTATTTGGGCAGAATACACGTTCACATTTTTATTTACGATAGAATATATTTTACGCCTTTGGACCGCACGAAAAGCCCTTGGCTACGCGACATCATTTTACGGCATCATCGATTTACTCTCTATTCTACCGACATATTTGGCCTTTTTTGTCAGCTCGACTCACTTTCTCACAATCATTCGCATCTTTCGATTGATGCGCATTTTCAGAGTATTAAAAATAGCGCGCTTTATGCGCGAAGGCGATGCACTCTGGATTTCATTAAAAGCCAGCAGGGCTAAAATAAGTGTGTTTCTATTCGCTGTGTTTAACGTGGCCATCATCATGGGCACGATTATGTACATTATAGAAGGAGCTGAACACGGGTTTACCAGCATTCCGCGAAGCATCTATTGGGCGATTGTAACCATGACCACCGTGGGCTTTGGCGATATTCATCCACATACTGATTTAGGGCAATTTTTTTCAGTTATTCTTATGGTGGTTGGCTATGGCATCATCGCTGTGCCCACTGGCATTATAGGTGTTGAAATGTTTAAAACGCCTGAAAGCAAGGTTAACCAAGCAGAAAAATCAAAGCTGAAACCGCGCCATTGCAACAACTGCGGAAGAACCGGACACCTTGAAGAAGCTAAGTTTTGCATGCAATGTGGCGCTGAATTGTAAAAATCATTCCTAACTTTTCGCCACGAAACGCACCGTGTAAAGTGCAATAAATTAAATTCGTGCATCGAGTCGCGAGCGACTTGCGTCTAACATCCATTAAACTTAAACTCATTCACAACATGAAACACTTTACTCGATTATTTATTCTTTCAGTACTTGCATTATCTAGCTTAAGCATTAGCGCTCAAACATATGATATGGCAGTAACTGAACTTGCAATTACACCATCCACAGCGACCGGAAATGTGCCGGTGAATGCAAACTTGTTCATGATCGCAACGATCACCAACGCAGGAACATCAATAATTCCAGATCAATCAACATTTGACATGTTCTTCATTGTTGATGGTGATACGATTGAAACCATCAATTATATTTTCAACGGGGCACTTAATCCAGGAGCATCCGCACTTACAAGTTCTAGTTCTTTTGTTTTGACAAACCCAGTTTCAACAGACTTTTGTGCTGCAGCTATTTTCACCACACTTACTGATCCAAATATTGCAAACAACTTTACTTGTGAAACCAACGTGAATGTAGGAACAGCTGCTAATGTTGATTTATCTGCAGATAACATTGAAATTGTTGCCCCAACGAATATTGACAGCTTTGATATTGACAACGGAACTCAGACTGTTCCTGCAATGACTGAATTATTGGCTGTTTTCACAAATAACGGAAATGTTGAGTATGTATCTGGGTACCCAATCTCGTATATGATTAAGCTAGGTGCACAAGAATTACAGGTTTCAGGAACACTGCAATCCCCTCTTCTTCCTGGAGAAAGCACAACAAGAAATATTACCAATTTAGCCATTATTCCTAACTCGCCTCAAGAAGTTGGAACCTACAACTTATGCGCTATTCTAACCGAAAATGACGGTAATAGTGGAAATGACACAGCGTGCGTAGCCTTTTCCGTCATCGACACCTACATGCCACCTGAGCCAGTGGGAGTTGCTGAGGTAAATACCAATGACTACAACGTGACCTTCAATAATGATTTCATTGCAGTATCGAATGTAAACAGCCACCTCAACGCCTCGATCATCGACATGAATGGCCGAGTGATTGCAAACGAAATGATCGTTGAAGACAAGCGTATTTCTACCAACACACTCAATGCAGGAGTTTACTTCCTTCAAACAGTGAATGAAAAAACGGGTGAAGTGAAAATGAACAAGTTTTCTAAGTTCTAAGAACGCACTATAAACGAACAAAAAAGTCACGCCAAGGCGTGACTTTTTTTATGCGCTATATTTTATTTCTAGAAGTTCATGGTTAAGTGCTGCAGGAGATTCAAGGTTGATGATTGGAATACTATAAGCTTTCAGCTGTCAGATATCAGCTGTCAGATATCAGCTGCCAGATATCAGCTGTCAGATATCAGTTGTCAGATATCAGTTGTCAGCCAACCATAAACCTCTTAACCATTAATGCTGAACTTTGAGCTGTCTCTTCGAGTGTTTTTCGAAGCTTTAGCGAAGAAAAGTATCCCTCGGCCGCCAAAGGCTTGCCGCAGGCAATGCGAGAAGTGAGACAGCGATTCGAATTGTAGATTCAAGATTGTTCGCAACTCAGAGCTATCTCCTCTATTTAATTGTCCTCGCTCTCACACTCACACTCAAACTGTTTTCGTGGGTTGCTTGCCAATTTCTCTTGCCCCAAAACCTCACCGCTATTGCTGTGAAGTCTTCACCCTAGATTCAACATTGTGGTGTGATTGGAGAAGAACATATTATGAACTTGCTGCACAAGGGTAAATGTTAGCGTCAGGCTGAGGGATGGACGCAAAGCGGACATCGTCTCGAAGCCAGAGCGGGTTAATCAGGAAAAATATCATCTACAAGCCGCTCTGTCTTCGAGACTCGCTTCCTTCGTCAGCGACCTCAGCCTGACGCTAACATAGTTTTTAGCAATGAACTTGGCTGCTACGAAGAGCTGAAAGGCCCTAAAATTCAAAAAGCGTTCTGATCGAATTGTGGTCGCTGTGTGATCCTGCTGCAAGCGGAACCGAGTGGGCGAGTCTGGAATTAGATAGCTCTCGTATATTGCACCTAGGTCCTACGCAATCAACGCTTCGAAATCGCCCTCTGAAATAATGCTTACACCGAGCTTTTCGGCCTTTTCTCGTTTAGATGGCCCCATCCCTTCACCTGCCAATACGTAACTTGTTTTTGAACTCACCGAACCTGCATTCTTTCCTCCGTGTTTCTCAATTAAAGCCTTCAATTCATCGCGGCTGTGGCGTTCAAACACACCCGAAATAACAAACGAAAGTCCTTTCAATTTTTCTGTATTACCTGCAAATTGCTCTTCTGGAATTTCGAATTGCAGTCCAGCTTGTCGGAGTCTTTCAATCAAGGTTTGATGATCGGGTTGTGCAAAGAAATCGACCACACTCTGCGCGATGCGCTCGCCAATTTCGTCAACAGCAACCAAAGTCTCTGCATCAGCCGCCATCAATTGTTCGAGGCTTTTAAAATGTCGCGCCAATTTCTTTGCCACCGTTTCGCCCACATAGCGAATGCCCAGGGCAAACAACACCCGCTCAAACGGTACTTGCTTCGATGCCTCGATACCATCCAGCATATTCTCTACACTCTTCTCGGCCATGCGCTCTAACGGCAGCAGCTGATCTGCAGTGAGGTCATACAAATCGGCAATGGAATGAATCATTCCAGCTTCGTGCAATTGCTCGATGGTTTCGCTGCCAAGACCTTCAATGTCCATCGCCTTGCGCGAAATGAAATGCTCCATTTTACCCTTTATTTGAGGCGGACAGCCAGCGTCATTTGGGCAGTAATGCTTTGCATCGCCATCGTTGCGCGCCAATGGCGTTTCGCACTCAGGACAATGCGTGATGTATTCAAAAACGGGGGCGTCAGGATTTCGCTTGGCAAGGTCAACCGCGGTGACTTTCGGAATAATCTCTCCTCCTTTTTCCACATACACATGATCGCCAATGCGGAGATCGAGTTTCTCAATTTGATCGGCATTGTGCAGCGAAGCGCGCTTTACGGTAGTTCCTGCCAACAACACAGGTTTCAAATTGGCTACGGGCGTTATGGCTCCTGTTCTTCCCACTTGGTAAGAGACCGATTCTAAAACCGTTGTTACTTCTGCTGCTTTAAATTTATAGGCAATGGCCCATCGGGGAGATTTTGCTGTAAAACCCAATTCTTCTTGTTGGCGGTAGTCGTTCACCTTAATCACGATGCCATCGATCTCAAAATCGAGGCGGTGGCGCGCTTCGTCCCAGTGATTGATAAACGCCATGATTTGATCGATGTTTTCACACGTTTCGATCATTTTCTTTTCTTGCAGTGGAATTTTAAAGCCCCATTTCCCCGCGTTCTGCACACTTTCAAAATGAGATGATGCAAGGGGCGATTTGGAATAAACACCATACAAATAGCAATCTAATCCGCGCTGTGCCACCACGGCAGAATCCTGCATTTTAAGCGTTCCGCTGGCCGTATTTCTCGGATTCGCAAACAGCGCTTCACCCGCTTCTTCGCGCTGTGCATTCAACTTCTGAAAACTTTCTAAAGGATAAAATATTTCGCCTCGAATTTCAAAATCGGCCGGGTAATCTTCGCCACTCAACTTCATGGGAATCGTGCGAATGGTGCGCACATTATTGGTGATGTCTTCGCCTTTGGTTCCGTCACCACGCGTCACTGCTTGCAACATTGCCCCATTTACATACTTGATGCCGATGGCCACGCCATCGTATTTTAACTCGCACACATAAGTGATCTCGCCATCGGCAATTTTCCGGATGCGGTTTTCCCATTCAACGATTTCATCTTTCGAATAGGTGTTAGAGAGCGACATCATGGGGAAGTCGTGCACCACTTCGTTAAATTTTTTGGTAATGTCGCCACCCACGCGCTTGGTTGGGCTGTTGACATCGGCAAAATCAGGAAACTGCTGCTCTAGTGATTCCAGTTCCTTCAACAACTGATCAAACTCGTAGTCTGAAATACTCGGTTGGCTCAACACATAATACCGATGATTATGCGCTTCCAATTCGCGGCTCAACGATTCAATTCTTACCTTTGCTTCCGTTGCTGTCATTTCCCAAATAGCTTTTTCAACGATGCGATGCGCTTTTGTTCGCGCCATTTGTAGTAATCGCGCTCGGCCCGAATGAGTTTGGGTTTAAAAATACCTTTGTACGCGTAGCCGAGAAATATTTTGAGTTTAAAATCAATGTACGGATCTCTGAATGCACCACGCAATTCGGCATCCGGCAGGTTATTGACATACCTGATGCCCACACCCGAACCCAGGCCAAGCCAAGGAAACACTTTGAAGTGTCCGTTGAGGCCGATGTCAAAAATTCCTACATCGTTGATGGTATCGCTGAACGCAAAAGCCGGAACAGCGCCCGTGTTATTGTAATTGTTCACGATGATGCTTCCGTTGCCCAATTGACCAATGGTAGAAAATTCCCAGCGGAAGTTTCTAAAAATGACGATTTCAGCGAAGTACGATGTGTAATTGAACCGTGCACTTCGAAACACATCGTCCACCGAGGCGGGCGATTGAATCCGATAAAAATCATTGTTGGCATAAAACGCGAAGCCGGTGCGAAACCGCTTGTAAAACTCCACACCCAGTTTCAAGCCATTCATTCTTCCGCGCACATCATAGTAATTTTCTGTTCGGTTATCAAACTGAAAAATAAAGTTGGAAATGAATCCTGCCTTTGGTTTTGGTGGTGAAGCGACTGAATCATTCACGCTTTGCGCCTGCAGTGATGCAAACGAAAGGATAAAAAAGGCCACTGCAACGTAATTCTTCACTGTACAAAAATCAAGATTAAGCGCATAAGGGCAAACCTGAACGTGAGAAGATATTAAGATTCAATGTTGGTAGCGCGGGATAAAATTTCTACCAGCTCTTTTGGCGGGTTGATGGGCTTTTTCGAGTGAAAATCGACAAACACCAACGTTGTTGTAGCTTGATTGAGCAGGTCGTTTCTTTCGTTGAATGTCTTGTAGCTGAAATGAATGCGTGCGCCCTTCACCTTCTCAATGATGGTTTCGATGCGCAGCTCTTCATCGTAATACGCGGGTTTGAAATACCGGATTTGATAATCGAGCACGGGCAGAATGATGCCTTCGTCTTCGAGTTGTTTGTAGGTTACGCCCAATTCGCGCAATGCTTCTACACGAGCAACTTCAAAGAATGCCGCGAAATTTCCGTAGTAGCAATATCCCATTCTGTCGGTTTCAGCGTAGCGAACGCGAAGCTTCGTTTCAAAAATCATGGGTCAATATTACCGTAAAATTCAACATTGATTTCTTGCATAGCTCAGAACTTACCCAAGGTAAATCCTACTTGTGTGAATAACGAGTTCATCTGCTGATTGTTGATGATGGGGTTGTATTTCATGCCGAAAGTAAACCTGTATCCAATGGAAGCACTCAACCTGAGAAAGGGCGTTAATTTCACAAAAACATCGGCTGCAGGCGCAATTTGGTAATAGTCAGAATTATAGCCATCGATGGTGCGAAGTGTCTCGCCTTCATCGCTGATGCGCACCTCAGATCCGAAATCGCCCCAGGAAAATGTTGAATTTAATGCCAGATTCAGTTTTTTCTCTGGAAACAAAAACCTTCCCAACCACAATCCGCCTTGCCCGATGTAAATTCGAGTGGGCAATCCTGTGTAAGTGTAATTGAAACCATGGGCGATATTGCCTTGAGCAAAGCCACCAATGATCCATTTGCGTTCAATAACAACGGCTCCACGACCTCCAATAGAGTAACACAATTCTTGTTTTGGATTGGAAAGGTCGAAGTACATTCCACCGATCACACCGACTTTAGAACTTACACTGGATTTTTTTGATTTAAACGTGCCCTGACTCAAGCCAAGTGTCGAAGAAACAATTGTAACCAATAAGGCAAGCGCTGCACATTTCATAGTTGCGTGAGATGAATCGAAAAACGCTCGAAGTAAGAATTTAGTGTTTCAAAAAATGAATGCTCTTTTTGATGAGGTCGTGCACCACCACATCGTCTTCGATGAAGGGCACATTCTCTCTGAAATCGATGCGTAACTTTTCGATGATGGGCGAAGATTTGCCTACTCTAAAGTCGGCTGCCTGCGCAGCAGTGAGCAACTCGATGGCGGTCACTTTCTCGAGGTTTTCGAACACACGCAGTGCTTTTGTGGCTCCGTTAGCACCCATGCTCACATGGTCTTCTTGCCCGTTGGAAGAATCGATCGTATCAACAGACGAAGGGGTGCACAACTGTTTGTTCTGACTTACCACTGATGCAGCCGCATATTGGGCAATCATCAATCCGCTGTTGAGGCCAGGATTTGCAACCAAGTAAGCGGGCAAACCGCGCTGTCCACCGATCAATTTGTAAATTCTTCGCTCAGAAATACTTGCCAATTCGGCCATGGCAATGCACATAAAATCAAGCACCAAGGCCAGCGGCTGACCGTGAAAATTTCCCGCTGAAATGATTTTATCTTCATCGGGAATCACCGTAGGATTGTCCGTCACAGAATTAATCTCCGTTTCTACCACTGAAGTGATGTAAGCTATTGCGTCTTTGCTCGCGCCATGCACTTGCGGAATGCAACGAAATGAATACGGATCTTGAACGTGTTTCTTCGACTGATTAATCCACTCGCTTCCTTCCAAAATGGAGCGCATGGCAGCCGCTGTTTCTCGTTGACCTGTGTGTGGTCGCACGGCATGCACGGCATCATCAAACGGCTCAATTCTACCATCGTAGGCGTCTAAACTCAAGGCCGCCACCCGATCAACATGAACGATGTGCTTTTGAAGCCTTCCTAAAATATAGGTCGAGTAGCCCGACATAAATTGCGTTCCGTTGAGCAACGCCAAACCTTCCTTCGCACCGAGTTCAATCACAGAAAGGCCTTCAACCACCAATGCTTCGCGTGCAGGAACAATTTCACCATTGTAGTACACATCACCCAAACCGAGAAGCGGCAATGCAAGATGCGCCAGTGGTGCCAAATCACCCGAAGCACCGAGCGAACCTTGTTCGTAAACTACTGGAAGAATTCCTGTGTTGTAAAGGTCGAGCAAGGCCTGCACGGTTTGCAACTTCACGCCTGAGTGGCCTTTTGACAAGCCCAAGACTTTCAGCACGAGCATATACTTCACGATCTCAGGATCAACGATGGCGCCCAACCCACACGCGTGAGATTTCACTAAATTCTCCTGCAATTTGCCCAAATCATTCGGACCAATTTCGGTGTCGCACAGGCTGCCAAAGCCAGTGTTGATACCATAAATAGGACGATCAGCGCGCTCGATGAACGATTCTAAAAAAGAACGTCCGTGTTTGATTTTTTCAATGAGTTGATCAGAAAGTTCGAGGGATTCATCGGATTCGATGAGGTCGCGAATCTCAGCGATGGAATAGTTGCGGTGGTGAAGCTCTATCATCTAAGAAAGTTTATCGTTGATAAAGGAAACCAAATCTTTTTGATTGAGCGCATCTTGCTCTCCGGAAAGCATGTCTTTCACGGTGGCTGTTTTGGCGCGGTGTTCCTCTTCTCCGATAATCACCACGAAACGCACGCCTTTGTCGTTGGCGTATTTCATTTGCTTCTTCATTTTGGCTTCGTCAGGATAGACTTCTGCCGACAATCCTTCAGTGCGTAAATCGGCTGCCAATCGGATGGCTGACATCACTTCTTCCTTGCCAAAATTGACGAACAGCACCTGGCTGGCCGCTTTAAGCGTTTCAGGAAAGAGGTTTTTCTCTTCCATCAAATCGTAGATGCGGTCGGCACCGAAACTCACGCCTACTCCACTCATATCGTTCAATCCAAAAATGCCCGTGAGGTCATCGTAGCGTCCACCGCCACAAATGCTGGATGGAAAATCGTCATGGCCCACTTCGATGATGGCACCTGTATAGTAATTCAATCCACGGGCGAGGGTCAAGTCCAGTTCTACTTTTTCGCGCACCGCTTCGGGCAGCGCTTTGAGCACCGATTTCACCTCGTCAATTCCCTTGTAGGCTTCTTCTGAACCAACCACCGCACCGGCCAGCATTTTTAGCGTTCCAGTGGCTTCGCCTTTTAGTTTGATTAGGTTGAGGACTTTCTTCACTCCTGCTTCGGGCAATCCATTGCGCAGCATTTCTTCTTTCACGCCATCCACTCCAATTTTATCGAGTTTATCGATGGCCACGGTCATGGTTTGAAAATGCTCGCTTATTCCTGCCGAAGCAGCGATGCCACTCAATATTTTACGGTTGTTGATGCGGATGCGCACATCGCTCAATCCGAGGTTGGTAAACACTTCATCGATGATGCAGAGCAACTCGGCTTCGTTGAGGAGTGAATCGCTGCCAATCACATCTACATCGCATTGGTAAAACTCTCGGTATCGGCCTTTTTGCGGACGATCAGCGCGCCAAACGGGTTGAATTTGATAGCGCTTGAACGGAAAGCTGAGTTCGTTTTGATTCTGCACTACAAAACGCGCGAGAGGAACGGTGAGGTCGTAGCGGAGGGCTTTTTCTGAGGCCGAAGTATAAAGCTCTTTCCTACCTATTATAATATCTCTACTCAAGTCCTCATATTTAGAAAGTTCGGAAGTATATTTTCTTTCGAAACTTGTGAGGCTTTCTTCAATCAACCTTTTACGTACAGGCGGATTAGTCACATAATTAAAAAATTCTACTCTCGATTGATCCGCTCGACCATGTCGCCATTTATAATAAATGGAATTAATGTAAAAATCATAAATTAAAGGGGCTAGACTTGAGGCAACGTCATTTTGAATTCCTTTATCTAAAAGTCCAATTAAAGAACTTTTTTCTAGCAACCATTGCTCTATTAAACCTTCAGAAAACTCAAGACTCTGATTACTTCCGAAATCTTCTAAATTCTCAACCAATTCGATAATCAGTTCTTTGGTAACTTCCCTGAAAACTTCTTTTAGGTTGATTTTTGAAAGTTTTTGCTGACTTGCTTTTATTGGTTTCTCTCCTGAATCTAAAACTTGAAAAATCAATTTATCTCCCTCGTCTCCATATTTCCCAAGAAGTGTTTCGGACAATTCCATTGCAGGCGTTTCGATTGGCACATAACCGAATTGCTGAAACACTTTTCGTGCAGTATCAAAAATGTATTGCCTTCTGAGGCTTTGAACAGGAAGAAAATCGCGTGTTCCCTTTGGTATGGATGGTTTGTTTGCCATAGAGCGCAAATGTAGGATGATTGACGCTTCAATACATCTGAAAGGCCATCAATATGCGTTTTGAAAATTTCCCTATATTGAACCCACTAAACCTGAAGCGATGGGAATGAGGATTTAAGTAAAGCACCATACAAGCATGCATTCAAACTGAATGTTGGGGCCCATGCTTAAAAAGCAACGGACGATGTGATAATCACGACTAACGAAAGACATACAACAACACTGATAGACTTTACAAACGGACAAGGGCAACTGACAAAGAAGAAAAAAGACTCCCCCACTTCGCATTTTGATCCCGGGTTTTCAGGGCGGCAACCCAAGCTTTGCAAAAAGAGGCAAATCTTTCACCGCTCACGATTTCCAATATTTACCATTTTTGATTTACTGGCTTTTTTGATTTCCAATATTCGCCAAAAATTCTTAGTTTGGTAAAATTTGGAATTAATACCAAAGATCATTGAGAATAGATTGAGAATTTAAGGCCAGAGAGTCATTTACCAGACAAGACCTCTTTGACTTCTATCGCTATTTGAACCTGACCTGAAGGAAGGGTTTTGGATGGAGGATCTATGACTTAAAAAATAAAAACATCATCAGGTCGCTGAAGGAGGTCTTTATGTTATTTCATTCAAGCCCAAATACAAGCCTGAAATATCTCAAGAACTCATTAAACTCATAACAAAATGTCACGGAAAAATTTGAGGACGCCAAACACTGTATATGGGAAACAAGAATGGCTAAATGAATTTTCTCAACATCAGACCAGCAAACGCATTATACTCATTGAAATAGAAAAAAGACTTCGTTGAATCATTTAGTACTATGGAACTAAAAGATTCAGCAAAGAGCGAACTTTTCCTAAAGCCCGAATGAAAAGCGATTGACTTTTACATCGCAGAGAGTGACTATCCGGTTGTCATCAAAGCTGATTAGCCGTTCACCAATTGCAAGAAAGACAAGGAAAAAAGTAAAGTTCTATACTCCCCTTCTCGAGGAAGAAAATATTGGTTGACTTGTTCGCAGAGAAGAAAAGCTATTCTACCACCTGCAAGGATCAGAATTGATGCATATCTATGAAAATGCGATAAGTAATTACACCATCAATTTCACCAAACTCTTCAGCTATGCACGAAAAGGAGGGATAGAGAACTGGAAATAAAACAGTTCATGATGAATCATATACACCACCTTGTAAAAGACATTCTCGAATGATAAAGAGGATTGTTTTACAGAAGAGTGGTTGGAGGGATTTAAGAAACAGAAAGACCACAAGCGCATAGACAAAATCATTTTGGAAAAGATGATTTATGCTTTGCATTGCTTGAGCGGTTGAAAAGCAATGGACTCGACTTTGTTTTTAAAGGAGGCACCTGTTTGGTGCTTTGTTGGAAATGAAACCGATTCTCCATTGATATCGACATTATCAGCAATACTGACCGAAAGAGCTGGAGATATTGCAAAGGGATTACAAGGTCCTTCCAATTCCACTGGTTTTGGAACTGGATGAACATCGCAGTTATGAATACAGGCACATTATAAGTTTCGTTTGATTTCATCCACTAAAGGGAAATATCGGGTACTATCCTGCTGGATATTCTCATCGAAAGATTCGATCTATCTGATTTGATCGAAAAGCCGATTGTTACCAAATGGATAGAAACGGAAAAAGAGACCATGGTCGTTATGCCAACTATTGATTCAATTACGGAGATAAACTCTCACTGCATTTACTCCAAAACACCATCGGAATCCCCTACTTCAGGGCAAAGACCAGCAACCATTCTCGATGGAGATCTGTAAGCAGCTTTTCGACCTGAGCAAGCTCTTTGAACATTCAAAACATGGAGGTAGTGGCTGCTAGTTTCAGGTTTTGCCGAGCATGAAATAGCTTACCGCAAAAATGGAAACCCTGAAGTTGGACTCCACCCACAAATTATTTTACAAGACACGATTGATGCCAGCATCATTCTGGCCCCAAAGCGCAGACGGGTACTGATGATGAAAAGGCAAAATTCAAAAGAATTGCAAAAAAGGCATTATCGCATTTGGTACGGGTTTTTTTAATGGTCGGCAATTTCCAGTTAATGATGTGCTCGGCATCTGCTCGGAGTGCCTCTGCTGGCAGCAGATTATGGTGAATGAGCTTTCTTAATCACTTATTATGAAGGCCAAGATATTAAAGAACTGAACATTGAAGACCCCAACTGGAATTTTCTAAACCGATTAAAGCGGCAACCGGATAAGTCTTCATTTTATTACTGGTATCATACCGTTCGACTTTTAAATACCAACAAGGATGAATAAGAGAGACTTATCAGAGGCGGACATAAAAGTATAGTGCATCACTCCTGCAGTTTTGAAAATTTCCCTATATTGAACCCACTAAACCTGAAGCGATGGGAATGAGGATTCCACAAATTGTATTGGTCATTTCAATCTTCTTGAGTTCGAACTCACACGCTCAAGTGGATTCCAGTAAAACACCATACAAGCATGCGTTCAAACTGAATGTTGTAGACTTTTTAACCGGCAATGCAGCGTTATTTTACGATCGAACCTTCAATAATGGAGATAATTTCGAGGTGAGTTTAGGGTATCAATACGCCATCCTTTTCAATTCAAATCATGAAAATTTTAGCACTCTACAGTTAAAACGGTCAAAAGGCATTACCTCAAGTTTAGGCTACACATTCATGAGTAAAAAGCACCCGATGCATGGTTTTCAGCTTCGGCTTGAATACAAATTCATTCAACTGGATTCTGTCGAAAAATTCTACGAATGGACTACGGGAGATGGCAATGAATATGAGGGCAATCCATCTCTATTTTATCCTATTGAATATGAAATCGGCAATGGCGAATACAGCATTGTGAACATGACGGAACGAAGGCATGTACTCAAACAGCAATTCTTTTGGGTCATTCGCAACAAGCCCCACAACAAATTCTTGGTTGAATTTTACACCGGGCCAAGCATTCGTTTCATTGTTTTCGATTACGACATTCATACGATTTGGCCTGGACTGTCCAAAAATCAAGGTGAATTCAATTATGACGATTATCGGACGGGCCTGTGGCACCTTTATCCCATGGTTCATGCAGGTATTAAACTAGGACTAAGAACCTGAACGATTGCGAATCAACGCGACTTGTCTCTCGGTTTTACTGCACGAAATCCAGCGTTATAACGTTTCGAAAACACCTCCAATTTCTTAGCAAATTAAAATTGCCCAACTTGAAATGGTGTGCTTTTACGATTGAATTCACTGCTGGTTAGCTACTACTAAACCTTTCCCAGTTTCTTGTAGCGGATACGCTTCGGTTCTTCATCGCCCAAGCGTTTCTTGCGGTTTTCTTCGTAGTCGCTGTAGCCTCCTTCGAAATAATAAACTTGGCTATCGCCTTCGAACGCTAGAATATGCGTGCAAATTCTATCCAAGAACCAGCGGTCGTGAGAAATGACAACGGCACATCCCGCAAAGTTTTCAAGCGCTTCTTCCAAAGCCCTTAATGTATTGATGTCTAAGTCGTTGGTTGGCTCATCGAGCAGCAAAACATTGGCACCTTCTTTCAGCGTCATGGCCAAATGCAAACGATTTCGCTCACCACCAGAGAGCACTTTTACTTTCTTGCCTTGCTCGCTTCCTCCAAAGTTAAATTTTGAAACATACGCACGCGCGTTAATCTCTCGTCCGCCCATGTCTATGATGTCGTTTCCTCCGCTGATGACTTCATACACGGTTTTCTCTACATCAATCGATTCGTGTGCTTGGTCTACGTAGGCCACTTTCACCGTTTCGCCCACTTTAAATTCTCCGTGATCGGGTTTTTGTTGCTCCATGATCATTCGGAAAAGCGTTGTTTTTCCAGCACCATTCGGACCAATAATTCCAACTATACCTGCTGGTGGCAGTTTAAAATTCAGGTGCTCATACAACAAGCGATCGTCAAAGCCTTTCGAAACATCAATCGCTTCGATCACGTTGTTACCCAATCGAGGTCCTGGTGGAATGTATAATTCCAAGTTTTCTTCTTTGGTTTTTTGCTCTTCGCTCATCATCTTGTCGTAGTTACTCAATCGCGCTTTGCTCTTGGAGTGACGACCTTTTGGCGACATGCGCACCCATTCTAATTCTCGTTCTAATGTCTTTCTGCGCTTACTGGCAGTTTTTTCCTCTTGGGCCATGCGCTTCGATTTTTGATCGAGCCATGACGAGTAATTTCCTTTCCAAGGAATGCCTTCACCGCGATCGAGTTCTAAAATCCAGCCGGCTACATTGTCTAAGAAATAACGGTCGTGCGTAATTGCGATTACCGTTCCAGCATAGTCTTGCAAGTGATGTTCGAGCCATTCTACAGATTCGGCATCCAAGTGGTTGGTTGGTTCATCCAATAATAGAATGTCCGGTTGTTGAATCAATAGTCGGCAAAGCGCAACGCGTCTGCGTTCACCACCCGAAAGGTTTTTGATTGGCGTATCGCCTTCAGGAGTGCGCAGTGCATCCATGGCGCGCTCGAGTTTAGAATCTAACTCCCAAGCACCCACAGCATCAATTTTATCTTGAAGCACACCTTGGCGTGCCATCAATTTATCCATTTTATCAGCGTCTTCATACACTTCAGGCTTGGCAAAGTCGAGGTTGATTTGCTCGTATTCTTCCAATAGCGCTGTGACTTCTGAAGCGCCTTCCTTCACAATATCCATCACGGTTTTCGACTCATCTAATGCCGGTTCTTGCTCCAAATAGCCCACTGAATAGCCTGGACTGAAACTCAAATCGCCTTGAAATTCTTTCTCAACACCCGCGATGATCTTCAAAAGAGAAGACTTTCCCGATCCGTTGAGACCGATGATACCAATCTTAGCACCGTAGAAAAATGAGAGGTAAATGTTCTTTAAAACTTGCTTGCTCGGTGGGTAAGTCTTGCTTACACCTTGCAGTGAAAAAATGATTTTTTTATCGTCTGACATAATCTATCTAAATAAGTGCATCAAAGGTAAAATAAGGGATTCAACAGCGCTTAAAACCTAAAATAAATAAACGGCTGGCCATCGCTGATGGCAATCTGACCCAAACACATAATGAAGAGCAAGCAAGCCACCAGCGTTTTCAAAATCATGTGGCGCTCATTGTGTCCGTGAAAGCTGCGCATCAGGTGATGCGACTTTGGTGGAAGAAACGAGAAAAGCGTAGCAAGAAAGAGCATAAGCCACGCACGTGGCGTAACATCTATGATCGCATATTTTTTGAACGTGATGAGTTGCTCAAAATAGTCCAGTGCAGCTTCAATACTGGAAGCGCGAAACCATATCCAACCGAGCATAACCAAGGCAAACGTGAGTAACGAGGCCGAAAAGTGATTGGTGCGTTTAAAGAACGTAGTGAAACGGTCGATCGTCAAAAACAATCCGTGCCACGCGCCCCACACAATAAAGTTCCAGCTTGCACCATGCCACAATCCTGAGAGCAAAAACACGATCCACAGGTTTCGAAATACGATCCATTTTCCTTTCCTATTGCCTCCGAGCGGAAAGTAAAGGTAGTCGCGCATCCATGCGCTGAGTGTCATGTGCCACCTGCGCCAAAAGTCTTGAAAACCCACGGCAGCATAAGGCCAGTTGAAGTTTTCGGGGAAGCGAAATCCCATCAGCATTCCCAATCCGATGGCCATATCGGTGTATCCACTGAAGTCGAAGTAAATCTGAAATGTGTATGCCAACAAGCCCAAAATGGCTCCAATAGCACCAATATCATGCGTTGCAAATGCGGCATCAGCCAAGGGCGCAAGTCCATCTGCGATCAACACTTTCTTTGCTAGTCCGAGGCTAAAACGCTGCAAGCCGGCAAGCTTCATCCCCCAATGATCATGATTGCCTCTGTCAGAAAGCTGATGGGCAATGTCTTTGTAGCGCACAATCGGTCCAGCGATCAACTGCGGAAAGAGAAATACGTAAAGTAGATAATCCAATATGGATGTTGACCTCGGTGTTGCCTTCCGGTAAACATCCATCAAATAGCTGATTTTTTGAAAGGTAAAAAAGGAAATACCGAGGGGAAGCACTATAGCCATATAACTTGGAAATCCAAAACCAAGGCTTTCCGCGATTGCTTTAAAATTATCCGCAAAAAAATTGAAATACTTGAAAATGAATAAAGTGCCGACATTGACAATCAATCCTGCGGTCAACCATTTTTGCCGATGCACACCGTCAAACTTCTGCGCGATGATGAAATCAATAATGCTGCTCAGCAGCAAAACCGCACAAAAGATGGGCGCACCCCACGTATAAAAAATAAAACTACCCAGCAGTGCGGTGCCATTTTTGAGCCGTGCAGGAGCAAAATGATACACCAACAAAAAGATGGGCAGAAACCAAACGAGAAAAATGATGCTGCTAAATAACACGGCACTAAATTAATTCACCGCATCCTATGAACGCACTTAGTCCATACCATTATTTACGGCCCAGCGCACCAAGCCAGCAATGTTTGAAACGCCCAACTTCTTGAAAATATTTGATCGATGGCTTTCTACGGTGTGTGTGCTCAAGTGAATTTCTTCTGCGATTTGCTTGGTACTGAATTCATTGCACAGCAGCTTGATGATCTGTTTTTCGCGTTCGCTGAGTTGTGGAAATAGCTTATTGGGCTCATTTTCCACTTCAAGACCGAGCATTTGGCTTTCCGCTTCTTCCGCCAAGTAAGTTTTACCTGACATCACGCGATGGATGGCTGTGAGCATCTCTTTTCTGCTGGTTGATTTAAGCACATAGCCGTTGGCTCCGAACTTGAGCATCTGTTTTACGAAGCGTTTTTCATCGTATTGTGTCAGCGCAATTACTTTGGTTTGAGGATGCTTTTCTCGAATGTGCTTGAGGCATTCGATGCCATCCATTTCGGGCATATTGATGTCTAAAAAAACCACATCGGGTTGATATACTGACACAAAATCGAGGCATTCGAGCCCGTTTTCGGCCTCGGCTACAATGTCTATTGAAGCTTCCGTTTCGAGCGTTGCGCGCAAGCCTTTTCTAAAAATAGCGTGGTCGTCACACAAAATAATTCGAGCTGGTATCATCTGTCTTTGTTTTAATCAAAATAACGTCAAATGCATCGACTATTCGATGGCTGAAATCCGCCAATTAAATCAATGGTATCTCAATGTGGCAGTGCATTCCCTCATTGTTTTTAGAATCCAGTTGGATGCTGCCGTTCAGAAAATTGACGCGGCTGCGCAAACTCGAGAGTCCAAAGCTTGCCTTTTGGTTTTGTGCAATTGCATCGAAGCCTTTTCCATCATCTTTGTAGTCGAGCGTCAATGAATCAGACTTCAAGCGTAATTCCAGTTGAATGCGTTTTGCCGAAGCGTGCTTGATGGTGTTGTTGACCAATTCTTGCACGATGCGATAGAGCATTACTTCCCGTTTACTATCTAGGCGATTGGGCACTTCGTCATACACAAAATCGACCTTGATGTTCGAAGATTTACGCAAGCGGTCGATAAAATCTTCGATGCCCTCAGTGAGGCCTAACTTCATCAATACACTGGGCATCATGTCGTGGGCCACTCTTCTGATTTCGGCATTGGCTCGATCGATGGCTTCTTCTGTCGATTTCAAGAAATTGACTTCTTCCAGGCGCTTTACTTCTTCGGCAATGTTGGTGATGTGGAGCTTTGCCGCGCTCAACAGCGCCCCGATGCTGTCGTGCAAATCACGGGCGATGCGCTGACGTTCCTCTTCTTGCGCCACGAGCATTGATTGCAGACTCAACACTTCTTTTTCCTTTTCCAATTGTGCGATTTTTTGCTCACTGAGTAGCCTATTCAACCTCAGACGATTGGTTAAAACAAATGCGATGGTAATTCCGAGTAGCAATAAAACGATGGCAATAGCGATGAATAAATTGCGCTGTAAGGATGCGATTTTATTGTCTTTTTCTAACTGGCCGATTTGGCCTTCTCGAAGATCTGCCTCAAATTTTTCGCGCAGTTCGGTGATGGCCGCTTGCTTTTCTGTATTCATCGCTGAGTCTTGGTAGGCACTCACCGATTCAAAATAAAAGAGGGCGCTATCGAATTGCTCTTGATTCTTGAAATGGATGTATAATGCGAAATTGGCATTGACCAGTTCCTCAAACTTGTTTGTTTCAGTCACATAGTTCAATGCTTTTCTAAAACAAAAATAGGCTGAGTCAGGCTTAGAGAGATCGGTATAGTTAAATCCTAAATTGATGGTAGCATAAAATAAACTTGTCAAGTCAGCGCTGAAATCCTCATCCGCCAACAAGCCCTCAAAGAGTCGTTTAGCCAGCAGAATATCGCCATTGATAGCGTACATCGCAGCTAAATTATTCCGCACATTATTAATGTCTGCTTGAGGCGAATGCACGCTAGCAATGGAGTCTGCCTTTTTCAAAGCCGCTATTCCTTGTTCGGGATTCTTTTCAAAGACTTCAACTCCTGTATTGATCAATGAGCGCACCCATTCTTCATAGAGCTTGTTGCGCTCGGCAATCTGCAAAGCCTCCAAGGCATATTTTTCAGCGAGGTCTTCATTATTAGTGGCTGAATAAATACTTTCCAAAAGCTGAGCGGCAGCCACTTGAATGCGCGGAGTTAAAGATGATAAACTGTATTTATATGCCAACATAGCGGCATTCAGCGCTTGCTCATATTCGCCTAAATCAATAAACACTGAGCCTAACCTGACGCGCGATGAAGCCAATAAAGAATCATTCTTGCATTTCATAGAAAGGCTTACTGCATCCGATGCCAGTATCCTTGCTGAATCCGGTTTTGCAATCTGTATTTGATAGGACTCTTCAATTATTGACGCAATCCGATCGCAATCATTTTCTTGTGCTGAAGCCTTTGACAAACCCAAAAGCAACAGCCCAGAAATAACCATTAGTGATATTGCTTTATTCCTCGTCAAGGTCGAGACTTTTTATTGTTGCGCGCTTAAGCATGTATGGAACACTTGGTTTCGCATGGTTTGATGGATCGATCACAGTGAGCACGAATTGACTGCTTTGATCGAGCTCTCCTGAATCACCTGGTATTCCATTATTCCAATGTGTAACTACACCATCTTCATTTATGTCTTGGAGTGTCATATTATTCGGAAGAACTAGCGAATCACTCACCCATCGGTCATTTGGAGCCTCAGACAATGGAACATTAACGCATTTTACTGCAACATCCCATGATTTGCTGGGTTGTTGAGGGCTAATACTTACTGACTCAATCTTTGCTCCTTTCGGTACATTTACCCTAAAAATTAACTTATAGTCTAGCACTTTGGGTGCGGAGCCAACTTGCTCTCCGACTATAAGTGCAAGGTGGTCATATTCACTCGCTAAAAAATTGACAGAGGCTGATTTCAGCCGCTCTATTAGAGAATCTTGTGTTAACAATTCTTGTTTTAATTCTTCAATTTGAATCTGTTCTTTCTGACAATCAGCGGTTGGTTGTTCTGCGCAGCTGAGCATTAAAATAGGCACGGAAATTAAAAACAGCAGGTTGGAAGTTTTCATTGGTTTTTGGTATTAGTGAGACAAATAAAGGTTTTTCTTGAATATGTTCTGATTGCAAGAAACAATGGGAGATTCGCAATAAGGGGCTCACGAATCATCCTATTGTACTTTAGCATGACGCATTAGGGTTTTGTGCCTTGCTTGTTGATTGCAATGTGAATACAAACTTCTGTGCTTTGGTCAGATACATCGCTAGTGGTTTTCAGCTAAAATGAATGGGGGTTCAATCGAGTGTCGTAAAATGCATGATGTCATTATCGTATTCAGGAAGCAGCGTCATCGAGGCTGCGTGCATTGGTATCAGAGGAGAATAATAAGAAGAAGGTAGTCGATTGAATAGAAGTTTGAGCACGACTTCATCGCGTGAATTATTTTTTCTTGTGGCAATTAACTCTGTTTTGGCTTGATCATTTTCATGTTCTACCAAAGCACTTCTAAATAATGGCATCGATTGCTGGGTCACGCATCCACAGTCAGAAATAGTAAAACTGTCCATCACCGCTTGATTGACCAAGAGGATGATTTCGTGTTCCGTCCGGTTCATCACGGTAGATTGAGCCAAGAGCTGATCAAAACTTGCCGATTGGCTCGCCTGTGGTTGAGCGCACTTTATAATAAATACCCATTCTTTGTGCACGTTGTCGGCATCATTTCCAACAGTGGGAAAGGCATTGGCTGTTCCAACCAAAAAGAGGAGTAAAAAGCTCAACTGGATAAATCGAATCGTGGTCATGGTTTCTTCGTTTTCTGAAGCAAACCTAACGCAGGTGACTGGGCTACTCGATCAGGGAAAACCGATAAAATCAGCACTTTAGCGGAAAACAGCCAGTCAGGCAAAAAGGCTCTTAAGCCGCCTTTGATTCGTACACTTCGCCTGCGCCTGCCATGCCACTTTTGCGAAACTCATCGGCTTTGAGCATGTCCATCTTCGCTCCTGCCCTATCGCCCAACGACATTCTAAACTTGCTGCGGATGTCGTATGCCTCAGCATTATTTGGCTCAATCTTGATGGCCTTGTTTAGATCACTCATGGCTTTGTAGTCCATATCGAGCAAACGATAGATCTGCGAACGCTTGATGTAAAAAGCAGAAACATTGGCGTTGAGTTCGATGGCCGCTGTCAAATCATCCAGCGCTCCTTTGTGACGCAATGCCTTCATTCTGAGTAAAGCCCTGCGGTAATAGTTCATGGCGTGTTTGGCATCTACCTTCAATGCTTTGGTAAAAAACGCCTCAGCGCGGTCGTAGCGCTTATCACGAATTGCCCGAAAGGCAACTTCTTCGAGGTGCAACCTCCACGTTTTTACATTTTCATTTTTGACATAATTCAGTAAACTTTCATCTTGAATGATGAGCTTGCCTTCCGCTGAGATCAGCATGAGGTAGGATTCCCTGCAGGTAATTTCGAGCATTTCATTCCAATCTTCACCGCGCAAATAGGCTTCCCAAACTTTGCGGGCTTGTTGAATAACATGTTGCCAAGCAACATCAGAAAAGTGGCTCGGACGATCAAATGAATTGAGAAAGATGTTCAGTTCGTTGGTACTCATGGCTTCAGAATTTTTGGTTTGTTTTCTAATCTGAAACCAAAGCTCTATGCCGAGAATGTAATGTATTTACGTTGTGAAATCAGGAATGTAATTTTCCACTAAATAGCAGAAAAACAGCGGGTTTCTTCCCTAAAATAATTCCAGATTTTTTCCAAAGCTCCACCGATTTTGTAACGATCGACTGATTGGGCGCGGTGAGGTTGGCCGCGATACACATGTCGGTTTGCGGAGCGAGGTGCTTCAAAAGTGCCGCCAGTAATTTATCGTTTCGGTAAGGCGTTTCGATGAACATCTGGGTCACATCGTCTTGCTTTGAATGCAGTTCTAATGTTTTAATTTTCTTAATCAAATCTGCTTCTTCCCGCGGAAGGTAGCCGTGGAAATGAAAATTTTGTCCGTTCATTCCTGACGCCATCAAGGCCAACAGTAAAGAAGAAGGACCGATGAGCGGCACAATTTCAATGCCTTTTCGGTATGCTTCCCTTACGATGATTCCTCCTGGATCGGCAACACCTGGAACGCCTGCTTCAGAAATTAATCCTGTATCGATGCCTTGCTCACAAAACTGAAGCAATTCGTTTAAGTTGTCTTCACCGTGTTTGTTGAGTTCCATTACTTCAACCCCATCAAATGGATGCGGATAACCGATCGACTTTAGAAAGTGACGGGCTGTTTTTGCGCGTTCAGTGATGAAATGAATCAATTGAAACGTGACCTCCAATGTGTGTTGAGGAAACTGGGCCGTTCCATTGCTTTCTGCCAATGCAGAAGGAATCAATATGAGTCGTCCCTTTTTCACTTTTCACTCAAGACTTTCTTGGCACTTCGCATCAATAGGTCGTACACGTATTCAAAACCCTGTTGGCCGCCAAAGTATGGATCGGGAACCGACATCGACTCGTTTGGATACAATACATCGAGCATCATTTTCACCTTTGCCCGATCGGCATCATCGCGCGCCAGTTTCACAACATTTTCGTAGTTCGACTCATCCATAACATAGATTTGATCGAAGGCATCAAAGTCATCTGCTGTAAAATGACGCGCGCGCAAGTCGCTGATATCGATTCCGTGAGACTTTGCTGTTGCCTGCATTCTGCTGTCGGGCGCCTCACCTGCATGCCAATCGCCTGTGCCGGCCGAATCGAGTGTAAGTTCTTTTCCCAATTCTTGAGCAACATGCCTAAATGCACCTTCTGCCATAGGCGAGCGGCAAATGTTTCCTAAGCAAACGAAGAGAATTTTTTCTTTTACCATGGTGTATTAACAAAAAACCCAATCGCGAAGTTCGGATTGGGTTTTAAATCGGTTCACATTCAATTACTGAATTGCCATTTTCTTTTCAAGGTCGGTGATGTAGCTTCTAAACTGCTTATCGGTTTCCATCAGATTGTTCACCGTCTTGCATGCGTGCAACACCGTAGCGTGATCTTTGCCTCCACAATGCGCACCGATGCTTGCTAGAGAAGCTTTGGTCATTTGCTTGGCGAAATACATCGCAATTTGACGTGCTTGAACGACTTCACGCTTGCGTGTTTTCGACTTCATCAATTCGATAGGAAGATCGAAATAATCACATACTACCTTTTGGATATAGTCGATAGACACTTCGCGGGCTGTATTGCGTACGAACTTGTCGATCATTTGTTTTGCCAGGTCAAGCGTAATATTTTTCTTATTCAACGATGCTTGAGCGATCAATGAAATCAACGCACCCTCGAGTTCGCGGATGTTTGTTGTGATGCTGTAGGCGAGGTATTCGATCACTTCTTTTGGAAGCTCGATTCCTTCGATGTACATTTTTTTCTCCAAGATGGCGATGCGCGCTTCCAAGTCAGGAACTTGCAAATCGGCACTCAATCCCCATTTAAAGCGGCTCAGCAATCGCTGCTCCATACCTTGCATTTCTACCGGTGGCTTATCGCTGGTAAGAACGATTTGCTTTCCTGTTTGGTGAAGGTGATTGAAAATGGTAAAGAATACGTCTTGGGTTTTTTCTTTCCCTGCCATGAATTGCACGTCATCGATAATGAGCACGTCAATCATTTGGTAGAAATGCACAAAGTCGTTGGTGGAGTTATTTCTCACTGCATCGATGAACTGATGCGTGAATTTCTCTGATGAAACGTAGAGAACAGTTTTATTGGGGTGGTTTCTTTTGATTTCGATTCCGATGGCGTGTGCGAGGTGTGTTTTTCCAAGGCCAACATTACCGTAAATGAGCAATGGGTTAAATGATGTGCCGCCTGGTTTTTGAGCTACAGCGAAGCCTGCAGAGCGGGCCAATCGGTTGCAATCGCCTTCCACAAAGTTCTCGAAGGAGTAATTCGGATTCAATTGAGAATCAACCACTACTTTTTTCAAACCTGGAATGATGAACGGATTTTTGATCGTCTTACTTCCAATATCCAATGGCATCGAGACCGAAGGGTTCTTCACCGTACTAATATTCGAAGTAGGAATACGAACCGTGTATGGCTTTGAAGTGGTGTAATTGTTCTCCATTATAATGCTATACTCGAGCCTTCCTTCAGGACCTAATTCTTTCTGAACGGTCTTTTTAAGCAGACTGATATAGTGCTCTTCCAGCCATTCATAAAAGAATTGGCTCGGCACCTGGATGGTTAAGGTGTCGTCTTGAAGCTTGACTGCCTTTATCGGTTCAAACCAAGTTTTAAAACTTTGGAGGCTAACATTGTCACGAATAACTTCCTGACAGCGTTCCCAAACTTCTTCGTGTGACTTACTCATTTACAAAAAACGTTTGATGTCGCGCCATTCTCACAAACGCAACGGTTACTTTAAATTAGTGTTAAGGTCAGTTTGATCACAAAGAGGAGGTCTTTGTTTCACTGAGCAAATATTGACCAAAAAAAATGAATAAAAAAGCTTCTTAGTACTTGATTATATGAAAAGTTTTACATCTGTCCTTTTTGGTGTATCAACCCTTAAAAGCCGCAAAACATAAGTGATTGAAGAATAGCTTTATAAACACTTTTGATTGAAGTTGAAGAAATGAACACCATGTTGTGAATAGCATCCCTGTTGATCCATCATGAAGGAATATTGAGGTCAAACTTGATATTTTTTCAACGCGTTTATTAACGCTGACTTAACATTTTCTTTCAATTCTTGGGGCGCCAGTATTTCAACTTGATCGCCAAAGCCTAGAATGAGGGTAACTAATTCAACGGTCACTAATACTTCTATTTCGATGGTAATTCCATTGTCATCATCAGCAAAAATTTTCTGAGAATGATGAATGGGTTGAGACATTATATAAGGGCTCATCAATTCGTTGAACTTCAATCGCACTTTTTTAGGTTTTTCATCAGTGACAGTGATGCCCATTACGTGTTTAAAAAAGGCTGCGGTGTTGAATGCCTCGTCTCTTTTAAAAGAACGACTAATCAGTGCAAGTTTGCTCATCCGATCGAGGCTGTAGGTGCGCAAAGCATTCTTCGATTCATCCATTCCGATCACATACCACCGACTTCTATATTCCTTCAATAAATACGGGCAAAGCACAATTGACTGCACTTCATCTGAATTGAATTTCTGGTAATCAAACGTGACGACTTCGTCATTTTTTGCCGCAGAAAACAAGGTTCCGAGAAACTCACTTCCTTTGTATTCAGCGCTGCGCTCAAACTGCAGCACGTCATGATCTGTTTTGTGATCGTCAACGGCAGAAATTTTCATCCGATCTAAGATTTTTTCAATGGCCGTATCGAATTGTTTAAACAATGGAATATCCTTGAATTGAAAGAGTGTTTCAGCAGCCGTTTTGATGGCGTTTAGATCATCTTCATTGAGTGGTAGTTCAGAAATAGTATAGTTGGGATCTTCATAAAAATATCCACCATAATCCTTACTAAACTTAATCGGGGCGTAAAAACCCAATTCACCTTCGTTGCGCATCGCCCAGATATCTTTATCGATGGTTGACATTGAAATATGCTCGCCATCACTACCATAAAGTGCTTCTTCGCACGCTGATCGAAGGTCTTCTTTTGAAGGAAAGGGGCGCTGCTTGTTGCGCAGTGAACGGTCGATGATGCGGTACCTCAGAAGAGCATATTTATTGGCTGGCATGACTGAATTGAATAGAAAGTAATCTTTGAGACAAACTTTGTCTTTAATTTTGAGAATAACAACTATCTTTGCCGCCCGAATTTAGGCCTCGTAGCATAACTGAATAGTGCACTAGATTACGGCTCTAGAGGTTGCAGGTTTGAATCCTGCCGAGGTCACTAAGTGATAAGCCCAATTCCGCCAAAGGCGGATTGGGCTTTTTTCATTCTGCGAACTGAGCTTGCTCAAGTGAGCTAAGAATGAAAAATGCCAACGATCGCGCCAGCGAGCGTTTGGGCCACATCCACTCTTCGGATAAGAATGGATCACGAAGTAATCCTGACTGAAGAGAAAACAGCAATCGAAAAACGAGAATCCAATGATCGCGCCAGCTGGCGGATCGGCTCTGAAGGTTACCGCACACGTTCTCCTCTTAAAAACACCTTCATTGAATAGAAAATGCGCAACTCAAAGTCATTTCCCACGCACAAATTAACCCCTCACTTTCTTAAATCACTACTCCAATTCTAGACT
>JAGYJZ010000019.1 GCA_018401875.1 Salibacteraceae bacterium
GTGAGGTAGAGCGCATAGTTCAATTTATCGGCATCACCACCGATTAGCAAATAATGCTTTCGTTTTGGTTTGAGATCTAACACTTCGAGGCTATAGTCACCAATACTGCCCTGCACTTTTATGCACCCCAACTCTACAAGCGATTCTAGTCCGTTAATGGTATCCAAATAGGCGATGTAAATCAACGGGTCGGTGATGGTACCCCAATTCATTCCGCACGATAAGGTAACGCGAAGTTTCCGCGAATTGGGATAAAACTTCATCCACGTGCCATGACTCACCGTTTCGGAAATACAATCTGATTTCAATTCGCCCCACGACAGCTTCTTAATCTTAAAATCTCGTGGTTTTGGGGTGTATTCAGTATCGATGCTTTTCGCCCTTGAAATCACAAAATCATTCTGTGAAAATGCATTTGCATTGACCAAAATGGCAAGTGAAAGAGCGAAAAAAAGTTGAAGTCTCATAGGGTTTGAGGCTACGAAGTTAGGGCATGTTGCATCTGAAAAAAATAATTTAGCTGATACTGCACTTCTTTACGACTAATGATCATAATAGGTTACTTATCGATGACCACAAATTCAACCCTTCTGTTCAATTTTCTCCCTTCTTCGCTATCATTACTTGCCAAGGGTTTAGATGATCCGTGTCCTTTATAGGTTAATCTATTCTTTTCTATTCCCTTTAAGACAAGATATTCTACTACCGATTTAGCCCGATGTTCGGAAAGAATCATGTTGGTATTGGACGCCCCTAAATTATCTGTATGACCCGAAACTTCGATGTGCACGCTTGGCATCGACTTTAACTCAGCCGCCAACCGGTCGAGCTCTGCATATGACGCACTCAGAAGCTCCGCTGAGCCCGAAGCGAAAAGTAAATTTTTCAATACAATGGGCTCACCTTCGCGCATACCACTAAAATCTGATGGCATTTTCAGCTTGGTGTCTCTCACCTCATCGCGCTTCATGGTGACGGTTTCGGTTGGTAGTTTTTCGAAGCCAAAGAATCCTTCATTATTCGCTTTATTCGAGTTTGAAAAGCTGAACGGAACGTTCAAATCATCCACAATTACTACTTCGGCATAGTCTTCATCGCTTATGTTTTCTAGCCTCACTTCGTACTCTGCATTGGCGAGGTTACTGAACGAAAACAGACCTCGGCTGTCAGTTTCTGATGATGCCAACAGCGCTTTATTCTTGTTGTATAATCCCACTTTCATTGCTGGCCGACCAAAGAGGTAGGTCTTTTTATCAACTACCCGACCTACAACTCCAATTTTCGTGGGTGAGACGTTGAGTTTAAAATCGTTTTCGGTAAGAAGGTCAATTTGGGGAAATCCATCAGAGTCGGCTCCGAAAGCGTACAGTTTTTCACCAATTTTTGTTGCCCTGTTGCTGATCAGTCCTTCGGCATCGATCAAGAATAACTCAACTTTTAAGTCAGTGTCTTCTGCTTCAATGCGGGCGATATATGTCTCTGCAATGGGTAGTTTTTCAAACTTAAAAAAACCGCGTTGGTCGCTGATGGTGCCCACTATTTTTTTGTTGTTATCATCCAAGAGCGACACTTCAACCCCCGCTTTCGCACTGCCATTTTTATCGAAAACGCGCCCAAAAACGCTCTGAAAAACCCCCGTCTTTTCTTCCTCTACAGGCGCAGGCAAAAAATCATCGGTTATCTCAATAGCATAGGTGGCTCCTTCATTTTCCGACTTCAGCAAGACAAAGTATTCATTTCCTTTAGTAAGTCCAATGCCTTCAATCGAATACTTCCCTTCAGCGCCCGAATGCTGTGCACATGCCACTTCGTGAATCGATCGTGTGCCATTCACCTCACGCACTTCGCCTAGATATAGCTCTGGATTTTGTAAATCACCGAATTTTCCTCCCGTGACAATCGTGAATTTCACCTTATCGCTTTTCACCGCAAGGGCAAACCAATTGCCGTATTTCGCTTCTTGGATGCACTTAGAATCTACCCTGGACCAATCGAGCGCTCTAGCTCTAAAGTCTTGAGGAAAAGCATTGTGACCAACTTTTACTTTGCGATCGGCACTGATGTTATAATCGGCTTGCGCAGCAGCCGACAATGCAAATGCCACAAGCATTAATCCAAGGGTGATGGTTTTCATGTGCAATAGGTTAGGTAACAAAATTAACAGAACTCACTTCTTATATCACGAAGCATATCCTATTCGCTCAGTAATTCTATTTTCGAAGCCATCAAAAACCGCACGATTATGCTCAAAATTGACATGCACACCCACATCCTTCCAGCTAAAATTCCACGTTTCGCAGAAAAATTTGGCTACGGGGATTTTATCCACCTCAAAGCACGTGAAGACGGAGCGGCAGATATGATGAAGGGCGATAATTACTTCAGGACGATTGAACCCAACTGCTGGGACGAAAAAATAAGGATTGAAGAATACGCCTCGCACCAAACGCAAGTGCAAGTCGTGTGCACCATTCCTGTGATGTTTAGCTATTGGGCCAAAGGCAAAGATTGTTTAGAGCTTTCGCGCTTCCTCAACGACCATATTGCGCAACTGGCCAAAGACAACCCAAAGCACTACATCGGCTTAGGAACGGTGCCAATGCAAGACACTGAATTGGCGGTTCAAGAACTGCACCGCATCAAAGAAGAGCTTCACTTGCCTGGAATTCAGATTGGAAGCAACATCAACGATTTAAACCTCAGCGAAGAGAAGTTCTTTCCCATTTTCAAAGCCTGCGAGGAATTAGGATTGGCCGTAATGGTGCACCCGTGGAATATGATGGGAATGGCAAACATGACCAAATATTGGCTGCCTTGGTTGGTTGGCATGCCAGGCGAAACATCACGGGCCATGTGCTCGATGATTTTTTCAGGCCTTTTTGATAAATTGCCAAATCTTCGGGTTTGTTTTTCACACGCAGGAGGCTCGTTTTTTGGCACCATTGGCCGCATCGAACACGGCTTCAATTGCCGTCCTGATTTGGTGGCCATTGACAATCCCAACAATCCGAGAAACTACATCGGTAATTTTTGGGTGGATAGCATAACGCACGACCCTAAAGCCCTCGAGTTTATCTTGAGTTACCAAGGGTCAAAAAAGGTGTGTTTGGGATCAGATTACCCCTTTCCTTTAGGCGATCTGGAAATCGGAAAATACATCACCGAAATGGGACTTTCAAACGAAACCATCGAAGACATTTTTTGCAATTCAACCCTCGAATGGCTCAACCTCGACAAAGCACAATTTCTAAATGACTAAGTTTTATACCGCCCTTTTTCTCATTATTAGCACACCAATTTTTGCGCAAAATGGCTATTGGCAGCAGCGTGTGAACTATGTGATGGACATCGATTTTGATGCAGCGCAGCACAGCTTTGTAGGTCAACAAACCTTGACCTACACCAACAATTCGCCCGACACGCTAACCCGTGTGTTTTACCACCTCTATTTCAATGCGTTTCAACAGGGAAGCATGATGGATGTGCGTTCGCGCACGATTGCCGATCCCGATCCTCGCATCGGAGGCAGAATCAATGATTTAAAGCCCGATGAAATTGGTTACCACACCATCCAAAAATTGACACAAGACGGCAAGAAATTGAACTTTTTGGTTGAAGGAACAACCGCAGAAGTGCAATTAGAAACACCTCTTTTGCCGGGTAAATCGACCACATTTGAAATGGATTTTAAGAGTCAAGTGCCCGTTCAGATCAGACGAAGTGGACGAAACAATGCCGAAGGCATCGATTATACCCTCACGCAATGGTATCCGAAAATGGCCGAATACGACCGCGATGGTTGGCACAGCGAACCGTATGTTGCGCGTGAATTTCACGGGGTTTTTGGTTCGTTTGAAGTGAATATCACCATCGACTCAAAATATACCTTGGCGGGAACAGGCGTTGTTCAAAACCCAGAAGAAGTAGGCCACGGATATGGGTCATCCAGCATTGCAAGCGAAAAAACAACGTGGAAATTCAAAGCAGAAAACGTGCACGACTTTGCGTGGGCAGCAGACGTTGAATACGTCCACTCGAAAACCAAGCTCACCAATGGAACTGAGATTCACTTTTTTCACCGAAACGACACGTTGATCAACCACAATTGGGAGCGGCTGATCCCATTCACCGAGCAACTTTTCAACATTATGAACGATAAGTTCGGTGTGTATCCTTACGAGCAATTCAGCGTGATCCAAGGTGGCGATGGCGGGATGGAATACCCCATGTGCACGATGATTTCTGGGACAGGAAGTTTTGGCGGATTGGTGAGCGTCACCGCACACGAAGCCATTCACAATTGGTATTATGGCGTGTTGGCTAACAACGAGCAAAAGTATCCGTGGATGGATGAAGGATTTACAACCTACGCCCAAAATATCGTGTTGGACTCATTGTTCAAGCGCAAGCAAGTGAATCCGCACCAACGCAGCCACCGCTCCTACATTGCCCAAGCACTTTCAGGAGATGAAGAGCCTCTCTCTACCGGAGCCGATTACTACGAAACGAATCGTGCCTATGGCTCCAATGTGTATTCAAAAGGGTGTGTTTTCCTGGATCAACTGAGCTACATCGTTGGCCAAGAAACGTTTGATCGCGCCATGTTGGTTTATTTTAACCAATGGAAATTTAAACATCCTACGCCCCAAGACTTCAAACGAATCGTTGAAAAAACCGCCAATATGGAACTTGACTGGTATTTTGATGCTTGGATCGGAACGACAAAAAGCATCGACTATGGCATCCATACCGTAACCTCTGACGGTAAGAAAACCACCCTCGAAATCGAGCGCATCGGAACGTTGGCTATGCCTGTGGAAGTGATTGTGCAACACGAAAAAGGCAGCTCCTACATCTACATTCCACTCGAAAGTATGCGAGGCGCCAAAGCTGCACCCACCGCTTTGAAAGACCATTGGACACAAGCACTGGATTGGCCGTGGGTGTATCCGCATTACAAGGTTGTGCTCGATGTGCCGTTCGATCAAATCCAATCCTTTCAACTCAATCCTTTCGGTAAACTGGCAGATACCGACCCGAGCAACGACATCTTTCCTGCAACTAACATTTCATTTCCCCCGAATGAGTAACACGTCAATCATCCGCTCTGGGGTAGCAATTACTTTACTTGCCTGCGGAAATATTTCATCCATTGTCGGTCAAAATAACGTGTTAATCCATCGGCAGTCGAGCGAAGCATTTGCCCCTTGTGAGCCGAGCATCGCCATCGATCCGAACAACCCAAATCGCATGGTGGCAGGTTCAGTGCTCAACAATGTTTACCACTCGAAGGACGGTGGGTTGACATGGAAGAAAGACATCCTAACTTCAAGCCTTGGGGTATATGGCGATCCGTGCATTGTAGCAGACCAAAAGCACCGTTTTTATTATTTCCACCTCAGCAATCCTTCGGGTGAAGGTTGGGCCAATGATGATATTCTCGACCGCATCGTGTGTCAGCGCAGTTCAAAAAACATGAAGAAATGGAGCGATGGCAGCGGCATTGGCTTAAACGCACAAAAAGATCAAGACAAAGAGTGGGCGGCTTGGGACCCGATCAATAATCGATTGGTGATAACCTGGACGCAGTTTGACAGCTACGGTGATGAACGCCCAACGTGTGCGTCAAACATTTTGCTTTCTACGTCAAAAAACGATCGCAAATGGACCGAGCCGATGATCATAAACTCTGTGTCGGGCAATTGCATCGATGAGAGTGAAACCACCGAGGGCGCGGTGCCAGCCATTGATGCAGAGGGCAACATCAACGTGGCGTGGAGCCTCAACGGCAAACTCTACTTTAACAAGATTGTGTATGACAGTCCAACATCTTACGAAACCAAAGAATGTGTGATTGTAGACCGCGGAGCCGATTGGGAATTTGATATTCCGGGCATTGGCAGGGCCAATGGAATGCCAATTACCGCCTGCGATAGAAGCCCGGGAATTTTTAGTGGAACCATTTATGTGAATTGGGCTGACCAGCGCAACGGAACAGACGACACGGATGTGTGGTTGATCAAGTCAAGCGATGGCGGCACCACGTGGAGCGAGCCAACGCGCGTAAATGATGACCCAGCGGGCAAACATCAGTTTTTTACGTGGATGACAGTCGATCAAAGCACGGGCTACCTCTATTGTGTGTTTTACGACAGGCGCAACCACCATGACACCAAAACAGATGTGTATCTGGCCATTTCAAAAGACGGTGGCGAAACCTTTGAAAACCGAAAAATCAGTGAAAGCCCCTTCGAACCCTCCGATGATGTGTTTTTTGGAGATTACAACAACATTTCTGCAGTAAACGGAGTAGTGCGCCCCATTTGGACAAGAAACGATCGAGGTGAATTGAGTATTTGGACTGCGATAATCGGGGATTAAGAGCTGATTGGTTTTTCCTTATTGAGCTTGTTCCAACGATAGATTAGTCCAGCCCGAACAAAGGGTGAGAAAATTGAATCAAACGTCCATTGGTTGCTCAACAAAAAGACTTGCGTTTGAGTCAACTGATCCCAATATGAATGGGGTGTTTCCTTAAGTAAAACTGGCCCTGTGCCCACTCTAAGAAAAGCGCCTAAATTATCATTAAAGTGACCTGTAACAGCTACGCCTAGTGTGCTTTGGATGTGCCAAATAGCTGGGTGTTGATACGTATTAGATAGCGTGTATGTATTTCCATTTGTATCTAATAGTATATCGCTTTCGCTAAAATGAACAGAGTAATAACCCATTCTACCTGCTTCAATATCTGTAAAAAGAGATAATTGAAACGTGTTACTTCTATCTGAAAGCACTTTCAATGAGCCGTTAACATATAAACCGAAATGCTCAATGGGGTTTAAAGCCTTCATTCTGTACAAATAGGAATACCCACGGCTATCGTAGTCATTGGAGTTATTGATGTGGTATCTAACACCAGTTTCAAAATTAAATTTCGGGCCAATCTCCCGCGCGTAGCCGACCCGAATATTTTTACCTGCTGCCATTTGACCCGCATCTAATGTAATAGCGTGCTGAGCAATGTTGAATAAAGGAAAGGCCATTAAAATTGAAGCCATCACCCACTTCCATGAAATCATTCGTAAGCGTTTTAAAAATCCATAACGCAAGTTAAGCCAGAAAAATTTTCAGCAATCAAGAATTTTCTATGTGAGTTAAATGAATGGTGAACTTATCATTTCAAATCAGAACACCGCTGCCATGCGCTAAAAAGCGTGCGGAAACGAAAAACTAGGCATAAAAAAGCCTCCATTACTGAAGGCTTTAGTGTACCCGGGGCGGGTTCCGATAGCTATCGGAACGAACCCGCACTAATGAAAAAAAGCCTCCATTGCAGAAGGCTTTTGTGTACCCGGGGTGGGAATCGAACCCACACAACATTGCTGTTACTGGATTTTGAATCCAGCGCGTCTACCAGTTCCGCCACCCGGGCATTTTTAGAACGGGGCGCGAAAATATAGAAAGTTTCTATATCAGATATACCAAAGCGCTTGAAAAGAATTTTCCCTAAGCTGCCGCGCGCTCAATGCCGTTAAGTGAAGAGGTTTTCAAACTGTTTCGCTTTTTTACCCAACCCTCGAAGGGTTTTGAACCCTTCGAGGGTTGGGGTCATTCATTAAAAAGCCATCTTACATCTTGATACTTTTCTTCGTTCCTCGTAAAGACTCAACACACCCCGGCTAAAATTCAGAGCATAAAAACCTCCAACTCTTTTCTCTTAGCCAAAATGTATTTTCCAGTCTGCAATTTGATAATTTAAGAACGCCTTTTCTAAATGGAAAATATTAAGCTAAACAATAGAAGTTTTCAACACCGCATTGATTACATTTGCAGCCCTCAAAACGGGACGCATTATGTCAAGAGAAGTAAAAATTTGTTGCGGTAGAGCCACGATAGCGCTTGGTGAGAAAATTGCCAAGTCCTATGGATTGAACCTCGCAAACGTAAACATCTTGACTTTTTCTGACGGTGAGTTCCAACCTTCGTTTGAAGAAACAGTGCGCGGTGCGGATGTGTTTATCATCCAAAGCACCATGCCACCGGCTGATAATTTGATGGAGTTGCTGCAAATGGTTGACGCTGCCAAAAGGGCTTCAGCAAAAAACATTATTGCAGTTTTACCTTACTACGGCTACGCCCGCCAAGACCGAAAAGACAAGCCCCGCGTTTCGATCGGATCAAAATTGGTAGCCAACCTTTTGAGTGCCGCAGGTGTGACCCGAGTAATGACAATGGACCTTCACGCAGACCAAATTCAAGGTTTCTTTGAAGTGCCTGTAGATCACTTGTTTGCTTCGAGCATTTTCTTGCCTTACATCCAAAACCTGAACCTACCTAACTTGATCATGGCAGCGCCTGATACGGGTGGAACCAAGAGGGCAAACGCCTATGCAAAATACCTCAACTGCGACTTAGCCATCTGCTACAAACAACGTAAAGTGGCCAATCAAATCGAGTCAATGACGGTAATTGGAGAAGTTGAGGGGAAAGACGTAATCTTGGTTGACGACTTAATCGATACGGCCGGCACATTGACCACAGCGGCAGAAATGATGCTCGATAGCGGTGCACATTCAGTGCGCGCATTGATCACACATCCCGTGCTTAGCGGACCAGCTTACGAGCGCATCAACAACTCTCGATTAACAGAATTAGTAGTTACAGACACTATTCCACAAAAGGAAAAGTCTGACAAGATAAAAGTGCTGAGTGTGGCAGATTTATTTGCGAACACCATGCGAAGCATTGTTAGCCATGAATCAATTAGTTCGCAATTTATTATTTAATTAATCACGAATCGACCAATGAAAACGATCGAAATCAAAGGGCATTTGCGAGGGACTTTAGGCAGTAAAACTGCTAAGGAGTTGCGCAGAGAAGGCCACGTTCCATGCGTAGTATACGGTGGTGGAGAAAATGTTCACTTCCACGCTGACGAACGCGAATTAAACAAACTGGTGTACACGCCAGATGTTTTTCTTATCACTATTAAATTAGGCGATAAAGCAGTAAAAGCTGTGCTAAGAGAAGCTCAGTATCACCCCGTAAGCGACAAGACTTTGCACATGGACTTCATTGAAGTGGTTCCAGGCAAGACAGTTGCGCTGAAGCTTCCAGTTGATCTTACTGGAAACTCTGTCGGAGTGAAAAATGGTGGTGTGTTAAGAAGAAACGCTAAAACTCTTTATGTAAGAGGTTTGGTTGAAACGCTTCCTGATACCATCGCAATTGATATTACCAAAATGAAAATTGGCTCTACGATCAAAGTGGGCGATTTATCTATCCCTGGTGTTGAAATGCTCGAAGCCTCAAACCGTGTGGTTGTTGCCATCAAAACTTCACGTAAGGCAGTTTCTGAAACTGAAGCTGAAGACGCAGAAGAAGCTGCTGCTGAAGGCGCAGAAGGTGAAGATGCTGCTGAAGAACCAGCGGAAGGATAAATTTTCCTTCGTATGAAGCACCTTATCGTTGGTTTAGGGAATCCCGGTTTAGAATACAAGGAAACCCGCCACAACATAGGATTTAAAACATTGGACGCTCTTGCCGGAGCGTCCAATGTTGTTTTTACCCCGAGTCGTTTGGTGGATGTGGCCGAAGTAAAACACAAAGGCCGTACGCTGATTTTGATCAAGCCAACCACCTTCATGAACTTGAGTGGGAAAGCCGTTAATTACTGGCTCCAACAAGAAAAAATTCCACTCGAACGCATGTTGGTCATCACCGATGATTTGGCCCTGCCATTTGGAAAAATCCGCATCAGAGCCAAAGGAAGCCACGGTGGGCATAACGGACTGCGCAACATCGAAGAGGTATTGGGAACGCAAGCTTTCGCCCGTATGCGTTTTGGCGTTGGAAACGATTTTCACCCCGGCCAACAAGTACAATACGTGCTTTCTGAATGGAATTCTGACGAGTTGAGTGCCATCGCTGAACGACTAACCATCGCTAAAGATGCCATCCTATCTTTTTCATCGGCAGGATTACCCCGAACGATGAGCGATTTCAACAATCGTTAACCAAACCCCTTATTAAAGAAAACAGGTAGCCAAGCCAAAAGCACGACTACCTTTTCGTGCGTTAAAACAACAAGCGAGCAGAGATAATAAAGTTGCGCCCTGCACCCGCCAGTCCTGAACTGTAAGGTCTGTAGCGCACATCGGTGATGTTCTCTAAGCCGGCACTCACGGCTAAGTCGTCACTGGCTTGAACCATCGCTTTAAAATTCAAGGTGTACCATGCTGGAGAATATGGATTTCCTTTGCCATCGATGGCGTAAATCTCACTCTTACTCTGCTCGCCAAACGCCAATTCTGAAAAGCTAACCTCGGCATTATATATACCGTAAAAATCAAATTTTAATCGCTTAACGCTATACGTCAAATGGGCCGATGTAAACCATGGTGCTGCGTGTCGCATAGGCGAAACAGAGCCATCGTCTAGCTCTTCTTCACCTGCTTGATAATTGAATCGCCCCCACAATCCAAATCCTGCCGGAAGTTTTGCTTCGAAACCAGCCTGCACGCCATAAACCGTTGCTTGCGCTGCATTCTGAACGGCCTGCACTCGACTCAACTCGCCATCGTAAACGATGCTATCCATTGCATTCAACTGATAATTTCTTCGCACCAATGCATTGTCCAATAAAGTAAAATACGCGGTAGCATCAAGCTTTAAAAAATCACCAAACACTTTCGCAATACCAATTTCAGCATTGTAGGCATATTCAGCGTTAAGGTTGGGGTTTGGCACAACCACTGACCCTGGTTCTGAGTCAAACACTTTTCCAACGTCATCCACATTTGGAGCGCGAAACCCCGTGCTAAGGTTGGCCCGAACACTCCACGTTTCGCCTGGCGAATACACTGCGCCTAAACTCCCTGTGAGAGCTCCATTATTGATGTTTGCCTCGGTAAACGGAAAGGGGTAAAACGTTGTATCAAACTGCGCTTCCAATGAAAATACATTATAACGCGCTCCCGCTTGCAAGGTGACCTGTTCGGTCAACTTAAACTGATACGTAGCATATGCTGCATAAGAAAGCCAGCTGGATTGTGGATAGCGGCTCGGGCCTATTGATTGAATCCCTGAGAATACATTCTCCTCTCGGCCGATGGAAGTGACATCGTTTAACACAGCGTCTAATCCATAATAGATTTTCTGACGGGCACTAAGGCTTTTATAAAAATCGAACGTTGCCGAATACGCTTCTACCCGCTCAATTCTGATCGACCTGTTGGCTGCGTTTAAGTCTCTATTGATGCGGCTTTCTTCAAAATGCTGATGCGCCAATCGAAGGGTAAACTCATCATACATTCCATTTTTTGCACTGTGCACAACCGTCAAGTTATTCATCATCCATTCTTGCGGACCATACTTCCATTCGGCAGAACGCGGCAGTCCATTTCGTGTGCGCAAATGCCGATCATAGCGCCCATATTCACTGGTGGTGCTGTAGTGAAACGCATAGGTAAAATCCCATTTCTGGTTTGGCTTGAAGCGCACCTTTTGCATCATATTGATTTGCGAATAACCTGAAGGATTTTGCACCAAGGGATCTTCGTTTTGCACAACTCGATCGATACTGTCAGCGCGTTCGATGCGGTAGGGTTTTACGTATTCGGCAGGGCCAAATTTCCCCATCCGCAAGTCGCCAAAGTCGCTGGTCGTAAAACTGGTTACGAGTGCCCATTTTTTCCAACCGACATTCACATCAAAGTGACCGGTTTGCTCGCTATTGGCAGATGAATATCTACCGAGCGCCTTTCCTGAAACCACAGGTTCATTGGTCGCAGATAGCGTTGGAGTTAATGTGTTAAAACTCATCACTCCGCCAATAGCATCACTGCCGTAAATCACTGATCCTGGACCGAAAAGCACTTCGGTGCGCTCAATCGCAAACGGATCCAACGAAATGACGTTCTGCACATTTCCACTTCTAAAAATGGCGGTATTCATTCGCACGCCATCCACCGTCAATAACAAACGATTGGTTGAAAAACCGCGAATCATAGGACTTCCTCCACCTTGTTGGCTTTTTTGAATGTATACATCGCCTGAGGCAGCCAACAAATCGGCAGCTGTTTGAGGGTTTTGTAAAGCCACTGCTTTGGGTGTGATCGTGGTGATTTTTGCCGGAACATCGCGTTGTGACTGATCCCATCGTGCAGAAGTAATTACCACTTGATTGAGCGAAATGGTGCTCGGATACAGGATGATTTTAAAGTCTTGCTTTTTCAGCGTTTCAAAGCTCACGGTTTGCAAAGCGAAACCGATCATCCTTATTTCGATGGCTTCAGCGCCTTTGAAAGAAGAAATATCTGCACGGCCATTGGCATCGGCCACGACAGAAGTTTTTGGTGATTGGCTAACCAACGTAACCAATGGCACCGGTTGATCTGTTTCCGAATCTTTAATGGTGACCATTTGCGCTTGGGAAAACAACCCAAAGAGCACAAACAGCCACGCTAAAACAATTTTTTGCATGGTAATTTTTTGAGTAAAACATTCTTGCGTGACTTCCTTCACAGAAAGGATGCCACTATATAAATGCTAACTCAAAACTTCGGGAGGTGGATTGTTGACATCTGCCTGTTCTGTCGAAACAATGTTCGAAAAGTCACTTCTAATTAATATGGTTTCCTGCAATGGAACATTAAAAACAAGTGATTCTTGAACATACTTTGCTGCAATGAGCTGCTCTAGCGATTGCCGACTTTTCTTGTTGATGGGGGTATTTGCTTCCGTTTCGATCATGCAATCGAGGTTGGCGAAGAGGCCACTTTCTTTCACGTCATGAATGCACACATAAACGGTAGTGTCGCCTTCATCCTGACTACTAATAATGTCATACATTTCCCCGTCAAAACGAAACTCTTTGCTGTGTTCACGCTCAAAACGAGCGTTGTGAGTCTCTTCCCAAACCTTAGCGATGCGAAGCACAACCAAATCAGATGCTGGCACTCCAGCCTTGATCTGTTGTTTTACTTCATGACGAATGGCAGTTTGCTGCAACTTGAAAACAAGCCATGTGCCTTGCATCTGGATCAGAAGCAATGCCACCATAATTGAAAACAAGGCCGTTGTGATGATTCGTTTTAGCACAAGAAGTCAAAAGTAGTTGGAAAATGACTTATTTGAGAACCAAACTCTAAATGTTGAGATTATCCGCGCACTTGCTTTCTCACAATTGCCTCTATTTCATCAATACTCACCCGCTCTTGCGTCATGCTATCGCGATGGCGAATGGTAACGGTATTGTCTTCCAAGGTTTGGGGGTTATTAGTTACCGCAAATAACAAAGTCAATTAATAGCAAGGTCTAATTGAGCGGGAGGTGCACCATAACCTAAAGCAATTAAAGTAAGCATTGAAGAACCTGAGACACAAGATGAAGAAACGGCACTAGTAACTTGGAATGGAACACCACAAACCCCCATTGTTGGAGTGCTGTTTCCAGTACTTAGATCCATAAGTGCTAATTCAATGATTTTCTCTCCTCCACAAGAACCTAAATTCAATAAACCAGTAAATGAAGGCGGAATCAAAACAGAATCTGAACAAGTAGTCCACGAGCATATAGTAGTGGGTGGAGGTGTCGGTACCACCCCATCATTCGTCCTAAAAAATAATGCTGTAGTACAGGAACTGTTATTGACTGTTATATTTACATAAAGTTGGGAAAATGCCATTTGAGCAGTAAAGAGGAATGACAAAACTAAAATTTGATGTTTCATGGTGGTTGAAGGTGTTGGTTTGTATCCATATTAGCATATTTATTTCAAATACAGCAGCTTATGCACAAATTTTTCCTATGCACAACGCGCATTGGGCTTTTGGAGATAGCCTCGCTTTAAAATTTACCTGCTATGGGACCATTCCTTCATCCAGCTCATCTGATGGTGTTGGAGACGCCTCATCTTCCATTGCAGACAATGATGGTAACCTCCTGTTTTATGTTAACACAACAAATGTTTGGACAAGGGAGCATTTACTCATGCTCAATGGTTTTGGGCTATTTAATGATTCTGGTTTCTACCAATCAAGTTTGATTGTTCCTAATCCTGCAGGTACGCATGATTTTTATGTGTTTCATAACGATACTCGACCACTTATTCTTAACCCATATTCAATTCTGTATAGTACTGTAAATATGTCGTTGAATAATGGGTTGGGTGATGTGGTAGTGGGAGAAAAAAACATCATGATTGACTCCAATCAACATAGCACAAACATTGCCGCTGTGCATCATGCCAATAGCAGTGATTATTGGGTATTTGTGCACAAACGCTGGCCCTATTTATCCCTCAATGCCTACTTGGTAGATGATAACGGGCTGGCAAGCACACCCGTAGAAAACCCTACAATTTTGCCACAAGCGCAAATTATCTGCGCGAAATTTTCTCCTTCTGGCGATATGTTTGTAGCAATTGCAGGCGCTTCAGCACAAAACTTATGGTTATTTTCAAAGTTCGATAGAGCTACAGGAGTGTTCTATGATCAAATGCTTATTCCTGACAACAATAACCTCCTTCCGAGACAGTTTGAGTTTTCGTCTTGTGGCAACACTGTATTATTCAATAGTGTCGGTGGCAGCGGAGCTAGTTATTCAATTGACTTGAGTAATTATGATTCCGCCTCCATAGCCAACTCCATCACTGTCTTTGATACGAATGACTTTTCAAATGGCATTCAGCTAGGAATTGACGGTGCCATTTATCAGTCGCAAGGAAATCTGACGGCTCCTTTTCAAATGGATCGCATCACCATCGATAAAAATGGCGCCATTCAAGAAATAGAGAATTTTATTACTTTTAATAACGTTCTAGAACGAGGCCTGTCCAACCCCATTTCAACCAACCGCTATGGTCTCATTAGTCCAAGGGCATTTTGTGTCAATGACACTTCGCACATCGATCTTTTGAGTTGCGCAGACTCGGCTACATGGATGCTCTTTGACCCAGAAACGGGCGACACGGCTGCGGTATATCATGGCGATTCCATCGCACATGTTTTCACCCAAGCAGGCGAGCACCCGCTGCACCTTTGGCTTACCCATGGCAGCATCACCGATACCATCATCCAGCATGTGTGCGTTTCTCAACCCATTGAAGTCAATGATCTGTTGCCAGACACCGCCATTTGCGAAGGTGATACGCTTGAAGTCGATCTAAGCAACACAGGCGGATTGATTCAATGGTCTGACGGGCAAGAGTCTTTGATTGCTCGATTCTTAGAATCAGACACCATCAGCTATACACTCAGCAACGCTTGTGGTGTTTATCGCGATACGTTTGTGCTTAAAATTGACTCCTTTCTTCAACTCGATCTCGGACCCGACAGCATCGCTTGCAGTGGAGATACGGTTGTGCTCGAACCGAACCTGGGCTCTGCACAGACTGTACTCTGGGGCGATGGAACAAACGGCAGTTCTCTTCAAGTATTGACTTCCCAAACGGTAACGTTGCACACCCAAAACGCGTGCGGTGCTGACAGTGACAGCATTGCGCTGTTCTTTACCACTGAGCCAATCATCAACCTGCCTTTTGATACTGCATACTGCAATCAACCGCCCCAGTTTATTGTTTTAGAAAACGATACGCTCGTAAACTATGTGTGGAACGACAGCGTGTTGCAAAGCAGCCGACCTATAAACGACACTGGCACGTATAGACTGATCACCTATAATGTGTGCGGAGCAGACACGCACGATATTAGCGTAAGCTTCCAAGAAGAGATCGAAGCAAGCCTTCTGCCTCTCTATTTTTTGTGCGCCAACGACAGTCTCTTACTCGATGTGCAGACCGATAGCGCAGGTTATGCGTGGAGCACCAATGATACTTCATCCTTCATTTACGTTACAGAAGAAGGTGAATACACCGTGCGTATTACGGTCAATGAATGCGTTAACATCATTCAAACCGAAGTGGTGAGCGAAGACTGCGATACTACCCAATGCAAAATCTCAACGCCCAACGTCATCACACCCAATGGCGATGGCGTAAACGATGTTTTTCACATTCAATCTACATGCGATCACGTAAAGGTCGAACTGAACATTTTCAACCGATGGGGGCAATTAATCCTGCGCGATGAAATGATCAGCTCCACAAAAAACCAAGTGCTTTCATTTTGGGATGGTTATGTAAACGGAGCTTTGGTGTCTGAAGGAACTTACTTCTTCACCATTCGTTATCAGCAGCTAAACTCGGATGAATTTTCGTTGCAAAACGGAACGGTGCAGGTGATTAGATAGCCTTCAATCCTTTTCTCACAATTGCCTCTATTTCATCAATATTCACCCGCTCTTGCTTCATGCTATCGCGGTGGCGAATGGTAACGGTATTGTCTTCCAAGGTTTGGTGATCGACTGTAACCGCAAACGGGGTTCCGATGGCGTCTTGGCGTCTGTATCTGCGTCCGATGGCGTCTTTTTCATCGTATTGACACATGAAATCATCTTTGAGCGAGTCGATTACCTCGCGCGCTTTTTTAGGCAGACCATCTTTTTTAATCAATGGCAACACCGCAATTTGATACGGTGCTAGTTTGGCCGGCAACTTTAATACGGTTCGTGTTGAGCCGTCTTCCAGGGTCTCTTCTTCATAAGCCGTAGAAAGGATCGCTAAAAACATGCGGTCAACACCAATGCTGGTCTCTACCACATAAGGCACATAGTTCATGTTTTCCTCTGGGTCGAAGTATTGCAATTTCTTGCCGCTGTGCTTTTCGTGCTGCTTCAAGTCGAAATCAGTGCGCGAGTGAATGCCTTCCAATTCTTTGAATCCGAATGGGAAATTGAATTCAATATCGGCTGCGGCATTGGCGTAGTGCGCCAACTTGATGTGGTCGTGGAAGCGGTATTCGGTTTCTTTAATGCCCAACGACAAATGCCACTTCATGCGCTCGGCCTTCCAGTATTCATACCACTGCATTTCGGTGCCCGGCTTCACAAAAAACTGCATCTCCATTTGCTCAAACTCCCGCATGCGAAAGATGAATTGACGGGCCACGATTTCGTTTCTAAATGCCTTTCCGATTTGCGCTATGCCGAAAGGAATCTTCATCCGACCGGTTTTTTGCACGTTCAAGAAGTTTACAAAAATTCCTTGCGCTGTTTCCGGGCGCAAGTAAATCGTGTTGGCTCCTTCAGCCACCGAACCCATATCGGTGCTAAACATCAAATTGAATTGACGCACATCGGTCCAATTTTTTGACCCACCAATCGGGTCCACAATTTCTTCATCGATGATCAGCTGCTTGAAATCCTCCAAATCACCTTCTTCTAAACACCGCTTCATGCGCTGTTCGATGGCCTTGATTTTGGCGATGTAGGCAGACACACGCGGATTGGTTTGCTTAAACATCTCTGCATCGAAACTCTCACCAAAGCGCTTTTCAGCTTTCTCTACTTCCTTATTGATCTTGCCTTCAATCTTGGCGATGTGGTCTTCCACCAGCACATCAGCACGGTAGCGTTTCTTACTGTCTTTGTTGTCAATCAACGGGTCGTTGAATGCATCCACGTGTCCTGAAGCCTTCCAAATGGTGGGGTGCATAAAAATGGCAGAGTCAATGCCCACAATATTCTCGTGCATCTGAACCATGCTCTTCCACCAATATTTTTTGATGTTGTTTTTCAGTTCTGCTCCCAATTGTCCGTAATCGTACACGGCACTCAGCCCATCATAAATTTCGCTCGATGGAAACACAAAGCCATACTCTTTGGCATGGGAAATAACATTCTTGAATTTATCCTCTTGATTCATGTCGGCAAAAGTAGAAGTGCTTTTGATTGCGTGAAGAAAAACTTCAGCGGCAATATACATTTGCACCCATGATTCAGATTGACGATCAGTTGATTTCCTTGGAAGTGATCGAAGAAGCCTTCGTGTGCGACCTTAATGCGTGTAAAGGCGCGTGTTGTGTGGAAGGCGATGCAGGAGCTCCGCTAACTGATGATGAGGTGGCGATTCTAGAAAAAGAGTATCCCAATTTTTCTTCGTTCTTGAGGGAAGAAGGCAAAGAGGCTGTGGTGCAACAAGGCACTTCGGTGAGAGACAGCGATGGCGAATGGGTGACCCCGTTGCGCGATGGAAAAGAATGTGCTTTCACGGTGTTTGATGCAAAAGGCACGGCAATGTGTGGCATCGAATTGGCGTGGAAAGAGGGTAAAACTTCGTTCAGAAAACCGATCTCTTGCCACCTCTACCCGATCCGCACCAAACAGTACAAAGATTTTGAAGCCATAAATTACGAACGCTGGCAAATTTGCAGTCCGGCATGCAGTCTTGGTGCATCGTTAAAAGTGCCCGTTTTTAAGTTCACGAAAGACGCTTTGATCCGCAAGTACGGTGAGCAGTGGTATGCGGCTTTAGAAGATGCTGCTGAGGAGTTCTATAAAATGGACTAGAAAGATGAGATAACCAAACTTTTTCTTCAATTCGTCTGCCAATTAACAGGTAGTTTACCCTCAACCAACCGTTAACACTGTGTTAATGTTTGGGATTTATATTTTTAAACAAATTGACATTCTCCAGAGTGTTAAAAAAGTCGGCTAATTGTCAATAAAAATGGTTTGCCTTGAGCGGCATTTTTGTCAAGTTTTGCTGAGCAGAAAAAAGAAGGGGGCGAGGGCTCCCTTTTACGCCTAAAGCCTTTTTTGCAATAAATAAGCTGAAAATCAATTCGTTAAACAAATTTCGTTGTTCAGCGGCAAGGAAAATTTTTGGCTCTAATTAAACCTAGAACGCCACGATAACAGAACTTTAAGATGGAACAAAAAGACAAGATAAAAACAGAAGTGAACATTGACGAAGTGCTACCAAGAAACACGACACTAGAAACGAAGAATACCATGACTGAAGAACCAATTTTAAAAGAAGATCCCAACCGATTTGTACTCTTCCCGATCAAACACGATGACATCTGGGCATTTTATAAAAAGTCAGAAGCGAGTTTTTGGACGGCTGAGGAAATTGACTTGGGTCCAGACCTGCACGATTGGGAAAATAAGTTGACCGATGACGAACGCTATTTCATCAAACACGTACTTGCATTTTTCGCTGCCAGCGATGGCATAGTAAACGAAAATTTAGCCGAGAATTTCCTAGCGGAAGTTCAATACACGGAAGCAAAGTTTTTCTACGGATTTCAGATTGCTATGGAAAACATCCACTCTGAAACCTATTCGCTATTGATCGACACTTACATCAAAGACGGAAAAGAGAAAACGAAACTGCTCAACGCCATCGACACCATTCCGTGTGTAACCAAAAAAGCCAATTGGGCGATGGAGTGGATCGAAAACGGAAGTTTTGCTGAGCGTTTAATCGCGTTTGCAGCCGTAGAAGGGATTTTCTTCTCAGGTTCATTTTGCTCCATCTTTTGGTTGAAAAAACGCGGCTTGATGCCCGGGTTAAGCTTTTCAAACGAGCTTATATCACGTGACGAAGGAATGCACTGCGACTTCGCATGCTTGCTTTACAATGAGCATGTGAAAAATAAGCTGTCGAAAGAAAAAGTGACGAAAATTATCACCGATGCCGTTGAAATCGAAAAAGAATTTGTGACCGATGCTATTCCTGTTTCATTGATCGGAATGAACGCCACTTTGATGCAGCAATACATCGAATTTGTGGCCGACCGCTTGCTTTCTGAGCTCGGATGCGACAAAGTGTACAAGTCAGAAAACCCCTTTGAATTTATGGAAATGATCAGCCTACAAGGAAAAACAAACTTCTTTGAAAAGCGCGTTGCTGAATACCAAAAATCAGGTGTTGCCAACGGTTCAGAAAGCCAAGTTTTCAAACTAGACGAAGATTTTTAAGATAACCTCCTCCCTATTTAATAACCAGAATTAAACTTAACGCCATGTATGTAGTCAAAAGAGATGGTAGAACTGAAGCAGTGAAGTTCGACAAGATCACTGCACGAATTAAAAAACTTTGCTATGGGTTGCACCCAAGCGTTGATCCTGTAAAGATCTCGATGAGAGTGATCGAAGGGATTTACGAAGGCGTGGCTACTACGCAATTAGATGATCTGGCTGCTGAAACTGCCGCTTCGTTAACCACTACGCACCCCGATTACGCGCTATTGGCGTCACGCATTGCTGTGTCTAACCTGCATAAAAACACAGAGAAGTCTTTTTCGGCAACGATGGACGCTTTGTTTACTTACGTAGATCCGAAGACCAGCAAGAAGGCCGCTTTAATCGCTGACGATGTGCATAAAATCATCTTGGATAATGCTGAGATGCTCGACAGCCACATCATCTACGACCGCGATTTTGGCTACGACTTCTTCGGTTTCAAAACACTGGAGCGTTCGTACCTTTTGAAAATGAACAATCAGCTGGCCGAACGTCCTCAGCACATGTTGATGCGTGTGGCCATTGGTATTCACAAAGAAGACATCGATGCGGCCATTGAAACCTACGACTTGATGAGTCAAAAATGGTTTACGCACGCAACGCCAACGCTATTTAACGCTGGAACACCGAAACCACAGATGTCGTCATGCTTTTTATTGACTACGAAAGACGACAGCATCAGCGGAATTTACGATACGCTCACGCAATGCGCTAAAATTTCTCAATCAGCAGGTGGAATCGGACTTTCCATTCACAACATCAGGGCTACCGGATCTTACATCAGAGGTACGAATGGCACCAGCAACGGCATCGTGCCAATGTTACGCGTGTTTAACGACACTGCGCGATACGTTGACCAAGGCGGAGGAAAACGCAAAGGTTCGTTTGCGATTTACTTAGAGCCCTGGCACGCTGACGTGTTTGACTTCCTCGACATGAAGAAAAACCACGGCAAAGAAGAAAACCGCGCACGTGATTTATTCTACGCAATGTGGACACCGGATTTATTCATGAAGCGCGTTGAAAAAGGGGGCGATTGGACGTTGATGTGTCCTGACGAATGCCCAGGCCTTTCTGATGCTTGGGGCGAAAAATTCGAAAAACTCTACACCAAATACGAGAAAGAAGGAAAAGGCAAGAAAACCATCAAGGCACAAGAGCTTTGGTTCAAAATTCTTGAATCTCAAATCGAGACAGGCACACCTTATATGCTTTATAAAGACGCTGCCAACTCAAAATCAAACCAACAAAACTTAGGTACCATCAAGTCTTCAAACTTGTGTACTGAAATCATGGAATACACCGCTCCCGATGAGGTAGCAGTGTGCAACTTGGCATCCATCGCACTTCCGATGTTTGTGAAAGAAGGAAAGTTTGATTTCAACAAGTTGTTTGACATCACTTACGTGGCAACGAAGAACTTAAACAAGATCATAGACAACAACTTCTACCCAGTGCCTGAAGCGAAGAATTCTAACATGCGTCACCGACCAATTGGTTTAGGTGTGCAAGGATTAGCCGATGCCTTCATTTTGATGAGGCATGCTTTTGACAGTCCAGAAGCGAAGTTGCTCAACAAGCAAATCTTCGAAACCATTTACTACGCAGCGTTGACCGCTTCTAAAGATTTGGCCAAAGTAGACGGCACGTATGAATCGTATGAAGGCTCACCGATTTCTGAAGGTAAATTCCAGCAGGACCTTTGGGGAGTTCAACCGACTGACCTTTGGGAGTGGGATGTGTTGAGAGAAGAGATCAAAAAACACGGAGTTCGCAATTCATTGCTTCTCGCTCCGATGCCTACAGCTTCAACAAGTCAAATTCTTGGAAACAACGAGTGCATCGAACCATACACATCAAATATTTACACCCGAAGAACCCTTTCAGGGGAGTTTGTTGTGGTAAACAAGCATTTGATGCGTGACTTAGTGAAGTTGGGCATATGGAACGAAAACTTGAAAAACAAGTTGATCGCATCCAACGGTTCAGTTCAAAACATCGATGAAATTCCTGAAAACATCAAAGAGCTGTACAAAACAGCCTGGGAAATCAGCCAAAAAGTAATCATCGACCTATCGGCTGACCGCGGAGCATACGTAGATCAAAGCCAGTCGTTGAACATCTTTATGGAAGATGCCAACTTCGCAAAATTGACTTCAATGCACTTCTACGGCTGGAAAGCAGGATTAAAAACAGGAATGTACTACCTGCGAACCAAAGCGGCTCGTGATGCCATCAAGTTTACAGTAGACAAGAGTCAATTGTCAGAACCAACAGAAAAAGCTGCTGTAACTGAAGTAGTAAGCGAAGAACAGCGCCTCGCAGAAATCGCTTGTTCACTCGATAATCCTGACGACTGCGAAATGTGTGGAAGCTAGAAATCAGAACCATTTAATTGGGTTACCAAGATAGAGCGTAAACTTAACTAAAACGTAAATAGTTTACGGTGTAATCTTTGCTCAAAATATGAGTTATGAAGACACCAATAGGCCTAAGCAGGCGAGAATTTGAGTTGAAATTTGGAACAAATGAACAATGCATCAATTTTCTGGCATCACAAAAATGGGATTCTGATTTTATTTGTAGAAAATGCCATTGTAATTCCTATCGTTCTGGGAAAAAAGCACTGTTCAGGCGATGTTTGAAATGTGAATTTGAAGGGTCTCCTGCTGCCCACACGTTGTTTCACAAAGTTAAGTTTGATTTATTCAAAGCCTTTGGGATTATATATGACGTTCTAACTTCTAAAAAGGAGCGAATACCATTTGGCTATCAGATCGTTATGAAATATCCCAAAATACAGCATGGCTTTTTAAAAGGAAAATACAAAGCTACAAGGGAAGCTCTTGTAAGCACTTGCTCAATGGTATTGTTCATGTTGATGAATTTGAAATTGGAACCCCTCAACCCGGTGAACAGGGTCGTTCTGCAACTGAAAATAAGAGTCGTGTAGTTAAAGCTGTTTAAGTATTATCTCATGGAAAAGTTGGAAATGCCTATGCTCAGGTTTTACAAGACTTTAAGGCGGAATCTCTGAAGGAAATTTTTGTTCGCCATATTGATCTAAATGCACAAATAGGGATAGATGGTTGGAGAGGATACACGCCAATTCAGCGGATTTACAAAAGGCTAAGAAAGGAACTATCGGAAAAAGGTAAGAACTTCCCAGAAATACACATCCAGATAAGAAACTTTAAAAATTGGTTGCGTGGCACGCATTCATTCTGCGAAGCAAAAAATCTACAGGACTACATTGACGAATACTTCTATAGATTTAACAGGAAAAACCACAGGGAAAGCATGGTTGAAAACGCTTTTTTGAAGAGGTTTTTAATGGCCAAGGCTCCAACTTATGCTGATTTAACTGCATTTGCAATTTAACTTAAATGATTCCCCGTAAAGATACCAGAACATAAATAGGTTACGCTATCGCCTGAGTTCTTCGCTGAAACAAATCAAAAAAAAGAGCGATGAACATACTTAGATTTATGGAAGATTTTCCAACCGAGCAAAGCTGTAAAGAGCATTTTAGAAGTCAGCGAGAGCATGAAGGGAGAAAATGCAAACGCTGTGGAGGCGACAAGCATTATTGATTGCAGGCAAAGTGGCAATGGCAGTGTGCCGAATGCACTTTCAGAACCACATTGCGTAGCGGAACATTGATGGAAAGCTCAAAACTTCCTGTCAGGACATGGTACCTGGCGATGGCGTTCATGACCTTTAGCAAGAAAGGACTTTCGGCTTGTGAACTTCAGCGGCAGTTAGAGCATAAACGTTATGACACTGTTTGGTCTTTGATGCATCGCACACGAAACGCCATGGGCAACCGTGATGCACTTTATACACTTGAAGGAATGGTGGAATTCGATGAGGCCTATTTTGCCAAGGCTACTACTCCTGATGGAATTAAACTCAAGCGGGGCAAAGGAAGTCAGCGTAAGCAGAATGTCGCGGTTATGGCAGAATCCATCCCTCTTGAAGACATCGAGACCGGCCAGCAAAGCAGTCAGTGTCGCTATTTCAAAATGAAGGTGCTTTCGAGTCATAAGAGCAACGAGGTCAATGAACTGGTAGAAGAGAACATCGATGAAAAGTCAATTATCTTTTCAGATAAAGGCAAGACCTACCTGGATATAGCAGATCTTGTAGAAGCTCAGATAATGTATAAGTCTGACATAGCCACTACCTCCAAAGTCCTGAAATGGGTTCATGTGACCATCAGCAACGCCAAAAGAACGTTGCTCGGTGTATATCACAAAGTCAAGGGAAAATACCTTCAGCTCTATCTGGATGAGTTTTGCTATAAGCTAATCCGAAGGTGCTTTGGAAATCAGCTCTTTGAAAGACTTACATCGGCCGTTGCAAAATCTTACTAGTAATTAAACGGGGAATCATATTAATTAATATTCACGAAAGAAATCTTTTCTAACTTAAGTTAAAATTTAGACACTAAACAACTTTTACTTCTCTCTTATTTATAGGTGCGCTTCGTTGATTACGAAAGCTCAACTATTGGTAGAGATTTCGATTACACAGCATGCACATTATTGACGGCAAACGGATTGACAGCGCACAGCGGTTCTGGCCAAACACTAACTTAATTACTCCATCATTTAAATTAAAGTACTTTACTTATGAAAACCCCTTTTAATCATTTATTAATTAAAGCCTTTGTGGTCATGATTGGTGTGTTCTGCACATCGGTTTTGTTTGCGCAACAGGTATGGAACTATAGTTATACTGGTTCGCAACAATCTATTACTCTTCAACCAGGAAATTACAGGTTTGAGACCTGGGGTGCACAAGGTGGAGCGGGATATTCTTCAACGGGAGGAAATGGGGGTTATTCCAAAGGAGAAATCACCTTAACCACAGCTACAACTGTTTATATTTATGTTGGTGGTGCGGGAACTAATGGAACAACCACAGTTGGTTATACAGCTAATGGAGGATACAATGGTGGTGGAAGCGCACTTACAAATGGAAGTTCAAATTATAATGGCTCCTCAGCAGGAGGAGGTGGCGCTACCGATTTAAGAATTGGCGGCACTGCCCTTTCAAATAGAATAATAGTTGCAGGAGGTGGAGGCGGTGGCGGAAGCTACTGGAATGCTAGTGCAGCGGGGGGCTATGGTGGTGGCTCAACAGGTGGGTCAGGTGCCACAGGTGCCAATTTCAATCCTACTGCGGCCACAGGGGGCAGTCAATCTAGCGGAGGTTCAGGTGGTGTTAGTCAACAAACATCAGGCAATGGACTGTCTGGTTCTCTCGGTGTAGGTGCAAATTGTGCTAACAGTACTACTTATGCATCTGGTGGTGGTGGCGGTGGCGGCTATTACGGAGGAGGAAGTGGATGTAGAGGTTGGTCTGCTGGTGCTGGTGGTGGTGGTGGTGGTTCGGGTTGGACCGGAACACTAACTAGTGCTCAAATTATAGCAGGAAATGCAACCATGTCAAATCCATCAGGTGGAACAATGACAGGAAGAACAGGAAATGGTTATGCAAGAGTTACTAAACTCTATTCAGTTAGCATTGCTCAAACAGCAACAATTTCATGTAATGGTGACAATACTGCTGCTTTAACTGCTACTGGTTTTGGAGGCTCTACTCCGTACTCTTTTTCGTGGAGTACAGGCGCAACAACTGCATCCATTTCAGGTCTTGCTGCAGGCACGTATACTGTTACTATGACAGATGCAGCATCTTCAACAACTACGGCTAGTTATACAGTAACGCAACCAACGGTTGTGTCGGCATCAATTGCGTCACAAGTGAATGTACTATGTAATGGAGCATCTACAGGCTCTGCTACAGCAAGTGCAACAGGTGGTACAGGAACAAAAACATATTTATGGAGTAACGGTGCAGCAGTAGCAACAGCAACAGGTTTGGCTGCAGGATCGTATACGGTAACTGCGACAGATGCAAATGGATGTACTTCAATAGCTACTGTGACGATCACTCAACCAACGGCTGCCTTAACAACTATTTCCTCACAAACAAATGTATTGTGTAACGGAGCATCAACAGGCGCGGCTGCAGCAAGCACAACCGGGGGAGCCACTCCTTACTCTTATGTTTGGAGTAACGGAGCAACAACAGCTTCTATCACAGGATTAGCTGCTGGTACTTATGGTGTAACGGCAACTGATGCCAATGGCTGTACTTCAACTGCAAGTGCAACTATCACCCAGCCAACAGCTATTGTTATCCCTACGCTAACAAGCTTGAATATAACTTGCAATGGACTATCTAATGGGACACTTACAGCAGTGCCATCGGGTGGAGTTTCACCATACACTTACGCATGGAGTAATGCTAGCACAAGTGCAACAGCAACAGGATTAGCGCCTGGCACTTATGGCTTAACGGTAACTGACGCTAATGGCTGTGCATCTACATCAAGTGCAACTATTACAGAACCAACTGCGCTTATGTCAATGATTACCATTGATAGCAACGTTACATGCAATGGTTTATCAAACGGTGGAGCCACAGCAACAGCTACAGGCGGA
>JAGYJZ010000002.1 GCA_018401875.1 Salibacteraceae bacterium
AGGTTATCATGAGAAATGCAGTAAGAAATTCTTCGGAAAAATGACCCCACCGACCATAGGTTTTACTGAAGATCAAATTCTGGAGCTGGCCGAACAAGTGATCAAAAGTCAAAAAACAGTAACAGGAGTACAACCAAAACTTTCACTTGGGATTTCGGAAAATTCATCGACACCCGAACGGTTTACTATTGTTGGCCTTTGGGGCGAGTATATTTTAAAGCCTCAAATAAAAACCTATGATAGTTTGCCGGAAATTGAAGACTTGACAATGCACTTAGCAGAAATAAGTAAACTAAAAACTGTTGAACACTCCCTCATCAGATTAAAGTCAGGCCAATTAGCATACATAACAAAAAGAATAGACCGAAAAAAAGGAGCCAAGTTTCATATGGAAGACATGTGTCAACTAACGGGAAGAATGACCGAACACAAGTATAAAGGATCATACGAGCAAATTGCTAGAGCTATTAATCAACACACGGCAAACCCAGGATTGAATGTCACAGACTTCTTCGAATTGGTTCTATTTAGTTTTCTCACAGGGAACAATGACATGCACCTTAAAAATTTCTCCTTATTAAAGGCAAAATTTGAATATGACCTGTGTCCGGCATACGACCTTGTTGCGTCCGAACTGGTAGTTGAAGGAGATGATGAAGATTTGGCACTCAACTTAAACGGGAAGAAGTCGAAGATAAAAAGGAAGGATTTTGAAACAGCCATGAAAGGTGCAGGCCTGGACCAAAAAGTTATCGAAAACATATTCAACAAACACAAAAGATTAATTCCTCAATGGATCAACTTTATCGATCAAAGCTTCTTGAGTGAATCAATGAAGAAAAAATATAAAGAACTGCTCCATCGAAAAGCAATTCAACTGGAGTTTTAACAGCGAGCCAGATCAATCTGCATGCTATATGCCCCGTATGACACACAAATTTGGTACACCAACCCACCATTTGATTTTTTTCATAACCGCTGCTGCTATCTACAATTAAATGCTAATTTGCTGGCGGAATGGCAGGTATGCTGATGGGGGTAAAATAGATCACTGCGGTTATTGGATATGGTTGTTATCGTTATATCGAGTTGGCATTCATTTAAAAATAAAAGAAAAGGACAATGAACAAGAACCTTTTTATCCTACTTTTCATTTCATCTATTATATCCTCTTGTGATTGTACTTATAGTTATAGCTTAATCGCAGAAAATTCAACAGGGACAGATTTAAAGCTTTCCTATAAAGGTGAATCCAATCAAGAGACTGTTGAGAATACTATCACTATACCTAATGGAGAATCTATGATGATAATCGAGGATGAGGAAGTGTTTCCAAGTGGAGGATGTCCAGGTACTTCTTGCGAACATTGCATATTTTTTGTCGAGTATTTAGAAGCCTTCATTCAAGATAGCATCCCAAGTACAATCGGAACTTGTGACTGCAATAAAATTTCATTCACAGAGACAGAGAAACGATCTGGAGAATTCAAAATCAAGTATACTATTGACGATTTTTAAAATAAAAAGACCAACGCCAACACCAACTAAGCAAATATGGGGAAGAACATGCTCAACGCAGGGTTTGTTCTTCGGTGTATATTTGGTCACAGGCGACAGGCACGAAGGTTGAAAGGCACTACGTTTCATAAATGGAACGCTCACGAACAAACAAAAACAATCAATCCCCACAAACCATGACAACATCAATCAAAACACTCGCATTGCTGGCAGCCGTTGTGCTCATGTATTCATTTACAAACGTGAATTCAGATCAGTTTTATGGAACCTACGGTGTTTCTGCGTCTGACCCTTCTCAAATCAAATTGATCATCAACGCTGATCACACGTTTTATTACCAAGACTTCTCTGCATCAGACAAGAAAATTGTGAGCGAGGGAACTTGGAAACGCGCAGGAAATAAAGTGGTGCTCGAGGACAATGACACCGACCTGAAATTTCATACGATTTGGACATTCCACAACAATGGACAAACAGCAAAATCTCGAAAAGGCCTCGCTTTTTATAGGTTGTGTAGGTTGGATGAATAGGATACTTGATAAAGTTACCAATTATTGGTATTATTGAAAAACTTTGGATATGAACAAAAACACATCGGTATCATTGGGAATCTACTTTGACGAGTTCGTTCAAGACCGAATAAAAGAAGGAAGATTTAAGAATGTTAGTGAGGTCATTCGTGCAGGTTTAAGGCTTTTAGAAGAAGAGGAAAGCAAAGTGGCTGCATTAAAAAGTGCAATTCAGAAGGGAGTTGACAGTGGAATTGCACACGATTTTGACCCTAAAAAGCATCTTGATTCTCTGAAGAATAAGAAGCACTCAAATGGCGAAGTATAAATTAACTCATAAAGCCGTTGAGGATCTATCGAAAATTTGGGAGTACACATTCGAGGTTTGGACTGAAAATCAAGCCGACAAATACTATGAGATGCTGATTTCAAATTGTCAAGAAATTGCCGAAAACCCCCAATCAGGAAGGAATTATGAGGGTATTACGCACGGTCTTCTGGGAATGAAATCCAATCGGCACATCATTTTCTATCGTCCTTTGAATGAAGACACTGTTGAAATCACGAGGATTTTACACGAAAGAATGGACTTAAAAAAGAGATTAAGATAATGAGCATAAAGAAAAACAGTAAGCGAAACAAATGATGGCACTGGGTTTCACCAACCACCATTCTTCGCCTCAATCCACCTCGACATGTACTCTGTGCTTCGCAATGTGTGATGCTGAAGCATTTGCCCAATGAAGTTTTGCTTGAGTATTGTTCATCCCACAATACAAAGTTTCCTATTCCTTCAAAGTAATCTCCTGATAGCAAAAGCAATTCTTATTTGAACCCTCACTATTGCATTTCCTCGACACGAACAATTGCTGACCAATTGCAAATGGCGTGGATTGATTGTCAACGCTGTGGTCTGAATAGATTCGATCTATGAGCGCTGCATCCTGATCGAATAGTTCAAAAATTAGTTGGAACTCCTTCGCATAGGGGTCGGCTGAAGAGGCTGCACTTCTGCGCGCAACGCCCACCCTTGCAAAACTCCTTTCGTCCATTGCCACAAAGTCGGAATATTTAATGGAATATGACATGGTTGCTTTAGCTATCAGCGTATCTCCATCAACACTTGGATTGATCGTCCATAGGATTGGCGCCATGTCAATTTTCTTCAATTCTTCACTCTCAAAATCACACCTGTAAAGGGCGGTATCAGCAGAATAATTCACGAAAAGTTTGTTATTGACTGAACTCAGATTGCACTTGCTCATCACTTCGTATTCATTTCCAAAATCAGGATTTATGAAGTTTAGAATTCTGCCTTCACCACTGCTCAAATCGAATTCGAAAATGAACCGCATTTCGGACGGATATTTTTTGAACGGATAACCCCACTCGCCTCCTACCAAAAAATACAACTTAGGTGAAATAAAAGCGATGGACTTATCCGTAATCCATGGCGCAGTAAAAAAATAGTTTTCCATTGTGAATTGATTCAAACGAACCATGCGCAACACACTTTCTGAATTCAACAGCACAAATCCTCTTGCACAAAGCAGCACCACTGAATCGCTGTTCACTGCAAAGAGGCCCAAAATATCACCAAAAGACTGAACCTCCATTTTTTGTTCGTTTGAGAGTATAAGTGTTTTCGAACCCGTATTTGAATCAACAAACACGATGGAAGTATCTGCCTGAAGAACGACCAAGTTATTGGTGGAAGTCAGCAAATGCGCATTCGACTGACACATCGAAGTTTCATACATCGCAACTCCCTCAGCACAGATTTCAATGGCTTCAAATTGCACTTCATCTCGTTCGGCATCCTTTATTTCCGCTTGATGTTGAGAACAACTTTGAAGTGTTATCGCCCCAAAAAAAAGCTTCACAAGCCAACTTGAATATCTACATACTGGAAATGACAAGATTAGCATGGATTAAAAGTAATGAATCGCGCGTATCAGAAATTGAAACAATCGAAGTCATTTGGTTTCCTCAACCGCCATTCTTCGCCTCAATCCACCTCGACATGTACTCTGTGCTTCGCAATGTGTGGTGCTGAAGCATTTGCCCGATGAAGTTTTTGTTTCGGTGTTGCGATAAACTATTCATCACACCTTCCAATCGATCGATAAAGGAATCGGCATGCAAGTGCTTTTCAAACTGTGATTTTAGAATTGCGAAACCCTTGTGTTGGCAAACGTTCCATAGTGTTTCATCGCAGTAAAGCTGCACGGCTTTCTCAGCAAATTCACTGTGATCATCGGCTATAAATCCATTCCAAGGCAATGCACCGTGCATGGCTTCTGCACCAATCGAAGTGGTAATGCTTGGCGTGCCGCATAGCATTGCATCCAACAGTTTTCCTTTCAATCCTGCCCCAAAACGCAATGGCGCCAAAAGCACGCGCGCATTGCCAATTGCTTCAACTGCGTCTTCTGCCCTGCCCTTCACCAAAAATCCATTGCTCGGATCGTTCATCTCCAAGACTTGCTGTGTGGGGTAAGCACCATAAACGTGCAGTTCTGAATGCGGCAACCGAACGCGAATACGTGGCCATATTTCGGACTTTAAATACTTTACCGAATCCAGATTGGGCGCGTGATGAAAATTACCGATTGAAATAAAATGCTGGCGTTCAGAAAATGACTTCAACGGTTTTTCATCTTCCACATCAACCATGAAAGGCAAGTAATGCAACAAGGCTGCATCCACGTTAAAAACGCGCTGCAACAACTCCATTTCAACAGACGAAATCATCACCGACAGGTCAGAGCGATAAATGGCCGCCACTTCACGGATTGCCGTATCAGAGCGCACATCTTCTTCCCGAAATGTTCGCTTTTCTTGAACGGCTAGCTGCCGTGCATAACGCAAGCAATGCAAATCTTCGGTATCCAATACGCGCAAGGCATTTGGAGTGAATTTCGCCACGCGCCAACCGAATTGCTCTTCTACCATAAAGCGGTCGAAAACAACAATATCTGGCGCCAATTCTTGAATCATGGAATCAAACGCGCTGTCGTTGACACTCACGTGATGCTTTTCAACGTCAATGCTTTTCAAATCAACTGCAAACGCGCTCTCAGCTGCCGTTGATGCATAGTGCACCGACCAATGGTGCTGCTGAAAAAGTTGAATGATTTGAAGCATCCTGCTGCCCGCTGCCGTTGAATTTGGCTCTAACCACACCGTGCTGAGAATGAGAACTTTCAAATGATCGTAGTATTATTCGTTCAAACGAATCAAGGCAAAAAGCGCGTAGTTCATCATGTCCATGTAGTTGGCATCAATGCCCTCACTCATGATGGTTTTGCCTTTGTTGTCTTCAATTTGACGGATGCGAAGAATCTTCATCAGAATTAAATCTGTGAGCGAACTCACACGCATATCTCGCCATGCTTCGCCATAGTCGTGGTTTTTTTTGATCATCAAGTCGCGCGTCAACGCGGCCTTTGACTCATACAATTCCACTGCCTTTTCAGCAGGTAGCTCCATGCCGTCAGCATCGGTCAAATCGAGCTGAATCTGAGCCATGATGCAGTAATTTACAATACCCACAAACTCGTCTTGCACGTCTTCGCCCACCTTGTTTTCACCGGTTTCTTCGATGGTGCGGATGCGTTGCGCCTTGATGAAAATTTGATCTGTCAGCGATTTTGGACGCAGGATGCGCCAAGCCGTGCCGTAGTCAGCGGTTTTCTTAAAAAAAATGTCCCTGCATTTTTCCAGCGCTGCATCGTATTGTTTAAGTGTTTGTTCCATCTATTTTCGTCACCGATATGGGCGAGCAAATTACAGCAATTCAAATGAAACACACCATCAACTGCCGCGGCAAATTGATCGACTTCTCCACACCTCAAGTCATGGGCATCATCAACGTTACGCCCGACTCGTTTTTTGACGGAGGAAAATACAATTCAGAAAGTGGCATCCTCCAACGCGCTGAATCATTGCTGAACGAAGGAGCGAGCATTCTTGACGTTGGCGCAATGTCTACCCGACCTAAGTCTGAACTGATTGCCGAATCGGAAGAATTAGAACGCTTGATTCCGGCTGTAAAACTCCTTAGAAAACACCATCCTGAAGTCGTGATTTCTGTGGACACGTTTCGCGCAAGCATCGCCAAAGCAGCAGTGGAAGCCGGTGTCGACATGATCAACGACATCAGCGGAGGAACGCTGGATAGCAGCATGTTTTCGACCATCGCCCAATTGCAAGTGCCTTACATTTTGATGCACATCCAAGGTACGCCTCAAACCATGCAAGACAATCCACAGTACAAGAATGTAACCCGTGAAGTATTGAGCGACCTGAGCAAGAAAGCCCATGAATTGAAGCTTTTAGGTGTGCACGATGTGATTATCGACCCGGGATTTGGATTTGGCAAATCGGTGGAACACAACTTCGAACTGCTCCGCAATCTCAGCCAATTTCAAGTATTGGGTTTGCCAATTTTGGTGGGACTTTCGCGAAAAAACATGATCAATCGCACGCTGCAAACGAAACCCGAAAACGCCTTGAACGGAACTACAGCCTTGAATATGGTGGCGTTACAACATGGCGCAGCGATACTCAGAGTGCACGATGCCAAAGAGGCAATGGACTGCATAAAGTTGCATCGTGCATTATCTAATTCTAATCCTAACTTTGGCGTCTCTTAAAAAGACAAACGTATGGCAGTTTACCTCGATTTTGAAAAACCGATTCAAGAGCTTCAAGAGCAATTGGATAACATGAAGCAGGTGAAAGAGAAGAGTAAATTAAAGAGTGATGATTCCATCAAAGAGCTAGAACAACGGCTCATTGAAACCAAAACAGAAATCTATGCGAACTTAACGCCTTGGCAAAAAGTTCAGGTGAGCCGTCACCCCGAAAGACCCTATACGCTGGCATACATCAATGCTGTAACAGGCGGTGAATTCATTGAGCTGCATGGCGATAGAGGCGTGCGTGACGACAAAGCAATGGTGGGCGGATTCGGCAGCATTGATGGCAAAACATACATGTTTGTAGGTCAACAAAAAGGAATTAATACCAAAATGCGCCAATACCGAAATTTCGGAATGGCAAATCCAGAAGGCTACAGAAAAGCATTGCGTCTTTTTCGATTAGCAGAAAAATTCAACAAACCCATCGTTTGTTTTATCGACACTCCAGGTGCCTTTCCAGGATTGGAAGCCGAAGAACGCGGACAAGGCGAAGCCATCGCACGAAACATCTACGAGATGTTTAACCTCAAAGTGCCTGTTATTGCGATCATCATTGGCGAGGGAGCTTCTGGTGGAGCACTCGGAATTGGTGTTGCCGACAAAGTATTGATGATGGAATACACGTGGTATTCAGTGATTTCTCCTGAATCGTGTTCGTCCATTCTTTGGCGAAGCTGGGATTACAAAGAACAAGCTGCCGATGCGCTCAAACTCACTGCTGACAACATGCTCAACAACGGTTTGATCGATGGAATCATCAAAGAACCACTGGGCGGAGCACACAGCAATCACGTGGAAGCATTTGAGAATGTTAAAGCTGAAATCATCAAGCAATACGATTCACTGAAGCGATTGAAACCCGAAGTGCGCATAAACAACCGCATCGACAAATACAGCGCGATGGGCGTGTTTGTTGAAGGCGATTAATCGACTTTACTTCTCCAGGCTGCATGCAAGGTATCACGGAAATGAAAAACGCATACTGGAAAAAATACACTCTAAATTTTAGGAAACCGAGCGGCACTTCGCGCGGAGTTTTACTCCAAAAAGTGAGTTACTTCATCATTGCAGAACGCGACAATTTCACCTATCCTGCCATCGGTGAATGCAGCTTAATTTCAGGATTGAGCCCTGACCCGATGGAAGGCTATGAACAAACGTTGACGGAAGTATGCCATTGGATCAACGAACAGCGCACCCAACTTCCCGATCTAAGCCTCTTTCCAAGCATTCAATTCGGACTTGAAACCTTTCTTGCCGATGCTGAGATGAGCGGCAGTAAAATATTTGGCGAAAGTGCATTCACAAAAGGCGATGACGCCATGCTGATTAACGGATTGGTGTGGATGGGCGAACCCGGTTTCATGATGGAACAAGTAGCGCAAAAAGTGGCACAGGGATACTCGTGCATCAAGCTAAAAATTGGCGCCATCAATTTCAAGGAAGAAGTGGAGCTGCTGAAAAGCATTCGCAATCAATATGGAAATGAACTTGAACTCCGCGTTGACGCCAACGGGGCGTTTCAGGCCGATGAAGCGATGGCCAAACTCGAAACCTTAAGTGCGTTCAACATCCACTCGATCGAGCAACCGATCATGCCTAATCAATGGGAAAATATGGCGAAACTGTGCCGTGAATCACCCATTCCGATCGCCTTGGACGAAGAGTTAATAACGGTAACTGATGAAGCCACTCAGGTCGAGATTTTGCAACACATTAAACCGGCATACATCATTTTAAAACCAAGTCTAATTGGTGGGTTAGACACATCAAACGGTTGGATTGAAGAAGCAGAGAAAAATGGCATCGGATGGTGGATGACTTCCGCATTGGAAAGTAATATAGGATTAAACGCCATCACACAATTCACTTATAATAAGGGTGTTAATCTTCCGCAAGGTTTAGGCACAGGTTCGCTGTATTTGAATAACTTCGAATCGCCTCTATACATCAATGGAGAAATGATCAACTTTGACCCAACACAAACTTGGAACCTGAATCCCCTACTCTATGATTGAAGAATCTGCGGAATGGAAAAAATTTAAAACCTTATCGATCGATGGAAAAAAACGATCGTTACACGAATGGCGCGCCCACGCTCAGCAACAGCTGCAAGAAGGTTATGGAATGGGCGAATTGGAAGAAATCTTAGAGTTCGTTGTCGATTGGAGCAACACGAAAGATTGGATTCCGGCCCGCACCTCAGGCAGCACCGGCCGACCGAAAAACATCAAAATCAAAAAAGAGCACATCTTGGCGAGCGCACAACGCACGCTCAATTTTTTGGATCTAAAACCCAATAATTCAGCCCTTTTGTGCATGCCAAACCGATTCATCGGAGGTAAGATGATGATCGCACGGTCGATTATAGGCGCCTTGGATTTGCATATCGCTGAGTCAACTTCACTGCCAGAAATACCCGAAGGAAAAAGCATCGATTTTGCCGCATTGGTGCCGATGCAACTCTTCAACATCACTGAAAACGAAGAAGCTACATCAAAGTGGAAAAACGTAAAAAAGATCATCGTTGGAGGCGGACAAGTTGACCCACGTTTAGAAGAACGCACGAAAAACTGGCCCAACGAGATTTACGAATCTTTTGGCATGACCGAAACCATATCGCACGTGGCGTTGCGCAGGGTAAATGGCACAGAAACGCGCGAGCCTTTTCGCGTGTTGGAAGGAATCGAAATTGAATCAGACGAACGCGGTTGCTTGGTATTGAAGTCAGAACTTCTTCCTAACAACCCACTGGTGACCAACGACATCGTTAAAATTGAAGACGAGAAATCGTTTTTTTGGGTAGGTCGTGCCGACAACATGATCAACAGTGGGGGTGTGAAAATCATCCCTGAAGTGATCGAAAAATTGGCGAAACCGATGCTCAACACAAAGTTCTTCTTTGCCGGTTTACCCGATGAAAAATTGGGCGAACGCGTGGTGCTCGTCATCGAAGGACAACCCTTGAGCACTAATGATCAAGCTGAACTCGAAGAAGACTTGCGTGTGGCATTGCACAAATACGAAATGCCGAAAGACATCCACTACCTCGATGCATTCGAAGAAACCGAGAATGGTAAGCTGAATCGCAAGAACACAATCAAAGAGCTAAAAAAGAAATTAGCGAGCGTTTAAATTTTTTTACACTTCAAACGACTCGTGACGTCTGCGCCTTCGTTCGTTTACGATCATCGAAAACTCTTTTCCCATTTGTCCTGCAATGGCAGAATTTTCCTTTGCCCTGCGCATGAGGTAAGGCAATGTGGCTTTCACCGGACCATATGGTAGATACTTCGAGACATTGTATCCTGAAGCCGCTAAGTTGAAACTCATGTAATCGCTCATCCCATACAGTTGCGAGAAATAGATGTGCGGATGGTTGTTTTGCAATCCTTTTTGAGCCATCAATTCGGTGAGCAGCATTGAGCTTTCTTCGTTGTGTGTGCCGGCACAGATCTCTACCCAATCAATGTTTTCAATGCTCAATTCGAGCGCTGTATTGTAATGATCGTCTGTAACTTGCTTAGTTGGGTTAATGGGTGTTGGATAACCCATTTCTTTGGCGCGTGAATTCTCTTTGTCGAGGTAGGCACCGCGCACGATTTTCATCCCAATTTTGAAGTCTTCTCTGCGGCCACGTTCAATCAATTGCTTGTAGTACTCTAAGCGGTCGTGGCGAAACATTTGAATTGTTTGAAAAATAATCGCCCGCTCCTTATTGTAACGCACCATCATCGATTCTACCAATCGGTCGATCGCATCTTGAATCCAGCTTTCTTCGGCATCTACATAAATCGGCACTTGATTGTCATAGGCTGCTTGGCAAATGCGTTCGAAACGCAGGTGCAGGTTTCCTGCTTCTCTTCGCTCAGAGTCGTTAAGTTCTTTGTTTGACGACAGCTTTTCGAGTAGACTATTCTTCGCTATACCACTCACTTTAATGCACGAAACAGGAATGTTTGAATTCTCCTTCGCCAACAGAATGATGCGCACAATTTCGGTTTCAGTCTTTCCAAATTCGATCTCTTTGTCTTGCCCTTCTACCGAATAATCGAGGATGGCACCGATCTGATTCACTCCCAATTTTTCCACTGCCTTCAGCGATTCAAAGATGGTTTCTCCTCCGCAAAACACGCGAAATACCGTTGGTTTCACCGCCCAACGTATGGGCAAATTCCATTTCAACGCCAATTCGGCTAATGCCGTGAAGAATCGGGTGAGTGTTTGGTTGTTCATCATTCTGAAAATCCAGAATGAAAAACGCAATTCACTGTCACTCAAATGCGCGAATGCGGTAGAGAAATCCCTAAAACTTAAGGGCGGAAATTCGTTGTTTTCACTTTGCGGTTTGTCCATTGCTGTCAAATTCTAACAACTCATCTAAGCTGTTGGTTGAAACGGAGTGATAGTTTGGTCGAGCCTGTGCGTAAATCGCGCATGCGCGCTCTAATGTTGGATCGGCCTTTGCCAAAGCCGAATACATCGGCATCAAGAATTTTCTTCGTCCAACGCGGATTAAAAATGACTCAATTTCGTCATTTGCTGCTGCGTAGTCATTCTCGATTGCGCGCAAGAACCACTCGGCTGCAATCTCGCTGTTGCCCGACTTTGTAAGTGCGAAGCGTTGGTCCAAATCTTTCAATTTAGACGCACCCACATCTCCTGGCAAGTGACGCAAAAAATGCAACCATTGGTGCGTGGTCCAATCGATGGTGTCAATAGCATTGGCATTTCCTTCGGCACTCAAGAATAGTTCAACTTGCTTGTTTACTTGATCAAACAATGCCGATGAAACCGAAATACAGTTTTCCGGCAAACCAGGTCCATACACCCATTCATCGATCTTCAAGGCAGCGTATTGGGCTTGGTCGTTGAGCAGCAAATCCTCTTTCAAGTGCGTTAAAAACTCTTCGGTAGTAATGGTCTGAAAAGCATTCGAAGCAAAATGTTCATTTAAAAATTGATCGAATTTTTCTCTCCCTACGTATTCTTCGATGGTGCGCAAAAAGAAGTAGCCTTTTTCATAGGCGATATTGGTCATGCCATCATCCGGATTTCGGCCGAGCAAATCCAACTTCAAATGGGTATCTTCAGGCTTATCCGTCAAGGCTTTCAACTCCATATCTAAATCTTGCTTTCCGAGCATGGTGAGCATATCAGCGTATGCTGTTCCGTACACATCTTCCATGATTCTTCGTTCAAAATAAACGGTAAATCCTTCGTTTAACCAGAAATCGTCCCACGTGCGGTTGGTCACTAAATTACCGCTCCAACTGTGTGCCAATTCGTGCGCCACCAAAGCCGTTAGCGATTTATCACCGGCCAAAATGGTTGGCGTGGCAAATGTCAATCGCGGATTTTCCATGCCACCAAACGGGAAGCTCGGTGGCAACACCAGCACGTCATACTGATCCCACGCGTATTTGCCGTAAATTTTCTCGGCCGACTCCAACATTTTCTGCATGTCTTCAAACTCAAAGGCGGTGGCTTGCACCATGCTCGGTTCGGCATACACACCTGTGCTTTCGCCTACTTTTCTAAATTCAAGATCGCCCACGGCCAACGCCATTAAATAACTCGGAATGGGTTGATTCATAGTGAAATGATACACGCCTGAAGAATCAATTGCTGTAGGGTTGGAAGCGCTCATCACGGCCATCAATCCCGAGGGAACGGTGACGGTAGCTTCATAGGTGTAGCGTATGCCCGGACTGTCTTGACAAGGAATCCATGTACGCGCCAAAATCGCCTGCGATTGGGTAAATAAAAACGGATGAACTTTTCCAGCAGTTTGCTGCGGATTAAGCCATTGCAGCGCTTCCGCTCCTTCGGTAGTAGAATAATCGATGCGCACTTGCTTCGTGTTTGGGGCAATGGCCACTTCCAACGGCTGGCCTAAAAAAGGCACTTCCGGGCCGATCCACCAATCTTTCGTTTCTGCGCTGTCAACAAACACTTTTTCAATGGTCAGGTTGCGGATATCAAACACAATCCGCTTCGCGTCTGAAGCCGTTTCAATGTCATAGATGGCACTGGCTTTCAGCTGGCGTTGATCAAAATCTACAGTGGCGATTAAGTTTAAATGATTGACCTGCGCTTCTGCAGGTCGGGCAAAGGAATGGGTCAGGATATTTTCTTCTTTCGCTTTATTCTCTTGGCTCGATTCGCTCGGCCCACCGCAAGAAATCAAGGCCAACAACGAAATAATTCCGACAACACGGTTCATCATAACACTTTTCAAATTTGAAGACGAAAGTAATGCGCAGAAATGAGCTCAAGACAATGACATGATCATTCCATCAAAGGAAGTTTTGGCAATGTATGTTGAGAAGTTCGTTAACCCAAATCGACTACAGTTTCATCAATTTGTAGGAATAGACATCACTTTCCGTTTCAAAATTGATAAAGTAGGCGCCCGCAGGATAAGGCGTCAAATCGATATTTTCAAGCGTGCTGCGCTGCACAAAAGTCTCCATGCGTTGTCCGATGGCCGAATACAAGGTGGCTTTGGTGCCAACCAAATGTTCATCCACCCTTATTTGAAGCCTGTCTTTAACGGGATTCGGAAAAAACACAATGCCTTGATCGATGGCATCGTGAAACCCCATGGTGGTGTTGGTGTCTTCTTGATAAATCCTTACGTAGTCGATAATCATCGGACTTTCCGTAAAGTTTGGGGTGATGGGTTCTTGCATGGCCACATTCAGCAGCAAGTATTGATCGACAATGAAGGGCCAATTTTGCATGTCTTTTGGATCCGGTGCGTAGGTGTAAAAGACATAGCCGTCAAAGCTGAAGTCCATTTTCTCAGGCGTCCACACCAAGCCATAAGTGTGAAATTCGGTAGAAACATCTTCGTCAACCAAACCACCATGATTGATGGTTCCGCCAAACGAAGAAGGAGTGTGCAAGGCACTTTGCACGTAGTTTTGATTGTTACCCCAATGCTCCATGATGTCTATTTCTCCGCACGCGGGCCAACCTGTTGTTCCGAACTGATCATCCCAAAAGCCACCGTTTTCATTGATGTTTTTTCCGAGCATCCAAATGGCTGGCCAAGTGCCAGCACCAAAAGGCAATTGTGCACGCACTTCAACCTTTCCATAGGTAAAAGCAAACTTCGAATTGAGTCGCGCTGAGGTGTATTGCTTCGTTTGTCCTTGATCGGTAAAACTTTCTTTCTTGGCCATGATGTAGAGCTTTCCATCTTCTACAAAACTGTTTTCAATGCGGTCGGTGTAGTGCTGCACTTCGTTGTTAAACCACGAATTTCCATTGGGCAACAATGTTTGGTGAAACCATTTCTCGGTGTCGATGGCGCCATCGTTATCAAATTCATCAGACCAAACCAGCAGGTCGTAAACAGGGTCGGGTTCGGGAAGCGTGATAGTGCCATCATAGACGAAATCATCGATATAGGCAATCACGTGATCGCTGTTGTTTTCGCCATTAACTTGCAGCAAAACACGATTGAGGTCATCGCGCACGATAGGGTCAGGTGAGCCGGCATCGAGGTTGATGAAATTGTCGTTTTCAAAATCGAAGGTGACGGTTTGCCATTGATCCAAAGCGATGGATTTGATGATTTCGGTTTGGGTAGTCCACGGCTCGCCCAAGGTGCCGTCTTGCAATTTGAGTGAAACTTGGTTGGGTTGACTGCCAGTGATTGTGGCTGACGGTACGTAAATTTTCAGGCTGAAATTGGCGTTGGCAGCCAAATCAAAATTTGATGGAATATCGAATCGCACGTTGGCATACGCCCCGCCTTGGTCGTTGTATTGCAGCACAGTGGCCGAAGCATTGGAGGTATTAACGAGCGGATTAGCGAAGGCATCATCCACCAAGCAATCATCGCCCACCCACGCTTGGATGGTGCCGTTGCCTTCAAAGTCGTCTTCTACGGTTTGCGAAAATGCCGCCACTGAAAGCAGCATTGCAAATGTGAGTGTGAGTAAATATTGATTCAAAATGCGGAGTTTAAAAATGAACTGGCGCTCAAGATATGGTGTTTTTCACTAGAAGAAAAAGAGTGAATACGATCAAAGTAAAAACATCCCTGTTTGGGAATATGATGGGAGATGAAAAAAGAGGATTTTGAGGTAGCGCAACTGCAGCATTTCATGATTAAAAGCGACACCTTACATCTGAATTATTAAGCATCATTTCTCGACAAATTTCATGCGGTGCTGCGATAAGTGAAAAATTAAGCCGTTCTTGGACGTTAGAATGAAGGCATTGCGTTAACATGGAGTTGTACCTCACACTTGGAATCATTGTCCTTGGTATTTTCCTTTTCGTAAAGGACTATTTCACGATCGATACGACTTCGCTATTGATCATGGCCATGTTTATCGTAACGGGCATTCTCAGTCCTGAAGACGGTTTCGCGGGTTTTATTCATCCTGCCACCGTCACACTCGGCTGCATGTTTGTGGTCAGCGCTGCGATTTTTAAAACGGGGATCATTGACGGATTGAGCACTCGAATTATTAGGCTCGCACGTATCCACTACATCATGGCGCTGATGGTGTTTTGTGTGGTAACGGCCGTGTTATCGGCTTTTATAAATGATACAGCTGTAGTAGCCATTATGATTCCAATGGCCTTGGTGGTGTGCAAAGAAACCGGCATAAGTCCATCAAAATTGCTCATCCCAATCTCATTTTCAGCATGTTTTGGTGGCGCTTGCACGCTCATCGGCACGGGCACCAACATCCTCATCAGCGGCTACGCTCAAAAAAGCGGACTCGATGGTTTTGGCATGTTTGAATTTGCCCATGCTGCAATGGTGCTCGGTGGCATCGGATTGATCTACCTCTTTTTGATTGCACCATTTTTACTCCCAAAACGCAAAGGCACCAGCGACACAGAATTGGTGCGCGAAGCAGAAAAGTATGTCGCAGAAATAAAACTCAACGCAGGCAGTGATGACGCAACTAAAGAGTTAAAATCATCGGCTTTGGTGCGTGATTTTAAAGCCGAAATCCTGTCCATCAACCGCAATTCTGAGCGCATTGAAAACTTCACACCCGATTTTAAATTCCGAGAAAACGATACCCTAAAATTACTGATCAGTCCAAACAACTTGCTAAGCTTAAAACACGCAAATGGCTATGCAGTAAGCGGAGATGATGTGATTCGAGACTTGGAACCCAGCGAACCGACATCTGAGCAGTCAACAAGCGACTCTTTGGCCGATTTCAGCAAGCGCATGTATGAGATTTTAATTCCCATCGGCTCTGAACTGGCAGGAAAGTCGATCAAGGAGTTAAACTTCAGGAGGGCTCACCGGGCGTCAGTATTGGCGATCAGGCATCGAAACGAAACGAAATTTCAACACCTGAATGAAGTCAAACTGAAAGAGGGCGATTTGCTTTTGGTGTACAGTTCAGAGAAAGATTTAACCCGGCTCACCGCACAAAATCAAGCGATTGTTGTGTCGCACTACGAAAAGAAGCGCATCGATTACAAAAAAGCAATACCCGCCTTGCTCATCGCTGCTGGCGTGGTGGGTGCCGCTGCGCTCAACATCACTTCGATTTTAATGGCGGGCATTATCGGTTGTTTGCTGCTGGTGACCACATCCATTTTAAAACCACAGGAAGCCTATCAAGCCATCGATTGGAAAGTAATTTTTATGATGGCGGGGGTACTTTCGATGGGAATGGCGCTAGAAAACACCGGTGGTTCTGCGCTTATTTCAGTGGCAATTTTCAACGCCATGGGTGATTTAGACCCACGCATTACGCTGAGTCTGGTGTTCTTAGTTACATTTCTTTCCACCAATATTCTCTCTAGTCGAGCTTCAGCGGCACTGATGGCCCCGATCGTGATCAGCCTTGCTTCAGCAATGCAAGTGAGTGAGCGTCCTTTTTTAATTGCGGTGATGTTTGCGTGTGCGTTTACATTTATGACTCCTGTCTGCAATCCAACAAACACCATGGTGTACGCGCCTGGCAATTATACCTACACCGACTTTTTAAAGGTTGGAACACCGTTGAACATTATCATTTGGATTGCAGCCTCGTTTATTATCCCTCTATTTTTTCCCTTTTAGACATGAAAAAAATATTCAAAAACCTCACAAAGTTTACGGAAGACTACGAAAACAAAGAAGCGATCATCCTGCGCGATCATCTGGCGATGGAACGCACAAAACTGGCCAACGAGCGCACGCTGCTCTCCTACTTGCGCACCTCGCTCTATTTGGTGCTCGGAGGAATCGCATTTCTAGGAATGAAAGATTTTGAGGAAATGCGAAACGTAGGCTACCTTTCACTCGCGTTAAGTGCATTGCTTTTCGTTATAGGCGTGGTGCGTTTCGTTCAGCTCAGAAAACACATGAAACGCATGTATGAACCGCTATATAATGCCTCTTCGGAAGATTCGGAGGCAAGCAAAAGTTAAGTCAAAACAATTATAATCTATCATTCAAACGGATTACGGTAACTGGAGAACACAAGAACCTTAAACCATTTGGTTAATTTCACATCCGCAGACCCAAGATTTTTGCTCTTAAGAATTTTAATAGTCTGCTCACACATCGAATCAAAGCCCTATGAGCAGAATTTTACTGGTTGAAGATGAAGAAAGCGTAGCAGAGCTCATAAAACGAGGTTTGGTTGAAGACTTGTATGAGGTTATCCATGCAAAAGATGGATTGAGTGGATTGGAAATTTTAGAAAAAGAAGATATAGAACTCGTCATTCTCGACATATTACTGCCAAAAATGAATGGGCTTGAAGTGTGCAGAAAAATCAGAAGCCTTGGGCACAGAGACTTGCCCATACTTATGCTTACTGCGCTGAACACTCCTGAAAATGTAGTATTAGGGCTCGATAATGGAGCAGACGACTATTTAGGAAAACCATTCAAACTTATTGAACTTAAAGCGAGAATTAGAACGCTATTAAGACGAGCAGAAACGAACAGCGCGCAGGGTCAACGGGAATCTGAAGTGTATTCTTTTGACGACATTGAGTTGAATAATACAACGAAGCAAGTGAGACGTAATGGTCAAGAAATATCTTTAACCTCCACTGAATTTCGGTTATTGTTGATGTTTATGAAATATCCGGATAAAGTGCTAACACGAACGGTACTTTTAGATGATATCTGGGGCATCGACTTCGATATTGGAACCAACGTTGTGGACGTTTATGTCAATTATTTGCGGAAAAAGCTTGACACTCAGAGTAACAAAAAGGTCATTCACACGGTGGTTGGAATGGGTTATGTATTGAGGGTCATTGAATGAAAGCACAAAATAAAATAATCATTTTATTGATCAGCACATTTCTGATTTACACTCTACTTTTTAGTGGCTTCATCTATTATTCAATTTCCAATTATGTATTTACTGATTTTTACAAGCGTCTTGAAATCAGAGCTGTAACAACAGCGAAAATCGTTTTAGAAGACCCGCTTCAAAGTCAGTCATTAAAGACAATTAGCAAAGAGTATTTAGAACGTCTCCCCAATCAGAAAGAGCACATTTTTCCAATAGAAAACGGTTTGGTAAAGGAAGAAGTAATTGGAGACATGCTTCCAAAATCTTTCGTTAATACGGTATTAAAAGACGGACAAGGAACGTACAAATGGCAAGATGAGTTTCATGCTGGCATTAGGTACAAATTATCAGATGGCAGTAAAGAGTACATTGTCATCGTGTCGGCTGAAAACTACTTCACGACACACCACATGAGCTATTTACGAAATCTATTATTGACTTCGTTTGCATATGCACTATTGCTCATTGTAGCAACATCTTTATTTATTTCTAAATCAATTATAAAACCGCTGAACAACATCATAGGTGAGGTGAAAAAAATTAGTTCAGAAAATCTTCATCTCAGGCTAGATCCAAAAGACAGTGCAGATGTTTTAAACAACTTAACATCAACATTCAATGACATGTTGAACAGATTAGAAACATCCTTTGAAACTCAGAAAAACTTCATCAGTAATGCTTCGCATGAACTCAACACTCCGTTAACTGCCATTATAGGTGAGGCAGATTATGCACTATCGAAAGAGCGATCTAACGATGACTATAAACTTGCGTTAACCAAAGTGATGGAACAAGCAGATAAGTTGGATCAAAAGACAAAGGCGCTTTTAATGCTCGCCCAAACAGGATTTAATGGGAAGTCACAAAAGTTTGATAAAGTGCGTGTTGATCAGCTAATACTTGACGTAAAAGAAACAGTACAAAACATCAACTCTGATTTCAAGGTGACTATTGATTTCAGTCTTTTACCTGAAAGTCCTGAGAAGTTAAAAGTGCGCGGGAATGAGCAACTGTTGCGTTTGGCAATAACAAACATTGTTATGAATGGTTGCAAATATTCAGACAGTCAACCTGTGCTAGTAGCGTTAGGAGCATCAGATTCGTATGTGATTGTAATCGTTCGTGACGCTGGAATTGGAATTCCTGAAAACGAATTAAAATATATTTACGACCCCTATTTTAGAGCATCCAACACAAGCATGTATGAAGGGTACGGAATTGGGTTGCCATTGAGTAGAAATATCATTTTAATGCACGATGGACAATTGAATGTTTCTTCTTCGCAAAACAGGGGAACGACTGTGGAAATTAGGTTACCGCTCGGAAATTACACCCTCTAATCACTTTTTAATCTTTTCTCAAAAAGTCTAATGACAATCTAATCTGGCTCTAATAGAGGCCTAATGAGGTCGAAATAGCTTTGCTGAAAATCTATTTCCATGAATAGCGCAAGAAAAATTCTGGTTCCAACCGACTTTTCGGTGAGGTCATTGATGTTAGTTCCTGAAACAATTGAAAAAGCTAAAAACGAACGAATTGAGATTCTGCTATTACACGCCATTGTTCAATCATCTTCTATTACTGATCTTTTATTTTTTTCAGAGGCTCAGTTTTTAAAAACCGCACAATCTGACGAATTTACAGATGCTTGCCGATTGATTCAAAACAAATATGATCAGCAACTTAAATCAATCTACCCACGCATTTTTATTGGCAATAATCAGTCGAATTTCAATAAGTTTTTGAACGCAAATAAAATCGAAGAAGCCATCATCATGAACAAGTTCGAAATGAACTTCAAATCAAAACAAAGTTTTGATCCAAGCAATCTGCTGAAGAAAAGTCAGGTTAAATTAAACGAAATACAATGGCACCAGAGCACTGCTATCACCCATCAGCCCACGGGATCGCTTTCTGATCTGTTCTTTTCAAGAATTATTACAGCACAAAAATGAGATTAATCGTAGTTTCAATATTTCTCTTAGTATCAATAATTTTATCGAGTGCATTCATCGTGAGTGAAAGTTCGAGCCCAGAAGATTTAATTATTGGGAAATGGGAAGAAGTATCATGGGAATATGAGCGCATCAATAACCATTATGGAACATTCGATTCAGAATTTGACGAACATCAACAAAGTGAAATAAGGCAAAACCTCCTTGTTCACGAAGCCGAAATCTGGCATTTTGAAAAAGGAGGAAAGCTCTCGTTGACCAATACAGACCAAACAAAAAGGCACGTTCAATGGACGGCAAAAGGTAGAGGGCACATCCTCGAACTAAATTACGAAGACGCCTTTCTCGAAGATTATCATATTCAAGATATTACGAAAGACAGCATGGTCATACACTTCAACTTTGACCTTCAAGTGCGAGGTATTGTTAAACTGACTTTTGCTAAACTCCAAGAAAAAAATGCTTAGGAAATTTAGTGAATTTAGGAGCTATTCTGATAATCTAAGACTCGGATCAATCACAGCCTTTTCAGCTGGGATGGTCAATGTAATTTCCGTTATTGCATTCTTTGCATTTACTTCAAATGTAACAGGCCATTACGCCATACTTGCCCAAGAAATTTCAAAAGGTAACTGGTATCAAGCCGCTGTTGTTTTACTTTGGGTCTCTCTATTTTTAGGGGGTAGTTTTGTCTCAAACCTCATCGTAATTCACAGTTCTAGTCTGTTAGGGCGATATCTTTCACATGCAATACCAATATCAATGGAAATTCTCTGTTTATTAAGTGTTGGCTTGTATATGCAACATTACTACACCCAAACTTTACAAGAAACAGAAATGCTAGTGGGAATAATGCTATTTGCAATGGGAATTCAAAACGGCCTCACTGCAAGCATTTCAAATTTCAGCGTAAAAACAACGCATCTTACAGGACTTACCACCGATTTAGGCATATTGTTTTCTATGTTTACCAAGAAAAAATATCGGAACGACATCAACCTTGTAAAAAGAGCTAAACTTTTAATAATCATAGCCAGTATGTATATGTTGGGAGGTGTGATTTCGGGCTATCTCTATATAAATATAGGTTACAAGACCTTCTATATTGTTTGTTGCGTTTTGGTTGGAATAATACTCTATGACTTCTATCATATCAGCTTATTAAAACTCAATCTCAGAAAGCAGAACAAAGCGAACAGTTTATCCCAAAAAGAAATTTACAACATTGGCAATAGCTAATGGCTTTAGCGTCAAACTTCATTTACTTCTTGACCATTTGAGCTTCAATCTAATTTTTTTGATCATACTTTTTAATTACTTGGGTTTTACCAATAGCTTAAATCACGCAACCATAAATCGGTTGAAGTGACTTTACTATTTTCATGAGTTGTTATTTTTTGTTGTAAACCGGGTAACACAGAAAAACCTTCGGAAATCGAACTATACATTTGCTGCGTGATTCATTTTTTAAGAAATCGAACTTTTGTAAAGCTCCTTTGGGGATTCATGGGACTGTATTTGCTCAATATTAGTGTAGATACGCGCGATGCATACCCCGCCTATATAGCAGAAGACTTATCAATTAATGATCAAGAAAGTATCGTTGAATTGGTGGTGGAGACGTTTTTAGGCTATGGCAACGTCATCAAAGAGTATGATGACCCTGATTCACAAGACCACAACAAACGCTCCAACATTAAACCTGATCTCTATGCACAAATAGGCACTGAAATAGGCAAAATGAATGTCTCCACTTCAATAAAAGGCCAAAAAACAGGTCGCCTCAATGCATATTTATCTGGAGGTTTTTATCAACTCGATTCTCCTCCACCCAAAGTCTGATTTGTTTTCCCGATAGCCATCATCGACCTCTATTGCATTGGTCGTTCATGTTTTATTCATCCTCTAAACAAACCAAACAATGAAAATCAAACATATGTTAGTGCTGCTCTCAGCACTGGCAGCAACTGTGCATGCGGCTGCACAAATCACAGACGCTGAAAAAGACAGCCTTTACATCGAACAAGTTGAAAACCTCACAAACCCAGATAAGGTATTGCATGCCGAACCGCTCTTTATAGATCTCATTAGAGATCTCGGAGCTAGAAAAGGCGAAAAAGAATGGAACTTCGGACTAGGAATTACAGATAAATTAAAATTTGACTCTTACGAAGCGCTTGTAGAATACGAATGGGCTCCAATCGACAGGCTAGGGTTGGAGGTAGAATTGCCTTTTACGATTTACACGCCTGTAAATGGAACCGAGCCCGAAAACCTTCCATCCAATCGACTCAATAGTTTAAAAGTTGCAACGCAGTGGTCGTTCTTTGTGAATGAGAAGATCGCAACTTCAATGGCGATTGGCTACATCAACGAGTTTGTAATGTCTGACTTTAGGAATTTCGGAAACCCTTTGGTAAAAGGAAATGTCTACAACCCATTTTTGGTCATGGCAAAACGCTGGGGAACCAATTTTCACTCGTTGATCTATACCGGGCCGATGATTGAGCAAAACTTCAAAACCAATCAATTCCAAACAACCTATGACATCAATACCAATGTCCACTACATGATTCCAGGAACGCGGAATTTCATTGGCATCGAGTTCAATAAAACCTTTGCCGAAGAGGACTTCGACATGACTATTCGGCCACAAATGCGCTTGGGAATAACTGAGAACTTATTGATTGGAATCGTTGCCGGAATTCCAGTGAGCCGAGAAGATGAACGCATGAGTTCATTTGTGCGGCTGATTTGGGAACCCAGTCATCACAAAAAATCATCGACACATTGAGACTAAGAATTCAACACGTCAAGGCGACCATTTAAGTACATAATTAAACCCTTAGACTCTATCGCAATTTAACATCCTCCAAATATAACTTCTCATTTAAAATTTACCTTCGCGCTGAAAAACGAGTTCACTTTTCACAGTTAATTCGAAAAATTAAAGCAAAAGAAAAACTCGCAAATCAAACACCATCAGTATTTTAAGGCTGCATTCTTTAAAATGATCGAATTCGAAAGGATGAATAATTCTAGGAATTCGTTCGAAAATGCGTTTCAGTTAAACCAAATAACTTTTGGCGAGGAAAGATCGTCATTCCATGAGAAATACGATAAAATATAGTCTTCACATTAGCATCAATCTGCTCCTAGTCTGCTGTGTTTTGTTATCAGCGCACGAAACAGTTGCGCAGAGCCAAGACAAACCGGTGCAGATAAAGTGGGGCGACTATGAGGGCTATGCAACTTATGAATATACGGTGAATGGAAAAGACACGATACTCGATGGAGATTTTGAGTTTAACGGGCCAATTCTAGACACATTTACAGCAGCGCAGCGCACCTACTTCTCGATGAAGGGCCATTTCTCAAAAAACAAGCCTGCGGATGATTGGCAGTTTAACCGAACCAACGTATCGGGCTTGAACAAAACAACATTCAATGAAAATTTTCTTAGAATCAATACCGTAGCGAAAAAACATCAAATCAGCGGTTCATTTAATTCAAATAAGGCAAGCTCAAATTGGAGACACGATATCATCTCAATTGCAGATGGACAAAATGCTGGTACTATTTTTACCGCTGAAATCCAAGAACGAAGAGATAATAATAAATTATTATCCATAGAGTCGTCTGACTGCCAACTCTCTGGACGCATTAACAAAACCAACCTTGCCGACAGCACTTGGAAATGGCTTCAAAAGAATGACACCACATACGTGCAATGGCAATTTGAAAAAGGACTTTTAATTGAGGTGTCGAATAAAGAAAAGTCATGGTCGGTTGATGACAAAGAGGAAACATTAGCAGCATCAAAAATCAATACAGTTCCTTTAAATCAGGAGTACATTGATGTACTAACATTAAAGCTTGGATTAGTCGATGATAATATTTCCAATAAAGTGTGCATCTCAGTGCTACACGCACTAGATTCATTGGAAAAAGTTAGAAAAGAATTTTTTGAAACGCTCAATCAAAGCTACTCTACTCCGCTCACTTTTAGGCTTCCTTATTTTGAGCTTTCAGACTCAGAAACCATAAAGCTAGATTCCATTGCTTCATTTTACGCTTTGATGGATTCTCTCTTTAGTGAGGTCTATGGAATTAAAGAACCAGCATTGTTTAAAAAGAATTTTCCAGAGGTAGTTCCTTTACTCGATACTATCAATTTACTATACTCGATTGAGTTCAAAGCGGTAGAAAAAATCAACAGCTTAAATAACTCAGGAGTTATCTCATATTTTAATCGTGATCGACTCGCAAGGTATGTGCTGAGTAAAAATCAACCGTTGAACACTGCACAGCGGGATTCTTTATTCAACCTGCAAACCTTCATCAATCATAATAAGCTTGCGCTTCTTCAATTGAAAGGCTTGAAAGAGCGGATAATGACTCTCAATGACATCCGACAAAAGCAAAAATCATTGCTCGCTCTTGAGAAAAAGATGCTCGATAAAAACGAGATTTTCAAAATCGCCATTGATTCTGCATTGCTGGTCACCCCGCAGAAATACACCGATGGCTTGAATGCAATTCAATCGTTTAGAGATAGCTTAACACAGCAATATTGGCGCGCGCCCTCGGCACTTGAAAAACTTATAATAGCTGAAAAAAACTTGACCTGTTTCGACAATCTATTGGCACTCACCCATTTGATGTATAAACAACCCGAAGAGGAGCGAAAAATCACCCAACTTTACACAGAATCAGCCTTTAATTTATTTACATCCACTGATATTGAGTATGTGGCAAAAAAGCGAATTGTTTCAGCGTACAGCGAGCGATTAATTCCATATTTCTACAACACACTTTTACCAGAAATTTCCTGCGAAAATGTGACCACCGCTTACAGCATCATTTCAAAATCTGCGCTGAGGATGCAAGAATTAAAGGAAGAAGAGACACAAGAGATTGAAAAAAAACTTGCTAAACGTTTATCGAATTCTGAAATATTAAGTGTTTTAGGAGTAACCCAGGATTTAGAAAAATGAAGCACGCTTTACTCCTTTTTGCGCTAAAATTCTTTGCGGTTGTAATTTTTGTTGGCGCGCTTCATAGCAGCGTTAAAGCTCAAGCACAATTTAGCGAACCCTCTTCATTACTTTGGGTAAATACCTACGGCAATGTTAAACTTACCGAAAAGTTGTTTTTTGACACGCAAATCCATTTTCGATTTCAAGAAACTGCAAATGTTCCCATGGTGGGCCAATGGGCTCAATTTTATAGTCGTCAAGGCTTAGGCTATGTCTTTTCGAAAAGTTTTAATGCTACTGCAGGAGTGGTTTTTCGGTTGAATAACAACGTCAATGGAGTTGCTCTTAACGAGTTGAATAACACCAATGAGTACCGAATCTGGCATCAATATCAATTTGCTATGCCAATGCAAGGTTTGTATGTCTACCACAGAATTAGACTAGAACACCGATGGTCAAAGGGTTTTGAAAAAGACAGCGAATATTTTTTCAGAAACAGATTCAGGTACATGCTGAACATTAAAATACCAATCAACAACAATAAACTTGAGGAAAAGACATTCTACATCGCACCCGAAACCGAATTGATCATGCAAAGTGGTAAAGTAGTGGGTGGCAGTCCACTCGAAGATTTACGTCTGCACGCATCTTTTGGTTATATACTCAATCGAAATCTGATTGTAGCTTCTGGTTTAATGTACACTTTTGGTCAAGACTTAATCGATGGAACACAATACAGACAAAGATTAATTTTGAGGTTGCACGTATATTACTTCTTGGATTTTAAGAAGCTGAAGAAACCAAGTCTTCCATTCGAGTTTTTGTATTAACGCATTTGTATTTGGAGCATGTTAGAATGCCTCCAAACGCGAACCAACGCATATTTGATTAAAAAGTAATATTCGCTTGGTTGCCAATTTAAATGAAAGCGCGACTCTTGGATGAAATTATTGAGCCACTAACAAATGAATAAAGGCATCATATTAATTACCGCGATGATTATTATTCAAGCCTGCTCTGACCAGCCAAAAAGCATCGACCTTCAAGGACATCGAGGATATAGAGGATTGTATCCTGAAAATACTGTTCAGGGCTTTATTGCTGCGTTAGACGCTGGAGTAAGCACCTTGGAAATGGATGTTGTCATTTCTAAAGACAAACAAGTTGTGGTTTCTCACGAACCGTATTTCTCGCATGAAATTTCTACTGATCCAAATGGATTGGAAATTTCAGAAAAGGATGAGAAAAACCACAACATCTATCAACTTACTTATGATGAAATAGAAAAGTACGATGTTGGGCTTCGCGCGCATCCTCGATTTCCAAACCAGATAAAAGTGGCCGCTTCAAAACCCTTATTGGCAAATGTGATTATTGAATCGGAAAAACACGTTGCTAAGCACCACTTAAAGAAACCTCATTACAATATAGAAATCAAAAGGAATCCTGAATTTGACGAAGTGTTTCACCCGGGAGTTCAAGAATTTGCTCAATTGGTAGTCGATCAAATCAATGAGGCCACTATTTCGGATCGAGTGTGCATTCAGTCTTTCGACATTGGCACACTGCAAGAGGTCAAAAAAATTGCTCCTGAAATAACGCTTGCGCTGCTCATTGAAAATGCTTTACCCTTCAATGAAAACATCAACCGACTTGGCTTTAGTCCTGACATTTATAGTCCATATTTTGAATTAGTTGATGAAAAATTAGTGCATGATTGCCACCAAAACAACATCCGAATTATTCCTTGGACCGTAAATGAAGAAGCAGCTGTTTTGAAAATGATAGATCTTAAGGTAGATGGGGTAATTACGGACTTTCCCGCTAGAGTGAGAGAAATATTGCACCAATATTCTATTTCTGTTCTCAAAGAATAAAGCATCGTTATATGTTGACCTTTGGAGGATCAATGCAAGTTGCATTCTAACCCATTAAAACCCATATTCACTTGAACAAAAAAATTAGCATACTCGGTTGCGGCTGGCTCGGAATGGCTTTGGGTATTAAGCTTATTAAGGAAGGGCACCGGGTTTATGGTTCTACCACCTCACCGCACAAAATGGGTGAGCTGGAGTCAAAGGGCATCGCACCATATTTATTGGCCATCGGTCAAGAAAATGATCGTTTGGCCGAGTTCCTAGAGTCGGACGTGCTCGTGATCGCCATTCCTTCCAAAAACAAGGAAGGCTTCCAGCATTTAATCCGTGCCATAGAACAATCGACATTGCGAAAGGTGGTGTTTGTGAGTTCAACTTCGGTGTATCCCAGCACCAATTCCATTGTTACGGAAGAAACAGCAACCATTCCTTCGCCTCTTGTTGAAATTGAACGCTTGTTTACGAGCAACACTCAATTTCAATCCACCATCCTGCGCTTTGGAGGGTTGTTTGGCTATGATCGAAAACCGGGGAACTTTTTCAAGCCGGGCAAAGTCATCGATCATCCTGAAGGATTCGTAAACATGATTCATCAAGACGATTGCGTAAGCATCATCCAACAGATCATCGCACAAGAGGTGTGGAACGAAACGTTCAATGCCTGCAGCACGAGCCATCCAACCAGAAGGGATTATTACCTCAACGAGGCTCAAAAAGTGGGACGAAGTGATCTTCAGTTTAACGAGCAATCAGAGAACATTTACAAGATCGTAAGCAGTGAAAAATTGAAGAACATGTTAAATTACTCCTTCAAATTTGAAGACCTTATGCAATAGCGGTTTATAAAAATCTTTGGGAGCAAATGTTATTTTCATGAATCCCAACAAAACTATTTCACTGAGAATTTTTCGATATCTATTTTGCCATCATGAGATTGGAACTTTAAAAAATACATACCCTTAGAGAACGCTGAAACATCAAGTGCAGCTCGAACCCCTTCATAGTTAAATCGGGCCACAGACTGCCCTGAGGCCGATAAAACTTGGCATGTTCCACTTCGCTTTTCATTGAACTCAACCACCAATTGATCAGACGCTGGATTTGGGTATAACTTCAGTCCTGAATATTCTTGAAACTCGTCCACATTGAGCACATCACCTTGATACTCGTAAAGATTTCCGTCATGATCGGTTACCCAACCTCTTTCGGTGCTGACAAATTTTACATTGTGGGTACGAGATGTTATGTTTCCCGGCATATGCTGCCAAGTCTCTCCAAAATTTGAAGAAAACACCACCCCTGAATCGCCTGTTACGATATAATTACCGGGATCACCATCGACACCTTTGGCATATTCCATTAATGCGAAATCAAATGGTAAAGTATCGCGTTGCCATGTCTTCCCTCCATCCTCGGTAATAATATAATCACTAATACCGCCAATTTGAGATATAATGCCATTGTTATGGTCTTTAAAGGCAATTTGTGGTAGGTTGTTAATATTAATTGGCAGGTCATATACTTCCCAATTTTCACCCGCGTTATCTGAATAGAATAATCGATTAGCATACGTTAGAAACCAAATAGACTTACCAACTACTTCATATCCATTTTCATAGCCAAGTTCAAACTGTTGGACCTCAGGAATATTCGCAGAATCTACAAGAGTCCATGAATCTCCTCCATCAGAAGTTCGGTAGATTCTAAAACCACTGTGCCAGGCATCTCCCATGCACAATCCATCATTCTCATTAAAAAAAACTACCCAGTTAGCAAAACCCCATTCCTCGCCAAAGTTAAAGTCTACATCCGGCACCGTATCCCACGTTACTCCTTGATCAACAGTATGCAGTAACACACCTCCCAATGAGTCACGATACAATGTCACATAAGCTTCATTGCACGATTTAGCATAGATTGAAGTGATATTTAGACAATCAAACCCACAATTTGCGAACGTACCTGACGTTAAATCACCGTTTGCGTCCATTACCTGAAACAGATTCTTTGCTGACATATTGATGTATCGTCCTAATGCGAACCACGTGCAACCATCTTCAGTATCAGAAATGAAATTGACAACTTTATCTGGATGTCCATTTTGATAGACATTCCACGTTTGAGAAGAAAGCAACAGCGGAAACAGGAGTCCTAAAATCAATAGCGTAGTTTTCATGCTGCTAATTTATTGCAATAGCTTTCACATGGATCATGCATTTAGAATTCGGTATTACGCGGATTACTACTTAAAAAATCTTCCCAGGATTCAACAAGCCCTTTGGATCAAATACCTTTTTAATTGAACGCATAAGTTCGAGGTGTGATGGAGAGAACATGATGTCCATATAATCGCGCTGCACCAAACCAATGCCGTGTTCGCCAGAGATGGTTCCACCTAATTTTTTGACGCGCTCAAACAGTTCACGAATGCCAACTTTCACGGTCTTGTTCCAGTCTTCTTCACACATTTCATCGCGCAAGATATTGACGTGTAAATTGCCATCGCCTGCGTGGCCATAACACACACTTCTGAAACCGTAAAGTTTGCCCACTTCCTTCACTGCCTTCAACAACGCTGGCAATTCAAAGCGCGGCACCACCGTGTCTTCTTCCTTGTAAATCGACTGTGCTTTCACGGCTTCTCCTACCCTTCTGCGCAACTTCCACAATTGGTCTTTCTGGGTTTGTTCTTCGGCAAAAAGCACTTCACCCGCTTCGAATTGAGCTACCACTTCTGAAATGCACTCGCAATCGGCCATCAAAGTATCCAGATCATTTCCATCTACTTCAATCAGCAAATGCGCTTGATCGTCAGCAGCCAACGGCACGGGTTCTTCACCGATGAAATCCATGGCATACACAATGGCATCGCGCTCCATAAATTCCATTCCTGACGGAGTAATACCCTCACGAAAAATGGCACTCACCGCCTCGCAAGCTTTTTCAGCCGATCTGAAGGGCACCAGCATCAGCAAGTCGTGCTTGGGATGCGGAATCAAGCGCATCACGATTTTGGTGATGACACCCAGCGTTCCTTCACTGCCCACGATGAGCTGAGTGAGGTTATATCCTGTGCTATTTTTCAAGGTGTTGGCTCCCGTCCAAATGATTTCACCCGACATCAACACCACTTCCAAATTGAGCACATAGTCTTTGGTGACACCGTATTTCACAGCCTTTGGCCCGCCAGAATTCTCACTCACATTGCCACCGATAAAGCAACTTCCTCGGCTTGCTGGATCGGGCGGATACATCAGTCCTTTTTCACGAACAGAATCCTGAAATACTTGAGTAATCACACCAGGTTCAACCGTGGCTTGCAGATTCTGCTCGTCAATACGGATAATCTGATTGAAGCGCTCCATGCTCAATCCGATGCCTTGATGAATTGACAGCGCTCCACCACTCAAACCTGTGCGTGCACCAATGGGTGTGACCGAAATTTCATGCTTGCTCGCCAATTTAAGAATAGCCGAAACTTCTTCCGGAGTGCGGGGTTTCACCACAATGGCAGGAGGAAAACTGAGGTCTTCAGTTTCGTCATGACCGTATTCTTTCCGCGTCTCCTCGTCAGAAAAAACAAATTCTTTTCCAACGATTTTAATCAGTTCAGCCTCTACGTGATTCATAAATCAATATTAGCGAACGCCCTGAGACGCGCGATTCTTCACCCGTCAAATTTTGAACAATTGCCGATCTGTTCACCACAATTTTCAACACAAAAGGCAAAGGGCATCTAAAACCTCGCACATTTATATACTTTCGGCTCTTTCTCAAACGATATTAACTATGATTCTAAGAAGTACGATTGCCCTCTCGCTGGTTTTGTTCACCTTAAGTGCTGTAGCACAAGAGCTCACCTTAGAGGACATTTGGAAAAGTGGAAAATACCAGCAAAAATCGGTGTACGGAATCCGATCAATGAACGATGGCAAACACTATACTACCCTCGATCGCAGTGAAAACGGATTGAGCATCAACAAATACAGCTACGAATCGGGCGAAATGGTTTCAACCATTTACAGCCTCAACGATCTAAAAACATCCATCGGAAAGGAGGAAGCAGCATTTGAAAGCTACAGTTTTTCTGACGATGAAAAAATGCTTTTGCTGAGCTTCGATGTAGAACACATCTACCGCCATTCTACGAAAGAACACTATTACCTCATCGACCTTGGCACCAATCAAGCACGACAGCTAAGCACAGGAGAAAAACAACGCCACGCCAGCATTTCGCCCGACAATAAAAACGTGGCCTATGTGCAAGGAAACGACCTCTTCATCCAAGAAATAGCCACAGGAAAAATCACAACCGTGACCAATGATGGCGCGTTCAACAACATCATCAACGGATATGCCGACTGGGTGTATGAAGAAGAATTTTCATTTGATAAAGCCTTCGCTTGGGCGCCCGATGGCAGCAAATTGGCCTATTACCGATTCGATGAGAGTGCGGTGAAGCAATTCCACATGCCCGTTTTCAATGGCTTGTATCCTGAAGACTATACCTACAAGTATCCGAAAGCCGGTGAAGACAATTCGAAAGTCGAAATCAAAGTGTATGATTTGGCATCGAAAGAAACCAAAACGCCAGATTTAGGAAGCTACGAATACATTCCGCGCATCGAATGGACTGAGAGTTCAAGCTTAATGGCCATCAGCATTATGCCACGACTCCAAAATCAACTTGAAATAATCCTCTACGAAATATCGGAAGGCTCTACCAAAAGCATCTACAAAGAATCGAGCGACACCTACATCGAAATCAACGATGATCTGACTTTTTTGGAAGACAACGCAGGTTTCATCATGCGCAGCGAGAAAGATGGCTTCAACCACTTGTATAAATACGCCATGAACGGTAAAAACGAAGTTCAACTGACCAAAGGAAATTGGGAAGTGAACAGTGTTTTAGGAGTGGATTCGCGCAACGCCATCATCTACTTCACCGCGCATCGCACAGCGCCCTATAACCAAGAAGTGTATTCGGTATCGCTCAATGGAGGCGAGCCAAAACTGCTTAGTCCGGAGAACGGCATAAGCCGAGCAGTGTTTAGCAATTCACATGATTATTACATCTTGTATCACAGCCTGGCCAACGAGCCGATGAAGGTGAGTTTGCACGCCTCAGCGGGCAATGAAATCCGCGTGTTGGAAACCAACGAAGACTTGAAATCAAAGCTGGACGCGTTGAAGCTTTCAGAAAAAGAATTCTTCCAATTCAAAACCAGTGAAGGCACCGAATTAAACGGTTGGATGATCAAGCCAGCAAATTTTAACGCTTCTAAAAAATATCCTGTGTTGATGTATGTGTATGGTGGACCGGGATCTCAAACGGTGACGAACACTTTTGGCGGCAACGACTTGTGGCACCATTTCATGGCTCAAAAAGGCTACATCATTGTCTCGATTGACAATCGTGGCACAGGAGCCCGAGGAAAAGATTTCAGAACACAAACCTATCGTCAACTGGGGAAATACGAAACCATCGACCAAATTGAAGGCGCGCGATGGCTTGGCAAGCAGAGCTATGTAGATGCCTCGCGGATCGGCATTTGGGGTTGGAGCTATGGCGGATACATGAGCAGCCTGTGCTTATCGAAAGGAGCCAGCGAATTTAAAGCTGCAGTGGCTGTGGCACCCGTGAGCAACTGGCGCTTTTACGACAATATTTATACCGAGCGCTACATGGGATTGCCGCAAGACAATGCCGATGGATATGACGATAATTCGCCCATCAATCACGTAGATAAAATAGAAGGAAACTACTTGCTCGTGCACGGCACAGCTGACGATAACGTGCATTTTCAAAATGCCGTTGAAATGGTAGATGCATTGATCGCGGCTGACAAACAGTTTGATTTCTATATTTACCCCGACCGAAACCATGGAATTTATGGTGGAAACACACGTTACCACCTGTTTACTAAGATTACGAATTTTATTACCGATAACCTCTAAACACTAATAACAAACTCTATGAGCGAAGTAAAAACCGGCCATCCCGATGGTTTAATGACCCTCTTCTTTTCAGAAATGTGGGAACGTTTCTGTTATTATGGAATGAGAACCCTGTTAACCTTGTATCTCGTTAAATCATTGATGAAAGGTGACGCTGAAGCATCACTCATCTATGGTGCTTATACCGGTTTAGTGTACGCGGCCCCGATTCTCGGTGGACGCATGGCCGATCAGTATTTGGGTTACAAATACGCGGTTATTTTAGGTGCATTATTGATGGCTCTAGGCGAATTCTTAATCCTAGGCGGCAACGAGTTTTTCTTGTACGCAGGTATGGGAGCATTGATCGTTGGTAACGGTTATTTCAAGGCGAACATTTCCACCATTGTTGGCAAACTTTACGAAGACGATGACCCACGCAGGGATTCAGGATTCACCATTTTCTACATCGGCATCAACATCGGTGCTTTATTGGCTACCACGGTTGTGGCTTATGTAGGAGAAACCTATGGTTTTGACAAAGGATTTGGATTGGCGGGCATTGGTATGTTGCTCGGAACATTCATTTTTTGGTCGGGTAGAAAAAAATATGCTGCTGCTCCTGGACTTGAATACACCGAAGAAGGAAAGAAAAAAGTGGTGGGACCATTCAACATGATACAGCTGATCACTGTAGGTTCATTCGCCTTAATTCCATTGTGCTATGTGCTGATTTTAAATAATGAATGGTTGAATCTTATTTTTCTGGGTCTATTTATTCTTATAGCAATTAGCCTTATTAAGGCTGGTATAAACGAGGATAAGTCTATGGGTACATCAATATGGAAAGATCGTATGATCTCTCTCCTAATCTTCATGGTGATCAACATTACCTTTTGGGCTTGTTTCGAACAAGCAGGAACATCACTCACTCTATTTGCGGACAGAAATGTAGATAGAGAAATACTAGGTTGGGAAATGCCTGCTTCAATGACGCAATTTTTCAATCCATTTTTTATCATAGTTTTCGGTTCATTATTTTCAATGATGTGGATTAAATTATCTTCAATTGGAAAGAACCCCAATATCCCGATGAAATTTGCTTTTGGCATTATTCAATTAGCCTTAGGTTTCCTATTAACTTATGTTGGACTCATTTTATCGGAAAACAATCTTGTTCCACTATTTATTGTCATGTTCCTTTATATGCTCCACACCACAGGTGAATTATTTCTTTCACCAATTGGTTTATCAATGGTTACCAAATTATCACCTAAAAAAATGGCTGGAACTGCAATGGGAGCGTGGTTTTTAAGTTTTGCAATAGCAAACCTTCTCGGAGGTCAAATTGCAGCGTTAACAGGAAGTGGACATGGTGGAAATTCGAATGAAAGTGAGGGGTTTTCACCTGAAACAACCATCGAAGAAGCTTTATCTCAGATTGGAGATAAAGATTTAGAAACGTGGCCTTCCTTTTATGAAGCTCCAGAAGATTTAGAAGTATCATCAAAAGAAAGAAAAGAAATAGAAATTGCTCAAAATATAACCCTTTCAAAGTACCAAAGCATAAAAGAATGGGTCATAATGAGAAACAGCCTAGAAAATGATATTTCGCTGAGTGAATACATGAATAGTAAAACTGATCAGGTCCAAATCGTTGACGCTAATAGTTGGATTAATAATGAAGATTGGGAAGGCCTGAGAAGCCGCTACGCAGAATTAGTGTATTCGGATTTTAGTTTATCAGAAAAAGAACGACCAATGAGTCTATCCGATTGGGGTTACTACAAAGGAGGGCTCGAGGAGCTGACCGATACTTATGCTGATGTACCACTCCAAGAGGCAATTCTTGTCCAAATGGAAAATGTTCAAGAATCTAGATTAAACAAGTATGTTAGCGTATTTACCACAATTGGAATGGTTCTTCTAGTAATCGCGTTTATCATTATTCTACTTAATAAGAAACTCGAGAAGCTGATGCACGGTGTAAAATAAACACATCCATCATACTAGCATTGCAAGAAGGCAGCTGTTAACCTCGGTGCAGCTGCCTTCTTTCGTTTTAAAACGTCACTAAGTCATAACTTTACGCCATGTAAGTGACTCCCGCACACGCGAACCTGCACCTAATTATTTTCCAACATCTTGAGATTAATTCAATTTCAGCTCGATACATCAAAACAAATTAAAGTAATAGTGCTGTTTTCTTTTGCACTAATGCAAGCTAGAGCGATTTCTCAAGAAGCAATTATAGGTCATCAAAATTCAATTGAAGTTTATTGTCCGGTTTACTTTTCATTTGATCGTTTGCCAATTGTAGTCGCTCCAATGGTCTTTTCGAGAGTGAGAACAACAATCACGGCTATAGGGTTGAACTACACAAGAACCGTAAACACAAGGTTGTCGGTTTCATCTAGTCTTGAGTTCTTTGACTACTACGATGATGCATTTGTTATAAAAAAGAAGACTTCCGACCTAAACACAGACATTGGGTCTGTGCTTGGGAGAACCCATATCCTGACTAAACTAGGAATCAGTTACAAATTGTTTTCAATTAATTCATTTTCTTCAAGTATAATCGGTGGGATTTCTATGAGATTTGGAAGCGAAACAATTCAATCATCACCGTACAGTCCCAATTACATAGATGCAGTAGCAGTAATCAGATCATATTCAGATCCTGGTCTTAACCTAGGTTTTCAAACCCAATATTATTTATCTCCTTCGTGGAGTCTTTCAGCCTCTTTTAGATACGATCAAATACTGTGGAGAAAAAGTAAAGGTCCTATTAGGTTAAATCCAAGTTTAGCGGGCACTTCACAGAACTTTATCACAGCTACTTATGGAGTTCAATACTGTTGGGGCAACATGACCAAAAAATAAGTCTGGAACCTCACTTCAGCGAAAGTAAAAAGTTCAAGGAAGGATCGAAAGCCATCGGATTCCTTAGCAGTAGAATTCTCAATAATGCCCTTTAGCGGAAAGAATAAAAACGTTGTTTTCATATACCTCGTACACCAAGCGGTGTTCTTTGTTGATCCTGCGAGACCAACATCCAGAAAAGCCATGTTTCAAGGCTTCGGGTTTTCCTGTTCCAGTAAATGGATGCCCTGCAAGTTCCTCCAAGAGTTTTAGCAGTTTATTGAGCACCACTTTGTTTCCTGCATTTTTGTGAGCTTCAATATCTGCTTAGGCCTTATCAGTAAAATCCAAATGGTAGACCATACTACAAGCCCAAAAACTCTTTTAAATCTTCCTTTTTTACCCGTGTTGTTTTCCCTTCTTTGGCCTGCTTGCTGCTTTCTTCGACCTTCGCCACAAAATCAGGATTATAAGGTTGCTCTTTGCTCACTTCAAACTTTATCTTGAGTGCTTTGATAAAGGCCATCAGCGCATTTTCCTGCTCTTTCGTCTCTGGATGGATGATGAATGTGTTCTCTGCTTCCATGTACAGCAAATATATAAACCTTAAAATTCGGTTCTCATAGCAATTCTGAAAAACAACCCGCTCGCTTGAACTTGCAGTCCGTGCGCCTTACCTATTTGTTTTCCATCTTCTTGATATCAATTCTATATCCATAAGAGCACTTCGCTCTGCATAATTTCTTGCTGAGCTATGCATGTAATCTTTAGGAAACTCAACCAATCCATCTTTCACTGGATTTTAATGGCGACAACTAACACCAACCACACCCTAAAATGTTAATTTCAAGTACTTTGCGATTTTTTAAATTATTTTGCACTACAATCTACACAGCCAAACCTACTTTCTATCTATGAAAAATATGTTTTTTCTTTTGGTATTGCTGGTTTGCGTGGAGCTTTCTTGGGCGCAAGAACCTTTAACTGTGAATGCTGGATCTGACACAAATTTTTGTGGAAGTTTAGAACTTCAAAATGAATTTACACCCTTTCATTTGAATGCAAGTGTTGAGGGGGGCACACCCGCTAGCGCGGACTTGCAGTCCGTGCGCCTCACCTTATCGTCTTCCACCTTCTTGATATCAATTCAATATCCATCAGTGCACTCCGCTCTGCATAACTCCTAGCTGAACTATACATTTAATCTTCTGGAAATTCTACCAATCCAGCTTTAACCGGATTCCGATGGATGTAATCCAACTTTGATTCGAGGAAGGCATAGGTTCGAATCTCCTCAGCGTGATATCCATTTTGCCAAACCTTATAGTTCTGATCTCTCTTGAGGTGTGCGCAAGCTTTTGAAAATGCTTCGAGCAACCATTCCCTTCTGCTTTCTGGTTTGCTGACGATGCTCTCAATAATCTTCTTACTCGTGTGTGTTTTAAAATCACGCATAATGTCGCTTAGTTTAACATCTTCAGGTGCTTTGCAAATCATGTGCAAATGGCTTGACATTAAACACCACGCATAGATCTCAAGGCCCTTTTGTGAGCGACAATATTTCAATGAATACAAAACCACCTCACACAAACTCTTTCTAGTGAAAAGATCAATCCAATTCACAACAGTTATGGTTATAAAGTGTGCTTTATCGTTATCTATTGCTTTGTACTTATCGGACACACAATAAACGTAAGAATAAAGTTTCAATTAAGGAGTTTATCGCACGGACTGCAAGTCCGCGCTAGCGCATCAACAAGCGTCTAGAAAAATTGATGCACGGTGTGAAACAGTAGTATCTATCTCAGTAGCATCCCAAGAAGGCAGTTGTTAATATCGTTTAACAGCTGCCTTCTTCGCGTTTAAAACAGCAATGAAATGATAACTTTACGCCATGAAATTGATTTACACGCTCCTCGCATCCGTTCTTATTAGTGCTAGTGGGTTTTCTCAAAGTGCCGTCAATTGGATGAGCTGGGACGAAGCCGTAGCTGCCAACAATAAAAACCCAAAAATGATCTTTGTAGACACCTACACCGACTGGTGCGGTTGGTGCAAGAAGATGGATGCCAGCACATTTGCTGATCCGGTGATCGCGAAGTATATGAACGAAAATTATTACTCGATCAAGATGGATGCAGAGATGAAAGACACCATCAACTTTAATGGATACCAATTCGTAAATCCTAATCCCAACGGAAAACGAAGCACGCATCAGTTGGCGGCATCTTTACTAGACAATAAATTGAGCTATCCGAGCTTTGTAATCTTGACGCCCACGTTTGAGCGCATGCAAATTTTACCCGGATACAAAGGCGCCAAAGACTTTGAACCGATCATTCGCTATTTTGTAGAAGGCGCTTCCAAAGGAGTGCAATACGAAGACTACATGAAGGACTTCTCTTCGTTGTACACACAGAACTAAACCACAATTTCACTGTTTCTAGCGCATGTCCATTCCAATAGCTTGGTCTGAAATCTATGCGCATCCATTGCCAGAAGGCCACCGCTTTCCGATGGAAAAATACAGCTTGATTCCCCAACAATTGATGCACGAAGGCATCATCACGAAAGACCAACTCTTCGCTCCTAGCCCGCTCAAAGAAGAAGACATCCTTCGGGTGCATTGTCAAGAATATTGGGATCGATTAAAGAATTTGAAACTTACTCCGAGGGAGCAGCGCGCCAGCGGATTCCCTCACAGTCTGGAGCTCATTTTGAGGGAGACCATCATTTGCAACGGCACCTTGCTCGGGGCGATGGCCGCACTCAACCACACGCAATGCGCATTCAATGTGGCTGGTGGCACACACCACGCTTACCGCGACCGCGCAGAGGGATTTTGCTTGCTAAACGACATTGCCATTGCGTCTGCCTATTTGCTCACAAACACATCGGTAAAACAAATTTTAGTGGTTGACCTTGACGTGCATCAAGGAAATGGAACAGCGAAGATTTTTGAAGGTGACGATCGCGTATTCACCTTCAGCATGCACGGAGAAAAAAACTACCCGTTCAAAAAAGAGCGCTCTGACCGGGACATCGGATTGCCGAACGGTATTTCCACTGAAGCTTATCTGGAAATCTTAAAAGAAAACTTAGGAGCATTGATGGATCAGGTAAAACCTGATTTCGTATTCTTTCAATCGGGTGTTGACATCCTTGAAACCGATAAACTGGGAAAATTGGGCGTAAGCAAAGAAGGCTGCAAGGCGCGCGACAGGATGGTCTTTGAGCAGTGCGTGGAAAGATCGATTCCTATTCAAGTTTCGATGGGTGGCGGTTATTCGCCTAACATCGCCCACATCGTTGATGCGCATGTCAACACGTTTCGCTTGGCGATGGAAATGTTTGGGTACTAATGCGAAGTGTAATTCTTCTCCCCTGCCTTCACTTCAAAATCAAGTGCATTCGCCTCTGGAGGCAACGGACATGAAAAACCATCACCATAAGCGCAATAAGGATTGTAGCAGAGATTAAAATCAAGTTCGATCAATCCACTTTCTGCAGGAATGTCAATATCCAAGTAGCGCCCACCGCCATAGGTTTCGTTTCCGCTGGTGTGATCTTTAAAGGGAATAAATAAAGAAGGTGGATACTCTGAAACGTAGCCTTCGGGCCATATTCGATTGTAGGCAAACAACGATTCACGCTTCCCATCATGATAAATCGTAATCCGGCCATAGACATAAAACTGCTTGGTCTTTCCTGACGAAGTCATCATGCCAAGGGTGTCGCCATTTTCAACAATTGCAAAATCCACCTCTAAATTCCAAGCCTCATCTATTGGGTAATAGTTTAAATGATCAAATGCTTTCCTATCGGCCTTCTGAAGGGGAGAAAGTTTTTTAGACTTTAGTTCGGCATCCTTCTCTACACGTAAGTGTTGGATTTTTGCAGTGTAATCATCTTGAGCTTGAATGCTCAGCGTCAAGACAAGCATGGTAAGCACAATCGTTCCTATTTTCATGGATTATACATTTGCACGAACATAGCATTTGATCATCAATTAATGATGACCTTTCACAGCAAACAAGAAAGGCATCCAATAAAAAAAAACTCCAAGTGAAGGCAGCAGTTTATGAAAAGTATGGCCCACCAGAGGTTGTTTCAATTAAAGAAGTAGACACACCATCTCCCAAGCCAGATGAAGTTTTATTGAAAGTGCATGCCAGCACCGTGAATAGAACAGATGCAGGATTTAGAAGCGCGATATACTTTGTTTCACGCTTCTTTTCAGGCTTGTATCGTCCGAAGCGACAAATCCTAGGATGCGATTTTGCAGGTGTAATCGAAGAAGTGGGCAATAACGTACACGACCTCAAAATAGGAGATAAAATCTTTGGTTTCAACGACCAGCATTTTGGTGGACATGCTGAATACATGACGGTTTCTAAATACGATGCCATCGCACTCAAGCCAAACTCAGCAAGTTATGCTGAAGCAGCCGCGCTCTCTGAAGGCGCACACTATGCGTTGTGCGACATTCGAGCAGCCAAAGTGAAGGCAGGACAAGATGTAATGGTATATGGAGCCTCAGGCGCCATAGGTTCGGCCGCGGTCCAGCTATTGAAGAGTATGGGCACTCACGTAACAGCCGTTGCCAACTCAAAAAACATTGAACTGATAAAAAGCATTGGAGCTGACCAAGTCATTGATTATGAAACACAAGACTTCACTGCAACCACCAAGCGCTTCGATTTTATTTTTGACGCAGTTGGAAAAAGTTCCTTTAGCCAATGCAAGCCCTTGCTCAAACAAAAGGGGATCTATGTTTCAACCGAATTAGGCAAGAATTTAGAAAACATTTGGTTGTCGATGCTTTTGTCCCTTTCCAAAGGAAGACGAGTGATCTTCCCGATACCTTCAACCAAAAAAGAAGACCTAGAATACCTTGCACAGCTTTTTGAGCAAGGAAAGTTCAAACCGGTTATTGATCGCAGCTATCCTCTCGATGACATTGTGGAAGCCTACCGTTATGTAGAGTCAGGACAAAAAACGGGGAACGTGGTGCTCGATATTCAATAATCAAAGCCCTTGAGCGTTCGGTTCACCTGCAAAATAATGCTCAAGTTCTTTCAGAGTTGCCGAAGAAGTGTGCAGGTCTTTCACAATGTTCCCCTTCTCGAGGAGGACAATTCGTTCGCACACTTCCGTTACGTGGTTGATGTCGTGACTCGAAATGAGCATAGTAACTCCGCGGTCGTGCTTTAGCATTTTCAACAACTCCTTTAATCGAATTTGAGTAGATGGATCGAGGTTGGCGAAAGGCTCATCTAGAATTAAAACCTTAGGATCAAAAAGCAGTGCGGCAGCTATACCGACTTTCTTCTGATTTCCTTTTGATAAGTCGCGAATCAGTTTTTTACCTCCCAAAATTTCGTCATTAAACAGCGGCTCGAGAATTTCGAGTTTTGCCTTAACATCAGCATCACCAATGCCATGAATAGCGCCAACGAAGTCGAAATATTCTTCGGGAAGCAAATGCCCAACCAGGAAATTCTCATCCAAATAACTCCCCGTAAAAGACTTCCAATGCTCTGAATTATTTGTCGCCTGACCATCAATGTACACGCAACCCGTATTTGATTCTAACAAGTCGAGTGCTGCCCGAAACATGGTTGTTTTTCCAGCCCCATTGTTACCCACAAGCCCAAAACTTTCACCTGAATGAATGGTCAGTTCTGGAATGTTTACCGCGGTATACTCACCGTAAGTTTTTGTAAGATTCTGAATCGAAATTTCCATGATTATTGATTTCTAAAGTCGTTTGAAATTGAATAACGCTGATTGGTCAACCACTTGGCCAAGAGGGCAATCCAATAGTTAGTTCCAGCCAAAGCGAGAAGTCCGATGGCGCCCAATAAAATAACGCCTCCTAAACTTCCCCAAATAAGCGACCCCAATCCGAAAATAGCCATCGGAAGCACCAACACAGGAATCATCATTAAAAACTGGGCGGCTCCAACGCCTTGCCAATTGAATACCGTGCTTTGTGAAAGGTCGATTTTCTTTGGATTCATTGAGCCGAAAAACATGACCAAGTGGATGCTAAAACCGATGTTGAATAAGAATACACAAAACAAAACGATCAGCACTTCCCAACCGAAATACGCATAAGGGATGGATAGAATCATCGAGGCACCACTCACGATTGCAAAGAGTAGAAATTTACTCATGTAATACTCCTTAAACGAAACGTTGCGCGTAAGCACATGATCAAAATGCGAACCTTCCCAACCCAATAAATATTGGCCATAGTTGAGCATAAACATGCCCGTTATGATAATGCTGAACAGAACGTACATCAGGTAGTTTCCTTCGTATTCTGGATTCGGAAAAACGAGCAATCCGTAACCTAAAAACAACAAGGTGATCATCAAAACCGACCGCGGACGTTTGTTGCGCCAGATAAATTTAAACTCGAGTTCTGTGAGTCGGCCAACCAATCCAAACCGCGACAAAATTCCCTTACCCGTATAAGTTACAGCCGTCTTCTTGTCTTTCGAAAGTTTGCTCAAATACATATTGCCCTTCAAATAGTTGAAGTTGGCTAAATAGGCAGCTGCGATCAGCACCACAGGAATCAGTGCGCTCAATGGATGTAAAAACAAGCTGTTAAAAAGCCATCCCGATAATGCTAGAAAATCGACCAAATCAAACCAATCCAGTGCTATTATGGACACTAAACTTACCAGCAGTCCGATGTAAACGCGCGTATCGATATCAGAAGTGCGCTTCAGTAAAAGCAGAAAATAATTGCTCGCAAAAACGATTGAGGTAAATCCAATGCTCCAACCTAATGATTCAGAAAAAGTGAGGTTTTCAAACAACTCCACCATAAACGGAATGAAAATGAGGAAATGCAGCAGATTAAATGGGCTCCAAATACTTTTCACGAGCATGAAATGAACCAATGATGACCGCTTGATTGGAAGGTGTAAATAAGGCTGAACCGCCATTGCAGGCAATTTCTGCATAAAGTAGCGGATGATGAAGTCGATGAAAAAGTAGTAGAGCAAAAACTGGTTCAACCGCCTCAACACAAAACTTGTTCCGTAGGTATTGTAGTCAATATCCTCAAAAGGGACTTTGATAAGAATATCGTCTAAGAACACGCCTAACAAAAGCAGATTAACCGCCAAGTAAAGAAACGTGAAGATCAAAAACAGGTTGACAATCAGTTTTCGATGCCACAGTGATGAGCGCTTCGATTCCTTAAAATCGAAGGTGATGATGTAGAGCAAAGGATTCATAGGTAAAGCAAAGAATGCTGAAAACTAAAGCAAAATCCATCGAAAAATGATGAGCGGTGAAATTCATTCACAAGTGAGTTATAAACATTCGCACAATTCTTTAACAGGTTTTCGACATTACCCGATATTTTAAAACTCAGCACCTACCTTCGCGCCCAATTCTAGCAATTGAAATCCCACTTGAACTATGCCCAGAGATAAAAGCATTAAATCGGTCCTGATCATAGGGAGCGGCCCCATCGTTATTGGTCAAGCCTGTGAATTTGATTATTCAGGTACGCAAGCAGCAAAGTCATTGCGAGAAGAAGGAATAGAAGTGACGTTGATCAACAGCAACCCTGCCACCATCATGACCGACCCGGTCACAGCTGACCACGTTTACCTTAGACCGCTAGAGCCAAAGTACATCCGCCAAATTCTTGAAGAACAGCCGCAAATCGATGCAGTGCTTTCGACCATGGGCGGCCAAACGGCATTAAACTTGGCCATTGAATGTGAAAAGCAAGGACTATGGTCCGACTATAATGTGCGGATGATTGGAGTGGATATTGACGCTATTGAAATCACCGAAAACCGGGAAGCATTTAGAAAATTACTCGACCGCATAGATATTCCCTACGCACCATCAGCCATCGCGCGATCATTTCTCGATGGAAAGGAAGTCGCTCAAAAATTTGGGTTTCCGCTGGTCATCCGTCCATCCTATACGTTGGGTGGAACAGGAGCATCATTTGTGCACCGCAAAGAAGACTTCGATAAGCTGTTAGAACGCGGATTACACGCTTCTCCGATTCATGAAGTATTGATCGACAAAGCACTGTTTGGTTGGAAAGAATTTGAACTTGAGTTGTTGCGCGACAACAACGACAATGTCACCATTATTTGCTCAGTCGAGAACATGGATCCGATGGGAATTCACACCGGAGACTCGATCACCGTGGCACCAGCCATGACGCTTTCTGACACGACTTTTCAGCGCATGCGCGACATGGCCATCAAATTGATGCGCTCAATTGGCGACTTTGCAGGTGGCTGTAACGTTCAATTCGCCATTAGTCCTGACGAGAAAGAAGACATCATCGCCATTGAGATCAATCCGCGTGTAAGTCGATCTTCTGCCTTGGCCTCAAAAGCTACCGGTTATCCGATCGCAAAAGTGGCTGCTAAATTGGCCATTGGTTACAATTTAGACGAATTGAAAAACCAAATTACTGGGAATACCAGTGCGTTTTTTGAACCGACATTAGACTACGTTATCGTAAAAATTCCACGGTGGAATTTCGATAAATTCAAAGGTGCTGACCGCGAGTTAGGACTTCAAATGAAATCGGTGGGAGAAGTAATGGGCATCGGGCGCTCGTTTCAAGAAGCACTGCAAAAAGCTTGTCAATCCTTAGAAATTAGAAGAAACGGATTGGGTGCTGACGGAAAAGAATTGAAAGACCAAGACGCTATTCTGCACAGTTTAGCGCACGCCAGTTGGAACCGTTTGTTTCATATTTACGATGCCATTAAATTGGGAATTCGCTTTGATACGATCTATGATAAAACGAAGATCGACCCTTGGTTTTTGCACCAAATCGATGAACTCATCAGCATCGAGCGCGTTATTGAAGGCTTCACATTAGACAGTATACCAAAAGAATTGCTTCTCGATGCGAAGCAGCGCGGCTATGCCGACCGTCAAATTGCTCACCTGCTTCGCTGCCTCGAAAGTAAAGTACGCGAGAAACGAAAAGAATTAGGCATCAACCGAGTTTATAAAGTGGTGGATACGTGTGCGGCAGAATTCGAAGCACAAACACCTTATTACTACTCTACGTTTGAAGGCGAAAACGAAAGCGTTCGCTCCGACAAGAAGAAAGTCATCGTTTTAGGCTCAGGTCCAAACCGTATCGGTCAGGGCATTGAGTTCGACTATTGTTGTGTGCACGGAGTTTTGGCGGCCAAAGAATGCGGCTACGAAACCATCATGATCAATTGCAATCCTGAAACGGTTTCTACTGACTTTGACACAGCCGATAAATTGTATTTCGAACCGGTTTTTTGGGAGCACATTTATGACATCATTGAACACGAGCAACCCGAAGGTGTGATCGTGCAATTGGGAGGTCAAACAGCACTCAAATTGGCCGAAAAACTAGACCGTTTTGGAATCAAAATTTTTGGCACAAGCTTTAATGCCTTAGACTTGGCTGAAGACCGAGGAAGATTTTCTGACACGCTAAAAAAACTCAACATACCCTATCCAAAATACGGTGCGGTTGAAACAGCTGAAGAAGCCATTGAACTTTCGCGCGTGTTGGGCTATCCACTTTTAGTAAGACCAAGCTACGTGCTGGGCGGCCAAGGCATGAAAATCGTGATCAACGAAGAAGAACTCGAAACGCACGTGATCAACATTTTCAGAGATATGCCAGACAACAACGTGTTGCTCGATCATTTCTTGGAAGGTGCCATAGAAGCCGAAGCCGATGCCATTTGCGATGGTGAAGACACTTACATTATCGGAATAATGGAACACATCGAACCAGCAGGAATTCACTCTGGCGATTCCAGTGCAGTGCTTCCAGCCTTCGATTTGAGTGAAAAAGTGCTGAAAGACATTGAAGATTACACTAAGAAAATTGCTGTTGAGCTGGAAACTGTTGGTCTGATCAACATTCAATTTGCAATAAAAGACGAAGAAGTGTTCGTGATTGAAGCCAATCCAAGAGCTTCTCGCACCGTGCCATTTATTGCAAAAGCCTACAGAGAACCGTATGTGAATTATGCCACCAAGGTAATGCTCGGAGAAAAGAAGGTGAAAGACTTCGACTTTAAACCTTACAAACACGGTTACGCGATCAAGTTGCCCGTTTTCTCATTCGACAAGTTTCAGAACGTATCAAAAGAACTCGGACCAGAAATGAAATCAACCGGAGAGGCCATTTACTTCATCGAAGACCTGAAAGACGAATACTTTAAGAAAGTCTATTCAGAGCGTAACCTCTACTTATCGCGATAAATGGGTTTACTTAGATTTGCGGCTATTGCCTTTCTAATTTACCTGTTATTCAGGTTGATAGTAAGATTTTTACTGCCATGGCTTGCGAAATACTTCGTAAAAAAGGCAACTCAGAATCTTCAAGATCAAATGAACGCCAAAACCGAAGGTGAAAAAATATACCAAGACGAAAAGGTTGTCATTCGAAAAACAAATCAAAAAAAGTCGGGCGATTCGAAATCAACCGATGATGAATTTGTAGACTTTGAGGAAGTGTAAGTTTTAAGAATGATTGTCAAATCATCGCGTGTGTCCTGTCTTTTTTGATTTCTTTGTCTTCACCTAAAAAGATCATTATTCATGGATTGGAAAAAAGCACTTCCGCATCTAGTTGCCGTCATCGCGATGGCTGTTGTAGCCATCCTTTACTGTTCGCCTGTATTGCAAGGAAAAATACTTGCACAAGACGATACGATTAAAAGTATATCGCAGTCGAAAGAAAGCAAAGACTACCGCGAAGAAACAGGCGAAGAGGCACTTTGGACAACGCGTGTATTCAGTGGAATGACCATATTCCACATCGGTTTGGTGGTTTCAACCAACGTTACTTCCTACATCAAAAGCGCACTACTCGGTTGGCTTCCTCGAACAGTAAACATCGTTTTCATCACTTTCTTAGGGTTTTATTTGCTACAGATTATCTTGGGTGTTAATCCGTGGCTCGCCCTGGCAACATCTTTGGCTTATGGCCTTTCGAGCAATTTGATCGTTTCAATTTTAGCGGGCCACAACACAAAAGTGCTTTCCATAGGTTTTCTCGCACCGGCAGTTGGCGGGCTTATTTTAGGGCTAAACGGCAAAAAGTTTTTGGGCGCTTTCGTCACCGTGCTTTCCCTGAGTATGATGATCATTAGCAACCACTATCAAATCATGTATTATTTCTTTCTCATCGCTTTGGCGATCGGTGCAGTATACCTTTTCTATGCCGTGAAAGAAAAAACGGTAGCCGGCTTACTGAAGAATGTGGGATTGTTGGTGGCTGCAGGATTGGTGGCGCTGCTTCCAAACATTGGCAAAGTTTATAACACCTACGAGCACAGTGCAGAGACCATTCGCGGTAAAAAATCTGAACTCACTGTTTCCAATCAAGGCGGTGAAAACGCTGAGGGAACGGGGCTTGACCGTGATTACGCCATGCGCTGGTCATATGGACCATTGGAGACGTTTACCCTTGTCATTCCTTCATTTATGGGTGGCGCTACAGGTGAGGCTTTGCCTGAAGGAGGCAATGTGGAAGAAAGCTTGAAGCGCTACAACCTCAGTCGACAGCAAAAAGAAGCGATCCTTGATCGTGCCCCAATGTATGTGGGTGAACAACCCTTTTTATTGGGTACAGTTTACTTTGGCGCAGGCTTCATCTTCTTATTCATTTTCGCGCTCTTTCTCTTTAAAGGCAAAACCCGTGCTTGGGTGTTATCGGTAATCGCCATTTCTTTCATCATTTCGTGGGGTCGGCATTTCGAATTTATTACTGGTTTCCTCTTCGACTATTTTCCGATGTACAACAAGTTTAGAACTCCTTCGATGGCGTTGGCCATTGCCGGACTGGCTATCCCGCTGTTTGGAGCCTTGGGTTTGCAAAAGGTGTTGAGCAATAACGTTGATCGCTTGGATTTTCAGAAAGCCTTTAAAATGGCCCTTTATGTGAGTGGTGGCATGATGGTTTTATTGCTGCTCTACGGTGTTATGAACGATTGGATTGGACCGAAAGACGCACAATACCAAACTAAAAATTCACCGTGGGGCATTGATGAAGTCTATGATGCACTCATCGCTGACCGCAAAGGCAGGTATTTATCCGATTGGATGATCAGCACGGTGGTCATGGCGATCACCGCAGGATTGATGTGGCTCCACCAAAAAGGCAAGATGAGTATGACCGTTGCTGTAATTGTATTGGGTGTTGTTTTCACTGGTGATATGTGGCGTGTGAGCAAGCGCTACCTCGACAACGATGATTTCATCACGCAGCGCGAGTGGGATGCGAAATTTGCACCTACACCCGCTGATAAAGCAATTCTGCAAGATAAAGACCCGCACTACCGCGTGCTCAATGCCACACTCAATCCTTGGACAGACGGTCAAACGTGTTATTACCACGAAAATATTGGAGGACATCACGCTGCAAAATTGCGCAGGTATCAAGATTTAATTGAAAATGAACTTTCCACACAGCTGCAAATCCTAAATAAAGGATTGATGCAAAGCGATCAACGAATTTTACTGAATCCCGATGTAGCCAAGCAAATGCCTGTCTATAACATGCTGAATACGAAATACTACATCATTCAAGACAACAATCCTGGCGGAGTGGCATTGAACCGAGCGGCATGCGGAAATGCATGGTTTGTGGAAGAAGTAAAACAAGTAAACAGTGCCGATGCAGAGATGTCGTCACTCGCCAATTTTGACCCTCTTAAAACGGCCATCATTCATTCTGATTTTAGCGAGCAGATTTACACTTATCAATTTGGAAAATCGGCCGGTGCCAGTATAAAATTGGAAGAAATTACTCCGAAATACCTGAAATATTCATCGAGCAATACCACTGATGGATTGGCTGTTTTCTCTGAAGTGTATTACCCCGATGGTTGGGAAGCATACATCGATGGTGAACCAGTAGAAATTTATCGGGCGAACTATATTTTGCGCACGATGAAGGTTCCAGCAGGAAATCATACGATTGAAATGCATTTCAGACCCGCTTCCTTCCAAGCAGGAAAGAATCTATCCCTCGCTGGTTCGGTGATTTTTGCACTTTTCGCTGCAGGCATGCTATTTCTTTATTTCAAAAAACGAGAAGAATAGACTTTGAAAAAAGCGCTGATATTGACCTATTATTGGCCGCCAGGATCAGGTCCGGGTGTGCAGCGATGGTTGAAGTTCAGCAAGTATTTACCTCAATTTGGAATTCAGCCCACTATCATTACCGTGAAAAATGGCAGCTATCCGAGCACCGATGCTTCGCTGCTAGCTGATGTTCCTGAAGATTTAATGGTGTATCACACAGCTACGGTAGAACCTTTTGGCGTCTATAATGCCTTGAGAGGTAAAAAGGGCAATTCAGTGGAAGTTGGTATGGGAAACTTGAAAGGAAAACCTTCGCTTCTATCCAATGTTGCGAACTATGCGCGGGCTAATTTCTTTGTTCCTGACGCACGCGTTGGGTGGAATAAGTCAGCGTATAGAAAAGCCTTTTCACTTGTTCGGTCAGAACAGTTCGACTGCGTCATTACTACGGGCCCACCGCACAGTACACATTTAGTGGGCGAAAAACTGCACCGCGAAACGGGCTTGCCATGGATTGTTGACTTGCGCGACCCTTGGACAAATATCTACTACAACGCATTTCTCAAGCGGACAGAAAAAACCAGTAAGAAAGACAAAGCATTGGAAGACCGCGTAGTGGGTTCTGCATCGGCAGTAATTGTTGCATCGCCTGCCATGAAAGATGAATTTCAAGATCGCACGAAGCGCATCGCATTCATTCCCAATGGCTATGACGAAGAAGATTTTGCATCGATAAAAACCACTCCTCGAGATGGATTTATTTTGGCGTACACAGGAAATTTAAAATCAAACCAAAACTGTACTTCGCTGTGGCAAGCTGTGAAAGAATTGGCTGAAGATTCAATTTTTCATTCGAAGTTTAAATTAGAAGTTACTGGCAATGTTGATGAGAACATTCATCGCGAATGGAAATCAATAGGAATAAATGATATGATTCGCGTGCAAGCGTTTGTGCCGCATCATGAATCGATTAACATCATGCATTCTTCACACATGTTGTTGCTGCCAATTCCTCAAAGTGCTCAAAACAAGGGTATCATCACTGGAAAAATTTTTGAATACCTTGCCAGCAGAAGACCGATTTTGAGTGTTGGACCAAAAGATGGCAATGCCGCTGAAATATTATCGTTCTGTGGAAAAGAACCGATGCTTAATTATACAGACAAAGAAGGGATGAAAACTGCGATTTTAGATGCATTCAATGCCTACATGAATGATCCAAAATTTACCACTTCGGGCAACGAGCATTACAAAACCTATGGACGTCTTGGCACAACAGAACAGCTTTCGCAAACTATAAATGCCATCGCACCGTGAGAGCATTTGTAATCGGCAGCAAAGAACTCAGTTGCGTCATCTTAGAATCGATGATCGAATGCGGCTATGAGGTGCTTGGTGTGTACTCGAGAGACCGTGAAGAAGGAATGAAAACGTGGCATCAACTCGGCCATCGTTCACTCGAACAGCTGACGATAGATAAAGGAATTCGTGTGTATGACGGCATGCCAGTGAATTCGAAGAAATCCATCGACCTTCTTTCATCATTGAACCTAGATGTCATCGTCTCCTGCTTTTGGAGTGAGTTGTTTCAAGAAACCATACTCAACATTCCGAAACTCGGTGTTTTTAATGTTCACACTGCGCTATTGCCAGCCAACAGAGGCTCTCGACCTGGACCATGGGCAATAATAAACGGAGACAACCAAGCCGGTGTGACCTTGCACAAAATGACCTTAGGAGTGGATGACGGCCCCATCGTTGATCAAATTTCGTTTGATATTGAGCGGAATGAAACGGCCAAGTCACTCTACGAAAAAGTCAACGCCAATGCCACTGTTTTGATGCGAAAAGCCTTGATCAAATTCAAAGAAAACACTTACGTACTCGCGCCTCAAGACGAATCACAGGCCAGCTACCAATTGCGGGGAGAACCTTTCGGTGGACAGGTCAACTTTTTTTGGAGTGAAGATGAAATTGACCGCTTTAAGCGCGCGATGACCTTTCCTCCATTTAGGGCGTATCGTTTAAGTCCGCACCACGCAAGTAAACCCGAATTGGTCGTGTCTTTTGCGCATGCCGATGCGGAACGAGAAGGCTCCTATCAACCCTTTACCTTTTTTAACCTCAACCTTTTCAATGAAAGACTCAGTGGCGGCAATCGATGGCAGCGGAAAGCGTTGAAGACACTCATGGTTAAGGGACATCAAAACGTAGCTAGAATCACTTCAGTAGATGACTTTTCAGCATACCAACCGCTATTAGAATCATTGAAAATACGCGGGTTTTTGGGTGTGATTGGAAACTCATTTTCGTCCTTTACGGAAACCAATTTAGGACACATTCAACCCCACAGAGCAACGAATGGTATTCTGAACTTCCCGCTATTTGTGCCGGGTGTAGACTGGAAAAAAATGATCCAGAAAGCACACGAAATCACCGTAAAAAAGAATTGTCCTTTGTACTTGACGATTGATGAGAAAGATTTGGTTGACGCGATCACGAAAGCTCAGATCGTACAAGAAGTAATAAAATTAGGCGGCCGATTGGCTAGTATTGACAACGTTTGTAAAGAATTTGATACCGAATATGAAAACATCAGCGCTTGAATCATTTGATACTGTCTTAGTCCTCGCTCCACACACCGATGATGGTGAACTGGGCTGTGGAGGAACCATCCACAAGCTCAAAGCACTTGGAAAAAAGGTGGTTTATGTGGCGTTTTCAACGTGCGAAGAATCTGTTCCTGAAGGTTTCCCTAAAGATATTTTATCCCAAGAAGTGCGCTCAGCCACAAAAGCGCTCGGCATACCCGAAAGTGACTTGATCATTCTTGATTATCGCGTGCGTTATTTCACGAGTCATCGGCAAGAGATTCTCGAAGAAATGGTACGTCTAAATAAAGCGTTGAAGCCTGATTTGGTGTTTTGTCCGTCAGGTTTTGACATTCACCAAGACCACGGCACGATTCATCAAGAAGCGAAAAGAGCGTTTAAAAACACGACCATTCTTGGCTACGAGTTCATTTGGAACAACTACCAATTTGCCACGCAGTGTTTTGTGGAATTGAATGAAGAAGACATGAGCAAGAAAGTAGAAGCAATGGAATGCTACGCGTCACAGTCGAAGCGCTTATATGCAAAAGATAAGTTAATCAGAGGTGTGGCAAATTACCGAGGACTGCAAGTGCAAGTTGAGTATGCCGAAGCATTTGAGGCGATCAGAATGATTATTCGATGAGCGAAAACACGGAAGTCATATACATCACCGGTTCGGGGCGTTCAGGCACGAACATTTTAAAGAAAATATTCAGCCTGCATCCTGATGTGGCAACCTTGCCTTTTGAGAGTCGGTTTATGGTTGACCCAAAAGGAATCATCGATTTTTACAACACCTTTCCCAGCATTTGGTCACCCTATTGGGTCGATTCAAAAATCAAAGAATTGGAGCATTTTCTAACTTCATTATCTTTAAACACAGCAGAGAAAGCCGAACGAACGCGGATTGCAAAAGCCACGGACCCCATTGGATTGGGAATCACTCCCCCGCCCTATGCGGGTTGGGAATTGGATACATGGATTCCGGGATATAGCCGCTATGTGGAAGAATTAATCAACGCCTTGATCGATTATACGTACCCCGCCATTTGGCCCGGAACCGCGGAAGGAAGGGTGAATAATCACATGTACTTTAGCGGTAGAAAAGACAAGTCAGCACTGGCGCCAATGCTTTCTAAGTTTCTTGATCAATGCGTTCAATCGATCGTCAAGCATCAAAATAAACGCATATTGGTTGACGACAACACACACAGTCTTTTATTTGCCTCAGATGTTTTATCACTCACGCCCAATGCGAAAATGCTCCACATCGTTCGCGATCCACGTGATGTGATTTCCTCGCTGAAAAAGCAGCGTTGGGCACCGAATGAAGCAAGCGAACTTGTGGTTTGGTACCGTGAATTAATGGCCTGCTGGACTGCCCAGAAGACCGCACTCGCGCGCGACCAATTCCTTGAAATGCGCTTCGAGGACTTCATCGGTCAGCCCCAAAAATCGTTGTCTGAAATATGTGCCTTTCTGGGGGTAACATTTCACGAGGCTATGCTGGACACTGATTTATCAAAGCACAACATCGGCAGGTACAAATCAGAATTAACGTCAGAGGAGGTTGCCCGGATTGAAAATGAGCTTTCCCATGTTTTTTCTACCTACAATTACCTATAAGTATCACTTGAGGTTTCTACGCTGTTTGAAGAACCTGTAGACTGGGTTTCGAGGGTCGAGCAACTTCTTTCTGATCTTTGATTTTAATTCCGTTGCATAATCAAAATGAGATCGAATGGGAAGTGCCATTAGCGCATCAAATTCTTGACTTGTAAGGTCAAACTTCTTAACCACATAATCGTAATCGAGCTTCAACTGTTCTTCATCATAGGGCGAGTCTTTGAGCACTTCCAAAGCGGTGTCGCGGGGCAATAATCCATTGCAGATTTCTGTTGACAAGTGTGCCCTTCGTTTATCAATACCAAACTTCTTTGGCAGAATATAGCCCTGATAAAACCTTGTAAAGACAGATTCATGGTGTTTGCCACCGTAAGACTTCCACTTGAGTTCGGCTTGGATGATTTCTTCCACTTTCTCTTGATCAAAACCTACATAATTGAGCGGTGCGAAGGTTTTTAGCCCTCCTTTCTCCAAAACACTGATTCGTGTGCTGTCGATGGTTGGATACGTCTTTAATGTGCCATTGCCATGCTTTCTGTGAATATCCAGCAGGTTCTTCTTGTCGATCTTCAAGAATGTCCAAGCTTTTGGAATAATACTTTCTGTATTCCTGTTATAACCTCTGAGCAAATATTGGATATCATTCTCTTCCGCTGCATTATACAATGCTGCTCTTATCGCATGGTCAGTTGGCACTTCGATGTCAATAACGGAAGCACGTAGATACGCCAACTGCAGTTCCTTAAACTCATTCCAGTCAATGACATGCGTATGCAAATCAATGTCGAGGCTAATGATGGTATTGTTGATGTTCTTGACTGCCAGTTTTGAGTTCCAGCCATTGTCAAGATGGACGGCCAAAGGACGTAAACCATATTCCTTCACAGCCAAATATGCTAAATACGAACTATCGACTCCTCCACTTAGGCCAATAACGCAATCGTATTCCTTGCCTTTTCCATTCTCCTTTATTTCAGAAATAATTGCATCCAGTTCCGTTTGTAATCCTTTCTCCGCTGATTGCTGATTATCTCGCATAGAGAGGTAATCTGTGCAATGGTTGCAGTTTCCTTCTGCATTAAATGTGATTTGTGGATCGCTCGTATCCATCACACAGCGCTTACATATTTGATACTTTTTAGCCATTGAATACCTCGTTCAAATCTTCTAGTTCAGGGTAATTGATCATCACTGCATTCTTTCGACCAACAAAAACAAACATACTACCGGCAGCAAGCGCAGAAGCTCCTGCCTTGTGTCCAATAGACAGGTCATGTATTGAGTGGGCGCCACCGCAGGCGATAATTGGAATGGTCGAAATGCTTGAAACTTTTTTAATGAGTCGCTCATCATAACCCGCGCGTGAACCATCCTTATGAATGGCGTTAATCATTATTTCACCTGCACCAAATTCTTGTGCCTTTCTTACATGGTCAGCCAAGGTTGATGCATTCTCATGCGCTTCACCACCTGCAGAATAAAGCTTGTAATTGCCGCTCTCCTCATCCCACAAAGCATCAATAGAAACGGTAATCGCCTGACTTCCGAAGATAGCTGCACCTTTTTCTACCAAAGCTGGATTTCGGTAAAATGCTGTGTTTATTATGACTTTTTCAGCGCCAGCATCGATCATTTTCTTAATGTGATCTAACTCGCTGAGGCCTCCACCAACAGCAAAAGGCATGAATGCTTCATCTGAGATATGCTTGACAAACTCTGGGTCGATCGTTCTATTTTCTTTCGAAGCTTGGATGTCCAAGAAAATCAATTCATCGGCTTCTGCATCGTTAAAAATCTTGACCGCATTTATCGGGTCGCCTAAATAGCGTGGATCAGCAAAATTTACAGTCTTCACTAAACCACCATTATGCAGCAGGAGACATGGTATTACACGTGGTCTAAACATGGATGGAAGCGAAGTTTTTGAGCAGTTTCAGTCCTTGTTGATGACTTTTCTCAGGATGAAATTGGACACCTATGATGTTATCTTTGATGACCGAACTGGTAAAGCGAGTTCCATATTCAGTTTCTGTAAGAACGTTTTCTCGCTGGGTTGATTCAACGTAGTATGAATGCACAAAGTAAAACTGCTTTTCAGCCGCGATACCATCAAAAATTGGGTGTTCCAACTTTCGATCGATGGTGTTCCAACCAATATGAGGAACTTTAAGGTGACCGAGATCTGGGAATTTTTTGGTTTGAGCATCAATCAGCGACAACCCTTCAGCATCGCCTTCTTCACTAAACTTAGACAGCAATTGCATGCCTAAACAAATTCCTAGAAAGGGTTTCCTTTTGTCCAAAGTGAGTTCTTTGATCAACTTCACCAAACCCAATTTCTCCAGCTCATTCATTCCGTTCTTAAAATGTCCAACTCCTGGTAAAAGAATCTTATCTGCGCTAGCTATTTCATTGTGATCGCTGGTTACAATGCAGGGTTCATCAATCCGCTTAAAGGCCTTTTCAACAGACCTAAGATTACCCATTTTGTAATTAATTATTGCGATCATTCAGACGTTCTTTCGTTGAAGGTTCGAAAATGATAAAAGATAAGAAGAGTGACGAAGTTTATTTTCGAAATTGTTGTATATGCTTGATGCTTATCTCATTACAAACAACTACAAATAGTTGTTTTTCAACATCTTGAATATTGAATTTTCTTTATTTATCAATGCGCTTCGAGAAAATAACTTAAGCCTGTCAGCGACATAATTAATGATTACCGATCGCACAATAAGTGAAGATACATGATGAGAAAAGTTACAACTACATTTTAATTATCTTTCTTGACAACACCTCACCAGAGTCATTCTGTATATTTAAAAAATAAGTTCCCGATTCCCAAATAGACGTGTCAATTTCTTCGGTGAGACCACAATTACTGCGTCTCAAAACAACTCTGCCCTGCAAATCAAGTACGGAAATCGTGTGCATCGGAAGTTTTGAGCTAATACTTAGCGCTTCGAATGAAGGATTTGGGAAGATTCTATAATCATCAACTTCAACGTTTTCAACGACCGTAGGTACCCCAATACCTGTGTCAGGATTGCAAATTCCCGCTAAAATCGCTCCGTTATAGGAGTGTAGCATTTCTAAGGAAGTCCCATCTAAATTTATTTTAAATACTTGATTATTAGAAATGAAGTATAATTCCTCTAGACTAAGGTTTAGAGACAAAGCCCCTGGTTGTCCCGTTGTACTAACAATTGTTTGAAAATCGCTGCCATCATAATTTATCCGATTGATGGTATTCGATGATCTATTGGCAAAGTAAATATGTTCTTTTGAAAAGTCCAATTGCAGATCAAATAAGCTTTCGCCATTATCATAAATTGTGGTTACGTTATTAGCAAGAGAATCAGTCATGTAGATCGCACCGCCTGTGAAGTCGGTCCAAAAAACGTGACCAGTAGTTTCATCAACGTCCAAACCTTGAACAGTTCCAGCACCCAAAACGAATGTGTCCAAATTACTACCGTCTAGCTCACAAACTTTAATCATATCGTCTCCAGTTTCAGTGAAATATATTCGTCCAGAGCCACTTAATTCAACAATATTGAGTTCAGTAGAAACAGATAAAACAGAAGTAACATTCTGTCCATTTAGATCTGATCGTTTCAAAACACCATCCCCTCCTGTCCAATAAAGATTGGTGTTATCATTATCAAATCTCAGTCGCCTCAGCGCTGTTTGTCCTAGCACCAAAGTATCAACATTTGCCCCAGTATTGTCCGAGGTAAGAATCGCTCCAAGTGCCCTATCTGCCCAAAATATATTGCTCTGTGCAATATTGGCATTTTGAAATAATAAAATTGCGAAAATGAACAAAACTTGATCCTTCATATTGTAATGGTATATGTGTCGAAAGCAACTATTTAACTTGTCAAGCTAACATTTTGATTGTTTTTTTGAGCCTAATGCGGATCTCATTAATTTAAAAAGATTAGATAATCTTTTGTTTAACATTTTTAAAATCCCAAAAGGAGAAATGAGATAAAATGTTCTAAATCTTTCTTGATTTCTTAAATACTTCAATGTTTCGAAGTAGTCATTTTTGATAGACTGGCTGCATGATTCCTTCTTGAAAATCGATCTAATTTTCTCGTCTCCGTATAACAATTTGAATCCATGCAAACAAAAAATATTAGATAGCGTATTCAACGAAAAATGAAACGTGTGAGCATTTTGAAAATATTTGAGTAAGTTTTTCTCGTAATTTAAATGTATTGACTTTATACCTGGAACTTCAATGTAAACAATTGTATTTTCATGACAGATTGCACTTATCATTTCAATTTCACTGTTAGTATCTAAAACGTGCTCCATTACGTGAGAATAAATAATCAAATCAGGTTTGTGATCCAATTTATAATCAGCAAGCGTGCCGACTTCGATGTCTAGACCATACTTGTCTTTGCCATATTTCACATACTCTTCACCCAGGTCAAAACCTTTAACGCGCATTCCCTTTTGTCTGAATGCCTCCAAAATACCGCCTGCACCGCAACCTATCTCAAGTACTAATTTGTCTCTATCCAAAAAGATTTCATGACTTTCAAGAAGTTTCGCAATTCTTCTGCCATGTTCAACCTCTCTTATGAAAAATGTTTCATTTGCGTGCTCTAACCCACCATACAATTTTCGATATTCTACATTGTAGAACGTGTTATATGATTCTTGATTCATTCTTGGGCTTGTAAATACAAAGCCACATTCTCTGCAAATTTTCACATTGTAGAATAATCCATACCTGTCTTTTTCACTCAGCACATCATTGCTGCTGCTGCCGCAAACTGCGCAATCTACAACCTCAAATTGATATATGCCCGTTTTCACCTTTTTGTCTACCTCAACCTTCATGAGTTTTTGAAGTGGATTCAACTTTAATTCGGCAATTCCATCATTTTTAAATCTTCTGAACAAAACCTCTGATTGACTCATTTTAACGCTTTTTAATCAAGTATTTAATATCCAGAACAGCTTTATTGAAATCGCTTGAAACTCTTAATGTGTAATAGCCTAAAAACAATATCACCGATAAAATAGCAGATCTGAAAAGTATATTTAACAACCCAACATCATTTAGGCGGGGCAGCACGTATGAAATTCCAATTGAAAATAAAATTACAACAACTACCTTAAGATTGTCAACTGTGAATCCAGATAATTGTTCCTTTATTTCCAAGTATTTATATTTAACTATGTTGAAAAGAAGTTTGGCCACAAATCCCCCCAATGCCGCACCATAAACACCAAAACTCGGAATTAGAAGAAAGTTGAAAACGACTATTAGAACTAGCAATATAACTGAGGAATAGGTGTTAAATGTGTAGTGTTTAGACATTAGTATAATGTCACCATTCAAGCCAAAAGCCAAATCAACGATTGCTGATGCTGAAAAGATTAGAATCAAATAAATACCAGACCGATAATCCTTATCTATAAGCTGTAAAACATCTTCAACACTCCCCCACAACAGGACAAAAATGGCTCCCGAGAGCATAAGATTCAGAAGACAACTCCTCCTGTACAAAACTTCAAGTCCCTTCATATCCTTGCGTTTCCACAAAGGAGAAATCATTGGTATGAGAATTCGACCTAAGGACGAAGAGGGGATTGAAACGATCGTGCTTATGTAACTGGCCACCGTGTATATAGCAAGAGTCTTGAGGTCTATCAGAAATCCGATGATAATTTTGTCGATGTTGACAATAAGTACAGCACTCACATCATCTAAAATTGAAAAAAAACCATACCTCATTATTGGTATTAATACTCGAATCTTATAGAAATATTTATCGACTCCTAACTTCAATTGACCAATTCCAGTCAAATATAAAACAGTGATTAGGATTAATATCAAATTGCATGAAAAGTAAAGGTAAATAAATGCATAGAAGCCTACTACATTTTTATAATATAGAATAACGCATAGCAGCCAAAGCAATTTAAGGACTATGTTATTTAAAAACCCTGTTAAACTAGTTTTATAAAGCGCTTTCAAATAACTATCAAAAACTTTAAAATAAAGTGAGAAGAAACTCACAATTGGTATAGCGAAGATGAAATCCTGAACTTGCAGAGACTCTTGTGTTGTCGGAATTATATAATCATGAAAAACAAAAAAAATTATAGAAACGACAATAAACCCCGCTGCAGGAAGCGCCAGCAAAAGCGTAACGAAGTAATGATGTTTACTATCCGAAGTTCTGAAAAAAGGAAAATATTTAACAGCTACACGTTGCACCCCAAACGTTGAAAACTGAGTATATACAGCTCCTAATGAGGTTATTAATCTAGTTAAACCAAACTCTTCTTGAGATAGAAAGATTGGAAATAAGATCGCAATATTTAAGTAGCCAATAACCTGACCTATATAATTAAAGACTGAATTTAAAAAGGCTTGTCTTTTAACTATTCCCACGCGATCTAATTATTTATTTTCAATGCCTTAAACTCTTCAAATGCCTTCACTACCCTAGAAAAATCAACTTGAGCAATAGTTGGTAAATTGAACCCCATTGCTGAAAGATCTTTACTGTTTTTATTGGAGAGCGCATATCGGCTGTAAATGGGCATTTCGCTCAATGGGTAGAAAAAAGGTCTTACATCTATTCCGTTATTTCTAAGACAACCAAAAAGCTCATCGCGATCCACTCCTTGCGCCAAAAGTGCAACAAGCCACGTTACACGTTTGCGCTCCATGAAACGTTCTTGCCACTTCAGAAAGGTAAATTGCTTAAGGGCTTCAACATACTTTTCTTCAATGGCATCCCGATCGTTCAAAATTTGGTCAATGCGCTCCAATTGAGCACAACCGATCGCGGCTTGCAGATTGGTCATTCGATAATTGAATCCAACATGATCGTGCCAGTAGCGTTTCTCTTTGCTCATTCCATGGTCACGCAATACTCGCATGCGATCGTTCAAATCATCATTGCTCGTGAGAACCATTCCCCCTTCACCCGTTGTTATAATTTTATTTCCAAAAAAGGAAAACGTGGCCGCATCACCAAAACTTCCGACTTTTTGCCCGCGATACTCTGCGCCATGTGCTTCAGCAGCATCTTCAATTACGAATAATTTATGGTCCTTGGCGATTTTCATTATCGCATCCATATCGCACGGCTGGCCATAGACGTGAACAGGAATAATGGCTTTTGTTTTATCAGAAACCGCAGCTTTAATAGCGAATGGAGAAATGCACCATGAATGCTCATCTACATCAACGATAACGGGTGTGGCACCGGCATGCAACACCGCATTTATGGTAGCCGCAAAGGTCAAATCAGGCACAATAACTTCATCACCTTCGCCAATGCCCATCGCTACGAGCGCCAAATGTATCGCCACTGTGCCGTTAGAGACTGCAATCCCATGCTTGGCACCACAATACTCTGAAAAGTCTTTCTCAAAACGATTGATGTACGCCCCTGCACTCGAAATCCAAGTAGAAAGAAATGCATCGCTCAAATACTTGAATTCGTTGCCGTTGAGTTTTGGTTCGGCCACGGGCATCATTTTCACATGATGATCGTAACGGAAATAATTTACCAGTTTACCTTCTGCGTTGAGGATGGGCACAACGCGCACTTTGGTGTCTGTTTTCCGCAAAACCTCTTCAAATCGTTCGTCTTCAGTAGCAAAAACAAATGAAGGGTTGATGTCGTCTTTACTCAATGGTTGTTCCAACGACCTTCCATTCAACAGCATTCTTCTGAAATCACCATCGGTAATCACCCCGCACACTTTCTGCTCTTCATCCACAATAAAAGCTGTGCCAATAGGCTCTTCATTTATAGCTTCCAACAGCCCTCGCATTGAAGCATCATATCGGCAAATCGACTTATCCATGCACTAATCTATTCGTGGTTTCAAAACTACTCTGTAATTGATCTTCTTCAGCATAAACTTCTAGGGTTATAGTCTTGTTCGAAAAGTTAAACCTTGAGAGTTCATTGAACAAGCTGCTCGACTTACTAAACGGGCTATTGGTATCTGCCAGTCCATTATTATCACTAATGTGAACGTAATCAGTTAAGGGCAAAAATCGGCTTAGTTCCTCGTGAAAATTCAGGTTAAGTGTATGGCAACTCACTTTTAAATGAGCTACATCAATCAACGGCTTATACATTGGCATCCCTTCAAGCAATGAAAGGCCGTCAGATGATGTCATAAAAAACGGATTATAGCGGCCGTAATTCTCATAATTACGAGACGAAATCACATTATTCTCAATATACAAATCAACCTCAGGAAACTCAGCAGCAATGAGCAATGCATTGGTTTTGAAATGTTCGGAAGCCTCCAATTCATCAAACATCTTGCGCTTCTGGACAGATTTACCTATTTCAAGCACTGGAATGTCAATCAAAAACCCCGCGTGAAAAGCGTACTTTTTACTTCCTAACTTTTTACTCAATTCAAGTGCGGCCCATACTTGTGATATACTTAATGCCGAAACCTCAGCATCCAATGAAGCGAGATTTAGTACAAAATCCTTATCGGGCGGAGGAAAATAATTATGGCACAAATAATTCAAACTATACTTAGCTTGTAACTCCAGTAAATCTTCTTCTAAGTGTATATAAGGCTGAGTGCCACCGCTTAACTCAATGTTTCGATAACCCAGTTGCGCCAGTTTTCGCACTGAAACGCCAATTTTTTCGGTTTGAATACATGAAGACGAAACGTAGATCATCACTTCATTTTTTTTGCTGGATTGCCGATGTATGTTCCCGGTTCTGAGATATCTTTAATCACCACCGCTCCTGCTCCGATATTAACTTTACTGGCAATTGAAATTTTATCTCTGACCACCGCTCCTGCTCCGATGAAACACTCGTCTCCGATGCGCACACGACCACAAATTAGTGCGCCTACGCTAATATGACAATGATTACCAATTACTGACTCATGCTCGATGATGGCGCCTGCATTGATAATGTTATTCATTCCCAAGCGCACCAAAGCACTGAGGTAGCTCTTAGCGAAGAATATATTGCTTTGTTCGTATTGAACTGAAGGCTCGATGATGGCCGAAGGATGGACAATTGCGGTCCCAAGAACACGAGAGCGATACTGTTCAAAAAACAGCTTCCGGTGCTCATTGCTTCCTATTGCCAATACGAGACTGTGTTTGTTTGACACTTCGGGGAAAACTCCCTTTAGAGGAACACCTAAAATATTTTCGTGATAGTGCGGATTATAGCTTTCATCATAAACGCCATCAACACTGTAACCAAGTTGCTGCAATAATTGAATAATCGGTCGCGAATGACCTCCGGCACCGATGATGTTTACTGATTTAGACATGGATAATATCGTCCTTTATAAACGTTTTAATGGCTGGGGTTCCCACCACCTTAGAATAATGAATTGGTGAAATACCCACACCCCCGGTGCGTTTAGCGAGTAAATGACTTTCTTGAATGATTTCCCCTTCTTGGATTGTTTCGGCTGCGACAAGCGCTTTTTGAAGTGACTTTTTGGTGTGTACTTCCGAGGCTGTTGGCTTTTTTTCGAAGCTTCCTAAGTAGCGTTCTACTTGTCGCACTTTGACAACAAATTCTTTTAGCTCTTCGGGGTCAAGAGACGCTAAATGATCTGGGCCATCGAGTTCTTTATTAATGGTAAAATGCTTTTCCACCACTTTAGCACCCATGGGGATGGCGAAAAGCGCTGCACCCAATCCAACACTGTGATCTGAATAACCGATAATGGCATCAAACGTCTCTTTGAACGTTTGAATAACATTAAGGTTTGCCTCGTGATCAGCGATTGGGTAATTGGCAGTGCATTGCAGGAGTACTAATTTCTTGTTGATCGGATTAATTTCCTCCAAGGCTAGCGTGACCTCATTCAAATCGCACATGCCCGTACTCAGAATAATAGGCTTGCCCGTTTGAGCAACTTTTCTCAAAAACAATAAATTGGTTGTATCGGTGGAAGCAATTTTATACGCATCAACCCCAACTTCTTCGAGTTCCATCAAGCTTTGTTCGTCAAATGGAGTAATCAAGAAAATCAAGTCTTTAGACTCGCAGTAAGCTTTCAATTCTGAATAAGCATCTTTCTTTAACTCGAGTTTCTTCAGCATTTCAAACTGGCTTTCTGAAGCTGCCGTAGTATTTTTTTGATACGGAGCTTTCTCCACATTTGAGAGGATTAAATTCTCAGTTCGGAAGGCCTGAAACTTTACAGCATCGACACCTGCATCTGCAGCAATATCAATCAACTGCTTGGCAACGTTTAAGTCGCCACCATGATTAACACCAGCTTCAGCGATAATAAACGTAGGCGAATTTGAAGAGAGTTGAAAGGATCCTAGCATGAATTGCCGATCGAATGTTAGCATAATCTACGCGTTGTTATCATTAAAAATATGAGGCATTGTTTCCATCAAAACTTTCGCCATTTGAAACTGGTAGTCATAATCAATATCCAACGATCGTATTGCTGGCATTTCATAGGTCAGCATGCGTTCAGTAAAAAATGTTTTTGACGTTCTAAATGCCTGTGAGCGTGCAAGGTAGAAACCACCATTAGGATGTAAGAAATTTTCTTGGTCCTGGCTTTGCAGTTGGAAGTAAGCACCTGGAACATGCATTTGCACCTGATGGTTTCCCACTTTTTTCAATGCGAGGTTCACAGGAAACTCATACTCTTTTGAGCTCACTAAAAAGTCAAAGTCAGGATGATCCAATAACCGCTGAACGCCTGACTTGACATCCAATGCTGAGCGAAAAGGGCATGTTGGAAGCATTTTACACACAACATCAAACGCTGACCATGAATTCGTTCTATGGAGGTATTCTTCTAAAACTTGGATGGTATTAATGTGGTCAAGCCCCATCTCTTCAGGTCGAATATCCACTTCTACGCCTTCTGCCTTGGCTACTTTAGCAATTTCTTCGTCATCGGTAGAAAGCACAATTTTGCTAAACACTCCTGAATTTTGCGCAGCGCGAATGGTATAAGAAATTAAAGGACGGCCACCAATCTCGAGTAGGTTTTTTCTAGGCAACCTTTTTGATCCACCACGAGCAGGAATAAGACAGAGAATTCGTTCTTCCAAGATTCAGATTAAAGTTAAGACACGAAAGTAGGACTATTGACGAATGTCTTAAAGTGTTTCGATCGCTTCTTTCAGCCTCTGAGATGCTTTGCCATCTATATCAAGCACTCTTTGTTGAACATACGTCCTTCTTGTGATAGGACTAAGTAAGTTCTCACCCTTCGAAAGACGGGCGACATAACTGAATAACTCCTCATGATTGGTTGCTTGAAGCGCTATTTGATCCTTCACGTAGCCAGCCAGGTCGTCTCTTTGATAATCCATGACAATAATGTCGCGGTCAAAATATGTAGCCTCTATTCCGACAGTGCTGAATCCTGTAACCACCGCATCCACTTGAGCCATGATTAAATAAAGGTCCTCATCTGTTCTTTGCACCTTAAAACCTAGGTCTTTATCTATGTCGTCAAAAAAAGACCAATCTGTTTCACCAGGATGGGGTTTATGAATGAATTTAACATCTTCTAAATTTTGGGAGGCTTTATTAACGTCACTGTACATTCTTTTGCGAAGTGATTGATCGAAAAACGGCTGACTTGCAAATAACACCGTGTACATTCTTTGGTCGCTTTTTTCGGCAAATTTTCGTTTTAGTGCAGGAATGACATCTGTCCTTATTTGACCCACAACTTTAATGCTATCAGCGCTATAAGCGCACACCTCAATTAAATTGACCTTGGTAAGATTCCCCCATACAGCAGTCATGTCAGGAAGCAGTCTTTCTAATGGATCTCTCTTAGAAAAGCGATAGTTAATGTTATTGCGATGAATGTCGCCATGTTGAATGGCAAATGTTGGCACGCCCAATTCTTTCGCTGCACCGAGAATTGGCCGTTTAACAAAGTTATGTTCATCGTCTCCTCCAATGCACATTGGATCCATCTTGCGAATCATGCGAAATCCTCCTAGGGTCAAAACGGCAGCATACAAAAATTGTATTTTTCTTCTTTTGAAGTCTGCAAACAGGACTTTACTCACGTTACTTTGATCAAACAAAGTCGCTTGAGCAAGACTTCGCCAATAAACATGCAACTGCCAAATGGAATTAACTTTCAATAATGCCATTAATACAAAACTTTCAAAGTGATATACTTTAGACCTAGGATAAGAGCTAAAACATATTTCCCAAAATGGGAATAAACCGTCCTTAACCCCAATAAATTTCATGGGGCTAACGAAAGCGTAATCCTCATCTACCTCAATTTTTTGCAAGAAATAATCGAGACTTGCAATTCCCTTTGATGACAATACGCCATCAACATCTACCATGGGAACTAATGGAGAAACTGAATTAAAAATCAACCGCTTTCTTTTCGGTGGAAATCCATTTCGAAACAACCCGACTAAGCTGCGTATTAAGAATAAAAGCATAAACTTAGGCGCTGATACTGTTTTGGTCTTTTTAGTAGCAACAGCATCAACCCGCACTTCAACATTAGGACATAAATCGACCACTTCAGAAACACGCGTATAAACTCTGATGGCTATTTCCCCACCTGAGCCGAAAGTGTCGATTATACTCTTCTGAACCAACCCATCTTTGAATTTGTGGTAAATACCAAACCTGACCGGATGCCACAAAACCACATTTTTGAAGGTCGTACAACCAACTAAAGTCTCGCCTGATGCTAATTCAGTATGACCAAAATTTTGGATCACGTCTCGTGCATAATCTTCATGCACAATGAGCATTTCAGAGTCGATTAGCGTTACACCAAAATTCAAATTCGCAACAAATCTTGCATCATTACTAACGATAGAAACAGCTCCGTTGAGTGCATTGAGTGACTCAACTTCATCTTGAAGAAGTGGTCGAAAAATAAATACTTGCAATTTATTTGTATTCATGGAATTTCAAGACACAATGATACGGGCCTGACACTCAATATTTGGCAAGAAAAGTAAAAGTTTTGTCTTGCAAGAAGGCAGTTTAAACGAACCGAACAATTACTTTGCACGTGTTATTTCATAGATACGTTATGAACGAGTTAGAAAAGGTAATTACGGAGGGCGGAGACGAACGCATTGAACTAAAGGAAAACGGATTGAACAAGTATTTCGTTGACCCAAGAACTTCTAAAGGGCATTTGAACCGCGGTTCTTGCACCTGCTCAGCACTTTCCACAGATGTTAGAACGAAGGTAAACACCGTGTATAACCGGCTAATTACCAACGAAGTTTCCGTTGAAGACATCAGAATCAAACAGCGTTTTAGAATCAAAGCACTGCTTCAAGATTCGTACACCAATGATTTTAATATCTTCTTTGCTCCCTCGGGTAGTGACTTGTGTTATTACCCGCTGATGTTTGCCCAAATAAAGAATCCCAACAAACCTATTCTCAGCCTAATTACATGTCCTGAAGAATTAGGGACAGGCTCGATTTTAGCCAATACGGGTAATTTTTTTTCTGAGAAAACACAAATTTCGGAGCACGTAGCCAAAGGCACTCCGCTCAAAGAAAACTTGCGAGTTGATTCCATTCTGTTTCCCGCTCGAAACCAAGATGGATCAATCATTGACCATAAGCAAGCTATTTACAATGCCATTGACAAGCATCGGTCAACACACCAAATCATAGTCAATTTGGTAATTGGAAGTAAAAGCGGAATTGAAGATAACATCTCAATCATTGAAGACGGCCCAAGCGATGTTACTTGGGTGGTCGATCTTTGCCAAATGAGGGCTACACCAAAGTTGTTCAACGAACTGCTTTCAAAGAATTGCCTTCTCATGATTACTGGGTCAAAGTTTTATCAAAGTCCACCGTTTTGTGGTGCACTCCTTGTGCCAGAGCGCTATGCCAATGAAATGGTAAGTAAAGAAGTTGACCAATCGTTGGTTCAAGGCTTCGACAAAGTGTATTCCAAATTCGATATTCCTCCATCATACAAAGGCCTTCGAAACAAATTTCCAAGTTTCGAGAACATTGGATTCACGCTTCGTTGGGAAGCCGCAATTTGCGAATCTGAACTCCTCGCCAACTATAGCGAACGTGAGGTGACATACGCCATTAGCAACTGGAACAAACACGTAAAAGAATACTTGCATTCGAAAGAGCTATTCAGCATTATGGTAGACCAAGATGTGACCAACAAATCAATCATCTCGTTCAAAATCGTAAAGGACGGAAAAGTATTGTCTAATGATCAACTCAAAAAAGTATACGAGCATTTGTGTATTCACGGAAGCAAGTATTTCCCAAAGTACGAGCGCATTTCAACCGGCCAGCCCGTTGCCTACGAATCTTACTCTTTCTTGCGTGTAGCTTTAGGATCAACCAATGTGAGGAAACTGATTGACGAAAATCATGACTTATCTGACGACTACAAGTTGATCGATGTTGTCGAACAAATCACTCATGAGCTCTGCTAAGAACCTACTGATTTCGCTTTCGTCTGCTGCTGAAATCGCACGAAAGATTTATCATAACGATCTTTTGGATCATCACGACACCGCATTTGTTGTGTATGATTTCCGCAGACTTCATGAAAAAACAAACCTGGTTAAAGAAGCATTTCCCATTTTTTGGAATCATGCTGTAGCCATTAAATCAAACCCTTTACACAAAGTGATCGAGCACATCGGCACCCAAGGTCTTGGACTCGAAGCAGCGTCATATGAAGAAGTGTGGCTGGCTCAGCAATCAAATGCGCATTTTATTATTTGGGACTCGCCCGCCAAAACAGAAGACGAGATCAGCAAAGTGATTCAGTCAAAAACACCTGTGATCATCAATGCCAATAGCCTTGAAGAACTAAAGTTTCTGACACGCCAAAATTGCTCAGAAAACACACGTATCGGACTCAGAATAAACCCTCTAATGAAACTCAGTTCGCTTTCGAGCATGACTGTTGGTGCAGAAAACTCAAAGTTTGGAGAACCCATTTCTAATAGTAATTCAATCAAAGAATTAATAGCCGACTGTGGCATGAAAATCGGACTTCATGTTCATGCCAGTTCTCAAAATCTGCAGCTTGACGAATCAGTGCTAGCGATTAAAAAAATATACGATCTCGCGCTTGAAATTGGCTTCGATAAAATTTCCTACATCGACATTGGTGGTGGATTTCCCGCTTTTTATGGTTTTGAGGAAACAGCTGCATTGTCAGATTACGCGAATCTATTGCACGAAAAATGCCCTCGACTATTTGATGAGAGTATTGATGTGTACACCGAATTTGGAAGGTTTTATCACGCCAACGCAGGCTTTCATATTTCCAAAATCAACGAAGTAAAATCTTTCTCCGACCAACAAACGCTAACCATCCATCTTGGTGCTGATATGTTTTTGAGAGAGAGCTACCAACCCGGAGTTTGGAAGCATCGACTTGCTCTCATAAACCACGATTTTGAGCTGATCGCATGCGAAAAAACTCAAACAGACATTGGCGGACCGTTGTGTTTTGGAGGCGATTACATCGCTAAAAACATTGCTTTGTCAAGAGCATCAAGCCATGACTATTTGATGATCATGGACACGGGCGCCAATTCATTTGCATTGTGGTCGATGCACTGCAGCCGCACGTTCCCGAAAGTGATTGGAATCGATGATTTAGGAAACCCGTTCATTCTTAAGCACCGGCAAACGTTGGAGGATATCGCTCGGTTTTGGAGCTGATTAAAACGCACGCTCAAAGCCAATCAACCAACGAAATGCAAAATATTCTTCGTTTGCTGGTGGACGATTTAAAAACAATGGCATGTCAAACCTAACCTTCAGTGGTCTCAATTCAGAGAAACTTCCCCATTGTTTAATTTCAAACGTTGCTCCTATCCCAGCGTCCATGCGCACGTTTGAAAATTCTAGTGGTTCATTTGTCCGATTGATATTGATCAATCCTGCATCAGCGAACAAATAAGTTTTCAGTTCTAGGAAGCTTCGCAGTCCTCTCGCAATTTTGATCACATCATCAAATTCGAGCTCAGTATTAAAAGCGACACCAGAATGCCCCACAAAACCAGTTCTCAGCAAACTGTCGCCATTGAGTTGAGGCATGAAGTAATTGTTGTAACCTCTTAAGTTAAGTCCGCCTCCAGCCTGAAAATTACCCGTAGCATTTGAAATAGAATACACACCGTCAGGCGCAAAGCCCATCGATCGCGTGAGTTGCTTGTCCATCAGCTGCTCAGGATTAGCGCCTGCGGCATAGAGTTGTGATTCAGGAGCCCAATTTTGACCTTGACCCAACTGTCCAAAAAGGCGCGTGCGCAAGTTGAACACGCTCCATCGGTTATCGTTAACGGCATCAATATTTACGAATCCATAGCTGTAATCCGACATAAAGAAAGGGCTTCTCAATTCACTTTTTATTCGTCCATTTCCTCTTCCATATTCGTATCGATGATTGAGTTCTACCTTGGTGAAATTATTCCACATATCGGCTTTCCAAAGTGTAGGATAGATCAAATAATTCAAATCTTGCGTTCGGGGTCGGTACAATCCTTCAAGCCCAAACAAAAGCGATGTCTTTTTATTGGGAAGGTCCTTTTTGAAATAAAAATCATTTGCCAATAAGCCTTCTATCCATTTAAACTCATAGGTATACGATAGGTCACGGGAAATTCCTCGCAAAGGATCAGAATACTTAAACCGATAATTGAAAAGGTTGAATCGATCTTGTTCAGTCAACGCAAATTCGTTCGACTGCTGCAAAAAGCCTGTATTAAACCAAAGCTGAGCCTCCACTTGATGGTAAGTTTCCATATAATTGCCCTTGAAAAACAGCCCGACTTTCAGCCCGTCATAGCCATTATACCAAAGCGTTGGGTTCCACTCAACCGTGTATTTATTCTCAAAATAGTTCCACTCAAAATCATTGATTTCAACTGACAATGGAAACTTAGATGAATTATCGAGCTGATAGACATCGGCAAGTCTGCGCGATGGATCTAGAATGACTTCGTCAATATCTGCATCCAGCTCAATTTCCACTTGATAATTCCGGTTGAAATCACCCCAGCCATACCACTTTGGAAGTACCGTTGCATCCGTTTTTTTGGTGAAGTAGGTGTTGGGAATTAAGTAATCATAAGTATTGCCTTCTTTGTCTATCAAGCGCACATCCAAAGGCATTTGCATTCCTTTTCTACTCAAACTCAATACGTATTTATCCTTTTTGCGTTTTATGCTTTTCACCTTAAAATCAATGGTCTCTTCAGTCTCGAGCCATTGATCAAAAAACCAATTGAGGTCTGCTTTGGTGTAATCGATGATACTGCTTCTAAAATCTTCGAAATACGGGTGGCAGAATTTCCACTGTTTGAAATAGTGCCTCATCGCACCTAAAAACAGCTCATCACCCAGCACATACTGCAGATTATAGAGCATGGTTGCTGTTTTTGAATACACTTGGCCGTATAAATGCGGTTCGTCAAAATGATCAGAATGAGTATTGAGTTTGGCATCTTCACCTTGAATGATGCTCGAGTAATAGTAATTGGCGTACACGGAAATCTCGCGTTCAAGTCTTTTCTCTTGGAATAGTTTTGGGAATTCACCGCTGTGCGGACTCACGTCAATCGAATCACCCTCAAGTTTAGTGATGGCCCATGAGGTAAGGAATTGTGTAAACCCTTCGTCAAGCGATGCGCGGTATGTTTCATTGTTACCCACCATTCCAAAAAACCAATTGTGACCAATTTCGTGGGCAAACAAACTTCTGTAACCCGGATCGCTTCCACCATCGAGCGTAAGCATCGGATATTCCATACCATCCCTGGCATCAGCAACAATCATTTTATGGTAGACATATTCGCCAAAATCATTCGAAAAAAGCTCAATCACCTTCGCTGCGTATTCGGCAGCATTCTGCCATTCAGAGGCATGCGGTTCTTGAGCCAAGGCATAACACGTTACCTTATGCCCACTTTTAAGCGTAGTTTCAGCCACATCTATTCGATATGATGGATCAGCGGTCCATGCAAAATCATGCACATTTTCTGCGTGGAACTTCCAACGTTTTCGTTCATCAGAAACAGGAATCACTTCTGATGGCGCTTCATTCCAAGGTTTATCCGCGAAATTTGAAATAGCCAATTTCTTCATGAGATCATTTGGAAGCACTTCGCTGCGATTCAATAAATTCCCAGTTCCATCTAAAATGTAATGCGCTGGAAGATAGAGCTCTACATCAAAAGCCCCAAAGTCGCCATAAAACTCACTTCCCAAATGCTGATCAGTCGTCCAGCCAAATTTTTGATCGTAAACGGCAATTCGCGGATACCAATGCACCACATTGTAGTGTTTGGTTCCCCATGATTCATACATTTTCATCCTTCCGTGAATAGGACCAAACTGCGTTTTAAAGGCGCAATCAATATTGGCCACTTCACCAGGAAGTAAAGCTGAAGATAGTTTCACAAAAAAAACGGTGTTGTCAAGCGTCAGTTCCACGGTCATGTCGTTGACCGTCATGTCAGCTATCTCCGTTTTTTGAAAAAGTGTGTCTCTTTTATTGGCCTTCATGCCATGAAAATGAGATGCATACGAACCTTGATCGAACGCGTTTTGATAAAGGTGAAAAACGAGCTGAGAAAGTGTGTCAGGACTATTGTTTGTGTATTCCAAATGCATCAAACCCGAAATCAGATCCTTCTCATCGTTTAATTCAGCCTTGATGTTGTAATACACATCTTGCTGCCAATAAGCCGAATGAGGCTTTTTATTCTTCCAATAATTTGGATTATCATCAGATGCAAAAGTGTTTGGCGGTTGAAGCGGATTATACTGCGCCTCAGCTTCTAGCATCAGGAATTGAAGTAAAAAAAGTATGATCAGAAACCTCATCACTTAATTATTTTAAGGCTTAAGTCGAGCGATTTAACCGAATGCGTCAATGCACCCACGGAGATAAAATCAACACCTGCTTCAGCATACTCTTTTATCGTTTCGAGGGTAATGCCACCGGAAGATTCTATTTCAAATCTACCATTGACCATCTCAACAGCTTTTCTTGTGTTACTCACACTAAAGTTGTCGATCATAATTCGATCGAGGCCACCATGTTGCATTGCTTCATCGAGCTCGTCAAACCCTCTCACCTCCACTTCGATGCGCAAATCGATATTCTTGTAGGTTAAGTAATCATGAACGCGATTGAGTGCATCGGTAATTGATCCTGCAGCATCAACATGATTGTCTTTCACCATGATCATGTCATACAATCCGAATCGGTGGTTAACTCCACCTCCAATTTTAACCGCTTCCTTTTCAAACCACCGCATCCCAGGAGTTGTTTTTCGGGTGTCCAATACCTTAGCTTTTGTATGGGCAATGCGCTGCACGTATTGATTGGTTGTTGTTGATATTCCCGACATCCGCTGCATGATATTGAGCACCAATCGCTCAGTAGTAACAATACTGCGCTCTTTGCCATGCACTTTGAATGCAATTTGGCCTTTCCTTACCAAGTCGCCATCGTTCAACAACTGCTCAAACTGCAGTGTTTCATCATACAAACTGAACACATGCTGGGCTACACCAACACCCGCAAGAATTCCATCTTCTTTTACGATGAGCTCTGCTGAACCAACACTTGATTCTTCAATACAAGCCAATGAAGTGTGGTCACCATCTTGTATATCTTCTTCTAACGCTCTTTCTACAAATTTTTCAAGGGAAAAAGGAGCTGGATTAATCTTTTTCAATCTCTAAGCTTTGAATTAAATATTTGTCAATTGATTTATGCAAATATGCGGTGATTCGAAACGTACCGCTACTGGTCACAAGCTGCGAGATAAAATAGTGAATATCGCTTTGAGATTCACCTTTATGTACGATTTCAAAGTTGCGAGGCTCGTTCTCTAAGAAAAACGAACGCATTCTGTTTTCTGCATCGCTGCGACCAATCGTTGAAGTTTTACCATCTATCGATAATTCTACCGTTGAATCAAACGCCTTCGACAAGCCAGATGCATTACCTTCGGAAAATGCATTATCAATGGATGTATAGTCTTGTGCATTGGCTAGGGCAACGCTCAAAACAAAAAAAATAAGGAATATATATTTTTTCATGGTGCTGATTTAAATTCAGGATGACATTCAAAGATATCTGAACTATGACGATTCGCATAATTTCAATCGGAAAAACGAATATTCGCTACATCAAAGATGGCGTTGATGAGTATGTAAACCGATTAAAGCATTACACAAAGCTTTCGTGGGAAGAATTACCTGACGTCAAAAAAATAGACCGAAACAACCCAGCACTTTTAATGGAAAAAGAAGGCGAGGCATTTCTATCACGCATTGATTCAAACGAAACGGTTTACCTTCTTGATGATGGCGGAAAAGAAATGACTTCTGTGCAATTTTCTCAGTGGATCAATCAACATCAGATTTACGATCAATCAAACCTCGTGCTGATCGTTGGCGGGGCGTATGGCTTTTCAGAAAACTTAGTGGCGCGATCAAAAGGAAAAATTTCACTCTCGAAACTCACTTTTAATCACCAAATGGTGCGGTTAATACTTGCCGAACAGCTTTATCGGGCGTTCACCATCATCAAAGGAGAACCTTATCATCACGCTTAGCTGCATTTAAATGCTTCTGCCATTTCCAAGCAGATGACATCGCCTCTTCAATTCCGAACTGAAGGTTCCATTTTAATAAGGTTGTGGCCTTCGAATTATCGGCATAAATCATTTCCACATCACCTTCACGTCTCGGACCAACTTTATAATCGAGCTTTAATCCTGAGACTTTCTCAAATGCCTGCAGCACTTCGAAAACCGTAACACCTCTGCCAGAACCGAGGTTGAAAACGTCATAATTCGACTCGCTTTCATTTGAATTTAAATACTCGAGCGCTAACACATGTGCATGGGCAATGTCGCTTACGTGTATGTAATCGCGAATTGCTGTTCCATCGCGGGTTTCATAGTCTGACCCATGCACCACTAAGTCGTCAACCCAACCACTTGCAAATTGAGTTACAACGGGAACCAAATTATTTGGACGACCTTTAGGCAACTCACCGTTCATGCCAGAAATATGAGCTCCAACAGGATTGAAGTAACGCAGTGAAAGCGCCTGAAAATCGAGCTTGGTCTTAGCAAAATCGGCTAATATTTTCTCACCAACGAGCTTCGTATAGCCGTAAGGCGATTCTGGAATTTGGGTGGGCGTTTGTTCGGTGACAGGTTGTTCAAGTGCGTTGCCATACACCGTGCATGATGACGAAAAAATAAATGAATCAACGTCAAATTTTTGTGCACACTTGAGCAGGTTAATCAATCCATTCAAGTTATTGTGGTAGTACATAACAGGTTTCGAAACCGACTCACCAACCGCCTTCAGCGCAGCGAAATGAATAATCCCATCAATGTGGCCTTCTTTTAAGAAAAACTCTTTTTTGAGTGTGCCATAAGAGGTCAAGTCTATTTCATAATTTTTCACTTTTTTACCCGTAATCGCTTTGATGCGCTCAAATGTTTGCGGGTCAGAATTGGAAAAATTATCGATCGAGACAACCTCGTGGTCCGTATTATCCAAAATATCTATGATCGTATGAGAGCCGATATAACCAGCTCCACCAGTCACTAAAATCTTCATTCAGTAGATAGTTAGCTGACAAATGTACTTCCTATTCAAGTCTTTTGTGATTTCTTCGCATCAAATCCTCATGAAGTAGAATGACTAATCAATACTTTGAATTATGGGAAGGGCTTTTAATGCCCGTCTATCTGATTGTAATTCTTGGCATTGCATACTTTATTGCTCCTCAAAAGGAAAGGCGACTTTTTATGACCGCCCTGTCATTAAGACTTGCAGCTGCATTAGCATTTGTATCTATTTACTTGTTTTACTATCAGGGCGGTGATACCATTGCGTATTACCAAACGGCAAAACCATTTGCCTTGCTATTTTACGACCAACCGCTGAGTGCAATTCAAGCGTTATATTCTGATTACTCGATCGAAAACAATATGCGTTTTACTGAAAAAACAGGATTTCCCTTGCAGTATATTTATTCAGACAATCAAACATTTACTGTTTCTCGAATCGTTGCTCACCTCCTCCTAATCAGCTTTAACAGCTACCTCATATCAAGTTTAATCTTGGCAGCCATCAGTTTTGTAGGCCCGTGGAAACTTTACATTCTTTTTAATGATTTACTGAATAATAAGCGAATTGCAGCCATTGCAGCCTTGTTCATTCCGAGTGTTCTATTTTGGGGCACAGGCATTTCAAAAGATACGATCACAATGACATCTGCCACCTATTTGGTGTATGGGCTGTATTTTACATTTTCTAAAAAAGAATACAAATTATCGCACATCATAGGAATGGTAATCGCATTGTATTTCATCTTGACCATTAAGCCTTATATTTTTCTCGCACTTACACCAGGTATTATTCTTTGGCTGATCAGTGATCCAGTGTCTCGATTAAAATCTAACTTCTTGAGGCGTTTTTCAATTCCATTAATTGCGGTATTCAGCTCCATCCTTTTCGTGCTCTTAATTCAACAATTAGACAGTGTTTTGGGCAACTATTCTACCGATCAAATCTTAGATAAAGCCGTGACAACCCAGGAAGATTTAAAGCAAGATTACTATGGAGGCAACAGCTTTGATATTGGTGAGGTTTCGCCAACCGTGGGCGGAGTACTAGCCAAAGTGCCTATAGCAACGCTCTACGGCCTTTATGCTCCTACCCTGCTTCAAATCAACAATATCGTAATGATCTTGAGTGCATTAGAAAACACATTCCTGTTGTTTTTGACCTTAAGGCTTTTTGCAACATTGAAATTTGGCAAAATCTTCCGTCTTTCATTAGACCATCCATTTTTACTCTTCTCCATCATTTTCTCGCTTCTTTTAGCCTTTTCTATTGGGTTTACTACACCAAATTATGGTGCAATGATTCGATTTAAAATTCCGCTCATTCCGTTCTTTGTTTTCTATTTGATGAGCATGACTGAACTAATCAAAAAATCATCTTCAAAACGCTAACAACCCACATTCCATGAAATTAATTTTTGCCTCAGGAAACAAACACAAGCTGCAAGAGCTTCAGCAGAAACTACCATCAACCATCGAGCTAACTTCGATGAGAGATGCCGGCTATGAGGGTGAGATTGACGAGCCCGGAGCTACGCTCGAAGAAAATGCTCAGATCAAAGCTCAATTTATTTTCGACCGATTTGGTGAACATTGTTTTGCTGATGACTCAGGTTTGGAAATAGAAGCGCTGAATGGTGAGCCCGGAGTTTACTCAGCGCGTTATGCTGGCCCAGGTTGTTCTTTTTCTGACAACAACCAAAAAGTGTTGGCTAATCTCAAAGGGAAAACAAACAGAAAAGCCAAATTCAGAACGATTATCCACCTCATCTATGGGAATCTAAACCATGTGTTTGAAGGAGCAATTAGCGGCACAATCACAGATGACCTGCGCGGTAAAGATGGTTTTGGATACGACCCAATTTTTATTCCTGATGGCCATGAAAATACATTCGCTGAAATGACGCTGGATGAAAAAAATAAAATCAGCCATCGCGCGCAGGCCGTTCAAAAGCTCATCGACTTTTTAAAAAGTCGTTAAACCGACTTAAACATTTCGGTTAGCGAAAGGTCGAAAAACGAGGCTAAATCATAGCCTGCATAGCGGGCTTGTTGAGGTAAAATACTCGCATTACTTAAGCCTGGCGTAGTGTTTGGCTCAATCATATACGTAGCGTCTTGGCAAACCATAAAATCTACGCGGATCATCCCCTTGCAATTTAAATAGAGGTATATTTTTTCCGTCAAGCGCATAACCTCGTCATAACGCTCTTGAGGAAGTCTGGCGGGCGTAATCTCTTTGGTAGCTGCAGCGGTGTATTTCGATTCAAAGTCAAAAAACTCATTGGCCGGCACAATCTCAGTCACAGCTACAGCTTGCGGCTTACCATCAACGCTGATACAACCGCATGAAACTTCCATTCCATCAAGAAAAGATTCAACAAGCGCGTCAACACCTTCTTCTTGAGCGTAGCGAATAGCTTCGTCAAAATCTTCCACTTTTTTCACTTTGGTAACGCCAATACTCGATCCACCGTCACAAGGCTTGACGAAACATGGCAATCCGAGTTTTTTCACAATTGCTTCTTTGTTATAAGCATCTCTGTAGCGCACTACATGCGACTGAGCAACATTGATTCCTGCACCTGCTAAAAACAAATTACACGTCAATTTATTGAACGAAATCGCAGAAGACAACACATCGCAATTATTGTATGGGATTTGAAGAATGTCAAAATAGCCTTGGAGCTTTCCATCCTCGCCCGGTGTGCCGTGAATGGCATTAAAAACGCCATCAAATATGATTTTCTGCCCCGCAAGCTGAAAAGAAAAATCATTCTTTGAAACAGGGTATGACTCTTGTCCATGCCAGGCAGTCCATGCATGCACATCAATATCGATCAGGAATGCTCGGTACTTTTCAGAGTTGAGGTGCTGCAGCACCAATTGAGCACTTTTTTCAGAGATCACTCGTTCACCTGAAAACCCACCATATACAATTGCGATATTTTTTACTGCCACTTCATTTTGAGTATAATCTCAAAATTAGACTGAACGCTGCGGTGCGAATTGATGGCTTCTGAAGTTTATCAACAGCGCTGCTGTTAGTTCTTCAAGTCGGCAAGCAATACCTGAAGACCTTCGCGCAACCTTGTACTTGGTTTGTATCCAATATAGTTTTCAAGTTTTGCAGAACTGCCAAACCTTCTTCCCACCTCATAGTCATAGCGCTTTTTTGGAGCATCAATGAATCTAATCTCAGACTCGGAGTTCGTCAGTTCTTTAATCAAATCGGCTACTTCACCGATGGTTGACTCGCGCTCATTGGCAACGTTAAAGATTTCAAATCCTTTTCCGCTTTTTCCGAGCAAAATGGATGCTTTTACTGCATCATCGACATATGTAAAATCTCTTGTTTGTTCTCCGGTCCCAAACACGGTAATCGGCTCATTGGCGGTGGCTTGCTCGAAAAACCTTGGAATCACCATGCGATTGTCTTGCCTCAAGCCGTAAACGTTGAAAAATCGGATCGCCACAGAGTGAATGCCTTTTTCCTCGTAAAGAGAAGCGAGATAAATTTCGTTGTATCGTTTTGCCATCGCATAGCTCGTGCGCGGATCGACCAGGATTTCTTCGTCAACGCTCTTCTCTAACGCCAAATGTCCATACACCCCACTTGTTGATGCGTAAACGATCTTTTTAATTTGATTTTGAATGGCAGCTGCAGCCACCGATTGCATTCCATTGACCTCAGTTTCCATAGTCTCAATCGGATTATCGGCAACAATGTCAACTCCCAAAATAGCTGCAAAGTGATAGATAATGTCTGCCCCTTTTGAGATTTGAATTACTTTCTCCCTATCCGTAACATCAACACGATGAAACTCAATTTGCTTGAATATTTCTTGTGGGATTTTATTGCCCCTCAAAAGCGTATCAATTACAACTACATCATTCCCTGCTTCTACAAGCTGAGAAACGAGATGCGAACCTATAAAACCTGCCCCTCCAGTAACAACAACACGTTGATTTTTCATCGATATAACGTTTAGCGCACAAATGTGATAAAATCACGGCAATTGTGCTGATAAATAGACACAACTTCTCAACTAATGTTCAACGTATATTTGAAACCTGATTATGTTGCAGTTTATTTTTTCGAAGCGTTTTATTGTTCAATTAGCATTAGCGCTGATAATAGCTTGCTCTGCCATGGCAGGCGCCTATTATTATTTGATCGCTTACACTGAAAAAGATCACGTTACTGAAGTGCCCGACCTTGAGGGATATGATGTTTTCGAAGCCGAAGCCTTTTTGAAAGAAAGTTCGCTTGAAGCGATGGTGATAGATTCACTGTATTTAGCAGATAAAAGAGGTGGCGAAATTGTTGATCAAGAGCCAATTCCGGGAACGTCTGTAAAAACAGGCAGAAAAATATATTTGACAATCTCGCGTTATGGTGCTCCAATGGTAAAGCTTCCAAACATCATCGATCAGACTCTTCCGCTGGCATTGGCAAAATTAAACTCATACGATATTCAAGTAAATCAAATAATCAACAAACCGAGTGATTGCACCGACTGCGTAGTAGGAATGGAGTTGAAAGGAAAGAAAATAGATGTGGGCACGAAAATGCCTAAGGGCTCAAAAATCGATCTCATTGTTGGGGCAGGCGCCACCGGTGAGAAAATTCCAGTGCCCATGTTGTATGGATTAACAGTTGAAGAAGCGCAAAAACTGCTCAATCTTGACGGATTAAATTTGGGAGCAACGCCATACCTCGATTGTGAAAATGCGGAAGACAGCTTGAATGCACGCATATTTCGTCAAAATCCCAGTGCTGACCAATCAACCATGATCTCCAGAGGCTCGTCTGTAGATTTATACCTTACGTCAGACCAATCGCAAATACCTGATGTAAATCTAGACTCGATAAAAGCGTTGTTGAAGTGAGAATAATCAGCCTAAGCATTTCTTTTTTTATGATGCTATTTCTTTGTTCAGCATTGAATGCTCAGGAAGAAGTACGCGATTTAAAATATGGAATGCCAAAGCAAATCAGGCAACAACCCGAAAGCACCGGACGAATCAACCTCTTAAAACATCCGTTTATTTATGTCATAGACACCTTAGCGCTTCCATTTTTTGACGATTTCACGAATGATCGAATCAAGCGCTATGACGCGTCAATCACTGACGACAACGTTTCCCTGAAAATTGACTACGACTTCAAAGTCAACAACCAAACGCCCGAAACATTGGAATATAGGGTAGACACTACCTATTCTATCCTAAGAACGGTTTCAGGAGAGGTGATCGAATCAGCAAACCCAACGCTGTTCATTACACTTTATAATGAAGGCAAAATCGTGGGGCGAGACACCGGATGGACTAACCTCATCACCGAGTTTGACCAAAGCAGCGGAATTGTGACCTACGACACCCTTTTAGCCGAACGTGTTTTAATTAACGATCCCGATACATTTTACAGAGTAGCCGACAATAAAACACTTTGGACGCCCGCCATCGATACGTTTGACTCTGCGCGATCAACTCCATTGGTGAACAACACCTTTGCGAAATACCCCGTCACACAGGGTGTGGCCACGTTCGATGGTACCGATGACTTTGGAGTACCGTATGACAACTCTTCTGAAACCACTTATGGCTTGTGCGACATTCTTGAATCAAAACCTATTGCGCTCGACTCAAACATGGAGAATGTTTTCCTCAGCTTTTTTTACCAAGCTGGCGGAAACGGAAATTTGCCGGAAGAGGAAGATTCGTTGGTCGTTGAGTTTTTTGACCTCGTTGACTCAACATGGCGTCATGCTTGGAATAAAGCAGGCCCTGAAGTGGAGGACACCCTTTTTTCAGAGCAAGTATTCTTGCAAATTTCAGGAAGAAAATACCTCCGAAATGGATTTCGATTCCGATTCAAAAATTTCGCAACACAATCAGGAAACCTCGATCATTGGCATATCGACTATGTAAGATTAGACAGAAACAGAGACCCCATTCTAGAAGACACAATCAATGACGTGGCCTTTTTGAGTGGAATCAGCTCTTTCCTTGACCCTTACACCTCTGTCCCTTACTCACACTACTTAGCAGACCCCAGCTTTTTTGATGCCTCAGAAGTTTCGGTTGTCAACGCCAATTGGAGTCAACTAGAATTAAACCTCCAAAACTTTCGATATGAAATTTATGACCCTGTCGGAAACCAAGTTCAATTCGAAATAACTGTTGACCCGAATATGGCGCCAAATACGATAAGAACGATTCGATTCCCGATATCAGCCGCCCCTATTTTCCCCGATTTAGGAATGGAAAGTGCCGAATTTCCATACCGTAGTCGCTTTACTGCAACTAGTCTCGGAAACTCTTACACCATTAACGACACCATCCATGGCAAGCAAGTATTTCGTGATTACTATGCCTATGATGATGGTTCTGCTGAAAAAGCATACGCGCTTACCGGTGCTGGTGTGAGGCTCGCGTATGAGTTTAACAGTCCTATTGGAGATTCACTCAAAGCATTGTTATTCAACTTTCCACAAATGCTTCACAACAACAACGAGGATCTCACTATGGAAATTCTCGTGTGGGATAATTTAAATAATGACCCTATTTACACTTCTCAATTATTGGTGGAGCCAAAATATACGAATGCCGATGAGTTTTTCAGAATTCCGCTCGACAACCCTTTGTACGTAAGGGGCAAATTTTATGTAGGTTACCGACAAAATGAAGCGACCAAAATTTACATTGGTTATGACGTAAATACAAACAACTCAAGTAAAATCAGCTATCAAATTGGAGAAACTTGGTATCAAAGCTCCTTCGAGGGATCACTTTTAATTAGACCTGACTTTAGTAATGGAGACCTTCTAGGTATCACCGACAATCAATCACAACACACAGGTTTTATAGTTTACCCAAATCCGGCAAACAGCGAAGTAAACATCATTTCAAACGGTCATTCTCCGATAAAATCCTTCCAACTCATTGACATATCAGGCAGAATAATAAACGCTGTTCGGTTCTCAAACAATTCAATCAACGTAGCTGAAGTGTCCAGTGGAGCCTATTTCATCAGAATAGTAACCACCGACAACAAAATTTTCACACACAAATTAATCGTTAGTCATTAAGAATATGAGCACGTTTATTCCAGAAGATGACGACCAAGACGAGGATGAAAATTTTGAACATTTCAAAGTTGTTGCAGATCCGGGGCAAGCGCCATTGCGCGTAGATAAGTTTTTGATCGACCGCATTCCACAGCTATCGAGAAGTAGGATTTCAGCAGCTTCGAAAAATGGAAATGTGATCGTAAACGGAGTTTCTGTAAAACAGAACTACAAGGTAAAACCACACGATTCGGTTTCACTTGTTTTTGCTCACCCAAAGCGCGAAATTGAATTGATTCCACAAGATATCCCTTTGGATATCGTATATGAGGACGACTACTTGTTGGTGATCAATAAACCCGCAAATTTTGTAGTGCATCCTGGTCATGGAAACTATTCAGGCACGCTTGTAAATGCACTGCTTTATCACTTTGGCAAACTTCCAAAAAACAAGAAAAGTGAAGTCGCTTACCCAGGTTTGGTCCATCGAATTGACAAAGACACCACAGGACTGTTAGTCATCGCAAAACAAGAAGAAACCCTCACCAACCTCGCGTCTCAGTTTTTCGACAGAACTACTGCCAGGTATTATTATGCCTTGGTTTGGGGAGATGTTACAGAAGACGAAGGCACTATCGTTGGAAACATCGGAAGATCTCACCACGACAGGAAGCAAATGACTGTATATCCTAACGGTGAAGAAGGAAAGCACGCAATCACGCACTACAAAGTGCTCGAGCGCTTAGGTTATGTAACGCTAATAAGATGCAAACTCGACACGGGACGAACCCATCAAATCAGGGCTCATTTAAAATTTATATGCCACACTTTGTTTGGTGACGAACGCTATGCAGGAAACAAAATTTTAAAGGGAACCACCTTCACGAAGTACAAGCAATTTGTAGAAAACTGTTTTCAGATTTTACCGCGTCAAGCACTGCACGCAAAAACGCTAGGTTTTACGCACCCGGTAACTCAAAAATGGATGGAGTTTGAGTGTGACCTACCACAAGACATGGTGGATGTGCTCGAAAAATGGCGCACTTACGTGAAGTCAAAAGCCATTAGTGACTAAAACTTGGCGCACGGAATGATAAACCGACTTCTCCTTCGTTTGCGCTTTTTCCGCTCACTTGCCATTTCGTAAATCAACGAAACTTCATGCGCCCCTCCTGAGTTGGTGATCAATTTTGAAACGGATAAATCGTAAGTGTATCCAAAAGCCAAATCTTTGTACTCAAATCCAAGAAGCGCTATCACGGCATCATGATTTGGCTGATTGTAGCCGTTTTGCTTGACAACGGGAAGTCCTCGATAATAAGCACCCGCGGTAACAATCTTGTATTTAAAATAGGCCCCGACATCTAATTGGTCCCATTTTCCCTGGGCTTTGTAATTGGCTACAAGGGTAACCGTAGAAATATCTTTTTTCTTTACGTTCTTCTTGATGGCGATATTATAACCACCATGCAACGAAAACCTCATGGGCAGTCTACTCTCCAATGCCAATAACGATTGATTTGGTCTGTTGATATGATGAAAAGCAACACCTGCCCACCACCTCCTCATATAAAATATTGTGCCTGCGCCCAAGTCAGGATAGCGAACAGGTTCTGCATCAAACCGCGTTTGTGAAGCCGAAGTAGGATTGTCGTATATCAATTGATCACCAAATATCAATTCATTCTGATTGATGTCTCTGAAACTATACGAAAAAGACAAGCCAGGTTTCATGGCTAAAAACCGTGAAATGCGAATGGTATACGAATATTGCAATCCAATATTAGAATACCGCAACCCTGCACTTCCAGCCCTGTCTTGCTGAACCGCTAGAGCAATTCCACTGTTTAACTCTTCAATATTGTAATCAAAACTTGCAGCATACGAAACGAAGGTGCCAGACATCGCAGGCCATTGGTTTCGGTAATTCATGACCGCCCGCGCTTGAACCGTGTTTCCTGCAAAACCTGGATTAAGATACATCGGTGCGGCATAGTATTATGAAAACTGAATATCCTGCGCCATGCCATGCGAAGCCATTACCGTGACCAATATGAATAAAACTCGTCTCAACTTTTCTTCGGTACTAGAATTAACTCATTATCAATTTCGCTTAACTGAGCGGCATCTGCATACGTGATATAATGCTCTTGCAATTCATAGTCGGGCACGTTGATTTTAAGAATGCCACTTTCGTTTGGCAACAGCACCACTGTAAATAATCCATCTTCGTTTATTCGGTAGCGACCTAAGGTTTTAGAATAATTGTTTTTCAGCAAGACGACCTCTGCGTCATTAAAATTTGAAGTGTTATTTCCTATAACTTGATATTTATAAATGGTGGCCTTCAAATTAAATCCTGGCAAATTTGAAGAGTAGATATCATAATCGGTTGAATGCTCTTCCTTGCTGCGAGTGAAATAAACCCTTCCTGTTTGCGAAGAGACATTTAAGTGCAAATCATCTCTAGTAGTATTGAGAGGGTAGCCGATGTTTTCGATCACTCCAAAATTTGTATCTCCATAAAAGGTTGTTTTAAACACATCAAAACCGCCCATGCTTTCTGGCCTGTTGCTGGCAAAATACAATGTTTTATCATCCAGCAGAAGGTGCGGAGAAGTTTCGTCAAACGATGTGTTAATTTTTGAACCAAGGTTTTGAGGCTCACTAAAATCTCCATTCCCAAATCGGATGACGCGGTACAAATCCATCCCCCAAAATCCGCCCGGTCGATCGCTCGAAATGATGAATACATCTCCATTTGTGTTACTCGCAAAACCACCCTCTACCCATTTTGAATTGAGCGATGGTGATAACTTCGACTTTAGCTTCCACTCGCCATTTGAAGTCAAACTAGCTATCCACAAATCAGAGCTTTCGAGGTTACGGGTAGTTTTAAATACCACCATTTCATCTGCGACCAAAGCTACTGTGGCTTCATTTAAAATATCATTGATATTGCCTTCTATCTCCTTCGGTTCCGACCATTTTTCACCTACTCGTTGCGTGTAAAAAATATTTTCATCGTATTCGCCATTGAGGTCTTTTAGTGTATTGGTTGACCTCGGGCGTCTTGAGGTAAAGTAGAGTGTAGAATCGTCTGCTGAAATTAGCGGAGTATGCTCTGTGTATACCGAATTAATATGCTCTCCAAGCGATTCAACCACGCACGGCACTTCATTTTTTATGGCCTCCCGCGCATTTTCTACTTGGTGCATTAGGTTAATATATGGTGCCTCATGTTGAAGGTTTCTTTCGAGGATAAATTCATGTGCTTGCCTCAAATCGTACTGTTCCATGAGGCTTCTTATATACAATTGGTAGCTCTCCTTCTTTCCTGCAAGTGCGGCACGCTCAAGGTAGGAAAATGCATCACCGTGGTAAACCGTTAAGGCGAAACTGGCAGCACCCATCAAATAGTTAATGTCGGGATGCATTGGATACATTTTTGCCAAAGGAGAAAGGATCTCTCTGGTAGAAAGGTTGTCACCAACTTCGAAATAGGCTTTCGATTCAGCTAGAACAGCGGCTTCTTCAACAGAAAATTGAGCCCTGACAGAACGCGATAGGCTCATCAGCATAAAAGCAAGAAATAAAACCTTCTTTACCATCATTGAATAAGCGTTACATCTCCAACTTTGGTAAACCGTTCACCATTTACATACTCACCATTGATCTTCCACACATAGGCATCCTGCACACATGGTTTTCCGCGATAATATCCATTCCAACCTTCAAATACATTGTGGGTTTCAAATAGAAGCTCACCCCATCGATTAAATACACTCAAGATGTAATTACCTGATGAAACACCTGAAAGCAAGGGAAAGAACACCGTGTTATCAAAAGAGAGTGGATCATAAATACTGTTTCCAGGGCCTGTTTCTGACGGTGTAAATGCGTTGGGCACCTGAAGCACTCCTGTTTCTAATCCACGCACCGGAACAGCACTTTGAAAGGTGTCTGCACAACCAAACTCAGTGTATGCGATTAACTCTGGGAAAAACTGACCTGCCGCGCCATAAGCATGCTGAGGATTCTCAAGCACTGACGTAACGCCATCTCCAAAATCCCATTCATAAAACTGCGCATACTGAGAATAATTAATGAAAGAAACACTCTCTAGCGGAACATTCACTTCGTCAGGCGTAAACACAAAGTTGGCTAGCGGTTGTTCATTGACAGTAATTGCATCAATGATCTCTTTCGTGTCTACTTCACCACCGGGACCTGTTACCGTTAATCGCACCGTATAGCTTCCTGGAAATTGATACGTGTAAAATGGGTTTTCAGCGCTGCTTGTTCCGCCATCGCCAAACTCCCAAAAGAACCTTTCGCCATATAAAGAATTACTTGAAAACTGAATTGAAACAGGGGCACAAGCGTCCACAAGTGTATCAAATTCAGCTACCGGCAGTGGAGGATGAATGACGATAGTTCGAGTGAGCTCATCTTCACAAAACGCTGACGACACAGTTAATGTAATATCAAATATTCCCCAAGTGGCATACATGTGCTCTATTGGATCTTCAACAGAAGAAGTGTCCCCATCACCAAATTCCCATAGATAATTCCACGGCCCTGCTGGAGTGATGTTTGTTATTCCAACTGTTGAATTTGGAAAGACTTGGTTGGTTGGATTTACCGTGAATTGAGGCAATGGGGTAGGATGAACCAAAATGTCAAACGAGTCAGCATCTTCGCAACCAAAAGGTGAAGTGATGGCGAGTATAACTTGATAAACCGTGTCTTCTGCCGTTGTATTCAAGAAGGTGTGCTCGGGTTCTTCTAAAAACGAATTATCGCCATCACCAAAATTCCATTCAAACAGCGACCCTCCCGTGCTAAAGTTGTTAAACTCAACTTCAAATGGCGAACACCCCTCATCAATGGCGGCAAATTGAGCGTCAACCACAGGAAACACTTGCATTTGCCGGATAATCGTGTCCGAACAACCGTAAATATTATCTACAACCAAGCGAATCGGAAATTGAATTGGATTTTGATTGAAATTTAAAAATGACGTGTCAATCACTGGATTATTATCCACTTCCAACGGACCATTCAATCCATAACGCCAAGTATTAACATCGTTTTGGGTGCTGTTGTTTGTAATCAAAACTTCCTCACCATGACACGCAGGTGAATCATCAATGGTGAAATCTGCCAAAGGTTTTGGATTCACTACCATTTGAACAATCGAATCATCCGTGCAACCTTCCAAAGAGTTCACAGTAAGCTCCACATCAAATGTTTGAGGAAGTGCCGTAGCATTTAAAAAGAAAATCTGCGGATTCTGTTGATTTGAGCTCAGCCCATTGTCAAAATCCCAACTCCAATTAGTGGCGTTTATAGACAAGTCAGTGAATAGAGCGTTGTACGGGTGGCATGCAGGTGTTGGTACTGAAAATGATGCTTCCACCCGCTTGAAAACGCCAACCTGAGCAGTGGTGGAATCAACACAGCCATCAGGCGTAAAGGCATACAATTTTGGTGTGTAGAAAAGTGTATCGTTGGTTGAATTTGTGTAAAGAGAACTCACAGTATTATTGGCTGTAGTAAGCGTAGTTCCGTTATCAAAATCCCATGTATAGGTTGTTCCTCCCGTGCTTGAGTTCGTAAAGTTTGCTGTGAATGGTGGACATCCCTGCGAATAATTTGGGGTTATGTTAGCGTTAGGAAGAGGAAACACAGTAACGGAGCCTTGCACACTGTCAACACATCCAAAAGGAGAAGTAGCAACCAATTGAATATTAAAGACCTGATTATTGACGCTGTTGTTTACATAGGTGTGAGATGGATTTGGTACGGTTGAAGTATTGCCATCACCAAAATCCCAATTGTAAACCACCGCACCTATCGCCACTGGAAAATTCACGGTAAGCGGACTGCAGCCTGATGTTGGCACTACACTGAAATTGAACAGCGGCTCAGGGTAAACTGTCACAACCTCTTGTGCTGCATCCGTGCAACCATTTGGAGCCGTCACAATCAAGTTAACCGTATAGTTAGTAATAAACTGGGTTTGGTTATTGAACGTCTTAGTCGGATTTTGATTCGTGCTTCCAGTGGCGTCACCAAAATCCCAATTCCAACCTATTGCTCCAGCCGAATTGTCAGTAAAATTGACAATCAACGGTGCGCAATCCAATGATGCATCCGATGAAAATGCAGCCACAGGATTACCTCTCACCAAAACCGTATCATACACGGTATCGACACAGCCAAATGCGGAAAAAGCAACTAGACGAACGATGTAGTTCGTATCAGACAATGCATTGTGCACGAAGGTGTGGTTCGGAGAAACTGCAACGCTTGTATTTCCATCACCGAAATCCCATGCGTAGGTGGCTGCTCCGGTAGAAGTATTCGTGAAAGTCGCATTCAAAGGCGAACATCCAACAGAATCAGATTCATCAAAAGAAGCAAAAGGCTTGGCCTCAACAACGATCGTTTGAGAGGTAGAATCCGTGCAAAATGGAGTTGACGCAATCAGGGAAATCACATAAACACCAGAATCTGCGTACAAAAAATTTGGATTCTGAAGGTTAGACGCTGTGTTCAGCGGATCGCCAAAACTCCACGTCCATTGTGTAATCGGTCCACCATAGCCGACTGTGGTGCTATCAAAAAAGGTTGCAAGGGCGTCTTCACACACGTTTTGTAACCCAAAAGAAGCTACTGGTGTATCGTAAATTTCCACAAATGCGGTATCTGTAGCTACACACCCATTTATACTGGTAACAAACAATGTCACTGGCGTTTGACCTTCGGTGTTGTAGAAAATTGGCGGTGGGTTTTGAAGTGAACTGGTATCTCCATTTCCAAAATCCCAGAAATACGTTGCCCCACCTGAACTTGAGTTGATAAAGGATACTTGAGCTGAATCGCAACCACCGCCCGGTGCAATATTAGCTTGAGGAACCGGACTGGGAAGCACTTCCAACTGCACTTGAGCCGTATCACGACATGAGTTTGTTCCGCCCGCAAGTGTATGCACCAATCGGATGGTGTAATTTCCAGCAGCGCCATAGGTATGGGTAACAGAAGCGCCCATTCCTTGAAAGCCAGCACCTTCACCAAAGTCAATCAACGATTGGTTCCCCCCAGTACTTATATTGGTAAACAAAACTGCGTCTCCCGAACATACGCTATCTACTGCCGACACCAATCCTGCAATGGGCTGATCTACAATTTGTATGGTAATAAAAGCTGTATCTGGGCCACATTGATTGCTATCTGCCATCATGATAGTATAAGTTCCAATACCCGGAAAGGCAATGTCATAACCAGGTTTTGCTGGTGGATCGAAAGGAACCCAATCTACAATCGAGTCGTTACCTGTACCCCAATAATTCCCGAAATTCCAATACTCGAAACGTTAGGCTGTGTTTCCTTGCGGAACGCAATTTTTTGCCGTGGTATTATCGAAATGAACCACGGTATCAGGATAACACAGAAGCACGTTTGAGGCGGTTATCTGAGCGTCATCGATGTCATATATTTGAACCGGATTAAACGATGCAATCGTTGGGTTTCCGAAGCTGCAAAAATTTTCAGCGGTAAGCGTCACTTGTGTTACACAGTTAACGGTTCCCTGCAGATACGTGTGGGTTATTATTTGACCTGCATTACTCGAATCAAATGTCAATATCGGACTGCCATCACCAAAATCCCAGGTAAAAGTGGTATTGCTCGAAACGTCTGTGCTGCTATTCAAAAATATCAGGTCGTCAGGCGCGCACGTCTGAGTTACACCGCCTATCGGTATCTGGATGGATGCATTCACGGGTTCTTCCATGACTACCAATCCATTGACCGTGCAACCATTTGTTGCATCGGTTATCACGACATTATAATTCGTTATGTTGGCAGCATAAGTATGCTGAACGAAAGCAGGAGGCACTAGGCCGTTTACCACTGTGTTGGGTGATCCATCTCCCCAATCAATGGTAATTAAACCAAGTGCGACTGGACCTTGAATGAAAACAGTGTAGGCACCACCTGAGCAACTTACCCAAGTCGGATTATTCACAGCGTTTCCTTGTCCATCATAAACAAGGCATTGCGCTCGCGCATTCACAGCTAATGCAATCAGCACAAGCACGATCAGAAAAGTCTTAACACTCTGAATAGGCATATTATGCGAAAATACAGGAGTTTTCACCGCGGAAAATTTAGAATCACACGTAGTCAAAAATTTAAAGTCAATTTAATGCTACGCGGTTCAACTAAGAAAGGAAGGGGATTCCTTACACACTTGGACTCAAGTCACGTGTCAAGAGTTGCCTATTCAATTAAAATGCATGATTATCAGATAGAAATTTAATTACCTTAGCTCAAATCCTTTTGATTTGGAACACTATGATATTTGCGTGATTGGAGGCGGACCTTCTGGTTATGCAGCAGCAATGAGAGCCATTGACTTTGGCAAAAAAGTCATTTTAATCGAAAAAGGGAAAGTTGGTGGAGCCGCCATCTATGATGGAGCACTCACTTCGAAAACAATGTGGGAACTTTCGTCTAAAGTAGCATCAATCAATGAAATGCTCGCAGATCACGACAGGCCACCATTCGAAATGCAATGGAACGATGTGCAGCAAACCGTGAAAGAAGCGATTTTCGATCGAAAACAACAGTATTCTGCCCATATCAAATTACTTCAAGAAGAAACCTCCACTGTTCGCTTTAAATATGCGCGAGGCACAGCCCGTTTTTTAAGCCAATACGAAATCGAAATCTCGAATAAAAAAGGTACTGAAGTCATTCACGCAGATTACACTATTATCGCCACGGGCAGTCGTCCGCGAAAACTTCCAACCATCGAAGTAGATGAAAAAATAATCATGACTTCCGATGGCATTCATCACATGGATGAATACCCAAAAAGCCTCGTGATTCTTGGTGCCGGAGTGATTGGATGTGAATACGCAACAATTTTCTCAAACTTTAAAAAGACCAAGGTGTACCTCATCGATCGCGCAGACCGCATTCTTCCATTTGAAGATGAAGACATCGCTAAAATGGTCGGTGATAACCTGAAAAATAAAGGTGCAACCATCCACAGCACTGCTAAACTCGAACGGATGGAAATTGTGGACGGTGAGGTTGAATATGAAATTAGTAACAGTGATGGAACACGCGAAGTAATTCGCGTAGAAAAAGCGCTGCTATCGGTGGGTAGAATTCCGAATACTGAATCATTAAACCTTGCCAGCGCAGGTGTAAACGTGACGCCAAACAACTACATTACAGAAAACAATACGCTCACGAATGTTGCAAACATATACGCTGTAGGTGATGTTTCGGGCCATATTGCTTTAGTCAACATGGGTGAAATTGAGGCCCGGCATGCAGTTGAGCATATCGTTGATTACAAGCATCTCGACAATACCGTATCTTATGACAACATCTGCACCATCATGTTTCTCAATCCTGAGGTGGCAGCCGTTGGACTCAACGAACAACAGTGTATTGAAAAAGGACTTTCAATAAAAGTAGTGAAGCTCGACTTCAGCTGCATCGCCCGAGCCATTGCAATGCGAAAAACGCAAGGCTTCTTCAAAATCATTGTTACCGATGATGACGAAATGAAAATCCTTGGTATGAGAGCGATAGGCGAGCACGCTTCTAGCGCTATTCAAGCCATTGGGTTATTGATTAAAATGGATGAGTCCATCGAAGTATTGGCAGATTTGGTTCACCCACATCCCTCCATCATTGAAGGAATTCAAGAATGTGTGCGCATGCTGATGAACAAATCAATTTTCAAATCTGCTGTATTTAAAGACGCCATGCAGTGCTACCGAAGAAAAGCTGAACTCATAGAAGATTTGCAAGAACTTTAAGGAACCAGCGCTTGATTTTCGATGAACGAGCTGTCGGTCATCGTTAAAATAAATGCTACAAGTGCCTCTTTTTCAGACGTGTTTAACCCAAGTCCTCCACTGCTTGCTTTCTTCATTAATACGTCTACATTCCGATTATTCTGAACGCTATCACTGTAGAAGTCGATAACTTGCTCAATGGTTTGGAAACGACCATCGTGCATATACGGAGCTGTAAAAACCAAATTTCTTAAGGTTGGTGTTTTAAACTTTCCTAAATCTGCCTCGTCATTCGTTACGCTGAACAGCCCTGGCTTTAGCGCTGCATCGCTATCTAAACCATTGTTATGAAACGAATTATCTGTAGTTAAAATTGAACCATGGCAATGAAAGCAATCACCACGCTCAGAATTGAAAATGATGCGGCCCATTTCCTCTTGCGGAGTAAACGTTGCTTCACCTCGAAGCCAGTCATCAAACTTTGTATTGGCACTTACCAAAGTCATCTCGTATTGAACCATGGCTTGAGCGGCAAGATTAGAGTCAATCACATTTGTGCCAAAAGCAGCTTTAAACAATGACCTATATTCTTCATCATCTGACAAACGCTTAACGGCTTCCACCCAACCCAAATCCATTTCCAATGGATTATTTACAGGTTGTAATGCTTGGTCTTCGCGTGACTTTGCTCTTCCATCCCAGAAAAACTCATTCATCCAAGCCATGTTAAAAATTGGCATGGAATGAAAAGGTGTTAAGGTTCCGTTAGTTCCTATGCTTTGAACACGCGGATCTGAAAATGAATTGGATTGTAAATGGCAAGATGCACACGAAACGTTTCTATTCTTTGATAAAATCGGATCAAAAAATAGCTTTTTACCCAACTTAATCCCTTCCACAGTGAGCGCATTTTCTTGTTTCAAAAAATAATCAGGAAAGCCCGCTGGAACTTTTAGGTAATATGGCGTTGGAGAATCCAATCCGTCATTAGAAGGTGAAACAAAAGGGTCTTTTTCACACCGGACTAAACAGAAAATGAACATCGCAATTGAAAAAAAAACAGCTAGTTTTTTCACTTCACTACTTGAATTAATTGTCGTTGCCGAATGTTTCCGCTTTCAATCACAAGGATATAATTCCCGGAATTAAATTCGGATAGGTCAACTTGCGCTTGATTACCCACAAATCTTTGATGAAGAAGCATTCTGCCAGACACATCAAACAACGAGTAAGTAAACGACTGACCTTGCAATCCTTTGATGGTCAACACTCCATCGGTGGGATTAGGAAATACCTCAAATCGAATATTTACCGCTTCGTCAAGGGCAAGCGGAAAGCCCAACAATGCCTGCGCACTTGCACTGCAGCCATTGGCATCTGTAATGGTTAAACTATATGTTCCAGCAGCCAAGGAAATAAGTTGAGCAGAATTACCACCGTTACTCCAGCTGAACGCATACGGAGCTTCACCACCACTCACGTTTGCGAGAATCGTTCCATTGGCAGCCGATGATGGCTGCGGATTGGTTGTATTGAAGTCAATTAAAAATGGGCCAGGTTCGTTAATTTGAACTTTTACTAATGTTGTGCAACCAGAAGTTGAATCGATGGCGGTGATAAAATAACTGCCTGCGCTCAACCCTGACCTGCTTGTTCCATTGCTTCCGTCTTCCCACATATAAATGTCGGCACCGGTCAATAATACCAACCCATCTGCCCCATCAAAGCATGAAACATTGGTGGAAATAATTGAAACCTCAGGGCCAAAATCATCTGACACCAGCACATCTACAATCACAGTTTCTGCAGTCGAATCAGAAATTGTAGCCGTATAAAGGCCAGGGCACAAATTTGATAACATCGGGGTTGTTTCGCCATTCGACCAGCTGTATGAATACGGTGGGAATCCACCAATCACATTTGCTTCGATAGTACCGTTGCATATGCCACAATTTGATGTTTCAACGTGAGTGTTAACCGTCAAACATGAATCAATTACACTCGATACTGCTTTGTATAAATTCAACCTTCCCGATGTTGCAACCATGCCATTCAGACTCATCAATTCATCAACTCCTTCATCCAATAGATTAGCCCGAACAAAGAGCGCAAGTCCTGCAGGATTAAAAGAATATTCATCTAAAGTCTTTGAGCAAATAGCACTGTACATCAATCCGATCGCTCCAGAAACATGAGGTGTAGCCATCGATGTGCCTGTAAGCCTTCCGTAGCCGCTTGGCAAGGTGGAGTATATCTGTGTGCCAGGAGCGGCAAGGTCAATTGTCACTGCGCCAAAGCCCGCTGAACCATATTTCACATCCGAACTTGTCGTGTTAGTAACACTCAATAAAAATTCGCTATCACAGGCGGTAGGAATATCACCCGTAACGTCAATATTGATATTCAGATTTGCCGTAGCGCCCGCACTCAAAACGCCCGCATAGCCCAATGAGTCGTACATCGCGCACCACAACGGATATTCCGCTGGATCGCCATAATCGACACCGAACGATGAATTCGAAGCAACGATGTATGCCCCTTCTTGTCCATTAGTTTCATTGTAGCGCTTCCTCATGTCAAGGATGTAGCCGTATGCATTCACTACAGTGGCTTCGTTGGTTGACGACCCCGAGACTGGCATCACTTTTACATCCCAATTAACTCCTGTAACACCAATTCCATTATTACCCTTCGCGCCAACTGTTCCCGAAACATGCGTTCCGTGATTGTCATTATAGTGATTACCGCTATTCAAAAAGGCATTCCAACCCTGAACGTCATCGATATAACCATTCATATCATCATCGATATTGTTTCCTGGAATTTCATGTCGATTTCGGTAAAAATTCTCAATCAAATCCTCTTGAGTAAGCATGAATCCACCGTCCACAACGGCCACAACAATAGTGTCACCGTATTGTGTCACTCCTCCTGTTGTTAAATCCCAAGCATTTAATGCGTCAATATCGGCTGTTCCTGACCCTCCATTTGAACCATTATTATCAAACGCCCACTGCTCGTCAAAAAATGGATCATTAGGGATACTTCTTACAGCGAGGTTAGTATGATTGAGCTGTGCAATGCTTACATCACGGTCACGTTCCGCAATCGCTAACGCATCGTGTGTAGAAACAACGTCCTCTTCGAAAGCAATAAGCCATAAATTTAGTGATTGGCTCAATCTCAATGCTGGATGAAATTTTGCATCGATCTTCTGATTTTGTTTTGCACACCAATCATTAACATTTGCCGATTGCTTCAGCAACACCATCATTTCACCTTCAATAAATTTAGACGATGCATTCTGCCCGAATGAAACAGAGTGAAAAATCATCGCCAAGAATAACGTGAGGAGGAATTTCAAATCAAATCTTTTAATCATAGACGAAAATCGTGGAATAAAGTTGAATTTTGGACAAATGTTACAATCAAAACCATTTCTAGTTTACAAAAGTTCAGCTGGTTCGGGTAAAACCTTCACACTTGCGAAAGTATTTCTCAGTATCGCACTGCGATCAAATGATCCAATGCACTTCAAAAGAATTTTGGCCATTACGTTCACCGTTAAAGCGGCCAATGAAATGAAAGATCGCATCATAAGCTACTTATCAAGCATAAGTGGAAATGAAAACACTTCAAGAAAAGATGCATCGTTTATGAAAGCTGCCTTAATGGAGGAAACCGGGCTAAGTGATGCAGCGATCGAGGCCAAATGCAGTGAAATTCTGAAGGCCGTACTTCACAACTACGGTGACCTTTCTGTACTCACAATCGATAAATTTTTTACGCGATTAGTAAAGTCTTTCGCAAGTGAATTAACCCTTGCGCCTGATTTTGAAATAGAAATTGACCAACGCCTCTTTGTCGATCAGATCATCGAACTTCTTTACGCCAAAGTAGGACAGCATAGCGATCTTACTGAACTTATCCTAGCATTTTTAAAATTTAGGCTCAACGATGAACAGTCAGGAAACTTAAACAGTGCATTAGAAAAAACTGCGCACTCATTGCTCACCGAAGAGTTTTTCTTTGTAGAAGATAAGTTCAAAGAATACGCCCCACACGAAATATTTGAAATCAAAAACAAACTGGATGTTGAGTGCAATGAGATTGCTGCAGAATTAATTTCTCAAGCACAAATAGCACTTGATTTAATCCAGTCATCAGGCCTGGTGCCAAAAGATTTAGCACATGGAGAAAAAGGCATTTACGCATTCTTCAAAAAAGTACACGATGAAGATTTTGGGCAGATCATTACTCCGGGCGCGTACACAATTAAAACTTTGGATGAAGACAAGTGGCAATCTGGAACAAAGAATCCTGCAGTTCTCGAAATCAGCAGTGAATTAAGGTCGATCGCAGAAAATTTGCTTAGCCAACAGAAGATTGTAAAAAGATACCTTCTTCTAAATGCAGTGAAAAGTGAATTCTTTCGTCTTGGATTAATAGGTGAACTCAAACAGCTGATGGATGATTTTAAAGACGCAGAAAACATGCGCCTTTTGAGCGATTTCAATCGAATGATTTCAAAGCAATTTCTTCAAGAACAGACGCCTTTCATCTACGAACGACTCGGCAATCAGTATGAAAGTATACTCATTGATGAATTTCAAGACACGTCAAATTTGCAATGGCAAAACCTTATTCCACTGGTCGAAAACAGCCTTTCAGAGGCTAAAACAAGTCTCATCGTTGGCGATGCCAAGCAATCAATTTATCGATTTAGAGGAAGTGAACCCAAACAATTTATTGACCTGCCAACGATCAATCATGCTGCTCAATCGCTATTCTCATCATCCTACCAACAGTACATTCTAAACTCAAACTTCCGATCTGCTCGAAATGTGATTGACTTTAACAACCGTTTTTTTGACGCCTACAGCAAAAAGGTGCTTTCGAGTGAGTTCCTGCTGACCTACGCTGATCTGAAACAAGAATTTGTCTCGAAGGAAATTGGTGAAGTCAATTGGTGGTTTGCGTCCGATGAGGAAGTCAAGGGAAAAGAAGCTGTAATGCAGCTAATGATCAACCGAACCATTGATCTCGTTACCAAACAAAATGAGCGCGCAGGCGAAATATGTTGCCTATTTCGCTTGAATGATGACGCAGCACTTTTTGCTTCAGCACTTTTAAAACACGGGTTGAATGTAATCAGTGAAGAAAGTCTTCTTCTAAAAAACAACCCATCTGTGGCTTTGCTTATTTCAACGCTCAATGCCCTCAGGTATCCAAAAGATGTTTTTCACCTCCAACAATGGCTTTCAAAATACCATCACATCCATCGACTTGATGATTACCATCGCCTGGCTCAACAGTTAAAGAAAGAAAAATGGAACTTGGAGCAATTGATGGAAAAAGTGGGAGTGATGTCTAAGCTTCGATCGTTACTCGAAGGTGAAATGTTTTCTAAGATGTTCAACCTTGTTAAACTATTTAAGCTCGATTTATCGAACCCTTTTATTCTGAAGCTCTTGGATTTCTGTTCAGAATATGAAACTTCTGCGTTTTATCTAAAAACTTCGTTTCTAGATCATTGGGAAAAGTCTTCGGATGCGCTAAGCATCCAACTTCCTGAGGGTAAAAACGCAATCCGTGTAATGACTATTCACAAATCAAAAGGCCTCGAATTCCCAACCGTGATGGTTTACGCACCAAACTTAGCTAAGAAGAACAATACACAAAAAGAAAGTTGGATATCGCTCGAAAATGAGCTCGGCATTCCTCAAATCTCATTGACCACGAGCGCATTGAAAGGAACTGAGTACGAAGAAATACTTGAACTTGAAAACGAAAAATCAACACTCGACCACCTCAACATGTTCTATGTGGCATTCACAAGGGCTGAGACAAAACTCGAAGTGTTCTCAGAACTAAAATCTTCGAAAAGCATTCTCGATACAATAGAAACTTGGAAAGAATGGAACTCAGAAAAACAACTCCTTCATTTTGGAAACTAAGGCTTCCTCGAACCAAACATTTCTTCCAATTTTTTATACCTGAACTCGAAAATGGTTTTTAATTGCTTCTCCACAAACAACCAATGAGCAAACTGTCCTAATAGACCTAAAGGCAAGCCATAATCGACAACATCTTCCAACTCAACACCGCCCTCAATAGCTTTGAAAAAGTGTTTGTGATGCCAAAATGAATAAGGACCAAATCGCTGCTCGTCAACAAACATTTTGCCTTCTTCAACATGCTTGATCTCAGTGGTCCACCGCATGGGAATATTGAACAACGGAGTGACAATGTAATTAATGATTTGACCAGAGTACATTTTCTCACCTGACAGATCTGTTAATATTTTGAATTTCAAATCATCAGGAGTAATTTCTTGAAGGTTTTGAGGCGAAGAAAAATAGCTCCAAGCCTCATCTAAAGAGATTGGTAATCGCTGTGTTCGAGATATTCGATATACTTTCATGCATCTTATAACACTTTATTGCACATGAAGTTCTCAACGGAATTACATTTTGAAACAAAACAATTCAATGACTTACAGCCAAATGAACTTTTCGAAATCTTAAAACTGAGAAGCACTGTGTTCGTAGAGGAACAAAAATGCGTCTATCTCGACCCTGACGATTCTGACTACACATCACACCATTTTATAGCCAGAAATGCTAACGAACAAATTAAAGCCTACTGCAGAGTTTATCATGACGAATGCTGGCATATTGGTCGCATAGCAACACACCCTGATGTGAGAGGTCAAGGCACAGCAAGTCAACTGGTGAAAAATGCGATTAATTTTTGCAAATTGCACGAATCCGCACTGTCAATTGAAATGTCAGCCCAAGTATACCTGACCGACTTCTACAAACGATTGGGATTTATTATTCAAGAGAGTATGTATTTGGAAGATGGAATACCGCACATAAGAATGCGTTTTCACGATTGAGGGTAAAATGATGTTAATGAACCGTGAACAACTCTTGCATAACTTGCGAAAATGAGACTATTGGCGAAACCTAAAATATGAGCCGCACTTCGCACTCAAGTGTATAAGTTTGACTCCAATCGAACCTCCTTGCACGCAACGTTTTTTACTTTTGAAGAATGGAAGAACCCGAAGCTTCGCAAGAAAAAAAAACCAGCGCATTAAGCGTAGTTCGAAATAAAGTAAACAGCCCTGAATACGGCAAACTACCTCCTCAGGCTGTTGACCTTGAAGAGGCGGTGCTTGGCGCCTTAATGCTCGACAAAGAAGCGCTCACTGACGTCATCGATATTCTAAAAAAAGAAAGCTTTTATAAGGACGATAACCAACTTATCTACGAAGCGATTTTGAATCTCTTTGAAAAGACAGAGCCTATTGACATTCTCACCGTAACGCAAGAACTAAAGAAGCAAGGCAACTTGGAAATTGTTGGTGGAGCATTCTACATCGCTCAATTAACCAACCGCGTGGCCTCTAGTGCCAATGTCGAATACCACGCCCGCATTATTGCTCAAAAGCACATACAGCGTGAACTAATCAAAATCTCAAGCGACACAATCAAAGAGGCATATGATGAAACTGTTGATGTGTTCGACCTGCTCGACAGTGCCGAATCCCGGCTTTTTGAGGTGGCTGAAGGTAATATTCGAAAGAGCTACGAAGGCATGAACAAATTGCTGCACAAAGCCATTAAGCAATTAGAAGAAATAAGCAAAAAAGACGGGACAAGTGGCGTTCCTACCGGGTTTAGAGCACTTGATAAAGTAACAGGCGGATTTCAACCATCCGATATGATTGTTATTGCAGCACGTCCGGGAATGGGTAAAACTGCTTTTGTTCTTTCCCTTGCTCGAAATGCAGCCGTTGATTTCAAAAAGGGCGTGGCACTATTTTCTCTCGAGATGTCATCCCTGCAGCTGGTAAATCGCCTCATCGCATCAGAAACTCAAATCTCAGCGGAGAAACTAAAAAAAGGCACACTCGAACCCTATGAATGGGAACAGCTGAATGCCCGAATCGGGAAATTGACCAATGCGCCAATTTATATCAATGACACTCCAGGACTTACCGTTTTTGAGTTGCGCGCACAATGCAGAAGATTGAAAGCTGAAAAGGATATTCAAATGGTAATCATCGACTACCTTCAATTGATGAGCGGCTCAAGCGAATCAAAAGGTAATCGAGAACAAGAAATTAGCACGATTTCGAGAGCAATCAAAGGTATTGCAAAGGAATTAAGTATTCCAATTCTGGCGTTAAGTCAATTAAGTCGTGCAGTAGAAACGCGCGGTGGCGACAAAAGACCTCAATTGAGTGACCTTCGCGAATCTGGTGCTATCGAGCAAGATGCTGATATGGTAATGTTCATTTACAGACCTGAATACTATAATATTCTCCAAGATGCCGATGGCAACAGCACACAAGGACTAGGCGAGTTAATTATCGCAAAGCATCGAAATGGGTCCACGGAAGATGTTAAAATCAAATTTGAGAATCACTTGGCTAAGTTCGTTGAATGGGAAGAAAATACATTCGGTCTCATTCCTCCTCAAGAAGGTCAAGTGCATGTTGATGATCAATACGATCGCCAAATTCTTCAGTCTAAAAAATGGGACGCTGCTGAAAATGAAAATGATGAACCTCCTTTCTAAAATAATACTCATCTTTTGTTTGCTGAGTGTGCACCTTGCTTCTGCAAGACACATCCTCATTCCTATGGATGAAAGTCAGAGTAATCATTTAAAGTCATACGGAATCGCTTACTGGTCGCTTGAAAGAGAGGTAGAAGTTCAATGGTTACTCAACTATAGAGGAGGAAGCTTTTTAATTGAATACTACAATGAAATAGAAAAGGAGCTAATCATCAGAGGTGTCTCGTTCGAAGTTATTCCAGATGCAAAAGCCACATCTATCCTTTTGGAGATTTCAAACCCACAAGTCAATATGGATGCTGTGAAACTTGAAACTGTGCCTAAAATAGCCGTATACTCTCCGAAAAGCGCACAACCTTGGGACGATGCCGTTACATTAGTTCTAACCTATGCCGAGATACCATATGAAATTATTTACGATGATGAGATTATCAATGGTAATCTACATCTTTATGACTGGCTTCACCTGCACCATGAAGATTTCACAGGTCAATATGGTAAATTCTATGGGTCGTATAGAAATCATAAATGGTATCAAGATCAAGTAGCTGAATTTGAAGAAACCGCATCACGACTCGGGTTCTCAAAAGTCTCAGAACTAAAACTGGCGGTGGCAATGCGGATCAAGGAATACACTGCAGGCGGTGGGTTTCTATTTTCAATGTGTTCTGGAACCGACTCTTACGACATCGCTTTAGCTGCAGAAGATGTTGATATATGCGAAAGAATGTTTGATGGTGATCCTGCAGATCCTTTGTCACAACAAAAACTTGACTTTACAAAATCTTTCGCTTTTGAAGACTACAACATCAGCATGAATCCCATGGAATATGAATTTTCAGAAATTGACGGGACTCAATTGCATGCGAGAATTTCCCCGACAGAAGACTTTGTCACAATCTTCGATTTTTCCGCCAAATGGGATCCGATCCCAACTATGCTTTGCCAAAATCATCAACAAATCATAAAGGGTTTCATGGGACAAACAACTTCTTATAAGTCTCAGTTTATAAAACCTGAGGTACTCGTTCTTGCCGAAAACAAAGCACTTGGCGTGGCCAAATATATTCACGGAGAGTTCGGCAAAGGACAATGGACGTTTTATGGTGGTCACGATCCTGAAGATTATCAGCATTTTGTAGGTGATCCGCCAACTGACTTAAACCTTCACCCAAACTCTCCAGGGTACAGACTGATACTCAATAATGTGCTCTTTCCAGCAGCAAAAAAGAAAAAACAAAAAACCTAATTCTTGAACTTCCAATCAATTACTATGTTCAAGTAACGTGGTATGATTGGATAGCCAGGAGCAATAATAGGGTCATCTTCGAAAAGCCCATAAGTTGCGTTTTTATAGATTAGGCTGATATCAACCCTTTGAATTTGTGCCTTCATAAAAGGATCCACCTGAATATAATTACCGAAACGTTGTGAATTCTGAATAAACATCTGATCGACCATAGGTAAATACCCTCGTGCATAATAGTCTGAAAAGTACCACGCGTCACAACCTATTTCCATTCCAATCTTCTTTTTAAACAACCTAAACTTTGCAGTAAAATTGGATCTCAACACCCACTGTGGCAAACTATAAATCGAATCTTGGCTGTTAACCTGATAAGTCGCTCTAGTATTAGCCTCGAAAACCGCTCCTTTATAATGCAATCCAAGAGAGGACGCCACAAGATGAATAGTTTCTGAATATTGCTTACTAGTGAAATCAGATCTAAAAAACACCGCATTTGACATTGATTCATATTCCAAACAAGCATCGAGAGACAGCTTATTAAATGTGCTGATTAGTCTACCCGTCCCGCCAAGAGAAGACGTTTTTTCATAGTCTACAACATTTACCCCAAGCTCATTTTCATAAAACTGGAATACCATACGCGGTTCAGATAGAGTATATTTAAACTTAAATTCCGATCCTAAACGCTTGGAATTCAAACCTCTATTAAGGATGTCCATATTAAATACAGACTCAACTCCTAAATCACCCCGATTAAATCCAGAAAAATAGTACTCGCTCGATACAACCCAATTAAACTTATCGCTTTCCAATATCAAATCCTGTTCAAGTGATAAATTCAAAAATGTACGAGAAAGACCATTAGACACATAATCGACATGGTTAGCCCTTATTTTGCTTTCTGAGCTTAAGAGAAGGTTACTATCAACTCGATAGTCAAATCGCACAAAGAAAGTAGGTCGAACTTCGAAAAAACGAATCGAATCTTTCAATGAATCGTCTATTGAATCTCCGAAATAAGAAGAATAAAAAGTAGAATCAGGACTATCATCTTGATAAATAAACTTTTGACGCGAATACGCCACTTCAGTGCCAATATCAACGCTGAATCGATCACTCAACTCAAATCCTTTAGTCAGCTCAATTTCAGCATGCAAATGAGTGCGTCTCCAAAAGGAATCTTCTAAGAAAACATCTGATGTTATACTTCCAAAATCTCTTTGGCTTTGACTTTCCGATATAGAATAAGATGTTCCTGAAAGGCCTCCATTCATTTCTTTATCATCGATAACACCTTCCAAGCTCACTCTCGAATTGAAACCACGCCAATTGCGAATTTTATACTCCCCGCCCATCTTAGTTCCTCTTGAAAAAGAATTTATCATCCAACCAGGAAATGAATACCTGTCAAAATAGAGAAAAAAGTCTTGTTTTTTACCCAGCGGTCTTGATAGAACAGCAGTAAGACGTTGATTTGCATTTCCTCCTAATTCATAAATGACAAGGGAAAATGTGCTGCTATCATCAGTTATTGAATCTCGCTCCAAAAGACGAACGTAACTATTTGCATAATCCACACGCTTTTCCATAGCTTCAAAACCGACCGAACTTTTCGAACCGAGATTTAGAAGTGAGTCTTCAACCCAATTTAAGTTTCCATACATGGAAGTGACCTGGCAAACCGAATGTGCACAAGACAACCAAAATATAAAAATCAAAAAATATAGATGAAATTGCTTCACACCAGTTGATATTTCAGTTTGCAAAAAAAAAAGCCCCGCACTAAAAGTACGAGGCTTTGTAAAACCGGCAATGACATACTCTCCCAGGTATTACCCTAGTACCATCTGCGCAAGTGGGCTTAACTTCTCTGTTCGGAATGGGAAGAGGTGATCCCCACTGCAATAATCACCGTAAAATCTTAAATATTATAAAATCTCGGATAATATAGAATATGTAGAAAATCTACGGGCAATTAGTATCGCTCGGCTTTGGCATTTCTACCTTTACACCTACGACCTATCAACGTCATCATCTTTAACGACCCTTAAAAGAAGTCTCATCTTGAGGTGAGTTTCGCGCTTAGATGCTTTCAGCGCTTATCTCGTCCGAACATAGCTACCCTGCGATGCAGCTGGCGCCACAACAGGTACACCAGAGGTTCGTCCCCTTCGGTCCTCTCGTACTAAAAGGAGGTCCTCTCAAACTTCTAACGCCCGCAATAGATAGGGACCGAACTGTCTCGCGACGTTCTGAACCCAGCTCGCGTGCCACTTTAATGGGCGAACAGCCCAACCCTTGGGACCTTCTCCAGCCCCAGGATGTGACGAGCCGACATCGAGGTGCCAAACCTCCCCGTCGATGTGAGCTCTTGGGGGAGATCAGCCTGTTATCCCCGGAGTACCTTTTATCCTTTGAGCGATGGCCCTTCCATAAGGAACCACCGGATCACTATGCTCTACTTTCGTACCTGTTCGACTTGTCGGTCTCACAGTCAAGCACCCTTGTGCCATTACACTCTGCGCACGGTTACCAAGCGTGCTGAGGGTACCTTTAGAAGCCTCCGATACTTTTTTGGAGGCGACCACCCCAGTCAAACTACCCGCCAAGCAATGTCTCCATAAAGGATTAGAATTCAAACGATTAAAGGGTGGTATTTCAAGGACGACTCCACACAAACTAGCGTTCATGCTTCAAAGTCTCCCACCTATCCTACACATCAATAATCCAAATTCAATGCTAAGCTGTAGTGAAGGTTCACGGGGTCTTTCCGTCCCATTGCGGGTAAGCGGCATCTTCACCGCTACTACAATTTCACTGAGCTCATGGCCGAGACAGTGTCCAGATCGTTACACCATTCGTGCAGGTCGGAACTTACCCGACAAGGAATTTCGCTACCTTAGGACCGTTATAGTTACGGCCGCCGTTTACTGGGGCTTCAATTTAGAGCTTCTCCCGAAGGATAACCCCACCTCTTAACCTTCCAGCACCGGGCAGGTGTCAGGCCCTATACATCATCTTTCGATTTAGCAGAGCCATGTGTTTTTGATAAACAGTCGCCTGGACCTATTCACTGCGGCCTCCTAGCAAGCTAGGGAGGCGCCCTTTCTTCCAAAGTTACAGGGCTAATTTGCCTAGTTCCTTAGCCATGATTCACTCAAGCACCTTAGGATACTCTCCTCGACTACCTGTGTCGGTTTAGGGTACGGGTTGCATATATCTGAAGCTTATTGGCTTTTCTAGGAAGCACTTTCCCTACTTCGCTTCGTCCGAAAACTAAGCTCAACGTGCATTTCCGTCAGCACGTAGTAAGTACGGTTCTTCGTCCCCACATCGCAATATATACAAGTACAGGAATATTAACCTGTTGTCCATCGACTTCCCCAATGGGTACGCCTTAGGCCCCGACTAACCCTGATCTGATTAGCATTGATCAGGAAACCTTAGTCTTACGGTGTACGGGTTTTTTACCCGAATTATCGTTACTTATGCCTACATTTTCTTTTCTAGCTGCTCCAGCATGCCTCACGACACACCTTCAGCGCGACTAGAATGCTCCCCTACCATAAATCCACAGTTTCGGTATTATGCTTATGCCCGATTATTATCCACGCTCGACCGCTCGACTAGTGAGCTGTTACGCACTCTTTAAATGAATGGCTGCTTCCAAGCCAACATCCTAGCTGTCAATGCAGTCAAACCTCGTTTGAACAACTTAGCATAAATTTAGGGACCTTAACTGATGGTCTGGGTTGTTTCCCTCTCGGACATGGACCTTAGCACCCATGCCCTCACTCCCGAGTATATGTCATAGCATTCGGAGTTTGTCAGGGGTTGGTAGGCGGTGAAGCCCCCTAGCCCTATCAGTAGCTCTACCTCTATGACACTCAACCTCGAGGCTGCACCTAAATGCATTTCGGGGAGTACGAGCTATTTCTCAGTTTGATTAGCCTTTCACCCCTACCCACAGCTCATCCCAAGACTTTTCAACGTCAACGGGTTCGGTCCTCCACTCTGTGTTACCAGAGCTTCAACCTGGCCATGGGTAGATCACTAAGTTTCGCGTCTACCCCCAGTAACTAAGCGCCCTGTTAAGACTTGCTTTCGCTTCGGCTACTTCCATCAATGGAATTAACCTTGCTACTGAGGAGTAACTCGTAGGCTCATTATGCAAAAGGCACGAGGTCACCCGAAGGCTCCCTCCGCTTGTAAGCAAACGGTTTCAGGTACTATTTCACTCCCTTATTCAGGGTGCTTTTCACCTTTCCCTCACGGTACTTGTTCACTATCGGTCTCTCAGGAGTATTTAGCCTTACCGGATGGTCCCGGCAGATTCAGACAGGATTTCACGTGTCCCGCCCTACTCAGGATACTACTAGGTAATGCATTTTTTTCATATACGGGACTATCACCCTCTATGGTAGCGTTTCCATCGCTGTTCTATTAAAAATACATAGTCCACATTGTAGTCCTACAACCCCAACATTGCCGAAACAATGTTGGTTTAGGCTGTTCCCCGTTCGCTCGCCACTACTTAGGGAATCACTATTGTTTTCTTTTCCTCCGGTTACTTAGATGTTTCAGTTCACCGGGTTGGCACCACCGAAGTGGCAACAGGTCTTCAACCTGCTAGGTTTCCCCATTCGGACACCTGCGGATCGAAAGTTATTTGCACTTCCCCGCAGCTTATCGCAGCTTGTCGCGTCCTTCATCGCCTCTGAGAGCCAAGGCATCCACCGTTTGCTCTTGTTAATTTTCTACTCTATATTATCCAAGATTTCAAAGAACTTCACTTATCACTTTTGATAAGTTTGTGTTGGAGATGGATTTGCACCATCAAAATACTATTCCAACAATTTAAAAAGATAGAAAACACTTACTAGTGGAGAATATCGGAGTCGAACCGATGACCTCCTGCGTGCAAGGCAGGCGCTCTAGCCAGCTGAGCTAATCCCCCAAAACATTGGGTAGTCCCGCGCGGACTTGAACCGCGGACCTCTACATTATCAGTGTAGCGCTCTAACCAGCTGAGCTACGGGACTATACATGAGCCCGAGCCCTTCTGGAATCCCTGAATGGGATTCGGGACGCACAACTCAGTTTTCTATTTTATAATAGATGAAAAGATAGCCAGCATATACCGATTGTTTTCTCTAAAAAGGAGGTATTCCAGCCGCACCTTCCGGTACGGCTACCTTGTTACGACTTAGCCCCAGTTACCAATTTTACCCTAGGCAGCGCCTTTCGGCAACCGACTTCAGGCACCCTCGGCTTCCATGGCTTGACGGGCGGTGTGTACAAGGCCCGGGAACGTATTCACCGCGCCATGGCTGATGCGCGATTACTAGCGATTCCAGCTTCATGAAGTCGAGTTGCAGACTTCAATCCGAACTGAGATCGGCTTTAGAGATTTGCATCCACTTGCGTGGTAGCTGCCCTTTGTACCGACCATTGTAGCACGTGTGTAGCCCAGGACGTAAGGGCCGTGATGATTTGACGTCATCCCCGCCTTCCTCACCGCTTGCGCGGGCAGTTTCTCTAGAGTCCCCGGCATTATCCGCTGGCAACTAGAGATAGGGGTTGCGCTCGTTAAGGGACTTAACCCGACACCTCACGGCACGAGCTGACGACAACCATGCAGCACCTTGTAGACCGCTCAAAGAGAGGACTTGTTTCCAAATCGGTCGTTCTACATTTAAGCCCTGGTAAGGTTCCTCGCGTATCATCGAATTAAACCACATGCTCCACCGCTTGTGCGGGCCCCCGTCAATTCCTTTGAGTTTCAGTCTTGCGACCGTACTCCCCAGGTGGATTACTTATCACTTTCGCTTGGCCGCTGACAGTGTATCGCCAACAGCGAGTAATCATCGTTTACAGCGTGGACTACCAGGGTATCTAATCCTGTTTGCTCCCCACGCTTTCGTGCCTCAGCGTCAATATTAGTTTAGTAAGCTGCCTTCGCGATCGGTGTTCTGAGGCATATCTATGCATTTCACCGCTACATGCCTCATTCCGCCTACTTCAACTAAATTCAAGGATATCAGTATCAATGGCAGTTTCTCAGTTGAGCTGAGAGATTTCACCACTGACTTAATATCCCGCCTACGCACCCTTTAAACCCAATAAATCCGGATAACGCTTGCACCCTCCGTATTACCGCGGCTGCTGGCACGGAGTTAGCCGGTGCTTATTCGTACGGTACCTTCAGCCTCGAACACGTTCGAGGGTTTATTCCCGTATAAAAGCAGTTTACAACCCATAGGGCCGTCTTCCTGCACGCGGCATGGCTGGTTCAGACTTTCGTCCATTGACCAATATTCCTCACTGCTGCCTCCCGTAGGAGTCTGGACCGTGTCTCAGTTCCAGTGTGGGGGATAACCCTCTCAGGCCCCCTAAACATCGTAGCCTTGGTAAGCCATTACCTTACCAACTAGCTAATGTTACGCATGCCCATCTTTAACCGCCAAAGCTTTAATATGTCTAACATGCGAAAAACATATATTATGGAATATTAATCCGAATTTCTTCGGGCTATCTTCCAGTTAAAGGTAGGTTGCATACGCGTTACGCACCCGTGCGCCACTCGTCATCAATCAGCAAGCTGACTATGTTACCGTTCGACTTGCATGTGTTAAGCCTGCCGCTAGCGTTCATCCTGAGCCAGGATCAAACTCTCCGTTGTAAAAACTAATAATACAATCAGATTAAAAATCCCATGGATACATGCTGGCTTCTATCTTTTCAATCTTTTCAAAGAACATCCTTTCTTTCAAAGGGAGCGCAAAGATAAAACCATTATTCATTTGCGCAAGCCCTAGCCATAAATAAGATGAATAAAATAGTGCTTATACAGCCTCAACACGACTAAGAATCTGATTATCAATGATAATATTTTAGACATTTGGATCAACTTTAGCCACTTGAATGATCCTTCCGCTCATTAATTGACCTGATGAGATCGAAAAGTTCACTATGAATTTCGCCATATTTTCGGGATTGACCTGAGAAACATAACCAGGAAAGGCATTATTAAGCATCTCTGTATTCACTGCTCCAAGGGCTAAGTAATTGAATGCTAGAGAACCACCACCATATTCAGCGTCTAAGCACTCGGTAAGGGTTGCTAAAGCGGCCTTGCTTGCTGAATACGCAAAGAGGCTTTTGAATTTTGAAGTCCCCTGTACACCGCCCATACTTCCTATATTCACTATATGAGAGGGATCATTCAGAAATCCCTTCTGAATAAGAAGCGTTGACAGCTCAAGGACCTGCCAAACATTGATTTTCATGTGCTTGTTAAAGTCATCAATTTCTAAATCTTGAATTAAACTCGTACTTAGATGACCTGCATTATTGACGACAATATCAATTCTATGGCCACGAATAGAATTTTCCAGAAGCAATTGTAACTGACTGAAATCACTCCAATCAAATTGAATATGCTTGTAGTGGGGTTTTACTTCTTGCAGAGAAGACGGTTTTCTGCTGATACCCCAAACACGGTACCCTTGATTGAGGTATTCATTTCTGAGAGCATTGCCGATTCCTTGAGAAACGCCAGTGATTAGTACGTTCATAGTCTCCAATATACGATGTGCATTAGTTTGAATACAATATTCTTTAAATTTACCGACTTTATAAGTCAACTAATCACATTTAAATAGCGTCTTGTATTTCGTTTAATAAATCTCATTGCATTATATGTCTAGATTTTACACATTTTCTCTGGTCTTGTTTTTTGTCATCATCGGATTCTCATCAAATGCGCAAACTGTCACATGCTCCGTTGACACATTAAAATACACTTATTCAAAGTCAAGCAACTTCGATACGTTGAGCTTAAACCCCATATTAACAAGTGCAGTTTATCAGTATTATGAAGCACCGCAGGATATTACGATCAGTGGTGTGAAGTTTTACGGCTTTAAAACTGACTCATTTGATGTGTTTGGAGATTTCAGTGATTCTATGGAAGTAATCGTTGAAATCAGAAATGCCACTTTAGACAGTGTGCCGGGCAACAACCTCTTAGCTTCAGATACGATTAGGATTGGATATGTGGATACCACTGATACTGTATATTCTTTTAATTTCTATTCGAATGTTGCACTATTCGATAGCAGTATTACTACTGCTAATCCATATACAGTAGTGATTCGGACAGAAAATGATTCTAACTTTTTTTCGTTCTTTCATAATGAGTATGATGAGCTTTTAGGAGGAGGAGATGGAAATCAGGAATGGTTATCTGGAGCTTTTCAAGGCAGTGGATGGGTAAAGTCTAATGTTTTTTCACCTAATCCGAATGGTATTGCGTTTGACGCAGACTTCTTTATTGAGCCAATTGTAACGTATACCTTGACGGCTAGCTTTATCAATGACCCAGAATGTCTCTTTAATGAATTAGGTGATACAGTAGAATTTTTCAATGATGCCTCCATTATAGTTGACCATAGGATGTATAACAGGTACCCATTTTTCAACCAACCCGGAGCTCAAACATGGAATTATGGTGATGGCTCCCCGGTTGAGCAAGTAAGCGACCCTCTTCATTTTTACCCAACAAATGGTCCTTTTGCTGCTACTTTGACTGCCCGAATATTTAGTTGGAGTCAGCTAAACTGTCAGAGTTCAAGAACTCAAATTATTGATGAAAAACCAGAACAGGGATTTTCTTTTGTTACGAGCAACCTTGATGTAGACTTTACGAATGAGACTCCGGCAAGTTCATTATTTTCCAATATATTTTATGATTTTGGCGATGGTAATACGAGCCAGTCAGAAAACCCATCGCACAAGTACTCTCAGCCTGGAACGTATTGGGTCTGCCAAACGATGTTGACTTCTTGTGGCGAAATTACAGAATGCAGAAATGTGGCAGTAGCAACAAATACTGCCCTAAACTGCGGAAAAGACAGCGTGAGGTTTACATCAGCAAGAGGGACGGATACAAGAACCTTAACGATAAGAAGCCCATTAGGTCCTCAAAGGTTGGTTGGCGTGGGGCAACGTTTTACTGCCCCGCAATCGATTATTGTGCATGGATTTACTTTTTACGCTAATCATACAGGATTATACCGTGATAGTTATGAGGTGATCGGAGAAATATGGTATGAAGGTGCTGGAAATGTGCCAGATACAGCTACTGGCCCTTTAGCATCGTCAAGCGTTAGAATAAACAAATATGACGTTGACACTAATTATTCCGAGCAAATCAAGTATACCGCTATTTTCAACGAGCCCGTAAATCTGCTACCCGGTGATGACTATGTATTGACAATTGAGTATTTTGGAGATATTCCACTTATGATTAGTACCACAGATTGGGAAGAGGGAGATGGAGATCAGGATTTATTAGCGGTGGGCCAGGTGGTAGCTGGCAATGACACTTTTTGGGTAACGCCAGCTTCTGTCTCATTATTCAATGCCGGAGGTTTGCCATTTGACGCAGATGTAATTATTGAACCATTGGTTGAATATAACTTCAATGCCAACTTTAGTTATGGCTTTGAGTGTCTAACCTTTAATTCAGCAGGTGAAAGAATTGTTCAATTCACAAATCAGTCTTCGCCTATAGCATCAAGTACGATGTACAACGCAGGTGTTTTTTACAATTCCACATTAAGTGCATACGAATGGGACTTTGGAGACAGCACAGCGATCAGCAATTTTGTTAACGCAGAGCACCTGTTTGTTGCGCCTGGTCCGTTCAATGTCGAACTCACCATAATAATGGATGGTTGGACAAATGATTGTCAAAGCAGTCAGACCTATAATGTACCTGTTGCTCCAACAGGAGGCTTTTCTTATGAGCAGGTCACTTCAACGGTTAAGTTTATCGATGAATCGCACAATGCAGATGAGTATTGGTGGACTTTTTCTGACTCCACCTACAGTTCACTTAGCGATCCGCGCCATTTCTTTTTGCGATTAGGTGAATTTGAAGTGTGTCAATATGTATCCAATGTGTGTGGCTCAGATACTACTTGCGAAATAATCACCATTAATGTGTTGGGAATCCCTGAAGACTTTATGCAGGATATGAGCATTTACCCGAACCCAACTTCTGATGTGCTGCATATCGATGCCGACTTAACTCAAATGAAATCGTTAGAATTAACGCTTTACGATTTTAGCGGTAGGATTGTAAAGAGTATCATTTACAATGAGTCAATTGTAAATGAATCCATCTATGTAGGTGACTTGGCTAAAGGAGCTTATATAATGGATGTCAAAGCTGGAGAATACAAAGGAACTCAGAAGTTGATTATCAACTAATATTTAATATTAAGGCATAAAAAAAAGGCGCAACTTGCGCCTTTTTTTTATGCCTTAATGAAACGACTACTAGCTCATCATTTTGTGGAGTGCAGAACTGTAGATTTCATGCAAATCTTTCACGGATCCAAAATCAACCGAATTGATCATAAGTTTTGTGCCTTTAGACTTCCCAAGTATTGAAAAGGGTGTACCTGATTTTTCTACATCTGCCTTGAGTATTGCTAAGTTTGAATCCTCTACCGCGATGACAACACGAGACTGAGATTCACCAAACAAGAATCCATCCAAACGACCGTCTGCTTGGATTTTGATATCTACACCTATTGTATTTAAAGTGGTCATCTCAAGTAAAGTTGTAAAAAGTCCACCATCAGAAACGTCATGTGCCGCTGATATTATTCCTTTTCGGATTAAGTTTAGCAATGTATTCTGAAGCCTTACCTCATCGCGAAGGTCAAATTTTGGAGACTTAGACAGTTCTTCTTTGTGCCATTGAATGAGATACTGAGAGCTTGAGATATCGTCAGAATGATTTCCGAGTAAAATCAAATTCAACCCTTCCTTTGAAATCGCGAGAGAGGTGATATGTTCTTTAGAATCTACCAAACCAATCATACCTATAGTTGGTGTTGGAAGCACTGGAACTGTTTTCCCATCGATTGTTGACTGGTTGTAAAAACTTACATTTCCTCCAGTAACTGGTGTTTCAAATGCTAAACATGCTTTGCTCATTCCTTTGATTGCTCCAACAAATTGCCAATAAGCCTCAGGGTTATAAGGATTACCGAAGTTGAGGCAATTGGTAATAGCTGCTGGCTTACCACCCGAACATACTATGTTTCTTGCAGCCTCAGCTACTGCAATGGCGCAGCCCTCTTCAGGGTTGGCATAAACATATCGTGCATTGCAATCAACAGTGGCAGCAATTGCTTTATCAGTACCTTTTATGCTGATAATACCTGCATCTGTGGGCATATTCGAAGACATATTGATAGTGCCTACCATTGAATCATATTGTTCTGTCACCCATCGTTTCGATGCAATATTGACATGACCTATAAGAAAGCGAGCCACTTCTGTCAAGTCTTTCGGCTCGTTTATTTTACTTTGATCAAAGGCTTGTGCTTTCGCGAAATAAGTTGGTTCAATATATTCTCGCCCATACACAGGGGCTCCTCCACCGAGCACTAGAGAATCAGCTGGCGCTTGAGCGACCAACTCATCATTCATGAAGTAGCGCAATTGGTTTCCTTCAGTAACAACACCTATTTCTACGCAGTTTAAATCCCACTTATCAAATATTCTTAGCACGTCAGCCTCCTTTCCCTTCTTCACCACTACAAGCATTCTTTCTTGAGACTCGCTCAACAAGATTTCGAATGGCAGCATATTCTCTTGTCGTGTTGGAACACGATCTAAAAAGATGTCCATTCCGCAGCCACCTTTCGCTGACATTTCGGAGGTAGAGCAAGTAATACCTGCAGCTCCCATGTCTTGCATGCCTACAATACAATCGGTATCTGCCAATTCTAATGAGGCTTCGAGCAGCAACTTTTCTTGAAAGGGATCTCCAACCTGAACAGATGGCAAATCATCGGCACTATCATCAGAAAGATCGCCAGAAGCGAATGTGGCACCGTGAATTCCATCCTTTCCGGTGCTTGAACCAACGATGAAAACGGGATTTCCTGGACCTTCAGAAATAGCTGAAATGGTTTTATTTGTTTCTACAATTCCAATTGACATTGCATTTACGAGAGGATTCTGGTTGTATGATTCGTCAAAATACACCTCACCTCCTACCACTGGAATACCGAAACTATTTCCATAATCTCCAATTCCTTTGACAACTCCTTTTAGCAGCCATTTGGTTCTTTCTGAGTTGGGATCACCAAAGCGCAGGCTATTTAACTGGCCAACAGGTCTAGCTCCCATGGTAAAGATATCGCGGTTAATTCCTCCGACTCCTGTTGCAGCTCCTTGGTAGGGCTCAATAGCCGAAGGGTGATTGTGTGATTCGATCTTAAATGCACACGCCAAGCCATCTCCAATATCAACTAAACCCGCATTTTCTTCCCCTGCTTCCGCCAAAATTGCCGGGCCTTTCTTAGGCAATGTTTTCAGCCAAAGGATACTGTTCTTATAGGAGCAATGTTCAGACCACATCACCGAATAGACAGAAAGTTCAGTAAAATTTGGTGTTCGACCTAAATATTTTACAATCTGATCATACTCTTCGGGGAGCAGGCCAAGTGTTTTTGCAGTTTCTTGAGGATTGAAGTCTGTTGGTTGACTCATGGTTAAAATTTGAGCGCCAAAATTAACTTTTCAGAACGGGTATTTATTTCAAAAGTCTGATTTGTTATTAAGAAGATTTACTTTGAAGTGTGCAAATTGAAGGAATAGGACTTGGCGTTTTGTGGTACTTGATTCTACTATGGCTTCTTCTGAGGTCGAAGGGTGGGTTTTCAGGTACTCACATCACATCATTATTTACCGCTAAGGTATTAGGAACATTTGCTTTACAATGGGTCTTCACCTACTATTATTCTGATAGAACAACCGCTGATATTTATCGCTTTTTTGATGACGGCATTATTCTGAATACTGTTTTTCATGATCAACCATTGGACTATTTAAAAATTATTTTCAATACATACACTGAAAAGGATCTCTACCGATCGATGTATTTTGAGCAAATGAACGCTTGGATCAAACCGAATGATTCGGCTTTCTACAATGACAATCACTTTCTCATTAAGATAAACTCTGTTTTGGCCTTTGTTAGTTTTGGATACTATGAAGTGCATGGAATCGTTTTCAGCTTTCTTTCTTTCTTTGGCATGAAATGGTGCGCAGAATCATTGGTTAAAGAGGAAAGCGATCAAAATCTTGCCCTTACCCTTGCAGTGCTTTTTCCATCGAGTTTGTTATGGATGTCCGGTGGGTTAAAAGAAACACTATTAATTTTCGGCATTGGGGCTTTCGTGAAAGTCAATTTCGCATATTTCAACTTCAAGTTCCGCACATTTCTATTGGCTGCATCTGCCATGTTGGTGCTTAGTTCAGTAAAGATCTATTTCGCTGCTGCGCTCATACCCGCGTACATTGCATATGCATTCGCACAAAAAAGGAAACTGAGTGTCACTTTACAATTTTCAGTTTGGCTTCTAATTGTAATTGCTGGGTTTGGAATCACGTACCTCCAAGGGTTTGATATTGCTGAATATATTATCAGAAAACAGCATGATTTCTTGAATCACGTTCAGGTAATCAAACCTGGAAGTGCTTTTGATATGAATTATCTGCATGAAGGACTGTTGTCAATCCTTGTGGCCATTCCTCAGGCTTTGGCCAACGTATTATTAAGGCCGTATATATATGAGGTAAGTTCTGTGCAAGAGGTTCTCATGATTCTGGAAAACCTCATCATTGCATTAGTGCTTTCAGCCTTTGTTGTGCGTTCTATTAAATTAAAAAGCATGTCACGAATTCAACTTTGGATTTTGCTATTTATACTTCCTATATTCATCTTAACAGGCATGTTAACTCCCGTTTTCGGAGCAATCATGAGGTACAGGGCTCCAGCTATTGTCTTAGTAATGATCATATCAGCACCTTATATTCAGTATTTTATTAATCAAATCACTCCTTTTAAAAAATGAGAATTCATCATATTATAATCGCATTCATCTTTTTTCAAAGTTGCACACCCAACCAACAAGCAGACCTGATTATTCACAATGCAACCATCTTCACCGTTGATGATGCTTTTAGCACTGCAGAAGCGATGGCAGTTATGGATGGAAAAATAGTTGCGATTGGAGCAGAACACGAAATATTAAATGCTTACACCAGCAAGAATAAAGTTGATGCTGCTCAGCAATTCATTTATCCAGGATTCATTGATGCCCATTCTCATTTTCTCGGTTATGGAATCGAGAAACAACAATTAGACCTGACAAACACTAAGTCTTTTGAAGAGGTTATTACAAGAATTAGAGTATATATTGAAACTCATAATGACGAATGGATTCGTGGTCGAGGGTGGGATCAAAATGATTGGGCAACAAAGGAATTTCCAACGAACGATTCAATAAACAAGCTATTTCCCGATCATTACTTCGTATTAAAGCGTATTGACGGTCATGCCGTTTTGGTCAGCGATAATGTTCTGAACCTTGCAGGCGTTGACAATTTGAGTAAGATTAACGGTGGCGAAGTTGTTCTAAAAGATGGAAAGCCTACTGGACTCTTAATTGATGAGGCCGAACGCTTACTGAATAGTGTGATTCCAGACTATACTGAGGATTTCAAACTAAACGCACTCAAAATTGCTCAAGCCGACTGCTTTGCTCGAGGACTCACTACTGTATGTGACGCGGGGCTTTCAAAAGAAGACATTGATTTAATCAATACCTGTCATGACTCATTTTTAAAAATGCGCGTTTATGCCATGTACAGTGCCCAAAATGATTTGATTAACAATTTGACCGAAATTGGATATAAGACAGAACGGCTCACAGCGCAATCCATAAAGCTTTATGCAGACGGTGCTCTTGGTTCGCGCGGTGCAGCACTTTTACAACCCTATTCTGACGACACGCTAAACTCAGGTCTATTAATAACGCGAGAAGATTCGATCATTAAATGGGCGAAAGCTTGCTACGGAAGCGGTTTCCAATTGAACGTGCATTGCATTGGTGATAGAGCAAACCGAATCACGCTCAAGGCGATGGGCAAAGTATTGCAGACTACTAATGATAGGCGCTGGAGAATTGAGCATGCTCAAGTTGTGCATGAAGAAGATCGAGGCATGTTTGCCGATTACACAATTCTACCTTCCATGCAACCGACACACGCAACATCTGACATGTATTGGGCTGAAGAAAGGCTTGGTGAAGGCCGGATGAACCGCGCGTATGCACTTAAAAGTATGATGAGCCAAAACGGAATTATTGCCTTAGGCACAGATTTTCCGGTAGAAAACATTTCACCTTTTGAAACTTTTTACACAGCCATCGTAAGAAGAGACAGTTTGGGATATCCCGAGGCGGGTTTTGCGATGCACGAAGCGCTTTCAAGGCAAGAAGCGTTGAGGGGCATCACCATTTGGCCTGCAGTTGCTAATTTTGAAGATTCCCTAAAAGGAAGTTTAGAAGTTGGGAAGTACGCAGACTTTGTGCTTGCAGATCGTGATTTAATGAATATTTCACAAGAAACAATCAGATATATAAAGGTTTTAAAAACTTGGGTGAATGGTGAGCTGGTTTATACGAGGTAGATTTTTTTTAGTTGTAGTGATTGCACTTTCAATCACTGCTTCATCCATAGCGCAGGAAAGCGATTTATTTAAACTTTGGCCAGACACCACTTTAGCGAAAGCAAATTCTGCTGCCTATGTTGACTACCTTTCGGAAACAGAGAAAGAGTCTATCTTCTACATGAATCTATTGAGGATAAATCCCCCCCTTTTTGTAGAAACCTATTTCAATGACTACTTGAAAGAAAAGGATGTGAAAAAAGATAAGTTGGTGAAAGACCTCATAAAGGAACTCGAGAAAACTAGAAAAATGGAGCCCTTAAATCCCAATGAGAAACTCACCGAATTTGCACGTGCTCATGCAAAAGACATGGGAGAATCGGGCAGAACCGGTCACAACTCATCCAGCGGCAAATCATTCAGAGAGCGTATTTCTGAGCTTGAACACCACTTTTCAGCCATCAATGAGAATTGCAACTATGGAAATGAAGATGCTGTGGATGCGTTGATAGACTTATTGATTGATAGAAATGTACCCAATTTCGGACATCGAAGAAACATTCTTGACCCAGAGATGCGTCTAATTGGCGTAGCATTAGAGCCTCACAAGCGATGGAGATACAACTATGTTCAGGACTTTGGAATCGCCAAAGAAAAATAGTTCTTGTATCTGACCTTGTCAGCGGTTAAATTTGGTTCCTAACCAATTTTCGTTGACCATGGAAGTAAGCAGATTATTCGAGATACCTTATTATCAATTAAAGCACTTTCCTCAAGAGGATGCGCTAGCGGCTAAAGTTGACGGAAATTGGATTAAAACCTCTACTAAAAGCTTTATCGACCAAGGAATGATGGTGAGCAAAGCCCTTGCGGCTTTCGGTATAAAACCAGATGATAAAGTTGCGATTATTGCCAACAATCGACCCGAATGGAACATCGTAGATATAGGCATTCAAATGTGCGGTGCGATCAGCGTTCCTATTTATCCTACCATCGCACCAAAGGATTACGAATACATTTTTAATGATGCAAGCGTAAAAGTTTGTTTTGTAAGCACGGATGATCTGCTCGCCAAAGTAAATGAGATCAAACCCAATGTGCCAAGTCTTCAATTGATTGTTTCATTTGAACATATCGAGGGCGTTGAGCATTTTTCAGCGTTTAAGCAACGCGGTGAAAACACCCCAACAGAAAAGATTGAAGCGCGAAAAGCGGCTATCAAATCAAGCGACTTAGCCACGCTTATCTATACGAGTGGCACTACTGGAAACCCAAAAGGTGTGATGCTTTCTCACAACAACATTGTTTCCAATGTGATCGGAAGTCGCGAGCGCATTCCGTGCAATGAAAACGCAAAGGCTGTGAGTTTTCTTCCGCTTTGCCATATTTATGAACGCATGGTTCTATACCTTTTTATGTATACTGGTGTTTCGGTTTATTATGCCGAATCGATGGACACGATAGGCGATAACATTCGCGAGGTGAAGCCTCAGGTTTTCACTGCTGTACCGCGGTTATTAGAGAAAGTTTTTGACCGCATCATGGCGAAAGGTTCAGAACTTACAGGTATTAAACGTGCGTTGTTCTTTTGGGCCGTAGGATTGGCTGAAGATTGGAAACCATATGGCGAAAATGGTGCTTGGTACGAATTCAAGCTCAGCATTGCCAACAAACTCATATTTAATAAATGGAGGGAAGCGCTTGGTGGCAACGTTGAAGTGATTGCAAGTGGAAGTGCTGCGCTGCAACCCCGACTAGCTTCGATATTTTGTGCCGCAAAAATTCCAATATTGGAAGGTTATGGGCTAACAGAAACCTCACCTGTTGCATCGGTTAATTCTTTCGTAAACCGTGGCTTTATGCTTGGCACAACAGGACGAAAGCTCAACAATGTAGATGTAAAAATTGCCGAAGACGGTGAAATATTAATCAAAGGTCCCAACGTAATGATGGGATATTACAATCAAGAAGAATTGACGCGAGAAGTGCTTTCGAGCGATGGTTGGTTCAAGACTGGAGATATTGGCGAGTTGGTGGATGGTCAATATTTGAAGATTACTGACCGCAAAAAGGAAATCTTTAAAACTTCAGGCGGCAAATATGTTGCCCCGCAGCCGATGGAAAACAACTTTAAAGCCTCGCGATTCATTGATCAAATTATGGTTATTGGCGAAAACCAAAAGCATCCTGCAGCACTCGTTGTTCCTGACTTGGCTTTTTGCACAGATTGGTGTAAGATCAAGGGATATGCATGCTCTAATTATACTGACTTAGCCACAAATGAAAAGGTGAAAGACAGAATTTGGGAAGAAATTGAGTCCCTGAATGAAGAGTATGGAAAGTTTGAACAAGTCAAAAAAATTGAGCTTTGCGATGCTCCGTGGGCGATAGATACAGGCGAACTTACGCCATCACTAAAATTGAAAAGGAAGTTTATAATGTCCAAATATGCTCACTTGGTTGAGAAGATTTACAGCTAGTCATTCTCTTTCTATGGGTGCAGCAGGTCGAATTCTGGCACCTCTTTTATTATTTGCATTCACATGCAGTGCTCAAGAGCAAGCTTCTGAGTCGAACAGATTTATCAACGCGAGCGGTGGATTTGGAAATGTCTATGGTGGATTTGGAACAAATGTAGAAGTCGGTTCAGGACATGTGGCTGTATTTGGGACCTGTGGCTATGCTACTGACCGTGTTGTTGACACGATTCGCTTAAACGCCACGGTCAACTATCAGGCAGGCATTCGATACTATTTCAACGTTGGTAGTGAGGTTCTGTATCCAAGAATTGGCATAGGGTATGGCTGGGTCACGAATTATTACAATGTAAAAATTGGAAACAACAATTACGATCAAAATGTGCACGGGATAAATGCACACATCGGCACCCAAGTATATTCACCCGAAGGATTCATTTTTAGTTTTGACTTGAACTTTGCGAGTAAGTATGCCATTTCGATGGCGTCAAGGCATCCGTTTTTCTACACCATTTACATCCGACCCAATATTGGGATTGGATATGATCTAACGCGACTTTTTGGTCGATCGCAACGAAAAACGCTCATCAAAAATAAGGCGATCAACCCTTTTGAATAAAAAGATAGATAGCGAGGATAAAAAACAGGACCAATGCGATGAGACCAATAACTCCAAAAACTGACAACCGTCTTGACTCCGAAACACTCGAGACTTGTTTCTTGGATAAAATGCCTTCAATGACTTGTATTAAGTCATAAAGACTTTCATTCGATTTAGGCACAAATTTCTCGATGCCCATTTTCATAACTTCTTCCTTTTCTTGCTCATCCGTAATGGAAGAAAGTAAAATTACACTTGGACGAAACTCCATAGAGTTAATGACGTCCATGACGTCTTTTGCCGAGAGGTCGTTTTCCAAGTAATAATCGAGCACTACAATTGATGGCTTGAGTCGTTTGATAGACTCTATGGCTCGTGCTCCTGAATTCTCCACGTAAACCTTGGCGTCACCGAGATTTGTTTTTAAATAGTGCGTAACCAACAGTGAAAACGTTTCATTGTCTTCAATAATGATTATGTTTTTCGATTTTGACATTGCTTGGGTGCAATTTACAAAAAAGCATCCTCAAGTTTGTGTTCTTTATAGAGCATCTTGATCACTCCATCTGACACTCCAATCTTCGGAATAAAAGCGCTCTGCGCCTTACTCCATCGCATGATGCTGGTGAAGATTTTCCCTGCTGGCACGATTACATCTGCTCGATCAGGATTTAGGTATAGGTCTTGAATACGCTCGTCAGTAGTCATTCCTTTGAGCCGTTTATACAGTGTGTACAGTTCGTCATAAGACACTGCCTCACCGTATTCCTTCATGAGCAACTTGCAGTATTTATTGATGTTTCCTCCCGATCCGATGATCGCGATTTCTTTATCAACGCTCGTTTGCAGATCTTTCACCCATTCTTTCATTTCGTCCCAATCTGCATCAGGAACCATACCGAGGAGCAAGCGAATAGAGCCAATATTAAAAGAGCGTGAAGTGACGGCTTGATGATTATTAAACAACGTGAGCTCTGTGCTTCCACCGCCCACATCCATGTAGAGGTAGGTTTTGTTGCTATCCATATTCTCTCTAAGTCCATTGGCATAAACCACTTCAGCCTCTTCCTTTCCCGTTACAATTTCAATTTTAATTCCAGTAGCTGTATATACTTTATCAACCACCTCTATCCCATTTTCAGCCTCTCTAAATGCCGATGTTGCTAAAGCTCTTACTTTTTGAGGTCGGTAAACGTTCAGTAAATGCTTAAACGCCTGCATTGTATCGAGAAAATCTTTGACTTTGTCGTCTGGAAATTGATGCTTCAAAAACGCATCTGCACCCAGTCGTATCGGAACTCGAATGAGGGATTGTTTTTTGAATGTAACCTTGGTTCCATCTTCAAACACGTTGCTCACCAAAAGCCGAACAGCGTTAGAACCTATATCTATTGCTGCGAATTGGTAAACGTTCATTCTTGCTTGCTCTTCTGTTTGTAATACTCGTGTGTCGCGTATTGGGAGCGAATATCCTTTTTCTTATTGGTTTTATCAATGATATATTTCCCATCGGGCATTAAAACCCTGGCTTTAACATTGTCAGAAAACTGAATCGCCAAGATATCATCAATTTCTTTCTTGAGCGATGATTCGTAAATGGGGCACGTTACTTCAATTCTTCTGTCTAAGTTTCTAACCATCCAGTCGGCACTACTTATAAAGTATAGCGGATCATTGCCATTACAAAACACATAAATTCGCGCATGCTCTAAAAAGCGATCTATGATGCTGATTACCTTGATGTTCTCACTCAAACCTTCCACACCAGGCACCAAAGAGCAGATGCCACGAATTATCAATTTCACTTTTACACCTGCCTTGCTGGCTTGGTATAATTTATTGATCAAGTTACTATCAACAAGGCTATTCAGCTTGAGGATGATGTAGGCGTCTTTGCCGGCTTTGGCGTTTCGAATCTCTACATTGATTAGGCGAATTAACCGATTTCGCAAGTAAAACGGTGATAAAACAAGGTGTTTGAAGCGGTAATTCGGCCAGATGGCATTTTCGAACAAATCGAATACTTTGTGTATTTCGCTCGTTATCTCTTTGCGAGCGGTCATCAAAGAAAGGTCGCCATAAATGGTTGACGTGCCTTCATGAAAGTTACCTGTACCAACCTTGGCATAGTATTGATTCACGCCATTTTCTTTTCGGGTGACCAGGCAAATTTTACCGTGCACCTTCATTCCTGGAAATCCGAAATAGACTTTCACGCCTTCATCTTCAAGGATATTAGACCAGTAAATGTTATTTTCTTCATCAAAGCGGGCTTGCAATTCGAACACGACAACCACCTTTTTGCCGTTTCGCGCGGCATTGATCAACGCATTAATTATTTTACTGCCATTAGCCACGCGATAAAGGCAAATACGAATCGACCTCACATCGGGGTCAAGGGCTGCTTCTTTCAAAAAATCGATGACATAATTAAAGCTCTGATAAGGATAGTGAAGCAGAACATCCTTCTTTTTGATGGCTGTAAAATAGCTGTCGTATTTCTCGAGGTGTGGGTGTTTGTTGGGTGATAGCTTAGTGTAGTATGCTTTTGGAAGGTTAATCTTCGGAAAAGACATCAAGTCCTTTAAGTTGTGGTATCGCCCACCAGGAATAAAAGCATCTTCATCTGTGGTCAATGACATTTTCTTGGTTAAGTAACGCTGCATTTCCTTCGGCATGCTTGCATCAAACACAAAGCGCACTGGAGCCCCACGCCTTCTCTGCTTCAAGCTTTTCTTCATTTTTTCTAAAAAGCTCTTTGAGATGTCGTTGTCTAAATCCAGTTCAGCATCACGCGTGATTTTAAAGGTAAAGGCTTCCACCTTTGTGGGTTTAAAAACCTGAAATACAGACTTCAAGTTATGACGAATGACATCATCAAGGATCACAATGTATTTTTTACCTTCCTGCTCTGGAAGTACAATAAACCTTGGCAAAGAAGAGGGAACCTCCACCAATGAATATTGATGGGTTGTTTTCTTACCTTCTTTCGCAATGGTGAGCCACGCTGCCAAGTAAATCGCCTTATCGCGCAAATGCGGAAATCCCTTTACTTGATCGAGCATGATTGGAGAAATCACAGGGTCAACTTTCTCGTTATAGTAGTCCTCTACGAACGTTTTCTGGGATTCATCAAGCTGTTTCTCATTGATTATAAAGACATTCTTCGCCTTCAATTCTTCAAGAATCTCTTGATAAATACGCTCATATTTCTGCTGCTGACCAATAGTGACCCGTTGAATTTGGGCGAGCACATCACGCGGATCATCATGTGTTGATTCGATTTTTTCGTTGAGCGCTGCCCAGCGTTTTACCGATGCCACGCGCACTCTGAAAAACTCATCGCGGTTATTAGAAAATATGCCGAGAAATTTGAGGCGTTCTAAAAGCGGAACTGTTTGATCTTCTGCTTCTGCTAAAACCCTTTCGTTGAAAGCGAGCCAGCTGATTTCTCTATTGATTATTTTAGGTTTCACCGCCATGTTATTCGATTGCTGGCGAAGGTAAGTCGGAGGCGTGTGTGAAGCAACATAACACTTTACTCATTTAACGATCAATTGACAATGAGAGAACGAAGAAATAATATCTCGAAAAGGTTCAACGTTGAAAACTCTGTTGATAAGCAAGGGTTAAAGCAACGAAAAGCCCCATTTATAAAGGTCTACATTTGATTCGAATAAAGAACCAACCTCCAGAAAGAATAGATGTTTACGATTTTTAAAAAGAAAAAGCTCACAGAAGACCAGCTGGCCAACTTCTTTGTAAACTCCATTCTTGGTCTCGTAGAAGAAGGCTTTCAGGATGTGGTGGAAATCATCAATAACGATCCTGAGTTCATTAAATCACCCAATATTGCTAGAGAAGACTATGATCGATTCCTTCTTGTGGTGATTGCAGGCAACATCAAATTGATGGGCGAGCATTTTGATTCAGTCAAAGATGTTCGAATTACTGAAAAGATCTATCGCAAACTGGGCGTGGCACTTTCTGTTGACCCGATGGTATTGAAAGAAACGATTGCCAAATACCAGTCGTGGATGTCGCGCATCAATCACCCATCGAAGAATACGCGTTATGCAATGTCAAAAGGAGTGTTTTTTAAGTATGAGTTGAATCAGTTTCAATCGGATTACTTTAGAAACATGAACACGCCCAATCCAATTTTCTTAAAACGATTGGATGAAGTCATCTTCCAATTCTTGTTTAATTGGAGCGACATCAAAGAAAACTATCGTATTTCTAGCTAGGCGAGTTTAAAATAATCTGAAGCCATTTTTCTCACTTCTTCGCCAATGGCCAAACAAGCTGTTGCGGCTGGACTTGGCGCATTCAAAACATGGATGCAATTGTCTTTGTATTCAATTTTGAAATCATCGATCATGTCGCCTGTTTCACTCAAGGCCATCGCTCGCACACCCGCGCGTTCTTCTGCCAAATCTTCCATTTTAAGGTCTGAAATCAAACGTTGTAAGGTGCCCAAAAACAATCTTTTTGAGAAGGCTCTTCGGTACTCTTCCAATCCATACTTCCAATGCTTTGCGAAGAATTTCCAAGTTCCGAAATATTGAAGTGCATCCAATGTGTCTTTAAAATTGAAGTTTGTTTTTTTGTATCCTTCACGCTTAAACACAAACACTGCGTTTGGCCCACATTCCACATCTCCATCTACCATTCGGGTAAAATGCACCCCAAGAAATGGGAATTTAGGATTCGGCACGGGATAAATCAAGTGCTTTACTTTGTGCTTTGCCTTTTCAGACAGTACGTAATAATCGCCTCGAAAACCAAGAACGGTCATATCTAACTTCACGTCTGCTTTCTTCGCTAATCGATCTGCTTGCAAACCACCGCAAAAGATGATATACTTCGCCCTTATATCACCTTGACTGGTTCTAAGCAGTGTTGTGCCATGTTCGTGAACTATACTTGTGACTTCGTGATTGAGCAGTATTTTACTTTTTGGCTGTTGTTTTTCGAGCAATTCACCGAGCTTTTCCGTGGTTGCACGGTAATCAATAATGCCTGTGCACGCTACTCTAATACCAGCGATGCCTTTGCAATGTGGCTCGATCTCGGTGATTTGTTCGGCTGTAATGCGCTCAACTCCTTCTACTCCATTTTGTATTCCACGGTCATAAATGAAATCGAGGTGCGGTAATTCGCTTGGATCAGTGGCCACCACAATCTTTCCGCAAATGTCGTGGGCAATGCTATGTTCTTTGGCAAAAGCAACCAATTCACGTCTTCCGTTGACGCACAATTGTGCCTTATACGAACCGGGTTTATAGTAAATTCCTGAATGGATGACCCCTGAGTTATTGCCTGTTTGGTGGTTTGCTAGCTTAGATTCTTTCTCAATTAACGCCAAACTGGCTTGAGGATATGCTTGTTGAAGTTTATATGCTGTTGCGGCTCCAACGATGCCACCACCAACGATAGCTATGTCAAATTCTGTGATCACGTAATTTCTATTAATCTGTTATTGGTGAAATACTCTTCTGAGGTTTAATCATAAATAAAAGCAAGAGCCCGATGATAAAAAACACCATGAGCACCAATGCGGCATTCCTCATGCTTGATGTTGCTCCTTCGATGAAACCAAAAAGGAAGGTTCCGACCACGATACCCAGTTTTTCGAGAACATCGTAAAAGCTGAAGTAGGAGGCATGGTCTTGGGTTTCTGGCAACATCTTCGAATAGGTTGAACGCGATAAGGCTTGAATCCCACCCATTACAAGCCCCACTAGCGATGCTAGGAGGTAGAAATGAACGGGTGTTTTAATAAAATAGGCCGCAAAGCATATAAACACCCAAATCACCAATGCTGTTCCGATCACCTTGATATTTCCTAACTTTTTAGACAACGATGCAAAGGCGTAGGCACCAAACACGGCTATAAACTGGATAATGAGCACACTTATAATCAACCCTGATTCTCCATGATCGCCCCATTCAACTTCTTTGTTTGCAAAAACCACGGCCATAATTACAACCGTTTGCACACCCATACTGTAGACAAAAAACGAGCGGAGGAATCTACGAAGGTTGACTTGATCGGCCAACTCAAACCACACTTTCCTCAATTCTTCATATCCCTTCCAAATCAAACCTTTTTCTTTTGGATGTCGATCGTAGACATTATCGGGTAAATAATGATAGGTAATTTGTGCAAATCCAGCCCACCAAATTGCTACTAATGGGAAAGCGAATTTCGCGGGCATTACACCTGTTTGAATAAGGATTAACAGCGCGATCAATAAGATAGAACTTCCAACATAGCCATAAGCAAAGCCTTGCGCAGAGATTTTGTCATGATGAACGTGGTCAGCAATTTCGGGCAAGAATGCATTGTAAAACACAAGGCTGCCCCAAAATCCAACGCTAGCAATGACGATAAACAGCATGGAAAGTTCAAGGTAATCGACACTGAAGAAAAACAAGAGCGCACACCCCAAAGCACCTAGATAGCAGAAGAATTTCAAAAATGATTTTTTACTTCCCGAATAATCCGCAATTCCTGATAAAATTGGAGAAATGGCGCTGACGATTAAAAATGAAAACGAGACAACATAACTGTAGATTTCGGTATTGATAAACTCCGTTCCGAAAAACCGAACTTTCTCATGGGTAATGCCATTGGCATCTACCGAAGATGTCATTTTTTGATAAAAAATCGGGAAAATAGCAGTGGTGATAACAAGGTTGTAAGCTGAGTTTGCCCAATCGTAAAAGGCCCAAGCTCTAATCGTTTGTTTATCGTTTTTCTTTATCATTAAATCTTAGCGAAAATAGAAAAGCCCCGATCTCTCGAGGCTTTTTCTTTTTATTTATTCTCGGAATTATTCTTTACTGATGACCTCGAATACTACACGTCTATTTTGTGCTTGCCCTGCTACGGAAGCATCATCAGTGGCAGGATTAAAATCTTGCACACCAACTACCAGAAGCTTGTTTTCATATGCACCTAATTTTACCAATTGATCTTTTACTGCCTGGGCTCGTTGCAAAGAAACATCACCTGTAACCTTTACCTCTTCCACAGGATCAGTGTGACCCGTAATCTTCACTTTGTATTTTGGGTGTTCCTTCAATAAAGTAGCAACCTTTTGCATATCAGTTTTTGCATCCTCTTTAATCACCGCGCTTTTCTCGTCAAAATAAATTCTGGTCATTTCGATATCCTCAGAGACATCGAGCTGCATGTCTGAGCTTACTTCTTTCGAATATTTCACCTGAAGTGAACTTCCGCTTGCATCAACTTCGCAATCGCACGCGTCAACACCGGCCATATTCTTCACTGACACATCATCAATGTAGTAATAACCTGTGCGTGCTTGGGTACCTAAAATCCCTTTCGGCTTCTTGACTTTCTCTTCTTGAGTTTCATCTGAAAGGGCGAAGTTTCCGATGGTTAAAAACTTCTCACCTCCATTCGCGATATATGTATGGCAAATATCTTCCCAATCGAATTGCTCTGTGAATATCTTATTTTGAGAGTGAATAATCTGTGGAGTAATTGAACCTGCCTCCAATGCTTCCATGTCCATTGGTTTTTCGCTCAAGTACATTCCAATATTGTTACACGCATATTTAGACAGCAACGCCAGCATAACGCTCATTTTTACGCAGTATACTTTTTCTTCTTCAAGGCCCGATGAAAGTTTAATCTGTAAGTAGGTTCTTGGCTCTGCATCTTTGTAGGAATACATGACCACACCAGCATAACCTTCCCCGTCCTTTGGGTCAGCATCTCCATATAAATTCATTGGCGCGCCCCAATCTTCACCCTTTGCACGAGGATTAAATAGGTCTGCTTTCGCTTCTGTGGCTGATGTCCAAGGCAAAGCCAATTCAATTGAGCCACCTTCTTTAATCTTTTTAGTGACCGATTCAAAACTTCCGTTTTGGACTAAATTGCCTTGAGCGAATGTCATTGCTGAAACCGCTGTGATTAATGTGCTAAATGAAAATATTCGCTTCATTATTATGATTTTAATTCTTGCTTGATTTGATAGTATCGATGAACAATTTTACCTTCTTCCAATCGGTATCAGGATAAACACCGTGGCCTAAATTAGCGATGTGACCTCCTCCAGCGAAGGAACTTAACATCTCATTAGTCTTTTGAACCACCACATCATCACTTGCATAAAGTACAGTGGGGTCGAGGTTTCCTTGAAGGACTTTACTTGGATTCATCGAACGAACTTGCTTTGGAATGTGGCTCCAATCAAGGCCAACTGCATTGAATGAGCTAGACATGAGGTCATTCATCGCAAAGTAAGCGCCTTTTGCGAAAACAATATTTGGAACAGAATTCACTTCCTCAGCAATGCGGTTGAGGTAAGGCATGCAAAACTCACGGTAAAGCTCTTCACTGAGCACTCCAGCCCATGAATCGAATACCTGATACAACGAAACGCCTGCTTCTATTTGAAGTTTCAAATAATTGATGGTTGAAGTGGTAATCTTTTCCAAAAGTTGATGTGATTCTTTGGGATAAGCATGCAACCATTTGCGAGCGTTAGAAAACGTTTTACTTCCCTGCCCTTCGATCATGTAGCACAAAATCGTAAATGGAGCACCGGCAAATCCGATAACGGGAACTCTTCCATTCAATCGTTTCACAGTTTCCTTGATGGCATCGTAAACGTAAGTAAGCTCCTCGCCATTTATTACATTCAACTTATCGATGTCGGAGGCGCTTTTCACAACCTGCGGAAAGTAAGGGCCTTTTCCTTTGATCATTTCATAAGGCAGGCCCATTGCATCGGGTATAACCAAGATGTCAGAGAATATAATGGCGGCATCTACGCCAAGAATATCAACCGGCTGCACTGTCACTTCAGCTGCTAGATCTGGTGTTTCCACTAACTCTTTGAAGCCTGAAAGACTTGCTCTCAATGCACGGTATTCAGGAAGAATACGCCCCGCTTGTCGCATCACCCAAACTGGGCTGCGCTCGGTCTTTTCGCCTCGAGCGGCTCGAATAATTAAATCGTTTTGCACTAAGTGTTGAATATCAAAAATCGTGATTAATTGGAAGCTGCTTGGGTCTTAATTAAGTTCAATGCACTTCCCGCTATAAACCAATCAATTTGAGCTTGATTATAGGTGTGAGCTAATGGAATGAGGTCTTTTGATCCATCAGCATGAACAGCCTCAAGGGTCAAGTTCTTTTCTGGAGCAAAGTGTTCAAGATCGATAAAGTTGAAGGTATCGTCCTCCAAAACTTTGTCGTAATCTGCTTCATTCACAAATGTTAAACCTAGCATTCCTTGCTTTTTCAAATTAGTTTCATGAATGCGTGCGAATGACTTCACGATCACAGCTCTTACCCCGAGATGTCTAGGCTCCATAGCGGCATGCTCGCGCGAAGAACCTTCTCCGTAATTGTGATCGCCCACAACAATAGAGGGAACATTCGCTGCTTTGTATGCTCTAGCGGAAGCCGGAACTTCCATTTTTTCGCCTGTCAATTGATTCACTACTTCATTCGTAGCACCACCGAAAGCATTCACAGCTCCGATCAGCAAGTTATTTGAGATATTATCCAAGTGACCGCGGTATCTCAACCACGGACCAGCCATAGAAATATGATCTGTTGTGCACTTTCCGAATGCTTTAATTAAAAGCTTTGCTCCAGTTATATTCTGACCATTCCAGGGCGCAAAAGGATCAAGCAGTTGAAGACGAGAAGAATCTGGATTCACTTTCACTTCAATTCCACTTCCGTCTTGAGCAGGAGCTTGATAACCTGGATCTTCCACATCGAAGCCTTTTGGAGGAAGTTCAAACCCTGTTGGGTCGTCAAACTTAACCGCTTCGCCTTTGTCGTTAATCAAGGTATCTGTAATTGGGTTAAAATCGAGCTTTCCGCTAATCGCGATGGCCGCAACCATTTCTGGCGAGGTAACAAATGCGTGTGTATTTGGGTTACCATCTGCGCGTTTGGAGAAGTTTCTATTGAAGGAATGTACGATGGTATTTTTCTTTTCCTCGCTTGCCCCAGCTCTGTCCCACTGACCAATGCATGGTCCGCAGGCATTGGTAAACACCATTGCACCGAGGTCTTCAAATATTTCGATGAATCCATCACGAGCGATCGTGAAACGCACTTGCTCAGACCCGGGATTAATGCCGAATTCAGCTTTTGGTTTTAAGCCTTTATCAATGGCTTGTTTCGCGATGGAAGCTGCTCTGCTAATATCTTCATACGAACTGTTGGTGCACGAACCGATCAACCCCCATTCTACATCCTTTGGCCAATCTTTTCCCTTGAGCACTTCTTTCATTTTGGAAACTGGAGTAGCGAGATCCGGGGTGAATGGACCGTTGATGTGCGGTTCGAGTTCATCCAGGTTAATTTCGATTACTTGATCGAAGTACTTCTCAGGATGTGCATACACTTCATCGTCACCGGTTAGATGATCGGCAATTTGATCCGCCAACTCAACTACTTCCTTTCGTCCTGTGGCAGTGAGGTATCTGCGCATGCTATCGTCATATCCAAAGGTTGATGTTGTTGCGCCAATTTCAGCGCCCATGTTGCAAATCGTACCTTTTCCAGTGCACGAAAGTGATTTCGCTCCTTCTCCAAAATATTCCACGATGCTTCCTGTTCCGCCTTTTACAGTAAGAATGCCTGCTACTTTTAGTATGATATCTTTCGGAGCAGTCCATCCACTCAATTTTCCGGTCAACTTCACTCCGATCAATTTAGGAAACTTCAATTCCCAAGCCATTCCTGCCATAACGTCAACAGCGTCAGCACCGCCAACCCCTATGGCTACCATGCCCAAACCACCAGCGTTCACAGTGTGACTATCGGTACCGATCATCATTCCACCAGGGAATGCATAGTTTTCTAGAACAACTTGATGGATGATCCCAGCACCCGGCTTCCAAAATCCAATTCCATATTTACTTGAAACAGAAGATAAGAAATTGAAAACCTCGTTATTCTTATTTATTGCTTCTTGAAGATCTTTATCAGCACCAATTCGGGCTTGAATGAGGTGATCGGCATGCACGGTAGACGGCACTGCTGCTGTTGGTTTACCAGCTTGCATAAACTGCAAAAGCGCCATTTGTGCTGTTGCATCTTGCATTGCCACGCGATCAGGAGCAAAATCAACGTAGCTTTTGCCTCTTGTAAATACTTCTTGAGCCTCCCCGTCCCAAAGGTGAGCATAGAGGATTTTCTCAGAAAGCGTTAGGGGTTTATTTAATAGTTTTCTCGCAGCTGCAATACGTTCTGGGTATTTTGCATACACTGCTTTAATCATGTCCAAATCAAAGATCATATCTATTTCTATTTAGATTAGCAATATTAATGGTTAGAAAGCTTTTACAGCGCCCAATTCCAACAAAAAAAGGGAAGCCAACGACTTCCCTTTAATTCTATGTGTGTGAAGAATCAATTATTCTCCGACTACTTCAAATGTGATGGTTTCAACCACATCTCTGTGGAATGCAACCTCAGCTTCATATTTACCAACTGTCTTAATCGTCTCGCCTTTGATTTTGATATTCTTTCTATCTATTTCAAAGCCAAGTTTAGTGATTTCGTCAGCCAATTGAATATTGTTTACGGAACCGAAAATCTTTCCAGACTCGCCCACTTTCGCACCTACGGTGATGGTCATGTCCTTCATTTTGTCAGCCATTTTCTGCGCGGCTGCTCTAACTTTCTCGATTTTCTTAGCTCTTTGTCGAACTGTTTCAGCGTGCACTTTCTTTGCCGATACAGTTGCTAAAATGGCGTGGCCTTGCGGTATAAGAAAATTACGACCGAAACCATCTTTCACTTCCACCAGGTCATCTTTGTAACCTAGCTTCTCAATGTCTGTTTTTAATATAACTTCCATGTCGATCTATAATTATTTCATCATATCAGTCACATAAGGCATTAACGCCAAATGCCTTGATCTCTTTACTGCTTGAGACACTTTTCTTTGGTACTTCACTGAAGTTCCTGTAATCCTTCTTGGAAGAAGTTTACCTTGTTCGTTTACAAATCGCAACAAGAAATCCGCATCCTTGTAATCTACGTATTTGATACCCGCTTTCTTAAACCAGCAAAATTTCTCTTTCTGGGTTTCAATAAGAATCGGGGTTAAATATCTGATATCATCAGCCATCTTTTCTCTAATTAAGCGTTAGCAGTTTTCTTTGACTTATCTCTTCTACCTTCAGCAAATGCGATGTGGTCTTTATCCATCTTCACGGTCAAGAAACGCATTATTCTTTCGTCACGGATAAATTCCGTTTCAAGGGGTCTGATGAATTCAGGGCTAACCTCAAATTCAACCAAATAGTAGAATCCAGTGGACTTTTTCTGGATAGGATAGGCCAATTTTTTTAGGCCCCAGTTTTCCTCGTGGGTGATTTTAGCACCACCATCTTTGAGGAAAGCCATAAATTTCTTCACTGTTTCCTTTGTCTGGTCCTCAGACAAAACGGGAGTTAAGATGAAAACAGTTTCATAACGATTTGTCATAAACTTTCTAATTACTTTTTAAAAATGGGGCGCAAAGATACAAACTTGTTCTTTGATTGCAAGCGATAAAACCCTGTTGAAATTTAACTCGTTTACGATTTCATCAAGAAATATACTTTTGACCCGATGTCAACGAGTCAAGAAAAATTTATTGTTTCTGCCAGGAAGTACCGACCTGAAAACTGGAAAGAAGTAATCGGTCAAGGATCGATCACTGAAACTTTGATGAATTCGATCGAACAAGACCACATGGCGCATGCTTATTTGTTTTGTGGTCCGAGAGGAGTTGGAAAAACTACGTGCGCTCGAATTTTCGCCAAAGAGATCAACCGAAGTGACGATCACAGTGAAGACGAAGATTTCTCATTTAACATATTTGAAATGGATGCCGCGTCAAATAATGGCGTGGATGAAATGCGTTCGTTGACCGACCAAGTGCGCATCCCACCGCAAGTTGGGAAATACAAAGTCTATATTATTGATGAGGTGCACATGCTTTCAAAACAAGCCTTTAATGCTTTTTTGAAGACTTTAGAAGAACCGCCAAAGCACGCTATCTTCATTTTAGCTACTACTGAAAAACACAAGGTTATTCCGACCATTCTGAGCCGTTGTCAGATTTATGACTTCAACCGAATTGGCATCGAAGACATCGTAAATCAACTCAAGAGCATCGCGAAGAAGGAGGACATAAAATACGAAGAAGAAGCGTTGCATGTGGTCGCTCAAAAAGCAGATGGAGCTATGCGCGATGCGCTTTCAATCTTTGATCAGCTATCGAGTTTTACAAATGAAAACCTGACGTATGATGCCGTTTTAAAGAACTTACACGTTCTTGATTACGAATACTACTTCAAAATCACTGACGCTTTATACCAAGCAGATTTTGCAGATGCTTTGGTCATCCTCGACTCGATATTAAAACAAGGGTTTGACGGCAGTCACTTCATAAGTGGGTTGGCCAGCCATTTTAGAGATTTGCTCGTATGCAAAGACCCGCGAACGCTCGGGCTTTTAGAAGTAGGCGATTCGGTGCGTGCAAAATACAATGACCAAGCGCAAAAAATTGAAAGCGAATGGATATTATCGGCTCTTTCTTTGGCAGCTGAGTCCGATTTTAAATTCCGAAACACCAGCAATCAGAGGCTCCTACTAGAAACTTCATTACTAAGCATTGCCTCGATAGAGCTCGAAAAAAAAAACACTAAACCTGAGGTAAACGTTCTTCGAGCCCCGAGCGAAAAGAAAAAGCTGGAACCCTTGCCCGAAAAGCAAATGCGTGAGGAAGCAACACTTGATGAACCGTTAAAGGAAGCCATTAAAAATGCAGTTCCAGAAAAAGAAACTGAATCATCCACCGCTTCCAGTTCACATCAAGAAGAAATCATTCAACCTGAGGTTCCTTCTAATGGAAAAGTTGAAGAGGCGCCTGTCTCTCCAATTCACGAAAATGCAGCTACTTCTCGCAGAACCAAGCGAAAGCCAAGTACAGTCTCGCTCAAGTTAGAAAACACAGTTGAAGAGAAGGCACCTGCCGTGAAGGATTTGGTTGAAGAACAGGTGCAATCGATCAAAGCGGAAGAGCCGAGCAGTGATGAAGCTTCATTGGACATCGAATCAGCGTGGAAAAAACTCAGCACAGAATCGTTTGACGAAGGCAAAAGCGCCTTGTACAGCATCATGGCAAAGCAAAAGCCAACAGATCAAATGGATGAAAATACGCTGACAATAATTCTTTCACACGAAGTGGATCAAGAGGAGTTTGTTCAGCACAGCGCAAGCGTTTTGTCGAAGCTGCGTGCATTGATTCAAAACCCAACTTTAGGTCTAAAAATATTGGTTCAAGAAACAAAACATGAAACCAAATTATTCACAGCTCAAGATAAATTTGAATATTTAGCCGGTCAAAATCCTACATTGAGGAAACTGAAACAGGATCTAGACCTTGATATTTCACATTAACACAACTCAATTAACTATGAACTTTAAGACATTCATTTTGGTGCTCGGCATGGCATCAATCGCCCTCACATCATGCTCTGATTCAGGAAATGAGTCGGCAAAAGAAACTTCAAAATACAGCTACGAGTCTGTAGAAAACGATCCTTTTGGGTTGCGTATTTACACCTTAGACAATGGATTAAAAGTCTACATATCAGAGAATCACGCTGAACCACGTATCCAAACAAACATCGCGGTAAGAACCGGTAGCAAGCAAGACCCAAAAGACGCCACCGGTTTAGCGCACTACCTCGAGCATATGCTATTCAAAGGCACTTCAAACATTGGCTCACTCAATTGGGAAGAAGAGAAAAAGTTTTTGCAGATGATTTCTGACCTTTATGAGGAGCATCGCAATACAGACGATATGGAAGCGCGCAAAACTATCTATGCACGCATCGATAGTTTATCGCAAATCGCGGCCACTTTCGTTGCTACCAACGAATACGACAAGATGATTAGCGGATTGGGCGCACAAGGAACAAACGCATACACGAGCAACGAACGCACTGTTTATATCAACGACATTCCAAGTACTGAACTAGAAAAATGGCTCATGATCGAATCTGAGCGATTCAACGAATTGGTATTGCGACTTTTCCACACCGAGTTAGAAGCGGTGTACGAAGAGTTTAACCGCGCACAAGACAGCGACCGCAGACAGGCCTACTACAAATCACTCGACCTACTTTTCCCTAATCACCCATACGGTCAACAAACAACGATCGGAACAGGTGAGCACTTGAAAAGCCCGAGCATGGAAAAAATTCACGACTACTTTAAAAGACGATATGTGCCTAACAACATGGCCATTGTGCTTGCTGGCGATTTAGATCCAGAAAAAACCATAGCGATGATCGACAAGCACTTTGGCGACATGAAATCGCAGCCGTTAGAAGATATTCAAATGCCTACAGAATCTCCGATCACCGAACCCATCATTGAAGACGTAATGGGAAGCGAAGCAGCGTTTGAAATGGTATCGTTTCGATTGGGCGGTGTGCATACCAAAGATGCCATGTATGCCGAATTGCTTGACGGTGTTTTAAGCAACGGAAACGCAGGCCTAATTGACCTCAACCTCAACCAAAAGCAAAAAGTGTTGCGCGCCTATTCTTCATCATCGGTCAACGAAGATTACTCTTGGTTTATGTTTACGGGGTATGCCCGTGATGGACAAAACTTGGAAGAAGTGCGCGATCTATTGCTTGCACAACTCGACAGTGTGAAAAATGGAAACTTTGAAGATTGGATGATCGATGCTGTTGTGCGCTCAAAGAAAAAAGACTTGATGAGCCAAATGGAAGCGAATTGGATCAGAGCCTACCTGATCTCTGATGCCTTCATTATGAATAAAGATTGGCAAGAAGAGGTAACCAAGTATGACGACATGGCGAAGATTACCAAAGACGAGTTGATCGCGTGGACAAAAGAAACATTCGACAACAATTACGTTGCTGTAAATAAGCGCATTGGCGAAAAAGACATTCACAAGGTTGACAAACCACAAATCACTCCTGTAACCATCAACCGCGAAGAAAGCTCAGCGTTTTTCACCATGATCGATACTATGGAGTCGATGCGTTTAGAGCCACAATTCATCGATTTTTCTTCGGCCATTCAAAAGGCAAGCATCGCTAACAAAGTGCCTTTGCTTTATGTGAAAAACGAGGTGAATGAACTTTACACGATGAACTACTTGCTTGATATGGGTAAGAATCACGACAAAAAAGTTGCGCTGGCAGTTGACTATTTACCGTATTTGGGAACAAATGACATGTCGCCTGCAGAGGTGCAAAAAGAGCTATTCAAGTTAGGTGTGAGCTTTGACGTGTATACTTCTAGCGATCAATCCTACATAACACTTACTGGACTTGAGGAAACATTTGAAGAAGGCGTTCAACTTTTTGAGAAGATCTTATCCTCTGTAGTAGCTGACGAAAACAGCTATAAAGAAATGGTGATGGGCGAATTGAAAAAGCGTTCTGACAAGAAACTCGACAAGGGACAAATTCTATTTAGAGGAATGGCTGACTATGCCAAATATGGAGCCAAAAACCCATTTAACGATGTGCTTTGCACCGATGAATTGATGAATATCGATCCAAATGAACTGACCGACATCTTACATCAATTAACAAGCTACGAGCATCGAATTTTATTCTATGGACCTCAAGAAATCAACGCGGTAAGCAGCGTGTTAGAATCGCATCACACAATGCCTGAAACGATGGTGGCTTTGCCCGCAGAAATGGAGTTCCCCGAGTTGGCAACCGATAAAAATGTGGTCTATTTCTGTGAATACGACATGGTGCAAACAGAGCTCATGATGTATCACCGCGGTGGAGTATTTGATGAAAGTATCTTGCCTGAAACGCGCATCTTCAACGAATATTTTGGAAGTGGACTTTCTTCGATCGTTTTCCAAGAAATCAGAGAATCAAAGGCGTTGGCTTACTCGGCCTATGCAGGGTTCAGCACGCCATCAGAAGCTGACAAGCACAACTATGTGCGCGGATACATTGGCACACAAGCCAATAAATTGAGTGACGCAACCAACGCTTTACTCGATTTGATGAGCAACATACCACGGGCCGACAATCAATTTGAAGGAGCTAAACTCAGTGCGATGAAACAAATTGAAACCAATCGAACCAAAGGAAGCAGTATTCTATGGGGTTACGAGCGAGCTCAAAAACTTGGCGTTGACTACGATCTCAATCAAAAAATCTATCCTCAACTTAATGACGTTACTTTCGATAAGCTACAAGCCTTTTTTGACCAAAATGTAAAAGGTAAAACGTATACCTACGTGATGATTGGCAAGAAAAGCGAAACTGATTTTGAAGCACTCAAAAAGCTCGGCCCAGTGAAAGAACTCACATTGAAAGAGGTATTCGGATACTAATCTATTTTTATTGCTGAGTTAATTCATCAGCACACATTTCATAAAGGGGAGCAGAAGGTTAACTTTGCTCCTCTTTTTATTGAACATAACAGACAGTACAAACGCATGAGCAACACTAACCCAAGCATTATTTACACAAAAACAGACGAAGCACCAGCCTTGGCTACCGTTTCATTCTTACCCATTGTAAAGCGCTTTGTAAAATCATCTGGCATTCATATTGAAACCAAAGACATTTCGTTGGCAGGAAGAATACTTTCCAGCTTTCCTGATCGCCTCAACGATGACCAAAAAGTTGAAGATGCATTGGCTCAATTAGGTGAATTGGCAAAAACTCCCGAAGCCAACATCATCAAATTACCCAACATCAGTGCTTCAATTCCGCAGCTAAAAGCCGCCATCAAAGAATTGCAAGGCCAAGGATTTAACATACCTGACTATGTTGACGAACCTACCACTGAATCTGAAAAAGACGCTAAGTCGAGGTACGATAAAATTAAAGGAAGTGCTGTAAACCCAGTGCTTCGCGAAGGAAATTCTGACCGCAGGGCACCAAAAGCAGTGAAAGAATATGCGCGGAAAAACCCTCATAAAATGGGCGCTTGGAGCGCTGATTCAAAAACACATGTTGCTACCATGACCGGTGGTGATTTCTACGGCAGTGAAAAATCGGTGTGCGTGAGCAAGCCATGTAGCGTCAAAATTGAGTTCATTGGAGATAATGGTATCAACAAAACCCTCAAAGCATCTACTGCCCTTCGAGCAGGTGAAATTATCGATGCTTCGGTAATGAGTAAGAATGCTTTGACAAAATTTTTGGCCGAACAAAAAGAAGACGCCAAACAAAAAGGTGTATTGTTTTCTGTGCATCTCAAAGCTACCATGATGAAGGTTTCAGACCCTATCATTTTTGGTCATGCTGTGAAAGCATACTTCAGCGAGGTGTTCGCAAAGCACGCATCCACGTTTGAAGAAATTGGCTTCAATCCAAATAATGGCTTGGGCAATTTGATGAACGACATTCAACACCTCCCAGAATCAAAACGCAATGAAATCTTAGCTGATATTGATTCGGCATATGCATCTGGACCTGACTTAGCTATGGTAAACTCGGATCACGGAATTACCAATCTGCACGTGCCGAGCGATGTAATTATTGACGCGTCTATGCCCGCGATGATTCGCACTTCAGGCCAAATGTGGAACAAACTTGGTAAAGCACAAGACACCAAAGCGATTATTCCAGACCGCAGCTATGCAGGAATATACCAAGCCACCATCGATTTTTGTAAACGAAATGGCGCCTTTGACCCAACAACAATGGGCAGTGTTTCGAATGTTGGATTGATGGCGCAAAAAGCTGAAGAATACGGCTCGCACGATAAGACGTTTGAGATGGCTGGAAACGGCACAGTGAAAGTGATCGATGAAGAAGGAAACACCTTGATGGAGCACCGGGTGGAGTCAGGCGACATTTGGCGGATGTGTCAAACCAAAGATGCACCCATCCAAGATTGGGTGAAGCTGGCCGTAAACAGAGCCAAGGCTACTGGCAATCCTGCCATTTTCTGGTTAGATGAAAACCGCGCACACGATGCGGAGATCATCAAAAAAGTAAAGACCTATTTGGCCGATTATGACACCAAGGGCCTTGATATGCGTATTATGGAACCGGCTGAAGCCACCGAGTTTTCTTGCCAGCGCATCATTGAAGGCAAAGACACAATTTCTGTTTCAGGAAACGTATTGCGCGATTATTTGACCGACCTCTTCCCTATTCTCGAAGTGGGCACGAGTGCTAAAATGCTTTCAATTGTGCCATTGATGAATGGCGGTGGATTGTTTGAAACCGGAGCAGGTGGTTCTGCACCAAAACACGTACAGCAATTTGTGGAGGAAAACCATTTACGCTGGGATTCACTGGGTGAGTTTTTAGCGCTTGCCGTTTCGCTCGAGCACTTAGGAAACGCCTACAAAAACCCCAAAGCCATCGTGTTGGGAGAAACATTGGATGAAGCGACCAGTAAGTTCCTATTGAACGATAAATCACCTTCGCGCAAGGTAGGCGAACTGGACAATCGCGGCAGCCATTTCTACTTGGCATTGTATTGGGCAGAGGCACTTGCCGCTCAGAACAAAGACACTAACTTGAAAGTTGAATTTTCAAGCATGGCGAAGACGCTTGCCGAAAAAGAGTCAACCATAATTAGTGAGCTCAACGGAGCTCAAGGCCGCGCCTTAAACATTGGTGGATACTATCACGCAAACGAGCAGTTGACCGCTGAGGCCATGCGACCAAGCATTACTTTGAACACAGTGATTTCCGTTTAAAATCAACATATCTAAAACAAAAATGCCGCTGAGCCTGGCTCAGCGGCATTTTTGTTACTCTTAGGAGTATTCTTAATCCGTCAAGAAGACTATCCTTTTAAATATTCTTGAACCTTTTGTTGCAATTCTGGACTTGACTGAATGGCACTTGCTAATTCTTGATAACGCGGAACTGTCAATCCTTCTTCAACAATTTTAACTTGCATATTTTCTTGCGCTTTCACTTGAATCTCGGATAACTCCCCTGATACAGATTCAAATAATTCAACTTCTTCTGGTGCAGCTTCCAAAACTTGATCTGGATTCTGTTGAATTTGCTGAATCTCATTGAATCGCTCAACCGCAAGACCTTTCTCTTCAATGGTTTGAACCATTTCTTGTTGTGCTAGCTGTTCAAGGTTTTGAACTTGCAGAAATGCTGACGCAAATTGTTCTAATTCAGCTTCAGTTACTTTGTCTTGAGCATAAACAAAAGCTCCAAGAGTCATAAGTAAGGTTAGGATAAAAATTGACTTGTTGTTTTTCATAAAACGCATAATAAATTGATTTTAAATTAAAATGATGACGATTCTAGTTGCGCTGTTGCTGAATCGCCTGAAACTTTTCGAGCAAAACTGGATCGCTTTGCAGTGTTTGTGCTATTTCTTGATATCGAGTTAATGAAAGATCGCCTTCATTGATCTTCTTTTCCATAACACTCTCAGCATCCATCTGAATTCCTTGAAATTCTTGAGTTGAGGCTTCATAAGTTTCTAATTCCTCAGCCGAAACTTCCATTTCCAGTTGCGGATTCTGTTGGGCTTGTTGAATTTGACTAAAGCGCTCCACATCCATACCTTTAGACTCAACTACCTGAATCATCTTTTGCTGCGCGGCTTGATTAATGAGTTGAACTTCCTGCGCGATGGCGGCAAATTTTGATAATTCGTTATCACTCACCTCCTTCAACTCAGGTTGTTGAATGGATTCTAAACTGGGATTTGTCTGACTTGACGCCTGATTCGAATGGGTTTGAGATTCTTTATTTTCGGAATTCTCTTGTTGATCATTTTGATTATTCTGGTTACAACTTGCAGAAGCTAGTAAAATCAAACTCGATGTAACAAATAGGGTAATTATTCTCATTTCTAAGTTAATTTATTGAGTAAAAAAAATGGAAAGACCGTCCAGAATTTGGACGGTTAGACCAATTCAACGAATCGATTTCTAATTTATTGCCTCGCTTTAAAAACCTCAAGAGTTGACTCGGTTAAACGCTATAAGAATTAGTGTTCTGCTTAATTCAAAGTCAAGTATGCCAACTATTCATACATTTAATTCAATTTATTAAACCCAATGTAGCGCGCTAACAACCTAAAAAAACCCCGCAAAATATGATAACCGTTGCCCTTTTGTTCATTGTTTTAGGACTACTAGTCAAACACGCCAAAATGCACTTTCTGATCGCGGGATACAACATGATGTCGAAAGAGGAAAAAGCGAAGTATGACATCGAAGGCATTGCTACTTTGTTTAGAAACACCTTGTTTGCCATGGCGGCCCTCCTATTGATTGGAAGCATTGCCATTTACTGGTTTGAAATTTCAAGTGTCGAGCACTTAATTTTGATTCCGACCATCATAATTGGTGTGATTTATTTGTTGGTCCGCTCAAATTCCTCAAGATTCAAGATCAACACTAACCAAGGCGATTAATTGGTGAATTTACAATATGCTTAAATTCACTCCTTCAATCTTCATCGCTTGAGCAAAAGAGAACGCCTCTTCATCGCCATAACGGGCATTATAGTATTGGGAAGCTATGTTTTTGCGAGTGTGTATTGTCATCCCAGTGGTGATGATTTCACGTATGCAGCAAAGGCTCGTGGTGGTGAGATATTACAACTCGTTTTAAACGAGCGATACGAAACCAATGGCCGCTACGCGAGTAACTTTCTCATGCTTTCGAGCCCGCTCAACTGGGGCGGAATAACCGCATACAAGCTCATGCCAGTGATACTGATTGGAAGCTTTTTTGCAGGATTGCTGCTATTCTTCCGATTGATTGTAAATCAACATCTATTGTTAATCACTACGGTGAGTGCGCTCATTGCACTCAGCATTATGCCCGACATTACTGAAGGCATTTATTGGTACACCGGTGCTTACACCTACACACTTTCAGCCCTTTTGCTTTTATTGGCAACAGCCATCTTGGTAAGGAATCAAACTTACATCAAACTCAAATCACACGCATGCGCTGTCGGGCTCATCATCATAGCAAGTGGTTTTAACGAAACCATTCTTCTATATGGAATGGCGGCCTCAGGGTTAATGGCTGTAAGAGCGCGATTTTCAAAACTCTCACTCGCTTATGTTCTGCTTTTCTCGCTCTTACTGATTTATGTTTTTACTGCGCCCGGAAATGCGGTGAGGGCATCACAATTCAGTGAAAGTCATCAACTGCTCCACTCGTTCGCTATGAGCTTGGTGTACAGCGCTCGATTTATTGGCGAATGGCTTCTCAATCCAGCATTTCTTCTTTGGGCTATAGTCTTGCTTAAGCTCAATTTAAAAGATAATGCCAGTGCGCGGTTGCAGTTCTTGCGCAATCCCATTGCAGTAGTATTGGTGTTGATTCTGCCCATCATGATCAGCAGTTTCGGGCCACTTTATAGCACAGGAATGCTCGGGCAATATCGCACAGCAAACTTGGCGAGCATTCTATTTGCGCCATCATTTACTTTGATTATCCTAGCGAATAAAGATTTCCTATTGCCAAAACTGCGATCAACATTGCTTCAAAAATTAGCATTTCCACTATTGCTTTTATGCTTACTCACGTGGAAGAATCAATTCTATTTGTTCAAAGAACTTATTTCAGGAGACATGGCACACTTTGATGCAGAAATGCATGATCGCTATGAGCGCATTCAGCGTTGCGAAGAAAACTTTTGTTACTTGCCCGAATTGGTGCATCAACCCAAAACATTGTTCGTTTATGCACTAAGCGATGACCCCGAACATTGGCGGAACAAGTCTTACCAACTTTACTTTAATTCAGCTGAAATAGGAAAAATGGATGCCACAGATGAATAGTCAATCTTCCAAATTTCTAGAGGCACATCTTTGCATGATGAAAAGATGACAACTTAAATCTGAATCATTTGAAAATCGAACATGAAGAAGAACATGCGAAAAACGAGAAGTTTAGACCTGAAAAGCACAGTCTCATTTATGTTTCTATGTTTGTCTATCATGATGCTTTCATGCACACAACAGTCTAGTCTACCCGACCCATTGGAAGCGGGATGGAACGGAGATGATATTTGTGTAGTTCTCGAAGAAAATGAAATGATTCGTTCATTGAAATGTACTTTTCCGCCTGGAATTGGACACGAACGTCACTACCACAGCGCACATTTCGGGTACACGCTGCAAGGGAGTAAATTTCAAATTACTGACACAAACGGAACCAAAGAAATTGATGTGCCTACAGGAAGCAGTTTCTATAACGAACATATTGAATGGCACGAAGTTTTGAACATTGGAACTGACACCGCTGTCTTTTTAATCATAGAACCGAAGTAAAAAATCACCAATTGAGTTGGAGAAGTGCACTTCGCCTTGTCAGAAAGAAAAAGTAATTTGCCAACCAAATGGAAAAATCAGATCGAAAAATAGGCTTAGCGCTTGGCGGAGGAGCAGTGCTGGGCGCGGCACACGTTGGAGTGTTGAAAGCCGTGCATGAATCGGGCATCAAAATCGATTACATCGCAGGGACGAGCATTGGAGCGTTTGTGGGAGCGTTCTTCGCCTTCGGAAAGTCGTGCGATGAAATTGAAGAAATCGCATTGAAACTGAACTGGATTGACATTGCAGAACTCTCTTTGTCGCGGTATGGGTTGTTGTCAAACGAAAAAATGGGTAAACTTTTGCATCAACACATCGGTAATGCAAAAATCGAAGAGAGCGACATCCCACTAGCAATGGTTGCTACCGATGCGGCAAGTGGAGAAAAAGTAGTAATAAACAGTGGCTCAGTTACTGATGGAATAAAGGCAAGCACCTGTATTCCAGGAATTTTCAATCCCATCGAAATCGATGAAAAAATGTTGCTTGATGGCGGAATTGTGGAAAATGTACCCATACAAACGGTGCGAAACATGGGCGCTGATTATGTTATTGGTGTTGACCTAAACGCCCAATTCAAATATGAAAAACCTCAACACATATTTGATGTATTGTTGAACAGTTTTCATTTCACTATGCTCACTTCGTCAAGACTGCAATCCAGGGAAGCCGACCTATTGATAAAGCCCAACCTTTCTAACTACAGCAGATCAAATATGGACCATTTGAAGGATTTAATGCAGCAAGGCTATGATGATGCTAAAAAGGCCCTTGAAGACTTCGAGTAATTTGTTTCTGAGATTCGATTAAAGGAAAACACGTTGAATAATAAATCTAAAAAACTGGCACTCATTGGGAAATTCGTAAAACGGGTTCTGATCGCAGTTGGAATAGTGTTTAGCTTAATGATCGTCTTAGCCTTCACCGATCTTCCTTTTTATGCCTATGCTGATTTAGGCACGGTAGAATCAAACTACACACAATCGCCCGAAACAATCATTTTATTGGGAGGAGAAGGAATGCCAAGTGCTGATGGATTAATGCGCTGTTACATCACTGCCGAAAAAGCACTCTACTATACTGAAACAGAAATTGTCATTGCGTTGCCGAAAAATCCCGGTGAGAAAAATCCGATGGTAGCTTCAGAACTCATGGCCAAAGAATTAATAATGCGAGGAGTAGAGGCAACACGCATACATTTTGAATCGACTGGAACGAATACCCACGAGCAAGCGCAAATTTTATCACAAAAACTACAACAATCCAAACGACTATTGATCGTAACTTCTCCTGAACACATGACACGAGCCGTGGCTTGCTTTTATGCTGAAGGATTCGAATTTGTGGGCGGATCTCCAGCATTTGAATTCGACCTAAATCCCGAAAGTTTAAAGAATAACAAGAATGAATTGTTCGCACCTAGTTTAGCATGGCGTTATAACTTGTGGAGTTATTTACAATATGAAATTCGGGTTGGCCGAGAATACACTGCACTGGCGTATTACAAACTAAGAGGTTGGATATGAACCAATTTAAACATTGACCATGGATGCGTTGTTACTTATTGAAACAACTATAATGAAACCCACCACCATCGCAATCCTCGTTGCGGGAATTCTTTTAATCGTCTTTATAATCTTACAAGCATTCGTGAGCAACTCAACCACCAAAACGGAAACAATTTCATACCAAGTACTGAAAGAATACAAAGACTTTGAAATCCGTCTCTATCCAGACGTCAATTTCTCGGTTGTAACCATGCCAAAAAAATCATATAAAGAAGTTTCAGGTTCGGGATTCAGAGTGCTGGCCAGTTATATTTTTGGTGGAAACGAAGACAAGAAATCCATCGCAATGACTACACCGGTATCGATGGAAATGGGCGACACCATGCGCATGAAATTCATGATTCCTGAAGCTTATGAAATCAAAGATTTGCCCAAACCAAACGACAGTACTATTCAATTCGAAACTCAATCACAACGCATTCTAGCGGCACTGCGTTTTGGAGGATGGGCCAATGATGAAAAACTGGCTGAAAAACAGCAAGAATTGAGCGATCTTTTGGCGAAAGAAGGAATCAAGCACACGGGCAAGTTCACCTTCCTCGGCTATAATCCTCCGTTTGAGGTGATAAACAGGCGAAATGAAATGACGGTAGAAGTGGTCGATTACGTCATCGAAAATTAAACGCGCTAGAAGTATTTCATCAAGAACGAGATCAGCTTTTGCTTCCAATTGGCACAAGGCGGACTGAGAATCTCGAGGCTACTTGTCATTTTTTGACCCGCTCTCGCGGACTTGCAGTCCGTGCGCCTCACCTTATCGTCTTCCACCTTCTTGATATCAATTCTATATCCATGAGAGCACTTCGCTCGGCATAATTCCTAGCTGAGCTATACATGTAATCTTAAGGAAACTCAACCAATCCATCTTTCACTGGATTTTGATGGAGGCAACCAACACCACCACACCCTAAAATGTTAATTTCAAGTACTTTGCAATTTTTTAAATTATCTTGTGCTACAATCTACACAACTAAACCTACTTTCTAGCTATGAAAAAAATGTTGTTTCTTTTGATATTACTGGTTTGCGTGGAGCTTTCTTGGGCGCAAGAACCTTTAACTGTGAATGCTGGATCTGACACAAATTTTTGTGGAAGTTTAGAACTTCAAAATGAATTTACACCCTTTCATTTGAATGCAAGTGTTGAGGGGGGCACACCTCCTTATGAAATCGAATGGACAATGCTGAATCCCGTTTTCTTTGACGGACAATACTGGGATGAACACCATTTTCTCGATTCGAATTCCGTTTTGAATCCATTGGTAAAGACGAATATGGTTTTGTCTAATAATGTTTACCATGATGCACCTGTTTTAAAATTTGCTCTGACAGCTACAGATAGTACCGGAATCTCAGTCTCCGACTCTGTCAAAGTGTCGAGCAGTTATTTTACTTGGTCACTGTCGAATTTGTTCAAAATAATCTATCAAGGGGATTCTGCGATCTTGTTTGAACCTAATATCTGGGGTGGTATACCGCCTTTGAAATATCATTGGGAGCCATCCGAAAACATGTCTGACAGTACTTCGATCACACCAACTGTGCTAACCTTAGAAACGGTCAATTATAATGTGACAATTACTGATGCAGAGGGTTGCTCGGAAGTCGAATTCGGAAGCCACAACACTATTTACGTCATACCAACAGGGGTAGATGAACCTGTAGTACGGGAAGGTGAGGATTGCATTCAGGTTGTTGAGCGTGAACTATTACTAAAAGCAGGTTGCGAGCATTCTAACGAAGGGTTTGAGCTCAACATCTTCAATATTAGCGGAGCCAAGGTGTTACGCACCGACTTTGAACGTTCAATTGCTATTTCCATGTTGCCCTCGGGGGCGTATGTCGTTCGTTTATCAAACTCAAACCACGTTTACACCAAAAAAATCGTACTACCATGAGAACTTTTACTGTCATAATCATCATTTGCTTCCTATTGAGCCAGAATGGATTATCACAACACCCCGATGCCACAGTGTCGGACACGGCCATGTGGTTAAAAATTGAACCTGAAGCACTAAATACGGATGGCTCTTTCAAGAACATTACAATTGATTCAATTTTCACTGGTTTGGATAGCCAGAGGGTCAGACCTGTATTTGATTTCATTGACAATCCATATTACAACAGTTTTTATTCTATCAGCTTTCCCTCAACAAACGTTGATTCGCTCAAATCGATTATAGAGCTATTGGACAGCAACGTAAAGGTTGTTCTACTTGAGTATGACGAAGCCAAGCCCATGCATGACCCAAGTGATTATTTCTGGAGCCAAACAACTGGGGTGAGTGGGCCATACCACTGGGCACTCAAGCGAATTGACGCTGAATATGCTTGGGATATTACCAAGGGTAGTCCCGACATTAAAATTGCCATTTTGGACACGGACTTTGACGTTACCCATCCTGACCTCGCTTCAAAAATATCACCCTACAACGATCCTTGGTCGGGTATCCCCCTGGGTTCGGATTTCCACGGAACTGCAGTTGCTGGCCATGCTGCTGCAGAAACAGCGGAAAACGGAGCTACCGCTGACGGGAACTATGCATCCATTGGTTTCAAGACAAAGCTTATCTGCTATCATGGTGCGGTTCAAGGAGCAGGGGAAAGAGCAAACTATATGGCAAGAGTGCTGCATGCAGCAACCGTAATGGATGCAGATATTATTACTTCATCAATACACCGAGGTTGTAATATCCCGAATGATCCAATAATAGCCGATCTCGAAGAAAGAATTGTGCAAGACGTATTAGACATGGGAATCCCAATAGTTTATCCGTCTGGTAATGGTTATCAGGGCTCCAATTGCGGTAGTTCGGCTAACGGTTGGGAGCCGATCTATCCCTTTCATCCAGATTATGATGAACGAGTTATCATTGTTGGAGGAACCACTAAAGATGATAACCATTACTTTGAGGAGGGAAGCACTATTAAAACACATTCAGACTTTCCTCAAATAGACCTATGTGCCCCTTCCTATGAAATGTTTCACTGCACACCATATGATAATGGTCAGAATCCGTTTCCATATGTAACTGGAGGTCATGGCACTTCATTTGCTGCACCGATGGTGGCTGGTACTGTAGCTCTACTCATGGCCCTAAACCCATGTCTTACTCCAGCAGCCATTCAAGATATTTTAATATCAACAACAGATCCAATTGTGGATGCCTCGAGTTACACTTTCAATGGCGTCAGTCATGTTGGTACAGGAAGAGTCAATGCTTATGCAGCCGTTCAAGCTGTGTCTAGTTATGGTACAAGTCAAGCACCTATTAGCACTTCTTCTTTATGGAATGATAGAAGGTTTTTTTCGCAGGATGTAATTGTAAATAGCGGTAGCACCCTAACACTCGGCAGCAGCGCAGAATTATGGTTCAGTGAAGGAAATAGGCACATTGTAGAAAAAGGTGCTAAGCTCATTATCGATGGAGCGCGGCTCACAAGCAGATGCTTATGGGGTGGAATCGAGATAGAAGGAGATGGCACAGAAAGTCAGTATTATTCAGGAACATAAAATCCCGATCAAGGCATTATAGAAATAATAAATGATGCTGTTATTGAGCAAGCGAATTATGGCGTGTATGTAAAATCGGGAGGTATTCTAAAAGTTACTGATGCTACTTTCAGAAACAATTACAGAGGCGTGCATTTTGCTCCTTACGTTTTTAACATTCCAAACACACAGGCATTTGCACCCAATCTTTCGCGTTTTAAAAATTCAACATTCATCACCGATGACGAAATTGGCCCACACCAAGCTCAAGAATATCACCTTGGAATGAGCTATGTTCATGGTATACAAATAAATGGATGCACATTCGAAAACACTAGACCAGTAGATACTTATGAAAGAGGCATTGGTATTTCTGCTCAAGCTTCTGGATACAATGTCACTGGTATTTGCTCTGCCATCACACAAGGAACTTGCCCTACTCAGTTTCTGCAAAAATCAAGATTTGAGGGTCTCGAATACGGTATATCGCACTTAGACTGGGGAGGCATACCATTTAAACCCGATGTAAGAGATACTGAATTTAAATGCCGATACGGTATGTATGTCTCAGGTGATGATTATACTAAAGTAGCAAGATGTGATTTCGATTTATCTGATGGATATACGCTTGAGTCAAATCCAGAGCGCTATGGCCTTTATTTAGACGGATGCTCCAAGTACAGCATCTATGACAACGATTTTTCAAATGGTGAGGAGCCAAGTTCAGAATTAACCGTGGGTATTATTGTAAATAATAGTGGCCCAGAACACAACTCTGTATTGGGTAATAGGTTTACAGCACTATATCATGGTATTGAAGCCTTGGGCAACAACGTTGGTCAATATGCAACAACCGAAGGTTTTCAGTTTTATTGCAACGAATTTTCATCTACACGACATGATGTGCTTGTTCATTGTGGAACTTCATTTGGCGGACAACCTATCGAACCTGCGCCCTGTGGCATCGGATCATATATCGGAGTCTCTCATCCTTCATCCATCATTCAGCCTGCAGGTAATGAATTTACACATAGTTGTAGTTCTCAGAAGGCATATTTTGATGTGATTGATGATTTTATGCCCTGTCAATACGATATACTCAATCAGTCGCAGAATCATATCACCTATTTCCATCACGACCCAGCGCAAAATGCAAATGTTGAACCATTGTATAATCCGTCTCAACCCATTTCTCTGGTTAACACCTCAACCGTTTGGGGCTCATGTGCGGTTAAAATTCCAGGTTCGTATCCTGTTGAACAACATGCTCGCGAATCAGGCTCAGGAATTATAGGTGTTCCAGGAGAAACTGATCTACGGTCTTCCTTACAAAGTGCTAATTCAAACCTAGCTACTTTAGAGCAAAACTATTCTAGTAAACTTGATAACGGAAACACAACTCAAATGCTAAGTGATGCCATTGCATTAACCTCGCAAAATGCAAGTGCGTTTCATGCTAACTTGATGAACCTAGCTCCGTTTGTCTCTAATGATGTGGTCGTTGCATTAATAGAAAATGAATCAAATTATTCAGAAACATACCTTCTTCAATTACTCGATAGCAACTCTAGTTCTATGCACAATTTAGAAGTAATTGAAGCATTGAACAATCGTACAACTCGACTATCAACCTCAGACATAGAAGACCTTACAGAAAAAGATTTGTTAACCCTAGATGAAAGAGAAGAGCTCGAATCTGGAATGGCACATTACAGGTCAATTCAAAAGGTTGCGGTAAATAATCTTGTAAGTATATTCTTAAGCGATACGGTGGATTATGACCAAACGATGGATAGTGTAATTGCACTATTGGGGCGTCAAAATTGTCCTTTACAACAGTTTACGTTGGCCGAATTGCAAATGATGCATGGAAGTAATTCTGACGCAGCAAGTGCACTTGCTGTTTCTCAAACTATGAATCTTTCTGAATATCTCGATAATTATCATGATGACTTAGAAGACTGGTTTCAAATATTATCTGACACTTCCCTCAGTTTTGAAGACACGCTAACGACCGCACAATTAAGCGCCATAACCACATTGTATAATTCATCTCAATCATATCGGGTCATGGCTTATACACGAGCAATAATGATGGCCTTTGGAGAAGAAGAATATTCTGAACCAGTTTATTTTATTAATTCTGAAAATCCTGCAAAAGGTAGTACTGAATCAAAAAATGAAGATTTGATTCCGACAGATGAATTGCAGATGTATCCAAACCCTGTAGATGGTTTTATTACATTCCAGTTCAATGGACGAAAAAACATCTCTTTATCTCAGTATGAGTTCATAAATGTCATGGGGCAAACCATTGCAAAGGGTTCTATGAAAAGTGGGTCGAATGTTTATACATTGGCAATTGATCTTCCAGTTGGAGTGTATCATGCGGTAGTCACACTTTCAAATCAAGAAAAGATCATACGACCTTTTGTAGTAAACTAAGCACCTAAAGCTCATTCTTCTTTCAGTATGGTATCCGCTACCACGTGCTTCACAGCCTGTTGGAAGAGAAATTCACCTTCTTAGGCTACAATCCACCCTACCAAATGACCAACCGAAGGAATGAGATGACGGTTGAACTGGTCAACAATAGGGGTTGATGCTTATTCAGTTTAAAAGTATTTCATGAGGAAGGAAATCAGCTTCTGCTTGCCACTTGTATATGGTGGACTGAGAAACCCCAATCCACTCTTCATCTTCTGGTCCATTATAGCACGTTGATTCGAAAATTCCATAAAACCATAATGCCCTCTAGATTTACCGATACCACTGTTATTCACTCCTCCAAAGGGAAGATTCGAGTTTCCGATGTGTGCAGCTGAAATATTGATTCCTACACCTCCAGAAGTAGTGTGATCGAGAAAATACGCGATGTTTTTCTTGCTTTTGCTGTAAACATAAAGTGCAAGTGGCTTTTCTTTCGATAGAATTAAATCTACCGCTTCTTCCTTGTGTTCGAACGTCAAAATTGGTAAAATAGGCCCAAAAATCTCCTGCTTCATCATCTCACTTTCCAGCGGCACATGCTCGATTAGGGTCGGTGAAATTATGCGATCAGTAGTGTTTGAAACTCCGCTGTAAATAACGTTTGCCCCTCCATCAACAGCGCTTTTGATCATATTCGACAGGCGGTCGAAATGCCTTTGATTGATAATGCTCGCCAGATCGTTAGAGTCTGCCGGCTGCGCGCCATAATTCTTCTCGATTCGTGTAATCATCTTCTCTATAAAAGCATCCTTTTGGGAGGCATGAATAAGCACGTAATCTGGCGCAATGCACGTTTGTCCAGCATTGATAAACTTCGCCCACGCAATGCGCGAAACCGCAGCGTTTAAATCGGCCGTTTCATCAATAATAGTAGGTGATTTACCCCCCAACTCGAGCGTTACACTCGTTAAATGCTTCGCGGCAGCAGCCATCACCACTTTGCCAATCTCGGGCGAACCGGTGAAAAATATATGATCAAACTTCAATTTCAATAATTCTGTAGAGACGTCTACCCCACCTTCAACAATGGCAACTTCATTCGCATCAAAACATTCATCAATGATTTGTTTCATTACTTTCAGCGTGTGTGGCCTAGATTCAGAAGGTTTCAACACTGCCGTGCAGCCGGCAGCAATGGCCGACACCAATGGCGCAAAAAGAAGGTGAAACGGATAATTCCAAGGCGAAATAATGAGCGATGTGCCTTTCGGTTCAACGCGAATATTTGACTTCGCGCCAAACAAACTGATCGGAGTGGCCACTGGCTCGTCTCTCATCCAGTCTGGCAGATTCTTTATGGCAAATCGAATTTCCAATAAAACAGGATAAATTTCAGTGAGGTCAACCTCTGTGGACGACTTTCTAAAATCGCGCCACATGCCTTCACAAATTTCATCGCGGTATTTGAGGATGGATTGTTCTAACCTCCTCAGCTTGACCTTTCTTTCTGCGGAATTGGATAACGCAATTTTCCTAGACTTCGATTTATGTTCGTTAAAGCGCTCCGAAATACTCGACTCACCTTCGCCAAACTTCTTCTTATCTGTTTCAATCATATTCTTTTGTGGGATCAATATTAAGTCAAGATAACACTATAAGTAAGATTTATGTTCTGATGCCAAAAGGTTGCTCAAAATCAAAAACCAGTGCATCCATTCAAATCAACCCTACCTTTGGCTTCAGTTATCCAAACTCAATGGCGGCAAACCCACAACCCAAAAATCCTCTTCACGGCATCAAACTGGCAGATATCGTAGAATATTTAGTGGCTGAATATGGCTGGGAAGAATTGGGAGCGCGCATCAATATTCGATGTTTTAACGAGAACCCTTCTGTAAAATCAAGTCTAACTTTCTTAAGACGGACACCTTGGGCGCGAGAAAAAGTAGAACGCCTTTATTTGAATACAATCCCGCGATAAAACAATACTTTCAGCGCAAATTCGCACAGCGTTCAAATTCATGAGCACCAACGACAAAGTAGGCACACGCATCAATAAATACCTCAGCGAAATCGGTTTTTGCTCTCGCAGAGAAGCCGACCGCATGATTGAACACGGCAGAGTCACGCTCAATGGCAGAAAACCTGTAATTGGTGATAAGGTGGGAAGGCGCGACAAGGTGCATGTAGATGGCCACTTGGTTTCTGAAAACGCAGAAGACGATATCTACCTTGTTTTCAATAAACCAACCGGAATCGTAACCACCACCGACACCGCTGGCGAACGGGACAACATCATTGACTATATCAACTACCCAAAGCGCATTTTTCCAATTGGCAGGTTAGACAAAGCCAGCGAAGGATTGATTTTCATGACCAATAATGGCGACATCGTCAATAAAATTTTACGCGCCCACAACAATCACGAAAAGGAATACGAAGTAAGCGTTGATAAACCCATTACAGCTGACTTCATTCAAAAGATGGGCAATGGAGTGCCGATAATGGGCACCATGACACGAAAATGCAAGGTGGAGCAAACCAGTCCTTTTAGTTTTAGAATCATATTGACACAAGGCCTGAATCGCCAAATTAGAAGAATGTGCGAGCACTTTGGCTACGAAGTGCAAAAGTTGAAACGCACGCGGATCATGAATATTAAGTTGGATGTTCCGTCAGGTCAATTTCGCGATTTTACTGAAACTGAGCTCAGTGAATTACACCTGCTTTTAGCAGAATCAAGTAAAACGCAAAAGCCGAGTCCAAATCCACCTAAAAAACAAGCTTCACAACCAAAGCGGCCGACTCAAAGCGCGAAGAAAAAACCAAAACCAACCGGAAAACCACGTCCACATGTGAAGTCAAGCTCGAAAAATCCTAAGTCTAAGTTGAGAAACACCTCGGGTGGTCGTAAACGAAAGTAGCGTTTAAAAAACAGGATTAAAGCCCTCAGGATTACCGGCCGTCTTGTTGGCAAAAAAGGCTTCGAACACTTTTTTGTCTTCCTGCCAATTTCCGGTCGGATAAAACGGAGGATGCGTTGTAAATTCCTTTTTTGCGTAATCGATGCCGTGCATCACGATAGGCAGCCCGGTATCAATCGCGACATAATAGAACCCTGTTTTCCATTTATCTACGCGTTTGCGCGTGCCTTCAGGAGTAAAGACAATTTGAAGTTTCTTACCTGATTTAAGCATCGCTTTAAGTCGGTCTGTGAGGTCTGTTTTTTCATTTCGATTAACAGGAATTCCACCCGTCCATCTAAAAAACCATCCAATCCCCGGCTTAAAAAATGAATCCTTAATCAGGTAACGCGCCTTGAGCTTGTAAACATTGCGCGCTAAAATACCCCACACGAAATCCCAGTTGCTGGTATGCGGAGCGACTACGATGATGCAATTTCTAAGATCATCTTCATACAACCCTTTCACCTTCCACCCGAACAGCGCCAAAAACCACTTTGAAACGAATGCTTTCATAACACAATAATGCAAGTTTAAGTTGGTAAGGTAACAACAAGTTCTGAATGAAAGTTGATTAAATATACATGAGACGTTGCCCGCGTAATTGCTGTATAGAGCCATCTGAAGTATGATCGATCAAGCATTTCCTCTTTAAAATAACCTTGATAAATGAGCACATTTTTCCACTGTCCGCCCTGCGACTTATGACATGTAATCGCATACGCATGCTTCACCTGCACGGCATGAAAATATGGATTTTGAAAAAACTTTTCGTAGGCTTCATCCTCAGCAATTTCGCCTGAATCGATCAGATCATTTCGAAGTTTCAGAATCTCTTTACTCGGTAATGATGGCCCCTCAAAATCTAAGGCATTCAGCATAAGTATCAGATCAAAAGACGTGTCGGGATCATCAGAAAAATAGACCTGCGCCTCAGCAAATCGAAACGACCCAAATTCGCGAATGGAATGCACTCGCTCTACCGTTACCATGTCGCCATTAGCGAGAAAGTTTTGTCGCTTTCCGGGTAATTTCCAGTGGTAATTGTTCTTTACAATCATCAACCGATCGCCTGCTTCTAATTCACTTTCGCGCATCAATATGCGCGCTCTAATCTGTTGGTTAAACTGGTTGGCATCTTTATTTGACCGGCAAATGATTACGCTTTGGTGTGCTGCATCACCGTAAAAAAACTGAGAAAGACGATCCTCCAAATCATACGGGTCAACAGACGAAACATCTTCGTGAGGAGATTCTTTTAATTGAAGCACTGTAAAATCTCCATGTGAAATTTGTGTTCTTATTTCTGTCGCGTTCTTTAAGATCAATGATTCGAGCTGCTGGCGCACAACGTGGGTCAACACGCAGCCAAAAACGGATGAATGCGTGATGGACGCCAACCGCTTTTTATCGAGCGCAGGACTCAAATCCATACCAACGGGCGGCAACTGCGCGTCATCGCCAATTAATATCAACCTGCAGCGCTCGCCAGAATAAACGAAGGCAAATAGATCTTCGAGCAGCGATCGAGCAGCCATTCCGTCTTCAGAATTCGCTTCGCCAATCATGGAGGCTTCGTCAACTATAAAAATGGTTTTTCCTGATTTGTTCTGCAGCAATTGCAATTGAGGCTTACCGTTTTCATTCTCCTTTACCGCGTAAATTCTTCTATGAATAGTCGATGCAGGATAACCCGAATGCGAGGCGAGCACTTTTGCCGACCGCCCAGTGGGAGCCATCAAAACAGTTTTGCGATTCACTTGATGAAACCAACGAATCAAACCGCCCATCAGCGTGGTCTTTCCTGTACCCGCATAACCGCGCAGTATAAACACTGATTGAGGACCACCGAAGAACAAAAACTCATACACTGACTTCAACGCAGCAATTTGATCTTCTTTCAATTGGACGTCAATCAACTCCGAAACCTCCTCAATAAATGCACTTTCCTGCTTCATTTCGCCCGAAAAATAGACTTAATCTAATGCTAACAAACAAGTATTTTTTAAGATTGGAAAAATTGTAGATTTGCCCATCTTTTATTCACTGTATCCAGAATTATGAGCGACTACAAAAAGTATATTTTCCCAGCCGTTTTTACATTGATCGGCCTTCTAGCCGTGGTAAATGGTTTTACATCTCACCAAAATGGAACGTTTATGCTTGGCGCCTTCGGCATTTTGCTAGCTGGAGCAATTAGCTTGGTGGCAACAATGGTGCAATTGAGCAAAAACCTAAGGCTAATTATTAGTGTTGGGTTAGCTTTAATCGTGAGTGGCTTGGCGTACTCAAATTATATGTCGATTAAAATACCCATCGAGTTTCAAAAAGAAAAAGTAAGACGCTATGCGCACGTTGTTGAGCATTTAAAGGACATAAGAACTGCTCAGTTGGCCTACAAAGCTAAGTATCAAAAATTTCAAGGAAATGCAGATTCGCTGGTGGCTTTCGTTAAAACCGACTCGATTCCTTTTATTAAAGCCTTCGGTGAGGTGCCTGACACCATGAGCTTGGAAGATGCAATTAAAAATGGCATTGTAACTCGAGATACGGTGCATGTAAGTGTGTTAGACAGCTTTTTCCTCGGAAACAAAACGGAAGCCCGATTGGAGCCATTTAACCCTGACTCCATGGTTGTTATTCCTTTTACAGGTGGAGCGAAATTCGACATACAAGCTGGCAAAGTTGAGCGATCTGGAGTTAAAGTACCAGTCTTTCAAGCTACAGACAGCAAGCCGTTTGATCCGAGAGACCCAAAGCAAGTAGGCTCTATGAGCGACCCGAAGACCAACGGTAACTGGGAATAATATTTTGGCGACCCTCGCATCAGAAAAAGAAGAATTTTTTGACCTGACGTATTCCAATGAACCAGCGTCATACTACTATCTAATTTTAGAAGTAGAATCACAGCAAGTTAAGGCTGCATGGTTTCACTCAACGAAAAATTTATTTACAGGGTTTGCGTCCTATCCGTTTAGTGGCAGTTTTAAATCATTGATCGAAAATCATCCTTTTCTAGCATCTGAATTTAAAGAAGTGTTGGTTTGTGTGTCAACGGCCAACTACCTTGTAAGTCCAAAAAACATTTTGGACGGCACTGCACATGATCTTTTCCAATTATCTAACGCCTTTGATCGCGAAAATCAAGTTTTAAGAACCACTGGCTTGGTCAATATTAAAAGTGAGGTGATTCATCCAATTGCCATGGAACTGGAATCAGAAATCGCATCCTCATTCAAGCACGTGAAAATTCTTTCGCACATCGCTCCGCGAATCGAGCACGAAATGAATACGATGCGCACACTTCAGGCCAGCAGCGCAGTATATGCGCATGTTTCGGCAGAATTCATCGACATACGCATTTACGCTAATGGCAAGCTCCATTTAGCCAACGCATTTTATCAAACTGGTGAAGAAGACATTGCCTATTACCTGCTTTACAGCGCAGAAGTGATGGAGATTAACGCTGAAAAAACAAGCCTGGTTTTGAGCGGAAATGTTAAAATTGGCGATGCCTCATGGAATTTGCTTTCGAAGTACTGGAAGAATCTATCCCTTGTAAAACCACTTTCGAGAATTGAGATTAGTGAGAAATTGAGCGGCAATAATGCAGCCCCCTACTTTCATTTAACGCATGCATTGCTGTGCGCATCATAAGTGGGAAATTTAAAGGCCGAAGGTTAATCGCACCCAAGTCGATTCCCGCTAGACCAACCACTGATTACGCCAAAGAATCGCTATTCAACATTCTCAATAACGAACTTGATTGGCCAAACACCACCATGCTCGATCTTTTTTCAGGAATTGGAAGCATAAGTGTTGAGGCTGCATCGCGTGGTGCCAAAGAAGTAACTTCAGTTGACATAAACCACAATGCCGTGCGCTGGTTGTCTCAGCTCAAAAATGAATTGAATATTAGCAATCTTATCGCTGTGAGAGCTGACGCGCTGAAATGGATTGGTAAAACGGACAAACGATTTGATTTAGTGTTTGCCGACCCACCCTATGAATACGATCAATATGATCAATTGATCTCGAGTGCAATCGAAAATGCCATGATGAACGAAGGTTTGTTCATACTTGAACACCGACAAAATATTAGTTTCGAAGAACATGCGAACTTTGCAGAAGATCGCAAGTATGGCGAAGTTAAGTTTACCTTCTTCAGAAATATTGAACTATGAAAACAGCCATTTTTCCTGGATCGTTTGATCCATTTACGCTAGGGCACGAATCAATTGTTAGAAAAGCCCTTCCATTATTCGATCGCATCATCATCGCCATTGGGGCAAACACAAAGAAGAATAGCACCTTTGAACTGGAAAAACGCACCCAATGGATCAAGGCAACCTTTAATGACAATTCAGCCATTGAAGTCCTTCCTTTTAAAGGCTTAACCGTAGATTTTTGTCAGGCACAAAACGCACAATTCATACTGAGAGGCTTGAGAAACCCCAACGACTACCAATACGAAAGCGCAATAGCTCAAATGAATCAGGCATTGAATGAAGAAATAACTTCTGTTTTTTTGATTTGCGATCCGGCTTTTGCAGCAATAAGTTCGAGCATTGTGCGTGAGATCTATTTGAATGGTGGCGATGTAGCCCAATTTCTTCCTAAAGCAATGAAACTCGATGCGTAGAAAAATTCAATTCTCACTTCTTTCATTTGGTCTTTTCTTATTCGCCATAAACACCTTCGCAGAGCAAACCAGCATTCAAGGCAATGCATTTTTCTATCGAGGGAAAATGATAGAAATTCGGCAGTACTTAGATCTTTTTACGTTCAAGTCATTGCTTTTAGAAAAGATGGAAATCCAGCCTGATGGGAGTTTTAAATTTCAATTTAATGCAGATGAAACGGGGCTCTACCTCCTAAAAATTGGTAGAATCAACACCCATCTATTCATTGAACCGGGCAATGAATACACCTTGGTTTTTGACGAACCCGAGGGAGAGGAACGATATGACCTCGCCAAAGACATTTTCGTGATGCCTGATATTTTCGAAGCAAAAGGAAAACTAAACACGCACATTACAGAAATTGAAAAATCGATCAATCAATTTTTAATTGACAACTCAAAATACTACGGGCGCGGAGTAAGCCAAGAAATCATCCCAAAAGCAGACTCATTGGTGATTCTGTTGAATGAATTGTATGCCGACAGCAAAAGCGAATACCTCAGAACTCATCTTCATTTTCGTCTTGCTACACTGGAGCTGCAAACAAACCACGGAAGACAAAAAGTGTACGACAAATACTTCAAAGAACACGAGCCAGCTTATGCGCACTTAAGCTTTTCAACCGCTTTCGAACTCTTATTTCAAGAATACTTCACCTATCTCAATCCAAGCGCAGAACATCGTTTTCAAGCAACAGCAGATTCGGCCATTAAAACTGCCAATTATCAATTACTGTATTCGTGCATGAAGGCTGACCCTTTCTTGGAAAAGCGAACATTTAGAGAATTGTTAATCGCCTCAGAACTTTATGAGTTGGGCGCAGAGCAAAAAGCCGATTTAAAAAATGTGTTAGCGCTTCTCGATTCGCTGATTATGAATGCGCAAGACGATGCGTGCAGATTAATTGCGGCAAATGCAGAACAACTCCTCACTCGGTTTTCACCCGGTGCACTGGCTGCTGATTTTGAGTTTGCTGATGCACTTGGCAATACCTATCGCATGTTTGAATACAAAGGGCGCTATGTGTACATTCAATTCTTCGATAAATTCACAGCCGAGACCTTGAAAGAAATGAGCTTAATGAAAATCTTAAAAGAGGGGTATGGAGCCGATATTGCAATGTTCAGTATCTCGACAACAGAACCACCAAGCCGATTAAAATACTTCACTGATAAGTATGACTTTAATTGGATTTTCGGCACAGCGCAATCATCGGAAGCCATTTTATCTAACTATGATTTAAGGTCGTTGCCGACATATTTCTACCTAGACAAAGATTTGAGGTTTATCAAAGTGCCTTCACCCCCACCCGGAAGTCGAATTGAAAAGCTTTTTGCAAAATCATGGAACGAAGAACACCCCAACAAGCCTTTGCTCTTTAAGCTGCAGCCACCTGAGGTTACGGATGACCCCATTCTGCCTCACGATAATTAAGCAAAGTGATCGAGCACTTCGCGAATCGATAAATACGCACCATTTATTATTGGCATTGGAATCGGTTGCTCTACCCAACGCGCTTCTTCTATGTCTTCTTCCGTTTGAGGGGTGAGTGATCGATCGTCTGTCGTGTGCATCTTAAACCAAACCGACTCTTTCACAACAAGCCTTCCGTCCTCCTTATACAGGTGAAACGTAGAAAATGGTGGTGAAGTTATCGACAACCCTGCTATCCCGCATTCTTCCTCCACTTCGCGCAATGCGCATTGCTCAATGCTTTCTCCAAGATCAAGCTTACCTTTAGGAAGATCCCAAAAACCTCTTCTAAAAATCATCAGCAATTGACCGTGTCCATTCAGCACGTATCCGCCTCCTGCTTTTATAAACAATAACTTCGACCTTAGGAGCTGTATGAAAGACGTCAAGTCGTTTAATTCCACCACACTATCTTCAGACAATTCAAGATTCAGCAGGCGATCAATCCAATAGTTTGTTAATTGTAGATTATTTTCTTGCTTTTCCGCTGACTGGCGGAAGGTGACGGCATTCGTCTTGATGAAAAACTTATACTTTTGGTTCATGAATTACAGCTTCAATTCTACGCACAAAGTAGCAGAGTTTTTGCTTCAGATTAAATCAATCTCGTTGCGCCCTGATAATCCTTTTGAATGGGCCTCAGGATGGAAGTCACCGATCTATTGTGATAATAGAAAAACCTTGTCTTACCCGCGCATTCGCACGTTTATTCGTCAAGAAATTGTAAAGGCCATCGATGAGAATTTTGGGCGCCCCGATTTAATCGCTGGTGTGGCCACGGGCGGAATTGCTCAAGCTGCATTAGTGGCTCAAGAATTTGGTCTTCCGCTTATTTATGTTCGGCCGAGCGCTAAAGCCCACGGAACACAAAGTCAAATTGAGGGAGTGGTTGAATCGGGCCAATCCGTTATTGTAATAGAAGATTTAGTATCAACAGGTAATTCGAGCTTAGTTGCTGTTGATGCGTTGAGGGCAGCTGGATGCACAGTAAAAGGCATGGTGGCTATTTTTAGTTACAATTTTGATTTGGCCAAGAAGAATTTTCTAGAACACAAGTGCCCGCTTGTAACGCTTACAGATTATGAAGCTGTGTTAGAAAAAGCCATTGAAAGCAATTACATACAGGAATCTGATCTTGAATCTTTGAAAGAATGGCGCGCCAACCCAAGTACATGGAACCCTCAAACTGCATAATGTGACTACATTCAACAGCGATTCTTACCCGATTTCAGCCACGCCCAACGAAATTTCTACATTCTTGGCTCAACCGGCAAATTTGCGCGAAATATTACCACAGGACAGGATCGAAAACTGGAAGGTTGATGGCGATCAATGCTCATTTAAAATCAAAGGTTTGGCAGATATTGCACTTAAATTAGAAAGTGCTGACGATTATAAAGTAACGTATGTTTCCACTTCTGAGAAGCCTTTTGCATTCAAGTTGATTGTTGACCTCAACACTAAAGATGATGGCGCAGCCATCAGTGCAAAATTCGATGCTGATGTAAATAGCTTTATGGGCATGATGCTGAAGTCGCCTTTGACTAATTTTCTTAACTCGTTAGGCGAAGCGCTTAACCGAAAGTATTCTTGAGCGTAATCTCGCCATTGCTGTAAGCTTTTATCCCTTCTTTTTCGCTCAACAATAATTGACCATCTGTGGTTACAGCCCGCACAACACCTTGTATTACCTCATCATTCTGCAAGAATGTAACAACCTCACCCTGGCAATATAAATGTTCGTTCAAAGATTCTACGATTTGACGACCATCTTTTTCGGCCTCTTTCATCCGCTCTTTCAATCGTAAAATAAATGCCTCAAGAATCACTGCACGATCAAATGAAATTTGTGAAGCCGTCTCTAACTTCAACGATGTGGCTGGCCAACGAAACGAATTAAAATGTACTTGATTGATATTCAAACCGACTCCTATTACCGAAGACTCTACAATGCTCCCTTTCAATTGATTCTCAATAAGTAAACCCGCTATTTTATGATCATTGACAATAATGTCGTTGGGCCATTTAATACAAGCTTGGCATCCATAATCATCGAGTAAATCAAGGATCGACAAACTCACTGCTGCTGAAATACAATACTGATCAGCAACCCTAATTCGTGGTTTGATAAAGACACTAAATGTGAGGTTCTCTCCCGCCTCGCTTTCCCATGTTCTTCCGCGTTGTCCTTTTCCTCCAGATTGAAAATCAGCTGAAACAATTGTCCATGGTTCAATGCCAGAATGGCTCAATAATTCTGTGGTATATAAATTGGTTGATACCACTACCGATAAATGAAATCTTTTACCGCTCATAGCGCTTGATATACAAGACAAATAATAGCTCCAAAGGACGACATTTGAATCGTTAAATTTGACACCCGTTTGATATACAACATGACAAATAAAAATAAGCTTTCAAATTCGGAAATATTGGCAGCCCAAATCATTGAAGGCATCAAGGATAAGAAAGGATTGAACATCGTAAAAATAGATTTGAGAAAAATTGGAAATTCCATTTCTGATTTTTTCATCGTTTGCCATGGAAGTTCAAACAGACAGGTTGACTCCATTGCCGAATCAGTGATCGATGTGGTTCGAGAATCAATCGGGGACAGACCAAATTCAGTGGAAGGCCGAACCAATGCCGAGTGGATTTTGTTAGATTACGTAGATGTGGTCGTTCATGTGTTCCAAGAAAAAATGAGAGAGATGTATTCATTGGAAGAATTATGGGCAGATGCACCATTAGAAAAAATAAAGGATTAATTGACGTTAGTGTATAAGAGAAAGAATAGATGAGCGAAATAAACAAGCAAGATCAGGTTTCAGGGCAAAGTTCAAAAGACCCGAAAAACAAAAAGAAGAAGCCATTGGCAAATAGGCCGTTTAATCCATATTGGATTTATGTGGTAATTGCTGTGATATTAATTTCACAACTGCTCTTTAGTTTCAGTTCAGGAACGAAGACGGTTGAGTGGAAAGAGTTCGTAAACGAAATGCTACTCGAAGGAGATGTTTCTAGAGTTGTTGTCGTGCGTTACGAAAATCTGGCTGAAATATATATTGACCCAAGTGCACTCTCAAAAGAAAAGTATGCTGAGGTGAAAAAGAAAACGTTCGGTCAGGTCAACAATTTAGGACCTCACTACGTGCTCACGATCAGCACTGTTGAGCGTTTCAGTGAAGAGTTGGAGAACGCACAAGCCGACCTTCCGGCTGACGAAAGAATAAAAGAAGAATATGACAACCGAAAGAATTGGGGTGGTGAAGCGTTAAGCTGGTTGATTCCACTTGCATTGATGGTAGGATTGTGGATATTCATTATGCGAAGAATGAGCGGACCAGGCGGTGGCGGAGGTCAAATATTCAATATTGGAAAATCGAAGGCTGTACTCTTCGATAAAAACACTCAAGTCAAAGTAACATTTAAGGATGTTGCCGGCCAGGATGAGGCAAAGGAAGAAATCGAAGAAATTGTTGACTTCTTAAAAAATCCTGATAGGTACACCGCCCTTGGAGCACACATCCCGAAAGGAGTGCTGCTGGTAGGACCTCCAGGAACTGGTAAAACATTGCTTGCAAAAGCCGTGGCTGGTGAAGCACAAGTGCCGTTCTTCTCGCTGTCAGGATCAGATTTCGTGGAGATGTTTGTTGGTGTTGGAGCGTCACGAGTGCGTGACTTATTCAAGCAAGCAAAAGAAAAAGCGCCTTCGATTATATTTATCGATGAGATCGATGCTATAGGCCGAGCACGAGGAAGAAACGCAGCGCAAGGTTCGAATGACGAACGTGAAAACACGCTCAATCAGCTCCTCACTGAGATGGATGGTTTTGGAACCAACAGTGGTGTAATCTTGATGGCGGCTACAAACAGAGCCGATATTCTCGATAGAGCATTATTGCGCCCGGGAAGGTTTGACAGACAGATTCATGTCGATATGCCTGACCTCAACGAACGAAAAGAAATATTCAAAGTTCATTTAAAGCCACTCAAGCTTGACGATAAAGTGGATGTCGAATTCCTTGCAAAGCAAACTCCCGGATTCTCAGGTGCTGATATCGCAAATATTTGTAATGAGGCTGCCTTAATAGCTGCTCGAAAGCACAAAAAAATGGTCGAAAAGCAAGACTTTATCGATGCTGTTGACCGCGTAGTTGCAGGACTTGAGAAGAAAAGTAGAATCATAACTCCGAAAGAGAAAAAAACCATCGCCTACCACGAAGCAGGTCATGCGTCTGTGAGCTGGTTAACCGAACATGCTTCACCGCTGATCAAAGTGACCATCGTTCCGAGAGGAAGATCATTGGGTGCCGCTTGGTACCTGCCCGAAGAGCGTCAAATCACAACACCGGTGCAAATGATCGATGAAATGTGCGCTGCCTTAGGAGGAAGAGCCGCTGAGGAAATTGTGTTTGGAGAAATATCAACCGGTGCACTCTCTGACCTTGAAAAAATCACCAAGCAAGCCTATAACATGGTGAGTATTTACGGTTTAAATGACAAAATAGGCAATGTAAGCTTCTACGATAGCAGCGGACAAAGTGATTACTCGTTCCATAAACCGTACAGCGAAAAAACGGCAGAAACAATTGACGCTGAAGCGAAGAGCATCATAGACCAAGCTTACATCAGAACAAAAAAGATTCTTGTTGAAAACCGAGACAAACTCAATGAATTAGCTGAGCTATTGCTTGAAAAAGAAGTTATCTTTAAAGAGGATATGGAACGCATATTCGGTAAGAGACCATTCATTAAAGATGAAGCGCCTCTCATCCATAATGATGATGACAAAAAATCTCAGAATGGTGCTAACGCAGAATCGAAAAATGAATCTTTAAACGAAGAAAAAGACGCTACAGTGAATGCTGAAGCTCCAAAATCTGAGCAAGAAATAGCGCCCGAAAACAACGAAAAAAAGGATGAATCAACCAGCTGATAATTGGGTTATTGTGTTTAAGTCAACTTCTGAATATGAATTGACGATCGTGCAGGCCATGCTTCTCGAAAATGAAATCACTTCCGAAATGATCTCGCATCAAGACCATGTGTTTAATGCATTGACACAAAATCAAGAATCAGCGTTGTATGTTCACAAAGACCAACTGGATGAGGCCACCCGCATAATCAAAGCCTCTGAACATGAGTAACCTCGTAAAGAGAATTCTTTCATCAATAGTGTTTGTGGCACTGATCATTGGGCCACTTTTCTTGAGCTCTCGAATCGCTTATTCACTTTACGCACTGCTCGGAATCTTCACGTTAAACGAAGTCTTGAACCTTGTTAAGAAAACAGGTTCGTCTCCGCTTAAAACTATCAGCTTCATTTTTTACGGGGTGATCGTGGCATTGGTGTATGAATGGATCTTTCACGAAAGTGATAACACTCATGGATTAATCCTGACGCTCGTAGCCTTAGTGCTCGTAGCTTTTTTCAGTGAAATATTCAGACAAAACAAGAAACCGCTCGAAAGCATTGCTACTGCACTGGTAACACCGGTATTCATTGCGCTCTCATTCTTGGGTATTGCCTATTTTTTCGTCTATCGCATTGACCTTCCCTCGCCTTGGATTACCATAAGTGTATTTGCACTCATTTGGATCAATGATTCAGCCGCTTATTTAATCGGGAGGAAAATCGGCAAGACGAAGTTATTTGAGCGTCTTTCACCAAATAAAACACGAGAAGGAAGCTTTGCTGGATTGGTTTTTTCAATGCTCGCAGGCTTTGGATTAAGCTACATTCCAGGTATGCCTCATTGGAGCATAATGATCTCTTTTTCTTTAGTTTGTGTGCTATCAGGATCACTTGGAGATTTGTTTGAATCACGCATGAAAAGGGCTTCAGGAGTAAAAGACTCAGGCATTTTTCTTCCGGGGCATGGAGGTTTTTTTGATCGATTTGATGCAATGATGATCGCCATTCCAACTGCTATTCTTTTCTTTGAAGCTTTTCTGCCTAAGCACTAACACATGAAGTTTCACCGCGAAGGACGTATGTCCATCCTTATTGCAACAGTGGTTTCAATCGGAATCATCTTGCTTGCTTACTTGGTTTTTGCCGATGAACAAGCTTTTCAGCCCATCGCGCTTGCTCTATCCACCTTGCTTATGATTGCCATTCTGCAGTTCTTTCGTCATCCCAGAAGACGAATGCTGCAAATGGATGACGCCATCATAGCACCAGCCGATGGAAAGGTGGTTGTGATCGAAGAGGTAGAAGACTCGGAATATTTCAATGGAAAAGTGAGGCAAGTAAGCATCTTCATGTCTCCAACTAATGTGCACATCAATTGGTATCCCGTGTCAGGCGAAGTTGTCTATTCAAAATATCATCCCGGCAAATACCTCGTGGCTTGGCACCCAAAATCATCTACTGACAACGAACGGCATTCTGTCGTTGTGCGTCATCCTAAATATGGCGAAGTACTGTCCAAACAAATTGCAGGGGCAATGGCCCGAAGAATCGTTAATTATTCAGCACAAGGCAGAATAATCGAACAAGGCGAGGAAATGGGATTCATCAAATTTGGAAGTCGAGTCGATCTGTTGTTCCCTTTAGACGCGAAAATTGAAGTTAACCTCGAACAAAAAACAGTTGGAGGTCAAACTATCATTGCGTCATTTAAGAAGTAATGCAGGTATTTCGAGAAGTGATTTAACAGATTTATGGTCGTGCTTTTCATCATGAATGTTATAATGAATGGCATCCCAACCGTAATTTATTGCCCCCAAAACATCGATCTCAAGATTATCTCCAATCATCATTGACTCTTTGGGCTGGGCTCCTGTTTGCACTTGTGCGAAATCATACACTCTGCTATGTGGTTTCTTTGCCGCGGCTCGCTCAGAAGTAATAACTTGTTTGAAATAATGAGACAATCCGCTTTGCTCTAGCTTAATGAGTTGGGTTTCGTGAAAACCATTAGACAAAATATGTAAGATGTATTTATCCTTTAGAATCTCTAAAACCTCGATTGCACCTTCATTCAACTTTGACTTCCGCGGACAAATATCAAGGTAGGCATCGCCAAGGTCTTTCGAAAGTTTCTTATCCTCTATGCGCATGTCGCGCAAAGCATATTCAAACCTCGATTTTCGAAGTCGTGATTTACTGATCTTATCATTACGATACATCTCCCACATGCGTTCGTTGTGAAAAACATACCTATCGATAAAATGATTGGCGTCAAACTTCGGAGCCCTTTCGTCTAAATGGAAGATAGAATAGAGCTCGCCTAGTGTTTCAACACTGTTTGAATGGAAATCCCAAAGTGTGTGGTCAAGGTCAAAAAAAATGTGCTTTACTTTAGTCAAATAAGGGGCCCACGAGGGCGGTTAAGGATGTTAATACTAAAGACCAGAAAATAACCGAGCTCAAAAGTAAAGGGATTGTTCTTCGATCATTCCTAAAATACCTCGAAGCCAAGAGACAACCGAGAGGAATTGAGATCAGCGTTGGACTTATAATCGCCAAGCCAATAAGTCCCCAAGACTTTTTCACCTTAATAATGAAGCGGTTCTTTTTATTGAATGACTTTTTTGGTCTAGCCTTATAAAAACGATCACCTATAAACTTAAAAATAGCGCTGCCCGTATAGAAAAACACAAGCACTCCGAGCACTCCGCCCGTAATGCTAATTGCAATGGTTTCGAAGAAAGAATATCCAGAAAGATATATCGCGGAAGGCGCAAAAAAGAACTTCACACTGCTAAATAACACCAAGCCAATTATTTGAAAAACTTCAATATACATGGGTTCAACCTTGAACTTTTGTTCCAAATGCCAAATCTCCAGCGTCACCTAATCCTGGAACAATGTATTTCTGTTCGTTGAGGTCAGGGTCAATAGCGGCAACCCATAAATCAAACGAGTCGAGCGCCTCTTTCTTAATAAATTCAATGCCTTCTTTACTGGAAATTACTGCAGCAAGCACAACACGCTTCGGTTTTCCATAAGTCAATAATGCCTTCCATGCATTGATAAACGACTGGCCTGTGGCCAACATCGGATCATTCAAAATCAATACTTTCCCCTCAATTGACGGGCATGCCACATACTCTACTTCAATGACAAAGTCGTCAGCGCTGTGTTTCCTGTAGGCAGAAATAAAACCATTTTCAGCGTGCGGAAAAACATCCAATATACCTTGATGTAAAGGAAGTCCAGCACGTAAAATAGTTACGACAACTATGTCATCTCCTACCACTTGCTGAACGTGCTCCTTGAGTGGTGTTTTCACAGTCATTTGCTCGTAAGCAAGTGTCTTGCTAATCTCAAACCCTATGGCCCGTCCAATTTTCTGAATATTGTTGCGAAACTTCTCCTTATCACCTTGAATTTTAACACTTCGCAATTCAAGCATGTAATTATTTACTGCACTTGGAACGTCTGAGAGATTGTGAATTTGCGTCACTTTAAAAGTCTGTTAAGAGGCCATTTTAACCTCGATTCGGTGAGCTGCAAATATACCTTTTGCTCAGCTCCAAACCCACTATAGAAATAAGCAAGTCCATCGTCATTGCTTCCTTCAAAATCTAAAATCTGAGCGTGCTCTGAATAGGATTTTATCATTTCATCAACGATGGCGTGCATTGCACCGCATTGTTTGCCTTCATCACTCGCAGCACTAAAAAGAAACAATAACCGTTGATTTGAGTTGAGGATCAGAGCCTGGGCGATTTTGACTTCTTTCAACTCAGCTGTGTAGCAAACTGCCGAATTGCGTTTAGCAAATGCACCATAGATCGCTTCAACCTGCGCGTAATATTTGCTGTCGAGTACTTTAATGTGTTTTCCTTTCGATGTTTTAAAGGTGTTAATACACCAAGGATCAAACTCTTTGCTGGCACGAACCTGTAGTGATGCTTTTTCCGCCTTTTTCAAATTTGACTGTACCGTGCGATTGTATCGTTTCAAAGAGTACGGAAATGCAAGGTCAAGTTCAAAGTTTTGATGTTTTTCCACTTTACCTTTTGCTCGATCAAGAGCGAAGTGATCGTTAAATTTTATTCGAATGTGAGTAAAGTGACTTTTCAAAAAATCAACTCCCGCATCGATCACATCTTGATTTATATTCTCCCCATAAGGTCCGAGTTGCTGAATCATTAAGGGTTGATATACACGTTTAACGGGAAATCGCTTGATAGGAATAGGCCACACCCAAGAATAATCTTCATTTACTAAACCCATCCAATAATCGCATGCGGCATCTAAATAATATGTCAATGCATAATGGCGAAAAAGTGGACTAGCGAGAACAGCGTGATTCCATTTTTCATCATCGATTTGGCTCCGTTCTATAAAATGCATTTTACTCATGCGCTAAAAACTGCTCGAGCAATTCAAATGAAGACCAAGCTCCTATTTGCCCAGTAAGCACTTCTGCATGCCATGTTGTTATCATCTGACCGCCTACCTCTGTAACAGATTGTTTCAATGCCAACATTTCATCGAGCGCATCTCCAACCGATTGATGCTGTTTTAATGCACACGTATCCATGGTTGCCATCGGATGGATTGTAATAGGAAGCACTTCGTCTCGTTCGAGGTCAAAAAATCGAAATGGCTTGCACGTTGCTGCACGAAATCCATTGGAATCTGTAAACCCAATACTATAGTCTTCTGCAATTCCCAATTCGCTGAGATCCCTATAAGTTCTTGGAATTTGATACCTTAAATAATGCTGTCTACTCGATTTTACCGCCATACTCATAATCGATCGCAAACGATCGACTTCAGTCTCCATTTTCTCATTATCATCTGACGAAAAATAACTTGGATGAATGCCCACCTCAGCAGACAGTGCAATTTCGTTAATTCGCTGCTTTACCTCATTCAAGTGAGGTGGATTATTGATGTCAAAACGACTGTTTTCGCCCACTTGCATGAAAAAAATAAGAGGTATATGTTTTGATTCACACAGTTCAATAATCTTTGAATAAATTTCATTCGGATCAGGAGTTTTCCCAATAATAATACGAATTCTCGTCAGTAATTTTCCTCGAAAAAAATCAGCTGCTAAACCCAAAATTGAGCGCGCTAAACCCTTCGCTTTAACGGCAAATAACTGATCAACATCAATGGTAACACAAACGCTAGAAGAAGTTGTTCCAAGAGACAAACTTGGATAATAAGACTGCAACCACTCACCAACTAAACGCGCATAATGCTCAACCAAAGGCAATTGATGTACGTTATTCTTTACCGTAATTCGATCAGCTTGCGAAAACCTTCCATGGTCATCATTTCGATGAGGAAGATAATCTTCATGCATACTCAAAAAGTAAAATGCAGCTGCAATTGGATCAAAACCCAGCTGATTTAATGGATTTGAATACAGCTTGAACATCGAGTCATGGCTTATTTCTAACTCTTGATTTTGGATCCTTTTTTCGAAGATCAATTTTGCGGGAATGATTTGCGGCACTCCTTCAAAAAATTGTTCAGAATAATTCAACCTCGGGCCTTCAGTATGTTCAAATTGCTCACGATTGATGACAATCTCTACATTCAACCCAATTCTTCGTTCAAAAAGCTCCGCAATGATATAATTAAGGCGATGATTGCGCTTGACAGAATAAATAAAAAGCTGATTCGTATGCATTTACATCATTCCTTGGTCAGAAAAACTGAAATACGCATCATTTGCCACGATAATATGATCCAGGACATTTATGTCTAGTAACAGGCCTGCCTCCTTTAATTTTCTTGTAAGTGTTATATCCGCTTGACTTGGCTTCAGATTGCCAGAAGGATGATTATGCGCTAATATAATTCCCGAAGCCAATTTTTCGACAGCTGCTTTAAAGATCAATTTTGCGTCTGCGACCGTTCCTGTTACTCCACCTTGACTGATCTTTACAACATCAATAACAGTGTTGCTGCGATTCAGAAGGATGGTATAAAACTGCTCGTGATCCAAGTCAGCAAGGTAAGGGTATAATTGATCGTATGCCGACTGACTTGATTCGATCTTTGCAGCCTTGTTATCTGAAATTGTTTTCCGCCTTCTGCCAAGCTCCAAAGCCGCGATTATGCTGATGGCCTTCGCTTCTCCTATTCCATGAAACTTCATCAAATCACTTAACGATAGCTGACCAAGTTTATTGATATTATTGCCAACAGAAGCCAAAATTCTTTTGGAAAGCTCCACAGCCGATTCATTCCTGTTGCCAGATCCGATAAGTATCGCAACGAGCTCAGCATCTGACAGCACAGAACGACCTTTGCTCATCAGCTTCTCTCTTGGGCGGTCGTCTTCCGCCCAAAACTTGATTCCGATGTTGTTATTTTTAGAGAATTCCTTTTCGCTCATCACCTCCGAAAATAAAAAAGGCCCTTCTAATGAAGAGCCTTTTCTCAAAAATATTACAACTTAATTATAGCGTAGCTACATGCTTTGTTAAGCTCGACTTCAAGTTGGCCGCTTTATTCTTGTGAATAATATTGTTTTTTGCCAGCTTATCTAGCATAGAAACAACTTGCGGAAGAAGATCGTTTGCTTCCTTTTTATCACTCAGCCCACGAAGCTTTCTAACTGCATTTCGTGTTGTTTTGTGATAATAGGCATTCCGGTCTCTTCGAACCGAATTTTGTCTTATTCTCTTTAGCGCTGACTTATGATTTGCCATAATTTATTCTATTGTAGCCCGTAGGGGAATCGAACCCCTGTTACCAGAATGAAAATCTGGCGTCCTAACCCCTAGACGAACGGGCCGTCTTTTAAAAAGGACTGCAAATGTAATTATATCTTCAATTGACACAATAGATATGTGAATTATTTCAAAAGTCGATATCATTCTCCTGCTCAGACTGGAATCGGAACCCTAATCTTTTGGATGTTTGGAGTTTCAAACTCTGTGTTAATTCCTGAATATCGCTAACTTTTATTTCGTTGAAAGCCGAGAATGGCGGGGTATACAACTCAAAATTAAGGATATACTTTAAACAAAGTTCCAGCACCTTCCGAAGTTCATCTTTGGTAAGTTGAGCAGTAGAAAAATCGTTAAACATGTATCCGAGCTGTTGCTTTCCTTCAACAAAAAAGTGCCTTTCTCGATTTACAAATATTCTTGCGATTAAATATCCACTATCATTCACGCGCTGATAGCGAAAAGAATCTGTCAGAAAATTGAACACATTGATCACTCCGCAGTAACCGTTTTTAGGCTCATTGATTACATACGGGCTTTTGTGAATCATGTGCGAAGGAGGAAAAACAAAAACATTCGTGTGCATCTGAAAAACAGTCGTATCGCCAGCAAGCGTCATTTGACTCTCAAAATCACCGGTAGCAGTTAGTTTAACACTAATTCTAGAATCTGATTTTGATGCAAACGCCTCCAATTCATCGGTAATTTCACCCATCACGGTTTTCAAATCCGAAAACACATCCTTTGTCACAGCGAATACATCTTGTTTTATGCAAGATTTTGAAACAATAAGTTCCTTCAACTCTGAGATTCCACTTTTTGGCTTTTTCATTTAATATGCTTTTGCAAAAACCACTCGACCATTTGAAGGCTTTCCAGTTTTAATACACACCCCCGGATCATCATATCGGTCTAACGGGATACATCTGATGGTAGCTTTTGTTTCTTGTTTAATTTGCTCTTCTGTTTCTGCAGTTCCATCCCAATGAGCATAAACAAAACCTCCTTCGTTTGCAATGATGCGCTTAAACTCATCGTATGAATCAACACGGTGCGAATTATCTTCTCGATGCTTCAACGCTTTATCATAGATGTTCTTTTGAATAACATCCATCAACCCAAAAATATATTCTACCGCTTCACCTTGTGCTATGGAAGACTTTTCAAGGGTGTCTCTTCGGGCCACCTCAACAGAACCGTTCTCAAGATCCTTTGGTCCAATAGCAACTCGAACAGGAACACCTTTCATTTCGTATTCAGCAAACTTAAATCCTGGCTTGTGTGTGTCGCGATCGTCATACTTCACGATCAAACCTCTAATCTGCAGTTGTTCTTTCAATCTCAGTGCATAATCTGAAATAGATTGCAGTTGTTCTTCGCCTTTGTAAATGGGAACAATTACCACATGAATAGGAGCTAATTTCGGAGGTATCACTAACCCGAAATCATCAGAATGAGTCATGATTAAAGCCCCCATAAGTCGTGTAGAAACACCCCAACTTGTAGCCCACACATACTCTTGTGTACCTTCTTTCGTGGCAAACTTCACATCAAATGCTTTTGCAAAATTTTGTCCAAGAAAATGACTCGTTCCTGCTTGAAGCGCCTTTCCATCTTGCATTAATGCTTCAATGCAATATGTCTCTAATGCGCCAGCAAATCGCTCACTGGCAGTTTTCAATCCTTTTATCACAGGCATCGCCATAAATTCTTGTGCGAAAGTGGCATACACATCGAGCATTTGTTCAGCCTCTTTCACCGCCTCGTCCTTTGTGGAATGAGCTGTATGCCCTTCTTGCCATAAAAATTCTGCAGTACGCAAGAATAACCTTGTTCTCATTTCCCAGCGCACCACATTGGCCCATTGATTTAAAAGGATTGGCAAATCACGGTATGATTGAATCCAGTTTTTGTAGCTATTCCAGATAATCGTTTCTGAAGTTGGACGGATAATCAACTCCTCTTCAAGTTTTGCATCTGGATCGACAATTAGGCCTGATCCATCCTCAGCTGCCTTTAACCGATAATGCGTAACTACCGCACACTCTTTGGCAAATCCTTCTACGTGATCTGCCTCTTTACTCAAATAAGATTTTGGAATAAACAATGGGAAATACGCATTTGAATGTCCTGTCTGTTTAAACATCCTATCAAGCTCGGCCTGCATCTGCTCCCATATTGAATAGCCATAAGGTTTGATTATCATACAACCCCTTACATCACTATTCTCTGCTAAATCTGCCTTAGCCACTATTTCATTATACCACTGAGAATAATTCTCAGCTCTACTCGTCAACTTTGCCATTTTAAACGTCATTTTATTTGACGCGACAAAAATAGCCATACACTATTCGTTGTTCGTTAGAAAATTGAAATCTAAAAATCAACCCTTCCTTCACAGGAAAAATTAGAACCGAATGGTTGCGATCTTGTTATTTATCTTTAACAACTTATTCAATCAAATTCACTATACTTATATTTAGAAAACTCAATAAGATTTAAACGCTAACAGAGTTTGGCACGATCTTAGGATTGAGTAAAGAAATTTAGAAGCCATGAAATCAATCAAATTTTTATCCATCGTCATTTTTGTAATGGTTGCAGCATCTTGCACCAACCAAAAATATGTTTCGTCTGAAACGGATGATTTATACTATTCCTCTTCCGATCGTTTTGCATCCTCAAAAAACGAATTTAGTGTGGTTGAAGAAACCGATGCTAGCAACTATGCCACACAAGATGACTACAAGAAAGAGAGTAATGGTTATTTTTTTAAAGGCTCATCAGCCCAACAAACCGATCAAAACCCAAATGCAGCGAATGCATACGCAAATAATTCACAACAAGCTCCGCCAAGTGAATTCGAAGAAAGCCGTGAAAGCACCTCCACCGATGGAGCGACTGTAAACAACTACTACGGCAATACCACTGTTTATGGTAACGACTACTACGACACTGATTATGCTGCGCGCATGAGAAGATTCAATTCAGGATACGCACCAGGTTATTCTTATTTCGACCCATTTTTTGTTGACCCATACTGGAATTACGGTTGGTCGGCATGGAACCCTTACCAAATGGGTGGGTGGAATGTTGGCTGGAATAGTTGGTCGGGTTGGAACGTAGGTTACGGGTTTGGTTACTCACCTTTTTATGGAAACGCATGGGGAGCAGGTGGCTTATGGGGAAATAACTGCTGGAATGCTTGGAACTGCAACCGTTTCGGATTCGGAAACCCATACGGTTGGGGCGGTAATTACTGGGGCTGGGGTGGCAACAACTGGGGCTGGGGTGGCAATGCCTTCAACAACGGTTACTACAATGGCTTTTATGATGGTTTTTACGCCAACAATGATAGAAGGAACTCTGGACGAGGAACCTTCAACGGCAGACGCGATTTATCAAATAACACAGGTATTGTTGGTTCTAATCGAAATGACGGCAATCCGAACTCTACCACTAGAAATCGATCGGCTAGTTCCACCCAATCAGAAAAAAACGGATTATCATCATCGCCTAACGGAACAGATGTTAGAAAATCTGAGCGCATGGCTTCTTCGTCAAGTATTTATCAAGTGTCACCCGCAAAGTCACCCAATAATACCATTCGGAATGAAGTGACTAAATCAGAGTTGGTCAATCCAAACTCTAAAACTTCTTCAGCACGTTATGAGTCAAATAGAACACAACCTGCTGTAAATACTCGAACCAAGTATGAAGCTAGCACCTTGTCGAGAGCAGAAAGCGCAAGCAGACGTTATCAGGCTCCAGTAAGATCTAGCAATGTAAGCTCAACGCCAGCACCTTCAAGGAATTCAAATGCCGTGAAGGGCACCGAGAGGCAATCTACTTCACCTGTGAGAAGCACAAGTCCGAATGTGAGATCTTCATCTGGAAAGAGTTATAACACTACAACGCCTGCGAGATCGTCTTCTGAGCGTTATTATCAGCAAAACCAAACGCGAACAGCTCCGAGTAACACTCAAACAAGGCGTTACTCTAACCCGCAGCGCACCTCACCAAACGTTGCGCCAAGCCGCTCGTCTTCTCAGTCTAATTCTGTGAGAGGCGGAAATAGTTCAAGAAGCAACTTCAGCGCCCCGAGCGGCCAATCTTCATCAGGAAGAATGTCTGCGCCATCCAGAAGCAGCTCGCCATCTGTAAGAAGCTCATCGCCATCGAGCAGTCCGAGAAGTTCATCACCTAACCGTGGCGGTGGAAGAAGGTAATTCGAAAATTCATGAAATTAAGATCTCTATTTTTTACTATAGGACTGGTGGTCTACGCACTTTCAGCAGCAGCTCAAAATGAAGTGGACGCATTAAACCTCTCGCGAGAAGAAGTAACTGGCTCTGCTCGAACCATAGCCATGGGTGGCGCTTTCACGGCACTTGGGGGTGATTTCTCAGCGATTGAGATTAACCCCGCGGGAATTGGAGTTTTGCGTTCAAACGAGTTTTCGATCACACCAGCCTATCACACCAATATTTCAAATAGTCTTTACTACAACCAAACCTCTATCGACTCAAAATCCAATTTTAATATTGGGTCTGTAGGCATAGTTGGGGTGAAAAACATAAATGGAGTTGGAAAATGGCGGTCAAGTTCTATCGCTTTTGGAATGAATCGCTCGTTATCTTTTCACCGAGCGTATAACTTCAAAAGTAATAACGCGCCAAGTTCGTTGATTGATTCATACCAAAACACTTTGATTCAAAATGGATTGGGACCCGAAGACTTAGACGTTATTAATCAACCATTTGGCTTTGATATTGCACTGGCTTGGAATAATTATTTGTTAGACTATCCAATATTTCAATCAGACGCGGTATTCTACAATGCCACGGGGGTGCTGCCCATAAATCAATCGTATTCAGTAACAAAAAGCGGTTCTAAAAGAGAGACATTTCTTGCATTTGGCGGAAACTATGACGACAAACTTTACGTTGGTGGTAGCGTGCGCTTCTCAAGAATTAATTACAACAATGACTACATTATCAGTGAAAGTATTGATCCATCTGATACAACCACTACTTTGAATGAATACTCGTTCGGGTTCAGTGAAAACATTTCCGGTTTAGGAGTGGGCCTGAACTTAGGCGTCATCTACCGACCAACAAATCAGTTGCGCGTTGGCGCATCGCTAAAAACTCCAACCGTCTACTCCCTGAATATTGAATACGAAAGCGAAAACACAGCCATATTTGACGATTTTGATCCTTTTTACTCTGAATCACCCACTGGTGACTATGACTTTAGATTGACTTCTCCACTTCAAACTTCTTTCGGAGTAGCTTATGTTTTTGGGAAGCACGGGCTAATCAGTGCCGATGTTGAATACGTAAACTACACAGGAATTAGAATGCAAGGAATTAGTGATAGTTATAGTTTTTCCTCTGAAGAAGACGCCATTAAAACCTTTCTCACACCTACCGTAAATCTAAAATTCGGTGGTGAGTATAGAATCACACAATTTGTAAGTGCCAGAGCTGGGTATGCCCAATATGGAAACCCATACAACAATTCGGCTGACAATTTTGGAGGGTTTAATTTATACAGCCTAGGTTTAGGCTACCGAAATGATGAATACTTTTTAGACGCCAGCTACCAGTTAAAAAACTCAGAAAACAAAGAGTACATATATGATCCCGCACGAATTGACGCTGGTACGACTGATTTCACAGATCACCGAATTGCAGTAACCTTCGGATATAGATTTTAGACCTATTTCTGAAAAACGAGTTTTCCTTTGTCGATCACTTGTTGGTCATCATTGAGCAATTCGTAAAGGTAAATACCCGATGATTTAATCTCCACTTGAATTTGATCGGCACCTTTTTCTAAACTGGTCTCTGTAACCAGTTTGCCATCCATCGAAAAAATCCTTACCCTTCGAATTTCGCCATCCTCATTCACAATGGTTACTTGTCCTTTTGTTGGATTTGGGAATACCCTGTAGTCGTCTCGTCCTTTTACCAAAGGTGCACTCAACACAGACTGATCTGCATTAGCGAACACATACTCCCCAGGAAGAACCTTACTCAACTCAACATAACCAGAGGCATTGTTGGGGTCACCTAGAATATTCTTTTCATAGAATTCATATTCATTCCAGTCGTCACGAGAACTTGCTCTGTGCAATAGAACCAAGCTATCTTCTGTTTCAGAGACCAAAGAAACATCCAAGAAGCCTGTGCTTCCCTGAGTTTTGCCGTTATAAAAAATAATGGCAGACATTTCTGCATTCTCAACGTCAATTCCCGAAACCTTCCAATACCTATTATCATTCATTCTGTAGGGTTTGTTTCGCCAATCTTTGATTGGATCAGGAACGGTCCAAAGCTGATCAAACCACACCCAAGCAGAATCGGAAAGGCTATTCACATTCACTTGCCATAGCATATGGTCGAGCGCCAAAAAGCCAGTATTTGTAATAGATCGAAATTCAGATGTTCTTGCTTGAGCCAATTCATTCTTTGGATTTATCACCACCAAGACTGGCTCGAACGCAGTAGGAAACTCAATTTCCGCAAATTTGCCAGACATTGAACCCACTCCATTCAATTCATTTCGGTTCTGATCATACATTTTGTAATACACCGGAACATTATCGTGAAATTGATCAACCCCACGCAACTTTTGTTGCAAGAACAGGGTAGTTGAACCTAACCCATTATACTTAAACGAATCCAGCACAATCACATTATAGCCACCATGAAACACCCAATCGCGGAAGAAAAAACTTAAATCAACCCCACTTTCTTGAGTGAAAAACTGCTGGAGTGTATCGGAGCTTACGGGCTTGAATTGGTATTGATCCATGAATTTTTCGATGGTACTAAAAAACAGCTCATCACCTAAATAGCCTCTTAGGTTATGGGCGACTAAAGCTCCCTTTTTATAAACGTGATCTCCGTAAACATACTCGTGCGGTTGGCCTGAAACAGCCCTGAATCCTTCTTCGTAATGATGGCCATACCTTAGCATGTATGCCAAATCTTCAAGCATCGCTTCCTCGTAAGCTTTTCTCCCATACACTTCCTCAAAAAACAAGTAAACAGAGAACGATGCCCATCCTTCATTAATCCACATATCGCCATCGGTTTGACAAGTGATGTTGTCGCCCCACCACATATGTGCAAGTTCGTGTGCCATCAAACCTTCGCTGCCAAGACCGCCATTGGCGGCTGAAATAGGGTAAGTAATGTTCGTTGCATGTTCCATTGCTCCACCATTGAATGGAACCAAACTGTAACCCACTTTATTGAATTTATAATCACCGTAAGCGTGCTCAAATGCTACTATAGCATCTTTTAAGTGAATAAATGAAGACTTAAGGTTGTTTGTATCGCCTGCCCTAGCATACAGCTGGATTGGTATTACACCATTTTCACCCGTCACCTGATCATTCACCACTTCGTAAGTTCCTATTGCCACGCAAGTGAGGTAAGAAGGAATTGGCTGATCCAATTTCCAATGAAACAATCGCGTGCTATCTTGATTAAGGGTTTCTGAGATCAACGCTCCGTTGCTTGATGCTCGTTTATCATTCGCTGTAGTGATAAAAAATTCAAATGTTGAACGCTCAATAAAATTATCAAAGCAAGGAAACCAAACCCGACCGTAGCTGTGTGGGTCGGCTGCAAAGCCAACGCCAAGATTAAAAATGAAACTGCCCGAAAAATAAAAACCGCCCCAACTTGACGCATCCCTAATCGGTGTTCCATGATAAAAAACGGTAAGCTCATAGCTCTGATTTAAGCCTAGTTCTGATGAAAAATTGACCAGAAGTATCGAATCCTGATGGTCAAAAGATGCAACTCCAAGACCAACTACACTATCAACATTCAAACCCTCGAAATCGAGACGAATGCGTTCGATTCCGTCCAATTTTGGCTGAATCAACAGCCTTGTGTTTCCTACAAGACTTTGCCCTGAAACCGCAGAAAAATCAGCAGAGATGACCGTATGAATAATATCAATCGAATCACTCCTAAAATCATCAATAACGGTTCGTTCTCCTATATGGACTCCCTGATGACTGCACGTAAAACTTGGCTCTTGGCTCAAGACTGCATTGCATACCAAAAAAAAGACAAAAGAGTAAAGGAGCTTCATGACGCACGATTTCGGTCAAAATTACACTATCACGACCGAAATCTTAAGCAACTTGAGATTTCAAGCATGTTTGACGAATTAAACAGCCATTAAGTCTAAAAATGTTTGGATTCTTACCTGACCTTATTTTCTTTAGAAACGTCTATTTATAACTATTAAGATTCAGTACTGTTTGAAAAGCCAAGATTAATTATGAAGCCATCCCATGAACTGTTCCGTTTGATTAGGTCTTTGAGCAAATCTGAAAAACGTTTTTTCAAATTGATGTCATCACTGCAGTCGGGCGAAAAGAACTATATCAAGCTTTTTGATGCCATTGAAAAACAAACTGAATATGACGAAGAGTCCATAAAGTATCAGTTTCGAAATGAAACATTTATCAAACATCTTCCTTCTGAAAAGAATCACTTATACAAGCTTGTTCTGAAAAGCTTGAGGCTTTTTTACTCTGAAAACAGTATTTCAGCCATCCTCGCTGAACACATCCAAAGCATTGAAATATTATACAATAAGGCACTCTACAGCGAGTGCACTAAACTCGTTTCAAAGGCTAAAAAAATTGCTGAATCACACGAGCGGTTCTACTATCTTTTTGAGCTGATGAAGTGGGAAAAGACTCTTTTAGAAGAAGAATTTCAATCTGGAAAATTTGACCGAGACCTGAATACATTGATCAAGGAAGAGCAACTGGTAATTAAGCGATTGAGAAACTTGGCTGAGTATCAAATCTTGTATTCTAAAATAAATTACGTATTCAGACAAGGCGGCTATGTAAGAAATGAGCAAGAGCGTCAGATTGTAAATGAGATTCAGTCGCACGAATTGATTAAAGGAAAAAACACGGCATTGTCTAAGCGGGCTGCGGCAACGTGTTATTATGTGAAAGGATTATGTGCTATTACGAACAACGATATTGAAGACTCATTTGAGAACTTCAGTAAAGTAGTCCGAATATTTGAGGAAAATCCAAACTTGATTCAAGACATTCCAAAACAATACATAAAGTCACTCGGAAACTTATTCTACTATTATCTTGGAAACGATGATTTCAAAAAGCTTTTTGAATTGATTGATAAAATGAGATCACTGAAAGCCCAACTTGGTTTCAATCGAATTGATATTGAAATCAGAATCTTCATTTCAACCACCTATTTTGAAATGCTGGCCTACGAGCGCAAGGGTGAGTATGACAAAGCCTTAGAGATGATTATTCCTCTCAAAGCAAAGCTTCGTGAATTCGGTGAAAAGGTGACCAAGGAAGACGAAATCGTTTTTGGACACATCATTGCCAACATATATTTTGGTGCTCAACAATACCGAGAATCGCTAAGGCAGCTGAATCTGGTGTTAAACGACAACGAAAACAATCTCCGCCAAGACATCTACAGCTTTTCTAAGCTTTTCAGCTTGGTAATTCACTATGAATTGGGCAACTATGATCTACTTGATTACCTCATTAAATCAACCGAAAGGTACTTTAATAAGCGGAGTAAAACCCTTAAACTAGGCTATGAGTTTGAAGCGGCTTTCGTTGGGCATTTCAAGAAACTTTCGAAAGCGCTGAGGCAAGGAGAGCGAACATCTCAGATTTTCAAGGATATGAAGATTGACTTAGCAGCACTTTTGATGAATCGAAATGAAAAAGTAGCCTTAGAATACTTCGACTACTTGACATGGATCGAGGCTCAAATCCAATCGACACCCTATGGAGTGCTGAAAAAACACAATTACAATTCCGCTTTTGGAAAATAATCACGCTGGCGCACCACTTCGTATAAACACACCGCGCAGGCAACCGCAACATTCAACGACCCTACCTGCCCTTTCATTGGAATCATGGCTTCTTCCTGCGCCATTCTTAGTAAATGCGGGTCAATTCCCTCACCCTCATTGCCAAACAGCAAGTTGATTGGCCGCTCCAAGTCAGAATGAAAGATGGTTTGATCAGTCTTTTCACTGCAAGCCACCGTGGCAATTCCAGAAGCTCGCATCAATTGAATGGTATCGCCAAGCGAAAAAACCTTGCAGACTGGGATATGATACAATGCACCGGCTGAAGTTTTGACAGATTCTTCATTAATTGCCGATGATCCTTTGTGTGGGATAATGATGGCGTGGCACCCTACTGACAAAGCAGAACGGGCAATCGAGCCAAAATTGCGCACATCACTCACCTTGTCCAGCATCAAAAACAGTGGGTTCTCACTCCGCTCATAGACGCTTTGAATAATCTCTTCTATGTTTCCAAACTCCACTGGCGCAGTAAAAGCCACCACACCTTGATGATTCTTTCTGCAAAGCTTATTCAGCTTCTCCTTTGGTGCTTTGATCACAGAAACGCCAAGATTTCTAGCCAATTCCTTCAGCTCTTTTAATTGATCATTTTTAATGTCTTCTTGAATAAAAATCTTATCCAATGAATTTCCTGAAAGCATCGCCTCCATCACGGGATGCATCCCATAAATCTGATTATTTTCTTTTTTCATCTATCTGTATGTCAGCACCCGGCCTTGCCGCCAATATTCAACAGCACGATACCAAGAAGTTTTGAGCGACCCCGACCTATTTAATCGGTAGTCATTGATTGTAAAAGGATTTACCACCCTCGTGAATGTAAGGCTAAGAGAATTATAATTTCCTTCTTCACCATAAATCCACGTTTCAGTAGCGGTGGATCTATACACTATATCTGGTGGCCCATATACAATGTAACACATACCTCGATCAGATTTCCATCCTTCTAAATAGGAGGTGAAATAAGTGTTGGCGTACTGCACTCGGCTGTAAAAAGCACGGATCAATTCGCGCGCTCGTTGTGGATTATCTCCCACCTTGAGCCAATACGCATCTACGCTTTTTTTCAAGTTTTCACTTGAAATGATTTCATCATATTCATCATTGGTCGTTACATAACGCAACGGATTTACGAGGTCGAGTAATGTTTTGGCTTCAGGGTATGAAACACCAAAATAGTAAATGGTGCCCCCGGTTTTTCGATTGGTATCATCCGTGATCTGATAAAACCCTGGACGAGATACAAAAAATCTAAAATGCACTTCGTCAATGCGTTGAAGCTCGGTAACTGCATCAGGCGTAAAATCAAACGGACGTGGAGCTACGGTAGAAAAAGGAGGAGAGGCCACTGGGAAATCACGGGAATAATACTTCGCAAACAGATTCTGCTTGGGCACATCAACTTCAATCGTATAGCTATCTGCGGAGGTAACAAAATCAGTAAAAACTAATTCATTTGACGAATTAAACATCCGCATCGATTGGGAATTGAATCGTAGCGAGCGATTGATGTCGATCAGTTGCGTATTTCGTTGACTGCTATTGAGGTCATTGATTGCGCATTCTAACAGATAATTTCGCCCCAAAACTGACTCAATTTTGATGCTGTCATAAATGAAATCATCGCCAAAATAGGGAACTCCTTTTCGAATCAACTTGCCACTATCTAGAACAAGCGAAGAGGAGTAATTTTCATACACCTTATACCTTACGCTGTAACTTAACACCTCAGTTCCTTGCTCAGATTTTGACTTGCCAAAATCAGAAGCCCGAAATTTCAAAAGGACGGTACTCTTTGTCTCCCTATTTAAAATGCTTGTTTGGGCCAACAGTTTTGGAACTTCCTCTTTGTATAAGAAACTAATATTCTTACCTGAAACACTCTTCTCAATGGTGCACTGATGCATTGCCAGCGTCAATGAGCCTAGAAGCAAAGCAATGAAGAATCTATAAATCCGTTGTTCCAAATCAATTCAAACTTATAACATGCAAAGAAATGACTTCAAAATCCAAAATGGACTTTTAATCTCAACTCAATCAACTTAAAACAAGCTTAAAAATCCAAAATGAATTTTAGCCGCTCGGATAAGCACTGGATTGCCTTGTTGACTGCCAAGCGCGTAGGACAAACTAAAAAGACCTGCCCGTGTACTAAACGTAATACCTGCGCCAAAACCAAAGGGAAGATCTCTTCGCTGGCCGATGTGATTCAAAGACATATTTTCATAGTAAGCGCCATCAAAAAAACCAAAGAAATATCCGTCCTTATCCATTTGATACCTGAGTTCAGACCGTAGGATTAAATAGCTTGACGCGAATATTGATTCTTCGTCAAAGCCGCGCAGTGTTTTAAGCCCACCAATTCTGTAAGCCTCATTATTAAAAAGCTGCTCATTGACCAATGCAGCTCCTAGTAAGCGCTGGTGCCAAATCAATCGGGGTACTACAGGGAAATAGTAAGCCGTATTTAACGTTGCTCTTAATTGCAAGCTCCTCAAGGTTAACGAATCGTAGATAACTTCTGGCAGTTTTTGATTCTTAGTGATCGTTTTCGCTCCTGCAGAGGCTTCAGGAATAAACTCAATTCCTTTTGAGGGATTCAACCTGTAATCAACATTGATAATGCTCAGGCCGACACCATATCCCGTGATTGATCGATCTAAAAACGGAGGCTGTGAAGTGAAATTAGCATACTGATTGGTTGAAATTAACGATGTGGTTTGCCGTTCTACGAATAGACGAAGGAAATCTGCATTTCCAAATACAAACCGAGCACCTAACTGCTGAAAAACATCCGTAAAAAGTGTATCTCTTCTGTAAATTTTCAGATTTCCATCCAAGCTAAATGGCGAGTTTAGGATAAATGGGCTGATCAATTCAAGGTTCAATTCTTGTGTATTGGTTTGCAGCTTTCGCCAATTCAAATCGACTACCTCTCCTTGCTTCAGTGCGTTTTCTAGATGCAACTTCACATCGCCTGTGATAAGGATGTCACCGGATATATTATCGGGCAAAAACCCAATGATGCCGTCAAAACTGCTTGCTTGACGTTTATTGAGATACATTACAACCTTTGTAATATCGTCTTGAAACGTAACAGTCGGAGTTTTGATTTGATTGACGAATCGAATTGACTCGAGCTTTTCGGGAATTTTCCGAATGGATCGTTCATTGTAAAGACTTCCTTCTTTAAGGTTTAAAAAATTGGTCAAGTAAGACTCTCGCACCTTAAGATCACCTGCAATTTCTACACTATCGATTCGCACAAGCCTTCCCTTGTCAAGCATGAGCACTCCAGAGACTTTGCTCGACTCAAACGTTAGGCTGTCAAATTCGAATCTAGCAAAAGGGAAACCATTATTTTCGAGGTGAGTCAGTCCTTTTTCAAGGCTCGATTCGATGCGAACAGGTGATATTGCCTTGGACTTTAAGCGATTCACATTTACGCCAGCTTTTCGAAAAACAGCCTCAATTTCATCGCTCAGTTTAAGCTGAGACCAAAAATATTGGGGCCCACAGTTTACGGTTACAAGAAGAGTATCATTTGCAACCACTTCTTGTTCGAAGTGAGATATAAAACCATTAGCGATTAAACCATTCTCCAACTCGGATTCAATATTAAGTGCATAACGATCGTACTTAAACACCTTATCGTTGTATCGTTTTTGAATACTCTTTGCGCCCCCAACTACATCTATTCTTACAATGTTTATAGAATCAAAAACCTGAGAATACAAGTTGCTTGTCAGGCACACTCCAATGAACAGGATCGATGCGGTGCTCAACGAGGTAAGCATTGGTTTTACTAAAATGCCGACAGCCAAAGAAGCCTTTATGTGCAGAGAACGGAGATGGATGTGGTGCTTCGAGGACAAGGTGTTTCGATGAATTAATTAGGCTTTTCTTTGATTGCGCATAGTTACCCCAAAGTAAGAAAACTAAATGCTCTCTTTTTTCAGATAATAAAGCAATTGTTGCATCAGTAAACGTCTCCCATCCCATTTTCTGATGCGAGTTAGGCGATTTGTGACGCACTGTTAAAACTGAATTTATAAGAAACACACCTTGCTTTGCCCAACTGGTTAAATTCCCTCCGCCTAAATTGATGCCCGGCAAATCAGACTTCAATTCTTTATAAATGTTCTTCAGTGATGGCGGAATAGAGACACCTTCGAGCACTGAGAAGGATAAGCCGTGTGCCTGCCCAATACCGTGATACGGATCTTGACCCACTATAACGACTTTAACATTGCTGAACGAGGTCAATTTATACGCTTCATAAACCATTGAATGTGGCGGCAAAATAATGCAACGAGAACGTTCGTCAGTTATATTATGATGCAACTCGGAGAAGTAAGGTTTTTCGAGCTCATCCTTCATCAGTTCAAACCATTCTCTGCTTATGTCAGGGGTTAGCATATCGTTAATTCTGTATTTATTCAACGCGATGTTAAAACTTTATGGCAAATGCATTACTGAATTAAACCAAACCAATCAATGAATCGTTTAACTTTGAAAAATCTTCGAAATCTTTTTGATTTCTTCAACATTGATCAAATGAAAAAAGTTATAGTTATTGCATTCGCTACCTTGATTTTGGCAGCCGTTGTTAGTTCTTGCAAGACACACGAAAGATGCCCTGCCTACGGTTCGGTTGACTCGTCTGTGAATGCAGATGTTAACGCTTAAAGACAGATTCTTATCATTGTCGATTTTGTTGGCTTAACAAAAAGGCTCTGCTATTTTGATATCACTTTAAACATGGTGCCATTGCCTGTGTTTATTTGATATTTTTGAACTGATGCCATATCCGCTGAAATACGTTCTGATTGCTTGGCTTCTCGCCTTAATGGGAGGTACCTCATCGCTATTTGCCCAAAAAGATGCAGGCAACCCGATCGAAAAGCGCGGTTTCTACAGAACAATGAATATGTATGGCGGCTATGTTCATACGCGAGGTTACGGAGTTTATTACAGACGCGGCTGGCGGCAGACGGGCTTCACAAACAAAATCTACAATGTAGAATTACTAAATGTAAATCACCCTAAACAGTATAAGATTGACAACGGAACTCAATCATATTTCGAAGGAAAAATCAACTCTGTATTCTTTTTAAGGAATTCATTTGGTTGGCAAAAAACATTGTATGATAAGGAAGTAAAAAGAGGCGTTCGCGTGAGTTACTTCTTTCTTTTCGGACCAACTCTTGCGTTTGCAAAACCCATTTATATTAACGTTTTATACAACGACCCGTCTGGAACTCAGGCTACAGAGCGTTATGACTATGACAAGCATAGCACCCAAACTTTTATTTACGGAAGGGCGTCACACTTATTGGGTGTAGATGAAACAAGAATTTACCCGGGCTTGCACACCAAATTCGCCTTCAATTTTGAATACTCGGGAAATGATGAGGACATTAAAAGCTTAGAAATAGGATCAACCTTTGACGCTTTTGGTAAGGCAATTCCAATTTTAGCCAAGACTTACAATGATCAATTTTTCGTTACGCTCTATTTATCTTTCCATTTTGGACGAAGATTCCTTTGAGAAGGGCTCCGCAAAATATTGATAATTAACCATTTTCTAATTTGAACACTCTTTGGTTTAAATTGTCTTAACCGAGGCTTGTTTTTTATATAAATTGCACCTCGATTTCAGAAACAGAGAAATACCATTAACATGATTAAAAAAATACTCCTCCCAAGCTTAGTAGCGATTGTTGGAATAGCCTTAATTTCAGGTCTATATCGCACTTCTGAGAAACAATATTTATCTCGTACGGCTACCAATAATGAATCAGAACCTTATATAATGAGATGGGCTCAGGTTGATGTGAACACCGGTGAATACAACCCTACGGCTCGCAACGAAGCCATGGTTATGGTTACTCAGCGTGCATCGAGATCTGGCGAGTTAGACCTTCAACTAGGCATGCGAGGTCCTGACAATGTTGGCGGAAGAACACGAGCTGTCATCGAGCTTATTGGTAAGCCAGACACGCTTTATACAGGAGGTGTGTCAGGTGGTTTATGGGTAAGTTACAATGGCGGTGGAAACTGGCAGCCTCATGATCAATTTAATAACTTGGACTCATCTTCTGCCATGATTTCCAGCATTCATCAAGATACGATTTCGAAAAAAATATATGTGGGAACTGGATGCAGTTTTGACTCATATGCAAACAGTGCTGAAATTCCTTGGCCGGGCTTTGGAATGTACGTTTCAGACGATGAAGGCTTAACTTTTCGCCACTTAACGAGCACTACTCCTAACAATCGCTTCACGAAAAATGGAGAGTCATGGTTGGCTGTAAATCGTATTCGAACGACAATCGATGGAAATATTTATGCTGCGACCGAAAGGGGCTTAATGTACTCCGAAGATGATGGAGCTAGTTGGGAAAACCCTGTATATGCAGATCCAGCGCAAACGTTCAATATCAATGACAAATGCGCTGATGTGGCTATCACTAAAGATGGGAAAGTAGTGGTAACCTATTACGGTTCGCGAGTTTTTATGAAGGAAAGTCCTAATTCTGATTTCGTTCAAATCAACGATAGAGGCTTGCAAACAGGCGGAACGAGAACGTGCGTGGCTATTTCACCTTCTAACGAAGATTACATTTACATCATGTTCATTGATGGAAGCGCCTGCTTGAGTGCCATTTACAGGTCGACAAATGGAGGCTCTTCTTTCGTTAAAATTCTTGAGCCTCATGATCAATTTACACCAATGAGACAAGGTGGAGGTACAGGTTGCCAAGGAGTATATGATGCAGCATTAGGAGTTTCATCGCTAGACCCAAAAACAATATACATCGGAGGAATTACGCTTTGGAGATTTGATGGTTCATTAACGCGAATTGCTTCTGAAGGCGGTGCACCACCCTTTCAGGATGTGATCCCAAATTATGTTCATGCTGACAAGCACTACTTCTACAATAGTCCCAATGACAAAAGACGTTTTTATGCCACCACCGATGGCGGTATTTCAATGAGTGAAAACAGAGGCGCCACTTGGACAGGGTTAAACAAAGGCTACATAACAACTCAATTTTATGGCGTATCTCATTTTAATGGTGGAGGATCTGTTATGGGCGGAACGCAAGACAACGGAACGCTCGTAGTGTTGGGTGATAATCCAAATGACGGCATGATTGGTTACCAAGTGTTTGGCAATGACGGCATGCTCAGTGACGCTTCACAGCAAATGCCAATTGCTTTCGCGAGTTCACAAAATGGTTTGGTTGTTCGAACCGATGTTTCAGCTGGCACGGAGGTTCAACCACCGTTTTCATTTTTCAGCGACATGAATTCAGGTGGTCCGTTCCGCACAGTTGTGAAACTTTGGGAGAACATCAATGACCTTACCAGTAAAGACTCAGTAACGTTTTCTGTTGAAAGAACTGAGTTTGCAATTGCAACTGGTAATGGTATCATCAGAAATTTCAACGAAAATTTCTCGCCTTTGCAGGCCTCAGCCATTGTTATTCAAAACAGCATTGAAATTGAATCAGGTGGACAAGTATTAACCATTGATCCGCAAAATCCAGGTGTTTTAATTGGAGATGGCGAAGGAACGGTCACGTTCAATAATGACAGATCAATAGATGTGTCTGTAACATTTGATGTAGCTCCTACTGAAAATTCAAATGTGTTTGTAAGTTATGATGAGCGGTTTAATGCCAATTCTGTCATTGTATTGGAAAGTGACAACCTAAAATCATTGCAAGGCGCGTACACCTATGAGCACAGACTTGAAAACAACTTGAATCCAGGTGATGTAATCAAAATACAAGACCCTGTTCAATCCTATTTATTCAGCACTGGCGCAGCTGCGCCTGCCGGAGGCGGAATTCGATTCTACAGGAATGTATTAAACTCGCAAAAAGCCCCACCTGCCGCCATCGGTATTACTGGCATTAGCGGTGCACCTACGTTCGTTGAAGTAAGTAAAGATGGAAACGTAGCGTTTATTGGAAACTCAGCAGGAACACTAAGAAGAGTAACCGGTCTGCGAGATGTTTATACACAAGAAGATGCAGACACTAAATTAACCGTTGAAACGGTTTTCAATGCGGGTGCGGGAGGTATCACTGGTCTAAATCTGGATCCTAACGACAACAACAGACTTATTGTTACTGCTGGCGGATATGGAGCTACAAACAGGGTAAATTACTGTGAAAACGCACTTGCAAGTAACCCAACCTTCAGAAACGTGCACGGTAATTTGGCTCCAATGCCAATCTACTGTGCTACATTTAATTTAAATGATCCCAACATGGTAATTATAGGCACCGAGTTTGGCGTATGGGGTACGGCAGACATTACAGCCACCAGTGTTTCATGGACGGATGAGAACAACGAACAAGGTTACGTCCCAACTTATGCCATGAAGCAACAACAACTTTCACGAGAAAAAGCATCTAATTCAGGTGTACTTTATATCGGAACGCATGGAAGAGGTTTTTGGCAATCAGACTCTGAAACCTTAGTAGGTATGCCCGAATTTGGTGATGTTCCAAGTTCTGAAAAATTCATCGCTGATTTCAAAGTATATCCTAACCCTGTTAATACTGAGGGAAGAATTTCATTTGATGCCATCAATTCTGACGAAGTGGAAATTGTTATTTACGACATCAACGGGCGAGAAGTTAAGCGATGGTCAGAACGCATAGGAAGCGGTCAGAACACCTTAACATTTGATACTATGACGATGCGGTCCGGTTCGTATTTTGCGACCATCACTTCTGGTGGCAATCGAGAAACTTCCAAGTTTCTTGTAATCAAATAGCCTTCATTTTTAAATAGATTTAAAAGGACTCCCTTTCGGAGTCCTTTTTTGTTTGGCAGTATACATTTGCACCTATTATTACGAATATGAGCGAACTCAGAGTAGCAATAAATGGATTTGGTAGAATTGGAAGAACATTCACTCGTGTTGTCCAAAATTATTCAAGCTTAAAAATTGTGGCTATCAATGATTTGGCAGAGGCTCCGAACTTGGCGCACCTTCTAAAATATGACAGCGTTCATGGCCGTTTTAATGGGCTTATAGAAGCAAATGAAAATGAAATTCTCATTGATGGATCTGTTGTTAGCGTGCACAATCAAAAAGATCCTTCACGCCTGCCTTGGCATCAACTCGGGGTTGACTTTGTAATAGAATCGACCGGGCATTTCAAATCACAATCTCTTGCACAAAAACATTTGGATGCAGGCGCTCGATCGGTGATCATTTCTGCACCCGCTGAGGATGCACTAACCAAATCAATCGTTATGGGCGTCAATGACCACCTCTTGACAAAAGAAGATCGGATTGTATCAAATGCTTCGTGCACAACCAATAGTGCAGCGCCACTTATCAAAGTATTACTGGAGAATTGGGGAATTCAGGAAGCCTATATTTCTACCGTTCACTCTTATACCTCTGATCAGCGATTGCACGATGCACCGCACAAAGATTGGCGCAGAGGAAGGTCCGCAGCTGAAAGTATTGTTCCAACCACAACTGGAGCCGCAAAGGCACTTTCAAAAATATTCCCCCAACTTGAAGGACACATCGGGGGAGCGGGAATTCGAGTTCCAGTTCCGAATGGTTCGTTAACCGACCTTACATGTATGCTCAAAGAAGACACACGTGTTGAAGATATTAATGCTGCATTCATGGCTGCTTCGCTCGGTTCGCTAAAAGGAATATTGGAATACACAACAGATCCCATCGTCTCTAGAGACATTATTGGCAACCCTCATTCATCCATATTTGATGCACAACTAACCTCTGTATTGGGAAAGATGATTAAAGTAGTGGGTTGGTATGACAACGAATGGGGCTACTCTAACCGACTAGCTGGGCTCATTATTAAAATGAATCAGCTTTCAAAAGCGTGAAGCTTCAGTTCGTTTCCATCAAATTTGGCATAGTTACATGACGAAAACCATTCACCCAAATTGATGTAGCGCGCATTTTCAATTTTCTCATCGATGACGAGATGCCTATGGCCGAAAATGAAATAATCAAAATGCTCCTCCACTATAACCTTGCGAATGTATTGGATTAAAAACTCCTTTTCGCCCAGAAATATTTGATCCTTATGCCCTGTGGATTCTCTGCTTGTTCTCGAAAAAAACGTAGCCATGGTTACACCAATGTATGGATGCAAAAAAGCAAATAAGCGCTGAGCTATACCATTTGTAAAAACCCTTTTAATGAACTTATATCCTTGATCACCCGGGCCTAAACCATCGCCATGACCAATCATAAAACGCTTGCCATTCCATTCTTTAACAATTGGCTTTTTATGAATCGCTGCACCAAATTCCTCCGTAAAATACCCAAACATCCAAACGTCATGGTTGCCAGTAAATATGTTGATTGGAATTCCACGATCACTAAATTCAGCAAGCTTACCTAGCAAGCGAACTCCACCCTTAGGCACCACGTATTTATACTCAAACCAAAAATCGAAAATATCACCGAGCAGGTAGAGTTCAGCACAATCGTCTATGATGGAACTCAACCAGCGCACAATCTTTTTCTCGCGCTCGTGTGGCTTAGCTTTGTCGGCAAAAGAATTCAGATGAAAATCTGAAGCGAAATAGATATTTTTTCCTTGTGCTATCAAAAATCTAATTTACGTCTTAGTTCCAATATGTTCATTTTATTGAAATCAATTTGAAACCGGACCAGGTCACCAAAGTTATACCCATTGGCATCAATTTCTGTTTGAATGTTTGCGGAATAAACCAAGGGAAAGTAGACTTTAAAAATTTGTTTGAATAATGATACAAACAAGCCTCCATCTGAAACGAAGACATTGTTCGTTGAATAACCTACGTCACCAAACACCCCAATAGGCACTTTACCTATGCTCAATTCACCATTGTAAGCAATAAGCGCTGCATTAGAACTTCCATTCGCTGTTGGCACTTTAAACCCACCGTGCGTTGAGGTGAACTGGTTGTTAAAAAATTGATTTGATGAAGACCTGTCAAAGAGCATTTCATCGTAAGCGTAGTCATTCCTTCCTGTTTGGCCGTCCATTCGCCAATTATACCTCGGGTCTGTGGAATTATTATACAGAAAATTCCCTGCGAACAGCCGCGAGTAAATCCTTACGCTTTCCGTGATGCGCCAATTGTTCTTCACTTCCAGCGAGGTCCTTAAAAATTCCTCAAAATGCTCAGCTTTGACGGAAAAATTAGTCTTGAATGCTGGGTGTTTAAACTGTGCAATGTAATTGGCCCTACTAAACACGTATTCCTCAGTCGATTTTTTCACTCCAACAAACTGATCTTCCCACACTAATACTGCACTTAAAGTGAGTTGATGCGACCAAAAGCCATTGTAATTGGCAGGCCGAAAATTGAACCTTAGGTACGGTTCCACACGTGTAAAATTTAAATCAAAATTCTGTACGGAGTCTCGAATAAAACGTTTTGCCTTCAACCCCAAGTCTATTGACTCAAATGATGATAAAGTTGGCGTAAACATATAATATCCCTCACCTACCCCAACGAATTGATTTGTCCCTATCGCATACATTGGAGTCAGAAGGAAGTTAAACTTCTTTACGGGCAGAATAGAGTTATAAAAGCTTACTCCCAGCATTGCGCCATTCGGAACATTCCAAGCAAACGTTGGCAGAAATGATATCTGATTCTTTCTAGGATTTTCAATTTTGCCCAAAAAGGAAACCTCAAGAGGCTCAATGCGCGGAAACAACCCTCGCAAATTAGATTCATTATTATCTCGCTTAATTTCAGGCATGATCCAATTTGGATCAATTTCTACGCGGTCATAATCTTGCGCCAGACGAATAACCGTGTCTTTCATAAACCCTTCAATCCAACTTGAATCAATCAAACGACCCTCGCGGTAGAATCCCAGATGTAAAGGACAGTCAACATATCCCGAATTTATGAGCTTAAGAGAGTTTTCCTTCTTGTTGTGTCTTCCAATTTTATAATCCAATTTGGATGTTGTTTGGATCACATCGTGTTTAAACCAATCGAATGACTCACCCGTTTCCGATTCCAATACCGCATAAAAGTCATGAGGATTTGGATGCTTAAACTTGAACTTATCAAAATAGGAATGCATCACCGCGTCCATCTTTTCATCTCCGAGATAGTGCCTCAAATAATTGAGAAATACAGCGCTCTTTGAATAAACTATCGTTCCGTAGTTGATGGGTGAATACTCGTTAGAAGGAATATTCAGTGCTTGATCTTTATTGGCTCTAGCAGAGACGAGGTAAGAGAAATAGTGAACATCCTTCATGCCGTAAATACTTAGCCCAAGCCTCTTCAATAACTTAGATGAACTATTCCCAAAATACATGTAACCGTTGGGATACTTTGTACTGAAGTAACGTTGTTCGTTGTAGCTATTTATTCCTTCGTCCATCCACGCAAAGTCACGTTCATTGCTTCCAAGTATTCCATAAAACCAATTATGCCCCACTTCATGCATTATTACAGTTTCTAATGACATCGCGGTTGACGCGTCTCCGATTACCGTAACGTTCGGATATTCCATGCCACCACCGGCACTTATTGTTCCATCAACTGCAGTGGCTTGCGCATAGGGATAGTCGCCATTCCATAGTGAATAGTAAAAGACCGCGTCATGCATATATTCAATGCTATTCTTCCATAATCGCGCTTTCTTATTCGTAAACATTGTATACACCGAAACACTATCAGAGGAATGTGGTAACGCCACGCTGCCTTTTAGAACATGGAATCGTTTATCGGCAAACCACGCAAAATCATGCACATTTTCTTGCTTATAATGAAGCGTTTTAAGTCGTTTTGCACTGGGCGGAAAATCCTGAATTTCGGCATACGCATCCCACGAATTTTCCTCGCTCCGTTGATCTATCCAACTTTCGGTTTTCTCTATTATTGAATCAATGCGTTGAATTTCTGACTGCGTTTGTAAATCACCTGTTGCGCCAACCGTGTAATTCTCCGGCAATGTAATCTTGACATCGTAAGAACCAAATTCAGAATAGAATTCGCCTATCGTTAAGTAAGGCATTCCGTGCCATCCTGATTGATCGTACACAGCAGGCTTTGGATACCATTGCGTGATTTGGTAGCTTTCATCTACATGTCCTAATCGAGAAATTGAACCTGATGGAAGTTTTACTCGAAAAGGAGTCTCGATTTTCAAAGAGTTTCCGGGTAGTAGAGGTTTTTCTAATTTCAAGGTGCAGATATCAACGTTGCGTTTGTCATACTCCCATACACATGGCAATCCGTCTAATGTAAATGCAAGGCTGTCTATGTTCCCCATTTCATCAGGCGAAGCAAAATATAATTCACTTTGCCCTATTCTAACAAGCTGTTTGGCAAGTGCTGTGTTTTTAGTCGAATAGGCGTTCGGCCAAAGGTGAAAGATTAAAAAGTCAAGGGTGTCAGGGCTATTATTTTGATAATCAAGTGATTCAAACCCATGAAGCACATGATTCGAGTCATCAAGCGCTACCTCAATGGAGTAGGACACATTCTGCTGCCAATAGTTTTGAGCGGTAAGCCCAGGGCATATCAGAAGCAGCAATGCGAAAACGAAGAACTTCATGTGCTACTCACCAAAAATTTCGGCCAGTTTTTGCTCCAAAGAAGGGCCTCGAAGGTTCTTTGCTACAATATTACCCTTAGGATCTACAAGGTAAGTCAATGGAATGCCTTTAATCTGATACTCTGGCACTACGTCAGATTGCCAATACTTGAGGTCACTTATATGACGCCACTGAAGGTCGTCTTGTTCGATGGCATTGAGCCAAGCTGTTGAGTTCCTATCCAAAGAGACGCCAAGTATTTCGAAGCCTTTGTCGTGATATTTTGCATAAACTTTCCTCACATTAGGATTTTCCTTTCGGCAAGGGCCGCACCACGATGCCCAAAAATCGATTAACACATATTCGCCTCTGAGGTCTGACAATTTTAGCACTTCACCATTGGGTTGCGTAAGTGATATTTCAGGAGCAGGTGCTCCGATGGCCAGTCTGCCTTGCTCTTCAACCTGAGTTTTGATCGCTTCATAGAATTCATTTCCGTCAGCTTTTCCTTTTAGTGCATCAACAACCTGTTTAAAATATTGGAAATCATTATCCATACTAAAATTTTGAATAGCAGCAAGTGATGCCATCGTGCCAGGATCGGCAGAAATGAATGCTTTCACATCTGCATCAACACTCAATGAAATCTGATTGTAAATGACCACTGCCTCTTGAAACAACTGTTGATTTCTGGTCATCTGAGCTTGTTGAAGCACCAAGTTGATCGAGTCACGTGCAGATAAAATGGAGTTTAAATCTTTCAATCTGTTGCTTTCTTTAGAGCCAGCAACCTCATAAGTTTGATAAATGCCAGAAGCATCGGCCGTGAGCTTCATGTTGTCGTTAGGATAAACAATCAACACGCACATATTTTGCTCTGTCAGTCCAACCCGATAAAATCCTGGAGCACTGAGTTCAAAAGCCAATGAGAAATCGCCTTTCTCATTCGTTTTAACGGTATCAACTGCTATTACTTGAGTTGCACCAAGCGCTTGCAAGTACACATCTTGATTTACTGCCCCGGTTATTGTTCCAGAGATTTTAGCTGATTTTTCATTTGCTGACTCAACAGTGGCTTCCGCTAACTCTCCTCCGCTGCCGTTGCTTTGATTTGAGCATGCCACCGCTAATGTCACAAATGACAACATTAAAAGGATATTCTTATTTATTTTCATAATTCTTATTTCTATTGATCTAATGCCTTTTGAACCAATTGACTGGTCTTTTTTGGGTCGGCTTTGCCTTGACTTAGGCGCATTACTTCTCCCATGAATAAACCAACGATTCCTTTTTTACCACCGCGGTATTCTTCAACTTTATCGGGATACTTATCTAAAGCCTGTTGAATCCATTGCTGCAATTCATCTTCATCACCAACTTGCACCAGCTGAAATTCTTGTGCGAGTATTTGAGGGGATTTATCAGGATGCTGCAAAAGCAAAGGGAAGAGTTGTTGTGACGCGAGTGTTCTTCCCATTTTGCCGCTATCAACCATATTGATAACCTCAGCCAAACGTGAAGGAGCACAGTCAAACCTGTCAATTTCTATGGCCATTTCGTTGAGGTAGCCTTTCACCTCACCCATCATCCAATTGGCAGCGATTTTGGGGCTGTTTACTTGCTTAAGAAGCTCTTCGAAGTACAGCGCGAAATACTTGTCATCTGTAAGCACTCCGGCATCGTACTCACTCAACTTCAATTCATCCACATACTTACTGAACAATTCATTCGGAAGCGGAGGCATAGTCTCCTTAATGCTTTGAATGTATTCCTGCGAAATGTTCAATGGCTGCAGGTCGGGTTCAGGAAAATAGCGATAGTCATCGGCCTCCTCTTTAGTCCGCATCATTGAAGTTTCTCCTGTAGCTGCGTTAAAAGTAAGAGTGGCCTTCTTTATTTGACCGCCATTTTCGAGCACTGAAATGTGTCTGTTGATTTCAAACTCGATGGCGCGTTTTACGTTTCTAATGCTATTGAGGTTTTTTATCTCAACCCGAGTTCCATAAGTGTCGCTGCCCTTTTTCATAACCGAAATATTGGCATCGCAGCGCAAGCTACCTTCCTCCATATTGCCATCGCAAATCTCAAGGTAGCGCACCAACTTTCTTACTTCGGTGAGGTAAGCATACGCTTCGTCAGGTGTTGACATGTCGGGCTCAGAAACGATCTCAAGTAAAGGGACACCCGCTCTATTTAAATCGATGAGCGTTTCAAATGGCGAAAGATCGTGGATACTTTTACCTGAATCTTCTTCCATATGGATTCTGGTCAACCCAACATCCTTGGACGTTCCATCTGTTGCTTTTATTGTAATCTGTCCACCTGTGCAAATGGGTGTAGTATCTTGTGTAATCTGATACCCTTTGGGAAGGTCAGCGTAGAAATAGTTCTTTCGAGCAAATTCGTTATGCTCTCTGATGGCGCAATTACATGCTAGACCCAGCCGAACCGCAAATTCTGCTGATTTTTCGTTGAGAACAGGAAGTGTTCCGGGATGACCTAAACTTATAGGACTGGTATTTGAGTTGGGCATATTGCCGTACTCATTCCTATCGGAAGAAAAGGCTTTTGACTTTGTCAGCAGCTGTGCATGCACCTCAAGACCAATTACTGCTTCGTATTGATCTATAATTTCTGGTGTAATATTCATTGTCTTCAAAGTTACGGTGCTTCTATATTTCTGAAAGAAATGATTTCACAATAGCTCTCATTTTTGGTTCAGCCTTGCGTGCAGCTTTTTGCACCTCTTCGTGGCTCACTTTTTCCACCACACCTTCAATTCCAAGGTCAGTAATCACAGACAGGGCAGCAACGTTCATTCCCAAATGTTTCGCTGCAATCGTCTCGGGAACTGTGCTCATCCCAACTGCATCAGCACCTATAATGCGCAAGTATTTGTATTCTGCCGGTGTTTCAAAACAAGGCCCTGAAACTCCAACATACACGCCAACATGGATATCAATTGATTCGGATTTTGCTGCCGCTTTCATCCTATGGATGAAGATTTTATTGTACGGCTCTGACATGTCAGGAAATCTAGGACCCAGAGAGTCATCATTTGGACCAATGAGCGGATTTGAAGGAAACAAGTTAATGTGATCATTGATAAGCATGATGTCGCCAACTTTAAAAGCAGGATTGACACCACCGCTTGCGTTAGATAAAATAAGACTCTCAACACCTAATTGCGCCAATACGCGAATAGGGTAAACCACGTCTTGCATTGAATAACCCTCATAAAAATGAAATCTACCTTTCAGTGCAAGCACTTCTTTTCCTGCCAGAAAGCCGTAAATGAGTTTACCATCATGACCCTCGACAGTGCTCTGCGGAAAATGAGGGATTTCGGTATAAGGAATTTCTTCCTTCGCATCAATTTCGTCAACAAAGCCACCCAGACCTGTGCCGAGGATAATAGCGATAGGCTTATCGCAATGTATCCTTCCATGAATAAAATCAGTTGTTTGCTGAATACGATGTAATAAAGTCATTGATCTTTTTTTCAAATAAAACGTGGTCTTCCTCAAACAGTGTCATCTCATGCTCTAGGGCATAAAATGGAAGATCTGCGAATTTCTCAATTTGGAGCAATTTAGAAATGCGAATTGCATCTTTTTGTGAAGTAAGTATCAGCTTTGATTCTGAATCAATTCCATTAAATGCCTCTTTTATCTTTTCCAAGTCTGATTCGCTGTACCAATGGTGATCGCTATACGCAAAATGAACAACACTTCTGGCTTTTTTCTCAGCCCATTTCATCAAATGTGACGGATCAGCCAACCCTGAAAAAAGCACTATGTCATAATCACTCAAAACATTTAGATCAATTGATTTTGAGTTATTCCTTAGCGGCTGAATAGACTTGTATGACTCAAAACTAAAATACACAGGACATTTTGAATAAACCCGAATTCGAGAAATTATGCGGTTTTTTTCATCAGACGTCAACGAAAAAGGGCATTTGGTAACGATGATTGCATCTGCTCGTTCAGCGCATGACCTCGGCTCTCGCAACCTTCCTACAGGTAATAAATAATCATCTAGGAACAACGCATTATAGGCGGTTAACATGATCAATAGGCCTGGCTGAACCCTGCGATGCTGCATCGCATCGTCAAGTACAATCAGCTCAGGAGCATCGCCCCTAGATTTTCTCAATAGTTCTATTCCTCTCACACGATTCTCGTCTACCGCAACAATAGTATCAGGGTGTTTAGAATGCATGAGGCATGGCTCGTCCCCAATTTGATAAACCGTTGAATTCTTTTCCGCTTTCAAAAATCCTTTTGTCTTCCTTCCATACCCTCGGCTCAACATGGCAACCTTGTATTCCACATTCAGCATGCTCACCAAGTAATTTACCATTGGTGTTTTTCCTGTTCCGCCTACACGTAAATTTCCAACCGCAATAACTGGGAAGTTAAACGATGTGCTCGACAAAACCCCAAAGTCAAATAGGGTGTTTCGTAACACCACAATGAGGGCGTATAATAATGCAAACGGACTGAGCAAAAATTTCACAGAACAAAGGTAGCTTCTCCTATTATCTTTATGCGCTGTTACGCGTCAATTTAGAAGAATATGACTACTCAACATATTATACAACACTTAGAGCAATTCGCTCCGCCAGCCTATCAAGAATCCTATGACAATTCGAGACTAATTTGTGGTGACAAAAACAAAACTGTGCGTGCAGCATTGTGTACATTAGATTGCACCGAGGAAGTAGTGGATGAAGCAATAAAAAAAAATTGCGACTTAATTATCGCTCATCATCCTATTCTTTTCAAAGGTTTGAAGTCATTAACGGGAACAAACTATGTTGAACGAACCATTATTAAAGCGATTAAAAATGACATCGCAATTTATGCTATTCATACCAATTTAGATCACAGTTGGGAAGGAGTTAACCGAATGATTGGTGAAAAGCTCGGGTTGAACAATTTGCGTATTCTCTCACCTAAAAGTGGAGTACTGAATAAATTGCACACGTTTGTTCCGACTTCGCACGCAGCCATTGTAAGAAATGCCATATTCGAAGCTGGCGCAGGTCAAATAGGCGCGTACAGCAAATGCAGTTTTAATGTTGAGGGAAAAGGAACTTTTTTAGCCGAAGAAAACTCTGAACCCTTTGTGGGTGCCAAAGGACAAGTGCATTGTGAAGATGAAGTAAAAATCGAAGTAGTTTTTCCGCTTCATCTAAAAGCACCAATTATTTCAGCCTTGAAGGCTAGTCATCCTTATGAAGAAGTAGCTTTCGATATTGTGGCCTTGGAGAATGAGCACCCGCAAATAGGATCTGGAATGATCGGTGAACTTGACGAGGCAATGGATGAAACGAATTTTTTAAAGTTTGCATCTAACGTATTCAATGTTCCCGTTGTGAGGCATACCAACCTTCTCGGAAAGCCGATCAAGCGGGTTGCATTTTGCGGTGGTGCAGGCAGTTTTCTGCTTGGCAACGCCAAAAATGAAGGTGCCGATATTTTTATCACAGGTGACTTTAAATACCACGAGTTTTTTGATGCAGAAGAAGATATTCTGATTTTGGATGTTGGACACTTTGAAAGTGAGCAGTTTACACCAATATTATTGAAGCAATTAATAGAGGAAAAATTTCATATCTTTGCCGTCCTTTTGTCAGAGGTAAAAACAAACCCTGTACATTATTTCATTTCATAATTTATGGCGACAAAGAAAAGCGCAAAGGACATATCAGTAGAAGAAAAGCTAAGAGCCTTGTATCGTCTTCAATTGATCGATTCGGCAATTGATAAAATACGAACTGTAAGAGGTGAGCTTCCCTTGGAGGTTGAAGATCTTCAGGATGAAATTGAAGGATTGCAAACGCGATCAAATAATCTTCAGTCAGAATTGGAAGATTTAGAAACCAAGGTTTCAGACAGAAAAAATGCCATACTTGAATCAAGCGACTTGATCAAAAAGTATGAAGAGCAGCAAAAAAATGTGCGTAACAACCGTGAGTTCGATTCGCTTTCAAAGGAAATTGAGTACCAAACATTAGAGATTCAGCTTTCTGAAAAGCGAATGAGAGAATTCGAGGCACTAATCATCCAAAAGAAAGAGGTTATGACCATTGCCGAGTCAAACCTAAACGAACGCAAAAAAGACCTTGAGCACAAAAAAGCCGAGCTTGACAGTATCGTTAAAGAGACCGAAAAGGAAGAGAAAGCTTTGGTAGCTGCTTCTCAGGAAGCTGCAGACAGTATTGAGGAACGCTTATTTTCTGCTTATAATAGAATCAGAAGCAGTGTTAAGAATGGACTTGCAGTTGTGCCCGTTGAGAGAGGGTCTTCAGGAGGATCTTTTATAAAAATTCCACCGCAAAGACAACTCGACATTGCTGCTCGTAAGAAGATCATCACTGACGAGCACAGTGGACGTATTCTTGTAGATGCTGAACTAGCGCAAGAAGAATCAGAAAAAATCAAAGAATTGACACAAAAGGCAATTGTAGCCTAATCAATTTTTATAGCATTCAAGAAGCCTCATAATATCATGGGGCTTTTTTTATGATCAATTCTTTGACGTTACAACTTGGTCAAATCATCTTACATCTCGGAAAAGCCTAAAACAAAAATGCCCCAGACTTAGCTGGAGCACAATTTACTTTTTTTAGATACTTAAGAAATTCTACTATCTCTTTGAAAGATCAGTGTAGTTTCTTTCATTGTAACCGGTGTAAACTTGTCTTGGTCTTCCAATCGGCTCGTTATTCTCACGCATTTCTTTCCATTGACCAATCCATCCAGGAAGTCTTCCCAGTGCAAACATTACTGTAAACATGTTGGTTGGAATGCCTAATGCTCGGTAAATGATTCCTGAGTAGAAATCAACGTTAGGATACAACTTGCGTTCAACAAAATAAGGATCGCTTAACGCAGCTTCCTCGAGTTTTTTGGCGATATCAAGAATTGGATCATTCACACCCAATTTACCCAGAACATCGTCAGCAGCTTTCTTGATAATTCGAGCACGAGGATCAAAGTTCTTGTATACTCGGTGACCGAAGCCCATCAATCGAAACGGATCGTCTTTGTCTTTTGCTTTTGCAAGGTATTTATCCGCGTCTCCACCATCTGCTTTAATCGCTTCTAGCATTTCGATCACCGCTTGATTTGCACCACCGTGCAACGGCCCCCAAAGGGCGTTAATTCCAGCTGAAACAGAAGCATACAAACTTGCGTGTGATGAGCCAACTATGCGAACCGTGCTCGTAGAACAATTCTGTTCGTGATCAGCATGTAGGATCAAAAGTGTATTCAAAGCTGCTACAACAACCGGATCTGGCTTAAAGTCTTCAGCCGGTGTGGCAAACATCATTCGCAGAAAGCTACTGCAATAATCCATATCATTCTTTGGATAAAGCAATGGTTGTCCGATCTCGTTTTTATATGCCCATGACGCCAATGTTGGCAATTTAGCCATCAATCTTACGATGCTAATGCGCACTTCATTTTTTGAGCGAACTGGGTCTAATGAATCAGGATAAAATGCAGTAAGCGCTGTAACACATGATGAAAGCACGCCCATTGGATGCGCATTTGAAGGAAAGCCTTCCAATAAAACTTTAAAGTCTTCGTGAATAAGTGTATGGTAGGTGATTTCTCTCTCCCACTTTTTCAACTCCTCTGTATTCGGCAATTCTCCGTAGATGATTAGGTAAGCCACTTCGAGGAAAGATGACTTTTCAGCCAATTGTTCGATTGGATATCCTCTATATCGCAAAATTCCTTTTTCTCCATCAAGAAAAGTAATTGCACTTTCTGTTGACCCTGTGTTTTTATATCCTGGGTCAATTGTAATTAACCCTGACTGACCTCTTAACTTAGATATATCTAAGGCTTTCTCGTTCTCTGTACCTTCTACTACAGGAAGCTTATATACTTCTCCGCCAAAGTGTAATTCTGCAAAATCTGACATCTTCTCTTATTTTCTTATTAATCTGATTACTCCTTCACATCGAAGGCTCACGAAAGTAATACGCAATACTGTCAATTACAAGCAAGGTAATGTTATAGGAACTTAAATTTTCGTCCATTGAATCGAGCACTCGACCCGAGCTCTTCTTCAATACGAAGCAATCGGTTGTATTTTGCGATACGATCACTTCGTGATGCTGAGCCCGTTTTTATTTGTCCGGTTGAAAGTGCAACTGCCAAATCAGCAATGGTGGTATCTTCAGTTTCACCGCTTCGATGGCTCATTACTGATGTGTAAGAATTATTGTGTGCCAGCGAAACGGCATCAATGGTTTCAGTGAGCGTGCCAATCTGGTTGACTTTAATTAAAATTGAATTGGCGATTTCTTCATTTATTCCACGCTGAAGACGTTCGGTATTGGTCACAAATAAATCGTCACCCACTAATTGTACTTTAGATCCGATTGCTTGGGTTAACTTTTTCCATCCAGACCAATCATCTTCCGCCATTCCATCCTCGATAGAAATAATTGGATATTTCGTTGACCAGTCTTTCCAGAATTCAACCATCGCCTCGGGCTCTAACTCTTGGCCCGAACTTTTCTTAAAAACATATCGGTTCTTTTTCTCATCATAAAATTCGCTGCTTGCAGCATCCATAGTAATGAAAACATCTTCACCTGGTTTGTACCCAGCAGTTTCAATGGCTCGTAAAACGTATTCAATGGCCTGTTGATTGCTTTCGAGATTTGGAGCAAATCCACCTTCATCTCCTACATTGGTTGAAAAGCCATCTTTCTGCAATACCTTTTTTAAATAGTGAAAAATTTCAGTTCCCATTCTCAGTGATTCACTGAATCGATCAGCGCCAACAGGCATAATCATAAATTCCTGGAAATCAATTTTATTATCTGCGTGCGCCCCACCGTTCAAAATATTCATCATGGGAATTGGAAGCAGGTTGGCATTTACACCACCCACGTAGCGATACAAGGGCATGCCATGATCTTGCGCTGCTGCTTTGGCAATTGCCATTGAAACGGCCAAAATGGAATTAGCTCCAAGGTTCGCTTTATTGGGACTGCCATCCAGATTAATCATCAGTTGATCAATGGCGCCTTGACTCGAAGCAAATGCTCCTGTCAATTCTTTTGATAGTACCTCACGGATATTTTGAACAGACTTCAGAACGCCTTTACCCATGTATCTCGATGGGTCGCCATCGCGCAGCTCAACTGCTTCATGAATGCCTGTAGAAGCGCCAGAAGGCACAGCAGCCGTGCCGATAATGCCTGTTTCAAGTATGACGTCTACTTCAACAGTGGGATTTCCTCTGGAATCTAAAATTTCTCGTGCAAGAATTTGGGAGATATAACTCATAACTTAAATTTCTATCGTTTGGTGTTTGGCGCTCTTGATCATTTCTACGAAATCATCAAATAAATAGCGTGAATCGTGCGGGCCAGCAGATGATTCGGGATGGTACTGCACAGAAAAAACGTGCTTATTCTTCAGTCTTATACCTGCCAATGTATCATCATTTAAGTGCACGTGCGTGATTTCTATGTCTTCGCGTAATTCAGCCACTTTTCTATCAACCACAAATCCATGATTTTGAGAGGTTATTTCACATTTTCCTGTAGCGATATTCATGATAGGATGATTGATCCCTCTATGTCCATTGTGCATTTTATAGGTTGTCAATCCTGAAGCCAATGCGAGTAATTGATGACCTAGGCATATTCCAAACATTGGAATTCCTGTCTCAATCAGCTTTTGAATCAATTTGACAGAGTCATGCATCACCGAAGGATCACCGGGTCCGTTGCTCAGCATTATTCCATCTGGGCTCCATGCCGTTATTTCTTCCACAGAAGCATTCATCGGAAACACCTTTAACTTACAACCTCGCTCACTCAAACATCGCAAGATATTTGTCTTTACACCAAAATCAATAACTGAAACTTTGATTTCAGCAGTAGGATCGCCATAATCGAACACTTCTTTGGTGCACACTTTTGATGAAAGTTCTAGACCTGCCATGCTTGGAACTTTTGAAAGTCTTGTTTTCAGCTCATCAAGATCTAGAATCTCACTAGAAATAATAGCATTCATTGCTCCCTTATCCCGGACATGGCGAACCAGTGCCCGTGTATCAACGTCAGAAATCCCGACCAATTTTTGTCGTTCAAAGTAGGTCTGCACCGATTCCGTTGCTGCTGCTCGTGAAAACACCTGCGAAAACTTCTTGCAAACTAAACCGGCAATTTTTACAGATTCTGATTCTACCTCTTCATCGTGAATACCATAATTTCCGATATGTGACGGAGTCATGAGTAGTATCTGGCCGAAATATGACGGGTCAGTAAAAATTTCTTGGTAGCCGGTCATGCCTGTATTAAATGCTATTTCACCTGAGGTAGTGCCGATCATGCCAGCGGCTTTCCCCCAATAATGAGTTCCGTCTTCGAGTAAAATTACTGCTGTTTGTCCTTCCTTATATTTCATAGGGCAATATTGTCAATTTTTAGGCAAAAAAAAGAGGATAGGTTGACCCTATCCTCTGCGTATTTTCAACAAGTTTGAAACATCAATTACTTGTCTCCTTCTTTTTTCTCTTCCGATTCTGATTTTGCATCAGTTTCAGGAGCTTTTGCTTCTTCAGCTTTTGTCTCTTCTAATTCAGTCACTTCTACTTCAGTCACTTCTTCAGCTTCTGCTACAACAGGTGCAGCCTCGGCTTTTGGTGCTGACTTAGTTTCTGCTTTTTCAGCAGACGCTCCTGTGCCAGTGCCTCTTCTAGATCGTCTAGTTTTCTTCGCTGCTGACTTCGAATCTGTAGTGTAAATCTCATTGAAATCAACCAATTCAATCAGGCACATTTCAGCAGAGTCACCTGAACGGAAACCTGTTTTAATGATTCGAGTATAGCCTCCTGGTCGCTCAGCAACTTTCGGTGCTACTTCTCTAAACAGTTCTGTAACAGCCTCCTTGCTTTGAAGTTGACTGAACACTAATCTCCTGGAATGTGTAGTATCACTTTTTGACTTTGTAATCAAAGGTTCAACATACCCTCGAAGAGCTTTAGCTTTAGCCAATGTTGTGCTTATACGCTTGTGCGTAATGAGTGCATTGGCAAGGTTCATCATCAACGCATTTCTATGCGAAGTGGTTCTACCTAATTGATTGATTTTATTACGATTTCTCATTGCTCAAATATCAAGCGTTCTTATTCCTTTTCTAACAAATATTTTCCTACGTTCATTCCAAAGTGAAGCCCTTTAATCTGAACCAAATCTTCTAGCTCCGTTAGGGATTTTTTACCAAAGTTTCTAAACTTAAGTAAGTCATTCTTTTCAAACGTCACAAGATCACCAAGGGTTTCAACATCGGCAGCTTTCAGACAATTGAGGGCACGAACTGAAAGGTCCATGTCTACCAATTTAGTCTTTAACAACTGACGCATGTGAAGCGTATTCTCATCTAATTCTTCTTCTGCTTTCTTTTCAACTTGATCAAGCGTAATACGCTCATCGCTGAACAACATAAAGTGATGGATCAAAATTTTAGCTGCTTCCTTTAATGCTTCCTTAGGGTGAATAGACCCATCAGAATCAATATCGAAAATCAACTTCTCGTAGTCAGTCTTTTGTTCGACACGATAATTCTCAATCGTGTAACGCACGTTGCGTATCGGAGTAAATACTGAATCCAAGAAGATCGTTCCAAGGGCAGCGTTAGCAGTCTTGTTCTCTTCAGAAGGCACATATCCACGTCCTTTTCCTATGGTTACTTCCATTTCAAAGGTTACTGATTCGTCCATGTGACAAATTACGTGATCAGGATTCAACACTTGAAACGAGGTAGTAAATTTACCTATGTCACCAGCCGTGAATTTATCTTGGCCACTTACCTTGATGCGCACTTTTTCAGTGTCATCCTCTTTTATTTGTTGCTTAAAGCGAACTTCTTTAAGGTTGAGAACAATTTCGGTGACGTCTTCGATAACTCCCTTCAGGGTGCTGAATTCGTGATCAACGCCTTCAATTCGAATTGAAGTGATTGCGAACCCCTCCAAAGAAGACAATAAAATTCTTCTAAGGGCATTCCCGATGGTAATACCATAACCTGGTTCGAGCGGACGGAATTCAAACTGACCTTTAAAGTCGTCTGCCTGAATCATTATGACCTTATCTGGTCTTTGAAAATCTAAAATTGCCATATTATTTTTCTTCAGTTTTAATTGAATCTGAGTGTCTTCGTTTGAGTAGCTTGAAGAAGAGCGCCTTCAAACATTTTTGCTCAGATACAATGGATTGGTTAATTATTTAGAGTACAATTCAACGATCAATTGCTCGCGGATATTTTCCGGGATTTGATCTCTTGTTGGAGCTACGATGTAGGTTCCAGACAATGTGACCTTATCAAAGTCGAGCCAAGGATAATTTTTAACTGAACTACCACTCACAGAATTTGAAATTGCTTCAAGAGATTTTGATTTCTCTCTTACTGCAATCACGTCACCTGGTTTCAAGTGGTAAGATGGTATATTTACGATATCACCATTTACAGTGATGTGCCTGTGGGCTACCAACTGACGAGCACCTCTTCGAGATGGAGCAATGCCCAAACGAAAAACGGTGTTATCTAGTCTTGACTCACACAGCATCAAAAGGTTTTCACCTGTAATGCCTTTTCTTCTTGAAGCCTCAGCAAAAAGATTCGAAAATTGACGTTCAAGAATTCCGTAAGTATACTTTGCCTTTTGCTTTTCTTGAAGCTGAACTGCATATTCAGACTGCTTCATTCTTCGCTTGTTAGGCCCGTGCATTCCCGGTCCGTAATTCTTGCGCTCAAGTGCCTTGTCTGGTCCAAAAATAGGATCTCGGAACTTTCTTGCGATTTTAGACTTGGGTCCTGTGTATCTTGCCATTTCTTCTCGTTATTAAACTCTTCTTCTTTTTGATGGTCTGCAACCGTTGTGCGGTAGCGGAGTTACGTCATTGATCTCGGTCACTTCAATACCCATATTTGCGATACTTCGGATTGCGCTTTCACGACCCGAGCCGGGTCCTTTAACGTAAACTTTTACTTTGCGTAGGCCAGATTCATGTGCAACTTTGGCACAGTCCTGAGCACACATTTGTGCTGCATAAGGAGTATTCTTCTTGGAACCTCGGAAACCCATCTTTCCTGCAGATGACCAAGAAATCACATCACCATTAGCATTGGTCAACGAAACAATAATGTTGTTGAATGATGCGTGGATGTGTGCTTCTCCTAACGCGTCTACTTTTACTTTCTTCTTTTTTGTCTGAGTCTTCGCCATGGAAAACGTGTTCTAATTAATTATTACTTAGTTGCCTTCTTCTTGTTCGCAACAGTCTTTCTTTTTCCTTTTCGAGTACGGCTGTTATTCTTGGTGCGCTGACCACGAAGTGGTAAACCCACTCTGTGACGTACACCTCTATAACAACCAATATCCATTAAGCGCTTAATGTTCAGCTGGACCTCTGAACGAAGCGCACCTTCTACCTTGATATTTTGATTGATGTATTCTCTCACTAGAGCCAATTCATCATCATTCCATTCACTGACTTTTTTACTCCAGTCAATGCCTGCTTTTGTCAAAATCTCTTGAGCCTTCGAACGTCCTATACCAAAGATGTAGGTTAGTCCGATTTCGCCTCTTTTGTTTCTTGGTAGATCTATACCTGCTATACGAGCCATATCTTAAATTTTATCCTTGTCTTTGTTTGTGTTTCGGATTCTTCTTATTGATGACATAAACACGTCCTTTTCTCTTGACGATTTTATCATCAGCAGATCTCTTTTTTACGGATGCTCTAATTTTCATGATCCAGCCTATTATTTGTATCTGTATGTAATTCTACCTTTTGACAAATCGTAAGGTGACATTTCCACCTTTACCTTATCTCCAGGCAATATTTTAATATAATGCATGCGCATCTTTCCAGAAATATGTGCAGTTATAACGTGCCCATTTTCAAGTTCAACGCGAAACATCGCATTCGATAATGCTTCTGTAATCGTACCGTCTTGTTCTATGGACGCCTGTTTTGCCATGTTTCTGTTATGCTTCTATTTTTAATTTTTCTTCTATAAACTCAAATGTTGAAAGCACTTCTGCCTTTCCTTTTCTTACTACGATGGTATGCTCAAAATGGGCTGAAGGTTTCCGATCAGCTGTCACAATGGTCCATCCATCTCTTAGTTGGCTTACCTCTTTTTTACCTTGATTGATCATCGGCTCAATTGCTATCACCAACCCTTCAACCAAAACAGGACCTCTCCCTCGTTTTCCGAAATTCGGAACCTCAGGCGCCTCGTGCAATTTCTTACCAAGACCATGTCCTACCAACTCTCTTACCACACCATAGCCATTTCGTTCTGCTTCAAATTGAACTGCATAACCTATATCACCTACGCGATTACCAGCAATGGCTTGTTCTATTCCAAGCATCAAACTTCTTTTTGTGGTTTCAAGTAGGTCATCCACCTCTTTTGAAACCTCACCTACTTTAAACGTGTAGGCTGAATCACCATAGTATCCATTCATCAAAACTCCACAGTCTACGGATAGGATGTCTCCATCTACCACTTCCTTTTTATCAGGAATTCCGTGCACAACTGCTTCATTTTTAGAAATGCATAAACTATTTGGGAAGCCATTGTAGTTCAAAAAACCAGGCACTGCACCGTGGTCATGTATGAACTCATAAGCTCGTTTATCCAATTCTAAAGGAGTCACCCCGGGTCTAACCAAGGAAGCTACTTCTGCTAAAGTTTTTCCAACAAGTAAAGAACTTTCTCTAATTAACGCTATCTCTTCTTCGCTTTTACCTCTCAACATATCAATCTATCTTAGCCAGCCATTCCAAAAGCGGAGGAAGAGCGGCCCTTTATTTTTCCTGATTTCATTAAACCATCATAATGTCTCATCAACAGGTGACTTTCAATTTGTTGAAGTGTATCTAGGATCACCCCAACCATAATCAAAAGTGACGTACCTCCGAAGAAGTAGGCAAATCCTGTCGACACTCCTGCGATCATCGCAAAAGCCGGCAAAATTGCAACAATTCCTAGGAATATGGAACCAGGAAGTGTAATTCTTGAAAGAACGTTGTCTAGGAACTCTGAAGTCTTCTTTCCTGGCTTAACACCTGGAATAAAGCCACCGTTTCTTTTTAAGTCTTCAGCCATTTGATTTGGATTGACCGTAATCGCTGTGTAGAAATAAGTAAATGCTATTATCAGGATAAAGAATACAAAGTTGTACCAGAATCCAGTAATATCAGCGAATGCCGATGCGAATCCCGTAGCAGTATCAGAGCTTGTGAAACCCACCAACGTGATTGGCAAGAACATCAAAGCTTGCGCGAAAATGATTGGCATTACACCCGCTGCATTCACTTTCAGAGGAATGTACTGACGAACTCCACCGTATTGTTTGTTACCTACTACCTTTTTTGCGAAATTCACGGGTATCCTCCGAGTGCCCTGCACCAGCGCAACTGTTGCAATGGTTACTAAAAGAAGGAAAACAAGTTCGATCAACAACATCACAAAACCACCAGCGCTTGCCCTCTGCTCGATCTCAAAGAAGAAGGAACTCGGAAGTTGAGCGATAATACCGATCATAATGATCATTGAAATACCATTTCCGATGCCTTTATCGGTAATTTTTTCTCCTAACCACATCACAAATACAGTTCCTGTAATGAGCAATACGATCGTGCTAATCCACCAAAAAGTTGTTGTACCACCCGCAACTGCTTGCGCAGGGATTTGAGTAGATATGTAACTCGGAGCTTGAAAAGCAGTGATCGCGATGGTTAAAAACCGCGTATATTGATTAATCTTTCTTCGTCCGCTCTCACCTTCCTTTTGCATTTTCTGAATGGCTGGAACGGCAATTCCCATAAGCTGCATCACGATGGAAGCAGAAATGTAAGGCATGATACCTAAAGCGAAAACGGAAGCCCTCGAAAAGGCACCACCTGCAAATATGTTAAGCAGGGCTGCAATTCCTGAAGCCTCACCATTAACCTCACCCAAAACAGCTGGATCAACACCTGGAAGTACCACGAAGGCACCCAAGCGATAGATCAATAGAAATCCGAGGGTATTTAAAATTCGTACCCTAAGATCTTCGATCTTCCAAATGTTCTGAAGTGTTTCTATAAATCTTTTCATGCTTATTCTATGATCTTTGTAGATCCACCTTTTGATTCGATTGCTTCTTTAGCTGTTTTCGAGAATGCGTGCACTTCAACCGAAAGTTTAGACTTCAGTTCGCCACGACCCAATACTTTAATAAGATCTTTCTTACCAACGATTGATTTCTCCACTAAAAAAGCAGCATTGATTTCTGTTGTTTTGTACTGATCAGCAAGTGCTTGAAGAGTGTCGAGATTAATTCCGTGAAATTCTTTTCTGTTTGGATTCTTGAAGCCAAACTTAGGCACACGTCTTTGAAGTGGCATTTGACCACCTTCAAAACCAACCTTTTTTGAATAACCGCTTCTAGACTTGGCACCTTTGTGCCCTCGAGACGCTGTTCCTCCACTGCCAGAACCTTCACCTCGACCTAGTCGTTTGTTGTTCTTTTTAACAGAACCTTTTGCGGGTTTTAAATTACTTAAGTCCATAATTGTGGATTATTTAACGTCTTCGACTTTTAATAAATGGTTCACTTTATTGATCATTCCGATGATTTGTGGCGTGCCCACAACTTCAACAGTGGAATTCATCTTCTTTAGACCAAGTGCAGCAACAGTTGCCTTTTGATCTCCTGGTCTTTTGATGGTTGAACGAACCAATGTTAGTTTAAACTTTTCCATATTTTCTTATCCGTTGAACACTGTATCAAGGTTAACTCCTCTTTGACGAGCAACTGTGTTTGCGTCACGCAATTGCGTTAATGCTTCGATAGTCGCTTTCACCACGTTTGCAGGATTCGATGAACCTTTAGACTTGGCGAGCACATCGGTAATTCCGACACTTTCCAACACAGCGCGCATCGCACCACCGGCTATAACTCCAGTACCATGAGAAGCAGGCTTTAGGAATATAAATGCACCACCAAATCGCCCCAATTGCTCGTGTGGAACTGTTCCACCTTGAATTGGCACTTTGATGAGGTTTTTCTTAGCATCATCGATGGCTTTCTCAATAGCACTTGTAGCTTCTTTGGCCTTTCCAAGACCGTGACCTACAACTCCATTTTCATTTCCAACCACAACTACTGCTGAGAATCCAAAAGCACGTCCACCTTTGGTAACTTTAGTTACTCTTCTTACTTCTACAAGACGGTCTTTCAACTCGATCTCGCTTGACTTTACTCTTTTTATGTTTTCGCTTGCCATGTCGGTTGCTCTTAGAATTTTAATCCATTCTCACGTGCTGCCTCGGCTAAAGCCTTTACACGTCCGTGATACAAATAGCCATTACGATCAAATACTACTTCACTTACACCAGCAGCTGTTGCTGCCTCTGCGATCTTCTTTCCGATCAAAGTTGCTTGTTCGATCTTTGAAATCCCTTTGGTTGACTTATCACCTAAAGATGATGCAGCAGCCAGTGTTTTTCCATCCAAATCATTAATGACTTGAGCGTAGATCTCTTTGTTACTTCTGAAAACCGACAATCTAGGTGTCTCTGTAGTTCCAGTAATATTTTTACGGATACGCTTCTTAATTCGCGTTCTCCTTTGTAATTTGCTAAGTGCCATTCTTACTACTTATTTTTTAGCGGCCGACTTACCGGCTTTTCTTCTAATCTGTTCACCTACGTAACGAATACCTTTTCCTTTGTACGGCTCAGGCTTTCTCAATGATCTCAACTTAGCGGCAACTTGCCCGATGAGTTGTTTATCGTGTGATTCAAACGTCACGATAGGATTTTTACCTCTTTCTTGCTCTGCCTTTACAGAAACTTCCGATGGAATTTCAAACAAAACGTTGTGCGAATACCCTAAAGACAGCTCTAGTTTTTGACCTTGAACTGCTGCTCGGTAACCTACACCAACCAATTCTTGTTTAATGGTAAAACCATTTGAAACGCCTTCGATCATATTGCTCACCAACGAACGGTAAAGTCCGTGTTTTGAGCGTTGATCTTTGTGATCGTTTTCTCGTGCAAAGGTAATGACGTTGTCCTCAATAGATACCGAGATACAATTATCAATTTCTTGCTTCAATTCTCCCTTCGTTCCTTTAACATGTATGGTGTTTCCATCCATCTTAACTTCAACTCCTGCGGGAATTGTTATTGGTGCTTTTCCAATTCGTGACATTATTCAATCTTTTAATAGACGTAACACAAAACTTCTCCTCCTACCTTGTCTTGACGTGCTTCTTTATCGCTCATCAACCCTTTCGATGTTGAAAGTATAGCGATTCCTAAGCCGTTCAATACGCGAGGCAGGCTATCAGACCCGGTGTACTTTCGTAAACCTGGCTTACTGATTCTCTTCAAGCCTTTAATGGCCGAAGACTTCGTTACCTTATCATACTTCAATGCAATTTTAATATTGCCTTGGGGACCTTCCTCTTCAAACTTATAATTGAGGATGTATCCTTTTTCAAAGAGAATCTTTGTCATCTCTTTCTTAATGTTCGATGCAGGAATGTCCACTACACGGTGATTAGCGCTTATTGCGTTTCTCAACCTCGTTAGGTAATCTGCTATTGGATCAGTAACAACCATCTTTTCTTCTTTCTTTAAATCTGTCTTGAATTACCAGCTTGCTTTTGATACTCCAGGAATCAACCCTTGATTCGCCATTTCACGGAACAACACTCTTGATATACCAAATTGACGCATATAACCTCTTGGTCGACCAGTCAATTGACATCTATTGTGCAGTCTCACAGCAGAGGAGTTTTTTGGAAGTTTTTGCAACTCTTCCCACTTTCCTTCTGCTTTTAATTGAGCGCGCTTTTCTGCATATCTATCAACCATTTGTTGACGTTTGCGCTCTCTGGCTTTCATTGATTCCTTTGCCATAACTTATTTTTTGAATGGTAATCCAAATGCTTTTAATAATTCAAAACCTTCTTCGTCAGTGTTGGCTGATGTCACAAACGTGATATCCATTCCTGTCACTCTAACGATCTTATCAATATCTATTTCTGGGAAGATGATTTGTTCAGTAATTCCCAAGTTGTAATTTCCTCTTTTGTCGAATCCTTTCGGGTTGATTCCTCTAAAGTCTCTGGTACGCGGTAATGAAACAGAAATAAACCTGTCTAAAAATTCGTACATCATGTCGCCTCTCAAGGTAACTTTCGCTCCAATAGGCATTCCTTTTCTCAACTTGAAGTTTGAAATGTCCTTCTTAGCGTAAGTGGCAATTGCTTTCTGACCAGAAATCAAGCCCATTTCTTGAACCGCACTTTCGATCACTTTCTTATCGGCTGTAGCGTCACCAAGTCCTTGGTTTAAAACTATTTTCTGAAGTCTAGGCACTTGCATTACGCTGCTGTACTGAAACTTTTCTTTTAGAGCACCAACGATTTCTTCGTTGTACTGCTTCTTTAATCGTGGCGTGTATTCACTCATTTGATTACCTCCCCTGATCTTTTAGAATATCTAACTTTTACTCCTGCTTCATCTACTTTTCTACCTATTCTGCATGGCTTGCCATCTTTAGGATCAGCATGCAACAGGTTTGAAATATGAATAGGACCTTCTTTTTTTACGATGCCACCATCAGGATTTGCTGCGCTTGGCTTTGAGTGAACTGAAATCATATTCAATCCTTCTACCAACGCGCGCATTTTCTCACGGTTTACTTCAAGCACTCTGCCACTCTTTCCCTTTTCATTACCGGAAATAACCACTACTTGATCACCTTTTTTTATGTGCAATTTCTTTTGCATTTCTTCTCTTTTTTAAAGCACCTCAGGGGCCAACGAAACGATTTTCATGAACTGTTTTTCACGCAATTCTCTTGCCACTGGGCCAAAAATTCGTGTTCCTCTCATTTCTCCTCCTTGATTCAAAAGAACTACAGCATTCTCATCAAATCGGATATAAGAACCATCATTGCGTCTTACTTCCTTTCTGGTTCGAACAACAACAGCTCGGCTTACTGCGCCTTTTTTAATATTTCCTGAAGGCATTGCTTCCTTCACGGAAACAACCACGGTATCACCGATACTTGCGTACCTTCTTTTCGTTCCTCCAAGTACCCGAATACACAAAACCTCTTTGGCTCCGCTATTATCGGCAACTTTCATTCGTGACTCCTGCTGTAACATCTTTAAATCTTATTTAGCTTTTTCTACAATCTCAACTAATCTCCAGCGCTTTCGCTTGCTGAGCGGACGAATCTCCATGATGCGAACTGAGTCACCAATTCCACATTCGTTCTTGTCATCGTGTGCCATAAACTTCTTAGACACATTCACGAATTTCCCGTATTTCGGGTGCATCGTTTTACGCGATACTGTAACCACGATAGACTTGTCCATCTTGTTACTGGTAACCACACCAATTCGCTCTTTTCTTAAATTTCTTTCTGACATGATATCTTATTGTTGAGCTTCTTTAGACCTTTTAGTCAATTCGGTCAGAAGTCTTGAAACATCTTTTCTTTTCTCTTTCAAAACCATTGGATTTTCCAAAGGTGAAATTGCATGCTGCATTTTCAATTTTGACACGCTTTCTCTTTCATTAAGTAAAGCATCCTGAACTTCTTCAGTGGTCATTTCTCGTATTACTGATGACTTCATGGCCTCTTAGTTATTTTCGGTATAATCTCTTCGAACAACAAACTTTGTTACCAGAGGAAGTTTCTGTGCAGCAAGTCTTAATGCTTCGCGTCCAACTTCTAGTGACACTCCTTCGATTTCAAAAAGAACTCTTCCTGGTTCAATTTTAGCAGCCCAATGGTCAAGAGCACCTTTACCCTTACCCATACGTACTTCTGCTGGTTTCTTCGTAATTGGCGTATCTGGAAATATTCTAATCCAAACCTGTCCTTCACGCTTCATGAAACGTGTAACAGCTATACGAGCAGCTTCAATTTGTCTTGAAGTCAAACGACCTGTATCCAATGATTTGATACCAAAAGTTCCAAAAGCCAATTGGTTTCCGCGTTGTGCGTTGCCCTTAATTCGGCCCTTTTGCTGCTTACGATATTTTGTTTTTCTAGGTGATAACATCTCTCAAATCATTTTATGAATTAGACTTCCTTCTTCCTCCGCCTCTTGGACCCGATGGCTTGCCACTTGGGTTGCCTCCGCCTCCTGTTCCTCCACCTTTATTTGGGGTACCAGAACCAACAGTTGTGCTCAAATCTCTTTTACCGTATACTTCACCCTTACAAATCCAAACCTTTATGCCAATCTTACCATAGGTAGTTTGAGCTTCTGCCAGTGCGTAATCAATCTCAGCTCTAAAGGTGTGAAGCGGTGTTCTACCATCTTTGTATTGTTCGGTTCGTGCCATTTCAGCTCCGTTCAATCTTCCGCTCACCATCACCTTAATTCCTTCAGCTCCCATTCTCATGGTTGAAGCGATCGACATCTTAGCAGCTCTTCTAAATGAAATTCTACCTTCGATTTGTCTGGCGATAGAATCTGCAACGAGTTTGGCATCAAGCTCAGGACGCTTGATCTCGTAAATATTAATTTGAACTTCCTTTTTCGTAAGTTTCTTTAGTTCCTCTTTCAACTTATCAACTTCCTGACCGCCTTTACCAATAATGATACCTGGACGTGCTGTATTGATTGTAACAGAAACAAGCTTTAATGTTCTTGCGATAACAATATGCGAAACGCTAGCGTTCTTTAGACGGGCGTAAACATATTCGCGAATTTTGTGATCCTCGACCAACTTGTCAGCGAATTTCTTTCCACCATACCACTGAGAATCCCATCCTCTGATGAAGCCCAGTCTGTTGCCGATTGGATTAGTTTTCTGTCCCATTAAGCTACTGTTTCTTTTGTTTCTTTTGAAGTTTCTTTTTTGCTTGGTGCAGCAGCCTCTGTAGCGGCTCCCAAAACCAAAGTCACATGGTTCGAACGCTTGCGCACTCTGAACGCCCTGCCTTGTGGGGCTGGTTGAATTCTCTTCAACACACGACCTCCATCAACTGAGATTTCTTTTATAAAAAGATCTGCATCTTCCCAACGCTCTCCGGACTTCTGCTCGAAGTTTGAGATGGCTGAACGCAAAAGCTTTTCTAAATCTCGCGCAGCGTGCTTCTTTGTGAACTGTAATACTGCTGACGCTTTTGTAACATCCATTCCTCTCACCAAATCAGCGACTAGTCGCATTTTACGTGGTGACGTAGGACAGTTACGAAGGCTCGCCATATATTGCGTTTTGCGCGCTTCGCGTATGTTAGTGGCCATATTAGACTTTCGACTCCCCATGACTTATATCAATTACTTTTTACCTTTTTTGCTACCTGAGTGACCACGGAAGTTCCTTGTAGGAGCAAACTCTCCCAACTTATGACCTACCATGTTCTCTGTTACAAAAACAGGAATGAATTTATTTCCATTATGCACAGCGATCGTCAACCCAACAAAATCTGGGGTGATCATCGATGCTCTGCTCCAAGTTTTGATCACGCTCTTCTTATTAGCAGCTTGTGAATCATCAACTCTTTTTTGGAGCTTGTAGTGAACGAATGGCGGTTTTTTAAGTGATCTACTCATGCCTTAATTATTTCTTTCTTTTCTCTACGATAAACTTATTCGAAGACTTAGTCTTAGACCTTGTCTTATACCCTTTTGAAGGAAGACCTTTTCTTGATCTTGGATGCCCTCCTGAAGATCGGCCCTCACCACCACCCATTGGGTGATCTACTGGGTTCATTGCAACACCACGCACTCTTGGACGTCTACCTAACCATCTACTCTTACCAGCTTTTCCGCTTCTTTCCAACGAATGGTCAGAGTTAGAAACTGTGCCAACAGTTGCCATACATGTAAGTAAGACCATTCTTACTTCACCACTTGGCAATTTGATAACTGCGTACTTACCTTCCTTTGCTGTCAACTGACCGTAAGTTCCAGCGCTTCTTGCCATCTTACCCCCTTGCCGAGGACTCAACTCAATGTTGTGAACGATGGTACCCAAAGGCACTGTTTTTAAGTAAAGTGCATTTCCAATCTCTGGAGCTGCAGTTTCTCCACTAATAACTTGCTGTCCAACTTGAATTCCAGTAGGAGCAATAATGTATCTCTTTTCACCATCAGCGTATTCCAAAAGAGCAATTCGTGCATTTCGATTTGGATCATACTCTACAGTTTTCACTGTAGCAGCCACATCGTGCTTATCTCTTTTGAAGTCGATTACTCGGTATCTTCTTTTATGACCACCACCGCGATTACGCATGGTCATCTTTCCGGTATTATTTCTACCACCAGACTTCTTGATCGGAGCCAATAAACTTCTTTCCGGAGTGTCAGTTGTGACTACTTCGAATTTACTAACGACTTTGTGTCGTTGTCCTGGTGTTATTGGATTTAACTTTCTTACTGCCATTACTCCTCAGTTCTTAAATGTTTGCGTAGAAATCAATTACATCTCCGTCAGCAACTGTTACGATTGCCTTCTTGAAGTGATTCGTTCTTCCGTCTAAAATTGCAGACTTGGTGAATCTCTTCTTCGACTTACCTGCGTAAATCATCGTATTGATTGATGTAACAGATACGTTGTATTGTCCTTCAATCGCCTTACGGATTTCGATCTTATTTGCTTTGCGATTCACAATGAAACCGTACTGATTGCGCTTCTCGCTTAAATCAGTCATTTTTTCAGTGATCAGTGGCTTAATTAATACGCTCATGTCTATTTACTTAAAACTTCATTGATCTTACCTAAAGCACTCTCACAAAACACCAACACATTGGCGTTCATGATATCGTATGTATTGAGATTCGCAGCAGTAACCACTTTGGCTTTGCTGATGTTTCTCGCACTCAACACTACATTTGAATTCACTTCTGAAGTGACAAATAGTGCTTTATTACCGACCAACTCAAGGTTCTTAATTAACGAAAGAAACTCTTTTGTTTTTGGCGACTCCATCGTAAGGTCTTCAAGAACTCTTACGTTCTTGTTTTGAGCCTTTAGTGAAAGAGCTGACATACGAGCTAATCTCTTTACTTTTTTATTCAATTTGAAACCATAATCTCTCGGTTCTGGTCCAAAAGCGCGACCTCCACCAACAAACACTGGACTCTTTATGCTACCAGCTCTGGCGGTACCAGTTCCTTTCTGGCGCTTAATCTTTCTTGTAGAATATGAAACCTCAGCTCTTTGCTTTGACTTGTGCGTTCCTTGGCGCTGATTTGCCAGGTATAATTTCACATCAAGATAGATCGAATGCTCATTTGGTTCAACACCAAAGACATCTTTATCTAGCTTCACCTTTTTACCAGTTTCTTTGCCCGCTGTGTTCAGTACTGCTAATTCCATTATTTCTCAATTATAACGTATGAACCTTTAGTTCCAGGAACAGCTCCTTTAACCAAAACCACATTCTTGTCTGCTAAAATCTTAACTATTTGTAGGTTGATCATTTTAACACGATCACCACCCATTCTTCCTGCCATGCGCATTCCTTTGAATACACGTGATGGTGTAGAACAAGCTCCAATAGAACCTGGGGCTCTAAGTCTGTTGTGCTGACCATGCGTAGCATCACCAACTCCTGCAAAACCGTGTCTCTTAACAACACCCTGGAAACCTTTTCCCTTAGATGTTCCTACAACGTCAACAAACTCACCTTCTTCGAAGATGCTTACGTCAACTGACTCACCAATTTTCTGCTCACCAGACCAATCGCGAAACTCCATAACCTTTCTTTTTGGAGAGGTTTCAGCTTTTGCGAAATGGCCCATTTGACCTTTGGTAGAGTGCTTTTCTGATATATCATCAAATGACAACTGACACGCAGTGTAGCCATCTGTATCTTGCGTCTTAACCTGCGTCACAACGCAAGGTCCTGCTTCGATCACAGTACAAGGAATGTTTTTACCGTCTTCGCTAAAAACGCTCGTCATTCCAACTTTTTTTCCAATTATTCCTAACATAACTCTAAGCTTTTCTAGCGATTACACTTTAATTTCAACATCAACACCACTTGGAAGCTCAAGGCCCATAAGTGCATCGATGGTTTTTGATGAACTACTGTAAATATCCATCAAACGCTTGTAGCTGGATAATTGGAACTGCTCACGTGCCTTTTTATTTACGTGAGGAGATCTGAGTACCGTATAAATCTGCTTTTGCGTGGGCAGAGGAATCGGTCCACTTACAACAGCTCCGGTAGTCTTCACTGTCTTCACGATCTTCTCAGCTGACTTGTCAACTAAGTTGTGGTCGTAGGACTTTAATTTGATTCTGATTCGTTGCGCCATTCTTTCTTTACTATTATGCTTTTTGTAAATTTCCTTTTACTTCTGCGATTACTGCATCAGCGATATTCTTAGGACACTCAGCGAAGTGAGAGAATTCCATAGTCGATGTTGCGCGACCTGATGACATCGTTCTCAATTGAGTTACGTATCCAAACATTTCTGATAAAGGCACTTTCGCTTTGATCACTTTTGCTCCAGCTCTGTCGCCCATACCTTCAACCATACCTCTTCTGCGGTTTAGGTCTCCTACGATGTCGCCCATATTCTCCTCTGGAGTTAATGCCTCGAGCTTCATAATAGGCTCAAGAATTACTGGGTTGCACATAGGAAGCGCATTTCGATAAGCCATCTTAGCAGCCAATTCAAACGACAATTGATCCGAGTCAACTGCGTGGAATGAACCGTCTAATAGCGTTACTTTCAAGTTATCCATTTGATAACCTGCTAGAACTCCATTTTTCATTGCTTCTCTGAATCCTTTCTCTACAGAAGGGATAAATTCCTTTGGAACGTTACCACCTTTCACCGCACTCTCAAAGATCAACCCTGGCTTTTCAGCATCCCCTGGCTCAATCTTAATTACGATGTCAGCGAACTTACCACGTCCTCCTGATTGCTTCTTAAACACCTCGCGATGCTGAGTAGAACCAGTAATGGATTCTTTATAGTTTACTTGAGGAGCACCTTGGTTAGCCTCAACTTTAAATTCTCTTCTTAAACGGTCAACAATAATATCGAGGTGAAGCTCACCCATTCCGCTAATCACGGTTTGACCCGTCTCTTCATCGGTCTTCACTTGGAATGTTGGATCCTCTTCAGCCAATTTAGCCAAAGCCATACCCAATTTATCAACGTCAGCTTGAGTTTTTGGCTCGATTGCTAATCCGATAACCGGTTCTGGGAAATCCATAGATTCGAGAACGATTGGGTGCTTTTCATCACAAAGCGTATCTCCCGTTTTAATATCCTTGAAACCAACTAATGCTGCGATGTCACCACACGCCAATTCTGGGATTTGGTTTTGCTTGTTCGCGTGCATTTGGAAAATTCGAGAAATTCTTTCTTTGTTGCCTGATCGAGTGTTCAACACATAAGACCCCGCGTCAAGTTTACCTGAATAAGCGCGTGTAAAGCACAAACGACCAACAAATGGATCTGTTGCGATTTTGAAAGCCAAGGCCGCGAAAGGCTCATCCAATGATGGCTTTCTTTTTTCTTCCTTATCAGTTTTTGGATTCACGCCAATGATGGCTTCGGTATCCATTGGCGAAGGAAGAATCTCCATTACCATGTCAAGCATTGCTTGAACTCCTTTATTTTTGAATGCTGAACCACACATCATCGGAACAACTTTTCCTGAAATGGTTGCTTCGCGCAGTGCATCAAGAATTTCACGCTCGGTAAGCGATTCTGGATCCTCGAAATATTTCTCCATCAAAGTATCGTTGAACTCCGCAACAGCTTCTAACAACTTCTCTCTGTATTCTTTAGCTTCTTCAATAATGTCGGCAGGAATTTCAACTTCGCTAAAAGTCATTCCTTGATCATCTTCATTCCAAACAATACCCTTAAAGTTGATTAAATCAACAACACCTTTAAAATTCTCTTCGTTACCAATCGGAATTTGAAGAGGAAGCGCATGGCTGCCTAACATCTCTTTCACCTGACGGCAAACATTCAAAAAGTCTGAACCTTGACGGTCCATTTTGTTTACAAACCCGATGCGAGGAACGTTATAATTGTTGGCCAATCTCCAATTCGTTTCAGATTGAGGTTCAACACCGTCAACGGCACTAAACAAAAACACCAAGCCATCTAAAACTCTTAGCGAACGATTTACCTCAACAGTAAAGTCAACGTGACCAGGAGTATCAATGATGTTAACGTGGTATTTATCGCCACGGTAGTTCCAATTCAATGTTGTTGCAGCGGAAGTAATCGTAATTCCTCGCTCCTGCTCTTGCTCCATCCAGTCCATTGTAGCAGCACCATCGTGCACCTCTCCAATTTTGTGGCTCACTCCACCGTAATAAAGGATACGCTCGGTAGTCGTGGTCTTGCCTGCATCGATGTGAGCAGCGATGCCAATGTTTCTCGTGTATGTTAAATCTCTTCTTGCCATGTCAATTCAGCGTAACCAAATTAAAATCTATAATGTGCAAACGCCTTGTTTGCCTCAGCCATTCTGTGTGTATCTTCTTTCTTTTTGAAGGCGGCACCTTCTTCTTTTGAAGCTGCTATTGACTCATCCGCCAATTTCTCACCCATACTTTTACCGTTTCTCTTGGTTGAGTATTGGATCAGCCACTTCATGCCTTGACTCAATTTTCTTGAGTTTCTAATTTCTTGAGGAATTTGAAACGTTGCTCCTCCAACTCTGCGGCTTCTCACCTCAACTTGTGGAGTTACATTTTCCAATCCTTTTTTCCACGTTTCCAAAGGATCTTCAATTCCTTTGGCCGCCATTTTATCCATGGCTTCGTAGAAAATATTGTAAGCAGTACTTTTCTTTCCGTCCTGCATTAGGTTGTTCACAAACTTAGACACCAACTCACTTTTGTAACGTGGGTCTGGAACAATGATTCGATCTTTAGCTCTTCCTTTTCTCATGCTCGAGAATTATTTCTTTGGACGCTTAGCGCCATATTTTGAACGTCTTTGCTTTCTTCCTTCGACACCTGCAGTGTCTAATGCCCCGCGAACAACGTGGTAACGAACACCCGGCAGATCTTTAACCCTACCACCTCTCACCAACACTATCGAGTGCTCTTGAAGGTTGTGACCTTCTCCTGGTATGTAGGCATTCACTTCGTTTTGATTGGTCAACCTTACCCTTGCAACTTTACGCATCGCTGAGTTTGGCTTCTTCGGTGTAGTGGTGTACACTCGCACACATACTCCTCGTCTTTGCGGACATGAAGTCAACGCAGCCGATTTGCTGGTTTTCTTCATAGTCTGACGACCTTTTCTTACTAATTGTGATATCGTTGGCATTCGCTATATATCTATTTTCTGAGCATTAAAGACAATATTTCCCCACTAAAAAAGGGGGCGCAAAGGTACACGATTAAATCTTATTCACAATATGGGTCTGATTATTTTTTTTCCTCACCCCGCAATTCTTAACATTGAAAACTCAAAATCCGTTTGTTAGCAAGGGATCTGAGTATATTTTTTTTCTCATTGTTGATAAAAATGAAGCCCTTTTTCAACCATCATGATAAAGTCTAAGGGTAACTTTGATAATTCTTTATCCTTATAAATTGTTTCAATGTCCTATTTAGATCAGCTCAATGACGTCCAACGACAAGCAGCTACTTACGTTGACGGCCCGGTTATGGTGCTTGCGGGTGCAGGGTCAGGAAAGACGCGGGTTCTTACCTTCAGAATAGCACACCTTATTGATAGTGGCGCTGACCCTTATAACATTCTCGCTCTGACCTTTACCAACAAGGCTGCTAGAGAAATGAAAAACCGAATTAGTGAGATAGTTGGTGAAGGCAATGCCAAGGCGCTATGGATGGGGACATTCCACTCGGTATTTGCCAAAATACTTCGCTACGAAGCTGAAAAAATTGGATACCCCAGCAACTTCACCATTTATGACAGTGACGACTCTAAAAGCCTGATTCGGACAATCATTAAAGAAATGAACTTGGACGACAAAGTGTATAAACCACAACTTGTACAACGCAGAATTTCTTCGGCCAAAAACGGTTTAATCAGCGCTACTGAGTATCAAAATGACACCATCATTTACAACGATGACTTGCAAGCGAAAAAGCCATTGCTCGGGAAAATATATGGTACATACGAAAAGCGCTGTTTTAAGGCTAGTGCCATGGATTTTGACGACTTACTTTACAAAACCAACATCTTACTAAAAAACCACACAGACGTTCTATTGAAGTATCAAACTAAATTTCGATACATACTTGTAGACGAGTTTCAAGACACCAATTTTGCGCAGAGCAACATCTTGAAAATGCTCGCTGCGCGGCACGAAAACATCTGTGTAGTGGGCGATGATGCTCAAAGTATCTATGCCTTCAGAGGTGCTAACATCCAAAACATCCTTCAATTTAAAAGTCTTTATCCTGACGTTGCAGTATTCAAATTGGAGCAGAATTATCGTTCTACAAAAACAATCGTGGCTGCGGCAAACCAAGTCATCGAGAATAATAAGGAGCAACTAAAAAAAGATGTTTGGACCTCAAACCAAACAGGTGAGTCGATAAAATTGATAAAATGTTTAAGCGAATCGGAAGAAGGGTCGTTCATAGCGAGTGAAATTCTAGACACGAAAGATAATCAAGGCGCTACTGAAGATGATTTCGCAATACTTTACAGGACCAATGCACAGTCACGAGCCATTGAAGAAGCCCTGAGGCGTAAAAACATCAAGTACAGGATTTATGGCGGATTGAGCTTCTATCAGCGCAAGGAAATTAAAGACTTGTTAGCATATTTCAAGTTGTGCTCCAATCCAAACGATGAAGAAGCCTTTAAACGCGTTCTAAATTACCCAGCACGAGGAATAGGAAAGACAACCGAAAGTAAAATTTTGATGGCTGCCTCGGAAGAAGGCAAATCACCCATGGCGATTATCAATAATTTAAACGAGGCACATCTTCCTATAAATGGCGCAACAAAAAATAAAATTATTGAGTTCGTCCATCTCATACGCAGCTTTCAAAACATCTCGATCGAAAAGGACGCCTACGAAACTGCACAACATATTGCCTCTGCCACAGGTATCTTAAAAGAGTTCTACGCTGACCGAACACCCGAAGGAATTAGCCGATACGAAAACGTGCAAGAACTGCTTTCAGCCATCAAAGAATTCACAGAAATTGAGCTCACTGAAGAAGAAAAAACGGCCGATAATCCAAGATCTTTAAGCGTGTTTTTGGAAGAGGTTTCACTGCTGACAGATACCGATGTAAAAGACAATAAAGATGATGAAAGTCCGAAGGTCTCAATGATGACTATTCATTCAGCCAAGGGCTTGGAATTTCCATATGTTTTTATCGCAGGTCTTGAGGAAGACCTGTTCCCTTCTCAAATGAGTGTAAGCTCAAGAAGCGACCTTGAAGAAGAGCGCAGATTGTTTTATGTTGCCCTGACGCGCGCAGAGAAAAAAGCCATATTGTCGTTTGCCGCAACTCGTTTTAAGTATGGCAACATTCAATACAACGAACCGAGCAGGTTCATTTCTGAAATCAATCAAGACCTAATTGATTCGCCATCGATTCAAAAAATTGAGAAAAGAGAATTAATTTCTAAAAAGAATTATGTCCTGGCAAATCATGCCGTTCGAAAGAAATTAGTCAAACCTTCGGAAAGCTCTGGAAGCCCCGTATCTGAACAAGAAATGAGCCAATTAAGCATTGGAACAAAAGTGATTCACGAGCGTTTCGGAAAGGGTGAAATAACCGGATTAGAAGGTGAAATTCCGAACAGAAAAGCAACAGTCGAATTTCAAAACATTGGTAAGAAGCAACTTTTGCTCAAATTTGCCAAGCTACAAATCCTAAAATAGGACGCGAGAAATACAAGAAATGGAATACAACACACAAAGAAAACCGCTGGCACTGGCCGAATACGGAAGGTATGTTCAAGAAATGATGGAACATGCGATGACCCTTGAAAACAAGGATGAAAGAAACAAAGCCGCTAAGGCCATAATACAATTAATGACTGTCATGAATCCTTCTTACAAAGGAAATGACGAATTAGAGCATAAGCTTTGGGACGACCTTCACGTGATGTCTAACTACAAGTTAGATATTGACTCCCCTTATCCCAATCCTGAACCTGTAGAAAATGTTGTTGCCGAAAAAATAGAGTACCCGAAAGGTGATTTCAAATTTCGTCACTACGGAAAGTCGATCGAAAACCTTATTGAGGTTGCAGTTGCTATCGAAAACAAAGAAGAGCAACAGGCGCTCACGCAGCTCATTGCTAACCTAATGAAGCGCAGCTACCTCAACTATAATAGAGATTCGGTGAACGAAGAAATGATCATTGATCAATTAAAAGAAATGTCTGATGGCAAACTGAAGTTAGATGACAATTTCAGGTTCCAACACACGAACGACATTTTAGGAAGCCAACCACGAAAAACAAGCAAAACAACCAGTAAAGCGCGTTCAAAGCGCAAGTGGAAAAAGCAATAATACAATGGGGTCATTTCAAATTGAAGGAGGCGTAAAACTAAAAGGAGAACTCACTCCTCAAGGCGCCAAAAATGAAATTCTACAAATCCTATGCGCTACGCTTCTCACACCTGAAAAGGTGGAGATTGAGAACATCCCTGACATAGTTGATGTAAATAAGTTAATTGACCTCCTTGGGTCGTTGGGCGTCAAAATTCAGAAAAAAGGAATCGGACATTACATTTTCCAAGCAGATGAAATAGACCTCAATTATTTGACTTCAAAAGAATTTCACGCGAAAGGCTCAAGCCTACGTGGGTCAATCATGATCGTTGGACCATTATTGGGAAGATTTGGAAAGGGCTGCATCCCGAAGCCAGGAGGTGATAAGATTGGAAGAAGACGATTAGACACCCACTTCATAGGTTTCGAAAAACTTGGTGCAACGTTTTCTTACGATTCTAAAACACATTTCTACAAAGCAAAAGCGAAAAAGTTAAAAGGAACTTTTATGCTACTTGACGAAGCAAGTGTTACGGGTACAGCCAACGTGATTATGGCTGCGGTGCTTGCCGAAGGCAAAACAACTATCTATAATGCCGCCTGCGAACCATACATTCAACAGCTGTGTAAAATGATGAATGCCATGGGAGCCAAGGTTTCAGGCATTGGATCGAACCTCTTAACGATTGAAGGTGTTTCCGAATTGAAAGGCTGTAAACATCGCGTTTTGCCAGACATGATCGAAGTAGGCAGCTTCATAGGTCTCGCTGCGATGACTCAATCTGAAATTCTGCTAAAGAACGTTGGTTATGAGCACCTGGGTATGATTCCAGATGTATTTAAAAAGCTCGGAATAAAGATGGAATTGAAAGGAGACGACCTCTTGATTCCAGAGCAAGAAACTTACGAAATCGAGTCCTTTATTGACGGGTCGATTATGACCATTGCCGATGCACCATGGCCAGGATTTACTCCTGACCTTTTGAGCATAGTATTGGTGGTGGCCACACAGGCCAAAGGAAGCGTATTGATTCACCAAAAAATGTTTGAAAGCCGCTTGTTCTTTGTAGATAAGCTGATCGATATGGGCGCGCAAATCATTCTTTGTGACCCACATAGAGCGACAGTTATTGGACATGGTAGGATGAACAGATTGCGCGGTATTCAAATGACTTCGCCTGACATTAGAGCAGGAGTTTCACTACTCATCGCTGCGCTTTCTGCAGAAGGCACAAGCATCATTCGCAATATCGAGCAAATCGATCGAGGGTATCAAAACATTGACAAACGATTAAATGCGATTGGTGCGAATATTGTAAGAAGCGAAGGATAAATTTTTGAGTATGCGCATTTTAATTCTCACCCTGCTATCCATTCTCACACTTTCATCAGACCTAAATTCAATTAACCCTCTGCTCGATTCCAAACAGTCACGAGGTGTAAATATTGGAGACAAAGCACCAGAAATAGCACAGCCCGGTCCTGACGGAAAAATTATCAAGCTGTCTTCGCTACGAGGTCATGTGGTGATGATAGACTTTTGGGCATCTTGGTGTGGCCCATGCAGACGAGAAAACCCGAACGTAGTTCGCGCATACAAAAAATACAACAAAGCAAAATTCAAAGACGCAAAGGGTTTCGAAATCTTTAGCGTTTCACTTGACAACAGCTCTGGCGCTTGGACTCAAGCAATTGAGAAAGACGGATTAATCTGGAAATACCATGTAAGTGATCTTAAAAAATGGCGAAGTGAAGCCGCTCAACAATACGGTGTAGGTTCTATCCCAAGCAGCTTTTTGATCGATGCCAACGGTGTGGTGATTGCTAAAAACCTTCGTGGAAATCAAATCGACATGCAGCTCGATAAGTTGATCAAGAGCTTATAGCTGACAGCGCTTTCAACAAAACCGAAAATTTCTGACATATTGTCTCAAACATCGCAATGGCAGAACTATTGCTATGCCCATGCCGTCTGTAAACTGAATAGAAATGAGTGCAAAAGAAGAAGAAGAACAAATCCGGGATAATCAAGAAGAAATCTTGAACAACGAGCGTGTTGACGAAGAAAATTCAGAAAAAGAATTTGGAGAAGCAGAACCAATAGATCCGATTGAAAAACTGGAAAATGATATTCTAGAAGAAAAAAACCAATACTTGCGTCTTTACGCTGAGTTTGAAAACTTTAGAAGACGCACGGCCAAAGAACGCATTGAACTGATTAGCACCGCAAGTGCTGATATAATTAAAGATATACTTACCATCTTGGATGATTTTGAACGAGCGATTCAATCAAACGAAAAAGCAGAAGACCTCACGGCAGTGAAAGAAGGGTTTCATATTCTTCACAATAAGCTCGCGAAAATTTTAGAAGGTAAAGGGCTGAAATCATTTGATTCTTTGGGGCAAAAATTTGATGCTGACAAGCACGAGGCGATCGCCCAAGTGCCCGTGGAGGAAAAGAATAAAAAAGGAACTGTGATCGATGTTGTGGAGAAAGGCTATGCGCTGAACGAGAAAATTATTCGCCATCCGAAAGTGGTAGTGGGAAACTAAAAGATTTATGGCAAAGAGAGATTATTACGAAATTTTAGGGGTTTCTAAAGGTGCATCGAAAGACGAGATCAAGAAATCGTATAGAAAACTCGCTATCAAATATCATCCTGACAAAAACCCAGGAGACAGCGCTGCGGAAGAAAACTTCAAAGAAGCCGCAGAGGCATATGAAGTATTGAGCAACGATGATAAACGCGCCAAGTACGACCGTTTCGGTCATGCTGGCATGGGTAATCAAGGAGGATTCAGCGGCCAAGGAATGAACATGGAGGACATCTTCGAAAATTTCGGAGATATATTCGGTGGGGCCTTCGGTTTTGGCGGAGGGCAAAGCCAAGGTGGGCAATCGCGCATGAGACGAGGCTCAAATCTTCGGGTTCGCGTAAAGCTAACATTAGAAGAAATAGCCAACGGAACCGAGAAAAAAATAAAAGTCAATAAGCTTGTTCACGCTGAAGGAGTAGAATACTCAAACTGCAGTACTTGTGGCGGTTCTGGTCGTGTGATGCGTGTTACTCAGACGTTCTTAGGTCAAATGCAAACTGCCAGCGCATGTCCAACATGTCAGGGCACAGGAAAGCAAGTCAAGACATCAAAGCCAGGTGTTATGCCGGACGGACTTGAACGAAAAGAAGTGGTAATTCCCATAGAGATTCCAGCAGGAGTGGAAGAAGGAATGCAACTCAGCGTGCGAGGTAAAGGAAATGATGGTCCTATGAATGGCCCGGCCGGAGATTTAATTGTTTTAATTGAAGAGGTTCCACACGAAATTCTAACCCGCGATGGGTCGAACCTTCACTATGATCTCTATTTGAATTTCGCGGATGCTGTTCTTGGTGAAAGCTACGAAGTGCCTACAATCAGTGGCAAAGCAAAAATCAAAATCGCCCCAGGCACTCATTCAGGTAAAATACTTCGATTGAAAGGCAAAGGCCTTCCGACCGTGAATTCATACGGAAACGGTGACTTACTTGTTCATGTGAATGTGTGGACTCCTCAAAAACTAAATGATGAGGAGAAGGAAATCCTTCAAAAAATGAAGCAATCTGAAAACTTCGTACCAAGTCCAAGTGGCGATGAAAAAGGATTTTTCTCGAAAATGAAAGAGTTTTTTTCGCATTAACATCCTTAACGTTAACTTGCCTGCCTAAAAGGTTTAACGCAGATGAGCTATCTACTTGAAGGGAACAATATAAACAAGCATTTCGGCAATTTTCAAGTGCTAAAAAATGTAAGTATTGGAATTCCTGAAGGTCAAATATTCGGTCTTCTGGGTCCGAATGGAGCTGGAAAAACGACACTTATTCGCACACTCACCCAGATTACAGCGCCTGATTCAGGCGAAATTTTATTCAAAGGTCAAGCACTAAAAACTTCCAACACCTCTGATTTTGGTTACTTACCCGAAGAGCGCGGCCTTTATCGCAAGATGAAGGTTGGCGAACAGGCTTTGTACTTATGTCAAATTAAAGGACTCGATAAAAAACAGGCCTATGCCCAATTGAAACCTTGGTTTGAGCGCCTCGAAATGGAATCGTGGTGGGAAAAAAAGGTAGAGGAACTTTCAAAAGGGATGCAGCAAAAATTGCAGTTCGCAATTACGGTGGCGCACCGACCAAAAATTCTAATTTTAGACGAGCCTTTCAGTGGGTTTGACCCAATCAATACAGAAGCCATCAAGCGTGAAATTCTAATGCTGAAGGAAGAAGGAACGACCATTGTTTTTTCAACCCACAACATGGCCAGTGTTGAAGAACTTTGCGAGAATATTACGCTTATAAATAGAGGAAAGAACATTTTAAGTGGCTCAGTTTCTGACATCAGAAAATCCTTCAGTAAAAGCTTGTTTGAGGTTGAATTCCACGGCAGCAAAGTAGCATTTGCTAATGCGCTCGGCTATCAATTTGAAATAGCAGAAATAACAGAGAAACCAGAATTTACTCAAGCTGTTGTTATGGCACACGATGGCGCCAGCTCAAAAGCGCTTCTTACTTCGCTGATTCAACACGTAGAGATCATTTCGTTTCGAGAAAATCTACCAACCATGAACGACATCTTTATTGACCTGGTTGGACGACCACAAACTTCAATAAGCGAAGAAGCATGAGTGCGAATAAAATTGGCTTAATCATCAAGCGTGAATACCTTACCCGTGTTCGAAAAAAATCATTCATCGTAATGAGTCTTTTAGGTCCACTGATTATGGCCGGAGTATTGACCTTTGCCCTGTGGACAAGCCTCGAAGAGAGTGAAGACCAGAAGATCTTAGTGGTCGATGATAACTATCCTTTTTTTGAAGAACTTGAAGGCTCATCAAAATTGAGTTATGATGTAATGGACGTATCGTTAGCTAAAGGCGAGGCGCTGCTGGAAGTTTCAGACTACACTGCCCTGCTTTATCTCCCCAAAAACATCCTTCAAAGCAAATCGGGTCAACTTATTTTTAAGAAGCAACCTTCAATTCGGGTGCAACGCAAAATTGAAGAGACCATTCAACAATACATAGAAATAAGCAAGCTCCAAGAGTTCAATATTTCAGAAGGCGATTATAAGCGCTTAAAAGCTCCATTCGATTTACTCACCTTTCAGTTCAAAGGAGTTGGAGCAGATGCCGAAGAGACGAATATGCTTCCTGCCATCGTAGGACTTGTTTTTGGCATTTTGATTTACTTTTTCATCTTCATGTATAGTGTGCAAGTGATGCGCGGGGTGATCGAAGAGAAAACAAACCGGATTATCGAGGTTATGATCAGCTCCGTGAAGCCATTTCAACTGATGATGGGCAAAATCATTGGCGTTGGGGCTGTTGGTCTCACTCAATTTGCAATTTGGATTTTATTAACCTTAATTCTCGCCACGAGTGGACAACTTCTGATCTTAGGAGATAAATATGACGCGTCATCTCTTAAGACTCCAATGACCGATGTTGTTCAGCAACAAGTGGAAGAAGAGCAAGCGCTGAATTTCACACAGCTAAGTCAGGAAGACAACTTATTCAACAAAATCAGGAGAATCAACTTCCCGATAATGATAGCAGTGTTTCTGTTTTATTTTTTAGGCGGATATCTTCTTTATAGTGCCTTGATGGCGGCTGTGGGTTCAGCTGTCGACAACGATACAGACACCCAACAATTTATTTTTCCGATAACTTTTCCTCTTCTGCTCGCCTATATTCTGTCATTTAATGTCTTCGAAAATCCATCGAGTGACATGGCCGTATGGTTGAGCATCATTCCATTGACCTCTCCTGTAATTATGATGATTCGGGTAGCCATTGGAATTGAGGCTGCAGATATGTGGCAAGTATATCTATCAATGGCATTATTGATCGTATCGTTTATAGGAGCGGTTTGGCTTTCTGGTAAGATCTATCGTGTAGGCATATTGATGTACGGCAAGAAGCCCTCCATCCGTGAAATTATAAAGTGGATAAACTATTGATGTTATGGCCAGAGTTCTAATAATTGACGATGAACGTCCGATCCGTTCAACGCTGCGAGATATCCTTGAATACGAAAAGATCGAAGTTGACGAAGCGGAAGATGGACGCATTGGCATCGACAAATTTCAAAAGAACTCCTACGATATTGTCCTGTGCGATATTAAGATGCCTGGCATGGATGGCATCGAGGTATTGGAAAAACTACAAGGAATAAATCCTGATGTTCCGGTAATCATGATTAGCGGTCATGGCAGCATAGAAACGGCTGTTGATTCGTTAAAAAAAGGAGCTTATGATTACATATCTAAACCTCCAGACTTAAATCGTCTTTTGGTTTCAATCCGAAATGCCATTGACAGGAAGGCGTTAATCAAGGAAACTAAAGTTTTAAAGAAAAAAGTTGGTGAGAAAGGTTCGTCTCCGATAATAGGTAACTCCGCTGCCATCGAAGAAGTGCGCCACATGATAGAAAAAGTGGCACCCACAGAAGCGCGAGTGCTGATTACAGGTCCAAATGGTGTTGGAAAAGAATTAGTAGCAAGTCAGCTGCACCAGAAAAGTGAGCGCAAAAACGCACCATTTGTAGAAGTAAACTGTGCGGCTATCCCATCGGAGTTAATTGAAAGCGAACTCTTCGGTCACGAAAAAGGAGCATTTACTTCAGCCATCAAACAACGTATAGGCAAGTTCGAGCAAGCATCAGGTGGTACACTTTTTCTTGATGAGATTGGTGACATGAGTTTGAGTGCACAAGCGAAAGTGCTTCGGGCTTTACAAGAAAACACCATCACGCGGGTTGGGGGCGATAAAGAGATCAAAGTTACCCCACGAGTGATCGCAGCTACCAATAAAAACTTACAGGAAGAAATTAAAAATGGGAATTTTCGCGAAGACCTTTATCATCGGCTTTCGGTCATTATTATTGACGTTCCTTCGCTCAACCAGCGCAGTGACGATATTCCTATTCTGATCCATCACTTTCTCGAATTAATATCAACAGAAGCTGGTGAGCCTGCGCGTCTTATCGATCAAGAAGCAATAGAGCACTTATGCTCCATCAATTGGACAGGAAATATTCGGCAGCTAAGAAATACAGTTGAACGCTTGATGATTATGGCAGATGGAAAAATTGATCTGGACACCACGATAAGATTCGCGTAAGCACCAAATAAAAATATTTCAATTCAACCCACTAAAAGCCAAGATAGTTATGTCCTTTTTTTTTGAAATAAATACTTTTTTTGTGGTGTTTTTTTATTCTAGAGTTTATATTCGGGAACTAATCTTAAGCTTTTGACTATGAAACACAGATACTCATCGATTTTAATTTTTCTTTCAATCCTTGTGAGTTCGAGCCTTTCGGCTCAACTTTCTTATGTTTTCACATCTGCAGGCGCCACTGGTTCAGTAGGGCCAACGCAAGGTCAACTGAACACTGAATACGCAAGCACAAACCTTCAAGGAGCAGTTACCTCCGCGAATGGTATTCAAATCTGGACAGTTCCCTCAAGTGGCTTATACAGCATTGAGGCTTATGGCGCTCAAGGTGGCGGAGCCAATGGAGGCTTTGGAGCTAAGGTTTCAGGCGAGTTTTTACTGAGCGGTGGAGACATACTTCACATTGTGGTTGGACAACAAGGCCTTACCGACCCAGCTTCTGCTACTGGAGTTGGCGGTGGCGGTGGTAGTTTCGTTGTAAAAAGCCCCGCCATAGCAGTTGGTGATATTTTGGTTATTGCTGGTGGCGGTGGCGGTGCTGCAAGCACTATTCATCCCGATCGTGATGCCTCAGCCACCAATAACGGCAACAATGGTTTAGTTGCTGCGGGTGTTTCTAACCCAGATGGTGCTGGGGGCACTGGTGGAAATGGAGGTAACAAATCCGTATCAGGATGCTCTTTAGATAGAGGTGCTGGTGGTGGTGGTTTCTTAACAGATGGAGGCAGCATCTGTCAATCTGCTGGAGCAGCAAATGGAGGTAGTTCTTTCTTAAATGGCGCTCAAGGTGGCACAGCTAGTGGAGCTGGTTCTATTGGTGGATTTGGCGGTGGTGGTGCTACTTGGTCAACAGGTTTCCGAGGAAGCGGAGGTGGTGGTGGCTACTCTGGTGGCGGTGCTGGTCAAATAAACGCAGACTCGCCAAACCATGCAGGTGGTGGCGGTGGATCATACAATAGCGGATTAAATCAATCAAACACTGGTGGCTTTAATGCTGGAAATGGTCAAGTTGTTATCAGCCCACTTTCTTCACCTATACCGAATGAAGCAGGAATGGCTGGAATTGACTCCCCAACTCTTCCAACGTGTGCTGGAACATATCCATTACAAGTTACTGTGGCGAACTTCGGAAACAACCAAATCACATCTCTGGATGTTCAATGGACATTAAATGGAGGTCCGGTAAGCACTCAGGCAGTAACTTCCGTAATTGACACGTCTGGTGGTGCGGGCTCAAGTACTGCATCTGTCAACCTCGGAAACATAACAATTTCTGATTCTACAGAGATTAAGGTATGGACAAGTCTCCCTAATGGGGTGCTTGATACTTCAAATTCAAATGATACTATACTATTGTCGTTTTTCGCTTCTAACCCTATTTTAAATTTGCCTGATGTGGGAATATGCGATGGTAATTTCGCCATCTTGGATGCTGGGAGCCAATGGGCTTCTTACGCTTGGAATACTGGCGAAACTTCACAACAAATTGTTATCCTAGCACCTGGAACTTACACCATTTCGGTTGTTGACACATTCAATTGCCCTGCAACTGATCAAATTATTGCTTCGATAGCCAATAGTCCGAGCATTAACCTCGGACAAAACATTATAGGCTGTGACCAACGTGTTCTTAATGCAGGAAATGCAGGAGGAAGCTATCAATGGAACACAAATGATACAACCCAAAGCATTGTGGTTACTGAAAGTGGTGTTTACTTAGTTACTGTAACGACAGCGGCAGGATGTGTAGGTTCTGATGGTGTGGCTGTAGAAATTTATGATTCTCCGTCTATCAACCTTGGCGACAACTTCTCTATTTGCACAGATCTGAATGAGTCAAGATTACTTGCCGTTTCAGGCTCATTTGTTTCTTATAATTGGAGCACTGGATCAAATCAGAGTTCAATTATCATTGATGGAAATCAAGGACTTCAAAATGGCCCCAACACAATAACACTAGGGGTTATAGACGAAAATGGTTGTCAGGGAAATGACACCATAGTTGCCACTATCAAAACGTGTATTCCTGCAGGTATTGACGAAGCAAACCAAGATGAGCAACTACTTCTTTATCCGAACCCAGCTACCGATTTGCTCACCGTGAGTTCATCATCTCCTATTATACAACTCGAAATCATGGATATTACTGGGCGAGTAGTCTTGAGTTCAGCTAGTCGATCAACTCTCACAAGATCAATTGACGTAAGTCAATTGAAAGCTGGTTCCTACATGGTCAAGGTTAAGACTAATGCTACTTCAACATTCCAAACGGTGATCATAAAATAAAATAAGCGTGCATTAGATTCAATCAATGCACGCTTTTTAAACCTTTTCAATACTTTAAGCACTTACACAAAAACGAAATAATATGAATTCAAACTTCTACCAAAAAATACAGCACGCACTTTGTGTGATCATAGCTGGAATATTGGTGCTGAGCCCAACATTTGGATCAGCTCAAAGCAATGATCGAAATTTAGCTCAAGTGAGCAACAACAATCAACATTTACCTTGGTCTAAGGAGCAACTAGGAAAAGAATTGGTGGACCTCAGAAGCAGGACTACCAAACAATATGAGACAAACAACGGAACTGTGAAGGCATTCTCTGCTCCGAACTCATTGCACTACCAAGATGCATCAGGTAACTGGAAAGACATTGATTTGACCATTTCAAATAACACTTCGAATAAGTTTGCTTCGCATCCTTATTTGAATATTGAAAATGCATTTCAAACGTATTATGCCGCTGATCCTTTTTCTGGGTCGGTGATTACAGAAACTTCGGAAGGAGTATTCTACGAATCAATTCAAAGTGTTTATACGGTTGATGCAAATAATCAAGTCATATACAACTTCGAATCTTCTTCACCTTCTGAAGTTGTTGTTATCGGAAGTTCAATTGTTTACACAGATGTCTTACCCTTTACCGACATCAAATACACGCAAAATAGTGATGGTAGAAAATTTGATTTAGTAATTAAAACCGAGGAATTCACAGCATTACTAGGAGCTACTAGCGAAAAAATTGTGATTGAAGAAAAAATGACTTTACCCGAAGGTTGGGTGGCATCACAAGGCGATCATGGAATTGACCTTCACTCACAAAATGGAGTTTGGATTACCAACATACCCACTCCATCAGCTTTAGAAACCGTTTCAAGCACTAAAGAATACGCTTCTGAAAATGAGTTGAAAACCGAAGGTGAAATAACCTTCGAGCAAATTGGCAATGAATTAACGCTTAAAACTTCTTTCTCAACAGAGTGGATCAAAAACGCAGAAAGAGTTTATCCAATATCGCTTGACCCAACTATCAACGTTACTCCTACTAATACAACCTTTTGGACAGGAAGACAAACATCGACTAATGGTACAAAGCAAACTGGCTTTCTTCGACTTACTAATACAATTTCATCTACTTGGGCCAAATTCGATTTATCGACAGTCCCCCCAGGCGCTCAAGCAATAAACGCCACATACCACGGATATCATTACACCACAACTGGAACACCAGATAAAGTAACCAAGATCGTTGGTCTCGGAACTACAGATCCTGTTACGGCAGCAAACGCAACCCTTTTTGGGGACATTAACACGAACGGCCCAACTTTTAACTCTAACTACATTTATGGAGGATCAGTTTATCAATGGAGAAGCGGTGCGTTAAACGCCACTGGATTAACTAACATTGCAAACGATATATCGACCCAAGGATGGACGGCTCTGGGTTTCGCATGGTTGAGTGGAACTGCAACTTTTCAGTATCATTATGGACACAATGCCACAGGTGTCGGAGTTCCATTAATTTGTTACCTTGAACTAGAGTACGCATTAGTCACAGCAGAGAATGATGCTGGAGTGGCTTCATTTGACTCACCAGTTTCACCAATTTGTCCTGGCACTGAGACCGCAGTTGTAACTATTCAAAATTTCGGAATCAACCAAATCAGTCCAGTTACGGTGAACTGGACTGTAAATGGAGCTGTGCAAACACCTGTGGTCTATACGGGCACCCTTGATACAATTAACGGCACGGGAAATAACACTGCACAAGTTACACTAGGCACCTTCTCAGTGAATGCGCCTGTTCAAATTGAAGCATGGACATCGATGCCGAATAATGTAGTAGACACTGTAAATAACAATGACTCAGTAATTGTCAATTTGGCACCAGCATTAAGTGGTAACTATATTATTGGGGCATCTGGCTTAGCGGACTATCCAACGTTCAATGCAGCCGCAGATGATCTTGAATCATTTGGTATTTGTGGTCCTGTAGTTTTTGATGTAGAGGACGGACTGTACAATGAACAAGTTGAGATACCCCAAATAGTTGGTGCGTTCGATACGAATACCATTACATTCAGATCTATCAATCAGGATAGTTCATTGGTTGAACTCGAATATCCATCAACAAATGCCGGTGACAACTACATTTTGAGACTAAGCAACGCGAATAACATAATATTAGAACATCTCACTTTGCATAATACTGGTGGAATTTATTCTACAGTAGTGGATATAGTTGGAAATGCGGACAGTAATAGAATTAGCAACTGTCACCTTTACAACAATTACTCAGGCACCAGCACTTTTGGTAGCGTGATATTTACGGGTACAGGAAGTAATCCAGAGTACAACACTTTCAACAATAACCTCATAGAAGGAGGGAGTTACGGTGCGTATTATTATGGCACGAGCACTACCATCTTAGCACGTGGAGTTGTATTTGAAAACAACATGTTTTTAAACCAATATTTCTATGGCGCAAGTATTTATTACCTTGACGCTCCAATCTTTAAAAACAATACGGTTACATCTAATTCAACCTATTCGTTTGGATATGGCTTCTACGCAGGTTATTGTGACAATGAAATGCTCATAGAGGGAAATCATGTTTATACGAGTGAAGGCACCGTCTGGCCCAGATACGGCATGTATCTTTGGTATAATGATGGCACGGCTGGTACTCCTGGGAAAACCATTAATAATATCATCACATTAGGTACGAGTTCAACGGGTTCGGGAGAAGCATATTATGGGCTTTATCCATATTACAATGATTTTCAAGAGTTCACGAACAATACCATAACCTTGCGCAATGGTAGCGCTACGTCAAGGTCTGTATACACCTATTATTGCGATTTTTATGACTTCAAAAATAATCTTGTAGTCAACTATGGTGCTGGTGTTGCTGTGGATTACAATTATGGAACCCCATATGTATTGGATAATAATGCATTTTACGCAGCCACACCCTCCTTGGCTGAATACGATGGTGTCACAAACATCACATCATTGCAAGACTTGCAGGCAGCATCAAATCAAGAGGCGAACAGTGTAAGCACAGATCCAGTATTTGTTGATACCGTGGGTGGTATTCACTGCAACGCTATAATAAACAATGCAGGTCAAGTGTTGCCCAACGTAATAGATGACTTTTACAACAACCTTCGCACGTCATCTCCTGATATCGGGGCAGTAGAGTATATGCCTGGCGGAGTCATATCACTTGGTTTAGACTCTATTCTTTGCCAAGACTCACTTTTGCTTGAAATATTAGAACCATTTACCAGCATCATTTGGAACGTAAGTGGAAATCCAATTGGAAATACTGGCAGTTACTTGCTTACAACAAATGGCGAAGCAGAAAGCTTTTCCATAAATATTGTAGCCACCACACAACACTGTGGAACTGCGTATGCGAGTGACGACATTATTTTAGTGCCAAATATTTCACTGGACGAATCAGCGCACTTATGCCCTTCAGAGACCCTTGAATTAGATGCGCAAGGAGGATTCAACAGCACTTATACGTGGTTTCCTGTAAACTCAACCGCAAGCTCAATCGAGGTTAGTGAAGCTGGGATTTACATTGGTCAAAAAAATGAGTTTGGTTGTATTTCAACAGATACAATCATTGTAACTGCTTCACAAGCACCAAGTATTGATAACCAAGAAGTTTGTTCAAGTGATCTTCCTATTCAATTGGATGCAACGGTTAACGGTGGTAATTCATACAACTGGAGTGCTGGTAGTTCAACAAATACTGCTGTAAATAGCATTTCAGCTGGTGGTTCTTACACTATTTCAATTCAAGACATCTATGGCTGCGATTATGTGCACGCTTTTGATCTTGAGGAAATAGACATTCCTTCACCATTAATTACCGCTTCAGTGGTAAGTGGCAATGCATATACTTTCGTAGGCGGAAGTTCCAATAGTGCAGGAAGTAATGCAACCTATACATGGTCTGTTAGCCCAGGCGGTGCCACGTTCGTAGGACAGGTGTTCACCTATATTTTTCCTTGGAGTAATTCTGGTGAAGCGTCTTACACGGTTTCATTAAGTGTAGCTAATGATTGCGGTGAAGGATCGACCACTCAAACGGTAACTCCCAGTGCGACTGGCATCAACGACCTTGATATCGCAAATATGGTTAGTGTTTACCCAAATCCTGTAAACGAGATACTCAATGTAGTATTCCCTGCATCACAAGCCGACATAAGCATGAGTCTAATGGATTTGACTGGACGGGTAGTTCTAAGTCAAAATTTCAACAACTCTTACATTTTAAACCTAAATGTTTCTTCTATCGCATCAGGTTCATATATGCTTCAAATAAGTTCAAGTGACTTAGGCACATTTACTAAGCAAATTATTGTAAGGTAGTTTTATAATTCTTTCGTTTTAAAAGGACTGATTCTCAAAAAGAATCGGTCCTTTTTTATGAATACTCAAGCTATATTTTCGCACTTATTACTAGGATAAACCGCACACACCTAATCGCTCAAAGCATCTATTAACCCGACTAACATCATTTTTATTTCGACTAAAGGTATTTTGTACTAATATTTTACTACTTTAGTACAAATCTTTAACGTTATGGAATCAATTATTAACTCCTTCATAGAGACATTTCCGTTTCTTGCATCCTTCGGGCCTGGTGTCCTTATTCCTCTTGCGTGTTTTGCCCTCGTTGGTATTTTAGCTCAGTGGTCGTTGTACGACAAATGCGGATTGCCTGGAATAGATTGCGTCATTCCTGTAAAAAATGTCATTTCATTCTTGAAAATTGTAGGGCGACCAGCTTCCCACAGTTTACTTGTAATAATTCCTCCACCCGTAATCATTCTCAGTTTGGTTTTCATTAATGACTCAATCATGGCATATGCGATCGCTGGAGTAATTGGTGGGGTTTGGGCTTTGTTTATGATGAAGGTGTACATTGAGCTATGCCAAAGCTTCGGGCATTATAAAATGCTCGACTACGCCTTGGTGATACTTTTCAACGGTTTTTATGTGTTGCACTTGGGTCTCTCTTATTCAGAAAAATACAAAGGACCTGTTTACAACGTTCAAAAAAAAGAAAAGAGTGATCAGCTAAAAGGTCAACTCGCGTGATTAAGTTAATAGTTTAGCACGGTCAAGGGCTCTTTGGAGCCCTTCGCTGTTTTTACCCCCAGCCATTGCTAAAAACTTTTGACCTCCGCCACCTCCATCAATCTCAGAGGCTAGCTCGCGCACTAATTTTGAGGCATCCATATCTGCTGATTCTGCAAGAGATCTGCTGATTCCCACAATAATGAACGGTTTAGCTTCAAACTCACCGCCTATTATTGCAACAAGATTATCAATCTCGAGTGTTAAATTGTATACCGTATCCTTAGCAGATTTGCCATCGATGCCTGAAATTCTTTGAATTAAAACCTCTCGATCGCCACGCTTTTCAATAGTCATTTTAAGCGATTCTTTTAATCGACCTTTTTCGCGAATCTCAAATTCCTCGACTTGTTTCTGGGCCGATTTGCTTTCGAGCTGAAGTTTTTGAATGGCCGCTAGTAAATCCTTTGGATAACCGAGCGATTCATTAATGCTATCTAGTACACTTAAAGAATTAGCAATATAATTTGCATGTGCTTGTCCTGTGAGCGCCTCAATTCTTCTGATGCCACTTGCCACACTGCTTTCTGAGGTTATTTTAAACCCTCCGATCTCAAATGTGGAGGCAACGTGCGTGCCTCCGCAAAGCTCAATGGAGTCTCCAAACTTCACTACGCGCACTTCATCACCGTACTTCTCACCAAACAATGCCATAGCGCCCATTTCCTTCGCTTCTGAAATGGGCATTTTACGCCATTCTTGAAGTTCGACCGATTGCCGAATGGCCTTATTCACTGATGCTTCTATTGCGTTTAGTTGGTCATTCGTAATTTTTTCGAAATGAGAAAAGTCAAACCTCAATTTATCAGGAGAAACCAAAGAACCCTTTTGCTCAACATGATCGCCAAGGACTTGACGAAGAGCGTGATGCATCAAATGCGTTGCGGAATGATTCCTTTTAATATCAGCACGCCTCAACACATCCACTTGAGCGATTACCACGCCATTAATGGATTTGACTCTTTCAGTTACAATATGAATAATTTCGTTATTCTCCTTTTTCGTGTCTGCAACTTGAATTTCTTGACCGTCAATAATTAATTTCCCTGTGTCGCCAACCTGCCCTCCGCTCTCTGCGTAAAATGGAGTTTCCAACAGCACGAGTTGTATTACCTCTTTACTTTTAACTGTTGCCGAACGAAATTTTGCAATTTTCGTGGATGCACTGTGCTGATCATACCCGAGAAAAATGCTATTGCTTCCTTCGTTAACCACTGTCCAATCGCCAAACGATGTTTTTGTTGCATTACGCGACCTTTCCTTTTGCTTTTCTAATGCAACAGAAAAACCAGGCAAGTCAACTTTCCAATTTTTCTCCTCGGCAATTAGGTTCGTCAAATCAATTGGAAAACCAAACGTATCGTAAAGCTCGAAGGCTACTTCACCGGGAATCACATGTTCACCAGTGCCATTAAAAATGACGTTCAGCTTTTCCAACCCCTTGTCTAACGTTGACAAAAATGAAGACTCCTCTTCTTTCACCACTTTGTTAAGGAGATCCTTGTTTCGCTGCAATTCAGGAAAATCCACTCCCATTTCGTCTACCAATGTCATCACTACCTTATGAATGAATGGCACACTCATGTTCAGCTGACTAAAGCCATAGCGAATGGCTCTTCTGAGAACCCTTCGAATAACATATCCCGCACCTGTATTTGACGGAAGCTGTCCATCAGCAATGCAGAACCCAACAGCACGCACGTGATCTGCAATCACACGAAAAGCAACGTCAGAAAGCGAATCACTCCCGTGATATTTTACATTGGTGTGCGTTTCGATGCTTTTGATTAATGCTTGAAAAATGTCAGTGTCATAGTTTGAAGAAACCCCTTGCAAAACGCGCACAAGGCGCTCTAAGCCCATACCCGTATCGATATGCTTATTCTTTAACGGCTCTAATTTTCCATTCTCGAGCCGATTGAACTGCATAAACACCAAGTTCCAAATTTCGATGACTTCAGGATGGTCAGCATTTACTAATGCACTTCCATCTGTCTCTTTTCGATCTGCATCGGATCTAAGATCTACGTGAATTTCTGAGCACGGACCGCACGGCCCTGTTTCGCCCATTTCCCAAAAATTATCTTTTCTATTGAACGCTAAAATCCTATTCTCGGGAACGTATTTCATCCACAACTGTTTCGCTTCATGATCGGCTTCCACCCCAAGTTCTAGATCGCCCTCAAAGACTGATACATACAACCGGCCTTTATCTAAACCATACACATCAACCAACAATTCCCAAGCATAGTCAATGGCTTCTTTCTTAAAGTAGTCTCCAAACGACCAATTTCCAAGCATCTCAAACATAGTGTGATGGTAGTGGTCTCGGCCTACTTCCTCTAAATCATTGTGTTTTCCTGACACACGCAAACATTTTTGTGTATCGGCAACCCTTGTAAACTGCGTTTCTTCGTTGCCAACAAAAATGCTTTTAAACTGATTCATCCCGGCATTGGTGAACATTAGGGTTGGATCATCTTTGATCACAATTGGTGCGGAAGTAACGATCTGATGTCCCTTTTCCTTAAAATACTCTTGAAACCTTGTTCGCACTTTACGCGTAGTCCACTCCATAATCTGTTAATTTCGCTGAAATTCCGTTTATTAAAGGATGCAAAAGTAGCTGTTGTCCTATTTTCGCAATCTAAAAATTAAAATTTGGCTAAAGTCCGTTATCAATACAACGAAAGTTCCCTCAGTTATGAGAAGGTCAAGGTGACCCCTTGGCGAAGGTTTCTGAATATTCTTTGGTTTATAGGGGCTTCGTTTTTCTTTGGCGGTTTAATTTACATCGGTTTCAATGTGCTTTATGACTCTCCCAAAGAGAAGCAACTGATTGCTGAAAAAGAGGAACTCTTGTTGCAGTATGAGCTATTGAATAGCAAATTAGACCAAGCAAGCATAATCTTAGCAGATCTTGAAAATCGTGATGACAACATTTACCGAACAATTTTTGAAGCCGAACCCATTCCTGATAACTTAAGAAAAGCGGGTATCGGTGGTATCAACAGATACAAAAACTTAGAGAAGTTTAAAGGTGATGCGGACATTGTAATAAGCACGACCAAAAAGCTTGACCGATTATCAAAGCAGCTGTACATTCAGTCGAAGTCATTTGATGAAATCTATGAATTGGCGAAGCAGAAAAAGCAACTTCTTGCGGCTATTCCCGCTATTCAGCCGGTTTCTAATAAAGATTTGACAAGAGTGGCAAGTGGATATGGCATGCGCATTGACCCGCACTACAAAACACCTGCATTTCACGAGGGAATGGATTTTACAGCTCCTACAGGAACGCCAATTTATGCTACGGGAGATGGAGTTGTGGCGAGGGCAGATCAGGGCTCCCGCGGGTATGGAAACCATGTGCGTATCGATCATGGCTTCGGATATTTAACACTCTACGCGCACATGAGTGAAATTGCAGTGAACCCCGGTCAAAAAGTATCGAGGGGTGAAGTAATAGGGTTTGTAGGAAACACGGGTAAATCTAGCGGACCTCATTTGCATTATGAAGTGCATAAAAACGATCGTCCAATCAATCCGATTAACTTCTACTTTAGCGACTTGAGTCCTGAAGAGTATGATTTGATGATCCAGTTGTCTTCTCAGGAGAATCAATCGTTTGATTAAACCACTACTGCCCCATGCCTGTTAAAGAAATAGCCTCATTTAAATTGTATTATTCCATCGGTGAAGTCGCTGAAATGCTTGACGTTAACGCATCGCTTTTGCGTTTTTGGGAAAAGGAGTTTGACATTATTTCCCCACAGAAAAACGCAAAAGGCAATCGGATTTACAAGGAACAGGACGTCAAAAATTTAAAACTGATTCACCAACTGGTTAAGCAGCGCGGTTTTACACTTGACGGAGCAAAAAAGAAAATTAAGGCAGATCATAAAGCCTTATTGGAAAAGTCGGAAATGATTGAGTCGTTGAATCATGTCAAAGACATGCTCTTAGATTTGAAAGACTCTCTTTAAAAATTTCGTTTACTCATCAAATAATTCTGCACGTAGTCATCAATTCCATCTTCGAGGGATGTGAATTTTTTGGTGTAGCCCGCGGCAAGTAATTTGTCCATTTTGGCCTCCGTGAAATACTGGTATTTGTCGCGAATGTCTTCGGGAGTGTCTACAAAAGAAATATTCTCTTCCTTCCCCAACGATTTAAAAACACTTCGGGTTAAGTCTAAAAATGTACGCGCGGTGCCTGACCCTAAATTGTACAACCCGCTTTCAGGTAGCTTTTCGAATAAAAACTTCATCACCTCAACTACATCCTTCACATAGACAAAGTCTCTGAGTTGTTCACCGTCTTTAAAATTCGCATTGTGCGACCTAAAGAGCCGCATCTCTCCTTTTTCTTGTATCTGATTGAATGCGTGAAAAATTACAGATGCCATTCGCGATTTGTGGAATTCGTTCGGACCATAAACATTAAAAAATTTGAGTCCATACCAATGCTTCGGTACCTTATCCTGAGTCAACGCCCACTTATCGAACTCATTTTTTGAGATTCCGTATGGATTCAGCGGCTTCAACTGCTCCACAACTTTATGAGCATCTGAATATCCGAACTCTCCATCACCATAAGTGGCTGCTGAAGACGCGTAGATCAGGGTTGTATTGAACTGCACACAATAGTCCCAAACTTTTTTTGTGTACTCTAGATTCAGCGCTTCTAAAATCGAATAATCAAATTCAGTAGTATCAGTTCGTGCGCCAATGTGAAATATCACTTCGATGCCGTGCCCTTGATTGAGCCATTCAAAAAAGTCGCTTCGCTCTATGCGCTTCATTCCATCGAGGACAAGCAAATTAGAAACTTTTTCGATCTGTGAAAAATCATCCACAATCACAATTTCACCGTGGTAGATGTTCTTCATAAATTTAGCCAAAACACTTCCAATAAAGCCCGCAGCGCCTGTAATTACGATCATTTCAACTTCAATTAAGCGACAAATGTACTCAAACGCCTTTGCGACCTATCTTTGCCGCCAATTTTGAACGATGTCAAAACTGATTTACATAACTCGCAGAGAACGGTTCTCGGCAGCGCACAAATTATCGAAGAGTAATTGGAGCGATGAAAAAAATTACGAAGTTTTTGGAAAATGTGCCAATCCAAATTGGCACGGTCATAATTATGATTTATACGTTACGGTAAAAGGTGAAGTAAAGCCAGAAACAGGCTTCGTAATGGACCTAAAGCTATTAAGTGATTTGATAAAATCGCTGGTAATCGAGCATCTCGACCACAAGAATATCAATCTTGACACCCCATTCATGGAGGGCATTATGGCATCAACCGAAAATATTTGCATCGCCATTTGGGAACAATTAGAAGGAGTTGTTGCCGAGCATGGTGCTGCATTACACTACATCAAACTCCAAGAAACTGAAAACAACTTTGTAGAATATTATGGGTGATACATCAGAAGATGCGTTGGGCTTCGAACGGAAAGACACCTACAATGAAGGTGACCTTCGTGCTTTGCAACAAAGCTTTGAGGCAATCATAAAACACGTAGGAGAAGATCAGCACAGAGAAGGCTTACTTAAAACGCCTGAACGAGCGGCCAAAGCCATGCAGTTTATTACGCAAGGTTATGAGCAAGACGCGGCAGCTATTCTGCGTTCAGCGCTTTTCAAAGAAGAGCATCAACAAATGGTGCTGGTAAAAGACATTGAAATGTATTCACTTTGCGAGCATCACATGCTGCCATTTTTTGGCAAAGCCCACATTGCCTACATTCCAAATGGAACAATTGTCGGATTGAGTAAACTACCTCGAGTAGTGGATGTTTTTGCGCGAAGACTGCAAGTGCAAGAGCGATTAACGCATCAAATAAGGGATTGCATTCAAGAGGCGCTTCAACCTGCTGGCGTAGCTGTGGTAATCGAAGCAAAACACATGTGCATGCAAATGCGCGGAGTGCAAAAACAAAATTCGGTGACTACCACTTCAGCCTTTACAGGTGAGTTTTTAAAAGACTCTACCCGCAAAGAATTCATCAGTTTAATTTCAGCAAAACTTAGTTAACCATGAAAACAGCATACATTTTTCCAGGACAAGGAGCCCAATTTTCTGGTATGGGTAAAGAGTTATACGACTCGAACAACGAAGCCAAAAAGCTATTTGAACAAGCAAATGAAATATTAGGATTTGAAATCACCAAGGTGATGTTTGAAGGCAGTGACGATCAATTGAAGGAAACCAAAGTAACCCAGCCGGCCGTGTTTCTGCATTCGGTTGTTTTGGCAAGTACGATCGACAACTTCAACCCCGACATGGTTGCCGGACACAGTTTAGGAGAGCTTTCAGCCTTAGTAGCAAATAAAACCCTCAGCTTTGAAGACGGATTAAACCTCGTGTACAAGCGTGCCCTTGCGATGCAAAAAGCCTGCGAAGTGAACCCCTCAACCATGGCTGCGATTCTTGGTTTAGAAGATGCCCTTGTGGAAGAAACGTGCGCAGCGATTGATGGAATTGTTGTTGCTGCAAACTACAATTGTCCGGGCCAGTTGGTAATCAGCGGAAGCAACAAAGCGGTAGAAGAAGCATGCGAAGCATTGAAGGAAAAAGGTGCGAAGCGTGCGTTATTATTACCTGTTGGTGGCGCCTTTCATTCGCCTTTAATGGAACCCGCGCGTGCTGAATTACAAGCAGCAATAGAGAATACACACTTCAACAACCCGATTTGTGCCGTATATCAAAACGTTACTGCGAGCGCAATCATTGACCCAACTGCCATCAAAGAAAATCTAATCGCCCAACTTACAGCGCCTGTTCGATGGACGCAAAGCGTAGAACACATGGTGAAGGATGGTGCTACTCATTTTGTTGAGGTGGGGCCAGGAAAAGTGCTCTCAGGCTTGGTGAAAAAAATTCACAGAGAAGCTGAGGTGTCGCAAGCTTAGAGCTTCGCGTTGATCAGCTTACCCGATTGAATCAGCTGATGCAACGACTTGAATTGACGCGCGTGATTCATGAGTCCGATGTGCCTTATGTGGTGACAATCTGAACCTAACAAACCGATCAATTCGGCTTCAATAAGTTTCTTAGATATATTTTTTACGTCAGGAGAATAATGCCCTGTGACGGAATTGATATTTAACTGCAGCACCACTCCTTTGTCAAAAAGCTGCTGGTATTTATCGAATTGCGCATGCCAAAACGCGTAACGTTCAGGGTGAGCCAAAACAGGTTTGTAACCTGCCAACTGCATTTCAAATATGACCTCGTTTAAATTTGGCGGCTCACTTAAAAAAGGAAGTTCGAAAAGCACGTAATTTTCGCCAAAAGTCAACAGCTCTTTGCTTTTAACTTTCTGCATAAACTCCGCATCTAAGTAATATTCGGCCGCGCAGTCAATTTCGAGTTCAATTCCTTCTTCTTTCGCTGCTTCGCGCAATTTATCGCGACCAGAAATGATGGTTTCGGAGGTGTTTCTATAGTAGTCGCTCATTACATGGGGCGTTGTAATCACCTTGCTGTAACCGTACGCCTTCATTTCACGGAGCAATTCAAGTGATTCTTCGATGTTTTGAGCACCGTCATCGATGCCCGGAATAAAGTGAGAATGCACGTCTACACGGAGCACCGAAAGATCAATTGGATCAACGAGCTTTTCTGACTTTTTAAATAACTGGGCAATCTTTCCGATCATTGCATGCAAATGTATGCTCATAAATCAACGATTCACGGACGAATGAAAACTGTTCTTTGCTTTTTAACGATCATTCACATCATCGTTTTAACTTCTTGCGGGGTTAACCAACCAAACAATGATCAAAAAAAGGCCGTTAAAGCCAATCCAACTTCCAATCAAGAAGTTCAAAAACTTACCAAACCCAAAGTTCGCAGACCAAATCCTGATAATGTAACACCGTTTTTCATAGAATATGCCGAGGAGCATTCGTCAAATTTGGTGCGTCTAAAAACACGACTTGGCGACATTGACATTCAGCTCTATGATGAGACTCCGATTCACCGTGCCAACTTTCTGTACAATATTCACCAAGACCTTTACTACAAAACAATTTTCTATCGGGTTGTGCCCGACTTTATGATTCAAGGTGGCAATTCAGACAATGATAAAACATTGGAAAAACGCGAAAAAGAAGGCGCATACTATATTCCTAACGAGTGCAAACCCCATTTAATTCACAAGCGTGGTGCAGTGGCGATGGCCATGAGTTATGATGACAATCCTGAAAATAAATCAGCTCAGTACAGTTATTATATTGTGATTGGCACGCCTTTGACTGAGGGTGGATTGGACGCAGTGGAAGAAGAATACAACATTGAAATTTCAGATCAAAACAGAAGCATCTATTCAACGGTTGGAGGCACACCACATCTCGATGGCGTGCATACCGTGTTTGGTGAAGTGGTAAAGGGAATGGATGTGGTTATTGCCATATCAAAAGAAAACAAAGACTCAGGTGATTGGCCCGTGAATGATGTGGTGATAGACTGTGAAACACTTAACTAAGGAGTGCTACTTGCATTTAAACTTCCCCGCTGGCGGACGTTTGTGGTAACCTGAAGATGAAGCACAACTGACTGCTAACACAGACAAAAGCAAACTAAGCGAAATCACTTTCAATGCTGTCGATCTTCTAGAGGGCGAAAAATTCATCCGTTCAAATTTACAGTTTATCACTTTTGATTAATCACAATTGCAGCTGATTGACATCTTCACATTTACACTTGGGCCGAAGAGCGCTTTAATTGCATCTTGATGTTCTTCGTTCATTTGAATTCCGCGCAAGTCTATTTCTTCCAAAAGTTCGAGCTCGGAAATTCCAACAGGCAAGTAATAAATATTGTTGCTCCACAATTCCAAATAGGACAGCATTTTCAAATCACCAATGCGCTCTGTTACGTGATAGATTTCATTATTACCAATGAGCAATCTGGTTAAGTTACACAATGCACCGATGGAATTGTGCAGTGAATCGAGCTTATTTCCGGTCAGATCTAGCACTTCAAGGTTCTTAAAAGCGCTCAGGTCTTGTGGTAGAGATTCTATTTTATTGTTACTCAAATCCAACACCTTTAAGTTCGGGAATTGACGCAACTCAGAAGGCCACTCTTTGAGTTTTTCTCTTTTTAAACTGAGTTCTACTACTTGCTCTGGATAAAGAAGCGCTTTCTCTAAATCAGTGAATCGGCTTTGAGTGTCTTGGCCGAAAAGCTCTACGCAGCAAAAAAGAAGTATTCCATAAATTATGGTATTCTTAAGCATGGAGTGCTTGTTCTTTATCAAGGTTCATTTGATTTATGAGTTCATCTGCATTGTTGAAACGTTTTTCAGTGCGGAGATATTTCGTAATGAAGACGCGAATTTGCTCTCCGTAGATATCGGCATCAAAATCGAAAATGTGAATTTCGATTGTTTGCGGTGAAGCAGCATCAAATGTTGGATTATGTCCAATGTTCATCATTGCTTTGTATCGCGCCCCTTTCAAAACCACCTCAACAGCATAAACACCATTTCGAGGAATGAGCTTCGTATCATCCACACTACCGAGGTTTGCCGTAGGATACCCCATCTGCTTTCCGCGTTTTCTACCATGCACTACCACTCCTTCAAACGAGTAATCATAGCCTAAAAAAGCGCGGGCCATTTCAATATTACCTTCATCTAAAGCGCTGCGAATCTTGGTTGAGCTCACGTTTACATCGTCCACATCTTTGACGGAAATCTCGGTTACATGAAATTCATAAAGTGGAGACATCTCTCTTAACTGTTCTATACCACCTTTTCTATTTCTACCGAAGTGATGGTCATAACCAATCACCATATGCTTCATATTCAAACCATTCACGAGTAAATCACGCACATACTCAACCGCATTCAACCGTGAGAACTCTTTTGAAAAAGGATGGATGATCACATCGTCAAGGCCAGCTTTCTCAAACAATTCCAGTTTTTCGTCCATGGTGGTCAAAAGTCTTAGTCCGTGATCATCAGGAAAAAGCACTTTTCGAGGATGAGGGAAAAACGTAAGCATGACGCTTCTTCTCCCTTCTTCCTTGGCAATTTTGTTGAGCTGGTCAATGATTTTTAAGTGCCCCACGTGCACTCCATCAAACGTTCCTGTGGTTAAACACGTTTCACCCAATCCTTCATAAGATTCAATTCCTTTAAATACTCTCAATTTATTAACGCGTATGAATTTCTTAACTTATTGATATACTGATGTTTATTTCAGTTCTTAACGATCATCAAATGTATACAATTAAAAAAATGAATATAGGGGTCATGATACAATTTGAAATACATAGATTTGCACCCGTTTTAAGGACGACAAGAAACTTTACGTAACTATCTAAAATTCAGCATAAATGGCTGTGAGAAAAGGAAAAATAATACAGGTTATCGGGCCTGTGATTGATGTGCGATTCAGTGTTGGAGACAATGCTCTTCCAAACATTTTAGACGCTCTAGAGGTAACTAAAGGAACCGGTGAGCGCGTAGTTCTCGAGTGTCAACAGCACATTGGCGAGGATACCGTGAGAACGATTGCGATGGACTCCTCTGAGGGCTTAACCCGAGGAATGGAGGTAACTGCAACCGGCCAACAAATTACAATGCCCATTGGCGACCAAATTAAAGGAAGAACCTTTAATGTAATCGGTGAGGCGATTGATGGTATCCACAGTGTTGAACAAGCAGGCGGAAGACCAATTCACGCTGAAGCACCAAGATTTGAAGACCTTTCAACGGCTTCAGAGATTCTTTTCACAGGAATTAAGGTAATCGACTTGATTGAGCCTTATGCGAAAGGTGGTAAAATCGGACTTTTCGGTGGAGCAGGAGTTGGAAAAACAGTGCTTATCCAAGAGTTGATTAACAACATCGCAAAAGGTTATGACGGATATTCGGTATTTGCTGGAGTGGGTGAAAGAACCCGCGAAGGAAATGACCTTTTAAGAGAGATGCTTGAATCAGGTATCGTGAAGTATGGCGATGATTTTATGCATTCGATGGAAAATGGCGGATGGGACCTCAGTAAGGTTGATGACGCTTCGTTGAAAGAATCGAAAGCAACGTTTGTGTTTGGTCAGATGAATGAGCCTCCAGGGGCAAGAGCTCGTGTAGCTTTAACAGGATTAACAGCAGCTGAATATTTCCGTGATGGAGATGAAGAAAGCGGTGGACGTGATATCTTATTCTTCGTTGACAACATCTTCCGTTTCACGCAAGCAGGTTCTGAAGTATCAGCACTTCTTGGCCGTATGCCATCAGCAGTAGGTTACCAGCCAACATTAGCGTCTGAAATGGGCGAGATGCAAGAGCGTATTACTTCTACGAAGCGTGGCTCTATTACATCAGTTCAGGCCGTGTACGTTCCTGCAGATGACCTTACCGACCCCGCTCCAGCTACAACATTTGCTCACCTTGATGCAACTACCGTATTGAGCAGGAAGATTGCTGAGTTGGGTATTTATCCTGCGGTTGATCCACTGGATTCAACTTCACGAATTTTAACTGCAGACATCGTTGGTGACGAGCACTATGATACTGCTCAGCGTGTGAAGGAAATCCTTCAAAGAATGAAAGAACTTCAAGACATCATTGCCATTTTGGGAATGGATGAATTGAGCGAAGAAGATAAGTTAGTTGTGCACCGAGCGCGAAGAATTCAGCGATTCCTTTCGCAGCCATTCCACGTAGCGGAGCAATTTACAGGTTTAAAAGGAGTATTCGTTCCGATCGAGGAAACCATCAAAGGATTCAACATGATTCTTGAAGGCCAAGTGGATCAGTATCCTGAAGCAGCCTTCAACTTGAAAGGTACCATTGAAGAAGTAATCGAAGCGGGTAAGAAATTACTAGCTGAAGCAAACGATTAAGAATGACACTAGAAATTCTCTCTCCAGAAAAACTCATTTTCAAAGGAAAAGCTGATTCTATTCAGTTGCCTGGAAAAGATGGTTCGTTGGGTATACTTGAAAACCACGCTCCGATCATCGCCACCCTAAAACAAGGTGTTGTGAAAGTGACAAACGAAGGTGAAGAAACCGAGTTTGAAATAAAAGGTGGAGTGGTTGAAGTAGTCAAAAACAGAGTGATTGTGCTTTCTGATTAATCACATCTGATTATTCTAAAAAAATTAAGGCTTCCAATTGGAAGCCTTTTTTCTTGTTCTAAATACCAATCTGAAAGTTGGTTTTGCAACTAGTTCATCAAAACAGCCCGTGCAATTCAGCGTCAATCTTTTGAATGATCTCACCCAAGTCTTCAGGGCTGTCAATAAAGTTGTTGTTATCAACATCAATGATCAGCAGCTTTCCTTTGTCATAGGTAGATATCCACGCTTCGTAACGCTCGTTGAGTCGCTTTAGGTAATCGAGCCTGATTGCTTCTTCGTATTCACGTCCACGGCTTTGAATTTGACTCACCAAACGAGGCACACTTGCCCTTAAGTAAATCAATAAGTCGGGCGCCTGAACAAATTTATCGAGCAAATTGAACAGTGAAAAATAGGTTTCAAAATCACGTGTTGTCATCAACCCCATTGAGTGAAGGTTGGGCGCGAAAATGTAGGCATCTTCATAAATAGTGCGGTCTTGAATGACGTTCTTCTTCCCTTCTCTGATCTCCATCACTTGATTGAAGCGATTGTTGACGTAATAAATCTGCATATTGAATGACCACCGTTGCATCTCAGCGTAGAAATCATTGATGTAGGGGTTGCCATCTACATCTTCGTAGTGCATCTCCCAGTTGTAGTGCTTGCCTAACAGACCTGTTAAGGTTGTTTTACCAGAACCAATATTACCCGAAACGGCAACGTGCAAATTACTTTTCTTATCCTCCATATTTTCTAACGATAACTTCGTTTTCCCTGAAAATCATTGTCTGACTTTGGGGTTACGAATTAAGATAAACCCTTTGAAAATAAAAAGCCTTATTCTTTCGGGGTGTAAATTATTATTCCTTTTGGCGAAACCAGACACAACATCGTGCGATTCAAGTCAAAATCTGCAGTGACTGCCGACTCAAGTTGAACGATTTCTTCTGATTGATCAATTAAATTTAGTCCAAACAATTTCCCACCACGTTCAAAGAAGATTCTTTGGTCAGTGATGTGCAATTCATTCACGCCTTTTAACGGGATTCGCTTGATGTAATTGCCGTAAACATCAAACACGTAAATTCCATTCTTCGGGTCGGTAAGGTACACTTTGTTCTCAATTTCGATCATATCTGTTGGGTAAAACTCAACACGGAGAAGTTGAGCGATATTCAACGATTCGCGCTCTTTTTTGAAGTATTGATCAAAACGGATCAACTTAAAATTGATCGGATCATATAACCAGAACCCGTTGCTATGCGAAGTCGCTGCTAGACTGATTTGCTCGTAGCCTTGATTAAATAAATTAATTTCTTCACGAAGTTCACCAAGTCGTGAGTCGAGGAAAATAAGTCGCATTTGATCTTCTGAATACAAAATGACTTTCATCGGATTGGTTACATCCAACTTCACACCATCGCCAATCAACTTGTTGCTATAGCGTGTCAACATTTTTCCTTGAGCATCGTACTTGATAATCTCACCGTTTCTAACGGCATAGATGCTGTTGAGTTGATCGGTTTTAACCTTCGTTACAGGACCTTCAAGCACCTTGTATTGCGACCATGACGTCTCTTGAGATAAAAGATTCCCAGCCGAAGCCATCAAAGCCAGCACGAACAAAAAAAATCTAAGAATTCGCATACTTCAGAATTTCATCGATGTAATCACGATTATTTGACAATCGAGGAACTTTATGCTGCCCACCAAGTTTTCCGTTGCTTTTCATCCATCGATAAAACGTTCCTTGAGGAACCGCTTTGATGATTGGAAGCTTCAATACTTTGTCATGGTAACGCTTCGCCTCGTAATCACTGTTGACATTCTTCAACGCATTGTCTAACATTTCTGCAAAGTATTCTAAATCTTTGGGTTCTTGCTCAAATTCAACCACCCATTCGTGTGCTCCTGCTCCATTTTCATCCATGTATTTAGGTGCAGCTGAGTATTCCTTCACGATTGACCCGGATTTTTGACTTGCTGCGCTAATGGCTTGCTCGGCATTCTCAACGATCAGCTCCTCACCAAAGGCATTGATGTAATGCTTGGTGCGACCACTTACCTTAATTCTAAAAGGATCGAGCGTAGTAAACTGTACGGTGTCGCCAATCAAATAGCGCCACAACCCACCGTTGGTCGAAATCACCAACGCGTAATTCTCACCCACTTTCACTTCGTCAAGTTGCAAGGTTTTTGGGTTATCCTTTTCGATTTCACCGAGCGGCATAAACTCATAAAAAATTCCGTAGTCCAGCATCAAGAGCAGATCGTCACGCGATGTATCGTCTTGAATGCCAAAAAATCCTTCGGAGGCATTGTAGGTTTCAGAGTAATTCAATTTGTGTTGACCACCTATAATTTGCTTGAATCTATCGCGGTAAGGTGTGAAATTTACACCTCCGTGTACATACCACTCCAAATTTGGCCAGACGTCTTTGATTGTTTTCTTACCCGTTTTTTCTAACACACGCTCTAATAAAACGAGCATCCAGCTGGGCACACCAGAAATGTTGGTGATATCTTGAGGAATAGTAATATCTACAATTTGTTCGATCTTCTCTTCCCAAGAAGGATTCAACGCCACTTCAATATCAGGCGTGCGGTGCAGTTGAGCCCAAAAAGGCAGATTCTTGATGATAATAGCAGAAAGGTCTCCAAAGTAAGCCTCATCATTTAGCGGTACAAAGTTCGAACTGCCACCCATAACCAATCCTTTGCCTGCCATCAAACGCGATTCAGGAAACTCATTGTAGTAAAGTGAGATCAAGTCTTTTCCTCCTTTATAATGGCACTCTTCGAGCGATTCTTCGCTCACTGGAATAAACTTGCTTTTTGAATTTGTGGTTCCACTCGACTTGGCAAACATTCTAATAGGCGTTGGCCAGAAAATGCCTTGTTCTCCTTTCAAGGTGCGATTTATATCTGCCTCTATAGCTTCATATGTATTGATCGGTACCCGTGTCTTGAATTGATCTACGCTATCAATTTCGCTGAATTTATAGCGCCTGCCCCATTCTGTATCTTTTGCAGCAATCAGCAACTTATTCAGCCATTCACTTTGCACATCATGCGGGTACTTCATGAATAAATCAATCTGATGGATCCGCTTTTTAATGTACCAACCGAATATGGAATTGATGATGCTCAAGTAACCTGTGAATTGAGGGGTAAAGTAACTTTAAGATTTCGAACGAAAATAGTTTTCTATATCCTTCAACCCTAAAGCATTTAATGTCATTTGCTTTGTGAGGCCTCCTTTTCTCGCTGCCATTACACCAAAACGCATGTGATGAAACCCTTCTTTACGATGCGCGTCTGGATTGATCGAAATCATGACGTTTTTTTCCATGCAATAAGGTATCCACTGATAATCAATATCTAAACGCATTGGATTCGCATTTAACTCAATGGCTACATTGTTTTCGGCACAGGCATCAATTACTTTTTTATGATCAACTGGATAACCTGGTCGAGAAAGCAATAAACGGCCTGTTGGATGTCCAAGAATACTCGTGTAAGGATTTTCAATGGCTTTGATCAATCGGGTTGTAGCCGTTTCTTTATCCATCCTCAAAACAGAATGCACCGAAGCAACAACGAAATCAAATGTGGCCAAGATTTCACTCGAATAATCTAAGGAACCATCCATCAGAATATCACTTTCGATTCCTTTCAATATTTTAAAAGGTTGAAGCACCGCATTCAAAGCATCAATTTCTCGGTGTTGCTTCGCGATGCGATCTTCTTTTAACCCATTGGCGTAGAAAGCAGATTTTGAATGGTCGCAAACACCAAAATATGCATAGCCCAATGCTTTGAGGTAGGTTGACATTTCTTCAAGAGTGTGCATGCCATCGCTGTAAGTCGTGTGATTGTGCAATGATCCAAGCAACGCATCGTCATCAACAAGATCATCCAGGCTGTTTTTCTTCGACCAATCAATAGCCCAATGGGCATCGCGCATTTCAGGCACTACCATTTTCACACCCATCGAACCATACGCTTTTTCTGCATTTCCTCCGGTGTAGTTTATCGCATCAAGGTGTTGCTCACTGCACGAAAGCTTAAACACTGCTTCATCAAATTGTGCTGCATCGACCTTGTGAAAAACCACCTCTGCATTGGTATTCGAAGTATCTGGCAGTTCCGTCACATCGCTGCTCACAACCATTTCGAGTTGATCGATGATTAAATCGCGCCTCAACGCAGCACCAGTCTCGGAGACAAGTGCTGATGGATAACGATTCTGAATCCAAGACTTGATGTCTTCGATGAGTGGTTCAATGGAGGCGAACAAGAATTTATGCTGATTGTCGAGCATAAACTCGATGGACTGCTTCACCTGAGCTTGTGTTTTTTTACCAAATCCTTTCAGATCGACCAATCGATTCTCGTTGCACGCGTAGAGCAGTTCGCCAATAGATTCGATTTCCATTTCCTTCCAAATCAATCGCACCTTGCTCGGGCCGATGCCTTTGATATTGAGAATTTCGAGGATTCCTTGAGGCGTCTTCTCGAGCCATTGATTGAGGTAAGTCATTTCACCCGTATCGATGAGTTCTCGAATTTTTGGAACCAAGTTTTTGCCAATACCCGGCACGGACATCAATTGACTATCTGTCAGCGCTTTCAGAGGTTCAGCGTACTTTCCGATTTGGAATGCTGCATTGGTATACGAGCGCGTTTTAAACTTATCCTCGTTATGCAATTCCATCAATTGCCCCACCAATTTCAACACAGATGCGATTTCCTTATTCTCCACGATGCAAACAGTTATTTACGGCTTTAAAACTCAACTTCGAAAATAGCGTTCTGATGAAGATGTGATTTGTTGTGCATCAGAATAGTCAGCTCGATAATTATTTAAACCATAAAAAATGGGCGTAAAGAATTTGAAACTCTTCACGCCCATTCTTATTGTCGAGCGCTCTATTTAATAATCGGGCGCTTAGTATACCTGAATATCGAATAGCATTCTGGCTTGAATGCCTTCCATTTGTTTGATTTCGTCCATTTTCTTCAGCCATTTGGCGTCATCACCAAGCACCCAAGTTGCGACTTGCGCTCGCGCGGAGCCACTGAAATCTTTCATGAATTTCTCGAATGGGTCTGATTTTTTGGGAAGCTCGAGAAGATCATAGTCTTGAATTCCTGCCTTATTTGCAGCGTAGTCAATCGCATCTTGTAGGCCACCAAACTCATCTACTAAACCAACCTTTAGCGCATCTGCTCCTGTCCAAACGCGCCCGCGTCCAACAGAATCAACCGCTGCGTAGGACAATCCTCTTCCATCGGCTACTTTCTGGACAAACTCAGTATAAATTTGTTCTAGATAACCATTTAACAAGCCCATTTCTTCCTCATCAAAATCGCGTGCGAGCGAACCAAAATCAGCGTGTTTGTTAGTTTTTACTCCGTCAAAGGTGATTCCCAGCTTGTCATTAAAGAATCCTTTAAAGTTTGGAATTATTCCAAAAGCACCGATGGAACCTGTAATGGTGTTCGGCATAGCGAAAATACGATCAGCATTTGCGCTGATGTAGTAACCACCTGATGCAGCCACATCTCCGAAGGAAACCACGAAAGGCTTGGCTTCTCCTGCCAAAACGGTTTCGCGCCAAATCACATCACTCGCCAAGGCACTTCCTCCAGGTGAGCTGACCCGCAATACGATGGCCTTCACATCTTCGTCTAACCGCGCTTCACGAATAGCCTTTGCCAAAGTTTCAGAGCCAATATTCTCTTCATCACCTTCACCACTATTGATACCACCAACCGCATAAATCACAGCTATTTCATCTTTAAGCTCCCAGCTCTTATCTTGGTTCTTTCTTGCCGTTTTTCGCGCACTTTTAGCATACTTGGAAATGCTGATTGACTCGATGTCATCGTCTTCTTCAAGGCCGAGTTTAGTGCGAAGGTTTGACAATATTTGATCGTAATACACCAAATCGTCAATGAGACCCAAGCTCTTTGCGTCTTCTGGCTTTCTAATCGCTAGTTCATCGGCTATCCGATTAAACTCCTCAACAGAAATCCCTCGAGACGCACCGATATCAGCGAGCATTTCGCCCCAAATATTATCTATAATGCGCTGAATCTGCTCTTTGTTGGGCTCACTCATGTTCTCCCGATAAAACGGTTCAACGGCACTTTTATAAATGTTGTCAGGACCTTTGATGATGGTGGCATCCACTCCGAGTTTCTCCATAGAGCCTTTAAAGAATGCGATTTCAGTTCTTAGGCCTCTAAAATCGAGTGCTCCTTCTTGAAACATGTACACTTCTTCTGACGCTGAGGCTACATAGTATGCTCCTTGCGTGTACGCCTCTTCATAGGCCATTACAAATTTTTCAGACGAATCGCGAAACTGAACGATATGATCTCTTACCGTTTGCATGGTAGCTAACCCACCACTGAAATACGCACCTCTGATCAGCACACCTTTGATATTGGTGTCTTTAGCTGCTGCCTTGAGTGAAAAGATGAAATCGTCAAGTTCCAATCCATTATTCCCGCTCAACCCATCTATTTGTAAACCCTCAAAAGGATTTTCGGGCGTACGTTCAACAATGCCTTTGGTCAGGTCGATGACCAAGACACTGTTTGATTTAACTTTTACATCTTGATTGCTTTTGCCAGCCATAATAGCTGAGCCAATGATGCCCGCGATAATTAATCCAGACAAGAACACCACTAGCACAAGACCAACTATGGTTCCGAGGGTGGATGCAAAAAGGTATTTTAGAAATTGCTTCATCATTTTTGATTTTAATATTCGCAGCGAAATTATCGAGTGCTGGCTTTAAAAAAGAGGATACTTGACAAGTGGTTTAAATTCGATTTTAAAAGGAAAATGTATCATACCGTTTATATCCTATTGGGTTCAAATATTGGCGACAGTATCTCACACCTCAATTCAGCCCGAGTTCTGATTGAGCAAGAAATAGGTGAAATCACAAAAGCCTCTTCGATCTATAAAACCGAACCTTGGTTGATGGAGGCCGAACAATGGTTTCACAACCAAGTGCTAGAAGTGAAGTGCCAGGTTTCACCGGAAAAATTACTTCAGACGATCATTGCTCTTGAAGAAAAGCTCGGCAGAACGCGCTCAGAAAACCAAAGCTCAGGCTACGAGTCGCGGACAATCGACATGGACATCCTTTATTTCGATCAAGCGATCGTTGAGAGTGAATCGCTCATTGTGCCGCACCCGCGCATTCAGGAGCGAAGATTCGTTTTAGAGCCAATGTGTGAATTGAGTCCACTTTTCATTCATCCAATTCTTGACAAAACCCAGCGCGCTATGCTCGATATTTGCACTGACCATACAACCATTGAACGCATTTGATGTCAATACAATACAACAACATCAGCATTGAAGGCAATATTGGCGCAGGAAAAACAACCATCGCCAAAGCTTTAGCAAAAAAACTCGATGGCCGATTAATACTCGAGTCATTCGAAAACAACCCATTCCTTGAATTATTCTACCACGATCAAGCGCGCTATGCTTTTCAAGTGGAGTTATTTTTCTTGGCAGAACGTTACCATCAGCTGTCTAAAAACCTATTAGGCGATATTTTTCACACGCATACTGTGTCTGACTATGTCTTTGCTAAAAGCGCCATATTCAGTGGAATCAATTTACAGCAATCAGAACACGAGCTTTTCTTAAACCTGTATAGGATCATGGAGCGATTTATGCCCAAGCCTGATATTCTCATCTACATGCATGTTGAAGTTAATAAAGTGGTGGAGCAAATTGCTCAAAGGGGTCGATCTTATGAACAAAACATTCCGCTCGAATACCTCACCAACATTGAAAAGGCGTACATTAATTATTTCAAAGAAGAGCAGCGATTTCCAGTGATTCTTATAGAGGAAGACCCTAACTCAACACGATCAATTGAGCAAAGCCTTGCTGTGATTGAAGAGATACTAAATAAAGATTGGCCGAGTGGTTTGAGCCACCTTTCACTTAAAACATAAAATGATTGTAATTCTAAGTGGCGTTACACTTATATAAATTACTTAATATTGCACCCTGCAAAACGCATAGATCAGTTATGATTAAACGAAAACCAATTAAGATGAGATCAACCTACTCAGGAATTGCGATAATAGGCGCATTAACCCTATTAGCAGTTACAGGCTGTAACCCGCTAAACAAGATGAACAAGAAACATGGAATTGTTAAGTACACACTTGACCCTAATCCACTCGAGCTTCATGGCGACTCTGTTGCTATTAATGTTAGCGGTCGTTATCCAGCTAAATTTTTTCACAAAAAGGCTGTCGCTAATGTTAAGCCAGTAATGGTAGACATGAACGGCAACGTTGTGAAGGAGTTTGAAAACATCAAACTAATTGGAGAAGCTGCAGAAGGTGAAGGAACTAAAATCATGAAAACCGGAGGAAGCTTCAGTGTTTCAAACAAGGTTCCTTACGAAGCTTCAATGGAGAATGTAAAATTAGAAGTGCGCGTAACAGCAGGTTTCAAAACAAAAACAAAGGAATTTGACCCAGTAGCATTGGGCAATGGAACAGTGACTACTCCAATGTGGGTTCAAAGTGACGAGATGCCAATTCTTGGAATAGACAAATTCACAAAAGTTTCTCCTAGAACTATTTCTGCTGAAATCAACTACGACATTCAATCCAGTGTAGTAAAGCCAGGGGAGCTTAAGCAGGATGACATTAAAGCGGTTGAAGCGTTCATCGAGAAAGGAGTTACTTACGAATACACTTGGAAAAGCGTTGAAATCACTTCGTACGCATCACCAGACGGTGAGACTTCATTGAACGAAAACTTAGCTGGAGACAGAGCAAATACGGCCGAACGAGCTATGACTTCTTTGTTTTCTAAAAAGAAAATCAAAGCTACTGACGAATGGTACAAAAAATCTCCAAAAGGAGAAGACTGGATTGGCTTCAAAGCAAAAATGGAAGCTTCTTCTATTGCCGATAAGGATATGATTCTTCGCATTTTAAGCATGTACAGTGATGACAGCAAGAGAGAAGAAGAAATCAAGAATTTAGCTGCAACTTACACTGTGATTGCTGAAGAAATACTTCCTCCGTTGAGAAGATCAATGATCAAAATCAACGCAGAAGAGGAAGCTAAAACAGATGATGAGCTAAAACAATTGGTGAAAGAAAACCCATCTGAATTAACTGCAGAAGAAATCCTTTACACGGCCACTCTTTACAATGATTTAAATGAAAAATTAGAAGTGTACAAAGCATGTGCTCAGGTTCACCCTAACGACTGGAGAGGCCACAACGATGTAGGCTATGTGTTAATGCTGCAAAACAAAGTTTCTGAGGCTAAGGCTCAATTTGAGAAAGCGAATGGCGCTAGCGCAAACGAGAAAGTTGTAATGAACAACATGGGGGCAGTTACACGTTTGATGGGCGACCGCAAAGGAGCTGCTGAGTACTACGAGAAAGCAAAAGGAGCTGGTGCAGAAGTGAACTACAACATTGGTATTTTAAACATCATGGATGGAAAATACGAAGATGCTGTAAGCAACATGGGAAGCTACAATACATTTAACTCAGCGTTGGCGAAAACATTGAATGGCTCTACTGAAGATGCTATCAACACCCTCGAAGCTTCTGAAGCGAAAGCAAACGCTGAAGGTTATTACCTTAAAGCTATCATCGGAGCGAGAACAAGCAATCTTGAAATGGTTGTTCAAAACCTGAAAGCAGCCATTGAAAAAGACCAATCATTGCAAGCGAAGGCTAAAAATGATGCAGAGTTTTTAAATTACAGAGAAGAGCAGGCATTCACTACACTATTGGGAATGTAAAACTCAACAAAGGTTTTCTAAAAAAGGGGCGTGAAATTCACGCCCCTTTTTTATTTGCCGTTTCCTCATTTGGATTTCATTCGCATTTATTAACCATTATATTTGTCCACTATACATTATAGTTACCATGAATAAAGTTTACACTCTTGTCCTGTGCGCGATGTCAATTTTTGCATTTTCATCGTGTGAAAAATGTTCCACTTGTACTACTACATCAGAAGACCCTGAAACATTCGGCAATGTCATTACAGACGAAATTTGTGGGCGCGGAAACAACTATGATGACCAAGTGGATCTCTACACCCGCAGCGATTGGGATTGTACTGAGAATAACTAGCGATTTTCGGGCAGGTACTGCTTGAAAATTTCCCAAAGGGCAATACCGGCAGCTACTGTTACATTCAAACTATGCTTGGTTCCTAGCTGGGGTATTTCTATCACTGTGTCCGAACTATCAATAATTTTCTGGTTAACTCCGCTCACTTCGTTGCCAAGCACTAAACAGAGCTTTTGATCGCCTTTCAACTGCAATGTCTGAGGGTCGATGCTTTTCTCGCATTGCTCTAGGCTTACTATGAGATAACCTTGAGACTTCAAGAGTTTTACGGCATCCTCAGCGCTATCGTGATATGACCATTCCACACTTTCTGTTGCACCGAGTGCGGTGCGTTGGATTTCTCGGTGAGGCGGGCAGCCTGTAATGCCGCAAAGCAAAACTTCCTTGACATTAAATGAATCAGCCGTACGAAATATCGAACCCACATTCGACAAGCTTCTTATATCATCAAGAATCAACTTGATCGGAAACTTCCGTTGCTTCTTAAACGCATCAATTGAAGGTCTTTTCAATGCTTCATTAACGAGTTTTCTGTTCATAACTATTAAAAATAACGATGAGGTATTTAGAAGTACTCCGCAGAGCGATTTTAACTTTACTGTTTCACTAAAATGGCTACCAAAGAAAAAAAAGATCCAAAGGAAACTCCTTTAATGAAGCAGTACTATGCCATTAAAGCGAAACACCCGAATGCGCTTTTACTTTTTCGTGTGGGCGACTTTTATGAAACCTTCAGCGAAGATGCGATTAAGACCTCTAAAATTCTCGGTATTGTTTTAACGCAGCGTAAAAATGGGGCTTCTGCCAGTGTTGAATTGGCCGGTTTTCCTCACCACAGCTTGGACGTGTACCTTCCAAAACTCGTTCGAGCAGGCTTGCGCGTTGCCATTTGTGATCAACTCGAAGACCCAAAACAAACAAAAACAATTGTAAAGCGAGGCGTCACAGAAATGGTAACTCCAGGAGTGAGTTTTAATGCACAAATTCTGGAAAGCAATCAAAATAACTTTCTCGCGGCAATTCATTTCTCAAAAGATATTCTAGGCGCGGCTTTTTTGGATGTTTCAACAGGCGAGTTTTTCGTAGCAGAAGGCCCCAAATATTACATCGAAAAACTTATCGCAGGCTTCAATCCAAGCGAGATATTATTCGAACGAGGGCAGAAGTCAAACTACGAAGAGTTGTTTGGTAACAAATACCACACCTATCATTTAGAAGATTGGGCGTTTCAGCACGAATTTGCTTACGAGGCTTTAACCCGACAATTTAAAACACAATCGTTGAAAGGCTTTGGTGTAGAAGACCATTTCCACGCTATTATAGCAGCCGGGGCAGCATTGCACTATGTGAGCGAAACGCATCACGACCGGATACACCATATTTCACAACTCTCGCGCATTGATGGAAATGACCATGTGTGGCTTGATCGATTCACTCAAAAAAATCTTGAATTATTCAGCACCGCCAATCAAGGCGGAAAGTCGTTGCTTGCAGTTCTAGACAAGACCATTACACCAATGGGTTCACGGCTAATGAAACAATGGTTGGCTTTTCCATTGAATAACATCGAATCCATCAATCAGCGTTTAACGTTTGTTGAGGCGTTTCACCAACATACCGAAATAAGACAATCGCTGGCTGAACAGCTCAAAAAAATTGGCGATTTAGAGCGTATGACATCTCGTCTAGCTATTGGAAAATTAGGTCCCAAAGAAGCTATTCAACTCGCCCGCTCGCTTTCCGAAGCCAAACCTATAGCAAACGTTTTGTCAAATAACAAAACAGTTAAATCACTTGCCATAGGTTTGAGTAACTCAGATGCCGTAGTTGACTTAATACGATCTCAACTTCAGCCCGACCCGCCCGCCCTTCTTTCAAAAGGAAATGTCATTGCCGAAGGTGTGAATGATGACTTGGACGAATTGAGAAGCATTGCCTATTCTGGCAAAGGATACTTGCTAAAGATTCAAGAAAAAGAGTCGGAAAGAACAGGAATTTCATCGCTCAAAATTGGATTCAACAATGTGTTTGGCTATTACTTAGAGGTGACGAATGTGCACAAAAACAAAGTTCCTCAAGAATGGATGCGTAAGCAAACGCTCACCAATGCCGAACGTTATATTACAGAAGAACTCAAAGAATACGAAGAGAAGATTCTTGGCGCAGAAGAAAAAATAATGGCGCTTGAAGTAAAGATTTACGAGCAATTGTTGGATCAACTCCAGCCTTCGATTTCTTCCATCCAATCCACGGCAAAGCGAATTGCTGAAATTGATTGCCTAACCACGTTCGCTCAAAATGCTCTTAATCACGGATATTGCAAACCTTCTCTTAACCAAACCCACCGCATAGAGATTAAAGCTGGAAGGCATCCCGTTATTGAACAAGAAATGCCTTTGGGCGAGTCCTACATTGCCAATGATGTAATGTTAGATAACGAAACGCAGCAAATCATCATGCTGACGGGTCCAAACATGGCTGGAAAAAGCGCGTTATTGCGGCAAACCGCACTCATATCATTGATGGCACAAGTGGGAAGCTTTGTACCCGCCAAAACCGCAGAACTAGGGCTCATCGACAAACTATTTACGCGTGTTGGAGCCAGCGACAATATATCGCAAGGCGAATCTACCTTCATGGTTGAAATGAATGAAACGGCAAGTATCTTGAACAACTTGTCAAATCGAAGCTTGATTCTTTTAGATGAAATCGGACGCGGAACGAGCACCTACGATGGCATATCAATCGCTTGGTCGATCGCTGAATATTTGCACGAACACCCCGGTAAGCCGCTTACACTTTTCGCAACGCACTACCACGAATTGAACGAAATGGCCGATAGTTTTAAGCGAATTAAAAACTTCACGATTTCAATCAATGAGACCAAGGATAAGATCGTCTTTTTAAGAAAGCTGATTCCTGGTGGCAGCGAACACAGTTTTGGAATTCACGTGGCAAAAATGGCCGGCATGCCAAGCTCACTCATCAAACGCGCCCAAATCATTTTGAATGAACTTGAGCAATCAAATAGAAGCGATCTTTCAAAAGATGCATTGAAAAGTGCAAAAGAAGACATGCAATTGAGCTTTTTTCAGTTGGATGATCCAGTGCTATCTCAAATCAGAGACGAAATTTCTAACATCGATATCAATTCACTCACCCCTGTGGAAGCGCTGTTCAAGCTGAATGAAATCAAGAAAGTGATTGGAAAAAAGTCATAAACGAGATTTTTTTAAAAGAGCACGTCCTATAAGCTAGAAACATTTATTTTTGCCGTCCTTTTGCGAGAGTAGCTCAGCTGGTAGAGCACGACCTTGCCAAGGTCGGGGT
>JAGYJZ010000020.1 GCA_018401875.1 Salibacteraceae bacterium
AAATGCCGTACTGAAAGAAGAAAATCCGCCCAGCAGTAACCAATTGATTTTGTTATGAAATCGACCGGACAGTTATGTTTTTGAGTATTTCAATATAAGCTTGATCGGTTGCCTTTCCAGGGCAATCGATCGAAAGTGCCACATTTATCGTTAAAGAGGTTATCGATGTATCTCACAAAATCACGCTTCAAGATGGCGGTCGAGTGCCCTACAAAGTTGTATTACTCAGCCAAAGGGAGCGAGGAGTATTACGATCAAAACCAAGACAATGATTTTTTGAAGGCTCTGGCAGATGTGGGTCAGCAGGTTGGGGAGTTGGCCAAACTCAAATATCACGACGATCCATTTGGCAGTGAAATCACTGTTGAAACCTTAAAGCATGCTGAGGCACTTAAGCAAACAGAACTCATGCTGAAAAGAGCAGGCCGGGTTGTGATCGCAGAAGCGGCTTTGCAGCACGCCAATTTCTTTGTCAGAGTCGATATCTTGATCCGAGACGAGGAGAGCAAGACGGTTGAGTTGATTGAGGTGAAGTCCAAGAGCATCAAACAATCTGAAATTTCGAAGCGATTCAAAAAAACCAAAACAGACGCCTACGATGCGGATTGGTTACCCTACCTTTATGATGTGGCTTTCCAAAAAATGGTCGCCAGTTTGGCGATGCCAGGGTACAAAATCATTCCCAAACTTTTGCTCATCGATTCATCTCAAGTGTGTGATGTTGCTGGTCTTCATCAGCGGTTTCCAGTGACGGTCAAGGAGGAGGATGGGCGCAAACGCACTGTGGTTAGTGCTGATAAAACGCTCACCAGAGATCAAGTCGGGAAGATTGATTTTCTGCTCGAGGTAGACGTCGATGACGTGATCGATGACTTGATGACTCGACCTATCCAGAATACTGCCCACATACCAAGTGAGTACGCGGAGAGTTTTTCCAAGTTTGCCGCATGGAGCAACGAGCTTTTGCTAAATGAAAAGCGTCACTTTCACGGGGTTTCCCAGGCTTGTAAAAGCTGTCAGTTTCGAGCTCCACAAGGGGAGGTTCGAAAAAGCGGACTTCATGAGTGTTGGAAGGAGGCGGTGGAGAAGGGCGTTTTACATGGTGATGCAGAGAAAATTAGGCCTGGAAACCCTCTCTCTATCGACCTCTGGGGTGGTGGTCGTCAGGGAAAGCCAAGTCTGATTGTTGAGTTAATAAAAAATAAAAGAGCGCTGTTGTCTGATGTGCTGGTTTCAGACTTTGGCGGTAACGTGTCTAAAGACCCTGAGAAGTTCAGTGCGGACGAGCGTAGATTGGCTCAAATTCAAGCCGCTCGGGAGCCCAATTTGTCCCCAGCGATTCATCACAAACGCTTGGAGGCCATGGACAAATGGGATTGGCCTTTTCACATGATTGACTTTGAAACGACGGCGCCGGCTGTGCCGTTCTTTAGGGGGATGTTCCCAGGTGAGACTGTGGCTTTTCAATTCAGTCATCACGTTCTTGAAAAAGTCGATGGAGACCAAGTACGCATCCGTCATGCAAACCAATGGATCTCAACCGAACCTGGTGTCTTTCCCAACATCGAATTTGTACGTGCCTTGAAAAAAGCCTTGATGCCAAATGGTAGGCTCGACGGTACAGTTTTCAGATATCACAATCATGAAAACACAGTACTCAGAAAAATTCGTAATGCGTTGATAGACAAGGGTACACATGCTCACGAACATGATGCTAAAGAGCTTGTTGCTTTTATTGACTTGATTACTAAGTCATCGGGTGACGAGAAGCCCTCTCACGAAGGTAAAAAATCGATGGTCAATCTTCATGAGTTCGCCCAAGAAGCATATTACTCGAGCTTTTCAAACGGCAGTATCAGTCTGAAGTATGTGTTGCCAGCCATATTGAATGACGCACCTAGAGTGGCTGAGTTATATGCTAAGGAGCATGTCTACGGCAGAGATCTCTTGATCAAAAGCTTAAACTTTGATGATCATCTTTGGTTATCTCGCGATAAGAGAAATAATCCATATAAAACGCTACCCGCGATCTTTGACAAGAGCCAAAAGGATCTTCATGAAATGCTATCTCGTTTAGGTCCTGCGAGTGATGATGAGCGTGAGAAAACCATCGACGGAGGCGGGCTTGCCATGAGCGCTTACAACTACACTCAGTTCAACTCCATCAGCGAGGCAGAGCGTTGTCATATTGCTCAGGCCCTGCTTCGATATTGTGAGTTAGATACTTTGGCAATGGTGATGCTAGTTCAAGGGCTTTTTGAGCTTCGTCAAAAACCTTTAGAGGTTGTGATCTAACGCTTGCTGAGTTTCAACGTACGAAGTACTTTGATCTTCTTGCTAAACCGATGGAGTGATGAGATGGCGACTGTTTTCGAAGTCTTGTATGACGTGGCAATTGATCTTCAGGTCAATCCTGATTTCAAGCACTTGACGGCTCATCATCTTCCAAGCAGGCATGAGTCCGAGTCTCGTTTGCAAAGCTCACTCATGGAAATTGTGATGCAGGGCGAGGGTGTTCACCCGAGTTGGGGCAAGCTTCGGATTTTTTGTAGAAATTTTGTCAATCCTGAAATTCACCCAGCTGCAGACCTAAAACTCAAAAAGTTCTTGGATTTTTTCGAGACGAAGTACCTCACTGATGAGGCTCGAATCAAGTCTTTGCCAAAGGAAGTTTTTGAGAACTCAGAACTAAGTTCTGCCAAGTCATTGTCGCGGGCGCTTGTAAAGCTATGTTCTCCAGATTGTCTAGCACCCTTGGGCTCCATCACTTACCTGGAATGGCTGGATCAAAGATGGTTTCACTGGCAACCCAAAGATATTGAGGGCATTCGTTATGAGCAGCTCGAGTCTGATTTGAATCTTCTCTTGGAGCATCCAGATACCAAGGTGCCAGGGCTTACATTTGGCAAAGCCGTCTCGTATTTTGCATGGATGGGTTTGTCTGCCTTTGCGTCACCAAGCCCCCACGTGAATGCTGTTGTTGGCTGGTTGACATTGGGAGATGAAATGCTCCAATCCTCAAGCGACTTGCTTCGTATTACCAAAATTGAGAAGCCAAAAATCAGGGGAGGTAGGTTTGCATGGCTTAATGATTGCGGAGGATTAACGCCCAGAATTCTTGAACGTTTGATTCATGTGATTTCAAACGACGCATTTGTACGGAGCAGTAAGGCCAAGAGTGAATTGACTCAAGCACGCTTGGGACTTATCAAAGAAGCCTTGGTAGCATCCGACATCATCGCTGCCCGTTACTATCAGCCAAATTCCCGGTGACGAGACTGCGATCAACCTCTGAAATGTTTGTTTAACAGCTAGTCTTCACTTAAATTTGCTCGATAAGTTGAAGCTTCTGTGGTGGAAGGCCCCCTTGGAAGTGTCCATTAACATTTTGTACAAAAGCCCGCTTTGATTGTGGATGATTCACTAAATATCAATTTTTTTGGGCCTATTGCGAAGGTGGATAAGACCACAATTTCCTGTTATAAACCTAATCAATAGGTATTTTAATAAGTTTGGAAAGTATGCCGAATTGGGTTTACAACACGTTGCGCGTCAAGGGAAGCAAGAAGCGTCTGACGCACTTTGCTTGGGCTATTGGCTCACCTTCAGCTGTGATCAACTGGGAGCAACTTGCTAAGCTCATTCCTGTGACCTGGGATTCTCGTGACGAGCGAAGTTCAGGGCAGCTTGAGATTCAAGGTCGTGATCTGGTCTACAGGTTTGATACCGCATGGAACCCCCGTACCTCAATGATTGAGGATCTTGCTGGCCTATATCCCGACCTCACTTTCGAGTTGCATTATTTGGAGGAATGCCCAGAGTTTGCTGGAGCGGTGGTGTTTGACAAAGGTAATAAAGTTGGAGAGGCCTATCTAGGCGACGGGGAACAGTTCGCATTTTTTGACCCATACGATGAGGACGAAGATGATGGGGCATGGGACTACAACGGTATGTTTGCCTCGTTACTTTCACGAGCGAAATCTGGCGAGACTATTGATTGGGATGCAAGACGTCGAAACGCCGAGCAGGCCCAAAAAACATCTGAGGGAAAGGCGGCTGCAGAAGAAGGGGGTAAACTGACGCAAGCTGTTTCCTTGATAAAAAGTGACCCCAAAGTACGACTCAACCCGAAGCGTGTCAATGAAATCCTGATCCCGCTTGCTAGCAAAACAGGCCCTGGATTAAGCGTGATTCCCAAGACATGGTGGAACGATGATCTGTTAGTTGCTTTTTTGCTTAAGCAGTCCCAGCAAGCCAAACTGATTCCTGTATCGATGTGCACAGAAGCTTTGGTGGACAAACTCATGTCCGTTAAGGGTCTAGGTTATGCAGGTTTGTATCCAATTCCCTATTTAAAAGTTGGTCTGCGCAACGAAAGACAGGCATTGGAGTATCTCAAACAGGCGTCAGCTGGATCACTTCGAAACGTTCCAAAATCGCTACGAAGCACCATCGTCTGCGAGCAAGCAGTAAGGCGTGACGGTGAGTCTCTTGAGCATGTGCCCAGAGCCTTGCGCACCTTGGAACTTTGTCATTTGGCAGTAGAGAACAATGGTGAGGCCCTTCAATTTGTTCCTGCACAGTTGAAGTCTGCCGAAATGTGCAAAAAGGCTGTTACGCCAGAAAACCCGAACGCGCTGAAGTTTATACCTGCGAGGTTTTTGGATGAAACCTTAGTTGAAAAAGCTTTGAACCATACTCATAGTTGGAGGACACTTGAGTTGGGTTCAGTAAACAGTGCCGCGCTGCGACGTAAGTACCTCCTGAAAATCATCGCGGATAACGGGTGGTTGTCGATCAAGGAGATGACCGATCAGGAGCACCAAAAGGCTTGGAGTGATCCCTCAGGTCAGGCACTGCTATGCAAACTGTTGGAGGACGATAGTATTGGCATATTAGAGAAGGTGCCAGTTAAGTTTCATACACCCGAGGTTCTTGCCGCCGCAGCGAAACACAGTGCATTGGCGAATTTTCAGTTCATCCCGGATGAATATAAAACAAGTGCGCTGTGCCGCCAGGCGATTGAAGCCGACTATTCGTGGGGTGGTGAGTCTCTTTATCATGTACCACCGACACTTCGAGATCGAAATCTATGCTTACTCGCGCTGGAAAAAGCCATAGTTGGACGCGCCAATATTTTTCGAACTGAAAAATTTAAAAACGAGTTTCTCATTTGGCCCAAACAAGAAAATAATAAAGAAGGGGACATAAAAAATAGCATAAGAGCGCACCTGTCTAGTTGTTTTGTTGAGTCTGTTTTTCCAGAAGGAGTCTGGGATAGAGATCTTGCTGAGCGATCTCTGGCCTCTTCGCCATACGCTGTACTTTTTATTCCGCGGCGCTACGTCAATGAAGAGTCTTTGATTCAAGTGTTGCAAGATTACTTTCCCACATACCTTCTTTTGGAGCAAGATGTTGCAAAGGAGTTGGCAATTCCTGCAGTCAATATTCTGCGCAAATATGTGGGTGATCGCGCTTGGCAATTAAGTGTCCAATGGAAAAACTTGAGTGGTATGCTTAAAGATTCTAAGAAAGACTTAATTCCAGAGCAACTAGAACAGCTTGCTTTTCGCTGGCTAGCGACCGAGTTTAGTGCCAAAATTCTGGAGCAGATGATTAATTCCATGACACCTACTCAATCCGCCGAATATATAAAGAAGATAATGAATGTTACTCTCACGGAGCAAATTTTTCCGGATTTAATTGATCGCGTTACTTTGACAGTGGATGAACTTCATCTGCTTTTATTTGCCTGCGATAAGGAAGTTGTAGACTAAATTTTCTCTTGGAGTGTTGCTCTTTTGACTGGATAAAATTATTGTTCTGACAAAAGAGACTTGATAGTTGGGCGTTTAAATTATATTTAAATATTTACCAATTTAATAAAATCTTCAGTTAATAGATCCTCTGGAGCATACTTCAGTGAGTTTTTATTATTAAGAACGGCCATCTTGCAAACTTCTACTGTTCTGAACTTTGGTGGAACATGAGTTTGACGGATTTTAACGCAGGCTTTTAACTTCACTAATGACCGCATTGATCTGTGCATCATCAACCAAGAATCCATTGTGGTTCAGCACACAGGTCAAGGTATTTCTAAAATCAATGACAAATGAATCTTTGTCCTTGATGCTATCGATCAAGTCGCCAGGGTAAAGATCAATACCAAGCCCTTCTGCACCTTGCTGCTTGATAATTTTTTGAGTTCTTTCTCATGGAGTCTGCCAAAAACTTGGTAAATGGACCCCAGAACAAAGTCGCTGACCATGCCGTATTTCCACATCGTGGCGCAAAGCTCGTCAAGCTCTTTGATGGCTTTGACTGGGTCTTCGAAGCGAAAATCGTGACTTCCAAGCATGTGTTTCTTCAAACAGGTTATTGGGTTAAACCGCCTTGCCAGCAATGGAAGAAAAAAGCACTGCTGAGCCAGTAGTCCTCAATGACACGTCATCATAATCAGAGCGTCTGTGCGACTTAATGACACAAAACAACCTATGAGCTTAACATTAACCTATCAGCCCCCCATTGGACCTCATGCGCAAAACAGCACCTATACCAAGCTGTCCACATATAAAAGCTCTATGTCGCTGACCTCCTCCCCTAATTCGTTCGGGGGAGGTTAGGTCGGTCATCAATTAGAAAGATCTGGCGAAAGCGAGTGAATGGGACTGTTCTTAGCCAACAGTCTCAATTGATTTTCATATGCGTGAACAGTGTCCCTGCCATGTTTCTAATTTGTACGATGTCGAACAGGGATTTGAGTTTTTCCATGTCCAAATCCTTATAGACATGCGCACCAGACTTGAAGGCCGCTGTGAGGATGTCCTGATCGTACTTGATAGATTCGTCGACACTTTCAATTGCCCAGCCATTGATAGCCACACAGGCTTTGGCCAGTTCTTTGTCTTTTTTAAGTTCGTAGCCTACAGAGCGCATGATATTTCGCGCTAAATTGTTATCTTTCTTGCTAGCCTTGATTAACTCGAGCATGAGCTTTTGGTTGGACAATTGATCCAAGGAAAGTTTGTCAATGAAGGCATAGCCACCATTTTTTACGCTTTCAACGAGCAAGGCCTCATCGGCCAGCACTGAAGGGTCGGCATAACTGATGCAATTCGGGAATTTACTCAAAACCTTTTTGAAAATAGACTTATCTTTTTTGATGGCCACTGAAGCATCATCCAGTATAGATGCATCATGCATAGCAAAAGACTCGATGAACTCTTTGTCGGAAAAGAGTTTCTTATCGACTAAATATTTCACTCGAAAAACCATGCTCAAGCGACCACTGCTGGCCAGTGTTTCTGCTAAGTGCAATAGGTACTTAGAATCTTCTCGCAATGCAGTAGGGACAGCTTCTGCGCTTACACCAATGCTCATATGGTTAAGCAAAAACTCTGGGGTGGCGCGCACGGGTTCGGGCAGATTCTCATAGGCCCTGCCGTCTGTCGTCTTCATGATTACGCCCCAAAACGCCATGTCTTTTTGCAAGCTGATATCAGGTAGGGTCAGACTTTGACCTATATTTTTGACATAGTAAGATTTTTGGGAAATGTCGACCTCAATGGCCGCTTCCATGATCTTTTTATTGGTGGAAAAAGGCTTTAGCCTGCTGAGCAATTCGGTGAATTGTTTGTTGAGCTTGTCAGCACTCAAGCTGTCAGCTTCAGCCACCTCTTTTTTAAGTTTTTTGAGCTCGCTTTTAACCTGCGCCAAAGCAAGAGCATCAGCCCCCTTCAGATTAGCCAATGCCAATTTATGAATCTCTTTCAGCTCTTCGACAAGTTCTTTGCTGGCGCGAAATCCCTTAACTTTAGCAGTTATTTTTTTAAACAACTCTTTGTCGGTTTGAATCGCAGGCCCTGCATGCTTGAAGCAAAATGCAGGGGCGTGCCAGATGTCGCATTCAAACATAGCGCGCCATGCGATGTCTGGGTCGTTTTGTAGCTCTTTGCTGATCAGCGCAAAAGACTGGTAATCACGCTTAAGCAAGGCATGGACGAATTCACGGTTGGAGCGATAGGACTCGGGCAAATGCTTAAGAGCGCTATCTCCCATGTAAACACTGGCCACCAAATTGAGCATGAACGTTTGGTCGTTTTTAAGCTCATCTGAGATGAACAACAAATTACCTGCGCGGCCTTGTACTGCGGCGTGTGCCATGTCTTTGTCACCTCGCAAACGGGAAGAAGCATGCTTAAAGCCGTTTTCATGAGGCCAAGTTGAGACAATCTTGTAGATCACATCCTTATCGTCTTTGATTGAATCCGCAAAATAACTCAAAGTGTCTTCATCAAATTCGCCATGGTCCATGACGTAAAAGAAAAAGTCTTTGTCTGTTTTGAGAGCAGGGTTCTTTTTCAAAATGCCAGCGATATCCTTGGCATCTACCATTTTGCCCATGAGCTTTTCGTAATTAGTTGACATACTCAGCTTTCAAATGTGTTTTGTGAAGTTGTGCGCGCGAGTTATGCGACTGCCTCTGAATCATGTTAGCACCTATCCTCAGCATGGCGCTAGAGTGGAGACAACGAAGAGATCCTCCGCCTTGAAGGTTGGCTAATGATGCCCTTGCCAAAGAGGGTATTCCTTAACTCAGACCTTGGAAAATTATGCAGCTACTTGCGGGTCGCTGCTTGGGTATGAAACCGTCCAACGCCTTATTGGGTCGGTCATATTTGCGAGACTACATCCATTGAGTGGCAAAGCCTTGAACTTGTGTCAAGTCTTTCTAATAGTACTGTGATAACCCCTCGTAACGGTCTGTTGAAGCGTCCACATAGGCATCCATGATCTGGCTGATGTTGAATTTTGACTTTCTGATGAAGCACCTCTTCCTTTGTAAAAAATTCTATTTCTCAGCTTTTTTCTAGGGGACGATAACCGTTGGGTCTAAACCTTCACGATCGTGTAACTCGAACGTACTTAGGAAATGGTCCCCACACGAGGTAAAATTGAAGCAATTATGCTGCTCTGTTGCACTACCGTTATCTGAAATCTAGTGTGAGCGAGGGGCTTCTGATTTACGGGCAACAGGGCAGCGGAAAATCGACCAGTGTGAAGTACTACGCGAAACACTTTCCCAGAAAAAGAGTCGATGGTGTGATCCGCGTACCAGTTCTCTCCGTGATTACACCGGAGTCGCCAACTGTAAAGTCGCTGTCTGATGTGATCCTCGCAGCACTCGGTGACCCACTGACGACAAATTCGACGGCAGCCAAGAAGGCCGAGAGAATCAAGTATTTTTTCAAGCTGTGCCAGGTGGAGATGCTCATTCTTGATGAGTTCCACCACTTCCACGATTCGCGTCGGTCCAAAAGCTCTGGTGAGGTCAGCGATTGGCTTAAAAACCTCATGAATACAACGGGCGTGTGTATTGTCCTTGTCGGTTTGCCTCGAGCCATCAGTGCTTTAAATGCAAATGGTCAATTAAGAAGGCGTTTCGCATCGCCCATACACCACAAAGAATTTAACTTTACGACACGAGAAGAGCAGTATGAATTTCGAACGGTACTGAAAGGGATCGAAAGCCTTTTGCCCATGACGTTTGAGACGCAACTCGAATCGGGCGAGATCGCCTTGCGTATGTATTTCGCCACTCATGGACTCATCGATTATGTGGTCAAGATTATTGATGATGCAGTCGCCACCTCGGGGGTGAAGCCTGGAGGAAAAATTTCAATTGATTGCCTGGCAAGGGCCTTTAAACGAAAAGTCTGGGCCGATTGCCCTGATTGGTTGAACCCTATAGTGTCGACCAAGCCAAGAAAGTTGACAAGGCCGAGAGAGCCATTTTGTGATTGGGATGACCCGAGCAAGTACACATTAAGTGAACGTAGTAGCGTGGGACCGCGTGCATCGGGAGTGAAAGCCTCGGGTGGTGGAGATCAGCCATGATTGGACTAAATCACACTTCTCAATTTATCTCGAGCCCGAAACTTAAAGCGAACGAAAGCCTTAGATCTTTGCTGAGCCGCTTACTAAGCGATAACCTTTTACCGCTTGAGCAAGCTAAAGATTTGTTTCACATCAGAGATGCAACGAAACAAGTGATGTCTGTTCATCACATGGCAGGATGGAATATTGAAAAAGTTTTGAGCAGAGGTGTGACCTTGCCCCTGGAAAACGTATCCCTTACTGGGTTTTAATTCGGTGAGGAGGACGTTATGGAAAAAAGCAGACGGGCGCGTTACACGCATGAGTTCAAGCTTGAGGCCTTGAGGATGGTTGGGGCGGGTCAGAGCATTGCGGCGGTGGCGGCGATTCTGGGGATTTCGAGCCAGACGCTGCACAACTGGATCAAGGCGCAGCAGGCTGGCAGGCTTAGCGGGGCAGGTGTACGGGTGAGCCCTGAGCAGATGGAGTTGGCCAGGCTTCGGGCGGAGTTA
>JAGYJZ010000021.1 GCA_018401875.1 Salibacteraceae bacterium
GTAATCACATCATTAATTAAAAGCCTATAGACAGATTTATACTTAAACATTCCTAAACCCAACAAGTATGAACCGTCTATTGCCTCTACTATTATGCTGGGCATGCGTATCGATAGATACGCTGCAAGCGCAGCGCCTGACCGATCATTTAGATCAAAAGTGGTCTACCTATATTGGACTTACAACCTTTCGCACAAATTTTAAGCTTTACAACAATTGGATCATTATCGGATCAAACGGAGATCATGTGAATGACCCAATGTATATGGATGAAAATGCAGGGGTTAAAATCGTTGATCTTAAATCAGGTGAAATCGTAAAAACACTTGAAGAAGGTGAGTTTTGGGATACAGATGTGAATGGAATTGAAGTAGTTGGCGATAAGCTTTACTTTGGCAACGATAATGAAGAGTTTTTCTGTTACAATCTGAAAAGCTTAACTGAAGAATGGAGTATACGCACCAGTGGTGATATTGAGTGCGCACCTGCCTTAAGTGATATTAATGGTGATGGCATCAAAGAGCTCATCATTGCCACCGAAGCAGGCGAGATTTCTGCTTTAAATGCCAAAGACGGCAAGTATTTATGGACTTATCGTGTGCCAGGTTTTGAAGGCTACGCATCTAGTAACACAAATATTGTTGCTTTCAAGATTTTTACAACTTTCAGAACAGCTGGTACGCATTTCTATACAACACCCTTAATGGATGATGTAAATAATGATGGAATTAAAGATGCTATCATATCATCTGGCGATCATTATACCTATTGTGTTAATGGTAAAACAGGTGCTTTGATTTGGAGAGTTGAGGGCGGAGAGTATACTCACGAAATCATTAAATATAACGGGCATTATCTTGTTCAAACCAACGAAAATATTTTCAATAATGAGGAGACTGAACAATACAGTTCATGGGATTTTGATTACGTAAGGATTTTAGATAAAACCGGAAGGAAGAATCAAACAGCTAACATTAGAATACCCAACTATTATTCTGGCGGTGATTTTTTAGTGGAAGATGATAAGATTATAACACCCATAAGTGATGGTATAGCACAAGTTGACATCAAAACAGGAAAGACAAGAATCATCTACTTTCCTGATGTAGAAGAATACGAGCAGTTTTCAAACGGTAACATAAATTTTACTAAGCCAAAAACTTATAGCAAGGCACCTGCGGCATGGGACAAGGCTCATATACCTTATATCACTGTTAATACAACTTGGAAAAGGTGGACAAGACCAACAACTGTGTGTGAAGCAGAAGTTTTGCCAGAGTGGGAAGGCGAAGAGTACTGTTTTCATTACAGTGATCGTTTGGTAGTTGTGCGACATGATTTTTCATCAATAAGAATCATGTCAATAGGCAAAAACGAACTTGGAACTACAAAAACTACAGAGGCAGAACCAATGTTTTTTAATAGAGGAGGTCAGAGCTATTACTTATCTGCTACTTCAGATGGAAAGTTGCACTTATTTGAAATGAAATAAATCACCCTAAAACCAAATAAAAATGAAAATTCTAAAATTGAAAAAAACAGCAACTGTGGTCGCAGTTAGCTTGGCTGCGATAGGTCTTGTTGGTCTCTTGTTTTCACTATTCAATAAAAACAAAAAACAATACAGTGTCAAGCCACCAATCGACAACCTTGATGTAGTTTATCAGGAGTTTACTTATCAGCCTAGTAAAGGCGCTAATTTTGTGGATCTGTGTTTCGGTCACCAAGTTAATATAGCTCCGTACTCGCTGGTAGATCAAAATGGCAACCCAATAGACCGTGAGGTAAGTTTGAAATTTCGCACATTCAATAATGCAAAACAGATTTTTTTATCAGGCATACCAATGGACAGTCAATATGGTCAATTGCAAAGTGCAGGTATGTTTGAGCTAAAGCCGGCCGAAGAAGGTGTATTTATTGCAAAGGATGGAGATGTTAATGTAAATCTAGTTTCGAAGGTATCAGATCCTTCAGATTACAATTCATACTTGTTTGAAGAAGGTGAAGGCTGGGTTGAAATTGAGCGTTTTAAAACAGAAGAAAACGTTTTGCGCAAGGAATCAATCATTGAGTTAGATACCTTGATAGAGATAGGTGATCGTAAGTTGCGCAAGGATAAAGAGCGCAGAAAGCGAACAGAAAATTACTTTCAATTAGATTTTAAAGCAAATCAAGTAGATGGCTTTAATGCTAATACTCTTGATAACTCGCTATGGGAATATATTGAAGTGAAAGGGCAGGACAACCCTTTTAGTCGTAAAAATCAGCGTAGGCCATGGTCTGATGTGCGTATATCAAAAAATAGTGATGGAACCTATAACATTAGATTGTTAAGCCAAATTGCCGGTAAACGAGGAGGTGAAACCGAAATTACTTTTAAAGCCAGGCCGGTTACCACTTCGGATAATCCTGAAGAAGAATTAGCGAAATTGGACGCTACCATTCAAGAAATGGATCAATATTTTGCAGCACTAGAAGAACAACGCAGGTTACTAGAAGAACAACGCAGGTTATGGACGTTACAACAAAATATTTACAACACATTTCAACTAGCACAATGGGGGATATTTAACTGCGACAAAGTGTTTAATGAACCAACACTAGCAAGTGGAGAGGTAGATTTTAGGATTAATGGCGATGATCCGTTAAACGGGACGGTGTACATTTTGTATGATTCTATAAACACTGTGGTAACGGCTTCGGTTCATAGCTACCAATCTGCTTATGACCTTTTACTTACCCAAGACTATGATGGTGAATTAGAGTTGTTTGTGTTCACAGGAAATGGCGAGTTGTATAAAAACGAATTAAAATTAGGACAAGTTCCTCCTGTGGTAGATTTTAAGGAGTTGGCATCAATCATAGAATTAGAGTCATTTGTTTATTAAGTGTATGAAAAAGTTCATTGTTTTATTCCTGTTGCTTGTTACATGCACCATTAAGATGCGTGCTCAACAAACCTTTGAGATAGATCAGAAATTAGAAGAGTGCATGAATGATTCGACAAACTTTACCACATATGGTATGTACGCCTGTGTAGACAAAGCAATAGATGCTTGGGATGTTCGATTAAATAATTCGTATAAAAAACTAATAAACAAGCTACCAAACCAAGATGCAGCGCGGCTTCGGGCAACGCAAAGAAAATGGATCGAACTGATTGAATTGGATAAAACGCTGCTACGTGAATTCACCAGTCATCAGCAAGGTACCATGTATGGTATATCGCATGGTTTGGTAGTGGTAGAATTGGTGAAATCTCGTGCACTCATTTTAGAGATGCTAGAAAAAGAACTACTCTAACATTTTATAAAACAAAATAAAAATTAAAAACTAATTCCATTCCAAATAATGAAAAACATCATTGTATTTGCAGTAATTTCCATTACTTCCATTCTGATCATTAGTCTTACGTATTTAAATCGTTACGCATTTATCACATCAACCTCAACCATTGAAACCACGGGTTTAGGTAGTGCTGATTTCGAATCTGACCACATTGTATGGGAAGGTTCATTCGTAAGAGAAAATACAACCCTGGTAGATGCATACGCTGCGCTAACAAAAGACAGAGAGATAGTGCTTAATTACTTGATGGAGCAAAGTATTTCGAAAGAGGAAATTGTTTTTGGATCAGTCTCTACCAGTGATTTAACTGAAAATATTTATAATGATGAAGGAAACAGAATTGGAGACAAATTTTTAGGATATCGCCTGCGTCAAGAAGTGAAGATTGAATCCGGCAATATTGAATTAGTTGAAGCCGCTTCTAGATCAATTACAGATGTCTTGAATAGCGGAGTAGAGTTCTACTCTTACGAGCCACGCTACTATTTTACTAAGCTAAAGGACTTAAAACTTGATTTGCTTTCGAAAGCCACAGAGGATGCAAAAACACGCGCGACTATAATTGCCAAAGAAGCAGGGGCGGATATAGGTAAGCTCATATCTGCAGATATGGGAGTGTTGCAAATTATAGGTCAGTATTCTGACGATGATTACTCGTGGGGAGGTGCTTTTAACACAAGTTCTAAACTAAAAACAGCATCGATAACGATTGACTTGCGGTATGAACTGGTTAATTAAAACTCTATAATACTCCCCAAAATTAAGACAGTGAGTTAAGTGTAAATTTAACCACTAAAAAAATGAAAAGAACAAGACGCAAATTCACCGCCAGTTTCAAGACAAAAGTTGTATTGGAAGCGCTAAAAGGTCAACTGACATTGCAAGAACTGGCCTCAAAATTTGAGATACACGCGAATCAAATTTCTGCTTGGAAAAGCGAAT
>JAGYJZ010000022.1 GCA_018401875.1 Salibacteraceae bacterium
GGTTGGTAACTCGTATTTGTACGACGTGCCATTCTATAAGCGTGGTGTGTTAAAACCGTTTCGAGGCAAGCGCGTACGAATTGTCTGCGTTCGAAGTGGACGCTACAAACGAGATTATATGGTGGGTGTAGTCGGTGATACACCAAAAGAGCTCATCGTCGAAAAGCTCGCTCATGAATATACATTTCCGGAGTATGCGCGAGCAGGGAAGGTGCTGTATAGCACTAGGAGGTTTCAGATTGTTGAGCTGCCTGAAGGCCTTCAAATTGTGAGCGAGCTAGAACGCGAAGGTTTTATTGATTCGCAGGATTGGCCGCTCGTTTTAATCGATGGTAAAAGTTCAGAGCTGAAAGGACGGCTCAGGATTAACCCGGATGGAAGTGTTACGTGTGCCTTGTTGGGGTGGTCTGGTGATCATGTTGAGCCGAGTTTGGGTGAGGCCGCGCGGTATCTGATTGGGTTGGTGCATCGGGGTTGGGGAAAAGTTAATTTGCTGAACGAACGATAATTTTTATGACCGCTCTTTTCTGTTAGTAAGCGATTGAAGTCACCCTAGAACTAAAGTGACAGAATAGTCAACTCCGTTGATAAGGTGGGAAAATGCCTGATGACAAAAACAATTCAATACCGCACGTTAAACACACCATTATATTCGAAGCTCGCGCTGATGAATTATCCACGGATATTGCAGTAATCAGAAAAGAAGAAAGAAAAGCATTCGAAGAGCGCAAGAGAAAACGAAAAGAGGCCAGAAATGCGAACTCCAGAGCGCGAATTGCACGCGAAGAAGAGAATAAAATCCAAGCCGCGAGAGAGCGTTTGAATGAAGAGCGCCGGCGTGTTGAGAGGGAGATAGCTGAAGCAGTTAGAAGGAAAAAGGCTGCTGAAGATGAGGAGAGAAAAAAGCAGTTGTACCAGCAACAGTATCATCAAACGATGGAGTTGCTTGATAGCGATTTCATTAATGCAGGTGCCGTCATTCAGGATATTAATGAGGATTGGATCACTAATTATGAGGAGATAAAGAACGAGTGGGTGCGCAAAAATGTGAGCGCTGCGCACCTAAGTGAGAAACAGCTTGCCGCCATTGGGGATGTAAGCAACACCTGCTTATTGCGAGCCAGAGCTGGATCGGGTAAGACGACGGTATTAAAACAAAAAATCGATCTTATACTCAGAAAAACACCAATTCAACCAGACGAAATTTTGGCGTTGGCATTTAACCGTTCGGCCGCCGATGAAATAAAACATAAACTTCAAAAAGACTTTGGCCATTTGACATTTGGTACATCTTTCACGTTTCACGCGTTAGCAAATAGGATCGTTGTGCCCCAGAGCGATGTGATTAGTGGTAAAGAAAAATCTTCGTATATAGAGTCTTTTCTCAAAGATGAGATGAACCCTTCCGTGAGGACAGATATATATGAGTTTTTTAGGCGAGAAATGGCGGAGATAGAGAATCTTGGCAGCCTTTTGAACAAATCTGATTATTACGCAATGCGGAGAGAAGCAACTAATGAGACCTTGAATGGCGAACATGTTAAATCAATAGGAGAAAAGTGGATCGCTGATTTCTTGTTTGAGCATAACATTCGTTATGTCTATGAGCGAAGCTGGACGGTAGACGCTAAAAATAATGTCCCTCGGTATCATCCGGATTTTTCACTTGCGGTGAATGGTAGGGCTCCTGATGTTGTTATAGAACATTGGGGAATTGATGAGTTTGATAGAAGCCGTTCTGTGCCGAGTCATTGGTTAAGTTCTTGGAGTGATTATTACAATGGCATGCAATGGAAGCGAAAGTACTGGGAGGAGCATAACGCTAATAAAGCCAACACGCCTGTTGCCTTTGTAGAAACATCGATCAGAGATATGCGTAGGGGCCGGGAATGGTTTGAGGACACATTAAGTAATAATCTACGTGAACTGAACGTCCCAATTAAAAAATTACCAAAAGAGGCACTTGAGGAAAGAATAGTACGACGTCACATTCCAAGATTGGTCAAATCAATCGAAACATTCATTGGAAAAGCCAAAAAGGCGCGCAAAGCGCCTCAAGATCTAGAACGAAAATTGCTGGTATATGATTTTAAGTCTAAGAAAGAGGAAATTTTTGTAAGGCTGGCCGTTCGAATGTTTCGTCGTTATCAAGATGGACTATCGGCAAACAATCGATTCGATTTCGACGATGTTTTGAGCGAAGCGATTGACAAAATTGATGAAGTGAAAGGTGCGATCTTCATCAGGAAAGATGATCACTCTGAATTTGATCTGCGAGAAGTCAAGTGGATAATGATTGATGAGTACCAAGATTTTTCAAAGTTGTTTTTTGACTTGGTTAATGTGATTCGGCGTTACAATCCGAACGTCAGATTGTTTTGCGTCGGTGATAATTGGCAAGCGATAAACGGATTTGCGGGATCTGATTTAAAATTTTTCGACAAGTTCTCGACCTACTTCAATCACGCAAGAATACTCGACCTCCCCGATAATTATCGCAGCCAACCAAATATAGTGGCTCAAGGTAACGCTTTCATGAGTCGCAGGGGTGGTGTCCCTTCTGTACCCAAAAATCATGAGTTCATTGCGCGGCCGATCGTAAAGTATCACCTGAACGAAGTGTACATACATTATGATGGTAGAGATCCTGATGGTGAACACGAAATTTACAAGACAAGAATTGAAAAGGATGGGGAGTCTCGTAACGCCGATGCGTCATTTAAAATCGCTAGGTGCTTGATGCTCTGTGAACAAATTATTACGTCTTATCCACTGGATACCACGCGTTTTATGATTTTGAGCCGAACAGAAAGTCTAGGGTATGGGTACAAGCAATTAGAAAAATTCAAAAAGAAACTTCGAGAAGTGTTAAAGCCTGATCTGGATCTGTTCGACAATTTCGACGAGCAGGTTCAGTGCACTACCGTCCATAAATCTAAAGGACTGGAAGCGGACGTGGTTGTCATTTTAGATGCTGATGAACGCAGATTCCCAATGATACATCCGGATAATCTGCTCAACCGTATTTTGGACGTAAACATTGATGACGTTTATCTAGAGGAGGAGCGTTTATTCTACGTTGCTCTAACGCGCGCGAAGCAAGACGTGTGCTTCATAACCGAAAATGGTCGAACCTCCGAGTTCTTGGGCAGAATAGAGGTACAGGAGTGCTCTATTTAGTGGTGCTGATCGGCGAATCAACTGCGACAATATGTTTATAGGTAGCTTCAGATACATGGTGGGGAAGCTGCTAAAGAATGCAGCGGTGAAGAAGGTTCTGTTAGTAAAGTAGTAACGCCGGCAGCCAAGAAAGGTGTTGGCCTACGAGTCGCTAGCTGGACACTCTGTGTAGCCTAGTTTTTCTGTCGTGCTGCGACCTTGGTTTCGGTTACCGGTTGGTGTGCTTCCTTCTCAATGTTCTGGGGCACCATCGAAGTCGTGGCGCCTCTTCCAGGTTTGTGTTGGAGGCATTATCAGCATTGGAAAACGTTCATGAGCTGTTCCCAACTCTTTTCATTGTGCAGTTCCGAAATAGTCCCACGACAAAACACCTTTATGAGATATAGCGGCCTACCGGGCTCATTGCGAGATGCATACAGCGTAACTCATTTTGTAGTTGCCGATGTGCATGCGCCCTTTGTTCTAAGAATAGGTCACGCAAGCAAGCCTCTGGCCGAACTTTATGCGCAGTGCGTGATTTTGGGTGTGCTTGTCAACAAGAACTTTTGTTTTTCTGTTTCGGTTTGGTTTTCGTGTGGAGGCACGATATGTTGGCAATGTAAGTGCTTATAGCCCGCCAGGTATCACGATTTATTTCGTTCGCTTTGCGCGTAGACCGTTTCTTACCAAACCGGTTTAAGCTCAGCTGTAGTACCTATAAAAGGTCGAAAACTCTGTTTTTGGCTGCGCGTGTGAAGAGGTAGCGTTCATCTACAACTAAACCGACTCGCCCAATGTCAAGGCGGTCTGCGTCCCAACAGGTTGCAATTGTATTGTTAAAGCTAGCCTTACAGCCAGGTAGTGCGTGAGTGTGGCCAGCGCAGGCTCGTATCAACAAGTAAAATTGATAATCATCGAGCTGTATCAATCGTCTGTGCTTCTTCGCATAACTAGCGGCTCGGGGGCCGTGCAGGGGGTCTTCGTATTCATCCCATCGGCAGCAGTCGTGCAGTAATGCGAAGTAGGGTATTACCGCGTCGTCGGCGCCAGTTTCT
>JAGYJZ010000023.1 GCA_018401875.1 Salibacteraceae bacterium
TTTTACCTCAATTTTATGGTAGTTTTGAGGCGTGAAAACGATGGCGAAACTAATGAAAATGACATTCAGCAAAGTGTTGGTTGTTTCTGTACTTCTACTTTCAAGTTCATTTATACCGAAAGCAGGCATTGAACTCTTGAGTTTAGACTTAACAGCCCGAACACTTTATCAAGGAAAATCAGTGACAGGTACTGGCACACTCTACTATCGTGTGCAAGGCAATGCATTGGTCACTAAAATGCACTCGCCTATCGAGCAAGTGGTATTTACCAACGCGCTGGGCGAATACAAAAGCTACGACATCGAAGAAAACAAGGTGGTTTTGCTTGAAGGCGAAGACTTAAGCAGTCGAAAAAGCTTTATATACCAATTTTTAAATGGACAAACCAACGATTTAGGGTTGCGCGACTTAGGCTTCAAAATGGTGAGTACGCGCTTTGAAGATGGCATCATGATCAATGAATGGCTGGCGCCTGATAACAAGCAAGTATTATCTCAAAAAGTGGAAATTGCATTTGAAAACTACCTTCCCATTTATATGGGTTTTTATACTGTTAACGGAGAAGCCATTCAGAAAACCTATTACACCAATTACCAAGATGTGCTTTATACCAAAATGCCATTTACCATCACAGAGATTAGTTACATGGCCGAAGGCGACTCAAGCATTACGCGCAAAACATATTCTAACCTCAAGATGAACGGTGATGTATCTGAACATTGGTTGAACTTCGAGATTCCAAAGAATGCTGAGATTATTGTGCAATCAACCGGTGAATCGACTTTTCAGAAATAAATGATGATTTTCAGCCCTCGATTTCTTTTTTCCTTTCTGTTTTTGAGCGTAATCGGATATTCTGCGCACAGCCAAATGGCTCAGCGTGATGTAGAACTGATCAACGATGTAAACATGGTTGACCACAGCTTTGATCCGCGCAAACCACAGTTTATGAAGATTGGCAACAATGCGATTACACGCTACAATCCTGTTTCGTTGATATTTAGCGGTTCGTTGTTCTTCTATCAGAAAGTGATTTCACCTCAGTTGCAATCGAGGTGCCCATACGAAATCAGCTGTTCGGCCTTTAGCAAGGCAAGCATCGAAGAATTTGGTATAGTAAAAGGCATTCCACTTACGGCAGACCGCTTAACGCGATGCACGCAGTTTACGGTGATCGACATTTTACCGAGTCAAATTAATCCGCGCACGGGACAAATCATTGATAATCCGAGCAAATACCGCACCCACAAGCACCATCACCATCATTGATCGATGACGTTAAAACGATTTTTGCAATTTCTTTTCTTTTGTATGGTGGTGTTTATCTGCAATAGCGTTTATGCACAAGATGCTCGTATGGCTGAAGATTCAGTATTTGCCGATAGCGCAGCAATAGACAGCCTCGTGCACGAAGCCCCAATAAAACCGAGTAAAACTGCGCTGCAACGCGAACAGTTCAAGTTCGTCTTGTATTTGATTTCGTCTGAGCTTTATGATGACGCATTGCATGTTTTAAAAGACATGCGCAGTGATACGGTCAAGCACACCAACCTCAGAGACAGCGTAACCTACTACATCGGTTGGATAAAATACTTCAACCAAGATTTCGATGGTGCTATAGAAAACTTCTCCCGCATCGATTCATCTTCGGATGTCATGCACGCTTCTGCCTTCTACAATGCTATATGCTTTGTGCAATTCGACAGCTTGACCCGTGCAAAGCACATACTCAATCAAATTGATGTATCCTCAGACGATCAACTTCAAAATTTAAAACTGCTTCAACTTCAAGGCTTAGCCTTACTTGAACGCGATTATGTGGCATTCGACAGTCTCGCTCACCTCGTGAATGTTCAGTCGTTCATCACCCAAACTGAAATGGCAGGTATGAAGGATTATGCTGAACTGATGAGGACTTACAAGCGAAAGTCACCGTGGATTGCTGGACTACTTTCAGCCATCATTCCTGGAGCAGGAAAGTTCTATGCAGGCTACAGAGGTGTGCCATTTGGAGCGATGTACATGACTATTCCATTGGGAGCAATTGCCGCAGAAAGTTTGATTTTAGCCGGTGTGGCAAGCGCACAATTCATTGCACTTGGTGCTTTGTTTGGAGTGTTTTATGTGGGTAATATTTGGGGCAGTGTGTTAAGTGTTTACGCTAAAGAAAGAGAATTCTATGATGAAATGGATCACAATATTGAGTTTGATATGCATAGTCCCGTTCGCAGGGCATTCTACTAATACTTCCCCAGAACTATCGAAAGCCGATAGTTTGCGGTCGATAGGATTATTAGAAGATGCAGTGATTGCTTATGAGTTTGCGGCTTATTCAGCGACCAACAACGCGTTACGCACCATCGCATTGATCAACAAGGCCGATTGCTTGGTTGAATTGGGCAAGGTAGACCAAAGCGAAAAGAACTTAGCGAGGCTCAACTATTACAGTCTCACCGACTCGCTGCAATACCAGGCACGCTATAAGGCAGCGCTCTACTCCTATCTCAATCAAAACTTCGAAGAAAGTAAATCGCAGTTGCAAATGATCGAGCAGTTTTTGCCGATGGCGCTTTCTGTCAATTCAAAATTCTTGTATGCACTGGCCTTGAACGAAACGCGCAGTTGGAGTGAAGCAGAAGCGCAACTGAACAATTGGAATGCCTATTACAATGCGAATGATAGTGCAAGCTTCAAGGCGTACCATCAAATGATCACAGAAGCGTATAAAGATAAGAACCATCCCAAGTTTCGGGATCCAGCCAAGGCGCAAATTTGGGCTCAAGTGTTACCGGGCAGCGGGCAATTGTATTCAGGTTACTTGTTCGATGCCGCATTCACTGCAACGATGGTGCTCTCTGGGATTGGCATTGCAGCGTATGGAGTGCTTGTAGCGAAATACTATGTTACGGGCATTATACTTGGTTATGGTGTGTTTCAGCGCTTCTACATCGCGGGCCAAAACCGCTCAGAGTTTCTTGCAAACAAGAAAAACTACAAGACGAAGCGCGCCTACAACGATTCATTGAAAGAACTTATAACCCATAATTTGGAATAAAAAAAGACCCAGTCGGTAGGACTGAGTCTTTCTTAATTTTCTAAGATTTCTGAGATTAGTTACCCCAAACTCTGAATTTTGGATTGTCTTTGTACTTCGCAAATTGCTCGTCTCCTTTGAACACTACTCCCCAGAAGTCAACGCATCCAACGATGTTACCATAAATTGGAATACAAAGGTACTTGTACCACATTGTCTCACCACCTGTTCCCATGTAGCTTCTGTGAAGTCCGATAAATCCACAGAAAAATGCCCGAACTAGGTAGCCAGTTTTTGTTGGCTCATCGTCATTCAGCATTGAAGCAACAAACGGAGAGGCTTCAGCTG
>JAGYJZ010000024.1 GCA_018401875.1 Salibacteraceae bacterium
GTTTCGTTTTCTGCAGCCATCTACAACCGATGGGGGCAATTGATTTATTCAAATGAACGCGCCCTTGGCAAAGCATCCATCACATGGGATGGATTTGTAAACGGAGTTGCCGCAAATGACGGCACTTACTTCATCATTATTCAATACGGAGACAAAGTGCAAAAAGGAAGTTTTTCGTTGTTGAGGTGAGTTCGAACCTAGTGACTAGTCCCTCGAACCTATTTCACTCTAACCCCTTGTTTATCAAAATTTTTTAGTTTTTTTTTGTAGCTCATCTTTAAAAACCATGCTATGAAAAATTTAATTTTCTTTATCTTCTTCTTTAGTGTTTCCAATTATTTGTCGTCACAGACCATTTATGTTTCAAATTCTACAGCTTGTGACTATGCAATTCGAATTTTTGGCTCACCAAATTCTCCAACCACGAATTGTTCTTCGTGTAACGTTACAGCTTGCATTCCCGCTGGCACTTCAAATGTAGCCGTTGATTTAAATACAGGCAGTTGTGGTGCCGACACATATGTGACAATGGCTCAAGTAAGAGTTCAGGATCCTTGTGCTTCGCCAACTTGCACAAGTTCTAACACAATTTGGGTCTCTTGGTCTGGATGTAACTCATATCCAACGACAGCATCAGCTACCAACTCATGCGGTGCTCCGTGCTTAAACCCTTCAACTACTGTCAATTGGGTAACAGCTAATAATATAGATATCGATCCTTAATTTACTTTGCCTCAAATAGATTGAAGGAGCATTTCAAGAAATATAAACGTGTACTTTTATGGGTGCTTAAACAAAGCTGTTTCATTTTATTCGTTGTATTCAATTCAACTACGTATGCCCAAGGACCTTCATCGAATTGGTATTTTGGATTGCGTGCTGGAATCAGGTTTGAAAACCTTGAACCAAATATATTATTGGATAGTGAAATGAGGGCATTTGAGGGCTGCACTTCATATTCAACAGAAAACGGCAATCTCTTATTCTACTCCAACGGAGACACTGTTTGGAATAAAAATCATCAACCGATGCCAAATGGCATAGGACTTCAAGGACATCCTTCCGCCACCCAATCGGTTGCCTTTTGCCAATTACCAAACTCTAATTCAAAATATTTAATTTTTACGACAGATGGTTTCAATTTAAACGTAGGATTGAGATACTCTATACTAGACATGGACTTAGACGGAGGATTGGGAGATATTGTTGTTGGGCAGAAAAATATATTAGTGTTAGATTCAGTCACTGAAAAGCTTGGAGTTATTGAAAAATGCGATAAATCAGGTTATTGGGTGATTTCCAATCAAACTCTCGGGAATACAATTTTCACGTATTCCATAGATAGCAATGGCTTAGACACAAATGCAATTGTTAGTCAAGGGCAAATTTCTTATTCATCACTCGGGGCAAAATTTGGATACTTGCGAATCTCTTCGAAAGGTAACTATGTAGCATTGTGTCATGAAATGAATCATAAAGTAGAATTATTTCAATTCGATAATCAAACTGGGCTATTATCAAATCCTGTTGTTATTCAAACACCTAACCTTATCAACTTTCCTGCACAGAGTAAACCATACGGTGCTGAATTTTCGCCCAATGAAGAGCTTTTATACATTACTCCCAGAAATGGATTTGATAGTTACATTGCCCAATACAATATTTCAATTTATGACTCAACCACTATCAAGGCCTCTGAATTTATTTTAGAAGATTCAATTTGGACTGGCGCTTTGCAACTAGGTCCCGATGGACACATATATGGGTCTAGTTTATATCATCTTTTTGAAATAGAGAATCCAAATGGAATTGGTTCTGCAGCTAACTTGATCGAATCTGCGGTGCATCTAGGTGGAAGACCAGCATATGACGGGTTACCTAACTTTGTTGCTTCAGATATTGTTCCTCCAATTCCCAACATTCAAATATGCATAGGCGACAGCATTGCATTTGACTACGAACAAGAGTGCGCCATCTCCTACTTTTGGAATTTTGACGATCCTAGTTCAGGAAGTTCAAATACCAGCAGCCTCAGTAATCCTGTGCATACGTTCTCAGATACTGGTAGTTTTAATGTTCAACTGATTGTACAATACCCAACATTATCTGATACTTTCTCCAATATTATTACAGTTGTTCTACCGCTAGCACCGAGCGTACTTAAAGACACTACTTATCTATGCTCCAGCCAACCTGCCTACCTCTCTGCTTTTCAACTAGGAGCTGAATATGCTTGGGGAAATGGCAGCGATAGTTCAGCCATTTTGGTAAATGATACCGGTTGGTATGTGTGCACCATTTCCAATGCTTGCACAACAATTATCGACAGTTCATTCGTTCGATTTGTAGAGCCGTTGAACATTGACTTGGGCAACGACACTTTTTTATGCGATTCAGCAACAATAACGCTGAATGGCTTTAGTGCAGAAAACGTTGAGTCATTTACATGGAATACAGGCGACACCGCAAGTGCAACGCTTCAAATCTCGCATTCCAACACAACCCTCTCTTCAAACTTTTGGCTCACCGCGACCAACGCGTGCGGCACTGCCAGCGACACCATTCGCATCGCATTTTTACCCCAACCCGATGCCTCGTGGTTTAGCGACTCCATCCTGTGCGATCGTACTGAGGCTGTTATTTCTCCACCAATCATCGATAGCGTTGCTTTTTTCATGACCTACACAACAGATGATATTGCTTATGACACATTAGCTCAACCATGGCGCATCGACACTTTCGGTTTCTATTCTGTGCATGCCTTCAATGCGTGCGATACGGTGGTGAAACGGGCCTTCCTATCGCCCTTCAACGCCATTGATGTTTCATTGGGAGCAGATACAGTGCTTTGCCCTAGCGATTCAGTCGCTTTGAATGCATTTTGGCCTTCGTCAAGCTATACCTGGAGCAATGGCTCAACAGACAGCATTTTGGTTGTGAGCCACGATGAATTGGTGGGCGCAGGATCGGAAACATATTCCGTAACCATCACCAATGGCCCTTGTGCACGCATCGCTTCGCGAACGCTGAGTGTCGATGATCTTGTTTGCGATACAGCCAACTGCAAATTCTCTATTCCCAATGTGTTTTCTCCCAATGCCGATGGAATCAATGACGTGCTCAAAATTTCAAATACGTGCACCAGC
>JAGYJZ010000025.1 GCA_018401875.1 Salibacteraceae bacterium
TGTTTATCTGTAGGGACTCGTAATATCCCCAAAAGAAAACTATACTACTGGTAGGTATGTCATGAACTGAAAAGTTAGACGTGAGGACCACAAAATCAACGTTTTACATTGGAAATGCAGGCTATTCATCGCCCAGAACAAAGTTTCTGTACTCAGCAGCCGCAGATTTAATTTGAGTATATAGAGAACGTGAAAGTTCTAGGTTGTCTCTCAAGTCTGTACATTGTCTTAGTCTGGACTCAAAATACACTAATTCGCCTTGAAGTATACCAGATAGCATTGGAAGCTTTCTTGTCTCAGATCCAATCAAGTTCTCAAGACTGTCGATCCTAGACGAATGCTCCTTATACCGAGTCTCATGCACCAAAATTCGTAAAATATCGCGACACAATCTATCAATCTTATCGCAAATCCTAATGTGCTCTCTATGTATCCGCCTCACCTTGCGAATGCGGGTCTCTTTAACCTTTGTACTCAAGTATTGGACAGGTACAGAATCGATTACCAGGCTTTCCATATCTGCTACAACGTCAGTGAGCGGCTTATGAACAAACCCTGAAATGTAAGCGCCGCCCTCCGTTGCATTAAAAAGTTCAACAGTATCATCTACCGCGGATGCAGCCCGTTCTAGTTCATAATGATAAATCCAAAAATCTGGCTTTGTGCGAACTTCACCACCGAAATAACCTGGAAGCTTGTAGACGCGATGTTTTATTGTATTCTCAATAACCATATTATCGTCTTCAACGAACTCGGGCGTTGGGTCCCTGCCGGGTCGATGATAGTAGAACCCACCTTCTATAGAAAGATCCTGACCTATCAGAGTAATAGACTTTGCGTTAAAGTCAGCAGCAAGCCCAAATGCAACAACCGACACAGACCCCCCGTTTGCAACAAAGTGCTCCTCCCCAGTGACTTCTAAAATTCCACAAAATGAAAAGTGGCTAGAAAGAACAAAAATTTCTCGAAATGCTTTTTTGAAAAATTCTGGTGCGCATGTGTCTTCAATAATTAGCGCTGATTTTGAGCAATCAAACCCACTAAGTACTTCAGAATAATTCTTCGGATCGATAACAATAATAAAATCGGGTGAGATATTATGTTTGAGTAAGGCGGGACACGCTTGCGCCGCAGCAATGATTACAAATTTGTCAACGTTTGATTTTAAAATCTCAATGTTTTTATGTAACGATGGTCCCGGAGATACAATTATGACATTTCTATTACGTAACCGAAGCTTCAAATCAGTTATACCGAGTGAAACAACAGCTTGCTCTGCATTTCTGTATTGATTTTTTACCCAAGTTTTTGAATGGAGCATTAAAGTTTTTTCGTTAACATTTCCTCTTATGAGTGAATCTATGACAGCCTTCTTGTGAGATTCAATTATAGAACTGTGGTCATTATTTAATTCAAATATTGCATGACGCTTTGGAAAATTTGGGTGCCACTGCTGTAGTACTGTATCGACATCATTAATATCTTCGACGACCAGCCAGCCTTCTGGGAGCACAAGCCTTGTATTGTCTTGATCCAGAATACACAAAACTCGCCGCTGACCTCTTTGGCTAAGCACATCGCACCATTTTGGGTCTGGTATTTTCAAGAAAACGAATACGTCTCTTTCCCAGTCCCAAATGTTTGGGATGATTTTATCCAAGAAAAGATGGAAGTCAGCATCATTCTCTAAGTGCTTAGGGGTGTCGATTGAGCTCGATATTAACTCTAGTGCAGCTAAGCCATTGTTAATAACTTTTGCTGCTTCAAGAGCAATACCAGAAAATCTGTCTGATTCATCCCACTCTATTTGATCCGGTCCATGGACATGATCGGCAATGAATGAACGTAGCTGCCGAAGCCGATCAACGTACGGCCGGGCAGATGATGGGTTTCCAGCCTTTATTTCGTTTAATGCCGGCTGAACCGTCGCTAGGATGTCTGTGAGCAGTCTTAGAGGGATTTTCACAGTTTAGGCTCCTTAACGCCCGCCTCACATGAGGCGGACGTTATATTAAAACGACGTTATATTAAAACTTAGCCTTGCAGCAGGGTCAGCACGTTTTGCTTGGAAGCATTGGCCTGCGCCAACATCGCGGTAGAGGCTTGCTGCAGGATTTGCGACTTGGCAAGACTGGTCGATTCCGCTGCAAAGTCAGCGTCTTCGATACGGCCACGGCCACCTTCCAACTGAATAGAGATGTTTGTCAGGTTGTTAACCGTGTAATCGAGACGGTTGGAGGCAGCACCAAGGTTTGCGCGTTGGGTGTTTAGATTTTTAATCGATGTGTCAATTTTTGCAATTGCAGCAGAGGCCTTGGTGACGGTGGTTAGTCCAGTTATAGATGTCAAAGTTATCACGGTACCACCAGATACCTTCAAGCCTTTGATTGCTTGAGTGAGCGTCTGGCCTGATTTACCACCAATCTGAAATTTAAACGACACCGAAGTGGCTGCATTCAATAGACTCTGCCCCGCCCAGGTAGTCGTGTCAGAGATGCGCGTGATCTCAGTCCTCAGTGCTGCAAACTCGGCAGTCAAATTGGCTCGATCGTCAGCATCGTTCGTAGCGTTCGATCCTTGCACGGCCAGTTCGCGCATACGCTGCAGGATGTTTTCGATTTCCTTGTGCGCGCCTTCGGCGGTATCGATCAACG
>JAGYJZ010000026.1 GCA_018401875.1 Salibacteraceae bacterium
ACTGCTCGATGGTGGCTTGTTGTTCTTGGGTGGCACTGATTAAGACAGGTATAAGTGCATCATAATTGACTGCTTGAAATTCAACTTGCTCACCTTCCTCTCCAACTGAATAAGTCGTTTTCACTGCATTTGGCATTACAGCGGCAACCTCTGAAGCTAAAACTCCAACTTGCTCTTGCTCCGGGAGGTTAATTGACGGAAACTGTTCGGTCATGAAATTATATCTGCGAGCAGTAATGCCAGAAAGTATTTCAAGTCCATTATCAAGAGGTTGGATGTTCGTTTTCAGGATATCTGCAGATGGTAAATACGAGCCTGTAGTGAAAACATCACCATTAAAATAGCCGGCCCATACGGCGTTGCATGCCACAGAAGCGTTAGCGCGACCATAGACTGCGATGACATTATGAAAGCAATGCGAATCACCACCGGTTTGTGAATTGGCCTCACCCATTACTCCAATAATATTTTGAAATGATCCACTAGAGCCACTTCCTGTTGTTGCCGCACGGCCTCTTACACCAATGTTGAGAGCATTCGCACCGTTAACGTTAGAGAATACGCCCCAGTTCTGTGTGCCTGACGCAGCATCTTGCGTTACCCTTAATCGGCTAATGCCGGGGTCGTCAACACCAATTCCAACTCGTCCTTCGTTACACGCACCAGTATAGCCCATAACCAGGTCATCACTAGTTCCGTTGGTGACTTCGTTCCATTCGCAGCCTACAGCAGAGCCGTCGACCCATGTGCCATCACCTGCCAGTAGGTCATCGCTATTACCGGTAAACGCAAAATAGTTCAATTGATAGTCACCGACGGCATCTTGCTCAACCCCCGTGATCAAAACATCTGCAGAATTGTTTGGCATACTTCTAAAACGAGCAGTGCCGAGTACATCAAACCGCTCACTTGGGTCTGTTACCCCAATTCCAACCCCGATAGATTGCTGTTGAAACCTACCATCAATGAATTGTTGATAGCATTCGTCAGTGGATTACCGTTTAAACCGGAGCCAAAAACCATACCATTATCAGAAGAAATTTCGATGTCGCAGCCAAGCGCCGTGTTGAAGTCGCCGGTCATGTTAAGGTTTTTACCCGCAGCGAAGCTGAATACACCTGAACCGTTATTGTTCTGACCGAACAGGGTAACATGGGTGTTTGTGGCATTGTTATTAAAACCGAAGCAATTGGAGTAACTGGCCGTCACCTCCAATTCTTGGCCAAATGCAAATGTAGATAAATCTGACGCTGTGACATCTCTGCCGTATGCAAAGGAAAATTGGCCTACGTCTGTGCCATCCCATTCAGAACCAAGTGCTTGACCACCTCGGAAGGCAGCGTCTTCAGGGATGTACATCAAGCGGTAACCAGCGCCTAGATTTGGGTTACTGCCAATGTCATTGGTTACGAGTACTCCACCACTATCCACATGCAGGCGCATGTCAGGGTTGGTGACCCCAATGCCGACCTCACCGGTGGTGGTGACACGCATTTTTTCGTCGCCGTCTGTGTATATCGGAAAATCGAAGCCGTTCGTCGTTCCGATGAAAGAGGAAGCATTAGCTGCATTTCCATTAGAACGCCAATCAAATTGAGAAAAAGCGAGGGATGGTAAAAGAATAGCTATGATAAAAGTTATCGTTTTCATGGTGATAAAGCTTTCGAAACGATCAATTTCCGTGTGCTTGTGTGGTGTCCTGATGTGAATCTAACTATGTACACACCATTATTCAGGTTTGAGACGTCAATACTTCGTTCTTGAACCTCTTTTTGAACAACTTTTACTACTTGACCATTTGAAGCATAAATAGTAATTTCTCCGTTCTGAACTGAATTCACCGTAAGGTTATTTATCGCGGGGTTGGGGTAAAGTGTAAGGCTAATAGTGTTAAGTTGCTCTAAATGATTAGAAGGTTTTTGAATTCCTACATAGACGTCGTCAATGTAGTAATATGCCGCTCCCCAATATTGTAAAGGGAACTGAACCCCTACTGTGTCACCCGGGAAAACGACCTGCTCAAATTCTGTGTCGCCGAATGGAAATAAGTTACCAATGTATAAGAATTGTTCTGTCCCGTCTGCTATATAAGTAAACTCTACCTTCACCCATCCTTCTCGATCGGTAATAAAAGTATTAGGTGTCAGCGTAACATAATCGTCAACTTCGATAGTCGTGCTATAGCCTGGGATAAAGCCTTTGGAATAATCGAGTGAATCAGAGTCAAATCCAGCGCAGATCATCCATGTGCCGTCAGTGGCTACTTCTGCCATGGATACATAAAACTCTACGTGGTAAACGCTATCCTCTTGCAAGGGTTGCAATAGTCGAGTTCCTAGATATTCTACCCATTCTACAAATCCATTATCATATGCAAAGAATGCGCCAGCATATCCAAGCCCATTGTTTGGTTCCTGACAACCATTAAAATTAGTTGGAACGCCAAACAACCAACTTTCTGGTGTTTCAGGGTAAGGGCAAGGTTCTTCTAAAACAATTGCACACTCATGAAAAAGATCAGGAGTAGCATCGGTGGGTGAAAACCAAGGGTATGCATCAAAAATACTATTATCATTAAAGATACAATCGGTACGCTCTTCAAACCCCGGATTAGGCACTAAATTACCTTCTTGTGCTTC
>JAGYJZ010000027.1 GCA_018401875.1 Salibacteraceae bacterium
AGCCATCTTTTGAGAAAAAGAGGCTGCTTTTTATTTGCCATCTGTTTTTAGCGTTCGCTACCTGATTTACAACGAAACTTTCAGCTTCAATCGTGCAGTAATGCATCATGAGCATGGGTTTCTGACCTTCACGACGTAGACCCTTGGTAATTAGTCCGCCAGTTTCCCTTGGTAATAACATCACTTCAACCGAGTCAATGCTCGGTTCGTTTAGTCTTCGCCGAGCCTTGTAAGGGCATGAACTTATTCTTTTAGCAATCTCTCAATTTCAGAATCACCACATTCCAAAGGCTTTGCCCAATCGATTTGCTCGAGAGCCGTTTGCAATAAAGCGGGTGATACTGGAGCAGTCTTACTTTGCACTTGTGCTATCTGCTCTGGTGTGAACCAAGCAGGATGGTTCTGTTTTTTATTGGTGCTTGCCGCAAACATGAACTTTACGCCTTCGCAGGCATCATTCTTTACCAAGTAAGCAAGCTTTAAATTATCACCGCGAGCACCAAGTTGCCAATTGCTTTGACATAGGGCATCGCCGTCGAAGAATTGATCGTACCAGCCGCATTTAAGCCCCACAAATTGGATGTCTTCACTTCCGCGCGTATAGACGTCAAATTCTTTAGCAAGCTTCGCAGCAACCTCGTACTGATAGTCCAGAACAGGCTTGTTAGAAAAATTCAGGTTCGGCTCTGCTTCCTTTATGTCATAGTAGAAAGCTAGTGCTCGCTCAAGGGGCTGCGTCTGGAGCAAACTGGTTAACGTTTGAAGTTGTATCTGTCTTATCGTGCTCTCAGCACCTGAATCATCAAAACCACTCGGGCATCGAGCAAAAATCGGTGATTTAGTCAGTTTGTAGAAGTTCATGGCTTCGCGTCTGTCTAACCCATCAGCGGATGCATACGAAAGTGCATTGATGAACAACTTCTCGTAATTCAAGGCAAAGTCCGCACAGGTGTGCCCCTCCCCCGTGGTGAAATCGTTGATATCGTACTTTAAACTGGATGCATAGTTAAACAAACTTTCAGGGGGGGGGTAACTATCACGGTAGGCTCTTTCCAAGAGTGTCAAGCTCATTTCAAACCTTTCGGTATTGATCGCTTCATCCTCTTGAATGAAATTAAACAGTTGATCGAAAATCTTCTTGTTGACAGTTTTATCTTTGACTATCAGGTTAACTACAGCCTTGAATTTGTCAGAGCCATCAAGAAGTTTTAGTTTCGCTCTAGCACTTCGTTCTTCCCCGATTGAAAGTTTATGATTCATATATTCGGTTAAGAGAGCCGGGATATAAATTTTGTCACTTGTAGCGCTAGCGACCTCTATGCATCCATCAAAAATCTGTTCTGCTATATCATCGATCGTTGGGTTTTTTGCGGTGAGATCATTGATTTTTATTGCAACGTTAGCGAGCGCTGCAGATGTCATTGATTCGCTCGCTTCATAGTTTACCGCCCGCATACCACCTCCACAATAGGTGTTTGCTACCGTTAGAGACTTCGCAATTAGGCACTCAGGAGTCGGGGTCGACTCGCAGCCTGACGATTTGTATTTTGAATATGCGTCTACATATGTATTGCGTGCAGTGTCTATTGAGATTCCCCCATAACAAGCTCCAGAGAGTAAGCCTACGCCAACTTCGGAAGCAGCATGGTTTTCCAATATTTGCGACACGCGATTGTAGAGCACCGTTGCATCTTCAAAATGGGATTTGATCGTTCCGTCATTCTTGCGATCAAATGACTGCTTCGCTTTGAGAGCTTCGGATAAAAGCACCATCGACGGAGAGTTTGCGACACCGACAGGTATGGATGACCCGCTAGCGCATTCCCCTGGGACCGGTGCTGGCGCGGTGGTTTGACTGCTACTAATTTGAGCAACTGCAAAGGATTGTTGGGGGTTTGCAGTTCCTATGCTGACACCACATGACTCGGCTGTTCCACTTAATAAGCACTCGATGTCGCTGCGTGAAGTATCAAAGATACCCTGGGTCGCGATTAATTTAAATAAGCGATCAAAGGAGTAATTACTCATCATATTCATATCGAACACGATATTTTGCGCATTCTTAGTTTGCACGTAGTCGACCGCAGCGCTTACAGCTTTGGACGTACTAGGACCCCACTCACCGTCAATCCTTCCGTCGTATACACCGGCATTTTTTAAGGCTGACTGAACAGATTGTCTGTTGTTTAGGCTTTGACTGTTGAAAGATTTCTCAACCCTTTCGAGAACCGACTTATTGGCATTGGCGACATCTGCGAAGAGAGCCATAATACAAATACTGGATGTCACAAGGACGAAACGGATTGCCGAAAAAAAGGTTTTTTGCATCTCAAGCGCCTCTCTCAAATTGAGTGTGGGATTAAGTCCCTATTTTGGGAAATCGTTTCCGATTCAAGAAATTATCATAGTTCTTAATAAAATTTAGGTCAATGGTGTAGCGTCAACTTGCGTCGACCGCTCGTTCAGTCGAGTGCCTTAATGTCCCGCACGAAATGGCAGAGGATTGTTTTTAATATTGATTCGTGGTGATTGTTCAAGTTTTAACCTAAGGATCCTCTAATTAGTCGTCCCAGAAATATTCATTTCAACGTCAGTAACGCACTTGGTTGACCGCGTTTGAAGAGCTCAAT
>JAGYJZ010000028.1 GCA_018401875.1 Salibacteraceae bacterium
TCAACAAAAACTTTAAGCTGAAAGGAACCTATGTGTTTCAGGAATACAACATCGAATTAATCCAAAACAAAGCCTCAACCAACGTTTTGGCAAGAATTTGGGTCTTAGAAGGGTTGAATAGATTATCGAAAAAACATAGCATTCGCTGGGAAGCACAGCACTTATCAACCGGTCAAGACCAAGGCGATTGGGCGTTTGCTTTGATCGAATATGGTTATTCACCTCACTGGATTGTTACTGTATTAAATCAGTACAACTATGGCAATAAAAACAAAGATTTAAGGGTTCATTATCCAACCACACAAGTCACGTACATTCATAATGCAAACCGCATTAGTTTAGGCTATGGACGTCAACGAGCAGGAATTTTTTGTGTAGGTGGTGTGTGCAGAAATGTGCCCGCTGCCAATGGTTTAACGTTAGCAATAACAAGCAGTTTTTAATATGAAACGCAACATTCACATAGGCCTAATCTTACTAGCGTTCATCGCATTCTTCATGGGATGCGATAAGGTTGAAATGCCGATTCCGAAACCTGATGAAATTGTTATCCCAATCGATACCAATAACGAAATTTCTTTTCCAGCGATAGACTCAGTAAACCTCAATCGGTCGTTCAAAAAGACCTACGTTGAAGAATTTACAGGTCATCAATGCACAACCTGCCCTGCCAATACAGCTCTTTTGCTTGCTCAATATGAGCTGAACAAGGAAAGAATGATTATCACCGCAATTCATGCGGGTAGTTGGGCAGAAGTAAGTGAGTTTAATGGCTATCCAGTAGACTATAATACTAAATATGGAACTGCACTTTACGAAAGTGTTAATGCTGAAGCGTTCGGGATTCCAAATGCTATGATCAATAGAAGAACATTCGAAAATTTTGGTAACACTTTAATCTTTGGTAACGGCACTATTTTTTGGACAGACCCCATCAATTTTGAAAACTCCAACACGAGCGCAGATTTCGCTTTAGGCATTGAGGCTGCTTATATTGACAGTTTGGATTTGTTCTACATACAAGCCAGCGCAGAAGTGCTCAACACCGTGACGCAAAACTATAGGCTTCTTATTTTGTGCATTGAAGACTCAGTTGTTTCAGCACAATTAGACAGCCGTGCCGACCCCAATATTTACCCAGGAAAAAGAATTCCTGACTATGTGCATCGCCATGTGTTACGCGCAAAACTTAATCCCAATCAGTCTATTGCCGGTGAACCTTTTATCACAGGTGGAGCAGCCGTTGGCGAATGGTTTGGCTACCAATTGAATGTTACCATGCCAGCCAATGTGGTGAACAAAGAAAATACGCACATTGTGGCGGTAATCGTTGATGAAGCCAGCACTGAAGTCATGCAAAGCGAAGAAACACACGTGCATGTGGTCAAATAAATCCATAGTCATATTCTTTTTGATATTGAGTTCGATCGCAGCTCAAGCCCAAACAGAAACTGCCAAAAAAGGCCAGTTTTCTGGACTAATTAAAGCGGGAATTGTAGCGAGTCAAATTCACAACGATGACGTGGGGGGTTACAATAAACTTGGAGGCACAGCAGGATTTGGAGTATTCACGCCCATTACCCGATCTGCCAAGATACAGTTAGAGTTAAACTATGCCATGCGCGGGAGCAGAAAGGCGGCACGGCCTGATAAAGGCGACTTTACATCTTTTACACTTGAGGCGCATTACATTGATGTGCCTATTTTGTATCGTTCTCACTTAGCCATGTTTGATTATGAAGTAGGCATCTGTAACAGCTTCTTAGTCGCTTCAAGACGAATAGACCCGCAGTTCTTAACGACTGCAGCTCCTTTTAATCGCTATGAATTGGCATTTAACGCTGGAGTAAGTGTTCCGATGAAAGAAAACTGGAGTTTTAATGCGCGATTCCACTATTCCCTACTTCCCGCCATTGGAAAGCTTCAGTTTGTAAATGGAATCAATATTATTGGCGGTGCGTATAACAACGCCATCTCGTTTTGCGTGGTGAGAATCCTTACTCCTAAAGGCTGAGAAACTCAATATTTCGCATGAGGCCGCTGTATTTCGTCCGCTTCACCGCAGAGCCGCTAAACAGTGCTTCAAATCGTTGTTCGGTCAATTGCTCCCAGTCTTTTTTATCAGAGCCGAGAAGCTCGGGGTGCGGATTAAAATCTTCCACCGCATGATTTTTGCTGAATCGATTCCACGGACATACATCCTGACAGATATCGCACCCAAACATCCAATTATTGAATTTACCCTGAAACTGTGAAGGCAGTTGGGCGTCTTTCAGTTCGATGGTGAAGTAA
>JAGYJZ010000029.1 GCA_018401875.1 Salibacteraceae bacterium
AGAAAGGTGAAATTTTCACAGAAGATAACGTCAGAAGTGTGCGTCCAAGCAATGGTCTACATCCGAAGTATCTCGGTGAAGTTTTAGGGAAAAGAGCGGCGTGTGATTTGGCGTTTGCTGCGCCATTGAGAATGGAGTGTGTGGATGAGGTCTAGAAGGCTGACCAGATCCGGTTTACAAACACGGATCGACGCGATAATCGGCCCTGAAAAATACTCAACATATTGATTTAATCAAATTTATAATGGCGTGGTTACAAAGCTTTGGTTAACCTTCAAAAACCGGCAGATGGGGCTCTTTATGAAACCGCACAGATCCGTCGAGACACCCCAAGACCAGCTATTCCTTGTCCTTTTGATTGAACAGAACTTCGTCAATGAGGAACACGAGCTGGTTCGATCGTCTTGGGTAATTGACTGGGAAGCGCTCGATGCAGCGGTCGCCAAAGAGTTCTCTGCAGCAAACGTGAGCTGACCCAACTAGACATGTGTTTGTTAAAACGCCGCAATAGTGTTGAGCCGATCATTGGCTGCCCGAGCGCTGAGTGTAAGTTGGTCCGCGGTCACAGCGATACACTATAATTCAGCTCGTAGCGCTCAAAAGCAAAACATTTCAGTTTGAATTTCGCCAGAACAGGAATTGCAGATGAAACGCAGTGAAAAGAATCAGTCGCCAGACTCAGAAATTAAACTATCGGTTATTATCCCGGCATTCAATGCCGCCTCTTATCTATCTGAAACATTAAATAGCTTAATAAATCAGTCACATGTTAAAGAAATTCTGATTGTCGACGACGGCAGTACAGATAATACATTCCAACTGATTAATCAGTATACGCAACGTTACTCTCACATCCACAGCTTTCAAAACGACGTTAATAGGGGCATATCCTATTCAAGAAACAAAGCAATTTATGCTGCTCGATCTGATTGGGTATTGTTTATGGATGCGGATGATGTCGCCGCAGATGACCTGTGTGAAAAATTGATTTATGAACTGTTACGCTTAGTACCAACTATTCCTGCTCAACCATGGCATTTGATTTATCCCGCTTACTTACAAATCGACCAACATGGCACTAATATTAATGGCGTTATTCGCGGACGTAAGTTAGATTGCCAGAACGCGTTCGGCTATCTAATCTTGCGAAATTTAGTTACTTCTTCGTCGGGCGTAATGGTCAGTAAAAAAGCGCTTCTAGATGTTGGAGGTTTTCCCACTGAGCATCAAATTAGTGAAGATTGGTATCTTTGGTTAAAGCTCGCGCAAACTGGCGCTTTTGGCTATGTGGACGAACCTTTAGTTATGATTCGTCGCCACCCCACAAACACTACAAACTACATCAGCACAGTTAAAAATTCCGAACTTGAAGTTCTACATCGTTTTGACCGGCTAGAGATTAAGAAAGCAATAATGCGACGGAGAGAAAGTATTGAGCAGAACTCGGCTGACTTTGCAGCCATATTGCAACGGCTCGGTCATTGGTATGAAGCTGACGTGTTACTGCAGAGCATTCCCGCTGATAGGCAAACAGAAAGCGGCTGGTTTTGCATCGCGCTTGGCGCAATTCAATTGGAGGACTGGCATGTCGCAAAAACGAGCCTGGAAAATTTGCTAGCGTGCAATCAAAGTAATGCCGGGGCGTTAAATAACCTCGCTATCCTACTTTTTATAGATAACGAATGTGAGAGAGCTGCCAATTTACTAAAACATGCGATATTTCTGCAGCCTAACTTCATTGATGCAAAAGCCAACTTGGACTTAGTTGAATCGACAGAAAATGCTTCTTTAAATCTATTTAGGTGGACCACGAGAATGCTCCGACCAACGCTTGTTTGTTATCAAGGATTATAACGCTGAGCCAGTTCACTGGGCCAGATTTTATTGGTATTGAAGCGTGAGAACATCCAGATCAGCATCGATGGCAAAGGATGCTGGATAGACAATGAATCGCCACTAATTTGCTAGACACCTTTCAGTCCCAAATAATAGCGACTAGCGAGGTCATTTATGAGCAGAATGAGATAGATGGACCCCATTGACTGGACAGTGACTGG